>NZ_JACOMF010000035.1 GCF_014283215.1 Siccirubricoccus deserti
GCAAAGGTCGATTCCCACTCCGCTGCCGCTTCGATCATGCGCCACCTCACCGGGCCGCACCTCAATCGGAACGTCCATCAGCTTACCAGCCGGGATCTCAGGCCAACAGAAATCTGCCGAAGTAGTGCTTGGAACCCTTGGATTATGCCGCCAGGAATTCGTTCCATTTCTCTGTATAGTACTCAAGGTTGGCTGGGCGGGTGTTCCAGACATAGACCTTGGCGGCGCGGTTCTCCAGCGAGCCGCCGTCGCGGCCGACGCCGCCATAGACCTCGGCGACCATCTGCGCCGGCAGGTAGTTCGCATAGGTATCGACGGTGGAGAAATAGCCGATCTCCGACTGCCGCGCCCCGGCGTAGCCTTCCAGCCAGAAATTCAGCCATTCATAGCAGGCATCGAGGTCGCGGGTGGAGGCGGAAATCGCCTGGCCAACGCACCAGGCGCGGTAGCCCTCCTTCGCCGCGGCATAGCGCACCGGCACGCCCTTGCCCGCGACCTCCACCACCACCGGCCACCAGGCATCGGCGATCCACACCTCCTCCGCGGCCATCAGGTTCACCAGCTCGCCATAGGCCCGCCAGAGCGCGCGGAAATGGCCTTCCTTCTTCTTCTCCTTGAGGAAGGCGACGACGGTATCGACCTCCTTCTCGGTCAGCCCGGTCGGATCCGTGCTCTCCGGCAGCAGGCCGAGTGCCTTCATGCCCAGCGCCGCATCCAGCATGCCCAGCCAGTCGATGCCGTAGAGCGCGGCCTTGCCGCGATACTTCGGATTGAACAGCTCGCCCCAGCTCAGCTCGTTGCCCTCGGCGGCGACGTGGCGGCTGTTGTAGCCGATACTGTCCATCTGGAAGAAGCAGGGCAGGAACAGCGAGCGGCTGCGCGCCGCATCGACATACATCATCCGCCCCGGGTTGGCGCCGAGACCGAGCGGCGAGTCCGGCGTCGCCCGCCCCTCGCGCAGCAGCGGATGCAGCTTGCCCCAATTGGCGATGCGGGAGGTGTCGATCGGCTGGATCAGCGTCTCGCCACTGGCGAAGGCGGCGAAGGGCGCATCGATGGTGACGCAATCGACCGGCGCGGTGCGCATGCGGTCGACGCGGGCCTGGGTGGAAGGGTTCACCCAGGGGCGCGGGATGATGCTGGTGCGCTTGGCGAATTCGCGGAGGATCGGCTCCCGCATGTCGAAGCTGGCGCCGGCGAGGTTGATCTGCCGCGCCCGGGCCCGGGAGATCCCGGGCAGCGCGAAACCCGAGGCCGCAGCGGCCCCGAGCAGATGGCGACGCTGGATCGTCATGGGTCGTGGCTCCTCGTCAGGGTTTGCGGGCCTGCACGCGGCGGCGCAGGACCCAGAAGGCGAAGGTGAAGATGCCGATGGCGATGAAGGAGAAGGCCGTGGTCGTGGTGCCGATCGCGTAGAGCTCCGGCGTCAGCTGCCGGTCGAGCTGGGCCATCACCGCCAGCGGCAGGGTGAGGTCGGCGCCCGTGGTGAAGAGGCTGCGCGGATACTCGTCGTAGGAGAGGGAAAAGCCGAACAGGCCGGCACCCATCACCCCGGGCAGCACGATCGGCAGGGTGACGCGACGGAAGGTGGTGAGGCGGGAGGCGCCAAGCGTCAGCGCCGCTTCCTCCAGCCGGGCATCGAAGCGGTTGAACACCGCCAGCATGGTCAGGAAGCCGAAGGGCAGGGTCCAGGTGACATGGGTGACGAAGGCTGTGGTGTCCCAGGACAGCTCGATACCCATCAGCCGCATCAGCAGCGCGAAGCCGAAGCCGACCAGTATGCCCGGCGCCATGATGCCGAGCAGCAGCAGGTAGAAGAACAGCCCGTTGCCGCGGAACCGCCCGCGCACCGCCTGCGCCGCCATCACCGCCAGCACGACGGTCGTCGCCGAGCAGGCCAGCGCCAGCAGGAAGCTGCGCGCCAGCGGCGGCTTGAAGTCGTTCATGATGGAGGCGTCCCACAGCTCCCGGTACCAGTGCAGCGAGACGCCGTTCATCGGGAAGGTGGTGCCGCCGGTCGGGCCGCTGAAGGACAGCAGGCCTAGGGTCAGGATCGGCAGCCATTGGTACAGCAGGAACAGCAGGGTGATGCCGCCGAGCATCCAGGCGGTGATGCGCGAGCGGGTCCGGTGGTCGAGGCGCCGCACGGCACGGCGCGGCGCGGCCGCCGGGGCTTCGGCCTTGGCGATTGTCACCTGCGTCATGGCTAGGCTCCGAGCTTGCGGATGTCGACCACGCGCAGCGCCAGCGCCACACCGGCCAGCATGCAGACCATCAGCAGCACCGCGACGACGGAGGCGAAGCGGAGCTGCGAGCCCTCGTAGAAATTCAGCACGAGGTTGCCGAGCAGCGCATGCTTGTTGCCGCCGATGGTGGCGACGGTGGCGAAATCCGCCATCACGTTCAGGAACACCAGCACCTGGCCGATGACCACGCCCGGCAGGGTCAGCGGGAAGATGATCCGCCGCCAGACGGTGAAGGGCGTCGCCTTCAGGGTCATCGCCGCCTCGCGCAGCGCCGGCGGGATGGTGTTCAGCATGTACACCACCGGCCCCGCCGCCAGCATGGTGTAGAGCGAGACCTGCGCCATGGTGATGCCGGCCATGGAATAGAGGAAGGCCTCGATTGGCGCCGAGGTCAGGCCGAGGAAGATCAGCGCCTGGTTGATCACCCCATTGACGCCGAGGAAGGGCACCCAGGCGATGGCGCGGATCAGCGTGCTGGTCCAGAAGGGGATGACGAAGGCCAGGAACAGCGCCGTGCGCCAGCGCGCGCTCTGCAGCTTCACCACCAGGAAATAGGCGATGCTGTAGCCGAGGGTGCCGGTGATCGCCATCAGCAGCGCCGCCTGGCCGAAGGTGGACAGCACGAGGCCCAGATAGGCGCCGTTGGAGAAGAAGCGGATGTAGTTGTCGAAGGTCAGCGGGCTGGCGGTGGAGAAGGCCCGGCCACCCCAGAAGGATACCCAGAGCAGCAGCAGAGTCGGCACCACCACCGCGGCCAGCATCCAGGCCGCCGCCGGCACGGCGAGCCAGTAGCTTGTGGGCGAGCCGGGGCGAATGGTGCTCATGGCGCGTGCAGCACCGCATCCTCGGCCCGCCAGCCGAGGTCGACCACTTGCCCGGTGACGAAGCGCGGCGCCAGCGCGCCGAACTGGTCGTATTTCAGCAGCGAGCCATCCGCCAGCTCCAGCACATGGCGGCGGACCGCGCCGAAGAACTCCACCGCAGTGCAGCGGCCGGTGACGCGGTTGCGCACCGCGGCATCCGGCTGGTCGATGATCCGCTCCGCCCGCACCGAGAAGGAAACCAGCGCGCCCGGCGCCGCGGTGTGCGCACCGGCCGGAACCAGGAACTCGCCGACCTCGGTGACGATGCGCAGCAGCCCGGCCTCGATGGCGCCGGCCTTGCCGCGGAAGACGTTGTTGCCCTGGACGAAGCCGGCGACGAAGGGGGTACGCGGCCGCGCCAGGATCTCCTCCGGCGGGCCCTGCTGCTCGATCCGCGCGTGGTTCATCACCACCACCAGATCACCAAGCGAGAAGGCCTCGTTCTGGTCGTGCGTCACCCAGATGAAGCTGATTCCGCTGCGCTGCTGCAGCAGCTTCAGCTCCAGCATCACCGTCTCACGCAGGCTGTAGTCGAGCGCGCCGATCGGCTCGTCCAGCAGCAGGATGCGCGGCTCGGTCACCATGGCCCGGGCCAGCGCCACCCGCTGCTTCTGCCCGCCGGACAGGCTGGCCGGCCGGCGGTCGGCCAGCGGCAGGATCTCGAAGCTGGCCAGCACCTCCCGCACCCGCGCCTCGATCTCGGCCCGCGGCCTGCCCTGCATCTCCAGCCCGAAGCCGATCTGCTTCGCCACGCTCATATGCGGAAACAGCGCGAAGTCCTGGAACATCATGGCGATGTCGCGCTTCCAGGGCGGGTCGCCGGTGACCTCGCGCCCGCCGATCAGAATGTCGCCGTCATCCGGCTCCTCAAGGCCCGCAATGCAGCGCAAGGTCGTGGTCTTGCCGCAGCCGGAGGGGCCGAGCAGGCAGACGAACTGCCCCTTGCCGACCTCCAGCGAGACGCCGTCCACCGCGGTGAAGCTGCCGTAGCGCTTGCGGATGCCACGCAGCTCGAGGTCGAGCTGGGTCAGCAGGGGGCCCTCCGGCATGGCGCTCAGGCCGCCGCGCGGGCCAGGTGCCGCCGGCTCTGCATCAGCGGCTGGATGCGGGTGCCGAATTGCTCCATGCCGATGAGGAAATCGTCGAAGGTCAGCATCACCCCGGCGAGGCCCGGCGTCTCCGCCAACGCATCCAGCTGCCGCGCCACCGTGGCGTAGGAGCCGATGAGGCGGAGCATGTTGGTCGGCAGGCGGTCGCTGCGCACCATCCGGCCGACGGTGCTGTGCGCCTCCGCCTTCACATCCGCGCCGGCCTGGGCGTCGCGCCAGGCCAGCGCCTCCAGGTCGGTGCCGGCGACGTAGTGGTGCCACTTCGCCATCGCTGCCTCGTCGGTCTCGTCGGCGATGATCATCATCAGCAGCATCGCCTTGCAGTTCGCCCCGGCGGCGGCGTTGGCGGCGATCAGCCGGGTGGTGTGCGGCGCCACCTGGGAGATGTCGTTGATGCCGCCGGCGCTGATGAAGTTGTAGTCGGCGTATTCCGCCGCGAATTGCATGCCGCGGTTGGATTGCCCGGCGGCGATGATGTCGATGTGCTTCGCCGCCGGCGTCGGGCTGACGCGGCAATCCGTCATCCGGAAGAACTCGCCCTTGAAGTCGGAGACGCCGCTGGCCCAGAGGTCCTTCATCACCTGGACGTATTCCGAGCAGTATTCGTAGCGCTTCTCGAAATGCCGCTCACCCGGCCAGATGCCCATCTGCTCGTACTCCGCCTTCTGCCAGCCGGAGACGATGTTCACCCCGAAGCGGCCATGGCTGATGCTGTCGATCGTCACCGCCATGCGCGCCAGCAGCGCCGGCGGCACGGTCAGCACCGCGACCGAGGCGAAGAGCTTGATGCGGGTGGTCACGGCCGCCAGCCCGGCCATCAGGGTGAAGCTTTCGAGGTTGTGGTCCCAGTACTGGCTCGGCCCGCCGAAGCCGCGGAGCTTGATCATCGAGAGCGCGAATTCGAAGCCGTATTGCTCTGCCTTGAGCGTGACTTCGCGGTTGAGGTCGAAGCTCGGCATGTATTGTGGCGAGGTGCTGGAGATCAGCCACCCATTGTTGCCGATGGGAAGGAAGACGCCGATGTCCATGCAGTGACCACTCCGCTTCGGAATTCCGGTGTGGGAGCCTAGCCGCTGCCGTCCGCATGCTGCACTGCGCAAGAGACCGAATTCAGATTAAAATAGCGCCGATCAAGGATGAAGCGCACAGTATGTTGGCGATAAGGACTATAGATGCCAAATTAAAGGGCGATTGACTCAGCCGGTGCGGCCACGGAGGTAATCTCCTCCGGCAGTCGCTTTGGTGCGTCCCTCCGTATCAGCCGGGCGTGGCGCACAGCCGCGAGGCGATGCCAGGTTGGCGCGCTTCCTCTGCTTCATCCTTAGCTGTCGTCGTCAGTGCCGCGCTGCCGGACGCCGCCGCTGTTCGCGCTGGCGCCGGCCCCGCCTATCGCGACTTGTGCGCCAGCCCCATCGCGGCGCCTCCGTGCGCCCTGCTGGAGGAGATGCCGCCGGAGTCAGGTCGATTGGCAATGTACCTCGGGGCCTGACTGGCCTTAGCATCCCGGGGAAGAAAAAAGCCTGGGAGGAAGACCTATGACCATCACCCGCCGTGGGCTTGGCGCGGCGCTGCTGGGCGGGCTGGCCGCCCCCGCGCTCGCGCAGGCGCCCGCCTGGCCCAACCGCCCCGTCCGGTTGATCAGCCCCTTCGCGCCCGGCGGCCCGCAGGATGTGCCGGGGCGCTTCTTCGTCGACGCCCTGACGCCGAAGCTCGGCCAGCCCATGGTCTATGACAGCCGAGCGGGGGCGGGCGGCTCGGTTGGCATGCAGCATGTCGCGCAGGCGACCGACGGGCACACCTTCCTCATCACC
Organism: Siccirubricoccus deserti; assembly: GCF_014283215.1. Classification (GTDB taxonomy): domain Bacteria; phylum Pseudomonadota; class Alphaproteobacteria; order Acetobacterales; family Acetobacteraceae; genus Siccirubricoccus; species Siccirubricoccus deserti. Next base: position 6,030 of record NZ_JACOMF010000035.1, read on the forward strand.
TCCAACGCCGTCGCCACCCTGCCGGCGATCCGCCGCGACCTCGGCTTCGATCCCTTCACCGACCTGCTGCCGGTGACGATGGTGATGCAGTCGCCCTACACTCTGGTCGTGCGTGCCAATGGTCCCGCAAGCCTGGCGGAGTTCCTCGCCCGCGCGCGGGAGGAGCCGAACCGCCTCACCTTCGGCAGCTCCGGCGTCGGCTCCTCGACGCATCTCACCATGGCGATGCTGATGCAGCAGGCGAAGGTGGACCTTACCCATGTGCCCTATCGCGGGTCGCAGCTCATCATGAGTGCGCTGCTGGCCGGCGACATCGACTGCTACACCGGCGATGTCTCCGTGCCGCTCGAGCATATCCGCGCCGGCACCGCCCGCTGCATCGCCGTGACCACCGCGGCGCGCGCGCCGCTGCTGCCGGATGTGCCGGCGGTCGGGGAGCTGGTGCCGGGCTATTCCTCGACGCTCTGGTACGGGCTGTTCGCAGCCAAGGCGACGGCGCCGGAGGCGATCCGGCGCATGCTGGCCGAGCTCGCGCCGCTGCGCGCGCCGGATGGCGACCTCGCCCGCCGCCTGTCGGAGCGCGGGGCGGAGCTGCTGCTGACCGGCCCGCAGCCGCTCGCCGAACGGCTGCGGGCTGAGGTCCCGCAATGGCGGGAGGTGGTGAAGGCGGCGGCGATCCAGGTCGAGTAGCGCGGCGGGGCCGGCGATTTACAGCCTCGGCCGGCCCGCTATCCTCGGCGCCACGGAGGACACGCGCATGGGCCCGGCGACAGCGATGAATCTCGGCCGGTTGCTGACCCAGACGGCGCGCCGGCTGCCCGACCACCTCGCCCTGGTCTGGGGCGAGCGGCGCTGGTCCTGGGCCGAGCTGGACAGGAGGGTGGACCGGCTGGTCGCGGTGCTGGCCGGGGCCGGCATCGGCAAGGGCGACCGGGTGATGGTCCACGCCCGCAACTCCAATGCGATGTTCGAGAGCATGTGGGCGACGTTCAAGCTCGGCGCCGTCTGGGTGCCGACGAATTTCCGCCTGACCCCGGCCGAGGTCGCCGGCCTCGCCGAGACCGCCCGGCCGCGCGCCCTGCTGCGCGACCGCGGCTTCGCCGCCCATGCCGATGCGGTGCGCGCCACCGGCCACGCGCCCTTCGTCCTGGCGGTGGGCGATGCGCGGGAGGGGGAGCAGGATTACGAGGCCGCGCTCGCCGCCGCCGCCCCGCCGCCGCCCGACCATGAGGCGCCGGTCGCCTATGACGACCCGATCTGGTTCTTCTTCACCTCCGGCACCACCGGCCGGCCGAAGGCGGCGGTGCTGACGCATGGCCAGCTCGCCTTCTGCGTCAACAATCAGCTCGCCGACCTCTACCCCGGCACCACCGAGGCCAGCGCCTCCCTGGTCGTCGCTCCGCTGTCGCATGGCGCCGGCATCCACCAGCTCGGCCAGGTGGCGCGCGGCGCCCGCAGCGTGCTGCTGCCGACCGAGCGGCTGGATGCCGAGGAAGCCTGGCGGCTGGTGGAGGAGCACCGCATCGACAACATCTTCACCGTGCCGACCATCCTGAAGGCGCTGGTCGAGCATCCGGCGGTGGACCGCACCGACCACTCCAGCCTGCGCCACGTCATCTACGCCGGGGCGCCGATGTACCGCGCCGACCAGATCCTGGCGCTGCAAAAGCTCGGCCCCTGCCTGGTGCAGTATTTCGGCCTTGGCGAGGTGACTGGCAACATCACCGTGCTGCGGCCCGACCAGCACAGCCTGGCGGAGGATGCCGGCGGCATCCCCATCGGCAGCTGCGGCAGCGCCCGCACCGGGATGGAGATCGCCATCCTCGACGACGCCGGGCAGCGCCTGCCGCCGGGCGAGACCGGCGAGATCTGCGTCCGCGGCGCCGCCGTCTTCGCCGGCTATTTCGAGAATCCGGAGGCGAACGAGAAGGCCTTCCGCGGCGGCTGGTTCCACACCGGCGACCTCGGCACCCTGGATGCGCGCGGCTTCCTCAGCATCACCGGCCGGGCATCCGACATGTACATATCGGGTGGCAGCAACGTCTATCCGCGCGAGGTGGAGGAGGCGATCCTGACCCATCCTGCGGTGCTGGAGTGCGCCGTGGTCGGGCTGCCGCACCCGCGCTGGGGGGAGGCGGGCGTCGCCGCCGTGGTGCCGCGCGACGGCGCCACGCTGGATGAGGCGGCGGTGCTGCGCCACCTGGCCGACCGCATCGCCCGCTACAAGCAGCCGCTGCGCGTGGTGCTGTGGGAGGCGCTGCCGAAATCCGGCTATGGCAAGATCCCGAAGGCACTGGTCCAGCAGCGATTGCGGGATGATGGCGTAAGCTTCACCTGAAACAGTCGTGCTGGCCCATGGTGCAGCGCAGCATGCGGTGCTAACCCCCGGGCGATGCAACCGGTCGCCCTGAGCCTTACGCTCATTCTTGGCGCCATGTCGGCCTTCGGACCGCTGGCGACCGACATGTACCTTCCCGCCTTTCCGGTCATCCGCCTCGGGCTCGGCACCGATGCCGGTGCGGTGCAACGGACCCTGGCGGCCTTCTTCGCCGGCATGGCGCTGGCGCAGCTGGTCTATGGACCGCTCGCCGACCGTTTCGGCCGCAAGCCGCCGGCCATGGTGGGTCTGGCCATCTTCACCGCTGGCTCGCTCGGCTGCGCGCTGACCAGCGATATCGACTGGTTCACCGCATGGCGCTTCGTCCAGGGGATCGGCGGCTGCGCTGGCATGGTGATGGCCCGCGCCATCGTCCGCGACCTGACCCAGGGCAGTGCCTCGGTGCGGTTGATGTCGCAGCTCATGCTGGTGTCCGGCATGGCGCCCATCCTGGCGCCCTCCATCGGCAGCGCGCTGCTGACGGTGGCCGATTGGCGGGCGATCTTCTGGGTGCTGGCGCTCTACAGTGCCGGGCTCGCCGTGGTGGTATGGCTCGGGCTGCGGGAAAGCCTGCCGGCGGAGCGGCGGCGGAAGGATGGGCTGGGGGGTGTCCTGCAGGTCTATGCCCGGCTGCTGGGCAACCGGCATTTCCTCGGACACGCGCTGTCGGGCGCGCTGCCGGCGGCGGGGATGTTCGCCTATATCGGCGGTTCACCCTTCGTCTTCATGGATCTGCACGGGGTGGCGCCGGCGCATTACGGCATGTTCTTCGGCCTCAATGCCTTCGGCATCATGCTGGTGGCGCAGGTCAACGCCCGGTTCGCCCGCCGCATCGCGCCGGAGCGGGCGCTGACCCTGGTGCTGGGCTTCATGGCAGTGGTCGGGCTGCTGCTGCTGGGCGTGGCGGCGACCGGGGCGGGCGGCTTCCCGGCGATCGCCGCGCTGCTGTTCTGCTATGTCGCCTGCATCGGCGCCACCATGCCGCTGGCGACGACGGTGGCGATGGCGCCGCAGGGCAGGGTGGCCGGCAGCGCCTCGGCGCTGATCGGCACGCTGCAGTTCGGCCTGGGCGCGCTGGCCGGCTGGATGGTCGGCGCACTGCACGATGGAACCGCGGTGCCGATGGCGCTGGGCGTGGCCCTCGCCGGCGTGGGCGGGTTGCTGGCGAAGACGCTGCTGGCGCGGTAGCGCGCCTTCGGGCTGACCGGCAAGCGCCGGAAGCGGCCCTGCAACGCCACCCTGTGCGCGGGGAAGCCCGCGCATGACGGCAAGGGGAGAGGGCGGGTTTCTTCCCTTCAGTCGCCGCGCGCCTGGCCGCGCAGGATGTGCTTCTGGATCTTGCCGGTGCTGGTCCGCGGCAGCTCGGTGAAGATGACCTGCTTCGGCGCCTTGAAGCCGGCCAGATGCTCACGGACGAAGGCGATCAACTCCGCCTCCGTCGCCGCCGCATCCGACTTCAGCTCGACGAAGGCGCAGGGCACCTCGCCCCATTTCTCGTCCGGCTTTGCCACCACCGCGGCCAGCGCCACGGCGGGGTGGCGGTACAGCGCCTCCTCCACCTCGATGGAGCTGATGTTCTCGCCGCCCGAGATGATGATGTCCTTCGAGCGGTCCTTCAGCTGCACATAGCCATCCGGGTATTTCACCGCGAGGTCGCCGGTGTGGAACCAGCCGCCGGCGAAAGCCGCCTCGGTCGCCGCCTTGTCCTTGAGGTAGCCCTTCATCACCACATTGCCGCGCATCATCACCTCGCCCATGGTCACGCCATCGGCGGGTACCGGCTCCAGGGTGACCGGGTCGCGCACCTCGAGGGCTTCCAGCGCCTGATAGCGCACGCCCTGCCGCGCCATCAGCCTGGCCTGTTCCGGTGGCGGCAGCGCGTCCCAGGCGCGGTTCCATTCGTTGACCACGGCGGGGCCGTAGCATTCGGTGAGACCATAGACATGCAGCACGGCGAAGCCGGCGGCGCGCATCCGTCCCAGCACCGCTTCCGGCGGCGGCGCCCCGGCGACGACGAATTGCACCTGGTGCGGCAGCGGGCGCTGCTCGGCCGCCGGTGTGTCCAGCAGCGTCGCCATCACCACCGGCGCGCCGCACATATGGGTGACGCCATGCTCCGCCATCAGCGCCCACATCGCCGCGCCGCGCACCGCCCGCAGGCAGACATGGGTGCCGGCGACGGCGGTGACGGTCCAGGGGAAGCACCAGCCGTTGCAATGGAACATCGGCAGGCTCCAGAGATAGACCGGATGCCGTGCCATGCTGGCGGACAGCACATTGCCCGTCGCCAGCAGCTGCGCCCCGCGGTGGTGGTAGACCACGCCCTTCGGCCTTCCTGTGGTGCCGGAGGTGTAGTTCAGCGTGATGGCATCCCATTCGTCGCGCGGCGGCGCCCAGGCATAGGCCGGATCGCCCTCCGCAAGCAGCGCCTCATAGCCGATCCCGCCCATGGTCTGCGCCCGCGCCGCCGCCGGCGCTTCCGGGTCATCCACCTCGATCACCAGCGGCGCGGCGCCGGAGATGGCAAGCGCCGCGCGCAGCACCGGCACCAGCTCGCGGTCGACGATGACCGCCTTCGCCTCGCCATGGCTCAGGATGTAGCTGATGGTGTCGGCGTCGAGCCTTGTGTTGATGGTGTTCAGCACGCCACCCGCCATGGGCACGCCATAGTGGCATTCCAGCATTTCCGGGATGTTCGGCAGCAGCGCCGCCACCGTGTCGCCGCGACCGATGCCGCGCGCCGCCAGCGCCGAGGCCAGCCGCACGCAGCGCTCCCGCAGGCTGCGGTAGTCGCGCCGCAGCGCGCCATGCACCACGGCGAGGTGGTCCGGAAACACCGCCGCCGCGCGTTCCAGGAACAGCAGCGGCGTCAGCGGCTGGTGGTTGGCGGGATTCCGCCCGAGGCCGGTGTCGTAATCCATCGCTGCCCGTCCTACTCGTGCCGCCATTCCGGCTTGCGCTTGCCGAGGAAGGCGCCGATGCCTTCCGCCGCATCCGCCGCCAGCAGGTTCTCGACCATCACCTGGCCGGCCGTCGCATAGGCTTCGGCCAGCGGCTGCGCCGCCTGCATGTTGAAGCCACGCTTGCCCATGCGCAGCGCGACGGCAGAGCGGGCGGCGACGCGCTGGGCCAGCGCCATGGCCGCCGGCAGCGCCTCGCCGGCCGGCACCACGCGGTTGACCAGCCCCATGCGCAGCGCCTCATCCGCCGGGATCATCTCGCCGAGCAGCAGCATCTCCATCGCCGCCTTGCGCGGTACGGCGCGGGCCAGCGCCACGCCAGGCGTGGTGCAGAACAGCCCGATGTCCACGCCAGGAGTGCAGAATCCGGCGCCCTCGGCAGCCACCACCAGGTCGCAGCTCGCGGCGAGCTGGCAGCCGGCGGCGGTGGCGATGCCCTCCACCGCGGCGACGACCGGCTGCGGCAGGGTGACCACCGACTGCATCACCGCGCTGCAGGCCGCCATGGTCTCGGCGAAGAAAGCGGCGCCGCCATCGGCATCGGTGCGGTGCGCGGCGATCTCCTTCAGGTCGTGGCCGGCGGAGAAGGCGCGGCCCTCGGCGGCGATCACCACGCAGCGGATGGCCTCATCCCCGCCAACCTCGTCCAGCGCCGCCTGCAGCGCGGCGATCATGGCAAGGGAGAGGCTGTTGCGCGCTGCCGGCCGGTTGAGGGTGAGCAGAGCGACCGCGCCCACATCCTGGCGCAGCACGGCGGGCGAATTGTCGAGCATCCGGCGTCTCCCTTGGCGGCTTAGTATCGCGTCCCGGGCCGGCGCGGGGCAAGGGCGGGAAGGCTTTCTGCACCTTCCGGGTGGCGCTGACGGATCGATCCGCGGGGACGGGATGGCCGGGCCCGCAACCCCGCCTCTGCCACGGAAACGGAGGTTTTGGGTCAGCTTTCCAGAAAGGCGCGGTGATAATCGACCATTCCTCTGGGTTGTTCTTGTCCGAAGCCGAACCGCTGGAAGTACTCCGCAGGCACGTCGCCGTACCGGAGAGCAGGATCACTGCTGAAGCCGAAGCGAGCGTAATAGGCTGGATCACCCAGGACGACGCAGCCTTGGGCGCCCTGCTTCCTGAGTTCGTCGAGACCCGCGCGAATCAACGCCTGCCCAATGCCGCTTCGCTGCCTGTCGCTTCGGACTGCCACCGGACCCAGGCCGAACCGGCCCGTTGCCACCCCATCAATCGTGACCGGGGAGAAGGCGACATGGCCGATGACCTCGCCCTCATCCTCTGCGACCAGAGAGATGGTCAATGCGCCGTCCCGCCGGAGGGCGTCCACTATGACGGTTTCCGTGCCGCTGCTGTGCGGTGCATCCGTGAATGCCTCCGCCACGACGGCGCGGATTGCTTGGATATCGGAAAATTCTTCGGGCCGGATTTTCATGCCTTGCTGTTGCCCCCTTTACTCTCGGGGATCAAGCAGGGCCATCTCGTTGCAAAAGCGGTCGATTACGGAACAGGCTGGGCCGCCTAGGTCCACTGTCCACCCACAGCAACGGCTTCTACGTGGGTTTCACCTTGAGGGGCGCGTTGTCGTGGAGCCGGTAAAGGCGCCCTCTCGTTCTCGACTTGGAATTTTTGGCGTCGCGGAGAACTGCACCAGCCTCAGCGCTGATTGCTCGACCCAAGCGTCGGTGGTGAGACGGCGATAGGACCCACCATGCACAAGCCCACGCCGGGGTCATGGGAGGCGGGGAGGCGCTTGCCTCCCCGGTGAAGGGTGGGGGCAGAACCCCCGATTTGGAACTCCCCACAAAACCGCTTCGCAGTTTTGCGGGGGCCCCGATGATCCCCTCCCGATCGGCGCTTCGGCACGCCTTCCGCGGCAAAGCCGCGGAAGGACACCAGGACGTGTCCGGTGTTGATAGGCACTCTTAGTGCCTTGATCCTAAAAATGTTTTCCAATGCTGGCGCCTGACGGGGGCCGTCCTGGCGCCAAGCCCCGTCAGGCCGGGGTGAACATCGTCGCCGGCGGGGAATCGCCCTGGGTCGGCTTGAAGACGACCTTCACCTTCTGGCCGATCTTCAGGCTGTCCAGATCGCAGTCGACGATGTTGGTGAAGACGCGCACGCCCTCATCCAGCTCGACATAGGCGACGCAGTACGGCTCCTTCGTCCGCATCACCGTGTAGGTGTAGATGGTGCCGGTACCCTTGGCCTGCACCAGCTCGACATTGTTCGAGAGGGTGAAGGGGGAGCAGCCGCGCGGGTACCAGAAATGCTTGTTCGTGTCCTTGCAGAGGCCGATCAGCAGCCGGCCTTCACGGGCGGCGTCGAAATAGGGCTTGTTGGTCGGGTCCACCTGGATGGCGGGAAGGGTGCGGTTGGAAGCTGGCGTTGCCATGGTCTTGTCTCCTTGAGGTCGGCCGAGTCACGCTTGCGCGCCTTGCGGCGCGCCTTGCGGCGCGCCGGCGATCGGGCGACTCACTCCCTCTCCAGGATGACGGTCGCGCTGCCGTGCCGCGTGCCGAGCAGCCCGCCGGTGCCATGCGCCAGCGCCAGGGTGCAGCCCGGCACCTGCACCTTCGGATGCGCCTCGCCGCGCAGTTGCCGCACCGCCTCGATCACCTTGGTCATGCCGCCGCGGTTGGCCGGGTGGTTGTTGCAGAGCCCGCCGCCATCGGTGTTGAAGGGCAGCTTGCCGACGCCGCTGATGAGATTGCCGTCGCTGACGAATTTCCCGCCCTGGCCCTTCTCGCAAAAGCCGAGATCCTCCAGCTGCATCAGCACGGTGATGGTGAAGCTGTCGTAGATGCTGGCGTACTGGATGTCCTGCGGCGTCACCCCGGCTTCCTCGAAGGCGCGCGGGCCGGACCAGCGGGCGCCGGAGAAGGTTACGTCGGTGTAGCCGGCATTCTGGTTCTTGGTCGCCTCGCCATGGCCCTTCACCTTGACCAGCGGGCGCTTCAGCGACTTCGCGATCTCCGGCCGGGTGATGATCAGCGCGCCGCCGCCATCCGAGATCACGCAGCAATCCAGCCGGTGCAGCGGGTCGGAGACCATGGGCGAGTTCACCACATCCTCGACCGTCACCACCTTGCGCAGCATCGCATGCTCGTTCCACTGCGCGTGGTGGCTGGCCGCGACCTTGATCCAGGCGAGCTGCTCGCTGGTGGTGCCGAACTCATGCATGTGGCGCATCGCGCACATCGCGTAGACATTGGCGACGGTGCGGCCATAGACCATCTCGAAGGGGTCGTCCGGCACATTGGCGCCCCAGGTGCGCGGCGCGGTGCCGGTCGCCATCGCTTCGGCCCGCGGCCGCCCGGCCAGGGTCACCAGCGCGACGTCGCAGAGGCCGAGCGCGATCGCCTCCGCCGCGTGGCCCACATGCAGCACGTAGGAGGAACCGCCGACATCGGTGCTGTCGAGGTGCCTGAGCTTCGTCAGGCCAAGGTAGTCGGCCATGTTCAGCGGGCCAAGGCCGGGCGCGGCGCCGGTGCAGAAATAGCCGTCGATGTCGTCCTTGGAGAGGCCGGCATCCTGCAAGGCGCCGAAGGCGACCTCGGCATGGAGTTGCGCCACGGATTTGTCGTCGGCCTTGCGCGTCGGGTGCTCATAGGCCCCGACGATGTAGGCCTTGCCGTTGATGCTCATGGGTGGTCAGCCCCTCCCTTGGAATGGCGCGCAACCTCGCCTTGCGCGCGGCGGGCGTCAAGCCGGGCTCATACCACGCTGGTCAGCCCGCCATCGACATAGAGCAGGTGACCGTTGACGTAGCTCGATGCGTCGGAGGCAAGGAAGACCGCCGCTCCCACCAGCTCCGGCAGCTCGCCCCAGCGGCCGGCGGGCGTGCGCTTGCAGAGCCAGTCGTTGAACTCCGGGTTGGCGCGCAGCGGCGCGGTCAGCTCGGTACTGAAATAGCCGGGGGCGATGCCGTTGCACTGGATGCCGTGCTTCGCCCAGTCGGCGCACATCGCCTTGGTCAGCATGCCGATGGCGCCCTTGGTCGCGGTATAGGGGCCTGTCGTCGCGCGGCCGAGCATGCTCATCACGCTGCAGGTGTTGATGATCTTGCCCTGGCCGCGCGCCACCATCCCCTTCGCCACCGCGCGGGCGCAGTAGAAGGCGCTGTGCAGGTTGGTGGCGATGACGGTGTGCCAGGTCTCGTCCGGCATCTCGTGCAGCGCGCCGCGCAGGTTCACCCCGGCATTGTTGCAGAGGATGCCGACCGGGCCGAGCTCCGCCTCGATCCGCGCCACGCCGGCATCCACCGCGGCGCTGTCGGTGACGTCGAAGGCGGCGATGTCCACCGCCAGCCCATCCGCCTTCAGCCGCGCCGCCGCCGCTTCCAGCTTCGCCCGGTCGCGGCCGTTCAGCACCACCGCCGCCCCGGCCTCCGCCAGCCCGCGGGCCAGGGCCAGGCCGATCCCCTGGCTGGATCCGGTGATCAGGGCGCGCCGCCCGGTGAGGTCGAACAGCTTGAGCGACATGGATCCATCCCCTGACACGGCCAGCCCGTTGATGTCACGGCAGTCTCCGCCATGAGGCGTTCCGCCGGGCGGCGATCTGCTTTACTTCTCCCGCAAACAAGCAGGGGACGCCCGCATGGACAAGCCGGAGCTTCTGGTGCTGGGCGATCTGCCCGACTGGGACCTCGCCGCCATGGCCGAGCGTTACACCCTGCACCTGCTCTATGAAGCGCCAGACCCGGAGGCCCTGCTGGCGCGCCACGCCGGGAATATCCGCGGCATCGTCACCAAGGGCGAGATCGGCGCTAGCGCGGCCCTGCTGGACCGGCTGCCGAGGCTGGAGATCGTCGCCTGCTACGGCGTCGGCGTCGATGCCATCGACCGGCCCTGGTGCGCCGCCCATGGCATTCCGGTCACCAACACCCCGGATGTGCTGACCGAGGATATGGCCGACATGGCCTTCGCCCTGCTGCTCGGCGCGGCGCGGCGCATCCCCGCCGCCGATGCCTGAGTGCGGCAGGGGCGCTGGGCGACGGAGGGGTCGATGCCGCTGACCACGCGGGTCTGGGGCAAGCGGCTCGGCATCGTCGGGCTGGGGCGGATCGGCCGGGCGGTGGCGCGGCGGGCGGAGGGGTTCGGCATGCCGGTCGCCTACAGCGGCCGGGCAAAGAAGCCGGACCTTCCCTATGCCTATTACCCGACCCCGGCGGCGCTGGCGCCGCAGGTGGAGATCATGGTCTGCTGCGCCATGGGCGGCCCCACGACCCAGGGGCTGATTGACGCTGCGGCGATCGCCGCCCTGCCGCCCGGGGCGATCTTCGTCAATGTCTCGCGCGGCTCCTGCGTCGATGAGCCGGCGCTGCTGGCGGCGATCCGCGCCGGCCGCATCGGGCTGGCCGCGCTCGACGTGTTCTGGAACGAGCCGGCGATCGCCGCCGAACTCAGCACTCTGCCGAATGTCCTGCTGGCGCCGCATGCCGCCAGCGGCACGGTGGAGACCAGGAAGGCCATGGGCCGGCTGATGCAGGACAACCTCGCCGCCCATTTCGCCGGCCGGCCCCTGCCGACGGAGATCCGGCCATGAGCCGCGCCATCGTCATCCACGGCCCCCGCGACCTGCGGGTGGAGGCGCGGGAGGACGCAGCGCCGGGGGCGGGCCAGATCGCTATCCGCATCGGCCGCGGCGGCATCTGCGGCTCCGATCTGCATTACTACCAGCACGGCGGCTTCGGCGCGGTCCGGCTGCGGGAGCCGATGGTGCTGGGGCATGAGATCGCCGGCACCGTCGCGGCGCTCGGGGAGGGGGTCTCCGGTCTCGCGGTGGGCCAGGCGGTTGCGGTGAACCCCAGCCTGCCCTGCGGCGCCTGCCGGCATTGCCTGGGCGACCGGCCGAACCACTGCCTCGACATGCGCTTCTACGGCAGCGCCATGCGGCTGCCGCATGTCCAGGGCGGCTTCTCCGAGACGCTGGTCTGCGAGGCCGCCCGCGCGGTGCCGCTGCCGCCCGGCATGACGCTGGAATGCGCCGCCTTCGCCGAGCCGCTGGCGGTCTGCCTGCACGCCGCCCGCCAGGCCGGGTCGCTGCTCGGGGCGCGGGTGCTGGTCACCGGGGCGGGGCCGATCGGCAATCTCGCCATCGCCGTGGCGCGGCATGCCGGGGCCCGCGAGATCGTGGTCACCGACCTGCATGCGACACCGCTGCTGACCGCGCGGCGGATGGGCGCGGACCGCACCGTCGCGGTCGGCGAGGACACCGAGGCGCTGGCCTCCTACGCCCTGGACAAGGGGCATTTCGACGTGGTGTTCGAGGCCTCGGGCAGCGGCGCGGCGCTGGCCGCGGCCATCCAGGTGGCGCGGCCGCAGGCCACCATCGTCCAGCTTGGCCTCGGCGGCGATGTCGGCCTGCCGCTCTCGGCACTGGTGGCGAAGGAGATCACCCTGCGCGGCACCTTCCGCTTCCACGCGGAATTCGCCCTGGCGGTGGAGGTGCTGGCGCGCGGCGGCATCGATCCCATGCCGCTGCTGAGCGCGACCCTGCCGGCCGAGGAGGCGGTGGCGGCCTTCGAACTGGCCGGCGACCGCAGCCGGGCGATGAAGGTGCAGCTCAGCTTCTGAGCCGGCCCGCGGGGCGATGGCCCGGCCCCGGCTTGATCGGGGCGCCCCGCTGGACCAATCTCGGCCGCAGACCAGGAAGGATTGTTGCAATCGATGCGTGCCCTCGTGCTGCGCCAGCATGGCGATCTGGACCGGCTGGCGCTGGAAGCGGACTACCCTACGCCGAAGCCTGGTCCGGGCCAGGTGGTGATCCGCGTCCGCGCCTCCTCCTTCAACTATCATGACGTCTTCACCGTGAAGGGCATGCCCGGCATCAAGGTGCCGATGCCGGTGGTCATCGGCCTCGACATGGCCGGCGAGATCGCCGAGCTCGGTCCGGAGGTCGCCGGCTGGTCAACCGGCGAGCGCGTCATGGTCAACCCCATCAACAAGGCCAAGGGCCTGATGGGCGAGATGCTGGATGGCGGCATGGCGGAGTACTGTCTGGTCGAGGCGGCGCAGCTGATCCGCATCCCCACTGGCGTCAGCTTCGAGCAGGCGGCGTCGCTGCCGGTGGCCTATGGCACCGCGCACCGGATGATCGTGACCCACAAGACCATCAAGGCCGGGGACAATGTGCTGATCCTCGGCGCCTCGGGCGGCGTCGGCACCGGCTGCGTGCTGCTGGCGAAGCAGCTCGGCGCCTATGTCGTCGCGGCCGCAGGCAGCGCGGAGAAGTGCGAGCGGCTGAAGGAGATCGGCGCCGACGAGGCGATCAATTACAACGAGGTCGATTTCTCGAAGTGGGCGATCCAGCGCTTCGGCAAGCCGCAGCGCCGCAGCTACGAGGGCGGCGTCGACGTCCTGATCAACTACACCGGCGGCGACACCTGGGCCCCCGGGCTGCGCTGCGTGAAGCGCGGCGGCAAGATCCTGGTCTGCGGCGCGACGGCTGGCTTCGACCCGAAGGAGGATCTCCGCTTTATCTGGACCTTCGAGTTGCAGGTGATCGGCAGCAACAGCTTCTACAACGAGGATTTCGAATCGCTGCTCGGCATGATCCAGCGCGGCGAGATGAAGCCGGTGATCGACACGGTGGTGCCGCTGGAGAAGGCCGCCGAGGGGCTGGCGCTGATCCGCGACCGCAAGGTCATGGGCAAGGTGGTGGTGACGCCATGACCATCTCCCTCGAGGAAGCCCAGGCGCTCGTCACCCGCGCGCCCTACCACAAATGGCTCGGCCTGAAGGTCGAGGCGGTCGGGCAGGGCGAGATCACCATCCGCGCCACCTGGCGCGAGGAATGGGTGGTGAATCCGGACCGCCGCTACACCCATGGCGGCATCCTCGCCGCGCTGGTCGACCTCGCCGCCGATTGGGCGCTCGGGATCGAGCTGGGGCGCGGCATCCCGACCGTCGACATGCGGGTCGACTACCATCGCGCCGCCATGCCGGGCGACCTGATCTGCAAAGGCAAGGTGGTGCGGCAGGGCGGCATGGTCTCGGTGGCGGAGGCCGCCATCTACGACCTCGACGGCAAGCTCTGCGCCTCCGGCCGCGGCACCTACCTCACCGCGCCGCCGAAGTGACCGGCTTCACCAACCTGGGCGCGCTGATCGACCGCGCCCGGGACCCGGCCAAGCCGGCGCTGATCGACCTCTCGGGCGCGGCGCCGCGCGAGGTGAGCTACGCGGAACTCGACGCGCTGAGCAATGCCGCGGCGCGCGGGCTGCTGCGGCGGGGGCTCAGGCGCGGCGACCGGGTCGGCATCCTCGCCGCCAATTCAACCGAATTCCTGGCGGCGCTGAACGGCGCGATGCGTGCCGGGCTGGTCGCCGTGCCGGTGAACTGGCGCTTCCCGCCGGCAACGGTCGAATACGTGCTGCGCAACAGCGGCGCCGCACTGGTGCTGACCGATGCCGCCCGCGCCGCCGCGGTGCCGGAGGGCGTGCCGGGCATCACCTTCGGCAGCGCCGCATGGGATGCGCTGCTCGATCCCGGCGATTTCACCCCGGTGATGCCGGAGCCGGCGGAGCCGGCCCTCTTCCTCTACACCTCCGGCTCCACCGGCCGGCCAAAGGGTGTGGTGCTGTCGCACCAGTCGCATCTCTGGGTGGTGGAGCAGCGACTGGCCGGCGCCGACATGGCGCGGGAGAGGGTGCTGATCGCCGCGCCGCTCTATCACATGAACGGGCTGGCGCTGGCCCAGCTTGCCTCGGCCGCCCACATCACCGTGGTGCTGCTGCCGGCCTTCGAGGCGCGCAGCTACATCCGCGCCATCGGCGCGCACCGCGTCACCTGGATCACCGGCGTGCCGCCGATGATGGCGATGCTGCTGCAGGAGCGGGAGACGCTGACGGCGACCGACACCAGCTGCGTCCGCCATGTCCGCTGCGGCTCCGCGCCGGTCTCGCCGGCGCTGGTGGCGGCGATCCGGGCGGCCTTCCCGCAGGCCGGTTTCGTCAACGGCTACGGCACCACGGAAGCCGGGCCGGTGGTGTTCGGCAGGCATCCGGAGGGCATCCCGACCCCGCCGCTCTCGGTCGGCTACCCGCATCCGGCGGTGGAACTGCGCCTGAACGCCGACAATGTGCTGGAGCAGAAATGCCCGGCGCTGATGAACGGCTACTGGAACCGCCCCGACCTGAAATCGCCGCTGACCCCGGATGGCTTCTACGTCACCGGCGATGTCTTCCACCGCGACGAGAACGGCTTCTTCACCGTGGTCGGCCGGATCGACGACATGTTCATCTCGGGCGGGGAGAACATCTTCCCGAGCGAGGTGGAGAAGGTCCTGGAGAGCCATCCGGCGGTCGAGCAATCCGCCGTCATCCCGGTGCCGGACGCCATCAAGGGGACCAAGCCCGTTGCCTTCGTGGTGCGGCGCGGGGCGGTGGATGAAGCCGCGCTGAAGGCCCATGCCCTGGAGCATGCCCCCGCCTATATGCACCCACGGCGTATCTGGTTCCTCGATGCGCTGCCGCTGATGGGGACCAACAAGATCGACAAGGCCCGGCTTGCCGCGCTGGCGGCGGAGCGGCTGGGCGCCGACTGAACCGCCGCGCCAGCGGGCGCGGCCCAGGAAACCGCCGGGGGGAAGCGCCGTCACTCCAGCCTATGGAGAATGACGAGCATGTTTCGACGCCACCTGCTTGCCGTGCCGGCGCTGGCCGCCTGGCCGGCCCGCGCCCAGGGCTTCCCGAACCGGCCGGTCACCATGATCGTGCCCTATGCGCCCGGCGGCTCGGCCGATGTGCTGGCCCGGGTGATCGGCCCGCCGATGGGGGAGTTCCTCGGCCAGTCCGTGGTGGTGGAACTGCGGCCGGGCGCCGGCGGCAACATCGGCGCCGCCCATGTCGCGCTGAACGCGAGGGCGGATGGCCATATCATCCTCTTCGCCTCGCTCTCGCTCTCCACCGCGCCGGCGCTGCAATCGATTCCCTTTGACCCGCTGCGCGACCTGGTCGCCGTCGCCGGGCTCGGCGCCATCCCGAATCTGCTGGTGGTCTCCCCGAAAAGCCCGTTCCACGGCGTCGCCGACGTCATCTCCGCGGCGCGGATGAAGCCGCGCGAGATCTCCTACGGCAGCAGCGGCCCCGGTACCGGCAGCCACCTGGCCGGGGCGCTGCTCGGCGCCGAGGCGGGGGTGGAGCTGCTCCATGTGCCCTATCGCGGCTCCGGCGCGGTCTACCCCGATCTGATCGCGCAGCGCATCAGCATCCTGCTCGACGTGATGGGCAGTTCGGCGCCCCAGGCGGCGGCCGGCGCGGTGCGGCCGATCGGCATCACCGCGAAGCAGCGGGCGGCGGCCTTCCCGGAGGTGCCGACCATCGCCGAGCAGGGTATCGCCGGCTATGAATTCCTCACCTGGTTCGGCTTCTTCGCCCGCAGCGGCACGCCGGAGCCGGCGCGGGCCAGGCTGGAAGCGGCCATCCACCATGCCGTCGCCACGCCGGAGGTGCAGGAACGGCTGGCCCAGGCCAGCGCGGTCCCGCTGCCGGCGGATGGCGCCGGCTTCGGCGCCTGGTTTGCGGCGGAGGTCGCGCGCTGGAGGGGCATGGTCCAGGCCGGCAGCCTGGCGCAGCTCGGTTAGGATGGATCGCCACGCAGCGTCCCCGGACCCGCGGCGCGCCCATTGCCCATCATGCACGGGATCGGCCCGTGCATCCGGCTTTGCTGCGAAGGCAAGGAATTGGGGAGGCCGATCAGGTCCCGCCATGACGATTGCGGGTGAAGGTGAGGGCGGCCACGCCGGGCAGAGGCACTCCGGCTGGCGGGGCCTGCCTCAGCGCCATGGCGAGGAGGTGACCTGCCCGCTCCAGCCATCCACCAGCAGCCGCATCGGCATGCCCGAGGCATCCCGCGCCCGCAGCCGCCAGGCGCCGTGCTGCCACTCCACCTCGGTCACCGTGCCGTAGCCGGCACGCCCGGCCGCGGCGATGGCGGCGGCGGCATTCACCGGCGCGACCTGGGCCAGACGGTCCCGGTCCAGGGGCGTATCGCGGCAGGTCACCACCGCGCCATCCGGGCGGATCATCCGCCGCGGCTCGAACTCCCCGTCCTTGTCCCACTGGCCGAGCAGTTCCACCGTCTCGCCGGCCACCGCGCGGATGGCACAATCCTCGGCATCCACCCGCACTGGCCGGTCATCCTCCCGCCGAAGCTGCATCCTCTCCCGCCCCACCGTCTCGACCACGCCGGTGATCCGCTGCAGCCCTGCCTCGCCCCGCCGGTCGGAAGCCAGGGCCACGGCTGAGGGGACCAGCCCCACCAGCGCCATCAGCATCGCCAGCCGCACCAGGGAATCGTCCATGCCGAACATCCGCCAATCTCCATGCTGTTGTTGCGGGGCGGAGTCACGCCTTCAGGCATCCGGCCTTCCGGCGATCCGCTCCGGGGCGATGGCTCGCAGCGCCCTCGGTCTCTCGTGGCGGAGCATGACGAGGGGAGGCTGAACCTTCGCTGAGCGTGCCGTTCAGCCTGGGTTCAGCTTCGGGGGCGCATCCCGGCGCCATGCAGCGTAGGACCATCCTCACCCTGCTCGGTGGCATGGCGGCCGCCCTCCGGGCGGCGCCCGCGCCGGCGCGCGACGACCAGGACCGTGCCCGGGCGGCGCTTGCCGCCGGCGAGATCCGGCCGCTGTCCGAGATCCTGGCCGAGGTCGAGCGCCGCTACATCGGTCGAGTGATCGAGGTGGAACTCGACCGCGAGGACGGCCGCTGGGTCTACGAGTTCAAGCTGCTGCCGCCGAGTGGCCGGGTCTATGAGCTGGAGGTTGACGCCGCCACCGCCGCGCTGCTGAAGAGCAAGGGGCCGGTGCAGGAGCGGCGCTGATGCGGGTGCTGGTGGTGGAGGACAGCGCGGCGCTGGCGGCGCAGCTCCGCGCCGCGCTGGCCGAGGCCGGCTTCGTGATGGATGCCGCCGCGGATGGCGAGGAGGCGCTCTTCCTCGGCGAAACCGAGCCCTATGATGCGGTGGTGCTCGACCTCGGCCTGCCGAAGCTTGACGGGTTGTCGGTGCTGAAGCGCTGGCGCGCGGCCGGAAGGCGCATGCCGGTGCTGATCCTGACGGCGCGCGACGCCTGGACCGAGAAGGTGGAGGGGCTGAACGCCGGCGCCGACGACTACCTGGCCAAGCCCTTCATCATGGCCGAGCTGATCGCCCGGCTGCAGGCGCTGATCCGCCGCGCGCACGGGCTGGCCTCGGCGGAGATCCGGCTCGGCCCGCTGCGCATCGACACCGCGGCGCGCAGCGTCACCCTGGCCGGCGCCGTGGTGCGGCTGACCGCGCTGGAATACGGCGTGCTGGCCTATCTGGCGCATCACGCCGGCCGGCCGGTCTCGAAGACCGAGCTGACCGAGCACCTCTACGCCCAGGATTTCGACCGCGACAGCAACACGCTGGAGGTGGTCGTCGCCCGGCTGCGCAAGAAGCTCGGCGGGGCGCTGATCGAGACCCTGCGCGGCCAGGGCTATCGGCTGGTGGCCGGCAGCGGGTGACCCGCCCGCGCGGCACCTTCTCGCTGACCCGGCGGGTCGCGCTGCTGGCGGCACTCTGGGTCGCGGCGGGACTGGTGCTGACCGGCTGGTTCGTCGCCGGCCTCGCCGGGCGCTCCATCGTCGCGGCGGCGGATGCCCGGCTCTCGGCCACGCTCGATGCCGTCATCGCCGCGGTTGCCATCGGTCCTGCGGGGGTGCCGCGGCTCGACCGCTCGCCACCCGATTCGGAGTTCGAGCGGCCGCTGTCCGGCCGCTACTGGCAGGTGACCGGCCCGGGCGGGGTGGCCCGCTCCCGCTCGCTCTGGGACGCCGCCCTGCCAGCGCCGCCGCTCAAGGCAGAGGAGGCCGGAAGGCCGGTGGCGCGCGACGCGGCCGGACCGCGCGGCGAGGGCCTCCGCCTGCTGGAACGCCGGATCGTGCTGCCGGACACGCCGCAGCCGCTGCTGGTGCAGGTGGCCGCCTCGCGCGCCGAGACCGAACGGGAGCTGGCCTGGCTGCGCCACGGCCTTGTGCTCGCCTTCGGCCTGCTCGGCACCGGCCTGGTCGCCGGGGTGGCGGCCCAGGTGGTCTGGGCGATGCAGCCGCTGCGCGAGGCGCGTGCCGCCCTGGCGGCGGTCAGGGCAGGCGAGCGTGAGCGCCTCAACCTTGCCGCGCCGGCGGAGATCGCGCCGCTGGTCGAGGAGGTGGATGCGCTGATCGCCCAGAACCGGGCAACGGTGGAGCGGGCGCGGGCGCATATCGGCAATCTGGCGCATGCGCTGAAGACGCCGGCGGCGGTGCTCACCAATGCGCTGGACCAGGTCAGCGGACCGGGCGCCGAGGTGGCGCGGGTCCAGGCCGGGGAGATCGAGCGCATCCTGCGCCACCATCTGGCCCGCGCCCGGGCATCGGCCCTGGCTGGCGCCGCCACCGGCAATGTCGATGCGCGGGCGGTGGTGGAGGAGGTGGCGGCAGCGCTGCGGCGGCTGCAGGGGGAGGGTGGGGCGACCATCGCCGTGCAGGGCCTTTCCGGGCTGCGGCTGCGGGCCGACCGGCAGGATCTGGTCGAGATGCTCGGCAACCTGATCGAGAACGCCTGCAAATGGGCGGCCTACCGCATCGAGATCCGGCTGGGAGCGGAAGGCCGGATGGCGGTGCTGGAGGTGGAGGACGACGGGCCGGGGCTGCCGGCGGGCCAGGAACCGGCGACCGGGCGCGGCGTGCGGCTCGATGAGTCGGTGCCGGGGACCGGCCTCGGCCTCGCCATCGTCGATGATCTGGCGAGGCTGCACGGCGGGCGGCTGGTACTGGCACCCGGGACCAGGCTCGGCGGGCTCCGCGCCCGGCTGGAACTGCCGGCGGCGGGTTAGGCGGCCTATTCGGCGGCGGCCGGCACTGCATTGTGGATGGCGGCGCGGGTCGCCGGCAGCAGCTCCTGCCCGAAGGCCACCGCATCCTCCAGCGGGTCGAAGCCGCGGATCAGGAAGGTGGTGATGCCGAGGGCGTGGTACTGCGCCAGCGTTTCCGCCACCTGCTCCGGCGTGCCGACCAGCGCGGTGGTGTTAGCGCCGGCGCCGACCGCGGCGGCGACCTCGGTCCAGAGCCGCGTGTCGCGCACCGCGCCCCCCGCCGCAGCGGCCAGCAGCCGTTGCGAGCCGACGCTCTCCGACTTGGCGCTGCCGTTGCCGAAGCGCTCGCCGCGGATCTCCCGGATGCGTTCGAGAATGCCGCGGGCGCGGGTCCAGGCGGCCTCCTCGGTCGCCGCCAGCACCGGGCGGAAGGACAGGCTGAAGCGGATGGAGGCCGGGTCGCGCCCGGCCCGGGCGACACTGGCGCGGACCTTGCCGATGGTCTCGCGCGCCTGATCCAGCGTCTCGCCCCAGAAGGCATAGACATCGGCGATGCGCCCGGCGATGTCGATGGCGACATCGGAGGAGCCGCCGAAGAACACCGGGATGCTCCGCATCGGCTTCACCTCGGAGAAGCCGCCCTCGAAGCGGTAGTAGGTGCCCTGGTGGTCGAAGGGCGTGGTGCTGGTCCAGAGCCGCTTCAGCAACGCGGCGTATTCCTCGGAACGGGCGTAGCGCTCGTCATGCGAGAGGTAGTCGCCGTCCTTCTTCTGATCCTGCGGGCTGCCGCCGCTGATGACATGGACCGCGGCGCGGCCGCCGGAGAGCTGGTCGAAGGTGGCGAATTGCCGGGCCGCCAGGGTCGGGGCGATGAAGCCCGGCCGGTGCGCCACCATGAAGCCGATGCGCGAGGTCGCCGCCGCGGCATGGCTCGCCACCAGCAGCGCATCCGGGGAGGTGCTGCCCCAGGCCACCAGGATGCGGTCGAACCCCGCCGCCTCATGCGCCTGGGCGAAGCGGCGGACGTAGTCCGGGTCGATGACCGGACCCTGCGGCGGATGGATCTCCGACTGCGCACGATGCGAAATCATGCCGATGAACTCGAGCGGATGGGCCATTGGCGGCTCCTTCAGGACCGGAGTCCGGAGGTTTCGCGGGCCGCTTGCGGCCCGCCATGCCGCCATTAGGCCCTGGCCCGGCGCGCGGATCAACGCCGGCGTGGCCGCTATCACTGGCCGGCGTCGCCCCGAAGCACGCTGCAGGATATCATCCGGCAACCCGGGTCCCGTGCGCCGACCAGGTGGTGCCGTACCGGCACCACCGCCCGTTGCCTGCGGAGCGGCGTCACGCTCCGGGCGTCAGCGGTCGTATTCGACGCTGTACATGCCGCCGCCGCGCTGCACCAGGCGTGGCGTGCCGCCGCTCGAAAGCGGCATCGTCGGCGTTGCGGTATCGTAGATCACCTCCAGCATGCCATTGACGTTCTCCAGCCGCAGCACGCGCTGTGACTGTGGCTGACCCGGCGCCATGTCGTAGACGATGGTCAGGCCGCCGCCGCCCTCGCTGATCATCACCTGGCGCACGGTGCGCTCGCCGATCGCGGCGCTGGTCTGCATGCGCTGCCCGGGCTGCATCGGCGCCGGCGCGGTCTGCGCGAAGGCGGTGCCGGCGGCGAGGGCGAAGGCAGCGACGAGAAGATTCCTGCTGATCATGGTGGTGTTCCTCCGTTCACCCCCGCTGCTTCGGCGGTCGGACGAGCGCGGTTACCTGGCTCGGGACGCCGCCGCCCGCTCTCGCGATCTCGTCATGATCCTGTGGCACGAATCCGCTGGCGACCACGGTCGCATCAGCCCGCGGGTCGTTCTACTCCGCCGGTGCCAGCCTGGCGGCCAGCTTGCGGCCCGGCTTGCGGTCGAGCGCCAGATAGACCACCGGCGTGGTGTAGAGCGTCAGCAACTGCGACAGCAGCAGCCCGCCGATGATGGCGATGCCGAGCGGCTGGCGCAGCTCCGACCCCGCGCCGGAGGCGACCACCAGCGGCACCGCGCCGAACACCGCGGCCAGCGTCGTCATCAGGATCGGCCGGAAGCGCTCCCGGCAGGCGGCGAGGATGGCCTCGACCCCGCCGATGCCCTCGGTGCGCTCATGCTCCAGCGCGAAATCCACCAGCATGATGGCGTTCTTCTTGACGATGCCCATCAGCAAAATCACGCCGATCAGCGACAGCACGCCGAAGGGCGTACCGGTCGCCAGCAGCGCCAGCAGCGCACCGATGCCGGCGGTCGGCAGGGTGGAGATGATGGTGATCGGGTGCAGCAAATGCTCGTAGAGCACGCCGAGCACGATGTAGATGGACAGCAGCGCCGCCAGGATCAGCAGCGGCTGGCCCTGGGTGAAGGACTGGAAGGCGCGGGCGTTGCCGGCGAATTCGGTGCGCATGCCGTCGGGCAGCCCGATGTCGGCCGCCGCCCGCTCGACCAGCGCCGTCGCCTCGCCGAGGCTCATGCCCGGCGCCAGATTGAAGGTGATGGTCGCCGCCGGATACTGCCCCTGGTGAGAGACCGAGACCGGCGCCGAGGTCGCCTCCAGGGTGACGAGGCTCGACAGCGGCACCTGAATGCCGCCGCTGCCGGAGACGTAGATGTTGTCCACCTGCTCCGGGTGCTGAGCCAGCGAGGGCTCGATCTCCAGGATCACCCGGTACTGGTTGCGGCTGCGGTAGATGATCGAGACCTGGCGCTGGGAGAAGGAACTGTTGAGCGCCGCCGTCACGGCCTGGGCGCTGACGCCGAGCCGCGCCGCCGCGTCGCGGTCGATCACCAGCCGGGTGACGAGGCCGGCCCGCTGCTGGTCGGAGTTGACGTCGTTGATGCCCGGCAGTTCGCGCAGCCGCTGCACCAGCGGCTCCGACCAAGTGGCGAGGCCCTCGAGGTCGGGCGAGAGCAGCACGAACTGGAATTGCGCATTGCCGGCGCGGCCGCCGATCGCGACATCCTGCACCGCGCGCAGGAAGGTCTGGATGCCGGGTATGGTGGACAGCGGCCGGCGCAGCCGGTCGATCACCTGCGCCGCGGTGACGTTATCGCGCTCCGCCAGCGGCTTCAGGCTGATGAAAACCCGCCCGGTGCTGACCGAGACGCTGCCGTTGCCGGACCCGACCGAGGAGGCGATGCTGGCGATCGCCGGGTCGCGCCGCATCACCTCCACCACGCGTTCCTGCAACTGCAGCATGGTCTGGAAGGAGGTATCCGGCGCGGCGCGGGTCGCCGCGATGATCAGCCCGGTGTCCTGCTCCGGGAAGAAGCCCTTGGGCACGATCATATAGAGCCAGACGGTGACGCCGACGAGGCCGATGGTCGCCACCAGCATCAGTCTTCGCACCCGCAGCACATAGCCGAGGCTCCAGAGATAGCCGCGGGTCAGCCGCTCCATCGCCGCGTCGATCCCGCGCGAGAGGCGGCCCGGCGGCGGTGGCTCGGCGCGCGCCAGATGCGCCGCCAGCATCGGCGTCAGGGTCAGCGACACCACGCCGGAGATCGCCACGGCGATGGCGAGAGTGGCCGAGAATTCGCGGAACATCCGGCCGATGATGCCGCCCATGAACAGCAGCGGGATGAAGACCGCGATCAATGAGACGGTAATGGAGACGACCGTGAAGCCGATCTGCCGGGCGCCCTCCAGCGCCGCCTGCATCGGCTTCATGCCGCGCTCCATCAGCCGCGCCATGTTCTCGATCATGACGATGGCGTCGTCGACCACGAAGCCGACCGAGATGGTCAGCGCCATCAGCGACAGGTTGTTGAGCGAGTAGCCGAGCAGCCACATCACCGCCAGGGTGCCGAGCAGCGAGAGCGGCACCGCCGCGCCGGCGGCGACCACCGAGGAGGTGCGGCGGAGGAACAGCGCCACCACCATGATGACCAGCGCGATCGAGATCAGCAGCGTGGTCTGCACCTCGTGCACGCTGGCGCGGATGGTCTCCGAGCGGTCGCGGATGGTACGGATCTCGACGCCGCCCGGCAGCCAGCGGCGGACCTCCGGCAGCAGCGCCTGGATGCCATCCACCACCTCCAGCACATTGGCGTCGGCCTGCTTGAAGATGACCATCAGCACCGCGGGCCGGCCGTCCACCGAGCCGCCCTGGCGGCGGTCGCGTACGTCCAGCGCGACCCGGCCGATGGAGTTGATCCGGACGATGGCGCCATCCGCCTGGCGGCGGACGATGATTTGGCCGAACTCCTCGGCCGAGAGCAGCCGGTCGTTGACGGTGACGGCGGCGGCCTGGTCGGGGCCGTCGATCAGCCCGGTAGGCTGGGTGACATTGGCCTGGGTGATGGCCTGGCGCACCGCCTCCATGCTCACCCCGGCGGCGCGGGCGGCGGGCGGGTTGATGGTGACCCGTACCGCCGGCTGCTCGGCGCCCTGGATCTGCACCTGGGCGACGCCGGGCACCTGGGCGAGGCGCGGCGCCACCAGGCTGTCCGCCGCGTCATAGACCGCGCCCGGGCTCGCGGTCTCCGAGGACATCGCCATGATCAGCACCGGCGCGTCACCGGGATTGGCCTTGCGGAAGCTGGGTGGCGAGGGCAGGCCGGCGGGCAGGTCGGTGCCGGCGGCGTTGATCGCGCCCTGGATGTCCCGCGCCGCGCCCTCCACGTCGCGCGACAGGTCGAATTGCACCACCATCCACATGCTGCCGAGGGAGGAGGAGGAGGTCATCTCCGTCACCCCGGCGATGGCGCCGATCCGCCGTTCCAGCGGCGCCGCGACGGAGGCCGCCATGGTGGCGGGATCGGCGCCCGGCTGGCTGGCCCAGACCACGATGGTCGGCAGGTCGACCCGCGGCAGCGGCGCGATCGGCAGGTGCAGATAGGCGACCAGCCCGGCCAGCGCCATCCCCAGCGCCAGCAGCGCCGTGCCGATCGGTCGCCGGATGAAGGGCTCGCTGATCGACACGCTATTCCGCCGCCACCGGCCGCGGCCGCCGCGCCAGCCGCCGCGCCCTCTCGCGCAGCTGCTCCATCGCCAGATAGACCACCGGGGTGGTGTAGAGGGTGATCACCTGGCTCAGCAGCAGCCCGCCGACCACCGAGACGCCGAGCGGCAGCCGCAGCTCGGACCCCGTGCCGCTTTCCAGCACCAGCGGCAGCGCGCCCAGCAGCGCCGCCATGGTGGTCATCATGATCGGGCGGAAGCGCAGGATGCTGGCCTCGGTGATCGCCTCGCGCGGGGTGCGGCCGTGGTCGCGCTGCGCCTCCAGCGCGAAGTCGATCATCATGATTGCGTTCTTCTTGACGATGCCCATCAGCAGAACGATGCCGATCAGCCCGACCACCGAAAGGTCGAGGTCGAACAGCCGCAGCGCCAGCAGCGCGCCGATGCCGGCCGAGGGCAGGGTCGAGATGATGGTGACCGGGTGGATCACGCTCTCGTAGAGCACGCCGAGCACGATGTAGATGACGATGAGCGCGGCCAGGATCAGCCAGGGCTCGCCGCGGAGCGAGCGCTGGAATTCTGCGGCGTCGCCGGCGAAGCTGCCGGCGATGGTCGCCGGCATGCCGAGTTCGGCCTCGGCGGCGCGGATGGCGGCGACGGCCTCGCCCAGCGAGGCACCGGGGGCGAGGTCGAAGCCGAGGGTGATGGCGGGGAACTGCCCCTGCTTGGTCACCGTCAGCGGCCCGGCGGCGCGGCCGATGCGGGCGATCTCGGCCAGCGGCACCTGCGGCGTGCCGGCCGGTGCCTGCACCGGCGTGCCCTGCGCCGTCGCCGCCAGCCCGGCGGTCGCCGGCACCCGCAGCATGCCGATCATCGCCGGGTCGTCGCGCACCCCAGGCGTTGCCTCCAGCACCACGCGGTACTGGTTGTTCTGGGCGTAGATGGTGCTGATCTGGCGCTGGCCGAAGGCATTGTAGAGCGTGTCGTCGATCGCCTGCATGGTGACGCCGAGCCGGCCGGCGAGGTCGCGGTCGACATCGAGGGTGACGCGCAGCCCGCCGTCGCGCTGGTCGGAGCCGACGTCGCGCAGGATCGGCAGCGCCGCCATCCGCGCTTCCAGCCGTGGCGCCCAGCGGCCGAGCTCCGCCGGGTCCGGCCCCATCAGCGTGTACTGGTATGCGGTGCTGCCGGGGCGGGCGCCGATCTGGATGTCCTGCACCGGCTGCAGCTGCACGACGGTGCCGGAGAGCGCGTCCAGCCGCGGCTGCAGCCTGAGCGCGATGTCATGCGCGTTGTCGGCCCGCAGGTCGCGCGGAACCAGCACCGCGGTGACGCGGCCGGTGTTCGAGGCCGGGTTGACGACGCCGGCGCCGACCACCGAGGTGACGGCCGCCACCGCCGGGTCGCTGCGGATCACCTCGGCCACCTGGCGTTGCAGCTCCGCCATGCGACCGAAGGAGACATCGTCCGGTCCCTCCACCGAGGCGACGATGAGGCCGGTGTCCTGCTGCGGCAGGAAGCCCTTCGGCATGACGACGTAGAGCGCGACGGTGCCGGCGACGGTCAGGGTCGCCAGCAGCAGCATCAGCCCCTCATGCCGCAGCGCCAGGTGAAGGCTGCGGGCGTAGCCGTCGCGCAGCCGGTCGAAGCCGCGCTCGAAGGCGGCGCCGATGCGGCTGGTGGAGACGGTGTCGGCCGGGCGCAGGAGCCGGGCGCACATCATCGGCGTCAGGGTCAGCGAGACGAACATCGAGACGGTGACGGCGATGGTCAGGGTCAGGGCGAATTCCTGGAACAGCCGCCCCACCACCCCCGGCATGAACAGCAGCGGGATGAACACCGCGACCAGGGAGACGGTCAGCGAAACCACGGTGAAGCCGATCTGCCGGGCTCCCTCGAAGGCGGCCTGGAGTGGCTTCTTCCCGCCCTCGATCAGCCGGACGATGTTCTCGATCATGACGATGGCGTCGTCGACGACGAAGCCGGTCGCGATGGTCAGCGCCATCAGCGACAGGTTGTTGAGCGAGAAGCCGCAGACCGCCATCACGCCGAAGGTGCCGATGATCGACAGCGGCAGGGCGACACCCGCGATCACCGTCGCCCTGCCGCTGCGCAGGAACAGCCAGATCACCGCGACCACCAGGAAGACCGCCAGCGCCAGGGTGAACTGCACGTCATGGACCGAGGCGCGGATGGTCTCGGTGCGGTCGGCGACGACATGCAGTCGGGCGCCCTGCGGCAGGGCGCGTTCCAGCATCGCCAGCTGCGCCCGCACATCGCGCACCGCGCCGACGATATTGGCGCCGGGCTGGCGCTGCACATCCACCAGCACCGCCGGCGCGCCGTTGTACCAGGCACCGTTCAGCACGTTCTCCAGGTCGAGCACCGCGCCGCCGATGTCCCTCAGCCGCACCGGCGCGCCATTGCGCCAGGTGATGATCAGCTCGGAAAAGGCCTCGGGCGAGCGGATCTGGTCATTGGCCATGATCGCGCTGGCCTGGCGCGGCCCGTCGATGCTGCCCTTCGGGGTGTTGACGTTGCCGGCGGCGATGGCGGTGCGGACATCCTCCAGCGACAGCCCGTAGGCCGCCAGCCGGGTCGGGTCGGCCTGCACCCGCACCGCGGGCCGCATGTTGCCCTGTACGATAACCCGGCCGACGCCGCTCACCTGGCTCAGCCGCTGCGCCAGCAGCGAATCCGCAGCATCCGAGAGGCGATGGATCGGCAGGGTGTCGGAGGTCAGCGCCAGGGTGATGATCGGCGGATCGGCCGGGTTCACCTTGGCGTAGGTCGGCGGGTAGGGCAGGGAGGCGGGCAGGGTGCCGCGCGCCGCGTTGATCGCCGCCTGCACATCCTGCGCCGCATCGTCGATGTTGCGGTCGAGGGTGAATTGCAGGGTGATCCGGCTGGTGCCCGGCCCACTGGTGGAGACGATGTCGGTGAGCCCGGCGATCTGCGCCAGTTGCCGTTCCAATGAGGCGGTGACCAGCAGCGCCACCGTCTCCGGCGAGGCGCCGGGCAGCTGCGTCGTCACCTCGATGGTCGGGAAATCCACCTCCGGCAGGGCGGAAACCGGCAGGCGCAGATAGCCGAAGGCGCCGGCCAGCAGCACCGCGATCGACAGCAGCATGGTGGCGACCGGGCGGGCAATGAAAGGGGCGGAGATGTTCATGGGCCGGTCCGCGGCCGCCCGAGGCCGGCGGGCGTGCTCACGGCCGCGCGTCGGCCGCCTGGCGCGGCCGCAGGCGGCGCTGGCCGGGCTCCGGCGGGGCCACCGGCGCGCCATCCTCGCTGACCGCAACGGCGGTGCCGGGCGTCAGCCGCAACCCGCCCGAGGTTACCACCCGCTCCCCGGCCGCTACCCCCTGGCGCACCACCGCCTCGGTGGCGGTCAGCGGGCCGAGCTGCAGCATCCGCTGCTCCACCGTGCGGTCGGGCTTGAGGACGAAGGCGAAGGCGCCCTCCGGCCCACGCTGCACTGCCACCAGCGGAATGGTGGTGACATCGGGCACCGTCTCCACCTGCAGCCGCACGGTGACGAAGGCGCCGGGCCAGAGCTTCCCGTCGTCATTGGGGAAGATCGCCTTCAGCTTGATGGTGCCGGTCTGCGGATCGACCGCGTTGTCGAGGGTCAGCAGCTCGCCGTCGGCGGTGCCGCCGGGGCGCTGCGCGCGCACCGGCACCGGGCCACGCGACAGCGCTTCCAGCACCCGCGGCACCTCCTGCTGCGGCAAGGTGAAGGTCACCGCGATCGGCTGTAATTGGGAGACGGTGACAATGCCGGTGGCGTCGCCCGAGCGCACCAGATTGCCCTGGTCCACCAGCCGCAGCCCGACCCTGCCGTCGATCGGCGACCGGATGGTGGTGAAGGAGAGCTGGGTCCGCGCCTGGTCGATCGCCGCCTGGTCGGCCGCCACCTGGGCCTCGTATTGCGCGACCGTCGACCGCTGGGTGTCCTGCTGCTGGCGGGAGACGCCGGCATTGGCGGCAAGCTGGGTGTAGCGCTGCAAATCGAGCCTTGCATTGGCCAGCAGCGCCTCGTCCTGCGCCTTCTTCGCCAGCGCCTGGTCGAGCTGCGCCTGGTAGCTGCGCGGGTCGATCCGCGCCAGCACCTCGCCGCGCCTGACCATCTGCCCCTCGGTGAAGCCGATCTCGATCAGCTGGCCATCCACCTGGGCGCGCACGGTGATGGTGTTGAAGGCCTGCACCGTGCCGATGGCATCCAGCATCAGCGGCACGTCCTGCCGCCGCGCCGCGGTGATGGTGACCGGCACCGGCCCGCCCATGCCGGGGCCGCCGCGCCGGCCGCGCTGCTCCGCCTGGGGGGCGGGCGCCGCAGCCTGCCGGGTGAACCACCACCAGGCGCCGGCTCCGCCGCCGGCGAGGACCAGCAGGGCGATCAGGATGAGGAAGCGGCGGCGCATGGATGCAGGATCGACCTTGCTGGCAGGTGGAATTGATACGCGGCCCGCGCCGCCGGCCCACACCAGGGCGGTGCGCAGGATATGGGGCGGCTCACGGCATCCCCCACCCCCCGCCCAGGGCGCGGAACAGCCCGACCGCCGATTGCAGCCGCGCCAGCCGTGCCTGGGCCAGGGTATTGCGGGCGGAGAACAGGGTCTGCTGGGTGTTGAGCAGGGTGACGAGGTCGATGGTGCCGGCGTTGAGCTGCGCCTCGGAGATCGCATAGGCCCGCTCCGCCATCCGTACCGCCGCCGCCTGCAACCGTTCCTGCTCCGTGGTCTGGCGCAGCGCCACCAGGGCGTTCTCGGTATCGACCAGGGCGGCCAGGATGGCACCGCGGTAGGTCGCCAGCAGCTCCTCCGCCCGCGCCTCGCTGATCCGCACCTGGCCGCGCAGCGCACCGCCCTGGAAAATCGGCTGAGTCAGCCCGGCGGCGATGTTGAAGACCACCGAGCCCGGCCGCAGCAGGTTCTCAAGCGCCAGGCTGGTGAAGCCGCCGGAACCGGTCAGCGTGATGGAGGGCAGCAGCTGGGCCCGCGCCGCCACCACATTGGCCTGGGCGGCGGCGAGGTCGGCTTCGGCGGTCAGCACGTCCGGCCGCCGCGCCAGCACCTCGGCCGGCAGGCCGGGGGCGACGCGCGGCACCGCCAGCCGGTTGAACACCCCGCCCGCCACCCTGATGGTCTGCGGCGGCCGCGCCACCAGCGTGCCGAGTGAATTGCGGTTCTGCTCCACCAGTTGCTGCAGCGGTGGCACCTGCGCCTGCTGCTGCGCCAGCACCGTCTCCTGCTGCGCCAGGTCGAGGCCGGTCGCGGTGCCGACCGAGACCCGGTCGCGGATCACCCGCAGCACCCGCCCGGCGATCTCGAGGTTCTGCTGCTGCAGCGCCAGTTGGTCCTGCGCCGCGAGCATGGCGAAATAGGTGTTGGCGACCGCGGCCTGGGTGGTCAGCGTGATGGTCCCGGCGCTGAACCGGCTGGCGCTGGCGGCCTGCTGCGCCGCTTCCGTCGCCGCCCGGTTCTTACCCCAGAAATCGATCTCGTAGCTGGCCGAGAGCGCCAGCCGGTCGCTGGAGGAGACGCGGATGCTGGTGGTGCGGCCGACGCCGGTGATGCTGGCGGCGCTGGCGCCGCCGCTCTGCTGCCGCAGCGCCTGGGCGGTGAGGTCGATGCTCGGCAGCAGCGCCGCGCCGGTGATCCGCACCTGCGCATCGGCCTGGCGGATGCGGGCCTCGGCGGCGGCGATGTCGGTGTTGGCGGCCATCGCCTCGGCCATCAGCCCGTCCAGCTCCGGCGCGCCGAAGCCGCGCCACCAGAGCGGGTCCGGCCATTGCACCGGCGCGGCGGCATCGGCGGCGGCCAGCCGGGCCGGCAGGCCGATGCCGGAGGTGGTGGCGCCCGGCGTCAGCCAGCTGCAGCCGCCGAGCAGCACCGCGGCGCCGGCCAGCGCCGCCCATCCCGGGAATGCCGCCATGCTCAGCGAACGGGTGGCTGGGAGGCCGCGATGCGCGCGCGGCCCTCGGGCGAGACCTCGGCCATGGCGTGCACCAGGGTTTCGGTGAAGATGGCGTTGAAACCGGTCCAGCGCTCCGACCAGCGGGTCATCGCGAGGCGCAGCACCTCCGGGTCGAAGGGGTCGCGGGTCATCGCCGCATCGACTTCGGCGCGGGCGGCGCGCAGCGCCGCCAGGGCGCCGGCGTAGCCTTCCCGCTCCCGGTCCAGCACGCCGCGGAACACCGGCCGGTCGGCCTCGGGCAGCGAGGCCTCGATCCGCGCTACCATGCGGTCGAAGCCGCGGCCGCGGTGTTCGCGCGGCGTCGGCGTGGCGAGCACCAGCCAGCCCAATACGAGGTTCAGCACCACCGAGGCCCCGAGCAGCCCCGCCATCCACCTGAATCTGCGCATCAGAGCGATTCGCCAGCCAGCGGCAGGGTCAGCAACGGCCCGAGCGGATCCACCGCCGCGCGCGGCACGCCGGCGAGGCCGAGCCAGAGCGCGCAGGTGGCGACCGCCACCAGCGCCCCCCAGCCGGCCGGCGCCGCCGGGTGCAGCGCGGCACGCAGCCGGGCCAGCAGCCCGGATGGGGCCGGCAGCGGCGCGCGGGCGATGCTGCGGGCGATGCGGTCCTGCAGCCGGGCCAGGGCAGCGGGATCGGGCCGCGGCAGCGCGCCGCGCAGCGCCGCATCCAGCGCCCGGGCCTCGGCCAGGGCGGCGCGGGCGGCGGGGCTGCCGGCCAGCAGCGCCTCGGCGGCGGCGCGGTCGGCCGCCGGCCAGCGCGCCAGGGCCGGGCCGCGGCGGTCGAGCAATTCGGCAAAGCGCTCGGGGGTCATGGCTTGCCTTCCAGCAGGGCGCGCAGGGCCTGGCGGGCACGGCGCAGCAGCCCTTCCAGCGCGCGTTCGGAGACATCGAGGGCGGCGGCGGCCTCGGCCCCGCTCAGCCCATCCTCATAGGCGAGGGCGATGGCGGCGCGGTGCTTCGCCGGCAAGGTGGCCAGGGCAGCGTGCAGCGTGGCGGCGCGCTCCGCAGTCGCGGCCTGCTCCTCCGGCCCGGGAGCGGGGTCGGGCCATTCCGCCAGCACCTCCGGCCCCAGGGCAGGGCCGGCGGTGGCGCGGCGGCGGGCCCGGTCGATCGCCAAGTTCAGCACGATCCGGTGCAGCCAGGTGGTGAAGCGGGCGCGCTCCGGGTCGAAGCCGGCCGCGGCCTGCCAGGCGCGGAGGAAGGCCTCCTGCGCCACATCCTCGGCCTCGTCGCGGGCGCCCGGGCTGTCGCCCAGCACCCGGAGAGCGAGGCGCAGCGCCCGCTCGCCATGCCGGCCGACCAGCTCGGCGAAGGCGGTGCGGTCGCCCGCCGCGGCCGCCTGCATCAGCGCGGCATCCGTGGCGCCGGCGAGATCCATCAGCCGCGCGGTGCGTGCCGGGGTGGCGGCCGCCGCGCGGCACCAGGAGGGGAGGGTGAGGGAATGCGCCATGGGCTCTGCCCGGGTGATACGTGGCGGCGGCGTGCAACCCACGCGGCCTTCAGGGCGCCGGGAACACCGCCCCGGTCCGCCCCATCAGCCGATAGGCCAGCAACCCGATCCATTCCTTCAGCCCCCATTCGAACTCTCCCAGCCGGACCGGGAAGGAGGCATCGTACCAGACCGCAACGGTATGCCCGGTACGGTAGTTCACCGGCCAGGGGGTGATCTGCCAGCCGGCATGGCGGAACACCCCCATCGACCGCGGCATGTGGCTGGCGGAGGTCACCAGCAGCCAGGTCTCGCCCGGCTTCGGTGCGGCCAGCGCCAGGCTGAGGACGGCATTCTCATGGGTGTTGCGCGCCGCAGTCTCCAGGATGATGCGGTCGGCCGGGACGCCGAGGCTCAGCCAAAGCTCGCGGGCAACATCGGCCTCGGTCATCCCGCCATGCAGCAGGGAGCCCTGGCCGCCGGTGAACAGCAGCTTCGCCTCCGGGTGGCGGCGCAGCAGGGCGACCGGCTCGGTCATCCGCTCCGCCGCGCCGTTCAGCGCCGGCAGGCCGCGCGCCTCGGTCAGGTTCTGCTCCACCGCGCCGCCGAGGACGACGATGCCGTCGATATGGGCCGGCTCGGTGGCGGGGCGCGGGAAACGCTCCTCAAGGGGCAACTGCACCCATTGGTGCAGCGGCAGCGCCAGCAGCGCGACGTAGAATCCGAGCCCCGCCAGCAGCGGCCAGCGCCCCCAGCGCCGGCCGCGCCACATCAGCGCGAGGCCGAGGATGGCCAGCAGCAGCGCCGCGGTGCCCGGCCGGGCCGGCAGCCAGAGCAGCTTGGACAGGACGTAGGTGATGTCCTGCACCGGCTAGAGCTCCGTGATCCGGCCCGGCGCCATGCGGCCGCGCAACAGGTCGGAGAGCGCCAGCATGTTGCCGCGGAACCGCCCCCAGCGATCGGCCCAGGGCTCCGGCCAGGGGCTGCGGGCGAGATTCATGGCGCAGTGCCTCGCGGCGCTGCGCAGCGCGTGGCTCCAGGGATAGGTGCCCTTGCGGGCGAGGTAGAGCGAGTTCGCCACCTGCGAATAGCCGAGCCTGAGGCCTGGGGTGCGCCCGAGTTTGACGCCGAGGTGCACGCCGCGGGCGCCTTCCAGCCGCAGGATCGCGCCATGCCGGCCAAGGGCGCGGGTGAAGTCGATGTCCTCGTACCAGGCGTAGAGCGGCAGCGCCTCATCCACCCTGATGCCATGGGCGCGGACCGGGGCGAGGCGCACCGCCATGTTGCAGCCATAGCCGTTGAAATGCGGCCGGGCGGCGAGCGGATCGCCCGCGTAGCGGTCGGCGGCGAGGATGGCGCGACCCTCGGCGACGCCGAGCCCCGGCCCCTTGGCGCCATCGGCGAGGACGGTGCCGGTGGTGACCACCACCTCCGGCCGCGCCGCCAGCACCGCCTCCGTCACCGCCAGATACCCGGGCGCCGCCAGGAAGTCGTCGTCGAGGAACAGCACCGCGTCGCAATCGGCGGCCGTGTCGAGGATGGCGTTGCGCTGGCGCGGCAGCCCGGCCGGGGCGATAAGGTATTCGACCCCGGGGGCGCGGGCACCGACATCCTCCGGCGTGACGTGGCAGACGATGATGCGGTCGGGCGCGCGGGTCTGCCGGCGCAGCTCCGCCAGCACCTCGGCCAGGATGGCGGCGCGGCCGCGCGTCGCGATGCCGATCGCGATCCTCATCGCGGCAGCTCCGCCAGCGGTGCCAGCATGGCCGGGCTGCGCGGGGCGAAATAGCCGGTCAGCCGGCCGTGCAGGCTGGCAAGGAAGTAGCGCGAGGCCAGCCCGCGGCCGCGCAGCGCGTTCAGCAGCACACCGCCAATCGGGCGGATGACGAAGGGCAGCCAGACGCCGGCCGGCGCCGCATGGCGCCGCATCACATGGCCCAGCCCACGCCCGTAAAGCGCGGCCCGTTCCACCGCCACCGGGGTCAGCCGCTTGTCCGGGTGGATGATCCGCTGCGCCGGCTCGTAGCGCGCCGCATGACCGGCGGCGAGCGCCCGCAGCACCAGGTCGTTGCCCTCGGCCGAGCCGAAGGGCGTGCCAGGGCCCAGCGCTTCGTCGAAGCCGCCGAGCGCCAGCGCGGTCTGGCGGCGGAGGAAGAGGTTGAACTCGATGACGCTGGTCCAGACATTGGCCGGGGTGATCGGCCCGCCGTCCTCCCGCCAGCGGCCGGAGCCGAGCCCGCCCTCCGGCGAGGCGGCCGGGCCGGTCAGTATCTGCACCCCCGGATCGCCGTCGAAGGCGGTTCCCACCCGGTCCAGCAGCCCGGGCGGGTAGAGGCAGTCATCGTCCGGGAAACCGACGATCTCGCCGCGCGCCAGCATCAGCCCGAGGTTGCGGGCATGGCAGGCGTTGTTGCGCGCGCTGCGCCGGTGCAGCAGCGGCAGCCGCGCGGCGTATCCGGCGATGATCGGCGCCAGCCGGTCATCCTGGTTCTGGTCGACGACGATCACCTCGACATCGCTGCGCTGCTGCGCCAGCAGGCTGTCGAACAGCGCCGCCAGCTCGCGGTCGCGGCCGAGGGTGGCGACGACGAGGCTGAATTTCATGCTCCCCTCTCGGCCAGCAGAGTGTCCACATGCGCCCGCATCGCCGCGCGGAAGTGCTCGCCCGAGAAGCGCAGCGCATTCGCCCGGCAAGCCTCGGGAGAGATAGGCGGCCCGGCCTCGAAGGCGTCCACCGCGGCGATGATCGCCTCGGCGCTCTGCGCGCCGAACAGCACGCCGGTGTCGGGAAGGACGATGTCGCGGGCGCCGCCGCGGCCATAGGCGATCAGCGGCGTGCCGCAGGCCTGTGCCTCCACCAGGCCGATGCCGAAATCCTCCTCCGCGGCGAAGACGAAGGCGCGGGCGGATTGGGTCAGCGCCACCAGCTCAGCCTGGGCCACATGGCCACGGAATTCGATGTTCGGCGCACCGGCCGCCGCCGCCTGCACCCGCGGCAGGGAAGGGCCGTCGCCGGTGATGATCAGCTTGCGGCCGGGCATCCGGCGGAAGGCCTCGGCGACGAGATCGACCCGCTTGTAGGGCACCATGCGCGCGGCGATGAGGTAATGCCCCTCGCGCGGCGCGGTGCCGAGGCTGAAGCGCTCGACATCCACCGGCGGGTGGATCACCGCCGCCTCGCGCCGCCAGACCTTCCTGATGCGCTCGGCGATGTAGCGGCTGTTGCCGATGACCGAGTCGATGCCGGCGGCGGAGCTGCGGTCCCACAACCGCAGCCGGTGCAGCAGCCAGCGGGTGTAGAGGCCCTTCAGCCCATGCTCCAGCCCGGCCTGCCGCAGGTATTGCGCCTGCAAATCCCAGGCGTAGCGCATCGGGCTGTGGACGTAGCTCACATGCAGCGTGCCCGGCCCGGTCAACACCCCCTTGGCCACGGCATGGGAGGAGGAGACGACGAGGTCATAGCCCGCCATGTCGAATTGCTCGATGGCGATCGGCATCAGCCCGAGGTACCAGCGGAACCGCTTCCGCGCCGCCGGCAGACGCTGGATGAAGCTGGTGCGTACCCGCCTGCCCTGCAGGAAGTGGCGGTCCTTCTCGGCCAGGAAGTCGCAGATGGCATAGACATCCGCCTCCGGCCACAACCGGATGAATTGCTCCAGCACCCGCTCCGAGCCGGCGTAGCCGTCGAGCCATTCATGCACCAGGGCAACCTTCATCGGGCGGTATCCATCGGGAGCAGGGCGAGCAGGCGTTCCGCCGCGCCGCGCCAGGTGAAGCCGGCGGCGCGGGCGCGGCCGGCGGCGGCGAGGCGGGCGGCGAGCCCCGCCTCGGTGACCAGCCGGGACAGCGCATCGGCCAGCCGGCGCGGGCCATCGGTGTCGAACCAGAGCGCGGCCTCGCCGCAGACCTCGGGCAGGGAGGCGGCCTCGGCGGCGACCACCGGGCAGCCGCAGCTCATCGCCTCGATCGGCGGCAGGCCGAAGCCTTCGTAGCGGGAGGGGAAGATGAGGCAGAGCGCGGCACCGTAGAGGCTGCGCAATTCGGCATCGCTGACCCGGCCGAGCAGGGCGACATGCGCCCCGGCCGGCCCCGCCTCGGCCCGGAACACCGCCGGATCGGCGGCGCCGGCGACGGCCAGCTTCATCCCATGCGCGCCGAGCAGCCCGGCCGCGTCGCCGAGGCCGCCGAGGTTCTTGTGCGCCGCCCTGGTGCCGACGACGAGGGCGAAGCGGCCGGGCTCC
Organism: Siccirubricoccus deserti; assembly: GCF_014283215.1. Lineage (GTDB taxonomy): Bacteria > Pseudomonadota > Alphaproteobacteria > Acetobacterales > Acetobacteraceae > Siccirubricoccus > Siccirubricoccus deserti. Next base: position 41,771 of record NZ_JACOMF010000035.1, read on the forward strand.
AGCCCGTGCTTCGCCAGCACCGCCGGGTCCGGCGTCTCGCGCAGGATGTGCTCGCCGCTTTCCGGCATCACCGCGATGCGGCCGGGGTCGAGGCGCAGATGGTAGGCGATCCGCTTCCGGGAGAATTCGGAAACCGTCACCAGCCGGGCGCCGAGCCGGGGCAGCGCGCGGTGCAGCCCACGGTACCAGGCGCGGAAGGCGGTGGAGTAGCTCTCCGGCGTGTCGAAGGCGCCGGCGTCGTGGATCACCACCACCTGGGCGCGGCCCAGCGCCAGCGGCGCGGTATTACCAAGGTTGAGCAGCATTCCGCCACGGGCGCGCAGCGGCAGCTCCAGCTGCTCCCAGGCCTGGCCGCGCAGCCTGCCCAGCTCGGCCGGGATATGGGCGAAGGGCGAGGCGGCGCCGGAAGGCAGCAGCAGCCGGGCGCCAGGCAGCCTGTCCTCGGCCGCCATCAGGTCCAGCGCGCGGGTGATCTCGCCGGCGAAGCGCTGCACGCCGGTCAGGCGCTGGGTCAGGAAGCGGCCGTTGATGACGAGGCCACGGACGGAGTCTGGCATCAGGCGCCTTTCAGTCGCAGCAGCGCGCGCGGGTGGCGCAGCAGCATCCGGTCCTCCTCCGGCAGTGCCCGCAGCGCCACCAGGAGGAAGCCGGCCAGCACCAGCACCGCGCCGCCCAGCAGCCAGGGCAGGGAGGGCAGGGCGAGCAGCGCCGCCAGCCCGAGTCCGGCCACCGCCAGCACCGGCGCCAGCCCGCGCGCCGCCTCGGCCGCCGGTCCGTAGAGCCGCGCCGCCAGCCAGAGCTTGCCGGCGCAATCGGTGGCGGCGCGCAGCGCCCAGGCCACCGCCGCACCCTCGATACCGGCGACCGGCAGCAGCAGCGCCGCCAGCGGCAGGAAGACCACCGCCTGGCCCAGTACGAAGCGCGCCGTCATGTCCGGCCGGCCGATCGCATCCAGCAGCGCATTGGGGGCGAAGGCGACGCAGCTAAAGAAGATGCCGACGCCCAGTATCTGCAGCACCCGCGCCCCGCCGGCGGCGAAATCGGCACCGAGCCAGAGCCAGAGGATCTCCCGCGCCCCGACCACCAGCAGCAGCGCCGCCGGCAGCACCAGCAGCATGATCGCCAGCGCGCCGCGCCGCAGCAGCGCCGCGGTCTGCGCCGGCATGGTGGCGAAGGCCCCGGCGAAGGCCGGCAGCAGGGTCTGCGCCACCGCTACCGGCAGGATCCAGACCCGCAGCACGAGGTCGAGCGGCGTGGCGTACCAGGCGACCGCGGCCAGCGAGAGCATCGCCCCGATCAGGAAGCGGTCGGCATAGAGCAGCGCCTGGGTCACCATGCCGTTGAAGGTCATCCAGCCGCCGAGGCGCAGCAGCGGCACCACCAGCCGCAGCCTGACGCCACGCCAGGACAGCCCCGGCAGCAGCGGCCGCACCAGCCAGATGTAGGAGAGGGTATTGGCCAGCCGGCAGGCGACCAGGGCCAGCATCACCCCGACCAGGCTGTCCCAGACCAGCAGCACCAGCACCGGGCCGAGGTAGTAGAAGAGGTTGACCGGGATGGTGACGAGGTTGGCGGCGCGGAACCTCTGCCAGGCCGCCAGCACGCCCCAGAGCGAGGCGTTCAGCACCACCAGCGGCGCCGCCGCGGCCAGCACCCGCATGGCGTCCACCGCCTGGGGCTGCAGCTCCGGCGGCACCTTCAGGATGCGCTCCACCAGCAGGGGCACGAAGAGCCAGAGGCCGAGCGCCGCGGCGAGGCTGATCATGCCGAGGGTCGCGAGGGCCGCGGCGACCAGCCCGGTCGCCTCCGCCGCGCGGCCGGCGCCGATGCGCTCGGCCAGGGCACGGGTCAGCGCCTGGCCAACGCCGAAGTCGAACACGCCGAAGACGCCCACCATGGCCAGCGCCAGGGTGAACAGGCCCCAGCGCTCCAGGCCGAGCTGATGCACCAGGACCGGGGTGAGGACCAGGGCGAGCAGCAGCGGCAGGCCGCGGCCGAGGGCATTCCAGAACACGCCCGAGACCATGGCCCGGGCGCCGGCGCGTGCATGAGGATCGGACATCAGCCCCTTCCGGCGGAGTTTGGGCGGGCCGCGGCGGTCGGGCGGGGCGTGGCAGCCCGGCCCTTCCGGGTCAAGTCAGTCAGCAGGGAGCCAGCCAGCCCATGACCTTGAAGACACCACCGGACCCTGCCGCCTGCCGCCGGCCTTCCACGGCATCGCCGCGGAAGGCCGTACCGTAGCGCTGGTCGGGAGAGACAATCCGGAGCCCTCGCAAGACCGCGCGGCGGCTTTATGAGGACGCCTCAGTAGGCGCCGCGCCGCGCCACCACCGCCGCCGGGGTCCGCAGCAGGATGACCACATCGGCCAGCAGCGAGGGGTTCACCGCGTAACGGACGTCGAGCGCCACGCGCTCGGCATAGGTGGTGTCGTTGCGGCCGCTGATCTGCCAAAGGCCGGTGATGCCGGGGCGGACCGAGAGGTAATGCTCGGCCGCGGCGCCGTAATGCGCCGAAAGCTCGGCCTGGATCACCGGGCGGGGACCGACCAGGCTCATCTCGCCGCGCAGCACGTTGATCAGCTGCGGCAGCTCGTCGAGGCTGCTGGCGCGCAGCAGCCGGCCGATCCAGGTGACGCGCGGGTCCTGCTTCAGCTTGCGCGTCGCCTCCCATTCCTCCCGCGCCGCCGGGTCGCTGGCCAGCAGCGCCGCCAGCCGCTCGGCCGAATCGGTGACCATGGAGCGGAACTTCAGGCAGCCGAACCGCCGGCCGCCGCGGCCCACCCGCTCATGCGCGTAGAAGGCCGGGCCGCCATCGGCGCGCACCGCCAGGGCGATGGCGGCGAAGGCCGGCAGGCAGAGCAGCAGCAGCGTCGAGGCGCCGAGGATATCGAAGGCGCGTTTCAGCCGCGGCTGCAGCGCCACCGACCAGGAATGCCCCGTAGCAGCCTGCCGGGATGAGGCCCGCGAGACGCCATAGCTGGCCAAAGCCTGGCTCGACGCCTCGGGAGACATGGTCTGGCCGAGGCCCTGGCCCATAGTCTGGATCGCTTCAACGCCCAACATGGACGACGTCACCCTCTCGTTCGCTCGCCGGTGCCGCGCTGCGGTCCGGGGCGGGAGTGGGAAGCGTCTTGCCGCTTCCGCCGTCCTGCCGTCGCACCGCCCGGGACCCGGGCAAGCCTTTCTCCCGCAATTCCCGTACGGGATTGCGACGTGTCTGCGGCCGGATTGTGGCGGCGCCGATTTCCTGGCGAGGCGCTGCACGAATTCTGCTGCGCCTGAGGCGAATGCATGCAAAGTTGAACAGCCAGGGATGGTGTATCCATCTATGGCTACAACCATGTGGCGAAGTTCGCGGAGTTTGGCCGGCATGACGACCGACCCTGGCGCCGGACGGGATGATCCGGAGGAAGATGCAGGCGGGCCAGCCATTGGCCTGTTCTGTGCCGTGGCCCTGTCGAGCGTCTTCTGGGTGATGCTTGCGTTGATTTTGTATGCTGAATAATGCACGTGTAAGGCGCGGCAAGCACGCCGGCGGCAAGCACGCCTGACAGGGTGCCGAGGTCCCGCCAGCGGCCTTCTCTCGCCATGCGCGGGCTTGGCCCGCGCCTCGGACACCGCAGCGAAGCCAAACGCCCGGATGGCCAGGTCAAGGCCGGCCATGGTCTGGCGGCCCGCTGCAGCGAATCGCGTTCCTGTCCGAACGCCAGCCCGCCAGCCCTTTGCTTGCGGAGCGGATTCAAGCCTCTCCGCGATCCGCTCCGAGAGTGCCCTTCGGTACCGGGCGCTGGCCGGTGTCCTTCCGCGGCTTTGCCGCGAAAGGCGCGCCGAAGCGCCGATCGGGAGGGATCATCGGAGTCCCTGCAACACTACAGGGTGGTTCGGTGGGGCGTTCTAAAGGTTGAAGGCCACCGTGCCGCAGGCGGCGATGTCGTAGCCGCCCATCCGCTCGGCCCGGGCGCGGAAGCCGGCGCCGGCGGTGAAGCCCAGCAGCCGCTGAATGCCCTGGCCGAAATACTCCCGCCGGTCCATCACCAGGTCGAAGCGCTCCCGCAGCAGCGGCACGAAGCCGAGGCCGCGGGCCGCCGCCGCGGCGCGGATGCCGAAGCCCGCCTCGGCCCGGCCCTCGGCCACCGCCGCCGCCACCTCATCCTCGGCCATCGCCGGCTCCGCCAGGAAGCCGAGCTGGTCGAGCCGCAGCTCCGCCTCCGCCAGCAGATGCAGCAGCAGGGCGTGGCTGCCGGCGCGGGGCTGGCGGCCGGCGATGCGCAATCCTGGCCGCGCCAGGTCGGTGACGCTGGCAAGGCCGAGCGGATTGCCCGGTGCCACCATCAGCCCCTGCTCCCGCCACGCCCAGACCAGCCCGACCACGCCGCGGCCGGCCAGCGCCGCCCGCGCCGCGGGCTCGTTGAAGGCGCCCGAATCGGGATCGATCAGATGGATCGCGGCGGCCGCCGCCTCGCCGCGCGCCAGCGCCTCCAGCCCGTCCAGGCTGCCGCCGCCGCGCAGCGCCAGCCCGCAGCCGGATTGCCGTACCGCCCAGTCCAGCAAGGGGTCATGGCTGCCGGCGAGGATCGGCGGCGGCGCCAGCCGGTGTTCCTGCCCCGGCATGTCGGCCTGGGCCGCCAGCCAGCGTTCCAGCAGCCCGCGCGGGAACAGCCATTTGCCGCCGAGTTGCACCGCCGGGACCCGCCGGCTGCGCGCCAGGGCATAGAGCGCGCGTTCGGACAGGCGGAGGTAGTCGGCCGCTTCCCGCAGGGTGAGCACATCCGGCATCACCCGGCAGGCTCAGGCCACCGGTGGCGCGCCGTCAATCCTGGTGCGCGGCATGGGTGGTCCATCCATGCCGTGCGACTGAGGCAGGTGGCTGATCGGTCATGATCAAACGCCGTTCGTATCAGGCCGTGCCGATCCTGACGTGAATGCGCGCACCGCCCTGCAGCGGCCGCGGCACCAGCGCGGTGATGCGGCCCTGCCGCCAGGCAGGATCCTCGGCCAGCCGGCCGGACAGCAGCACGGTCTCAGCCGGCGGCAGCCGTCCGAGCCGCTGGCCGTCCAGCCGCCATGCCTCGATCTCCCTGCCGTTCCGCAGCAGCCGGAGTTCGAGCGCATCGCCTACCTGAGGCGGGGCCTGGCCCGGGCCGGGGTCGGTGGCATCAAGTAGGTAGGTCAACCAATGGGACTCGTACACGCGACGATCCTTCGAAACGCGGCGCCTCAATGCGATGAGGGGGGTCCGCGATCCACCATATTCGCGTGACATTGCAGACATGCGCATTCTGGCAGGCGTGACTTACCGAAACATGTAGGCCCTGCCGCATATGATCCCGCAACGGTTGTGCCAACGTCAGTCGGCGCCCACCACCGCCTTGACCTCCTCGGCCAGGGAGAGCGATGCGGTCAGCCCCGGGCTCTCGATGCCGAAGAGGTGGATCAGCCCGGGCACCCCATGGTCGCGCGGCCCGGTGACGGTGAAATCCTGCGCCGGCGCGCCGGGCGGGACGATCTTCGGCCGGATCCCCGAATAGCCCGGCGCCAGCGCGCCATCCGCCAGCCCCGGCCAGTAACGCCGGATGGCAGCGTAGAAGCTGTCGCCGCGCCGCGGATCGACCTCGTAATCCAGGCTCTCCACCCACTCCACATCGGGCCCGAACCGCGCCTGGCCGCCGAGGTCGATGGTCAGATGGGTGCCGAGGCCGCCCGGCACCGGCACCGGGTAGATCAGCCGTGAGAAGGGGTTGCGCCCGGTCAGGGTGAAGTAATTGCCCTTGGCGTAATAGGCGGTGGGGATGTGCTGGCTCGGCATGCCGGCGATGCTGCGCGCCAGCTTCGGCGCGTGCAGCCCGGCGGCGTTCACCAGGGTGCGGCAGCGCAGCGCCATCGGCTCCGCCCCGCCGACCTCGATCTCGATGCCCGCCGCGGTGGCGCGGCCACCGGTGACCGGGGCGTGGAAGACGAAGATCGCCCCGGCATTCCCGGCATCGCCCTGCAGGCTCAGCATGTAGGCGTGGCTGTCGATGATGCCGGTGGAAGGCGAGAGCAGCGCCGCGGTGCAATGCAGCGCCGGCTCCAGCGCCAGCGCCTCCGCCCGGCTCAGCAGGGTCAGGTCGGGAACGCCATTGGCGGCGGCACGGGCCTGGATGGCGGTGAGCTTGCCCGCCTCCTCCTCATCGGTGGCGACGATCAGCTTGCCGCAGCGCGCATGCGGCAGGCCGCGTTCCGCGCAATAGGCGTAGAGCATGTGCTTGCCGGCGACGCAGTGCCGCGCCATGCGGCTGCCGGCGGCGTAGTAGATGCCGGCGTGGATCACCTCTGAGTTGCGCGAGGAGGTTTCCGTCCCGATCCCCTCCGCCGCGTCCAGCACCAAGACCTCGCGCCCGGCCAGCGCCAGGGCGCGGGCGACGGCCAGGCCCACCACCCCTGCGCCGGCGACGACGCAGTCGAACTCCTCCATGCCGCGACCCTCTTCGATGTCAGGGCATCTTTACCGCAACCCGTGGCCAAGGCGAGGCCATGCCGCCGCGACATGGCAGGCCGGCCGGGGTGTGGCGCTGGTCATCCCCGCTGCTGCCCGGTCCCCCCTCAGGCGTTCGAGCAGCAGGGCGAGCACCGCGGCTTCCTCCGGCCGCAGCCGGCCGGTCCCGTCCCGCAACTCGGGCTCCGCCTCCACCTCGAAGGCCAGGGCGCCGTCGAGGTAGCAATCGAGGATCGCCGGGTGGATGTAGCAGGTCCGGCAGATCGCCGGCGTGTTGCCGAGCCGCGCCGCGACCCGCTCGATGGCCGCCCGCAGGTTGCGCTTGGCCGCGGCCTGGCTGTCCGCCCGCTGGTACTCGCGCAGCGCCAGCGCGGCGAGCACCGTGCCGGCCCAGGTGCGGAAGTCCTTGGCGGTGACGTCCCGCCCGGCGATCTCCCGGAGGTAGGCATTCACATCCGCCGAGGTGACGTCGCGCAGCCCGCCCTCGGCATCGCGGTACTGGAACAACTCCTGGCCCGGCAGGTCCTGGCAGGCGCGGACGATCCGGGCCACCCGGCGGTCGGCCAGGCCGAGTTGCCAGGTCTTGCCGCTCTTGCCCTTGAAGGTGAAGCGCAAGGTCGTACCCTCCACCGCGACATGGCGGTGGCGCAGGGTGGTCAGGCCATAGCTCTGGTTCTGCCGGGCATAATCGTCATTGCCGACGCGGATCAGCGTCGCCTCCAGCAGGTGCACCACCGTCGCCAGCACCTTTTCCCCGGGCAGGCCGGGGCGCCGCATGTCGGCGTCCACCCGCGCCCGGATGGCCGGCAGGCTATGCGCGAATTCCACCATGTGGTCGTATTTCGCGGCGTCCCGTACCTCCCGCCAGCGCGGGTGGTAGCGGTACTGCTTGCGGCCTTTCTGGTCGCGGCCGGTGGCCTGGATGTGCCCCTCCGGATGCGGGCAGATCCAGACCTGGGTCCAGGCCGGCGGGATCGCGAGGGCACGGATGCGCCGCAAGGTTGCCGCGTCGCGGACCGGCCCGCCCTGCGGCTGGCGGTAGCTGAAGCCCTTGCCCACGCGCCGCCGGCCGATGCCGGGCGCCTCGTCCGAGACATAACGCAGCCCGGCCTCGCTCGCCGCCTCGCGCGCGTCGATGATGGCGGAGACGGCGGCACCTTCGTCGAAGGGCATGGGTACAGGCTTCCGGCGGCTGGGAGCCCATGAACCCGCGGCAGAGCCTCGGGTTTCGCAGCCCCGGCCCAGCTCCGCCCGGGGGCGCGATCCGCGGCCTCGGGTGTCGCGGCCTCGGAGGTCCTCCTCTACCGCCCCTGGAACACCGGCTTGCGCTTCTCCTTGAAGGCGCGCAGCCCTTCCTTGATGTCCTCGCTGTCCTTGGCGCGCCGGATGCGCTCCTTCAGCGCCGGCACGTCCAGCGCCTGGTGGCCGATCTCGTTGATCGCCCGCTTGGCGCCCTGCACCGCCAGCGGCGCCAGCTCGCCGAGCCGCGCGGCGATGGCGTCGATCCGCGCGTCCAGCGCCTCCGGCGTCACCAGATCGGTCAGGTAGCCGATCCGCAGCAACTCCTCCGCGCTCTGCTCCTCGGCCAGCATGAAAAGGCGCTTGGCGTTGTTGAAGCCGAGACGGGAGACGTAGCGCCGCAGCCCGCTCTCGTAGTAGTGCACGCCGATCCGCGCCGCCGGCATGAACATCACCGTCGAGGGCGTGACGCCGACGCGGAAGTCGCAGGCCAGCGCCAGGTCGGTGCTGCCGCCATAGACCCCGCCGTGCAGCCGCGCGACGGTCGGGATGGTCAGCATTTCCAGCCGGTTGATCATGTCCTCGAAGGTGGCGCCGGGGGTGTCCTTGATGCCGCCCGCCGCCGCCTGCTGCGCCATGCTGCCGAGGTGCGCCCCGGCCGAGAAGGCGCGGCCGGTGGAGGCGATGACCAGCACCCGCACCGCCGGGTCGGCCTCCACCTTGGCCAGGATGCGCATGATCTCGACGATGTCCTCGGGCTGGACCCGGTTCATCACCAGCGGGCGGTTGAGATGCAGCGTGGCGCGGCTGCCTTCCAGAGCGAGGCTCGGCAGGCTGCCTTCGTCCTTGGTGGTGGCACGGGCGGTGTCAGCGGCAGCGCTCATGGTTCGGTTCCTCCGGTCGGGAGGGTTGTGCCGGGGGATGCCGGCTTCGGCAACTGGTCCCGGGCAACCGTCTGGCGTCCGGCCGCCGGCGGGGGCACCATGGCAGCCGAAACCACGCAGCAGAGGGGAGGGGGAGCCATGGCCGACCTGCCGAAGTCCGTCGACATCTTCGAGGAAGGCCCGCGCGAGGGCTTTCAGATCGAACCTGGGCCGATCCCGGCCGCCGACAAGATCGCGCTGGTCGAGGCGCTGGCCGAGACCGGCCTCCGCCACATCCAGATCTGCTCCTTCGTCAACACGAGGCTGGTGCCCGGCTGGGCGGATGCCGAGGCGGTGGCGGCCGGCTTCCGGCCGAAGGATGGCGTCCACTACACCGCGCTCTGGTTCAACGAGAACGGGCTGAACCGGGCGCTGGCCTTCCGCGACCGGCTGACCCTCGGCGGCTCGATCTCGCTGGCGGCCTCGAACGCCTTCTCGATCAAGAACCTCAACCGCGGCCATGCCGAGAACCTTGAGGCGATGCGCAAGCAGACCGCGGTGCACCGGAAGAACGGCATCGCGGTGACGCGGGTCGGGGTCATGGCCGCCTTCGGCTGCAACTACCAGGGCGATATCACGCCGGCCCAGGTGGTGCAGACCGTCGCCGACGGGCTGGCGGTTGCCGCCGAGGCAGGCGAGACCGTCACCGACGTCTCGCTGGCCGACACCATGGGCTGGGCGACGCCGATCCGCATCGAGCGCGGTGTCGGCGCGGTGCGGGAACGCTGGCCGCAGCTGCGCATCGGCCTGCACCTGCACGACACCCGCGGGCTGGCGGTAGCCAATGCGCATGCCGGGCTGAAGCTCGGCGTCACCAAATTCGACAGCACCGTGGGCGGCCTCGGCGGCTGCCCCTTCGCCGGGCAGAAGGGCGCCGCGGGCAATATCTGCACCGAGGAGCTGGCCCTGCTCTGCGAGGAGATGGGCATCGCCACCGGCATCGACCTCGACGCGCTGATCGAGGTGGGGCGGCTGGCCGAGCGCATCGTCGGCCACCAGCTGCCGAGCGAGCTGCTGCGCGCCGGCAGCCTGGATGCCTTCCGGCGAAAGGCGGCGTGACGCAACTCGCGCCAGCGCCCGATGTCGGCAGCCTGGCCGCCGAGGTTCTCCGGCGTGCCAGGATCAAGGTGCCGTTCTGGCGGATACTGACGGGCAAGCGCACGGTCCTCGTCACCACCGCCGTGGTCGTGGTGGCGCATGCGCTCTACCTCCTTCGGCCGCATGAGCCGGTGGCGGGAGAGGAGGATCCGGTCGCCAGGGTCCTGGCGACCGTCGCCGCCGGCATCGCCTTCGCCTTCACCTATGTGCAGTGGCACCTCGGGCGCGAGGAGGCCTCCTACGACAAGTACTACGACCGGATGAGGCTCGTGAACGAGCACATCGATGCCGCCGGTCGGGAATACGCCCGGCTGCGCGAGCTTGCGCCGAAGGAGGAGCCGGCATCCTGGCTGCTCGACCATCACCGCAACATGATCACCTTCGCCGAACTCGATAACCTCGAATACGTGCTCGGCAAGCGCCGGCTCAACTACGTCGAGGATGATCTCGTCGAACGTGCGGTCAGGACTTTCAGGGCGCAATGCGCCCAGGCATGGTTCTGCGAGAAGGTCCGCTTCTGGACAGTCCAGACCGAGCTCGGCTATCGGCCGCGGACCCGGGCGGCCGCGCGGTTCCTGGCCGGCCTCGACACGGAGAAGAACGCGTGAATCCAAAGCCGCTCGCCGGGATCAAGGTCCTCGAGTTCACCCACACCATCATGGGGCCCTGCGCCGGGCTGGTGCTGGCCGACCTCGGCGCCGATGTGGTGAAGGTCGAGCCGGCGCCGGCCGGCGACCACACCCGCCGGCTGCCCGGCTTCGCCGCCGGCTTCTTCGCCACCTTCAACCGCAACAAGCGCAGTCTGGCGCTCGACCTGAAGCGACCGGACGGCCGCGCCGCGGCGCACCGGCTGGTGGCGCAGGCCGATGTGGTGCTGGAGAATTACGGGCCGGGCACCATGGAACGCCTCGGCTGCGGCTGGGAGGATCTGCGGAAGGTCAATCCGCGCCTCGTCTATCTGGCGCTGAAGGGCTTCCTCGCCGGCCCCTATGAACACCGGCCGGCGCTGGACGAGGTGGTGCAGTTCCAGTCCGGCCTCGCCTACATGACCGGCCCGCCGGGGCGGCCACTGCGCGCCGGCGCTTCCATCGTCGACATCCTCGGCGCGGTGTTCGGCGTGATCGCCGTGCAGGCGGCGCTGCGCGAGCGCGACCGGACCGGAGAGGGGCAGCGCGTCTGCTCCTCGCTCTTCGAGAGCGCGGTGTTCCTGATGGGCAGCCACATGGCCGGCCTCGCCGCCACCGGCGAGCCGCCGCCGCCAATGCCGGCACGGCGCGGCGCCTGGGGCATCTACGATGTGTTCGACACCGCGGGTGCCAAGGGGGAGAGCAATCAGTTGTTCATTGGCGTGACCAGCGACCAGCAATGGGTGCGCTTCACCCAGACCTTCGGGCTGGAGGCGCTGGCCGCCGACGCGCGAGTTGCCACCAACGCGCTGCGCGCCGGCGCCCGGTCCTGGCTGATCCCGGCGCTGCAGGAGGTGTTCCTGCAATACGACCAGGACGAGGTCGCCCGCCGCTGCGAGGCCGCCGGCATTTCCTGGGCGCCGGTCGGCAAGCCGGCCGACCTGTTCGACGACCCGCATCTGGCGGCGAATGGCGGGCTGCTGCAGACGGCGATCTCGGCGCTCGGCGGCGGCGCGATGTTCGGGCTGCCGGCCTTGCCGGTGGAATTCGGCGAGGGCAGGAACAGGGCCGGGCTGGTGCGGCAGCCGCCGAGGATGGGCGAGCATAACGCCGAGGTGTTGGCCGAGGTCGGGTTTGAGGTGAGGGAGATTGCGAGGCTGGCGGAGGCGGGGGTGATCGTCGGGGGGTGAGGGGAGGACACTGTCCTCCGAACACGAGTGGGAGTGTCAGGAATTCCGTGTTCGGCCGGTCGGTTGAACGACACGGTCAGGCCAGGGCCTTGGTGAAGCGCTGGCTGAAGATCACGGCGAACTGGGCCTTGGCCATGGCCCACTCCCGAGGCGGCA
>NZ_JACOMF010000036.1 GCF_014283215.1 Siccirubricoccus deserti
GCGATGCGGTCGGCGGCGTGACCCAGCAGGTCACCCTGGCCTCGGGCGAGTTCAACGGCACGCTCGATGCCGGCTTCTACCGGCCGGCCTCGCTCGGCGACTATGTCTTCGAGGACCGCAACGCCAATGGCATCCAGGACAGCGGCGAGGCCGGGATCGCCGGCGTCACCGTCGAGCTGCTGGATGCCACCGGCGCCGTGGTGGCGACCACCACCACCGGATCAGCCGGCGCGTACATGTTCTCCAGCCTGGTTCCTGGCGAATACAGTGTCCACTTCGTGACGCCCTTCGGCTATGTGCCAACCGTGGCCAACCAGGGCAGCGACGACGCCAAGGACAGCGACGCCAACAGCGACGGGTATACCCAGCAGATCACACTGCTCTCAGGCCAGCACAACAGCACGGTAGACGCCGGCCTCTACCTCGGGATCAGCAGCCCCGGCGTACGGACGCCGGGCTTCTGGAAGCAGAATGGCTGGCAGGATTTCTGGGACGGGGATGCCAGCGCGCCAAAGCAGGCGGGAAAGGCAGGCTTTGCCAATGGCGACATCCTCTACCAAACATACGGCTCCGCCGGCGTGGTCGATCCGGTGGGCGGTGCCAGGAAGCTCGGTATCCTGATCGGCGACTTCAACAAGAACGGCAAGACCGACGCCGGCGAGGTGACGATCTTCTACACCCAGAGCGAAGCCCTCACGGCGCTGAACGCGGCGGATTCGGCCGCGGATGCGCGCTTCATCCTGGACCGGGCGCTGGTGGCGACCTGGCTGAACTACCTGGCCGGCAATCCGCTCACCGATCCTGCCAACAACCCCGCCATCTTCGACGCGAAGGATGCGGTGACCCAGGGCATCACCTGGCTGCAGCGCCACTCCGCTGATGAGAATGGCGACGGAATGGGCGATGGCAGCCTGTCCCTGAGCGCGTCCAGCTGGAAAGTCGCCGCCAGCTCCGCCGCCTGGAACTCCACGGCGAACGGCATCACCGGCGGCGAGACGATCAAGAACTGGCTGGACGAGTACAACAACGACGGCACTCTGACCTACAATGGCGTCAAGACGGTCATTGCGGTGGACGACAGCGTCTGGGGATAGCCCGCGCGGCGGGCGCCCCTGGAATTCCCTACAAAACCGCTGCGCAGCTTTTTGGGAGGGGACCAATGGTCCCTCCCAATCCGCGCTTCGACACGCCTTCCGCAGCAACGCCGCGGAAGGACATTGGCGAGCACCCGGTTCGATAGGCGTTCTTACTCAGGCCGGGGTCTGGGGGGGACGCTCGCCCCCCAGCAGGGGTTCAGGCACAGTGTCCCCGGACCTGCCGCTGGCCTCTATTCCCCAGCGAGCCGCGCGGCCATGATCGGCGCCGCCAGCCGCATCATGCCGTTCACATCGGCCATGCGCTCCAGCCCGAGCACCGCATCCGCGAGCTGCGCCGCCCGCTCCGCCCCGAGCACGGCATCGACCAGCCCGTGGAACTTCGCGCGCAGCTCGGGCTCGGTCAGGAAATTCTCGGGCTCGCCCTTGGCGACGGTGATCTTGCGGACGAACTCCTGGCCGCGCGCCCGGATCGTCAGCTTGCCCGCCATATGGGTCGGGAACAGCGCCTGGATCTCCGGGTCCTCGACGCAGTTCACCTTCGGCAGCAGGCTGCGCACCGTGCTGTCGGACAGCAGCGCGTAGCTGTCCCAGCCCATGTGGCCGGTCGCCAGGCCGCAGGAGACGACGAAGGGCCCGCTGAACTGGCCATCCACCACATTCTGCGGATTCTGCTTGTAGGCCAGCGGCGCGCCGACCAGCAGCATGCCCTTGTTCGGCAGGCCCATGGTCACCGCCTCGATCTCCTCCGGCTTCAGGCCAAGCTCGGCGCGCAGCGCGATGGCGGCGTCGATGCAGGCGTGACCGTAGCGGCAGGAGGGATAGGGCTTCACCGCTGTGTTCATCAGCTCGAACTGGGTGCCGAGCCCCTGCAGCGCCCGCTCCGGCGTCGGGTTCGGCGCATAGGCGCGGAGGAAGCCGGCCTTGCCCTCGAAAGCCTCGGCGGCGCCGCGGAAGCCCTCGCGCGCCAGGGTCGCGGCGGCGAGGCCGTTCATGGCGCTCCAGCCCACCTGGAAGCGCTTGGTCCAGGCGCCATTGGCAAGGAATTGCAGGCTGCCGGCGGCCTGCGACAGGGCGATGCCGAAGGCATCCTGCATCGCCTTGGCATCCAGCCCGAACACCCGCCCGGCGGCGGCGGCGGCGCCGAAGGCGCCGCAGGTCGCGGTCGGATGGTAGCCGCGGTCGTAGTGGTCGCCGCCGGGCAGGGCGAGCGCCAGGCGGCAGGTCACCTCATAGCCGGCAACGATTGCCGAGAGCACGGTGCGGCCATCGGCGCCGACCATCTCCGCCGCCGCCAGCGTCGCCGGGATCACCGGCGCGCCGGGGTGCAGGGTGCCGGCGGCGTGGGTGTCGTCGAAATCGAGGCTGTGGGCCAGGGCGCCGTTCAGCATCGCGGCCCCGGCCGGAGTGTAGCGGGCGCTGTCGCCGAGCACGGCGGAGCCGCCGGCGGCCAGCCCCAGGGCGCGGGCCATGGCCAGCAGGGCAGGGGTGCTCTCGGCGTCGTGCCGGCCACGGACGATGTTGCCAACCAGATCCAGCAGCAGGAACCGGGTGCGCTCCCGCACATCGCCGGGCAGGGTGGCGAAGTCCAGGCTTGCGCAGTAGGTGGCGATGGTTTCGGTAACGGCGGCCATGGGGTTCCTCCGGGCTTCCGGCCGATCCTAGCCACCGCGCGGGGGCGGGCCAAGCCACCAGGCCCGTCCGGGCCTTGGCGCGGTCTCCGGAGGGCTTGGTCAAGGAGCCGGACATACTCCTGGCGCAGAAGCTGGCGGATGATCCCCCGACTCTCCGCGTTGCGGCGGCGCCGCAGCCATGGCACCTGTGCACCGATGCACCCCAGGCGTTCCTTTCTCGCCGGAGTCGCCGCCCTGTCGGCGACCACCGATGCCTTCGCCCAGGGCGATGGCGGCTTCAACGCATTCCTCGACGGCGTGCGCGCCGATGCCCGGCGTGCCGGCATCTCCACCGCGGCCGTCAACCGGGCCTTCGCCGGGCTGCGGCCCAATGCCCGGGTCATCGAGCTCGACCGGCGCCAGGCCGAGGGCGGACTGACCTGGGAGGATTACCGCGACCGGATCATGGTCTCGCCCACCCGTGTCGCCAATGCGCAGCGGAACTACCTGGAGAACGCCACCCTGCTGCGCGCCATCGAGACGCGCTACCGGGTTTCGCCGCGGGTGGTGGTGGCGATCTGGGGTGTCGAGACGAATTTCGGCGGCAACACCGGCGGCTTCGGCATCATCGAGGCGCTGGCGACCCTGGCCTGGGAGGGCCGCCGCGCCAGCTATTTCCGCGCCGAGCTGCTGGCCGCGCTCCGGGTGCTGGACGGCGGCCATATCTCGCCCGAGCGGATGCGCGGCTCCTGGGCCGGGGCAATGGGCCAGCCGCAATTCATGCCCTCGAACTTCGAGCGGCTGGCGGTGGATTTCGACGGAGACGGGCGGCGCGATATCTGGGACAGCCGGGCCGATGCGCTGGCCTCCATCGCGCATTACTTCCAGCGCAGCGGCTGGCGCGAGGGCGAGCCCTGGGGGCGGGAGATCCGGCCGCCGCCGGGCTTCGACCGCGACCGCGTCGACACCGACAGCAAGCGCAGCCTGCGTGACTTCGCCCGGCTCGGCTTCCGTGCCGCCGATGGCGGTGCGCTGCCGGCCAGCGATCTCGAGGGACAACTGGTGTTGCCGAGCCGCGGTGCCGGCCAGATCTTCCTCGGTCACCACAATCTGCGGGTCATCCGCCGCTATAACTCGCCGGTCAATTACGGGCTTGCGGTGGGGCTGCTCTCGGACCGGGTGGCTTGACTGCTCTGGGTGCGGGAAGCACCGCACGGCAGGACAGGCTGAAGCGCCCGGTTCGGTTTCGCCTCGGGCTAGCGGTGGCGCTGGGCCTGACGGTACCGGCCGGCTGCAACCGCCAGCCGCTGCCGGTGCCCCAGGCCCGCTACGTGGTCGGGGAGCCCTATTCGCTCGGCAATCTCTGGTCCTACCCGCGCGAGGATTTCGCCCTGGTCGAGACCGGCCTCGCCAGCACCCTGCCGGACCGCCGCGCCGGGCGGCGCACCACCAATGGCGAGGTCTTCGACCCGGGCCGGCTGGTCGGTGCGCATCGCACGCTGCAGCTTCCCGTCATTCTGCGGGTACGGAACCTCGACACCGGGCACGAGATCCGGCTGCGGGTGAACGACCGCGGGCCGGTGCAGCCGGGCCGGATCCTCGGCCTTTCCGAACGCGCCGCGACGCTGCTGGGCGGGACACCGGGCGACGCCATCCCGGTACGCATCGAGGTGGATGAGGCGCCGAGCCGGGCGCTTGCCCGCGGCCTGCCGAACCAGGAGACCGCCACCCTGGCGATCGCCGCCGCGCCGCGCGGCGCGGTGCAGGCGGAGGCTTTGGCGCCGCCGCCCGGCGCCCGCGTCGCTGCTCGCGGCCCGGCGCCGGCGCCACGCGCCGAAGGCCGGCCGGCGGTGGAGGTGGCCATGCCCTTGCCGCCCGACCCACTGCCGGAGGAGGTCATCCATGGCCATGCCCAGCCCGGCCGGCTGTTCATTGAAACCGGCGTCTTCTTCCGCCACGACCAGGCGCAGCGCCAGGCGGCCCGCATAGCCGGGGCCGGGGCCCGGGTCGAGGCGGTCGGCAGCGGGCGGCAGGCACAGTTCCGGGTCCGCCTCGGTCCCTTTGCAGATGCTGCGGCGGCCGATCGCACCCTGGCGCTGGTGCATCGCGCCGGGGTGGCGGATCCACGAATTCTCATCGACTAGCCGGCCCATCCTCACCTCATGCTTGAGCCGTACCGGCAACAGCGCGTATCCGATGCCGCAACGCCCGCAGGAGCCCGCCCACCATGCCCCGCAGCCCAGCCCCCGAGACGGCCGGTCTGATACAAGCAGACCGGTCTACTGACTGGTCCGAGGCCGCGACGGGAGTCCATGAACGTTGCGACGCAACATCCATGGGCTCCCGGCATGCGGTCCGCGGCCAGTGCCGCGACGCTGAGCAAGCCAGAGGTTCGTGCCCGGCGTCCAAGGGGGGGGTGAACATGTCAATGTTCGGGGCCGCTGATGGGCTCCCGCGCCGCAGCCTCGTCGTACCTGCGGCGGCGGCCCTCACATCCGCCGTGCTGCCCCTGTCCGCCCTGGCACAGCCGCGCCGGGCAGGGACGCCGCGCCCGGCCCCGCCGCCCTCCTCGCCGGCGACGACGCCGCTCGGGCCGCTCGACACCCAGGCGCGCCAGGCGCTGATCATCGACTTCGACACTGACGCGGTGCTCCTCGACAAGAACGCGGATGAGCGGATGCCGCCCTCCTCCATGTCGAAGCTGATGACCATGTACATGGTCTTCGACATGCTGAAGCAGGGCAGGCTGAAGCTCGACCAGGAACTGCCGGTCAGCGAGCGCGCCTGGCGCATGGGCGGCAGCAAGATGTTCGTCCAGGTCGGCACCACCGTGCCGGTGGCAGCGCTGATGCGTGGCGTCATCGTGCAGTCTGGCAACGACGCCTGCGTGGTCTTCGCCGAGGCGATCAGCGGCAGCGAGCAGCAATTTGCCGAGGCGATGAACGACAAGGCCCGCGAACTCGGCCTGACCAGCAGCAATTTCCGCAACAGCACCGGCTGGCCGGATCCCGAGCACCGGACGACCTGCCGTGATCTGGCACGGCTGGCCAAGCGCATCATCCTCGACTTCCCAGAATACTACCCGGTCTACAACGAGCGCAGCTTCCGCTGGAACGACATCAGCCAGGACAACCGCAATCCGGCCCTGTCCCGCGTCGCGGGCGCCGACGGCCTCAAGACCGGCCATACCGAGGAGGCCGGCTACGGCCTGACCGCCAGCGCGAAACGCGGCGAGCGGCGGCTGATCCTGGTGTTCAACGGCCTCAACAGCATGCGGGCGCGGGCGGAGGAGAGCGAGCGGCTGCTGGAATGGGGCTTCCGCGAATTCGAGAATGTGGTGCTGTTCCGCGCCGCCGATGTGATCGAGGAAGTGCCGGTGCACCTGGGTGACCGCCGCAGCGTGCCGCTGGTGGGCGGCCGCGACGTGGTGGTCACCCTGCCGAAGCAGTGGCGCCGGAGCCTGCAGGCGCGGCTGCGCTACGACGCGCCGGTGGCGGCGCCGGTGCTGAAGGGGACGGAACTCGGCCGGCTGGAGGTTTCCGGCCAGGGCGTTCCGCCGATGTCGCTGCCGTTGATGGCGGGCGCCGACGTCGAGCGGCTTGGCCTCATCTCCCGCATCCCGGCGGTGATCGGCCGCTGGGTCTCCGGCGGCTGAAGCAGGTGGGGCGCGGCCGCTTCATCACGCTGGAAGGCGGGGAGGGGGCGGGAAAATCCACCCAGGCCCGGACCCTGGCCGGCGCCCTCGCCGACGCCGGCCTGCCGGTGCTGCTGACGCGGGAGCCGGGCGGCGCGCCGGGGGCGGAGGCGGTGCGTGACCTGCTGCTCGGCCGTGGCTGGGACGGCATCGCCGAATGCCTGCTGCATTTCGCCGCGCGGCGGGAGCATGCGGCGCGGATGATCGAGCCGGCGCTGGCCGCCGGCATCTGGGTGGTCTGCGACCGCTTCGCCGATTCCACCCTGGCCTATCAGGTGCACGGCCAGGGCGTGCCGCGCGCCGCCTTCGATGCCATCGCCGGCGCGGCGCTGCAGGGGCTGCGGCCGGACCTCACCCTGGTGCTGGACGTGCCGCCGGGCCTCGGCATGGCGCGGGTACAGGCGCGGGGCGAGGTCAACCGTTACGATCGGCTCGACGCCGGTTTTCATGAGCGTGTGCGGGACGGCTTCGCCGCCGTTCTCGCCGCCGAGCCGGGGCGGTGCCTGCGCATCGACGCCAGCGCCACGGCACCGGAGGTGGCGGCGGCGATCCTGGGCGCGGTTACCGCCCGCCTGCTGCCGGCATGATCCCGCCGGAGCCCCGCGCCAACCCCGATCTCGTCGGCCATGACGCGGCGGCCCGCAGCCTGGAGGAGGCGGCGCGGGCGACCCGGCTGCACCATGCCTGGCTGATCACCGGCCCGGTCGGGGTCGGCAAGGCGACCCTGGCCTATCGCTTCGCCCGCTGGCTGCTGGCCGGGCAGCCGCCCGCCATTTGTGGCCAGCCGCCGCTGGCGGTGCCGGAGAGCCACCCCGCCTTCCGCCGCATCGCCGCCGGCGCGCACGCCGACCTCTTCACCATGGCGCCCAACACCGGCGACAGGGGCAAGAAGGAGATCCTGCGCGCCGACGACGCCCGCGCCGCCGTGCGCTTCCTGGCGCATACCGCCGCCGAGGGCGGCTGGCGGGTCATCGTCGTCGAGGAGCTGGATCGGGCGGAGCGGGAGGTCGTGCCGAACATCTTGCTGAAGACGCTGGAGGAACCGCCACCACGCACCATCCAGCTCATTGTCACCAGCCAGCCTGGCGCGCTGCTGCCGACCATCCGCAGCCGGTGCCGGCGGCTCGACCTCTATCCACTGCCCGGAGAGGCCATGGACGGGCTGCTGGCGCGCTGGCTGCCGGAGCTGCCGGCGGCGGAGCGGGCCGGGCTGTGCCGCATTGCCGACGGCAGCCCCGGCCGCGCGCTGGCCCTGGCAGAAGGCGAGGGGCTGGCCTTGCAGGCGGTGGTGGAGGAGGTGCTGCGCGGCCTGCCGCAACTCGACCCGCGCGTCGCGCTCGATATCGCCGATCGGGTCGCGGCGCGGCGCGAGACCACCGCGCTTGGCACCTTCTTCGCATTGCTGCGGCGGGCGCTATCGGCCGGGCTGCGGGAGGCGGGGAAGGGCGGTGACCAGGCGTCCTGGCTGGCTGGCCGGTCGCTTGCTGACTGGGCCACCGTATGGGACAAGCTCGGCCTCCTCGCGGACGAGACCGAGCGGTTGAACCTCGACCGCAAGCAGGCTGTGCTGACCGGTCTGGGCCTGCTCTCCGTACGCTGAAAGATAGCCGTGATGGCAAAGACTTATCTGACCACGCCGATCTACTACGTGAACGACCGGCCGCATATCGGGCACGCGTATACCTCGCTGGCCACCGATGTGCTGGCGCGCTGGAAGCGGCTGGACGGGCAGGAGGTGTACTTCCTGACCGGCACCGACGAGCATGGCCAGAAGGTGGAGAAGGCGGCGCAGGACGCGGGCATGGACCCGCAGGCCTTCACCGACCAGGTGAGCCAGCATTTCCGAACCCTGGCGGATCGCATGGGCTTCTCCCACGACGATTTCATCCGCACCACGGAACCGCGGCACAAGGCGGCCTGCCAGGCGCTGTGGCGGCGCCTCGCGGAGCGGGACGAGATCTACCTCGGCGCCTATGAGGGCTGGTACGCGGTGCGCGACGAGGCCTTCTACGGCCCTGACGAGCTGGTCGAGCGTGACGGGGTGAAATACGCCCCGAGCGGCGCGCCGGTCACCTGGGTGAAGGAGCCTTCCTACTTCTTCCGCCTGTCCAAGTGGCGCGACTGGCTGCTGGACTACTACGAGGAGAACCGCAGCTTCATCGCGCCGGAAAGCCGGCGGAACGAGGTGATCAGCTTCATCAAGGGCGGGCTCAGCGACCTCTCCATCAGCCGCACCAGCTTCCGCTGGGGCGTTCCGGTGCCAGGCGACGATGCCCATGTGATGTATGTCTGGCTGGATGCGCTGACGAATTACATCTCCGCCCTCGGCTACCCGGATGAGAGCCATCCGCTCTGGCGCTTCTGGCCGGCCGATGTGCATTTCGTCGGCAAGGACATCATCCGCTTCCATACCATCTACTGGCCGGCCTTCCTGAAGGCCGCGGGCCTTGAGCCGCCGCGCCGGGTCTTCGCCCATGGCTGGTGGACGAATGAAGGGCAGAAGATCTCGAAGTCGCTCGGCAATGTCATCGACCCGCTGGCGCTGGTCGAGGAATACGGGCTGGATCCGGTGCGGTATTTCCTGCTGCGCGAGGTGCCCTTCGGCAATGACGGCGACTTCTCCCGCGCCGCGCTCATCGGACGACTGAACGGAGAGCTGGCGGACGCGCTGGGCAATCTGGCGAACCGCACCCTGTCGCTCATCCAGCGCAATTGCGACGGCAATCTGCCGCCGCCGGCCGATGCGGTGGAGGCGGATGCCGCCTTGCTGGAGCCGGTGGCGGGGTTGGCGGCCAGGGTCGGTGCCCATCTCGACCGCCAGGAATTCCATCTGGTGCTGGAGGCGATCTTCGCCGAGGTGCGCGGCGCCAACGGCTACATCACCCAGCAACAGCCCTGGGCGCTGAAGAAGACCGACCTGGTGCGGATGGCAGCGGTGCTACGGCATTTGCACACTGCGTTGCGCGGTTTCGCCACGGTGCTGCAGCCCTTCATGCCCGGTACCATGGCGGCGCTGCTCGACCAGCTCGGCGTGCCGGCCGAGGCGCGCAGCCTGGCAGCGCTGGCGGAGCCGCTGCCCGGTGGCATCGCCCTGCCACCGCCGAGCCCGCTGTTCCGCAAGATCGAAATGGTGACCTGAGCCGATGCTGGTCGATTCCCATTGCCACCTCGACTACTTCGTCGAGGCGGAGATCGAAGCCGTGCTTGCCCGGGCGCGGGACGCCGGCATCGGCCGCATGGTCACCATCGGCACCCGCGTCGGCCAGGCTGCCGCGGTGAAGGCGCTGACCGAGCGGTTCCCGGATGTCTGGGGCACGGTGGGTGTTCACCCGCACAATGCCGGCGAGCCCGAGGGACTGCCGAGCGTTGAGGCGCTGGCGGCGCTGGCCGACCATCCCCGGATCATCGGCCTCGGCGAGAGCGGCCTCGATTATTTCTACGACAAGGCCCCGCGCGAGGCGCAGCAGGAGGGCTTCCGCCGTCATATCCGGGCCGCACGGATCACCGGCTTGCCGCTGGCGATCCATGCCCGTCAGGCGGATGACGACATCATCGGCATCTTGCGGGAGGAGCATGCGGCCGCCGGCGGCTTTCCCTTCCTGCTGCACTGCTTCTCCTCCGGCCCCGAACTGGCGCGGCAGGCGGTGGCGCTCGGCGGCTATGTCTCCTTCTCCGGCATCCTGACCTTCCCGAAATCCACCGAGCTGCGGGCGCTGGCCGCCGAGTTGCCGGCTGAGCGGCTGTTGGTGGAAACCGACAGCCCCTACCTCGCCCCGGTGCCGCTGCGCGGGAAGCGCTGCGAGCCGGCCTATGTTGCTCATACCGCCCGCGTGCTGGCCGAGGCCCGGGGCATCGGCATCGCCGAGGTGGAGGTACTGACCACGGCGAATTTCTTCCGCCTCTACCCGAAGGCCGCCTGAGCCGTGCTGCGAGTCACCATCCTGGGCTGCGGTGGCTCCGGCGGCGTGCCGCTGATCGGCGGGGCGGGCGAGGGGGGTGAATGGGGGGATTGCGACCCGGATGAGCCGCGCAACCGCCGCACCCGCACCTCCGCCCTGATCGAAGGGCCGGAAGGCGGCCGGCTGCTGGTGGATGCCGGGCCGGATCTGCGGCAGCAGCTTCTGGCCGTGGGCGCCGCCCGGCTCGATGCCGTTCTGTTCACCCATGCCCATGCCGACCACATCCTCGGCATCGACGACATCCGTCAGGTCAATCGGATCACCGGCCGGGCGCTCGATGCCTATGGCACAAGGACGACCCTGCAGAAGCTGGACGATCGTTTCGATTACGCCTTCATCGGCCCGACGCCGCCATTCTTCTACCGCCCGGCGCTGGAGCCGATCCGGCTGGCCTATGGCGACCGGGTGATCATGGCCGGGCTGCCGGTCCAGGTGTTCCGCCAGGACCATGGGGTGATGGACACGCTCGGGCTGCGGATCGGTGGCTTTGCCTATTCGACCGACGTGGTGATGTTGCCGGAGGAGAGCCTGGAGGCGCTGGCTGGCCTCGACACCTGGGTGGTCGGCTGCTTCCAGCTTCGGCCGCACAAGGTCCATGCGAACCTCGACCAGGTGCTGGAATGGGTGGAGCGGCTAAAGCCCCGGCGCACGGTGCTAACCCATATGGGAACGGCCATGGATTACCGAAGCCTGCTGCGCAGCCTGCCGCCGGGGGTCGAGCCGGCCCATGACGGCATGATCCTGGAAATCCCAGAGATCTAAATCCTGGAAATCCCAGAGATCTGACCTGCCAAATCCCCAAATCCATCCACAGATTTTTATTCCATAATATACCTTATGCGGTGAGCCTGGATGTGAACGGACGCGTGGATGGAATTGCCTGCTGCGCCCTCTCCTTGCGGTGCTGTCCGAGTTGTCCCGACTCGGCGCGCCACCGCGTCTCTTGGTTTTCGTTAGGGACTTTTATATGGCCCATGGTTCGGCCGCTACCGCTTGCGAGGGATCTCCGATGACGACACCGCCTGAGGCAGCCCTGGCTCGGCTTCTTGAGATCATGGTGCGGCTGCGCGCACCGGTCGGTGGGTGCCTTTGGGACCGAGAGCAGAGGTTCGAGACGATCGCGCCCTACACCGTCGAGGAGGCCTATGAGGTGGCCGAGGCGATTGGGCGCGGGCCAGAGATGGGCGCCTTGCTGGATGAGCTGGGCGATTTGCTGTTCCAGGTCGTCTACCACGCGAGGATGGCAGAGGAGGCTGGCGTCTTCGGTTTCGCGGATGTGGCGGAGGCGATCAGCCACAAGATGATCCGACGGCATCCCCACGTCTTCGGTGATGCGGCGGCAGGGAATCCTGGTTGGGAGGCGCTGAAGCAGGCAGAGCGGAGTTCAGCGAAGGATGACGGGGTGCTGGCAGGCGTGCCGGCCGCCCTCCCCGCTTTGACTCGGGCGTTGAAGCTGACTCGGCGGGCCGCCCGAGTCGGGTTCGATTGGCCGGATACCGACTCGGTGCTCTTAAAGTTGACCGAGGAGGTCGAGGAACTACGAGCGGAGATCCCGGCTGCGAAGCCTGAACGCCTGGCCGATGAGCTCGGGGACATGCTGTTCGTCGTAGCCAATCTGGGACGGAAATTGGGCCTGGATCCGGAGGCCTGCCTGCAGGCGGCGAATGCCAAATTCGCCCGGCGGTTCAATGCTGTGGAGGCGCAATTGGCCGAGCGCGGCGCCACCCCTGCCGAGGTCGGTCTGGAGACCATGGAAGCGGAATGGCAGGCCGCTAAGAAATCTGAGCGGACCGCAAAAACACCCCATCTGCCCGACCAGTAAGACCGGAAGGCATGCCGAGTCGGGAGAGTCGACAGCGAATCAAATTGACGCCGGGATGATGAACGGGGCCGCCAATCAGGGTCTGATCAGCGCCTCATGCACTGCCTGCCAGGCTTCGCGGTCCGGGGCACAGATCATCCCGCCAGTGGTGACCAGCGGGCTATAGGCGCTGCCATCGAACCGGGCGGCGTAGCCCCCTGCCTCGCGGTGCAACAACCAGCCGGCGGCGTGGTCCCAGGGCAGCAGCCGGTTGTAGATCAGCGCATGGACATGGCCATCGGCGGCCAGCCGGTACTCATGTGCCGCGCAGCGCATTCCGATGGCGGCGCCGAGCCGCGGCAGGCGAGAGGCGACCTGGCTCTTCAGCGGCTCCGGCATGAAGCCCCAGGACACCGCCGCGACCATCTGCCCGACCGGGACCGACGCGGCGACCCGCATGGCGCGGCGCGTGCCCTCGGTGTCTTCGATCCAGGCCCCCTCCCCGCGCAGCGCGATGGTGGTGTCGTCGCCGAGCGGATCATGGATCCAACCCGCTACCACCTCGCCATGCACCACCGCCGCCGCCATGCAGCCGTAGAGCGGCAGGCCGGCAGTGAAATTGGCGGTGCCATCCACCGGATCCACGACGAAGGCCAGCTCGGCCCCCTGTAGCCGCTGCAGCACCGTGGCATCGGCCGCGGTGGCTTCCTCGCCGACCACGACGCAGCCCGGAAAGCGCGCCTCAAGGCCGGCGGCGATCACCCGCTCGGCCGCCTCATCGGCATCGGTCACCAGGTCGAGCGGACCGGATTTGGTCCGTACCGCGCCGGCTGCCAGCCGCCGCCAACGCGGCAGGATCTCCGCCTGGGCGGCGGCGCGGAGCAGCTGCGCGACCTCCGTCGCCTGGCGATGGTTGAAACGGAGGGTCACGCCCGCGGCTGCTCGAACCGCGCCCGGTCGGCGGCGGAGAGCCGGACGGTGACGCGGACATCGCCCTCCGCCTCATGCCGCTCCACCACCTCGCCATGGCGGTAGAGCCAAGCGAGCTTGGCGCCATCGGCGGCGGGGATGGCGTATTCCACCGTCTCCAGCCCGGCCGCGAGCCGCGCATCCAATACTGCGCGGAGGTCGTCCAGTCCCTCCCCGGTCAGCGCCGAGACGGCGACGGTGCCGTCCGAACTGTCCTCCACCCGTCCGGTGCCGCCCAGCAGATCGGCCTTGTTCAGCACTTCGATGACACGCGACTCCCAGGCGGGGTCGAGCGTCGGGTTGGCGCCTTCCGCCATCTCCCGCAGCACGGTGAGGACATCGGCGCGCTGCGCCGCGGTGTCCGGGTGGGCGATGTCGCGGACATGCAGGATGATGTCGGCCGAGGCCACCTCCTCCAGGGTCGCGCGGAACGCTTCCACCAATTGGGTCGGCAGGTCGGAGACGAAGCCCACCGTGTCGGAAAGGATGCCGCGCCGGCCGGATGGCAGGCGGATGCCGCGCATGGTCGGGTCGAGGGTGGCGAAGAGCTGGTCCTGGGCGTAGACGCCGGCGCCGGTCAGGGCGTTGAACAGCGTCGATTTGCCGGCATTGGTGTAGCCGACCAGGGCGATGACCGGATAGGGCACGCGCTCCCGCTGCCGGCGGTGCAGCCCGCGGGTCCGGCGGACCTGCTCCAGTTCCTTCTTCAGCTTCACCATGCGGTCGGTGATCAGCCGGCGGTCGATCTCGATCTGCGACTCACCGGGGCCGCCGAGGAAGCCGAAGCCGCCACGCTGCCGCTCGAGGTGGGTCCAGGACCGCACCAGCCGGGTCCGCTGGTAGTCCAGATGCGCCAGTTCGACCTGCAGCGCGCCCTCCTTGGTGCGGGCGCGCTCGCCGAAGATCTCGAGGATCAGCCCGGTGCGGTCGATGACCTTGCAGCGCCACTCGCGCTCCAGGTTGCGTTGCTGCACCGGGGTGAGCGCCGCATCGACGATGACCACGGCAACCCGCTGGTCGGCAATTGCCTGCTTCGCCGCCGCCACCTGGCCTTCGCCAAGCAGGCTGCTCGGCCGCCGCTCGCGCAGCGGAAAGACGGCGGTATGGACGATGGTCACGCCGATGCTGGCGGCCAGCCCCACGGCTTCCGCCAAGCGTGCATCCGCGGCCCGGGGCGCCGCCTCCGACACCAGGGCAACCACACGCTGCGGCCGCTCATAGGGCAGGATGACGGCGGCCCGTGTGGGCCCGGAATCGGTGCCATCCCCGCGATCATTCGCCGGGGGAGGCAGGCCGTTCTCAGTCGCTGCCGACAGGATTGACCTCGCGGCTCATGGTCAGGGTCGTGCCCTCGCGCGTGACCTGGGCGACGGCGCCCTCGCGGGCAGCGGTGGCGTCGAAGAGCTGGATCGGCGCGCCCGGCATCACCGTGCTGATCGCATGCTTGTAGACAAGCTGGGTGTGCCCGTCCCGGCGAAGCAGGACCGAAAAATTATCGAACCAGGTGATGATGCCCTGTAGCTTGACGCCATTGACCAGGAAGATCGTCACGGGGGTCTTGCTCTTGCGAACGTGGTTCAGGAACACGTCCTGCACGTTCTGGGACTTCTCGGCTGCCACGGCACGGTCCTTCTTTTTCTTGGCGACCCGTATTCGACGGTTCCGCCGCGGCGGGTCCGGCCCCGCCTGGAGGCCCCAACATCGATCACCGGGCCACGGTTTGCAAGACGTTGCAGTGCACCATTTCACGTGTTGCGTGAGCGTCATGGTTCAGGCGTGCGGTACCCGGGCCGATGTCATGCCCTCCGGCGCGCCAGGATGATGTCCTGGTATCCGCCGATGCCGCCGTCTTCGGCCTCCAGTATATCGAAATGCCGGCTCCAGACCTGCCGGATATAGGAAATGGCATGGCTGACCCCGCGGTAGACGTTGGGGTCGGGGATCACCCCCACCAGATCCTGGCTCGGGCCGAAATCAGTGAAGCCGGTCCGCTGCCAGCGCAGGAAGTCCTTGAACCGGCGTGGGAAGCGCGACCAGGCAGCCTTGCCGAAGGTGGTCAGCAGAGCGACTCCGCCCGGTCGCAGCACCCGCTCCAGCTCAGCCAGCCAGAGCCGCTGGTGGGCCTCCGTCAGAGTGAGTGAAGACCGAGACGCCGATGACGCAGTCGACGCCGCCGGTGGCGAAAGGCAGGGGCGGATCGGTGCTGATCACCTCGAAGCGTCCCCCTGGCAGGTTGGCCCGGCACCAGCCGATGGCGCCAGCGTCCGGATCCACGCCGACATAGCGGCCGGGCAGCGCCGGCAGCAGATACCGCCCCACCCGGGCGCAGCCGCAGCCCCAGTCCAGCACGGTACCGAAGCTGGCGAAGCCACCCGGCACCCGGCGTTCCAGCACCCGGGCCAGCAGATGGGCGATGGTGCAGCCGGTGCGGTCGAAGCCTGCGGCATCGCCCGGTCCGTGCACCCGCTGGCGCAGCATTTCCGGCGGCTGCGGGACCGGTGCGGCAGAGACCCAGATGTCCTGCGACGGGGCGATCGGCCTGCCGCTTGGCTCGCGAAGCGACAGATGCAGCAGCGCCGGGTCGCCCACCGCCGCCAGCGGCAGGCCGAAGCGAAATCGTGGCCGCTCGAAGCGCCCGGCGAGGCCCAATGGGTCGACGATGAAAGGCTCGCTACGGCGCAGCCAAGTCATCTCGGCCGGGGCGCCGTTCACCTGCAGTCGCAGCGGCCGTGGCTGGCCATAGGGCGGCACGGCCCAGCCCCGAACCGACCAGCCTTTCGCCCTGCACCTGCACCACATCCAGCGCCCAGAGCCCCTGCCCCAGCGCCTCCTGCTTCCAGGCGCGGTAGAGTTCCTCCGCCGCGGTGGTGAGACGGGCCTCGGCATGCTCGAAGATCACGCTGCCATCGGCGGCGGCAAGCAGGCGCAGCCGCTGCGGCGCGGGGTCACAAAACCGCGGCGGCACCGCCCAGGCGAAGCCGCCGCGGCCATCGCCGAGGCCGTCCTTGGCCAGGTCGGGACGCAGGAGGTCGGGGGTAAACTCGCGGCGACCTCGCCGTTCACCTCCACCCGGATCGCCGGGGCGCGGCCCGCTTGATGGTCCCAGGCCCAGCCGATCAGCCGGCCCAGATGCAGGCGCTCGGCCCGGCCGGCGTAGCGCTCGCCGCCCGGTGTCACGTCGCCGGGGTCCGCCGCAGCCAAGCAGCCAGCGCATTGCCATCGGCGAAGGCAAGGTCGGGCGCCGCATTGGCCACCCCGCCATCATGGGCCGCATCGCCGAACAGCACCGCGGTGCAGCCGGCGGCGCGCGCCGCCTGCATGTCGAGCCCCGTGTCGCCGATGTACCAGACCGCCGGCCCCGCCACTTCGCCCAGCGCCGGCAGCGCCAGGTGGAAGGGTGCCGGGTCCGGCTTGTCGGCGGCAGCGTCGCCGGCGCCGAGCAGAATCCGGAAATGCCCGTCCCAGCCAAGATGCGCCGCCTCCGCCCGCAGCAGCGGCCCCTGCTTGTTGCTGATCACGCCCTGCGGGATGGCCGCCGCGGCGACCGCGAGCACCGCCTCGATGGCACCTGGCATCGGCTGCAGCACCCGCAGGTGGTGGGCGCGGACCGCGGCGTAGAACACCTCCCGCGCATCCTCCCAGGCGGCGCCGAAGAGTTCCGGAAAGCTCTCCCGCAGGCTGCGGCGGACCCGCGCCTTCACCTCCTCCAGCGTCCATTTGGGCAGGCCATGCGCCGCGAAGGCGGCGTTCAGCCCGGCGGCGATGGCCAGCCAGCCATCGACCAGGGTGTTGTCCCAATCCCAGAGGATCGCCCGCGGCGGCCCTACATCAGGGCGGCCGAAGGCCGACATCGGCGCAGGCGCCATCACGCCGCGTTCCTGCGGTCGCCCTTCACATGCCGCGCGAAGATCTCGAACAGCCGGCGCACCACCGGGCCGACCTCGCCGTCGCCAACCGGGGCGCCGTCGATCCGGGTGATCGGCTTCACGAAGGAGGTCGCAGAGGTGAGGAAGGCCTCCCGCGCCCGGCGCATCTCCTCGATGGAGAAGTCGCGCTCCTCGAAGGCGATGCCGGCCGCTTCCAGCTCCGCCAGCAGCGCGCCGCGGGTGCAGCCGGGCAGGATGACGTGGTCGAGGTGGCGGGTGCGGATGACGCCGTGCTCGTCGACGATCCAGAAATTGGTGGCGGCGCCCTCGGTCACCGTGCCGGAATCCGGGTCGAACAGGATGGCCTCGATCGCCCCCTGCTCCCGCGCCGCCTGGCGGGCCAGGCAGTTGGGCAGCAGGTTGATCGATTTGATGTCACGCCGCGCCCAGCGCAGGTCCGGCAGGGTGATGCAGGCGCCGGCCCAGCGGTCGACATCGGTCGGGTAGGCGGCGATGCGCTTCACCGTCACCACCAGCGCCGGGGGCACCGACCGGGCGGGGAAGGCATGGTCGCGACGGGCGACGCCACGGGTGACCTGCATGTAGAGCAGGCCCTCGGTTACCCGGTTGCGCCGCGCCACCTCGGCCAGCACATGGCGGAGCGCCGGGCGCGACACCGGCATCGGCAGGCGGATCTCGCGCAGCGAGCGTTCCAGCCGGTCGAGGTGGCGATCCTCGTCGATGAAGCGGCCATTGTAGAGGTGCACCACCTCATAGATGCCGTCGCCGAATTGGTAGCCACGGTCCTCGATATTCACTTCGGCCAGCCGCTGGTCGAGGTAGCGGCCGTTCACATAGGCGATGCGCGACATGATCACCCCGGAGAGAGAGCCACGATCATAGCCCCTCACCCGCACGAAACCCAGGCCGGTCCACGGCACGCCCATGCCCTGGCGGATGGGGCCAGGGGAAGGCAGCGCCTTCCCCGGCACGCCCGCTAAAGCGCGTTCCCTGCGGCAGCCGCCGGCGCCCGATCCTCCGCCTGCACACCAAGGAATTTCAGCTTCCGGTGCAGCGCGCTGCGCTCCATGCCGACGAAATTCGCGGTGCGGCTGATGTTGCCGCCGAAGCGCAGCAACTGCGCTTCCAGATACTGCTTCTCGAACAGCTCCCGCGCCTCGCGCAGCGGCAGGGTCATGATCTCCGAGCTGCGGTCGAGCTTCAGCATCGCCGGCGCGGCGGAGCCCACCTCGGGAGGCAGCATGTCGGCGCGGATCGCATCCCTTGCGTCGCCCGGGGCCATGATCAGCAGCCAGTCGATCAGGTTGCGCAGCTGGCGGACATTGCCCGGCCAGTCATAGGCCTGCAGCGCCGCCAGCGCATCCTCGGCGATCTCCCGCGGCGCCATGCCGGACGTCTCGCCGGAGCGCGCCATGAAATGCCGGGCCAGCCCCGGCACATCCTCCCGCCGCTCGCGCAGCGCCGGAATCTTCAGCGGCACCACGGCGAGGCGGTAGTAGAGATCCTCGCGGAATCGCCCGGCGGCGATCTCGGCCTGCAGGTCGCGGTTGGTGGTCGCCAGCACCCGGACATCGACCTTCACCCGCGTGGCGCCGCCGATCCGCTCGAACCCCTGCTCCTGCAGGGCGCGGACGATCTTGCCCTGGGTCTCCAGCGGCATGTCGGCCACCTCGTCGAGCACCAGCGTGCCGCCATGGGCGCGCTCCAGCATGCCGGCGCGGCGCGGCTGCCCGATCGGGTCCACGCCGGCCTCGACGCCGAACAGCTCCTCCTCGAAGCGGGCAGGGTTCAGCGTGGCGCAGTTCAAGGCGACAAAGGGTCCATCGGCGCGGCGGCTGCGGGCGTGGATCATCCGCGCCGCCACCTCCTTGCCCGAACCCGCCGGGCCGGTGATCAGCACCCGGCTGCCGGTCGGCGCGACGCGGTCGATGGCGGCGCGCAGCTGGGCGATGCCGGCGGAGACCCCGACCAGCTCGGTCTCCGGCCCGGCGCGCAGGCGAAGCTCGGAATTCTCCCGCTTCAGCCGCGCCGCCTCCAGTGCCCGGGCGACGATCAGCAGCAGCCGGTCCGACTTGAACGGCTTCTCGATGAAGTCGTAGGCGCCGTTCTGGATCGCCTGCACCGCGGTCTCGATGGTGCCGTGGCCGGAGATCATCACCACCGGCACCTGCGGCTCCTCCCGGTGCAGCGCCTCCAGGATGCCGAGCCCGTCGAGCCTCGAATTATGCAGCCAGATGTCGAGCACCACCAGGGACGGCCGCCGGGCCTTGAAAGCGGCCAGCGCGGTGTCGCTGTTGTGGGCCTGGCGGGTCTCGTAGCCCTCGTCGGACAGGATACCCTCGATCAGGGCGCGGATGTCCGGCTCGTCGTCGACGATCAGGATCTCATGCGCCATGCATCCGCCTCATGCTGCCATCCGGACGTTCCGCTTCCAAACCCGCCGGCCGATCCTGGGCCGGCCGCCACGGCAGGGTGAGCACCGCGCGGGCCCCACCGGAGGGCGCGTCCTCGCCTGCCTCCTCCGGTCCAGTCCCGGGCGGCCGATCCTCCAGCCCCATCCTGCCGCCATGGTCCTCCATGATCTTCTTGACGATGGCAAGGCCGAGACCGGTTCCTTTTGCCTTGTGGGTAACATAGGGCTCGGTAAGGCTGTCCCGCTCATCCCCCTGCGGCAGGCCGATCCCGTCATCCTCGACGGCGATGGAGACACTGTCCTCGGCAGGCTCGATGCGCACGACGATGTGACCATGCACTGTCCCGGGCGGCCGTGGCGGGGCCTCCGTTCCCTCCGGCTGCACCCGCGTGGCGATGGCGTCGGCGGCGTTCTGCAGCAGGTTGGTCAGCGCCTGGTTCATCAGCCGGCGGTCGCATGGCACCACCGGGGCAGCCTCTGGCAGCTCCAGCCGGTACTCCACCTCGGGATGGGCGTCACGCTGCAGCACCAGCGCCTCCCTCACCACCTGGGACAGATCCTCCGGCTTGATCACCGGCTGCGGCATCCGGGCGAAGGCGGAGAATTCATCGACCATCCGGCCGATGTCACCCACCTGGCGGACGATGGTGTCGGTGCAGGCGACGAAGGTCTCGGGGTCGGCGGTGATCTGCTTCAGGTAACGCCGCTTCAGCCGTTCCGCCGAGAGCTGGATCGGGGTCAGCGGGTTCTTGATCTCGTGCGCGATGCGGCGGGCGACATCGGCCCAGGCTGCCTTGCGCTGGGCGCTGAGCAGCTCGGTGATATCGTCGAAGGTCAGCACATAGCCGGCAATCCCGTCGCCGCTGGCCGGCCGCTCCACCCCGATCCGCGCCAGCAGGGTGCGGCGGTGGGAGGGCGGGCCGATGCGGATCTCCTCGGTATGCGGCTTCTCGTTCGTCGAACCCGCGGCATCCTGCATCGCCTGCAGCAGCGGGGCGAACTCCGGCACCGCCGATGCCATCGGCAGGCCGATGGCGGCATCGAGGTCGAGGCCGAGCAGCTCGCTCGCCCGGCGGTTCGGCAGGTTGATCCGGCCATCGGTCTCCAGCCCCACCACCCCGGCCGAGACGCCGGCCAGCACGGTTTCGGTGAAGCGCCGGCGCTCGTCGATCTGCCGGTAGGCCTGCAGCAGCTCCGACCGCTGGGCGGCGAGCTGGTTGGTCATGCGGTTGAAGGCGCGGGCGAGGCTGGCGATCTCCTCATCCACCGCCCCCTCCTCGACCCGGGTCGCCAGGTCGCCCGCGCGCACCCGCTCCGCGGCGACGATCAGCCGGCCGATCGGCCGCGCCAGCTGATTGGCCAGGACGAGGCCGATCAGCACCGCCGCCAGCAGCACCAGCAGCGCGGCGATGGCGAAAATCATGACGAAGGTGATCTGCAGGCCGGAACGGTTGCGATCGAGCTCGTTGTACTCGGCAACCGACTGCTCGACCGAACGCTGGTGCAGCAGCACGGTGGTATCGAGCGGCCGGCCGATCAGCAGCATCCAGCCGCCGGAGGTTTGCGGGCCGATGTCGAGCGCGACGACGGCCCGCACCCGATCCTCCGCCGGCAGCACTGCGACGTCGCCAAGGCGGGCGGTTGCGATCGCATCCTCCGGCGGCGGGTCAAGGGTGAAGCTGGTAGTGTAGCCGGCATGGGCGATCACCTGCTGGGTCGCCGGGTCGAAGACGATGGCCTCGGTCAGGTTGCGCAGCGCGGTATGGGTCGCCAGCAACCGGGCGAAGGCGATGCCGTTGTCCGGCAGCAGGACCCGGGCGCGGGAAAGGTCGGCGGCCATCGCCAGCGCGTCGCCGCGGATGGTGTTGCGGTGTTCCTCCAGGTAGCCGCGGCTGGCCTGCAGGCTGGCTTCCAGCGTGCTGCGCACCCGGTCGCTGAACCAGGTCTCGATGCCGAGGTTGAAGAACAGCGCGGCGAAGGCGGCGACCAGCAGCGCCGGCACCACCGCCACCACGCCGAACAGCAGCACCAGCCGAACATGCAGCCGCGACCCCGCCGAGCCGCGCCGCCGCTCCGCCCAGACCCGCACCAGCCGCCCGGCCAGCGAGCCCAGCAGCAGCAGCAACACCGCCAGGTTGACCAGCACGATGCCGACGACCATGCCGGGCTTGGTCGGGCCGAAGGGGCTGCCGTCCGACAGCACCGAAAAGGTGGCGACGCCGAGCAGCAGCGCGCCGACCGCGAGGCCCAGCGTCATCCCGCGCCCGAGCAGCAGATCCGCCAGCCGATGCGCCGGGCCGCGGCGTTTCGGCTCCGTCATCACGGCATCCTGGCCTGCCGCCGCCCCGCGCTCGGCCTGCTGCGAGGCGCGGGCGCGGAACAGCGCCATCAGCCGAGCCCGCGCACCACGGGCAGGTCGAGCTCGCGAATCTTCTTGCGCAAGGTGTTGCGATTGAGCCCGAGCATCGCCGCCGCCTTGATCTGGTTGCCACGGGTCGCGCCGAGTACCAGCCGCAGCAGCGGCCGCTCCACCTCGGCCAGCACCCGGTCATAGAGGTCGCGCACCGGCAGCCCGTCCTTATGGGCGGCGACGAAGGCCTTCAAATGGCGCTCCACCGCCTGCTCCAACGTCTCCGGTCCGCGCGCGCCGGCCTCAGCCGGCGGCTCGGCCTCCGACAGCTCGGCGTTGACCGCCTCGGCGTCGATGGTTTCCTGGGCGTAGAGCGCCGCGAGGCGCCGCATCAGATTCTCCAGCTCGCGCGCATTGCCCGGCCAGGCGTGCTGCTTCAGCCGATCCAGCGCCTCCGGGCTCAGCTGCTTCGCCGGCAGGCCGGAGGCCTTGGCGCGGTCGAGGAAATGCCGCGCCAGCAGCGGGATGTCCTCCAGCCGCTCGCGCAGCGGCGGCAGGCGGATGGGAACGACGTTGAGCCGGTAGAACAGATCCTCGCGGAACAGGCCCTGGCGAATCGACTGGCGCAGATCGCGATGGGTGGCGGCGACGATGCGGACATTGGCCTTGATCGGGGTACGGCCGCCAACGGTGGTGAACTCGCCTTCCTGCAGCACCCGCAGCAGCCGGGTCTGCGCCTCGGGCGGCATGTCGCCGATCTCGTCGAGGAAGAGGGTGCCGCCGGCGGCCTGCTCGAAGCGGCCGACGCCGCGATTCAGCGCGCCGGTGAAGGCGCCGCGCTCATGGCCGAACAGCTCGCTCTCGATCAGCTCGCGCGGGATCGCCGCCATGTTGATGGCGATGAAGGGGCCGCCGCGGCGGCGGCCGTAATCGTGCAGCGCACGGGAGACCAGCTCCTTGCCGGTGCCCGACTCGCCGGTGATCATCACCGTGAGGTCAGTGGTCGTCAGCCGGGCGACGGTCCGGTAGATCTCCTGCATGGCGGCGCTGCGGCCGACCAGCGGCAACCGCTCGCCGGCATCCTCGCCCTCGGTGACGGCGGGCGCCTGGGGTGCGGCCAGGGCGCGCTCCACCACCGCCAGCAGCTCCTTCAGGTCGAAGGGCTTCGGCAGGTACTCGAAGGCGCCGCGCTGCGCTGCCTTCAGCGCGGTCATGAAGGTGCTCTGCGCCGACATCACCACCACGCGCAGGTCGGGCCGCACCCGCTTGATGCGGGGGACGAGGTCGAGACCGTTCTCGTCCGGCATGACGACATCGGTGATGACGAGATCGCCCTCGCCATCCTCCACCCAGCGCCACAGGGTGGCGGCGGAGGAGGTGGCGCGCACCTGGTAGCCGGAACGGCCGAGCGCCTGGCTCAATACGGTACGGATCGCCCGGTCGTCATCGGCAATCAGGATGGTACGGCTGTCGGTCATCAGGAATCCCTGGGGCCTGGGCCGGCCCCGTTGCCGCTGCGCTGCCCTGGAGTGGCGGTGCTCCGCGTCCCGGCTGGCGGCATCGCCAGCGAGAGCCGGAACACCGTCCGCCCCGGACGGCTGTCGCATTCGATGAGGCCGCCCTGGTCGGCGACCAGCTTGGCCACCAGCGCCAGGCCGAGGCCCTGGCCGCCACGCTTGGTGGTGACGAAAGGCTCGAACAGCGTGGCGCGCAGGGCTTCGGCTATGCCTGGGCCATTGTCGCGCACGCTGACCTGCAAGGGCAGGTGCACGCGTTCCCGGCTGCCGGGGACGGCGATGCGCATGCCGTGATGGTAGGATGTGCTGAGGACGACCTCGCCGCCGACCGGGTCCACCGCCTCGGCGGCGTTCTTCACCAGGTTCAGTAGAATCTGCACCAGCTGGTCGCGGTTGCCCCAGACCTGCGGCAGCGACGGATCGTAATCCTCGACGATCCGGAGATGCGCGGCGAAGCCGGTCTGCGCCACCCGCTTCACATGGTCCAGCACCTGGTGGATGTTCACCGCCGCCAGATCCACCGGCCGGTCGGAAAACATGTCCATCCGGTCGACCAGGTTGCGGATCCGGTCGACCTCGTCCTGGATCAGCAGGCAGAGTTCCTGGTCGGCCTCCGCCGCGCCCTGCTCCAGCAACTGGGCGGCGCCGCGGATGCCGGAGAGCGGGTTCTTCACCTCATGCGCCAGCATCTCCGCCATCGCCGAGGCGCCGCGCGCCGCGCCGAGGAAGTTGAGCTGGCGGTTCATCATCTGCGCGGTGGAGCCATCCTGCAGCGTCAGCACCACCCCGCCCGGCATCTCCGGCAGCGGCGCGCCATGGGCGGCGACGCCACGCCGGTGCAGCCGCGGGCTGTCGAGGGTGAGGTCGTGGTCGGAGACCGGCGCCTCATGTGCCCGCACCTGGTCGAGCAGCGCCAGCAGCCGACTGTCCTCCGGCAGCAGATCGGAGAGGCGCAGCCCCGCCAACGTCGGGAAGCTGAGCTGGAAGAACAGCTCAGCCGCCGGGTTGGCGTAGCGGAAGCGGTTCTCGACATCGATCACCACCGCCGCCATCGGCAGCGCGGCCAGCATGGCGGCGGCATCCGGCAGCGCCGTGGAGCGGTTGCCGGCATGGGCACGCCTCACCGGCGGCGGGTGGATCACGGCAGCGGCGGCCCTCATGCTGCCATCCGCTCCGCGGCCTCCTCGGCGTGGCCGCGCGCCTGGAAGGCGGCACGCACCGCTTCCAGCCCCTGGTCGAGCAGCGGCTGGTAGTAATCTTGGATCAGCGCCTCCACCGCCGCCGGGGTCTCCACCTGGTTGACCCTGGAACGGAACTCGGCCGAGCCCGGCAGACCCTTGGAATACCAGGCGACATGCTTGCGGGCGAGGCGGACGCCGGTCTGGCTGCCGTGGTGCGAGAGCATGTCGCGGTAATGCGCCAGCAGCACCGCCAATTGCTCGGCCAGCGCCGGCTCGGCCGGGGCGATGCCGGTGGTGAGGTATTCCGCCACCTGGCGGGGGAACCAGGGCCTTCCGTAGCAGCCGCGGCCGATCATCACCCCATCGGCGCCGGATTGCCGGAGCGCCTCGGCGGCATGTTCCGGCGTGAGAATGTCACCATTCACCAGCACCGGGATGCCGACCGCCGCCTTCACCTGCCGGACGAACCCCCAGTCGGCGGTGCCGGTATAGAGCTGCTGACGGGTGCGGCCGTGGATGGTGACCAGCCGAATGCCGCAGGCCTCGGCGATGCGGGCGAGATTCGGTGCGTTCAGCGAGGCATGGTCCCAGCCCATGCGCATCTTCAAGGTGACCGGGACCGGCACCGCCCGCACCGTCGCTTCCAGGATCGCCGCGGCGCGGCGCTCGTCGCGCATCAGCGCGCTGCCGGCCTGCTGGCCGACCGCCACCTTCTTCACCGGGCAGCCGAAGTTGATGTCAACGATGGCGGCGCCGTGGTCGACCGCCAGCTTCGCCGCCTCGGCCATCACCGCCGGCTCGCAGCCGGCGAGCTGGACCGCGGAGGGTGCGCCGAAGCCGTCGACCTCGGCCATCTTCAGGGTTTGCCGGTTCTCCCGCACCATCGCCTGGCTGGCAATCATTTCGCTGACCACCATGCCGGTGCCCTGGGCGCGGGCGAGGCGGCGGAAGGGCAGGTCGGTCACGCCCGACATCGGCGCCAGGTACACGGGCGTCGCAATTCGGATCGGGCCGACCGAAATCGGCTGCAATCGAGGCAGGAGAGCAGGGTCGGTCGGGGATTCCGGCAGGTTGATGCTCATGATTTGAGCAAAATAGTCGATGCACGGGCGCTCGGCAACGCGTCCTGCCTGCCGAGCCGCGACCAAATAAAAAAATTGCGGCGACGCAGCATGGCGCGCTCGGTCCGCCAGCGATTTCGCTCCGGCGCGGCGCTGGCCTATACCGGCGCCGATGACGATCACCGCCTTGCTCATGGCCGCCGGCCGTGGCCTGCGCTTCGGGGCCGAAAGCCCGAAGCAGTACCTGCCGCTCGCCGGCCGCCCGGTGCTGCGCCATGCCGCCGAGGCCCTGTTGGCCGGCGGTGCGGTCACCACCATCCAGCCGGTCTGCGCCGCCGGGGAGGAAGCCCGGGTGGCCGCGATCCTGGAGGGCCTCCCTGCCCTGCCCCCGGTCGCTGGCGGCGAGACCCGCCAGGCCAGCGTCCGCGCCGGGCTGGAGGCGCTGGCCGGCCGGTCCACCCCACCCGCGGTGGTGCTGGTGCATGACGCCGCCCGGCCGGTGGTGCCGCCCGGCACCATCGCAGCGCTGCTCGCCGCGCTGGAACGCGCCCCCGGCGCCATCCCTGCCCAGCCGGTGGCGGATACGCTGAAGCGCGCCGCGGATGGGGTGATCGGCGAGACGGTGCCGCGTGCCGGCCTCTATCGCGCCCAGACACCGCAGGCCTTCCGCTTCGCGCCGCTGCTGGCCGCCCATCGCGCCGCCACCGCCGAGGCGACGGACGACGCGCAGCTGCTGGAGCTGGCCGGCGCCGCCGTGGCGCTGGTGCCCGGCGCCGAGACCAATGTGAAGATCACCTTCCCGGAGGATCTGGACCGGGTGGAGGCCCTGCTGATGGCGCGCCTGATTCCCCGCGTGGGCACCGGCTTCGACGTCCACCGCATCGAGGCCGGGCGGCCGATGGTGCTGTGCGGCGTGACGGTGCCCTGCGACTTCGGCCTGGAGGGCCATTCCGACGCCGATGTCGGCATCCATGCGCTGTGCGATGCGATCTATGGCGCGCTGGCGGAAGGCGACATCGGCCGCTGGTTCCCGCCGTCCGAGATGAAGTGGAAGGATGCCGACAGCGCGCAATTCCTCCGCCATGCCGCAGGGCGGATCGCCGTGCGGGGCGGCATCCTGGCCAATGCCGATGTCACCCTGCTGTGCGAGCGACCACGCATCGGCCCGCACCGCGATGCCATGCAGGCGCGGCTGGCCGAGTTGCTGGGGGTGGAGCCTGGCCGGATCGGGGTGAAGGCAACGACCACCGAGCGCCTCGGCTTCACCGGCCGCGGCGAAGGCATCGCGGCGCAGGCCGCCGCGATGCTGCTGTTGCCGGGCTAGGGCGGATCGATGCTCCGGGGCGTTCATGCCTCGCCGCGATCCGCGCTAATCCACCCGCGCGCCTGACACCTTCACAAGCTCCGCGAACAGCGCATCCTGCTGGCCACGGAAGCTGGCGAAATCCTCCGGCGTGGTCCACCAGGCGGTCGCCGCATTGTCGTCGAAGATGCGCAGCAGATCCTCGCTCTCCAGCGCCCGCTTGGTGAGCCCCGAGAGCCGGTTCACCACCGGCAGCGGCAGCCCGGCCGGCCCGACCAGGCCTCCCCAGGAGGTGACCTCGAAGCCGGGATAGAACTCCATCATCGTGGGAACATCCGGCAATGCCTTGCTGCGGGTGGCGCCGGTCACCGCCAGCGGGCGCAGCCTCTTGTCGCGCACGGCGCCGATCGCCGTCGGGATGTTGTCGAACATCAGCTGGATCCGCCCGCCCATCAGATCGACCATCGCCGGTGCCCCGCCGCGATAGGGCGCGTGGATGATGTCGAGCCCGGCGCGCTGCTTGAACCACTCCATGGTCAGATGCGGCGTGGTGCCGGAGCCGCCGGAGCCATAGACGTAGCGGCCCGGCCGGCTGCGGATCAGCGACACCAGCTCCGGTACGCTGCGAACCGGCAGGTCATTGTTGCAGAACAGCAGGTTGGGCACCTGCCAGATGCCGGAGACGTAGGTGAAGTCGCGCGCCGGGTCATAGGGCAGGCTCGGGTAGAGCGAGGGCGCCACCGCCAGCGAGGCGACGCTGCCGAGGCCGAGGGTGTAGCCATCCGGCACCGCCTTGGCGATCGCCGCCTGGCCCACCGTGCCGCCGGCGCCGGCCCGGTTCTCGACGACGAATTGCTGGCCGGCGAGCTCGCTCATCTTGGCGCAATAGGCGCGCGAGAGGATGTCGGTGGCACCGCCCGGGACGAAGAGGTTGATGTAGCGGACGGTCTGCTGCGGATAGCCGGATTGGGCCTGCGCGGCGGTGGACAGCACCGCGACGCCTGCCCCATGCAGTATTACGCGCCGCGGCACAAGCCGGGCGCGTCCAACGGAACGGAACATGGGTAGCCTCCCTGCCCGGCTCTTTGGCGGCCGGGTGGCGACCGCATACGTCAGGCCGGAGGGGAGTGGCGCTCACCTTGCCGTGCGCGGCATTGGCCTCAGGAGGGCTTTGTGGACTCCCGCACCCAGGCGAGGAAGTCGGCATCCCCGACCACCGCCGGCAGGGCAAGGATCGCCGGCGTGGTGTAGCTGTGCAGCGTGCGAATGCGGGCGCGCAGCGCCTCGAACCGTGCCGCCGTGGTCTTGGCGACGAAGGCCGCTTCCGCTGCCTCCTCCACCCTGCCCTCCCAACGGTAGATCGCAGTGTGGCCAGGCAGGATATTGGCGCAGGCGGCCAGCCCTTCCTCGACCAGCACACGGCCGATCCGCCGCGCCTCGGCCGTGTCGGCCGCCGTCACATAGACCCAAAGGACATCATCGCCCATTTGCCGACCCATGGGATTCAGGGGCCTTCGGCCCCTGGCGGAGGGGGACCGGGGAAGGCAGTGCCTTCCCTGGAAAGGTCACGCCCGCTCCAGGATCGACACGTAATTGGCGACCGCCGCGCCGCCCATGTTGAAGATGCCGCCGACATCGGCCTTCGGCAGCTGCATCGCCCCCGCCGTGCCGGTGAGCTGCATCGCCGTCAGCACATGCATGGAAATGCCGGTGGCGCCGATCGGGTGGCCCTTCGACTTCAGCCCGCCGGAGCGGTTGACCGGCAGCCTTCCATCCGCCGCGGTCCAGCCCTCCAGCGCCGCCCGCGCTCCCTGGCCTTCCGGCGTCAGCCCCATCGCCTCGTATTCCAGCAGCTCGGCGATGGTGAAGCAGTCATGCGTCTCGACGAAGGAGAGGTCGGTCACGGCACCAAGCCCGGCCTGGTCGAGAGCGCGCTTCCAGGCCTCACGCGGGCCCTCGAAGCGGATGATGTCGCGGGCGGCGATCGGCAGATGGTCGTTCACCTGCACCGCCGCGCGGAAGCGGACCGCCTTCTGCATCGCCTTCGCCGTCTCGGCATCGGTGATCACCAGCGCCGCGGCGCCGTCCGAGACCAGGCTGCAATCGGTGCGCTTCAGCGGCGGGGCGACGAAGGGGTTCTTCTCGCTCTCGGCGCGGCAGAAGGCGTAGCCCAGGTCCTTGCGCATCTGCGCCCAGGGGTTGTCGACGCCATTCTTGTGATTCTTCGCGGCGATCGCCGCCAGCGCATCGGACTGGTCGCCATGGCGCTGGAAATAGCTCTCGGCGATGCGGCCGAAGACGCCGGCGAAGCCGCCCTGGATGTCCTGCTCGGTCTTGCGGTAGCTGGCGTTCAGCAGGATCTCGCCGACCTGGGCGCCCGGCGTCGCGGTCATCTTCTCGGCGCCGAGGACGAGGGCGAAGCGACCGCGCTTCGCCGCCAGGAAATCCAGGGCGCCATGGATCGCGGCGGTGCCGGTGGCGCAGGCGTTCTCGTAGCGGGTGATCGGCTTGAACCGCAGTTCCGGCACACTCTGCAGGATCAGCGAGGAGGGAAAGCCCTGGTTGGTGAAGCCCTCGCCGAAGACGCCGACGAAGCCGGCGTCGATCTCGGCGGGGGTGATCCCGGCATCCTCGATGGCGGCGCGGCCAACGCGGGCCAAAAGGGATTCCAGATCAGGCTCCTCCAGCCGGCCGAAGGGCGTATGTGCCCAGCCGATGATGCAGGCTTCCGGCGCCGCCACGGTGGTCTCGGGCATGGGGGTCCTCCTCCGCTTCTGGCCCGGAAGATAGGCAGCCGGGCCGCGCCCGGCTACCGTCCTGCGCCGCCCCGTGCTTCCCTGGCCGCAAAGCTGGAGGAATGGCAATGAGCTGGCAGCCCGAACTGGATGAATTGCGCGCCCGCGAGGCAATGGCCAAGGCGATGGGTGGGCCGGAGAAGGTGGCGCGTCAGCACGCCGGCGGGCGGCTGACGGTGCGGGAACGGATCGATGCCATGCTCGATGCGCATTCCTTTCACGAGATCGGCGCCATCGCCGGCAAGGCCAGCTACGGTCCAGACGGCAGGCTGCTGGAATTCACCCCCTCCAACTGCGTGATGGGGCGCGGCCGGGTGGATGGAAGGCCGGTGGTGATCGTCGGCGATGATTTCACCGTCCGTGGCGGCAGCGCCGACGCCACTATTCGCGAGAAGCCGATCATGGCGGAGCGCATGGCGGCCGAGCTTCGCCTGCCGATCATCCGCATCATCGAAGGCTCGGGCGGCGGCGGCTCGGTCAAGACCATCGAGACCACGGGCCGCGCCAACCTGCCGGGCGGCGTCGGCGGCACCTGGCTCTATCACCACACCGGCGACAATCTCTCCCGCGTGCCGGTGGTCGCGCTCGGCCTCGGCTCGGTGGCCGGGCTCGGCGCGGCTCGCCTCGCCGCCTCGCATTTCTCGGTGATGACGAAGGAGACCTCGGCGATGTTCGTCGCCGGGCCGCCGGTGGTGAATGCGCTCGGCAACAACCTTTCTAAGGCCGAGCTTGGCGGTTGGGAGATCCAGTGCAAGGCCGGCGCCGTCGACCATGCCGTGGACAGCGAGGAGGAGGCCTTCGAGGCGGCGCGGCGGTTCCTCTCCTACCTGCCTGGCTCGGTCTTCGAACTGCCGCGGCGATTGCCGTCCGAAGATGATGCGATGCGCAGCGACGAGAGCTGGCTGTCCGTCATTCCGCGCAGTCTCAGAACGCCCTACCGCGCCCGCGCGGTGATGGAGGGGCTGATGGACCGCGGCTCGGTGTTCGAGATGGGGCGCTACTTCGGCCGCTCCGTCATCACCGCCTTCGCCCGGCTGGACGGCATGCCGGTGGCGGTGATCGCCGGCGACCCGATGTTCTACGCCGGCTCCTGGACCGCGGACGCCTGCGCGAAGATCATCCGCTTCGTCGATTTGGCGGAGACCTTCCACCTGCCGGTGGTGCATCTGATGGACTGCCCGGGCTTCATGATCGGGCTGGAGGCGGAGCAGCGCGCCACCATTCGCTGGGGCGTGCGCGCCATGGCGGCGATCAACCAATGCACCGTGCCCTGGTGCACCGTGGTGCTGCGCAATGCCTTCGGCGTCGCCGGCGCCATCCACCAGCCGGCCGGGCGCTACACCATGCGCTACGCCTGGCCCTCCGCGCGCTGGGGTAGCCTGCCGCTGGAGGGGGGGATCGAGGCGGCCTACCGCGCCGATCTCGACGCCGCCAAGGACCGCGCCGCGACGCTCGCCGAAATCGAGACCCGGCTGCAGCAGCTGCGCAGTCCGCTGCGGACGGCCGAGGCGTTCTGGGCGGAGGAGATCATCGACCCGCGGCAGACCCGCCGGCTGCTCTGCGAGTTCTCGGCGCTGGCGGAGCGGGTTCTGGAGCCGGGCCAGCGGTCGCACGGCATGCGGCCGTAACGCGGCATCGGCGGGCGCGGCGGCCGGCATTCATGCGCCAGGCGAGATCCGGACGCCCGCTATTCCCGACATTCGATGACCGGCCCACGGCAGGGCGGTTGCCGTAGGGTTGTGGCGCGGGACGAGGCCCGCGCCACCCCCCGGCACGCCGCCAAGGGCGCCGCACCGCCGCCGCCCCACGCCCTCTCGCGGCCATGGCCGCGTCACCTCCGCGGCCAATCGCCTATCCCGGCCGGGATGTCCGAACAGTACAGAGGAAACACCATGTCAGTGCTACGTCGTCATCTGCTCGGCGCTGTGGGGGCCGGCGCGGTCCTGCCGCTGTCCGGGGGCCGCGCCCAGACCGGCAACCAGCCCATCCTCCGCATCGGCGTGATGAGCGATCAATCCGGCCCCTACAGTGGCGGCGCCGGCGCCACCTCCGTCGCCTGCACCCGCCAGGCGATCGAGGAATTCGCCGCCGCCAACCCCGGCATCCGGGCCGAGGTGCTGGTCGGCGATCATCAAAACAAGGCGGATGTCGGCTCCAACATCGCCCGGCAGTGGTTCGACCGCGACGGCGTGGATGTGATCCTCGACGTCTCCAATAGCGCGGTGGCGCTGGCGGTGCATGGCATCGCCCGGGAGAAGGACCGCATTCACCTCAACTCCTCCGCCGCCACCGCCGATCTGACCGGTCGCCTCTGCTCGCCCAACACCATCCACTGGACCTATGACACCTGGATGCTGGCCAATGGCACCGGCAATGCGGTGGTGCGCACCGGCGGCGACAGCTGGTTCTTCATCGTTGCCAATTTCGCCTTCGGCCATGCGCTGGAACGCGACACGGCGGATGCGGTGCGCAAGGCTGGTGGCCGGGTACTTGGCCGCGCCGCGCATCCGGCGCCGGGCACCACGGATTTCTCCTCCTACCTGCTGCAGGCCCAGGCCAGCCGCGCCAAGGTGATCGGCCTGGCCCATGCCGGGGAGGATGGGGTCAACACCATCAAGCAGGCGGCCGAATTCGGCATCACCCGCAGTGGCCAGCAGCGGCTGGCGGCGCTGCTGCTCTACATCAACGATGTCCATGCCATCGGCCTGCCCACCGCCCAGGGGCTCCTGCTGACCGAAAGCTTCTATTGGGACCTGAACGACCGCACTCGCGCCTTTACCCAGCGGGTGCTGCCGAAGACCGGCGGACAGCGGCCGAATATGGCCCAGGCCGGCTGCTATTCGGCGACCATGCATTATTTGAAGGCCGCGGCGGGGATGGGCGTCGCCGAGGCAAAGCGCAGCGGCGCCGCCACCATCGCGCGGATGAAGGCAATGCCGACCGATGACGATGTCTTCGGCGCAGGCCGCATTCGCCCGGATGGCCGCAAGCTGCACCCGGTCTATTTGTTCCGGGTGAAGCGCCCGGAGGAAAGCCGTGGCCCCTGGGATTATTATGCGCTTCAGGCCACCACTGGCACCGAGGAAGCATTCCGGCCGGAGGCCGAAGGTGGCTGCGCGCTGGT
Source organism: Siccirubricoccus deserti (assembly GCF_014283215.1). Taxonomy (GTDB): domain Bacteria; phylum Pseudomonadota; class Alphaproteobacteria; order Acetobacterales; family Acetobacteraceae; genus Siccirubricoccus; species Siccirubricoccus deserti. The sequence goes on from NZ_JACOMF010000036.1 coordinate 32,762, forward strand.
CGCCGGCTGAACCGCTGGGGCCTGGCGCGGCTGGCGCGCCGGGCTCCGGCCTATTCCGCCCGGATCCCGGCGCCCTGAATCATTTTGAATTGGGAATTACTAATGTAAGCTCGGTGCTTTGCCTCCAGGCCCCCATCGGGGAGACGATCGCCCCCCTGGACCCGCCGTTATTTATGGGCGTGCCGTTCCAACAGCCGACTCACGGCAGGGTCCGGGGCCGAGCCTCGGCCCCGGCGGCGGCCTGGGGGCAGCGCCCCCAAAACTTTACGCCTTGGGGTTTCCATTCGACACTCCCGCTCGCCCTCGGGAAGTCCCCCGCATGCACCGCCCTTCCCTTCTATCCCTGCTCACGGCGCCCGGCGCCCGGGCGCAGCCGCGCCATCCCATCCGCATCCTGGTCGGCTCCGCCGCCGGGCACATCCGCCGCGACCGCGCCTGCTGGGCAGGCGTCGCCGCTGCGGGCAATATCCGCGCCGACTGAACAGGATTCCGCAATGGCCGCGCCGCTTTCCCTCGGGATCGACATCGGGGGCACCTTCACCGATCTGGTCGTGCTCGACCCGCGCGATGGCAGGGCGGTGATCTGGAAGGAGAGCACCACCCCGGACGACCCGGCCTGCGGCGCCATGGAAGGCACGCGGCAGGTGCTGGCCAAGGCCGGCGTGGCGCCCGGTGCGATCGGCCGCGTGGTGCATGCGACGACGCTCTTCACCAATGCGCTGATCGAGCGCAAGGGCGCGAAGACCGGGCTGCTGACCACGGCTGGCTTCCGCGACACGCTGGAGATCGGGCGGGAGCGGAAATACGAGCTCTACGATCTGTTCATCGAGATGCCGAAGCCGCTGGTCCCCCGCCCCTGGCGGCGCGAGGCGCGCGAACGGCTGGCGCCGGACGGCAGGGTGGAGGTACCGCTCGACCTCGATGCCGCGCTGCGCGAGGTGGAGGCGCTGGTGGCGGCCGGCGTCGAGAGCCTCGCCGTGGTATTCCTGCACGCCTATGCCAATCCGGCGCATGAGCGCGCGGTGGCCGAGGCGGTGGCGCGGCGCTTCCCGGGACTGTCGGTCTCGCTGTCTTCGGCTATCGCGCCGGAGATCCGCGAATATCCGCGCGCCAGCACCACCGTCGCCAACGCCTATGTGCGGCCGATGGCGGAGACCTACCTGGAACGGCTGGAGGGCGCGCTGCGCGCCGCCGGCATCCCCGGCCGGCTGTTCCTGATGCTGTCGAACGGCGGGCTGACGCATGTCGAGGAAGCGAAGCGCGCCCCCGTCCAATTGCTGGAAAGCGGCCCCGCCGCCGGGGCGCTGGCCGGCGCCTGGTTCGGCCGCAATGCCGGGCTCGGCCGGGTGCTGGCCTTCGACATGGGCGGCACCACGGCCAAGCTGGCGCTGGTCGATGATGGCGAGCCGCTGGTCGCCTGGGGGTTCGAGGCGGCGCGGGAGAAGCGGTTCCTGCGCGGCTCCGGCCTGCCGATCCAGATCGCCACGGTGGAGCTGATCGAGATCGGCGCCGGCGGCGGCAGCATCGCCCGGCGCAGCGGGCTCGGCACCCTGAACGTCGGGCCGGAGAGCAGCGGCGCCCAACCGGGTCCGGCCTGCTACGGCCGCGGCGGCACCGAGCCGACGGTGACGGATGCCGACCTCGCCCTCGGCTATCTGAATGCCGATTTCTTCCTGGGCGGCGCCATGCGGATCGACGCGGCGGCGGCGGGGGTGGCGCTGGATGGGCTGGCCGGGGCGTTGGGCGTGCCGGCGGAGCGCGCCGCCTTCGGCGTGCATGATGTGGTGAACGAGAACATGGCCGGCGCCGCCCGGGTGGCGATCGCCGAGCGCGGCCGCATCCCGGCGGAGTATGCGCTGCTGGCCACCGGCGGCGCAGCGCCGGTGCATGCCTGGCATGTCGCCCGCAAGCTGGGCGTCACCCGCGTCGCCTGCCCGCCGGGTGCGGGGGCCGGCAGCACCATCGGCATGCTGATGGCGCCGGCCCGGGTCGATCGCGTCGCCAGCTTCAACGCGCCCCTCGCCGGCGCGGATTACGCCGCGGCGGAGGCGATCTTCCGGGGCCTGGAGGCGGAGGCGCTCTCGGTGCTGCGGGAAACCGGTGCCGAGGCAGAAGGCCGGGTGGTCCGGCGCTTCGCCGACATGCGCTACATCGGTCAAGGTAGCGAGATCACCGTAGCCCTGCCCGATACCCTGGCCGAGGCGCCGGTGCGTGAGGCCTTCGAGGAGGCCTACCGGCAGCTCTTCGCCCGTACGCCGCCGGGCGCTGCGGCGCAGTTCGTGGCGCTCCGCCTCTCGCTGACCGCACCGATGCCCGGCGCCGGCGGCAGCCTCGCCCTGCCGAAGCATGCTGGCGGCGCGGCGCTGAAGGGCAGGCGCGCGGTCTTCTTCCCCGATGCCGGCGCGACCCTGCCGGCGGCGGTCTACGACCGCTATGCCCTGGCGCCCGGCGCCGAGGTCGCCGGCCCCGCGGTGTTCGAGGAAGACGAGAGCACCTTCATCATCGGCCCCGGCGCCACGGCCCGCGTCCTGGCCGATGGCACCATCCTGGCGGAGATCGCGTAATGGCCCGGAGCTTCGATGCGGTCGAGCTGGAGCTGCTCTGGCGCCGGCTGATCTCGCTGGTGGATGAAGCGGCGGCGGCGCTGGTGCGGACCAGCTTCTCCACCCTGGTGCGGGAGAGCTATGATTTCTCCTGCATCGTCACCGATGCGCGCGGCCAGTCGCTGGTGCAGGCGACCGAGAGCATCCCGAGCTTCATCGGCACCCTGCCGGAGACGGTGAAGCATTTCCTGAAGGCCTATCCGCCGGAGGCGCTGGAGCCCGGCGACGTGCTGATCACCAACGACATCTGGCTCGGCACCGGGCATCTGCCCGACATCACCGTGGCGAAGCCGATCTTCCTCGATGGCCGCCTGGTGGCCTTCAGCGCCAGCACCGCGCATTCCCCCGACATCGGCGGCAAGATCCGCAGCCCTGAGCCGCGCGAGGTGTTCGAGGAAGGCTTGCAGATCCCGCCGCTCAAGCTGATGCGCCGCGGCACGGCGGATGAGACGCTGGTTGCCATGATCCGCAAGAACGTCCGCACCCCGGACCAGACGCTGGGCGACCTCTGGGCCCAGGTGGTGGCGCTGGATCTGATGGAGGACCGGCTGCTCGGGCTGATGCGGAACTACGGCCTGCCTGACCTGACCGATCTCGCCGCCGAGATCCAGGGCCGTTGCGAGGCGGCGATGCGTGAGGCGATCCGCGCCTTGCCGGATGGCACCTACCGCAGCGAGTTGCAGACCGACGGGCTGCTCGACGTGCCGGTGACCATCCGCATGGCGCTGACCATCACCGGCGACAGCATCAGCATGGATTTCACCGGCACCGATGCCCAGGTCGATCGCGCCATCAACTGCGCCTATTGCTACACCTACGCGATGTGCATGTATGGGGTAAAGGTCTGCACCAACCCCTCCCTGCCGAACAATGAGGGCGCCTGGCGGCCGATCACCGTCAGCGCGCCGCCGGGCTGCATCGTCAATCCGCAATTTCCCGCCTCGGGCGGCTCGCGCATGCTGATCGGGCATTACCTGCCGATGTTGGTCTTCGGCTGCCTTGGTCAGGTGGTGCCGGAGCGGGTGATGGCCGCCTGCGGCTCGCCCATGTGGGGCATGAACCAGTCCGGCGTGCGCGACGGCGAATCCTTCGCCAACATGTTCTTCTTCAATGGCGGCATGGGCGGCAATGTGCGGGGCGATGGGGTGACGACACTCTCCTGGCCCTCCAACGTCTCCTCCACCAGCATCGAGATCAGCGAGCACATCGCGCCGCTGCGCTTCCACCACAAGGCGTTGCGGCCGGACAGCGGCGGGCCGGGGCGGCATCGCGGCGGGCTGGGGCAGGAGATCCTGGTGGAGTCCCTCAGCGACACGCCGATCGCCGTCTCCTTCCTTGCCGAGCGCACCATCTTCCCGGCCTTCGGCATCGAGGGCGGCGCCGCCGGCGCACCGGGCGAACTCCGGATCAATGGCGAGAAGACAGACCCGAAGCGGCAATACGTGCTTGGCCGGGGCGACACCGTCATGCTGCGGACGCCGGGCGGCGGCGGCCATGGCGACCCGCGCGAGCGCGACCCGGCGGCGCTGGAGCAGGACATCGCCCAGGGCTATGTGACGGACGCCGCGCCCTACCGCGACTGAGCGCGCATCCAGGCGTCCTGCGGCGGCGTCGTCGCGGGGCTGCGCCAGCGCAGCTCGTAATAGGGCGCCATGCGCTGCCATTCGTCGGAGGCGCGGCGCAGGTCGGTGATGGCATCGGGCGAGAAATCGACCCGCAAATCGACCAGCGGATGCGCCTCGACGTGATGCACCTTCACCGCCGCTGAACGCTCCGGCAGCGGGCCATCGGCGCCGCGCTGGCCGCCGGCATCGCGGGCGCCTTCCAGCGCCCGCAGCAGGCGCTCGGCCAGCGGCTGTCCGGCGCTGCCTTCGAAGCCCGCGATCATCGCCTGCACCACGGCCTCCCCGGCCAACACATTGCCGCAGGCGACGCAGCCCCTGCCCGCCGCCTGCCCCGCCCAGCCGCGGCAATGCGGCCCGGTGTGGCCCACCGCGCGGCCGGCGGCATCGACCAGGCTGATCTGCCGCCAGGCGAAATCCGGGTCGCTGGCGCGCAGCCCTTCCATCACTTCGGGCGCCGGAAGCCCCTGCTCCAGGAGTTGGACGCCGAGCAGGCTGAGCGGCGGGCTGGCGAAGCCCTGGCTCATGATCGCGCCCCTGCCCGTCGCCGCCCGCGCCCGCGTGCCGCAGGCCAGGGAATAGGTGGCGACGGCGACGCCGACCGCGCCGGTCTCCGGGCAATGCGCGGCGATGCTAAAGGTCATGGCGTGGCTCCCTGCTCCTGCCGCATCATCATCATCCCGACAATGCCGGAGACCAACCCAGGTCGGCCACCCTGATCCGCCACGCCACCTGTTGATTGTGTGGAACGCTGCCGCCAAGGGCCACGCCTATGCGCGCGGGGCCGATCTCTGGCTGAGGGACGGCAAGGTGGCCGCCACGCCGCCGGCATGGACCACGGCCTTCTCGCTCATTGCCCGCTGCGCGGCCACCGGCCTGTTTGGCGCGGCCGTCACCACCTCCTCCATCGTGGCCCGCAGCCGCTGCGCCTTCGCCGCCGCCGGGCTGGGGCTGTGTTGCCTCAGCACCGCACTGACCCTCGGCTTGGGGAATGGAGGCTGTGGAGGCCCCCGGCGGCGGGCATGGCGAGGTCACCTCTGCCAGCCTGCTGGCGGTCTGGCGGGAGATGTTTCCCTATCTCGGCTTGCAGGTCGAAGGCCATGGTACACTGGCGACGGTGCCAGCGCTGCGGGTCGAGCATGCGCCGCTGGCCGAGAAGAACCCCGTGCAACGCTCCGGCCCTGGATACCCCGGCGGTGACCTGACGCCGGGCCGGGCTGAACTCCCCTCCGCGCCGGCCGTTGCTGCCGGGGAAAGTGGGAGTTCGGCGCATGAGCATCTTCGGCAGCATCTGGGAGAAGATCACCGGCCGGGCCAAGGCCGAGACCGGCAGCACGCAGGGCGGCCCGGCTACCGGCGGTGGCGCGGCCGCGCCGCAGGGCGACCGGCCGGCCCCATCGCCGGACGCGGCGCCGGCCCGGATGCAGGCGGTGGATGTCGCCGCCATCATGGACGGGCTGGCGCGGGAGAACCCGCAGAGGCTCGACTGGCGGCACTCGATCGTCGACCTGATGAAGCTGCTCGGGCTCGACAGCAGCCAGACCGCGCGGCGCGAATTGGCGCAGGAGTTGCACTACAGCGGCGATCCATCGGACAGCGCGGCGATGAACATGTGGCTGCACCGCCAAGTGATGCAGAAGCTGGCGGAGAATGGCGGCAAGGTACCGGAGGATCTGCGGCGCTAGCGGCCCGGTCCTGGCACCCGATCCCGGGCGCCAGGGGTTCGGCCTTCCAGCCGGCTGGCGCCATGGTCCGGCCCCTGGAGGGAGGATCAAGCCATGGCGCCACCTTCGCCCGCGGAGACTCTGCGGCGCTGGTTCGAGGAGGTCTGGAACCGGCGCGACCCAAGCCGGGTGGAACGTTATTTCGCCCCGGATACGCTGCTGCACTCGCTCGGCGACAGCGGCACGGATATTGTCGGCCCGGAAGCCTTCAAGGCCTTCCTGCAGCGCTACCTCGACAGCTTTTCCGATATTGCCATCACCGTGCATGAGGTGGTCGAGGCCGGCTCGATGGTGGCCGGGCGCTGGACCGCGAGCATGACCCACACCGGCGACGGCCTCGGCATTCCGCCGACCGGGCGCCGCGTGACCATCACCGGCATGTCGCTGGCCAGGATCGAGGACGGGACGATCCGCGAGGCCTGGGATGAGTGGGACCGGCTGGGGCTGGCGCGGGCGCTCGGGACCATCCCGGGTTGAGCCGGTGCGGCCCGTATTGATGTCAATGACCCAGTGCTTGGCCGGTCCGAGCGTGCTTCTTCGCGCCGCTCAGTGGCGCGGAGCCAAGGCCTGCGGATGCGGGCCGCCCGGCGTTTGAGACGCTTTGGAACTATCGGTTCGCCGCCTTGTGGGTGCCGACGTTCTCATGCCACTCCACCGGCAGGCCGTCCCAGCTGGTGATCTGCTTGCCCGGCCATTTGCGCCGGACATAGACGTGGAAGCCATCCGCGGTAGCCTCCACATGGCCGGTCTTGCTGTCGGTCAGACGCAGGTGTTGGGCCAGCGCCTCGGCCTGTTCCTGCATGTAGCTGTCGCTCATCGCGCTGATCCTCCGGCGGGCTGGCGCCGAAACGCCCGGCGCGGAGGGCCGTTCGCCCCGGTTTCCCCTGGCGACTGGCGGCCCGTCGCCCGCCGATCATCCTGGACCGCGGCGCGGCTTGGCGCCAGATTGGCGCCTTGTCATGTGACCTCGGCGGGCAAGGGGATTGGCTGCAATGAAGACTCGCGCTGCGGTGGCCTGGGCGGCCGGCAAGCCGCTTTCGATTGAGACCATCGAGATCGGCGGGCCGCTGGCCGGCGAGGTGCTGGTCGAAGTCATGGCGACCGGCATCTGCCACACCGACCAATATACTCTCAGTGGCCGCGACCCCGAGGGGCTGTTCCCGGCCATCCTCGGCCATGAGGGTGCCGGCATCGTCCGTGAGGTGGGCGCCGGCGTCACCACGCTGAAGCCGGGTGACCATGTCATCCCGCTCTACACGCCGGAATGCCGGCAGTGCAAAACCTGCCTGTCGCGGCGGTCCAACCTCTGCACCGCGATCCGCGCCACCCAGGGCCGCGGGGTGATGCCGGACGGCACCAGCCGCTTCTCCTGCGACGGCGCGCAGATCATGCACTACATGGGCTGCTCGACCTTCGCCAATTTCACCGTGCTGCCGGAGATCGCCCTGGCCAAGGTCCGGGAAGACGCCCCCTTCGACAAGATCTGCTACATCGGCTGCGGCGTGACCACCGGAGTCGGCGCGGTGATCAACACCGCCAAGGTCTGGCCGGGCGCCAATGTCGCGGTGTTCGGCCTCGGCGGCATCGGGCTGAACGTGCTGCAAGGCGCCCGCATGGTCGGCGCCGACAAGATCATCGGCATCGACCTCAACCCGGCGCGGGAGGCGATGGCGCGGAAGTTCGGCCTGACCCATTTCATCAACCCGAGCGAGATCGGCGTCGACGAGGTGGTACAGGCGATCGTTGACCTGACCGGCGGCGGCGCCGATTTCAGCTTCGAGTGCATCGGCAACACCAAGGTCATGCGCCAGGCGCTGGAATGCACCCATCGCGGCTGGGGCGAGAGCATCATCGTTGGCGTCGCTGGTGCCGGCGAGGAGATCAGCACCCGCCCCTTCCAGCTCGTCACCGGCCGCAACTGGCGCGGCACCGCCTTCGGCGGCGCGCGTGGCCGGACCGATGTACCGCAAATCGTCGACTGGTACATGCAGGGGAAGATCGACATCGACAGCCTGATCACGCACACCATGCCGCTGGATCAGATCAATCGCGGATTCGAATTGATGGAAAAAGGCGAGAGCATCCGCTCGGTGGTGATCTACTGATGCATCGTCGAGCACTCCTTGCCGGGCTGGTCGCCGCTCCGGCGTTGGTGCAGGCGCAGCCGGCCTGGCCTGACAGACCGCTGCGCCTCGTGATCCCCTGGCCGCCGGGGGGCACCAACGACATCGTCGGCCGGCTGGTGACGGAAGCCATGGCGGCGAAGCTCGGCCAGCCGATCGTCATCGAGAATCGCGGCGGCGCCGGCGGCATGCTGGGATCGGATGTCGTCGCCAAATCCTCGCCGGACGGCTACACCCTGCTGCTCGGCGGCAGCGGCAGCCTGACCATCACCAGCCTGGTGCAGGCCCGCGTGCCCTATGACGTGGCGACGGCCTTCGCGCCGATCGGCATGATATGCCAGGGTCCCAACGTCATCGTCGTGCATCCTTCCCTGCCGGTGCGTAGCCTGAAGGAGCTGCAGGCGGTGGCGAAGGCGGCGAAGCCGCCGCTCTCCTACGCCTCCCCCGGCGTCGGCAGCACCGGCCATGCGGCGGGGGCGATGATCGCCCAGGTGCTGGGGGTGGAGATGGACCACATCCCCTATCGCGGCACCGGCCCGGCGCTGAACGACGTGCTGGCCGGGCGGATACCGGTCTTCACCAATGCGCTGGCGCCGATGCAGCCGCATGTCCAGGCCGGCTCGCTGCGGGCCCTCGCCATCGCCGGCGCCCGCCGCAGCGCCGTCATGCCCGATCTGCCGACCACGGCCGAGGAAGGCTTCCCGCAGATCGAGGCCAGCACCTGGTTCGCCCTGCTGGCCGTCGCCGGCACCCCGCCGGACCGCATCGCCCGCCTGCATGCGGTGCTTAACGAGGTGCTGGCCGAGCCGGAGATTCGCCGGAAGCTGCTGGAGGGCGGCGCCGAGGTGGAGCCGAGCGAGAGCCCGGAAGCCTTCGGCCGCTACTTTGCCGCCGACCGCGCCCGCTGGGCGCCGGTGGTGCGGGCGGCGGGGATGCGGGCCGATTGAACGGACCGGTCGGGGGCGCCTTGCCCCCGATCCACCCCGTGCCTGCCGGGCCGGGGATCAGCCTTCGATGGTGATCCTGGCCTCGCGCACCACCTTGCCCCAGCGCGCGCGCTCGGCCCTCAGGTGTTCGGCGAACCGCGCCGGGCCGTAGCCTTGCTGGCTGAAGCCGTTGCTCCGCAGCGTCTCGGCGAAGTCGCTGGTGGCCAGCACCTCGGCCACCGCGGCGTGCAGGCTCTCGGCCACCGTACCCGGCGTGCCGGGCGCCGCCAGCAGCCCGATCCAGGCATCCGCCACCACCGGCAGGCCGAGCTCGGTCAGGGTGGGAACTTCCGGCACCAGCGGGAAACGCTCGGCGGAGGCAACGCCGAGCATCACCGAACGGCTGCGCTGCGGATTGCCGACGGCGACCGGCACCACCGTGCAATCCACCTGATCGGCGGTGACGGCGAGGATCGCCGGCCCGGCGCCGCCATAGGGCACATGCGTCATGTCGATGCCGCTGGCCTGCTTCAGCATCTCACCCGCCGCATGCGAGACGGTGGCGACGCCGTAGGAGCCATAGGCCAGCCCCGGCCTTGCGGTACGGGCGCGTTCAAGGAATTGCTGAACATTGGTGACGCCGAGCCCGGGCCGCGCGATCAGCGCCATCACCGTCGTGGCCACGCCGGTCACCGGCACGAATTCCGCGGCATTGTACGGCAGCCGGGGGTTGGCGGCCGGCATGATCGTATGGGTGTCGCAGGTGGCGAAGATCAGCGCATGGCCATCGGCCGGCGCGCCGAGCAGGTTCTGGGTGGCAACCACGCCGACGCCGCCCGGCCGGTTCTCCACCACCAGCGGCTGGCCGAGCCGGTTGCCGAGCCCCTGGGCGACCAGCCGCGCCAGCATGTCGGTGGCGCCCCCCGGCGGGAAGGGCACGATGATGCGCACCGGGCGGTTCGGCCGCCATGCCGGCTGGGCGATGGCGAAGCGCGGCAGGGCCGCGGCGGCCAGGGCAAGCGGCGCCAGGCCACGGCGGGTGATGCTAGGCGACATGCGACGTTCCTCAGAGTGGTTGCCGCCAGGATGGCGGGGCCCGGCGTGCTGCACCGGGCCGGCGGACCGGAGGGCTTTATCGCATCCGCGCCGCTGCGGCCATCCGGCCGCCGGCTCCCGTCACTCGTCGATGATCGCCACCGCCCTTGTCCAGCCAGCCGAGCCGCGATGCACCTTCACCGGGAAGCACACCACCTGGAAGCCATCCGGCGGCAATACTTCCAGATTGTGCAGCTTCTCGATGTGCGAATAGCCGATCTCCCGGCCGGCGCGATGGCCTTCCCAGATCAGCGACGGGTCGCCGCCTTCCCGGATGCGGCGCCGCGTGTGGCTGAACGGCGCGTCCCAGGACCAGCCATCGGTGCCGACCAGGCGGATGCCGCGCTCCAGCAGCCATAACGTCGCCGCCTTGCCCATGCCGCAGCCGCTGTCGATGTAGTCATCCTCGCCGTAGCGGCTGCCGGCGCGGGTGTTGACCACGACGATCTCAAGCGGCCGCAGCGTATGGCCGATCCGCTTCAGCTCCGCCTCGACATCATCCGGCTGCACCACATAGCCGTCCTCGAAGTGACGGAAATCGAGCTTCACCGCGGGATTGTGGCACCATTCCAGCGGCACCTCGTCGATCCGCCAGGAAGGCTCCCCGCCCGGCTTCAGCCGCTCGTTCATGCGGGAGAAGTAGTGGTAGGGCGCGTCCAGATGGGTGCCGTTGTGGGTGCTGATCTCCACCCGCTCCACCGCGGCGTACTCGCCTTCCGGCAGGGCGGAGACCGGCACGCCCATGTATTCCGCCATGCGGGGCGCCGACTGGTGGTGGTCGACGTACTGGATCTTCGGCTCCATGCCGGGCGGGTCGCTCTTGATCCCGGCCTTCAGCGGGACGGAAATGTCGATGAAGCGGCGGGCCATGGGCGTCTCCTCAAGCTGAGGCTGGTTCGGGGCGGCGCAATCATGGCCTCGCCCCCTCCCCCGTTGTTCGCCGCGGAGGCTAGAACAGCGAATAGCCGCCGTCGATCACCAGCGTATCGCCGGTGTGGAAGGCACTCGCGCTGCTCATCAGGTAGACGGCGATGCCGCCGAAATCCGACCCGGTGCCCCAGCGCCGCATCGGCACACGCGGCAGCACGTTGCCGGCGAATTTCGGATCGGCGACGGAGCGCGCTGTCATCTCCGTCTCGATCCAGCCGGGCAGGATGGAATGGGCGCGGATGCCGTGCCGGGCCAGTTCCACCGCCAACGCCCGCACCATGGAGACCATGCCGCCCTTGCTGGCGCCGTAATGCTCGTTGCGCGCCGCGCCCTCGATGGCGGCCAGCGAGGCGGTGCCGACCAGCACGCCGCCCTTGTCCCCGGCGTCGGCTCGCGCCTTCATGTGCTGCGCCGCGGCGCGGAAGGTGAGGAAGGCGCCGGTCAGATTGACCCGCAGCACCCGGTCCCATTGTTCCCTGGTGCGCTCCAGGAAGGGCGAGGAGCGGCCGCCGGAGATGCCGGCATTGGCGAAGCAGCCATCGACCCGGCCCATCACCCGCAGCGTCTCCGCGAAGGCCGCCTCCACCTGCTCTTCCTCGGAGACGTCGCAGCGCAGCGCCAGCACGCGGCGGCCGGTCGCTTCCAACTGTGCCTTCGCCGCGGCGTTCTTGGCCTCGTTGGTGCCCCAGATGGCGATATCGGCGCCGGCCTGGGCCAGCGCCTCCGCCATGCCGAGGCCGATCCCGCCATTCCCGCCGGTGACCAGCGCCACCTTGCCGGTCAGGTCGAATGCCGCGTAGCCCATCGATGCGTTCCTCCTTGCGTGGGCACGCAGACTGCACCGCCGCGGCGCGGCTTGAAACCGACGGCTTGAAACGCAGTGCCAGCCGGCGCAGGTTGCGCGCAACGATTCCCTGGGAAACTGCCATGCTTACACGTCGTACCGCCGTCATCGCCGCCGCCCTGGCGCCGCTCGCCCGCCCCGCGCTTGCCCAGGCCGGCTGGCCGGAAAGGCCGGTTCGAATGGTGGTTCCCTTCGGTGCCGGCGGCAATCTCGACACGCTGATCCGCATCGTCTCGCCGATGATGAGCCAGAAGCTCGGCCAGCCGGTGGTCATCGAGAACCGCCCGGGCGCCGGCGGCAACCTCGGCGCCGAGGCGGTCGCCCGCGCCGCGCCGGATGGCTACACCGTGCTGGTCGCAGCGAATGGCTCGCTGGTGAACAACCCGCTGCTGATGGTGCGGATGCCCTATGATGCGGTGAAGGATTTCGTCCCGATCGGCCTCGGCTTCCGCACCCCAAATGTGCTGGTCGTCTCGCCACGCTACCCGCAGCAGACCCTGGCGGCCTTCTTCGCCGATGCCAAGGCGCGGCCGGGCCAGGTGAGCTGCGCCTCGGCCGGCGTCGGCACCACCAACCACCTGCTGATCGAATTGCTGAACGCGGCGACCGGCGCCGGGCTGGTGCATATCCCCTACCGCGCCAGCGGCGCGTCCACCCCCGATCTGATCAGCGGCACCCTGTCCTCGGCGGTGGACCAGATCACCACCGCCCTGCCGCAGCACCGCGACGGCGCGCTGAAGATCCTCGGCATCGGCATGCCCGAGCGCATCGCGCTGCTGCCCGATGTGCCGAGCTTCACCGAGGTCGGGCTGGAGGGCGGCGGCATCACCTCCTTCATCGGCCTGCTGGTGCCGGCGGCGACCCCGGCCGGGCCAATTGCCCGGCTGCAGGCGGCCTTCGCCGCGGCGCTGGCCGATCCGGCGGTGCGCGCCAGGGTCGAAGCGATCGGCAACCTCATTGCCACGCCGGAGGAACAGACTCCGGGCGGCTTCGCCAAGGCGCTGGAGGTGGAGCGGGAGCTGGCCCGGCGCGCGGTGCAGCTCGCCGGGCTGAAGCCGGAGTAGCACCACAGCCATGGGCCGCCCTGACGGCTTGCATCCGCGGCCGCGGTGCGCAGGATGCGCCGCGACGCGACCAGGCAGGTCAGGGTGGAGGCAGCGCTATGCCGCAGATCGTTTTCGTGCAGCCGGATGGCGGGCGGCAGACACTGGCCACCGCTGGCGAGCCGACGGTGATGCACCTCGCGATCCGGCACGACGTGGCCGGGCTGCCGGCGGAATGCGGCGGCCAGCTGGTCTGCGCCACCTGCATGGTGGATGTGGCGGCGGAATGGGTGGCGCGGGTCGGCCCGCCGGGCGAGGATGAGCGGGACATGATCGAGGATACGCTGGGCCAGGTGCCGGAAGGCCGCCGGCTGTGCTGCCGGATCACGGTGACGGAGGCGCTGGACGGGCTGGTGCTGCACGTCCCGCCGGTCCAGGGCTGAGCACCATGGACCCCGCCCCGCCCCTGCTGCCTGACGCCACCCGCAGCCTTGCCGGCTTCGCCGCCGGTCTGCGCTTCGCCGCGATCCCGGCGGCGGTGATCGCGCATGCGAAGCTCGCACTGCTGGATGGCATCGGCGTCTGCCTGCATGGCGCCACCCTGCCCTGGACCCGGCATGTCCATGCCATGCTGCTGGCGGAAGGCGGCGCGCCGGCGGCGACGCTCTGGGGCACCGGGCGGCGGGTCTCGCTGGCCCAGGCGGCGCTCGGCAATGGCACGGCGGGCCATGCCTTCGAGATGGACGATATCCACAGGGACAGCGTGCTGCATCCGAACTCGCTGACCACTCCCATCGCGCTCGGCCAGGCCGAGGCGGAGGGTGGGTTGCCGGGCCAGGCGGTGCTGGCGGCGATCGTCGCCGGCTATGAGGTCGGCGCCCGGGTCGGCAATGCGGCGACGACCGCGCTGTTCCTCAACGGCTTTCATCCGCAGGGCACCACCGGCACCTTCTGCGCGGCGGCGACGGCGGGGCATCTGCTGGGGCTGGATGCCGGGCGGATGCAGCATGCGCTCGGCATCGCCGGATCGATGGGGGCGGGGCTGATGGCGGCACAGGAAGGCGCGATGGTGAAGCGCCTGCATGCCGGTCGCGCCGCGGAAAGCGGCGTGCGTGCGGCGGCGCTGGCGGGGCGCGGCTTCACCGGCATCACCGATGTGCTGGAGGCGCCCTATGGCGGCTTCCTTTCGGCCATTGCCCGCACCCCGATCCCGGCGAAGCTGACCGCCGGGCTTGGCGAGGTGTGGGAAACGGCGAACACCGGCTTCAAAATGTATCCCTCCGTCACCTCGATCCACAGCGCGCTGGATGCGCTGCGGGCGGTGATGGCCGAGCACGCGCTGGATGCATCCCAGATCGCCCGCATCAAGGTCGGCGTCGGCCATATGACCTATGTGCACACCGCCTGGCCCTACAAGCCGGCCGGGGTGACAGCGGCGCAGATGAACATCTTCTACGGCTTGGCGGTGACCGCGCTGCATGGCGCGGCGACCGCCGTCCATTACCGCGAGGACCGGCTGGAGGATCCCGCCATCCTGGGCTTCATCCCACGCATCGCGGTCACCGAGGATACCGGGCTGGAAGCCATGGGCGCCGCCTTCCGCCACGCCTGCCGCCTGGCGGTGCATACCACCGATGGCAAGGTGCTGCGGCAGGAGGTGCTGCACCGCCGGGCCAGCCCCGAGAACCCGGTGACGGCGGCGGAGGTGGAGGCGAAGTTCCGCGCCAATGTCGCCGGGATGCTGACGGAAGCGCAGGCGGATGAGGTGGCGGCGCTGGTTGGCCGGCTGGAGACGCTGGACAGTACCGCAGCCCTGACCGGGCTGCTGGCCGCTACAGGCTGAGCCTGCCGCTCAGCCCTTCCCCGGCAGCGTCCCGAACACCGTCTCCGCCTCGATCTGCAGCACGTTCTCCGGCCGTGGGAAGGGCGCGGGCGGCGCCTCGTCCGCGCTCCGCGGGCGGCCGATGCGGGCAAAGAAGCTCTCCAGACCGCCGGGCAGGATGATCCAGGCGAAGGTCAGCGGGCCGGCGCCGGTGTTGTGGAAGGAATGCGCGCGGCTGCGCGGGAAGAAGAAGCAGCTTCCCTGGCGCATCGGATGGCTGGCGCCCTCGATGCGCGCCTCGCCCTCGCCTTCCAGGACGAAGATCACCTCCTCATTCGCATCGTGCAGGTGTTCCCGCACATGGCAGCCAGGGTCGACGGTCTGGGTGCCCATGGCGAAGGGCGTCTCCGCGCCGGTCGTCGCGCTGTCCAGCAGGCAGCGGACGAAGCCATTGGCTGGCACCGGCTGCCAGAAGCTCGGCGCCTCCTCCGGCTGGCGGATGACGAGGCGGGCGGGGCTAGGGGTGGCGTCGGGCATGGCGGGCCTCCTGCCGCAGAGCATGGGCGTTGCCGGCACCCACGGGCAAGGCTTGCGGATAGCGTCCCGGGTATGAAACGCTTCGGGCGGGAGACTGCGCTGCAACGGCGAACCACGCTGGGAGAGTGATCCGATGCTGTCGAGACTCGCTGCCGTGCGACTGGTCTGGGGCCTGGCGCTCGGCCTCGCCTGCGCCCTGCCCGCCCGGGCCCAGACCCGTTGGGTGATGGCGACCCCCTATGCGGAGAATTTCCACACGCTGAACATCCGGCAGTTCATCGCCGATGTTGAGGCCGCGACTAGGGGCGGGCTGACGATCCAGCTCCACCCCAATGCCTCGCTGCTGCCGATGGCGCAGATCAAGCGTGGCGTGCAGACCGGCCAGGTGCAGCTCGGCGAGATCCTGCTCTCGGCCTATGCAAACGAGGACCCATTCTTCGAGGTGGATGGCGTGCCCTTCCTCGCCTGGACCTGGCCGCAGGCCGAGGCGCTCAACGCCGCCACCGAGCCCTTCATCCGCACCCGGCTGGAGCGCCAGGGGCTGACCCTGCTCTACATGGTGCACTGGGACGCCCAGGGCTTCTACGCGCGCAACGAGCTGCGCAGCGTGCAGGATCTGCGCGGCACCCGCTTCCGCGCCTACAACAATGTCACCGCCCGGATGGCGGAGCTGATGGGCGCGACGCCGGTGACGGTCCAGGCCGCCGAGGTGGCGCAGGCCTTCGCCACCAATGTCATCCAGTCGATGTTCACCTCGGCGCAGACCGGGGTGAACGTCACCGCCTGGGACTTCACCCGCTACTGGTACAATGTCGGCGGGATGCGCACGCGGAATGCGGTCTTCGCCAATAGCCGGGCTCTGGCGGCGCTGGATCCGCCGAGCCGCGCCGCGCTGCTCGCCGCCGCGGCGACCGCGGCGGAGCGCGGCAAGACAATGGCGAAGGAGGCCGAGGTGGCCATGGCCAACCGGCTGCGTAGCCAAGGCATGCAGCTGCCGACGCCATCCGAGCAGATGATGTCGGAACTGCGCGCCATCGGCGAGACCCAGACCGCCGAATGGGTGCAGCGCGCCGGCCCCGAGGGCACCCAGATGCTGGAGCGCTACCGCGCCGCGCTGAAGTAACCCGCGCGTCTTGCCCTGAGCGGCAGCGGGCGCATATGCGCGGCATGCACCCGCTGCTGATCGGCTCGGAGATCTACCGCCATTCCTCCTACGAGCCGAAGCACCCGCTGGCCATCCCGCGGGTCTCCACCACCCTCTACCTGATCGCGGCGCTTGGCTGGCTGCCGCCGGGCGGCTGGATCCCCTCGCCGCTGGCGACACCCGAGGCGCTCACCCGGTTCCACGACCCGGCCTATGTCGCGGCGTTGCAGCGGGCCGAGGCGACGCAGCAGGTCTCGCCCGAGGATCGCGCGCGCTTCCACATCGGCGCCCATGGCAACCCGGTCTACCGCGAGATCTTCTCCCGCCCCGCAACCGGTGCCGGCGGCACCATGCTGGCGGCGCGGCTGACCGCCGGCGGCGGCATCGCCCATGTACCGGGCGGCGGCACCCACCATGGGCTGCGCGACCGGGCCAGCGGCTTCTGCTACCTGAACGACCCGGTGCTCGGGCTGCTGGAATGGCTCGACGCCGGACTCGACAACATCCTCTACGTCGACATCGACGCGCATCATGGCGATGGCGTGGAACTGGCCTTCGCCGCGGACCCGCGGGTCTTCACTCTCTCGGTGCACGAGGCGGATCGCTGGCCCTTCACCGGGCGGGTGGAGGACCGGGCTGGCGGCCATGCCCGGAACCTGCCGGTGCCGGCCGGCTTCAACGATTCCGAGATGCTCTGGCTGCTGCACCAGGCGGTCCTGCCGATCGCCCGGCGCCTGCGGCCTCAGGCCATCATGCTGCAATGCGGCGCCGATGCGCTCGAAGAGGATCCGCTGTCGCGGCTCGCGCTGTCGAACAACGCCCATTGGGGCGTGGTGCGGGCGCTGATGGGGCTGGCACCACGCTTCATCCTGCTCGGCGGCGGCGGCTACAACCCATGGAGCGTCGCGCGCTGCTGGGCCGGCGCCTGGGGCGTGCTGAACGGCTTTGAGCCGCCGGAGCGCCTGCCGCCGGCGGCCGAGGCGGTGCTGCGCGGCCTGGCCTTCCACCGCGCCGCCGGGCGCAACCCGCCGGAGGCCTGGTTCACCACCCTGCGGGATGCGCCGCGTCCGGGGGTGGTGCGCGCGGCGGTGCAGCGGGTTGCGGTGGCGGCGGTGCGCGACCTGCCGCCGGCCGCGGTTGCGCCGTGCAGGCTGCATCCCACCGGCCTTGCCTTGACCGGCCTGCCCTCCCCAATGCCCTAGGCATGAGCGCCGCGCCCCGCTGCGGCACCGCCCTGCACCGCATCGGCAGGAGGTCTGCGGCCTCCTGCCCGCACCGCAGCCTCAGCCATGCAGCCGATGCAGGGCCGAAGCGGGACCGCCCGGTCGGGCGCAATGCCACCACCTCGGCTTGACCTTGGCTGCTTCCGACCACAGCATCCAGCCGCAGTCATGGTGGAGCTGATTGCCAATACTGCAATACGAAAAATCAAACCAAAAAATCAGCGGAGAGAAACCCCAAATATGAATCGCCGTGCACTGAACCTGTCCCTGCTTTCCTTGTCGGCGGCCCCGGGTCTTGCTTTCGCGCAGAACACGCCCGGTTCCATCAAGGTTGGCGTGCTCACCGACCTGTCCGGCCCCTTCATGGATATCGTCGGGCCGGGTTCGGTCGAAGCTGCGCGGATGGCAGCCGAGGATGCCGGCGGCAGCGTGGCCGGCCGCCGCGTCGAGATCGTCGCCGCCGACCATCTCAACCGGCCGGACAATGCCGTCTCGATCGCCCGCCGCTGGTATGACAATGAGGATGTGTCGGTGATCGCCGACCTGCCGCTTTCCTCGGTCGCGCTGGCGGTGCAGGCGCTGGGGCGGGACCGCAAGCGCATCTCGCTGGTTACCGCCTCCGGCAGTGATGCGCTGACCAATGAGGATTGCTCGCCCTACAGCATCGACTGGACCTTCACCGCAAGCGGCCTGTCGGCCGGCACGGTCAAGGCCCTGCTGTCCCAGGGCCATGACAGCTGGTTCTTCATCACCGCGGATTATGCCTTCGGCCATTCGCTGGAAGCTGCGGCGTCCGCCATGGTGCGCCAGGCTGGCGGCCAGGTGCTGGGCAGCGTGCGGCACCCGGTCAACTCGAATGACATGTCGTCCTATCTGCTGCAGGCACGGCAGAGCCGGGCCAAGGTGATCGCCATCGCCAGCACCGGGCCGGATGCGCAGAACGTCGTCAAGGGCGCGGCGGATTTCGGGCTGACGGCGGCCGGGCAAAAGCTCGCCGCGCTGCTGATGTACGACAGCGATGTCCGCGCCCTTGGCCTGCAGGCGGCGCAGGGGCTGATCCTCACCCTGGCCTATTACTGGGACCTCGACGAAGGAACGCGCCGCTTCGCCGAACGCTTCTTTGCGCGGCGCAAGGTCAAGCCCAACATGCTGCATGCCGGACTCTATTCCGCCGTCTCGCACTACCTGAAGGCAGTGGCGGCGACGGCGACGACCGACCCGGACCCGGTGATGGCCTGGATCCGCGCCAATCCGGTGAACGACTTCTTCGCCCGGAACGGCGTGGTGCGACAGGATGGGCTTATGGTGCACGACATGTTCGTGCTGCAGGTCAAGAGCCTGGCCGACTCCACCGGCCCATGGGACATCCTCAAGCCCCTGCAGCGCATCCCCGGCGATCAGGCCTTCCCGCCGCTTTCGGCAAGTACCTGCAAGCTCCTGGCAGGTTGAAGCCGGTCATCAAACCCAGGCCGGGGGCTGGGGGGGGGACGCTCGTCCCCCCCAAGCGGGGCGCGGGGCAGCGCTCCGCCTTCAGCCCGCAGCGAGGCGCCCGACCTCCGCCAGCACCGCGTTCCGCTCCTCATCCGACGCCTGCGCCCCGGTGTAATAGGCCGCGACCAGGATCGGCGGGCGGCTCGGCGGCCAGAGGATGGCGATGTCGTTCGTCGTATTGTGCCCGCCGCTGCCGGTCTTGTCGCCGGCCCGCCAGCCCTTCGGTACCCCGGCCCGCAGCCGCTTGTCGCCGGTCCGGCAGGCCACCAGCCAGGCAGTCAGCTGCGCGCAGGAGTCAGCCGAGAGCGTGTCCTCGACCAGCAGCCGGCGCATCAGCCCAAGCATGGCCAGCGGCGTGGTGGTGTCGCGCGGATCGCCCGGCGTCGCCTCGTTCAGCGCGGTTTCCCACCGGTCCAGCCGTGTGAATTCGTCACCAAGCGAGCGCAGCCAGCCGGTCAGCCCCGCCGGCCCGCCGAAGCTGGCGAGCAGCAGGTTCCCCGCCGTATTGTCGCTGAGGGTTACCGCGGCGTCGCAGAGTTCGGCGACGGTCATCCCCGCGGCGCCGGCATGCGGCCCGGTGACCGGGGAATAGGGTACCAGCGCCTCCCGCCCATAGATGATGCGGCGGCCGAGGCTCTCCTCCTGCCGATCCACTCGCGCCAGGGCGCAGGCGGCGGCGAGAAACTTGAAGGTGCTGGCCATGGGGAAGCGCTCCTCGCCACGCTGCGCGAGCGGCTCGGCGCCCGCGGTATCGAAAAGCGCGACGCCAAGGCGGCCGCCGTGGCGGCGTTCCAGCGCGGACAGACCTTGGCGGAGCGTCGCCTGACGATCAGCGGCCCGGGCCGGCAGCACGGGCGCGGCAAGCAGCGCGCCGCTCAGCATTCGGCGTGAGATCATTGTGGGCTCCCCCTTCGGCATGCGGGGGCGTGGCATAGGTGTGGTCCGGGGGCCGAGGCAAGCCGCTGCCACCAGGCCACCCGCCCCATCATGCCAACTTCACATGACTCCTTTTGCGTTCATGTTGCATTGTTGAAACCCTGTGGTGGGCGACCTGAGGAGCATCAGGTTGTGGGTGAGGACCCGCAGGATGATTTCGCGCGCCTGCGCGGCACCGCTGCGAGCGCTCAGAGCCGAGCCGAGGCGTCGTTT
>NZ_JACOMF010000037.1 GCF_014283215.1 Siccirubricoccus deserti
CGCCGCGCGGACCATCGACGGGCTCTGGGATGCCATCCGCGACGCCCTGCCACGCTTTACCCCGGAAGAGTGCCGAAACTACTTCACCGCCGCAGGCTATGAACCAGAATGATCGGATTCCGCCCTAGGTCGTCGCCGCCTCCCGCAGCCCGTTCGCCTGGTGCACCGCCAGCGCGGTCAGGTTGACGATGCCGCGCGCCGTGACGCTTGGCACCAGCACATGAATCGGCTTCTTCATGCCCAGCAGGATGGGGCCGAGTTGCAACCCGTCCGCCGCCGCCTTCAGCAGGTTGAAGCTGATGTTCGCGGCGTCGAGGTTGGGGAAGACCAGCAGGTTCGCGGTGTCGGTCAGCGTGCTCTCCGGCACCGCCCGGGCGCGGATCGCCGGGATTAGCGCCGCATCGGCATGCATCTCGCCATCCACCTCCAGCCCTGGGGCGCGGGCGCGGATCAGCTCCAGGGCCGCCCGCATGGTGCGCGCGGTCGGCGCATGCGAGGCGCCGAAGGAGGAATGGCTGAGCAGCGCCACCTTCGGGGTGATGGCGAAGGCCTGCACCTGCGCGGCGGCCAGCAGGGTCATCTCGGCAATCTGCTCGGCGGTCGGCTCGACCAGCAGATGGGTGTCGACGAAGAACAGCGTGCCGGAGGGGATGATGACCGCGGAGAGCGCATAGACCCGCCCGACATCCTCGCGCTTGCCGATCACGTCATAGGCGTAATGCCATTGCCGC
The DNA here is from genome assembly GCF_014283215.1 of Siccirubricoccus deserti. Lineage (GTDB taxonomy): Bacteria > Pseudomonadota > Alphaproteobacteria > Acetobacterales > Acetobacteraceae > Siccirubricoccus > Siccirubricoccus deserti. Next base: position 732 of record NZ_JACOMF010000037.1, read on the forward strand.
ATCCAGTTGCCGCTGCCGCCGACCAGGCAGGCATCAACCAGCCCGGCTTCCAGCAGCACCGCGGCGGTGACGGTCGGGCGGGTGCCGACCCGGCGCGCCGCGGCCTCCGGCGGCACGCCGCGGCGGCCTACCTTCTGCTGGTACAGCGCGATCAGCGGAGCAAGGGTCGCGGTGTCGGTGGTGGGGTCGATGATGTCGACGGATTCCGAGAAATCCATGCGCAGCCCCATTGCCTTGGCGCGCGCCTCGATCACCGCACGGCGGCCGATCAGCACCGGCTCGGCGATCCCCTCGTCCAGCACGGTCTGCACGGCGCGGAGCGTCCGTTCATCCTCGCCTTCCGCATAGGCGACCCGGCGGGGCGCCTGGCGCCCGGCCTCGAACATCGGCCGCATCAGATAGCCGGAGCGGAAGACGAAGCGTTCCAGCTCCCGCCGATAGGCGGCGAAATCGGCGATCGGGCGGCGAGCGATGCCGCTTTCCATCGCCGCGCGGGCGACCGCCGGGGCGATCTCCAGGATCAGCCTTGGATCGAAGGGCTTCGGGATGATGTAGTCGGGGCCGAAGATCGGGGCATTGCCGCCATAGGCCGCGGCCACCACCTCGCTCGCCTCGACCCGTGCCAGGGCGGCAATGGCGTCGGCGGCGGCGACCTTCATCGCCTCGTTGATCGCCGTCGCACCCACGTCGAGCGCGCCACGGAAGATGAAGGGGAAGCAGAGGACATTGTTGACCTGGTTCGGATAGTCGCTGCGGCCGGTGGCGACGATGGCGTCCGGCCGCACCGCGCGCACCGCTTCCGGCAGGATTTCCGGCTCCGGATTGGCCAGGGCCAGCACCAGCGGCTTCGGCCCAAGCTTGCCGAGCCATTCCGCCTTCAGCACCCGCGGCGCCGAGAGGCCCAGGAAGATGTCGACGCCGTCCAGCACCTCCTCCAGGGTCCGCGCCGAGGTTTCCCGGGCATAACGCGCCTTGTAGGGGTCGAGGTCGTTCCGGCCGGTGTGGACCACGCCGCCGATATCGCAGACGGTGATGTTCTCCCGCCTCAGCCCCATCTCGACCAGCAGGTCGAGGCAGGCCAGCGCCGCGGCGCCACCGCCGGTGTTGACCAGCCTGACGTCCTCGATCCGCTTGCCCTGCAGCACCAGCCCGTTGCGGACCGCGGCGGCGACGATGATGGCGGTACCGTGCTGGTCGTCGTGGAAGACGGGGATCCGCATCCGTTCCCGCAGCACCCGCTCCACCTCGAAGCATTCGGGCGCCTTGATGTCTTCCAGGTTGATGGCGCCGAAGCTCGGTTCCAATGCGGCGACCACCTCGATCAGCTTCGCGGGGTCGCGCTCCTCCACCTCGATGTCGATGGAATCGATGCCGGCGAATTTCTTGAAGAGGACCGCCTTGCCCTCCATCACCGGCTTGCTGGCCAGCGCGCCGATGGCGCCGAGCCCGAGCACCGCGGTGCCGTTGGAGATCACCGCGACCAGATTGCCGCGGGCGGTGTAGTCCCAGGCGGCATCGGGGTCGGCGGCGATCGCCTCGCAGGCGGCGGCGACGCCGGGGGAATAGGCCAGGCCGAGGTCGCGCTGCGTCGCCATGCGCTTGGTCGGCTCGATCGATAGCTTCCCTGGCCGCGGCAGGCGGTGATAGTCGAGCGCTGCCTTGCGGAAATCCTCGTCCATGCGGTCACCTCTGCGGCAGAGGGTACAGGGTGGGGGCCGATCAGGCGATAGTAGGCGGCAGGGCTGCACCGGGCATTTCCATCTGGCCAGGCGGGCGATCCGGCGCTTGACGCCAGCCGCCGGCGTTGCGATGCATTCGAGGGTGAGAGACCTTGTCAGCGTCAGCCGCAGCGACGAGGACACGCTCTGGGCCGTATACGCCACGGTCGGGCGCACCCATCGCGTGGCCGAGATCTTCCGCAGCCGGGCGGCGGCGCTGGCCGACCGGGATTGGCGGTCACAGCAGGTCAGCGCCTATGCGGATTTCCTGCGCCGTTCCAGGCAGCCGCTGCCCTTCTACAGCGTGGCGCCGATCCGCCGCAGCGACCTGCCGCGGAAATGGACGCCCTTGCCGGCGCTGGGCTTCCTGCGTGGGCAGTTCATCTGATAGCAGGGGCGGTACGGTTTCGCCCTGACCAGGGCGTGACCGGCTGCTGCGTTCCGTTCTGCGAATAGCGGGCTCCGCCTGGTGGAGTCCCGGCTTGGGAGAAGCGACATGAAGGTCGGGCTGTTCCTCAATACCCAATTCCCCGAGGGCGACAGCCTGCCGGCCCGGTTGCCCGAGCTGGTCTTGCAGGTGCGGCTGGCCCGCGAATCCGGCTTCGCCTCCCTCTGGTTTCCCGACCACTACATCATCGGCCCGGTGCAGATGCCCCAGCCGGTGCCGCTGATGGCCTGGCTGATGCGCGAGGCCGAGGGCATGATGATCGGTCCCAACATCCGCATCCTGCCGCTGCTGAACCCGGTGTCGGTGGCCGAGGAATCGGCGACGCTCGACCTGCTTTCGGGCGGCCGCTACGTGCTCGGCGTCGGCCTCGGCTACCGCGAGGCGGAGTTCACCGCCTTCGGCATTCCGCTGGCCGAGCGCGCCGCCCGCTTCGGCGAGAGCATCGGCCTGATGCGCCGGCTCTTCACCGAGGAGAAGGTCACCCACGAGGGCAAATTCTACACCGTGAAGGATGCGTCGCTGAGCTGCCGGCCGGTCTCGGCGGACGGCCCGCCGATCTATGTCGCCGCCATGGTGGAGGCAGCGGTTAAGCGCGCCGCGCGCATCGGCGATGCCTGGCTGATCGTCAACTCCGCCACCATCGACACGGTGCAGCAACAGATGGCGGTCTACCGCGCTGCGCTGGCCGCGGGCGGGCGCACCCCGCGGGAATACCCGATCGCCCGCGAATGCTACGTCGGCGCCTCCCACGCCACCGCCTTCGAGGAATGCCGCGAAGCGCTGCGCTACAAATACGCTGCCTATGCCTCCTGGGGCCTCGGCGGCGGCTCGGCGGCACCGACCGACGAGGCCATGTTCGGCATGCCCTTCGAGGCATTCGTCCGCAACCGCTTCATCATCGGCGACAAGGTCTCGGTGAAGGAAGAGGTGGCGCGCTACCGCGAGACGCTCGGCGTCGACCATTTCATCATGCGGGTGCAATGGCCGGGGCTGCCGCAAGAGAAGACGCTCGGCAGCATCCGGCGGCTGGGCGAGATCTTCGCTTAGAGCATGTCCAGACCGACCGTACCGATAGCCTGAAGGTCGTGTTCCAGCAGAACACGGCACTGTGCGCCGGGACGCGGAGAGGGCAGGGCGGTGGGCCACGCCCGCACTGGAGGCTGCCAAGCGCCATGGAACGGACGAGCGCTTTGGCGACCGCGTCGCCGTAGTGCCGGGGGCGATCGCACGACGGTGTCGCTGGTAGGGATAGGGGCTACAGCGTTATTGGCTGGTCGCGTGCTTCACGGCAGGCAACGACGTCGTGGGGTTGAGCCGGCCTGCAAGCGACATTCGACGTCCGGGCCCCGAAGCCGCCCTTAGCCCTGGCGACCGCTGCCTCTCGTCGAGTGCAGCGCGCTTCAGGGTTGGCCTGATTTCCGGCAAGCGGCGGGAGCGGTGAGATCCGCTCGTTTCCGCGCCGCTCAACATTCACATTGGTGTGTTTCACGGCCGCTTCACGCCTGACCGACGCGCCCCTCACGCCGTCCGCCTAAGCCTGCGCCATCAGCTTCGGAGGATCACATGACCAGGATGAGAGACGCATTGGGCAACACGCTAAGCGGGGCGAGCCCCACCGCGAGCGAGATCTACGGTCATGCCCTGGCAGAGTTTCAGGTCTACGCCGGCGACCCGGTGGCCACGGTGGACCAGGCACTCGCGATCAGCCCTGGATTCGTGATGGGCCATGCGCTGCGGGCTTGGCTTCACCTGCTGGGCACTGAGCCGACCGGCTTGCCGGTTGCACGTGAGACGCTGGCTGCCGCACGCGCCTTGCCGGCGACAGCGCAGGAGCGCGGCCACCTCGCGGCGATCGCGCACCTTGTCGAGGGCGACTGGATGGCGTCCTCCCGCGTGATGGAGGATGTTGCGATCGAGAACCCGCGTGATGCCCTGGCGCTGCAGGTCGGGCACCAGATCGACTTCTTCACCGGCAATGCCCGCATGCTGCGTGATCGGATCGCCCGCGCCCGGCCAGCCTGGAGCCAGGGCATGCCGGGCTTCCACGCCATTCTCTCCATGCATGCCTTTGGCCTGGAGGAGACGGCTGACTACGCGCGGGCCGAGGCAGAGGGCCGCAAGGCGGTGGAACTGGAGCCGCGCGACGGCTGGGGCCAGCACGCCGTCGCGCATGTGCTCGAGATGCAGAACCGCACGGCCGAGGGTATCGCCTGGATGCGACTGAACCCCGAGGCGTGGTCGGCCAACAGCTTCTTCGCCGGGCACAACTGGTGGCACCTGGCACTCTACCACCTCGATCGCGGCGAGATCGAGGAGGTGTTCGCCCTCTACGACGGGCCAGTGAAGGGTGGGCGGAGTCAGGTCGTGCTCGACCTGGTGGACGCGACCGCGCTGCTCTGGCGGCTGCACCTGCGTGGCATCGACGTCGGCGGACGCTGGGCGCCGGTCGCGGAGGCCTGGGATGCGGTGGGTGGCGCTGGCTCCTACGCCTTCAACGACTGGCACGCGGCCATGGCCTTCGCAGCGGGGCGGCGCCAGGATGGGTTGGATGCGGTGCTGGAGGCGGCCTCGCGTGCCGCCACCGGGGCAGGAGACAATGCCATGTTCACCCGCGATATCGGCATGCCGCTGATCCGCGCCATCCAGGCATTCGAGTCCGGTGACTACGCCCGGGCCGTGGCGCAGCTCCGTCCGGTGCGGGAGATCGCGCATCGGTTCGGCGGCAGCCATGCGCAGCGCGACCTGATCGACCTGACGCTGATCGAGGCGGCGATCCGCGGTGGCGATGCGGCGCTCGCCGCAGCACTTGCGGCGGAACGCGCGGCCATCCGGCCTCACTCGCCGGTGTCGCTGGACTTCTCGCGCCAGGCCCGATCGCTGCCACGGCTCGCGGCCTGACGCGACCATGGCAGGAGCGGCGCTCCCGCCGTTGCGGGACGCCTATGCATGATCGGGAGGCGACCGCGCTGCCGGCGAGCCGCCCACCACGCGACAATTCTGCCTGTTAGGTGCTTACCGGCGCTGCCGTGCCGGCGGGGGACGGGTGCGGGACGCCACGCAGGAGGTCGTCGGGCACGTCAAGACCCGCCAGGCGTACCCCGCCCAGCAGGCGCGCGAGGTCTTCCTGCCGGGCGAAGGGGTTCACATGGGCGAGCCAGCGCGCCGGCTCGTCCGGCCTTGGGTCGCGGCCGAAGGTGATGCGTTCGCGGAAGCGCGCGCGGAAGCGGTCGAGCGCCTTGCGCGCCTCCACCATATGCCCGAGATGCGCCTCGGAGGCCGCCCGATAGGCATCCATGTCCGCCGCGATCTCCGGCGCCCGCTGGGCAAGTGCGAGTGCCGCTTCGTAGTCTCCGAGACAGAATTCCGGCATGGCGGCGTAGGCATAGTACCAGTCGTCGTGGAAAGGATTGAGCCGTGCGGCGAGCGCTGCCGCCTCCCGTCCGCGCTCGGGTTGGCCCAGCACGCAATGCGTCAGCGCGAGCTGGGTCTGCATATCCGCGTCGTTCGGATTGAGTGCCTCGGCCCGCGCGAGGTGATGCTCTCCCTTCGCGAAGTTGCGGCGGTAGAGCAGCACGCGGCCAAGGATGAAATGCGCCAGCGCGTCAGCCGGGTCGAGTTCGACGGCGCGCAGGGCGTGGGTGTAGGCGCCACGCTCCCGTTCCGCCCAGCGGTCCCAGGCCATGCAGGACCATTCATTGAAGTGGGCGAGCGAAAGCCCCGCCTCGGCGCGGGCAAAACCGGGGTCGAGGGCAAGTGCGCGGCGGAAGAGCGCTTCCGCATTCCCCTGGTGCTCCGGCGCGCCGGTGCGCAGCAGCGAGAGTCCGCGCAGCCAGCATTCCCAAGCGCGCAGATCCGCTGCTGGCTTCGCGCGCGCCTCCTGCACCAGATCCTGTTCGAGCCGCTTGACGAGGGTGCCGGCAACGGCGGCGACCAGCTCGTCCGCCGCGGCCTGCATCCGTTCCGGCGAAAGATCGAGGCGCTGCGACCATAGGTGCCGTTCGTCCAGGACATCCGTCAGGTCGGCCACAAGCCGGACCTGTGCACCGCCCCGTCGCACGCTGCCGGTCAGCAGGTAGCGGGCGCCAAGCCGCTCGGCCACCTCCTTCGGCGAGGCCGCATGCGGCCGCACCGCGAGCACGGACGCGGTTGCGATCACCCGCAAGACGCTGAAGCGGCCAAGCTCGGCCGTGAGATCCTCCGCGAAGGCGCGTGCGAACCAGGCCTGCCCGGGATCCATGGAGAGGTCGGTGAAGGGCAGCACGGCGAGCGTCGGCCCGCTGTCCTCCTGAACATGGCGTGGCGCGCGGATGCGCCGGTGCAGCGCCTCCGTCTCGGGCGAGGAGACAACCCCGAGTTCGCGGGCCAGCGCGGCACGACAGCGCTCGTACTGCCGCATGGCCGCGCCGAGTGCGCCCCTTGCAAGATGCACCCGCATGAGCGCCTGGTGCGCCTCCTCCGCCGCGGGTTCGAGCGCGAGCAGCGCCTCCGCCAGCGCGATGCTTCGCTCATCGCTGCCGGCGCATGCGAGAGCGGCCGTGAGCGCGCCGGTGACGCGGTCGCGCAGCCGGGCAGCCTCGGCACGGCGCCAGTCCTCGAAGGGCTCCGCGCCGGCATCCAGGCCGTCCAGCAGGTCGCCAGCGAAGAGGACAGCCACATCCCCGATCCTGCCGGACGCCGCAAGCGCCGCCTCCAGGGCCGAGACGTCGCATTCCACCAGCTCCGCCGGGATGATGATCGCATCGCCTGCGGCACGGATGAGTCCGTCCTCCGCATCTCCGAGATCCCGGCGCAGCGTTGCCAAGCCCTGGCGGAGGCTCGTACGGGCGGCTCCCTCCGCGCTCTCCGGCCACAGCATCGCGGCAAGCCGCGCACGCGACATGTGAGCACCCGGTCGCAGCGTGAGCAGGGCCAGCAGGGCGGCGACCTTCCGGGTCGAGAACCGGACCGGGCGCCCCGCGCACTCCGCGCTGAAGCCGCCGAGCATGCGAATGCGCAACATACCCGTCTCCTCGCCGCGCGGCGTAGCGTCGTCGGCCATTATGCGTGCCGGCGTTCGGCGACGCATGGGAATTGGCACGACCAAGGCGCGGTCATGACGTGGTGGCGTCCATGGAGCCTATATCGCCCGTGGTTGCTGCGCCACTGACCCACAGGCCGCGCCAATGGACCAGCCGGGGCGACGGGTCTTGTCTTCATACGCCTCGCCTTCCGGCATCACGGCGCCGGTTCGGCCCCGGCCTGACGAACCTTGTCCGAGGCCGTCGCACGCGTGGCGCCGGATGGAGGTATCGTGGCCATGGTCCGAGGCCGCACATGCGGCCTTCTGCTATACCTCGCGATCCGGCTTCCCGGCATGCGCCGGCTGTATGGTGGTACGCCTTCCAAGCGCCGGTTTGACCAGCGGCATGCGGCAGAGGCGTGCGCGGCGCTTGGTGCCGCGCCGCTCATCGGGTGCGCTGTCAGGTAGGGCAGGAGTTTGGATCGCAGCAGCATCCGATGTCGAACGGGTCGCGGTTGACCTCACGCCGCCCGCATCTTGCAGCGCTGCGGTCGATCGGGCCGAAACGGTTGGGGTCGGGCGGGGAACCTCCGGAGGCGGGGATTAGCATCCGCATTCCGCCTTTGGCCGCCGCATGAAGGCGCTATGTGAGAAACCGAGCGAGGGTAAGATAAGCCATAAAGAATGCACGAGGATCCACGGGCGCGGGATCCGGCCTTTACGCCGCACGGGACAGGCGCCCTGCGCAATTCGTCTGCGATCCGCTCTAATGTAAGGCCCGCAGCGCCAGCCAGCTCCCGAGCAGCGCGAGTGAGGCGAGGAACCACAGGCGGAACCGCCGGGGCTCCACCCGGGCCCGGATCCTCTGGCCGACAACCATGCCGACCAGCGCCGGCCCGAGGGCCAGCAGGGAGGCCAAGGCCATCGAGGGCGCGAAGGCGCCGTGCAGGCCGAGCCCGGCCGCCAGGGCCAGGGTCGAGACGGTGAAGGAGAGGCCAAGCGCCTGGACCAATTCATCCCGCTGCAGGCCCAGCGCCTGCAGATAGGGCACCGCCGGCACGACGAAGACCCCGGTGGCGCCGGTCACCAGCCCGGTCGCCAGCCCGGCAAGCGGCCCCAGCCACGGCTCTGCCCGCGGCGGTATCCGCAGCCGCGGCGCCCAGAGCGCCACGGCGGCATAGACCACAAGCACGGCCCCGAGCGCCGCCGTGGCCATGCTGCCCCCGGTCAGCGACCAGCTGCCAGCCACGGTCCCGGCAAAGGCGCAGCCGAGCATCGGCCAGAGGCGTGCCAGCAGCGGCGCCAATCGCGTGCCGGCGGCCATCTGCCAGAGGTTGGTGACGAAGGACGGCACCAGCAGCAGAGTCGCCGCCTGCGCCGGTGGCATGGCAAGCGTCAGCAGCCCCATCGCCAGCGTCGGCAGGCCCAGCCCGACAATACCCTTCACCATGCCAGCCAGCAGGAACACCAGCCCGATGGCGGCGGGAAGCAGGGCCTCGCCGATCATCGGCGTGCTCCCGGTTCCGCTGCCCGCGCTGCCGGCCCGAACACTCGGTCATCGACCGGCGTCGCCTCGCCCTCCGTCCCCAGGGCGCGCGCGAACCAATGTGCGACCCGCATGGCGGAGACCTCAAACAGCCGCGGCTCCGGCGTCGCCCTGATGCGCCCGGCGCCGTCGGGCCGTGGCATCATGGTCGGCCCCTCGCTCCTGAAGGCCGGCCGGTCCCAGGCATAGCCGGTGCCGGCGATCTCGACGCGCTCCACCGGCCCCCATTGCGACAGCACCGCCGCCGCCTGGGCACACTCTGGCGGGGGATTCGCGGCGTCACGATCGCCGTGCATGAGAAGGACCGGCGATGATCCGGCGGAAACGCCGACCTCATACCGCAACAGATCGCGCTCCAGCCCGATGCAGCCGGGATAGAGCATTGCCCTGGCGGCAATCCGGTCGGTCCCGTCCGGCGCGGGCGGCGCGGTCAGCGCGGCGCGGCCGCCAACCCCGAAGCCTAGCACGCCGATGCGGCCGGCAATGACGCGTGGGTCGCGGGAAAGCTCCCGGATGATGATGGCCACGGTCGCCGCGAGGCCCGGCGGTGACGCACCGGGCCCGGCGGCCTCGGCCACCGCCTGCAGATCCACTTCGAGCACCGGCAGCCCCGCGGCGCCGAGTCGCGCCACATAGGCATCCGCACGCCAGTCGGGGCCGAGTGCGTCCGGCAGGATCACCACCATGGGCGAAGGCCCGGTACCCCGTCCCGATGGCCAGGAGATCACGCCGACCACCGCCGGTCTTCCGCTGGCCTGGAACATCTCGCGCCGCACGCCATCGGCCGGCGCAGGCAGCGGCGCTGCCGTGGCCACGCCGGCGAGGACAGCCAGCATCCGCACGGACATCAATGCCTTCATCGAACCCGGCCTCCTGCACGCCTGCGCACGACCTTGCGGGCGGCCCTCCGGGCGGACAATCTGGCTCTCGGCAAGTCAGCCTTCGGCTGGGACGAAGGCATGCACGCGGAGCGCCCCGGGCGATGCATTTCGACCTGACGGATCTGCGCCTGTTCCTGGCGACGGTGGAGACGGGCAGCATCACGCGCGGCGCGGACCGCTCCGCCCTCGCATTGGCATCGGCAAGCGGGCGGATCAAGCGGATGGAACAGGCGCTCGGCGTGCCCCTGCTGCTGCGCGGCCGGCGCGGGGTGGAGCCATCGCCGGCCGGTCACGCCCTGGCCCATCACGCACGGGTCGTGCTGCAGCAGCTCGAGCGGATGCGGGGCGAACTCGGCGATTACGCGCATGGGCTGAAGGGTCATGTGCGGTTGTTCGCCAACACCGCGGCGGTCAGCGAATACCTCCCCGACCTGCTCGCGCAGTGGCTCGCGCAGCACCCGAATGTGGACGTGGACCTTGAGGAACGGCCCAGCCATGCGATTGTCGAAGCGGTCGCCGGCGGGCTTGCCGATGCCGGCATCGTCGCCGATTGGGCACAGGCGACAGGGCTGGAAGTCCTGCCATTCCGTCTCGACCGCCTGGTGCTGGTCGTACCGCGCGGCCATGCCCTGGCGGGCCGGCGCAGGATCGCCTTTGCTGACATCATCGACCAGGATTTCGTCGGGCTGACGGAGGGTGCCGCGCTGCAGGACCACCTTGCCCGCAATGCCGCCGGCGTCCGGCGAAGGCTGCGGCTCCGTGTGCGGGTACGGAGCTTCGATGCGGTTTGCCGCCTGGTCGAGCAAGGAGTCGGCCTGGGCATCGTGCCGCGGACGGCAGCGGATCGTTGCCGCCGTTCCATGGCAATACGTGCGGTGCCGCTCAATGACGCCTGGGCGGAGCGCCGTCTCGGCATTTGCGTGCGGACCATGGCGCAGCTTCCCGCGCATGCGCGGCGGCTGGTGGAACACCTCGCACGCGAAGGCCAGCAGGCGGAGCTGGCCTGACGCGCTGCGGGGCGGCCATTTGCCCCATCGACCTGCCACGCCCAGGTCGCGCAACCTGCTGATCCGGCGATGGCACGCCAAACGTGCATTGCGCTGGCGACTGCGGCCGGTATGGAGAACAGGGCGATCTGCACTGAGATGGGTGCCGGCGCCGACACGGTCGGCAAGCGGCACCGCCCTTGGCAGGATGGGGGAAAGACAGCGTCTCCTCTCCGAGCTCAATGAGCCCGGCGCCAGGTTCAACGACGTGGCTGCCACCCGGCAGCCGGCGCTGTTCCACCCCATCGCCCGCAGCCGGATGGGGCCGAACCTGAGCCGATCATCTCCCGCAATTGACTGACGTTCGGGCTCTTCTCCTGCAGCCCGCGCAGCGCCATCCTGCCCTCGGGCACCGTCGCAGCCCTATCACCGCGGTGGCCGCCACACGGTTCGCTCCGCTCAGCATAGGCGATCCGCCCCAAACTCGCGCTCGGTCGCTCCCGCACCACCATCCGGGACACGGCGGGGGCGGGACGCAGCCCTCATTTCGTCACTCTCTATGCCTGCTCTCGTTGCGCCATGCGGGATGGCGCCCGGAGGTATGGCGAGCCTTGCATGCGTCAGCCAGCCATCCGCATTACCCGCGCCGCGCAGTATTTGAATCCCGGGATCTTGCCCTCGGGATCGAGCTGCGGATTGGTCAGCAGGTTCGCCGCGGCTTCCCGGTAGGCGAAGGGAATGAATGCCATGCCCTCCGGCAGGCCCGGATCCGCCCGTGCGCGGAGCTCGACCCCACCGCGCCGCGTCTCGACACGGAGCCGCTCGCCTGGAGTCGCGCCGAGCCGTTGCAGCTCGGCCGGGTTGAGCGACACCGTCGGGCCGGGCTCAAGCCGATCGAGTACCAGGGCACGGCGCGTCATGGTGCCGGTGTGCCAGTGTTCCAGCTCACGCCCCGTGGTCAGGACGAAGGGGAAAGCCGCATCCGGCAGCTCGGCCGGGTTCGACAGCCCTGCCGGCACCAGCCGCGCCCGCCCGGTCGGGGTCGGAAAGGCATCGCCGAAGACGATCTCCAGACCGGGTGCGTCGGGTCCGCCGCAGGGATAGGTGACGCTGCCCTCGCGCTCCAGCCGCTCCCAGGTGATGTTGGCGAGTGACGGCATCGCCTGAGTCATCTCGGCGAAGACCTCCCGCGGATGGGCATAGTCCCAATCCAGCCCCAGCCGCTGCGCGAGGTCGACGATGATCGCAAGATCCTGCCGCGCCTCTCCGGGCGGCTGCAGCGCGGCGCGGCCCAGCTGCACCTGGCGGTTGGTGTTGGTCACCGTGCCGTTCTTCTCCGGCCAGGCCGAGGCCGGCAGCACGATATCCGCCAGCGCCGCCGTCTCGGTCAGGAACAGGTCCTGCACCAGCAGATGATCCAGCCGCGCCAGCGCCGCCCTGGCATGCGCCACATCCGGGTCCGACATCGCCGGATTCTCGCCCATCACATACATGCCGCGGATCACGCCGCGCTCCGCCGCCTGCATGATCTCGACCACGGTCAGCCCGGGGGTGGGGTCGAGCGGCGCACCCCACAGTTCCTCAAGGAAGGCGCGGGAGGCAGGATCCTGGGTGCGGTGATAGTCCGGGAACATCATCGGGATCAGCCCGGCATCGGAGGCGCCCTGCACGTTGTTCTGCCCACGCAGCGGGTGCAGCCCGGTACCCGGCCGCCCGACCTGGCCGCAGAGCAGAGCGAGGGCGATCAGCGCCCGCGTGTTGTCCGTGCCGTGGATCGATTGGCTGATGCCCATCCCCCACAATGTCAGCGCCGCGCCTGCCCCGGCGTACAGTCGCGCGACGTGCCGGATCTGGGCTGCCGGCACGCCGCAGATCGGCTCCATCACCTCTGGCGCATAACCCGCGAGATGCGCGCGCAACGCATCCAGCCCGTCGACGCGGGCGGCGACGAATTGCCGGTCGAACAGCTCCTCAGTCACCACGACGTACAGGATGGCGTTCAGCAGCGCCACGTCCTGCCCGGGCAGAAAGCGCACCACCTCTTCGGCGAAGCGGTCGAGGCCGGTGCCGCGCGGGTCCATCACCACCAGCTTCGCGCCGCGCGTCGTGGCTTCCTTGAGAAAGGTGGCGGCAACGGGGTGGTTCTCGGTCGGGCGGGCGCCGATGACGAGCAGCAGGTCGGCCTCCGCCGCCGCGGTGAAGGGGGCGGTGACCGCCCCGCTGCCGATCCCTTCCAGCAGCGCCGTGACGCTGGCGGCGTGGCAGAGCCGGGTGCAGTGGTCCACATTATTCGTGCCGAAGCCGGTGCGGACCAGCTTCTGGAACAGATAGGCTTCCTCGTTCGACCCCTTGGCGCTGCCGAAGCCGGCCAGTGCCTGCGGGCCGATGCTGTCACGGATGCGGAGCAGCCCCGCAGCGGCGCGATCCATCGCCTCTTCCCAGGATGCCTCGCGGAACTTCGCGCGGGCGCGTCGCGGATCGAGGCAATCCGCCGGGTCCTTCGCCGCGCCCTCGATGCGCAGCAGCGGCCGGGTCAGCCGGTCCGGATGGCCGAGATAGTCGAAGCCGAAGCGGCCCTTGACGCAGAGCCGCCCCTGATTCGCCGGCCCATTACGCCCGACCACCTCCTCCAGCCGCCCGTCGCGCAGCCGGAACCCCACCTGGCAGCCGACGCCGCAATAGGGGCAGACGCTCGGCACCTCCCGCTGCGGCGGCGCGGCCCGGCGTCCGGCATCATCCAGTACGGTCCTGGGCAGCAGCGCGCCGGTCGGGCAGGCCTGCACGCACTCGCCGCAGCCGACGCAGGATGACGCGCCCATCGGGTCGAGCAGGTCGAAGCTGACGGTCACCCCCATGCCGCGCCGGGCCAGACCGATGACATCATTATGTTGCACCTCGCGGCAGGCGCGTTCGCACAAGCCGCACTGGATGCAGGCATCGAGCTGCACGGCCATCGCGGGGTGCGACATGTCGGACGCGGGCCGAGCATCCTCCGGCACGAAGCGGGAGGTCGTGACGCCGGACTGCCGTACCCAGCGGGCGAATGCCCCGTCGGAGTCGCGGGCCTCCGGCCCGGCCGGCATGTCGGCCAGCAGCAGTTCGAACACCATCCGCCGCGCCCGCGTCGCGCGGGCCGAGGCGCTGTGCACGACCATTCCCGGCACCGGTGTCCGGATGCAGGAGGCGGCGAGGACACGCTCGCCCTCGACCTCGACGAGGCAGGCGCGGCAATTGCCGTCCGGCCGGTAACCGGGCCGCGGCAAGTGGCAGAGATGCGGAATCTCCAAGCCCTCACGCGCGGCGACGGTCCAGATCGTCTCGCCGGGTGCGGCCGCGACCGGGCGGCCATCCAGGGTGAAGTGCGTCATGGCACGGCCTCCGGGAAGAAGCGCAGCAGGCTCCGCACCGGGTTCATCGCCGCCTGGCCGAGGCCGCAGATCGAACCATCCGCCATCGCCTGCGCGAGTTCCTCGAGCAATGCGCGATCCCAGGCCGGAGCATCGAGCAGCCGCGCGCCCTTGGCGGTGCCAACGCGGCAGGGCGTGCACTGGCCGCAACTCTCGTCACGGAAGAAGCCGAGCAGGTTGCGCACGGCGGCCGCCAAGTCGTCCTGCTCGCTGAGCACGATGACGGCGCCCGAGCCGACGAAGCAACCCTCGGCCTCCAGCGTGCCGAAGTCGAGCGGCAGGTCCGCCAGCCGCTCCGGCAGGATCCCGCCCGAGGCACCGCCGGGCAGATAGGCCACGAAGCGGTGCCCCGGCAGCATGCCGCCGGCGTACTCCTCGATGAGCTCGCGCGCGGTGATGCCGGCAGGGGCGCGCTTCACGCCGGGGTCCCGCACCCGGCCGGACACCGAGAACAGCCGCTGGCCGCGGCGACCCCGCCGCCCCGCCGAGGCATAGCGTGCCGCGCCGTCCGGCGTGCCGAGGATGTCGGGCAGCCACCAGAGCGTCTCGACGTTGTGGATCAGCGTGGGATGGCCGAACAGCCCGGTTTGGCCGGGAAAGGGCGGCTTGTGGCGCGGATAGCCGCGACGGCCTTCCAGGCTTTCGAGCAGCGCGGTTTCCTCGCCGCAAATGTAGGCGCCGGCGCCGCGACGCAGGTGCACGGGCATCGGCAGCAGCCCGGCGGCGTCCAGTGCGGCGATCTCGCGCGCCAGGGCGTGGCGCAGCCAAGGGTACTCGTCGCGCAAGTAGAACCAGCAGGCCTCCGCATCGATTGCGACGGCGGCCAGCAGCATGCCTTCCAGCACGCGGTGCAGGTCGGTCTCCAGGCAGTGGCGGTCCTTGACGGTGCCGGGCTCGCCTTCGTCGGCGTTGACCACCAGGTGGCGCGGGGCGGGATTGGCCAGGACCGATTGCCATTTTCGGGCGACGGGGAAGCCCGCCCCGCCCAACCCGCGCAGGCCGGAAGCGGTCAGCGCGGCCAGCATGGCCCCGGTCACGAGGTGGCCGGCGCGCGCGCCGCGCAGCGTGGCGTAGCCGCCCTGTGCGGCGTAGGTGGCGAAGCCGGGCGGTTCCGGGGCGGCTGGGGCCTGGACCAGTGCGGTGGCCACGACCTCCGGTGTCGCGTGTTCGACCAGCGCGTGGCCCACGGCGCAGGCGGGGGCACGATGGCAGGCCCCCATGCAGGGTGCGGCCAGCACCCGTGCGCCGGCGGGCGGGGCCTGCCTCAGCGTGCCAAGCAGCGACTCGCCACCCGCCATGGCGCAGGGCAATCCCTGGCAGACCCGGAGGGTGACCGCGGGCGGGGCGGGCGCGTCGTCCGGGAGGATGTCGAAATGGGCGTAGAAGCTGGCGGTCTCGAACACCGCGACGGGTGCCAGGCGCAGCAGCGTGGCGAGCGCGACCAGATGCCCTTCCCGCAGGCAGCCCTGGCTGTCCTGCAGGGCGTGCAGGTGCTCGATGAGGAGGTCGTGGCGAAGTTCCAGCCCCCGGGCCGCCAGCGCTTCCTCGACCGTGGCCTGCGCACCCGGCACTACGCCACGGCCACGCGGCCCGGAGCGCGGCAAGGCCCAGCCGGCGATCCCCCCGGCCGGCGGCGACGGACGGATCATGTGACGCAACCTTCCAGTGTCGTCCTGCATCAGCGCCTTCCAGGCATGGCGGCGCATGATATCACCGGACGTGGCCTCGCCGATCCGGTTGCCGTGCCGGAAGTGCCGACGCAGAAGCGACTACGTCTTGAAGTACCACTGTTCCGGGTGCGCGCCCCAGGGGGTACGGATGTGCTGGGAGATGCCGGTACGTGCCGGCACATTTTCCAGCCGCTCGCTGACGACGCGCACGCCCATGAAGGCGGGCGAAAGGCCGACCAGGCCAATGCCCCATTGCTGCTCCACCGCAAGCTTCCAGATCTCCCTCGCGGTGGCGACACGCTCCGCCTCCCGCTGGCCGGCTGCGGCGCGCATCAGCTCGAAGCCGCGCAGCATTTCCGGCTCCACCGGCTTCGTGCCGCGCTCGCCATTGGAGGCGAACCACAGCGCATAGGCATTGCCCATCACCCCTGCGGTCGGATCGACCGGCAGGGTATAGCGCGGGTACAGGTACAGGCTCTCCGTGCCGTTGTTGGTCCACATCAGGATCTGGTTCTGGTCGTTGCGCGCACGGGTTAGCGCCAGGCTGCGCTCCATCACCTTGACATCGCCCGCGATGCCAATCTGCCGCCAGTGCTGGACGATCATCTCCGCCTGCTGCGGCCAGGTGGGCGAGAGCGTCTGCGCCACCGCGATCTCGATGCGCAGGCGCTGGCCGTTGTCGCGGCGCAGCCGGTACCCCTCGCGATCCTTGCGGTTGAGGCCGAGGCCATCGAGGATCTTGTTCGCCTGCGCCGGATCATGGGTCGACCAGCGCGTGCGCCATTCCTCGCCCGGCGACTCCGGGATCACCTTGTCCGGGATGACCGAGCCCGGCGTGCCGAGGCCGAGCCAGAAGGCCTCGTTCAGCTGCTCCCGGTCGATCCCGAGCGAGAGCGCGCGGCGGAAGCCGGCCTGGCCCAGCCAATGGCCGATCTCCTTGTCCTCGGTATAGGTCAGCGTGGGGAACAGCACCGAATCCGCGCCGTTGAAGCCGAGGTCGAGATGCACGCGGTAGCCGCTGCGCTGCCGGTTCTCCAGAATCACCGGCAGCTTGCCGAGATCGATGAAACGCTCCTGGTAGTCGTATTCGCCGGCGATGGCGCGCAGGTTCACCACCTCGGGGTTCTCGGCCAGGGTAAGCTGGATGCGGTCGATGTAGGGAAGCTGGTTGCCCTCGGTATCGACCGCGTAGAAATAAGGGTTGCGCTCCAGCACCCATTGCTGGCCGGTGATCGGCTGCACCATCCGCCAGGCGCAGAGCGTCGGCAGCTCGCGGTTCAGCCGCCAGTCCGAGCGGTTCTGGAAGAGCTGCACCCAGTTGTTGAAGCCGGCGGCGCGTGCCTGCGCGTTCAGCGCCTCCACCGAGGAATACTTCGGCAGGAACTGCTTGAGGTAGTGCCGCGGCGCATAGACGCTGTAGGCGCGCCCGTCCGATTGCTGCCGCGTCTGCCCGCCGCCCACCAGCGTGTCGCCGGCAAGCAGATAGGGAAACAGGTAGTAGGGTTCGTCGAATTCGAAGGCGACGGTGACATCGTCGATCTTCACCACGCGGCCGGGTTTGCCGTTCGCCGCCATCTCGGCGGCCGGCGCCGGCACTAGGTCGCGGTTGCCGTACAGCTCCTCGAACCAGAACACCCAATCGTCGGCGGTGTGCGGCGTGCCATCGGACCAGCGCATGCCGCGGCGCAGGAAGACGGTGGTGCGCTTGCCATCCTCCGCAAGCTCGTAGCCGCGCAGCAGGCAGGGTTCGAGCTGCGTGCCGGTCTTGTCGAAGAACAGCGGCTTGTCGGCGGACATGAGTCGATTGCCGTTCTCGCTGTCGCCGGGGCCGATGAAGCCGCGGCGCCAAGTGCCGCCGTAGCGGCCGATGCTGCGTAGCGGCTGGATCACCATCACATCCTGCGGCAGGCGCTCCTCGACCGGCGGCAGGCGCCCCGCCCGTACCTGCTCGGCCAGCATCGGGGCCTCCTGGAAGCGTCGCGGGACGCGGGCCGGGTCGGTGACGATGGCCGGGCCCTCCAGCGTGCCGACCAGGCCGGACTGGCCGATCGCCCCGCCGCCGCCCGATTGCGCTGCGGCGGCCGCGGCAAGGCTCGTCGCCGCCAGCACCGTCGCCCCGAATTCGCGTCGCCGCATTGTTCTTTCCTCCCTATCCCACGCCGGCGAGTTCGAGCTCCCTGGCGCGATGGCAACTGGTCCAGCGTCCCGGCGTCACCTCGGTCAGCTCCGGCCGCTCGATACGGCAGCGCTCCACCGCATAAGGGCAGCGCGGATGGAAGGCGCAGCCGGGCGGCGGGTTGGCGGGGTCCGCCACCTCGCCCAGCACCGCCAGCTGCCGGCCACGCCGCGCCGGGTCGGGCGCCGGCACCGCGGCCAGCAGTGCCTCGGTATATGGGTGGCGCGGCGTGCGGTAGAGGGTGGCGGTCGGCGCCACTTCAACGATGCGGCCGACATACATCACCGCCACACGGTCGCTGACATGCCGCACCACGCCAAGGTCATGCGCGACGAACAGCATGGACAGCCGCAGCCGGTCCTGCAGGTCCAGCAGCAGGTTGATGATCTGCGCCTGCACCGAGACGTCGAGCGCCGATACCGGCTCATCCGCCACCACCAGCCGCGGCTGCAGCGCCAGTGCCCGGGCGATGCCGATGCGCTGCCGCTGCCCGCCGGAGAAAGCATGCGGGAAGCGCGAGCGGGCGCTTGCCGGCATCTGCACCAGGTCGAGCAGCTCCAGCACCCGCGCCTGGCGCTCCGCCGCGGGCACCCCGTTCACCTTCAGCGGCTCGGCGATGATGTCGCCCACCATCATGCGCGGGTTCAGCGAGGAATAGGGATCCTGGAAGATCATCTGCATGTGCCGCCGGAGCGGCCGCAGCTGGCGCTTGGGCAGCCCCACCAGCTCCACCACCCGGCCGTCCTCCGGTGCAAAGCGGATCTCGCCGGAGGTGGCGCGCAGCGCCCGCAGGATGCAGCGGGAGACGGTGGTCTTGCCGCAACCGCTTTCGCCGACCAGGGCCAGCGTCTCGCCGGCCGCGATATGGAAGCTGACGCCATCCACCGCGCGTACCCGCCCGACTTCCCGCCGTAGCAGCCCGGCGCGGATCGGGTAGTGCTTGCGCAGCTCGGACACCTCCAACACGTTCATGCCGGTACGTCCAGGAAGCAGCTGGCGCCCGCAATGCCGGGCGGGATGGCGGGCGGCATCTCCGCGGTGCAGCGGCCCGGAATCACCTCGGCGCAGCGCGGGTGGAAGGCGCAGCCGGCGGGGCGGGCGCCGGGATGCGGCACCGCGCCGCCGATGGTCGCCAGTCGTTGCCGCGGCGCCGCCAGCACGCTGGGCACGGCGCGCAGCAGGGCGCGGGTATAGGGGTGCCGTGGCGCGGCGAAGAGCGCCGCGACGGGAGCATATTCGACGACGCGGCCGAGATACATCACCGCCACCTCGTCGGTCATCTCGGCGATCACGCCCATGTCGTGGGTGATGAGCATCAGCGCGATCCGCTTCTCCGCCTGGAGCCGGCGCAGCAGGGCGAGGATCTGCGCCTGGGTGGTGACGTCGAGCGCGGTCGTCGGTTCGTCGGCGATCAGGATGTCCGGGTCGCCGGCCAGGGCCATGGCGATGCCCACGCGCTGGCGCAGCCCGCCGCTGAGCTCGAAGGGGTAGGCGTCAATGCGTGTCTCCGGGCGCGGGATGCCGACCTCCCGCAGCAGCTCGATGGCGCGGTTGCGCGCCTCGGCTTTGGAGATGTCGCTGTGCTGGCGCACCGCCTCGATGATCTGGTTGCCGACGGTGTAGTGGACGCTGAGCGCCGTCATCGGCTCCTGGAAGATCAGCCCGACCCGGCCGCCGCGCACCGCGCGCATCCGCGCCGATTCTGGGTCGAGCGCCGCCAGGTCGACCTCCTGCGGGGTGCCGGGGTCGAGCAGGATGCGACCGCCGGTGATGCGGCCGGGCCGGTCGATGATGCGGAGGATGGAGCGGGCCGTCACCGACTTGCCGCAGCCGCTCTCGCCGACAATGCCGAGGGTGCGGCCGGCGCGCAGGTCGAAGCTTACGCCCTCAAGCGCATGGACATTGCCCTGCTCCATTTCGAACCGCACCGCGAGGTCGCGGACGGCGAGGGCGATCGGCTCAGCCATAGGGGTCGGCCGCATCGCGCAGTCCGTCGCCGAGGAAGTTGAAGGCCAGGATCACCACGGTCACCGGTACGGCGGCGGAGAGCAGCCAGGGTGCCCCCGCCAGCACCTGGATGTTCTGCGCATCCTGCAGCAGGATGCCCCAGCTCACCGCCGGCGGCCGCAGGCCGAGGCCGAGGAAGCTCAATGCCGTCTCGCTCACGATCATGGCCGGCAGGGCAAGGCTGACGGCGGCGATGATATGGCTGGCGAAGGAGGGCAGCATGTGGCGGAAGATGATCCGACCCTGGCTGGCCCCGGCGAGCTCCGCCGCCACCACGAAATCTTCCTCCCGCAGCGACAGGAAGCGGCCGCGCACCACGCGGGCGAGGTCGGTCCAGCCGATGAGCGAGATGATGACGGTGATCGCCAGATAGACCTGCGTGACGCTCCAGGTGTTCGGCAGGGCCGCGGCGAGGCCCATCCAGAGCGGGATGGTGGGGATCGAGCGCAATATCTCGATCACCCGCTGGATCACCGTGTCGACCCAGCCGCCATAAAGGCCGGAAATGCCGCCCAGCAGCACGCCGAGCAGCAGGCTCAGGGTGACACCGGCCAGCCCGATCGACAGCGAGACGCGCGTCGCCACCACCATCCGGGAATAGAGGTCGCGGCCGAGCTGGTCGGTGCCGAGCAGGAAGATGCCGTCGCCACGGCTGCCGCCCTCGATGCCCAGCAGGTGGATGTTGGTCTCGAACAGCCCGAACAGCGCGTAGTCGTAGCCGCGGGCGAAGAGCGTCACTGGCAGCTTGCGGTTCGGGTCCGGCGTGTAGACCAGCTTGAAGGTCTGCGGGTCCCGCACCCCGCGCAGGCCATAGACATGCGGGCGGAAGGCGCCGTCGTCGAACAGGTGGATGGCCTGGGGCGGGATGAAGCTGCGCCGGGCATCCGTGGCATGCGGGTCGCTGATCGCCAGGAAGTCGGCGAAGACCGCCACCGCATAGAAGAGCGCGACGATGAACAGGCTGATGAGAGCCAGCCGATGGCGGCGGAAGCGCCACCAGGTGAGCTGGAGCTGGGTCGCCTGGGCGAAGCGGTCCTGCCCCGCCGTCGCGCCGATGTCGGCCGCTGCCGCGCTCATCCGTGTCCCTCCAGGCGGATGCGGGGGTCGATCCACATCAGCAGCACGTCGGAGATCAGCGTGCCGACCACGGTCATGATGCCGAGCAGCAGCACGATGGTGCCGGCCAGGAACATGTCCTGCGCCACCAGCGCCTGCAGCAGCAAAGGCCCGACCGTGGGCAGCCCGAGCACCAGCGAGACGACGATGCTGCCGGAGACCAGATAGGGAAACAGATAGGCGACCGAGCTGGCGAAGGGGTTCAGCGCCGCCCGCACCGGGTATTTCAGGATGGTCCGCCGTTCCGTCAGCCCCTTGGCGCGGGCGGTGACGACATAGGGCTTGCGCAGCTCGTCCAGCAGGTTGGCGCGCATGATGCGGATGAGCTGGGCGGTGCCCGCCAGCGCCAGCACCGCTGCCGGCAGCGGCAGGTGTTTCGCCAGGTCCCAGACCCTGGCCCAGCTCCAGGGCGCCTGCACGTAGTCCGGTGAGAACAATCCACCGACGTTGAGCCCGAGGTAACGGAAGCCGAGGTACATCAGGATCAGCGCCAGCAGGAAGTTCGGCACCGCCAGCCCGATGAAGCCGAGCGTGGTGAAGACGTAGTCACCGATCGAGTATTGCCGCACCGCGGAATAGATCCCGATCGGCAGGGCGATGGCCCAGGTCAGGAAGAGCGCCGCGAAGGACACTACCATGGTGAGCCAGAGCCGGTCGCCGATCACCTCCGTCACCGGCCGGCGCCAGACCATGGAGACTCCGAAGTCACCCTCCAGCACGCGTCCCAGCCAGCGGGCGTATTGCACGAGGGCGGGCTGATCCAGGCCGTAGTCGCGCCGCATCGCCTCCGCCTGCTCGTTGGAGACGGTGCTGCCGCTGGCCGCCAGGTTGGCGATGTAGGCATCGACGAAGTCGCCGGGCGGCAGCCGGATGATGATGAAGGTGAGCACCGAGATGAACAGGCAAGTGACCAGCGCGAGGCCGAGCCTGCGCAGCAGGTACATCAGCATGCGCGTGCGCTTCCGGCGGCGCCGTTTGCTGCCACTTCGACATTCCCCCCGCCCGGCGCGCGTGCATGCGGCCGATGCGTAACCATTAGACATGGGTGTACCGATGGGGGCAAGCGCCCACGACAGGTTCGCCCGCCATGTCTTCGGGGCAACTGAGGGCGCTGCTGCCTCCCCCCAGCCTGGCATCCTCGGCGGACCGGCGTCTTCATGGGAGGATTGCGGCACCGCCGAGCGGGCGTCTAGAGATGCAGCGGGCAACCCACGGTGCCCGCAAAGGTTGGTCACTGCCAAAGGCACAGCGCCGAGCCAGCCGCCGAGGTTTGCCTAATCCAATCCTCCTGGAGGTACGAGAATGATCAGCCGACGTGCGGTGCTGGGGGGCGCGGCCCTCGCTGTCCCGGCCCTTTCGGGTGCTCGCGGCCAAGCTCCTGACTTCCCTGCGCGCCCGATCCGCATCGTCGTGCCGTTTGCGCCTGGCGGGGCGGTGGATCTTACTGGCCGCTTCCTGGCTGAGCGCCTCCAGTCGGCCGTGGGGCAGAACGTGCTGGTGGAAAATCGGGGCGGGGCTGGTGGCAACCTTGGTGCCGATGTCGTTGCCAAGGCCGAAAAGGATGGCCACACCCTGCTGCTTGGCTCCGCCTCCATCCTCTGCGCCAATAAATTCCTGTACCGCCGCTCGATGCCGCTGGATCCCATGCGCGACCTGGCGCCGGTGACGCGGGTGGCCACGGGGACGGTGCTGCTGATCGTGAACTCGGGCCGTCCCTGGAAGACATTTGGCGAGTTGATTGCAGCAGCCAAGCGGAATCCCGGCAGGATCACCATGGGCTCTTCCGGTACGGGGACGATCAGCCATCTGGCGATCGAGTCGCTGAAGCGGGCTGCGGGCGTGGATATCACCCACGTGCCTTACCGTGGCGGTGGCCCGGCCTTTCAGGACCTGTATGCGGGCAACATCGACATGATGTTCGACGTGATCCCGGCGGCGATGCCGAACGTGCGAGAGGGAAAGTTCCGCCCCCTGGCAGTCGGCAGCGCCGAGCGCATCACCTACGTGCCGGAGCTGCGCGACGTGCCCGGCATGAAGGAGCTTCTGCCAGACTCGGGCATCGATATGCAGAGCTGGTACGCCATCAATGCACCAGCGGGTACGCCTGAAAGCCGGATTGCATATCTACATCAGGCCATAACACGGGTCGTCCGGTCGGACGAGTTTCGGCAGCGCATGGAGCCGATTGGCTTTACGCCTGTCACGGATGATTCTCCCGCGGCTTACCATGCCTACATGCGCGAGCAGGAGCAGGTATGGCAGCGCCTGGTGGAGATCTCGGGCGCTTCGCTGGACTGACGATCGCCTCCAGTTGCGGCGAAGCGGGCTGAGCACGTTTCGGAGAAGGGCGTGAGCACTGACTGCGGCATCGCAGCACCGTACAGACCCGGCAGTGAAGCGCATTGCCAGAAGCTCGTTGATCTGAACATCGTGCCGAGCACCACCCCTACGTAGCGATGCGCTGCTCGACGCCTTTAAGGACGGGCTCGGCGATGCCGCGACCGAGGAGATCCGGGCGCCTGGGGTGAGGCCTACTGGTGTCTGGCGGAGGTGCTGATCGCCCGGGGGAGTTCCATCTAGGCCAGCTTGGCTGCCGCTCCCGGGGGCTGGACCGGCTGGCGCGAATTCCGGGTGGAGCGAAAGGAGCGCGAGAGCGACGTCATCATCTCCTTCACCCTCTGGCCAGTACCTGACCTTCGGACCGGACCTTCCCGGGCACCCCCCGCTGAAGCGAAATTACAGCGTCTCCTCCGCGCCGAGCGGGGGGATTACCAGATCAGCGTGAAGTAGGTGGTTTATTGATCGGGACGACGCTGGGGTTGTGGGCGTCGTCGCTGTGGGAGACCTAGGCACGGCTTCGTCCATTGCTCACCCAGGACCGGGTGGCGGCATTGGCTGACAGGTTCCTCAATGGGCTGCTCGGTCCGGAGCGGCGTAAGACGGGCTGAATGGGGGCCGGCGGCAGCAGACCAACCTTCTCCTTACCACCTACGCCTCTACATCCCCTGCCGCTGTCTCCCACCCCACCCCAACCACAGCCACGATCCTGCGCCCTGCCGCATTTGGCCGGCACACCACCAGCCCCGCCTCCTCGATGAAACCCAACGCCCGCCGCGCCCGCCCCACCGATCGCGTGCCATAGGCCCGCGCGATCGCCGCATCTCCCGGGCAGGGCGCCCCCGCCAGCGCCGCCGCGGCCAGCAGCAGGAACACCCCTTGCAAATCCTCCGGCAGCGGCGCCGCCAGCGCCTGTGCCTCCGCCCACTCCGGTTGCGCCGCCACCTCCTCCGGCACCGCCGCCTTGCCCACCGCCAGCATCCGCCGGAAGGCGCCGAGGTCCGGTGGGGGACCGCTCAGCGCCTGGATGCGGCAGCGCACCAGGAAATCCTGATACAGCACCGGCACCGGCCGGTAGGCGCTGTCCTCCTCCGCCAGCACCGCCCGCATCACCGCCTCCAGCCGCCGCTGGTGCGCGGCCAGCGCCTCCGGGTCCAGCGGCGGCGGCGCTTCGGCCGGTGCGGCCGGCCGGGCGGCGGCGAGCTGGGCCAGGATGTCGGGCGGGGGCGCGGCAGGGATACGGCGCGGCGGCCGCGGCGCCTCCGGCGGCGGCGCGGCCAGGATCACCGCACGGGCATCGGCCAGCGGCACCTCCGGCAGCGGGGTCAGGCTTGGCCCGGCGCCGCGCGACTCCGTCTCCACCGCGCCGACCCGCACCGCCAGCGGCCGGCGTGAGAGGGCAGGGCCGAGCGCCATGAAATGCCCCCGCGCCAGATCGCGGAACATCTCCGCCTGACGCCGCTCCATCCCCAGCAGATCGGCGGCGCGGGCCATGTCGATGTCGAGGAAGGTACGCCCCATCAGGAAGTTGGAGGCCTCGGCGGCGACGTTCTTCGCCAGCTTGGCCAGCCGCTGGGTGGCGATCACCCCGGCCAGCCCGCGCTTCCGCCCGCGGCACATCAGGTTGGTCATGGCGCCCAGCGCGGCGCGGCGGGCGTCCTCCGCCACCTCCACCGCGCCGGAGGGGGCGAACAGCTGCGCCTCGTCCACCACCACCAGCAGCGGCGTCCAGTGTTCGCGCGGCGCGTCGAACAGCCCGTTGAGGAAGGCGGCGGCGCGGCGGAGCTGGCCGTCCTGGTCCAGCCCTTCCAGGTCCAGCACCACGGAGACGCGGTGGCGCCGCGCCCGGTCACCGGCCAAAGTCAGCTCAGCCTCGGTATGCGCTGCGGCGTCGATGACCAGATGGCCAAAGCGTTCGGCGAGGGAGGTGAAATCGCCCTCCGGGTCGATCACCGCCTGCTGGACCCAGGGGGCGCTGCGTTCCAGCAGCCGACGCAGCAGATGCGACTTGCCGCAACCGGAATTGCCCTGCACCAGCAACCGGGTGGCCAGCAATTCCTCAAGGTCCAGCAGCGCCGGCGCGCCACCCTCCGCCAGCCCCAACTCGATCCCGACCGTCATCCCACCTCGGCTGTCATGGAGTCGGGGGGTCTAGCGCCGCGATGCGGTGGTTGGAAGCCGTGGCGGCGCCGGGCCTAACCCGGCTTTCACCATCTTGGTGTCTGCTGTGGCGCGACCGACCTTCTTCCCGATGCGGAGGCTGCAGCATGCTCCTGGAGACCAGCACGACCCTGCCGGAGTCGCTGCGCGCCGGCCTGCGCTCCGAGCTGGCACCGATGTTCGCCGAGCTGCGCGGCTTCATCGACCGCCGCATTGCCGAGCTCAGCGCCGAGGTGGCGGCGACGGTGCAGATCGTCGATTTCTCCGAGGCCAACCTCTCCGGCCAGCTCGGCCGGATTCATGAGCAGATCGCGACCCTGGTCGCCAACCCCGCCAGCACCACCCGCAACAGCGGGATCGAGCTGGAGGCGGTGGTGCAGACCACCGAGGCGGCGGCCAACACCATCATGGAGGCGGCCGAGGCGATCCAGGACTGGATCAGCCGCGACACCAAGGACCCCGAGGCGCTGAAGCTGCTGTCCGAGAAGGTGAACTCGATCTTCGAGGCCTGCAGCTTCCAGGACGTCACCGGCCAGCGCATCCGCCGCGCCATCCAGCACCTGCAGCAGGTGGAGAGCATGCTGGAAGGCATGGTTCCGGCCATCGTCCCGGCGCCGGAGGCGGCGCGGCTGGAGGTCAAGGCGGTGCTGCACACGGTGGATGCCGCGGCCCAGGCTGGTCCCGATCTTGACCAGGACGACATCGACCGCCTGCTGGGCGGTTGACACCCCGCGCCGCGCCCCCGAGCCTGCCCGCAACAGGCGGGAGGATCGGATGTCCGCGGCATTGGAGGATCGCGAGGCGATCCGTGAATTGCTTGCCGAATACTGCTTCGCGCTTGACGAATGCCGCTTCGAGGCGTTCGGCGCGCTCTTCGCCGAAACCGCCGAATGGGGCCCGAAGCGCATCCCGCAGAAGGCTCGCGGCCCGCGCGCGATCGCCGAGCTGGCCCGCAGCATCGTCCCGGTGAAGGGGGAGGGGCCGGTGCGCCGCCACCTGACCACCAACATCGTCATCCGGCTGGAGGGCGACCAGGCGCGGGTCAAGTCGAATTTCCTGATGGTGCGGGAGAGCGAAGCCGGGCCGCTGCTGGCCATCGCCGGGACCTATGAGGATCTGGTGGTCCGCACCCCGGCGGGCTGGCGCTTCCAGCACCGCGAGATCCTCAACGACATCGCCGGCGACCTCGGGCTGAAGCGATGATCGGCCGGCGGGGTGCGCTGGCTGCGCCATTCCTGCTGTCCGGCGCCGCCCGGGCCCAGGGGCACTTCACCCGCCCGCTGCGGCTGATCGCCCCCTTCGGCCCCGGCAGCACCGTGGACCTCATGGCCCGCGCCCTGGCCGGGCCGCTGGGGGAGGCGCTGGGCCAGCCGGTGGTGGTGGAGAACCGGGCCGGCGCCGGCGGCAACATCGGGGTGGAGGTGGCGGCGCGGGCGGCGAAGGACGGCCACACCCTGGCGCTCGGCACCAGCGGCCCGTTAGCGATCAACCCGGCGCTGCTCGATCGCATGCCCTATGATGTGGCGACGGAACTGGCACCGGTCTCGCTGCTGGCGATCGGGCCGAACCTGCTGGCGGTGGGGCCGGCGGTGGTGGCGGCCGATCTCGGCGCGCTGATCGCCCAGGCGAAGGCCCGGCCGGCCAGGCTGACCTACGGCTCCTCCGGCATCGGCAGCAGCAACCACCTGGCCGGGGCGGTCTTCGCCGCCGCCGCCGGGGTTGAATTGAACCACGTGCCCTATCGCGGCAATGCCGAGATGGCGAACGACCTGCTGGCCGGGCGGCTGGACATGGTGTTCTCCGGCCTGCCGCCGGTGCTGCCGCTGCTGCAGGCCGGCAGCCTGCGCGCGCTGGCCATCGCCGGTCCGCGCCGGGTGCCGCTGCTTCCGGCGGTGCCGACCATGGCCGAGGCCGGGCTGGCGGAGGCTGAGGCGGTGGTGTTCTACGGGCTGGTGACCGTAGCCGGCACGCCGGCGCCGGTGCTGGCGGCGCTCTCCGCCGGGATGCGCCAGGCGCTCGGTCGGGCGGATCTGCAGGCGACCTATACGGGTCTTGGCTCGGCGGCGGAGGGATCCTCACCGGAAGAATTCGGGCGGCTGATCAGCAGCGAGACGGTGCGCTGGCGCGGGGTGATCCAGCGCTTCGGGATCCGGCCGGGGTAGGACGGGCTGGCACCCTGCCGGCTTCCCGTCCGGGCTGAGATCGGCGAATCTGGCAGGCAAGGCGCTGTTTATTCCATTCAGCCGTACCCGGCCATTCTGCCGCCGCCCGACGCGGGCGACTGGCTGCCGGCCGGCGACGTCCCGCGACCTCGGCGTGCGCCCAGTGGCGGCGAAGCTGCACCCCGACCATGACACCCCGGGACTGTACAACTAGACGGGGTTGCTCGACGGCGGCGTGTCGAGCCCCGCGCCCGGCTGAAGGTTCCGCAGCTTCTCGGGGTGGAAGCGGTCGCCGAAGATGTCGCCGAGCGAGGTCTGCAGTGCCGTTCGGGCTCGCACGAAGGCGGTGCGGGCGGTGGTGTCCTCGGGGTGTTGCAGCGTGTCGCGCTCGGCGTCGCGCAGCAGCCGCAGCTCGTCGTTCAGCTGCTTCGCCGTCTCTCGCGGCAGCGCCTTGCCGGCGACATAGACTGCCTGGCTCAGGCCGATCAGGTATTTCAGCGTATCCGGCACCTCGAAGCGTTCCAGGTCGTTCGGCCCGTTGGCCACCAGCGCCGCGGCGGCGAAGGCGCTGAAGGCGAGGGCCTGCACCCGGGTCACGTCGATCTCGCCATCGGCGCCGAGCAGGTCGTGCCAGCGCGGCCGGCGCGGCGCATTGTCCAGCACGCCGGTCGCCAGCAGCCACAGCCGGTTGCCGGTCGATACCACTGGTCCGCCGGCGATGGAGGCAAGGGCGGAGCCGGCCATGGTGATGCCGAGCAGCCAGAGCACGTCGCTCGACAGCGATGACAGCTCCCCGGTGCGGATCAGCACATAGGCGTAGACGCCGACCGCCGCGAGGGTGAAGAGCAGCACCTGGAAGCGCGAGAGGCTGGCGGTACCGAAGGCATCCTGGCTGATGACGATAGGGCTGAAGGCGCGCAGCCAGGCCTGCAGCGGCCGCCGGTCGGGGGCGCGGGAGGCGGTCTCCCGCAGCTGCAGCTCGTGCAGCTGCCGTGCGGCGAGCGCCAGCATCAGATAGAGCACGCCGACGCTGCCGAGGCCGGCCGCCACCGACAGGTAGTATGAGGAGACGGTGACGGTGGTCAGGCCAAACATCGCCGGCCGGTTGGCGAAGGGGGGTGGCGCGGCGCCTTCCGCTACCGCGGGCCGCAGGCAGACGGCAACCGCCAATTGCCAGGTCGAGCGCCAGCCGGTCTCCGGCGGGCGGAAGGCGATGCGGGTCGGGGTGATGCCCTTCTCCGGGATGGGCGGATCGACCCGGGCGACCAGCACGCCCCTGCCATCGGGGGGCGGCAGGGTGCCGGGCTCGCCGCGATAGGCGATGGCCATGAAATAGCCGCCGTTCCAAACGGCATCGGGCATCGCCTCCGGCTTGAGCACCGACACCAGGACGATCGCCTCGGCACCCGAGATCTGCTTCACGTCGCGGTCGATCCGGAGACTGCCCAGCCGCTGGAAGTCGATCCATTGGGCGATGGCGCGGGCGGTACGCCCGGGGTTGCCGGCGGTGCCGCCACCGGACAGCCACCCGGGCAGGCTGCAGAGCGTATCCATGTCGCTTTCGCGCCCCGCGGCGGGCGTGGCCTCCGGCTGGGCGCGCGCCGGCCCGGACAGCGCAAGCAGCAGCAGAACCAGCAGGGGCAGGCCGCGCATCGGGGAGTCCTTCCGCCTCGACGGGCTGAAGCCTAGGGCATGGGCTGCGTCGTCGGAACGGAATCCCGCGTCCCCGGCCGCTATCCGGAGGCGAAGCCCTGCACCAGGCTGCCCGCCACCAGCCGCCAGCCATCGACCAACACGAAGAAGATCAGCTTGAACGGCAGTGAGACCACGTTCGGCGGCAGCATCATCATGCCGAGCGACATCAGCAGGCTGGCCACTACCATGTCGATGACGAGGAAGGGCAGGAACAGCAGGAAGCCGATCTCGAAGGCGCGCTTCAACTCGCTGACCAGGAAGGCCGGCAGCAGCGCCCGCCAAGGCAGTTGATCCGGCCGCGCAGCCTCGGGCAGTGGCGGCAGGCGGGCGAGGTCCATGAAGAGCGCCAGATCGCCTTCCCGCACCTGCGCCGCCATGAAGCCGCGAAAGGGTTCGGCCGTGGCGGCCAGCCCCTCCAGCTCGCCGACCTGGCCTTCCATCAGCGGTGCCAGCCCGGCCCGCCAGCTTTCCTCCAGCACCGGCTGCATGACGAAGAGGGTCAGGAACAGCGCCAGCCCGATCAGCACCGGGTTGGGCGGCACGCCCTGGGCGCCGATGGCACTGCGCAGCAACGACAGCACGATGGCGATGCGGGTGAAGGCGGTGGCCATCACCAGCAGTGAGGGTGCCAGCGACAGCACCCCGATCAGCGCCGTGAGCTGGATGATGCGTGAGGTCGCGCCCACCTGACCGGCGGCGCCAAGGTCGATGCTGACGCTCTGTGCCGCCGCCGGCAGCGCGCCCCCAACCAGCAGCAGCGCGACGAGCCAGCGGGTCACGGCGCCGACCCCGGCGCAGGCGGCAGCCAGCCGACGACCGTATCCTGGCCGCCACCGGTCAACAGCAGTACCTCCCGCCCGTCGCAGCGCAGCAGCAGCAGGCGGCGGCGCGGATCGAGCGCCAGCACCTCCTGCACGGCGAGGCGACGGCCGGTGCGGGGGGCGCCGCCGCCGGCGCGGAAGGCCCGGCCGGTCAGCCAGATCAGCAGCAGCACAACGGCGAGCGCCGCCGCGGCCTGCAGCCAGTGTCCCATCTCCAGACTCATCCCGCGGCCTCCTGCCGGCGGTTGGGGGTTCAGGCGGTGCTCAGGCTTCAGCCGGCGGGCTCGGCAGCGCTGCGGCCAGGCCCTCCACCTCCGCCACCAGCGCCTCCAGCGCCGGGCGTAGCGGCCTTGCGGCGAAGGCCGGCAGCAGGGCGACCGCGGTGCAGAGCCGCGCCGCTTCGGCATCCAGCCCGGCGAGGTCGATCTGCCGCCCGCCCTGCGCCAGGATGCGGGCCAGCGTCACCGTGCCCTGCATGGATTGGATGGCGGTGAGGATCGGCAGGGTCAGCGGTTCCGCACCGGGGCCTTGGGTCATGCCGGGATGCTCGCATGGCCAGGTTAAGCGATGCTTGCGACGGCACCGGCACTGCCGCCGATGGCCGCCGCCCGGCTTAACGTTCCCTTTGCGGAATTGCGGCATATCGGGCGCATGGACCCCTCGCGCACCTCGACCATCGCCCTTGCCGAACGCCGCCTGGCTTGGCTGGACACCCGGCAGGCGGTGCTGGCGCAGAACATCGCCAATGCCGATACGCCCGGCTACCGGCCGCGCGACATCACCCCCTTCGCCGCGCTGCTGGCGCGGGGCGGCGGCGTGGCATTGGCGCGCACCGATGGCCAGCACATCGCCCAGCGCCGGGGTGAGCCACTGGCACGGCCCGACCGCGGCGCCGTGGAACGGGCGCCGAATGGCAATGCCGTCTCCCTGGACCGGGAGGCGATGCGGGTGGCGGACACCGATACGGCGCATGCGCTGGCCACCGGCCTGCATCGCCGCTGGCTCGGCATGTTCCGCACTGCGCTGGGCCGGCAGCAGTAATCCTCGCACGGAAGGCAGGCCGCATGGATCTCGATCAGGCTTTACGCATCTCGGCCGCCGGCATGCAGGCGCAGTCGACGCGGCTGCGGGTGGTGGCGGAGAACCTCGCCAACCGGGACAGCACCGGCCAGTCGCCCGGCGCCGACCCCTATCGCCGCAAAACCGTGACTTTCGCCAACCGGCTGGACCGCCAGGCGGGGATGGAGACGGTGCGGGTCAGCCGCGTCGGCACCGCGCCCGGCGAGTTCCGCCAGGACTACGACCCCGGCCACCCGGCGGCCGACGCCCGCGGCTACGTCATGCGCCCCAACGTCGACAGTCTGGTCGAGATGATGGACATGCGGGAGGCCCAGCGCAGCTACAGCGCCAACCTCTCGGTGCTGGAGACCACACGCGGCATGCTGACCCGCACCATCGAGGCGCTGCGCTGATGCCAGCCCCGATCGCCCCGGCGCAGGCGGCGGCGGCCTATCGCGCCGCGGCGGCCGGTGAGGGCGTGGGCGGGGCCGAAGGCGGCTTCGGCGCCACCCTGCGGCGCGCGGTGGAAAGCGCGGTGGACCTTGGCCGCAGCGCCGATGCCGCGACCAGCCAGTCGATGCTCGGCCAGGGCAGCGTCACCGATGTGGTGCTGGCGGTGTCGCGCGCCGAACTCGCGCTGCAGACCGCAGTCGCGGTGCGAGACCGCATGGTGGCCGCCTATCAGGATGTGATGCGCATGCCGATCTAGCCGGCTGCGGTAACCGTCATGCGCGGGCTCGACCCGCGCATGACGGCAGGGTGGCGGTGTGAAGCCGGCGCCATCTTCAACGCCACCCAATACGGGTGGCCGCAACACCCGCAGGAGGCGGGCGATGGACGAGACCCCCACCTCTCTCGCGGTGCGCGAGGCACTCTGGATGGCGGTGCAGCTGGCCGGGCCGCCGCTGGCGGCGATGCTGGTGATCGGCCTCATCATCTCCATCCTGCAGGCGCTGACCCAGATCCAGGAGGCGACGCTCGCCTTCCTGCCCAAGCTCGCCGTCATGGGAATGGTGCTGCTGCTGCTGGGGCCGGCCATGGTCGGCTCCATGCGCGGCTATGCCGTCGGGCTGTTCGACCGCATCGTCGCCGTTGGCGGCCTGCCATGAGCTGGGAGGCGCTGCCCGATCTCGCCTTCCAGTCGATGCTGCTGCTGGCACGGCTCGGCGGGGCGGTGATGCTGCTGCCCGGCCTTGGCGAGCAGGAGGTGCCGGTCGCCCTCCGCCTCGCCCTGGCGCTGGCGCTGGTGGCGTTGCTGCTGCCGCCGCTGGCCGCCGGCCTGCCGCCGCTGCCGGCCGAGCTGCCGGAGCTGCTGCGGCTGCTGCTGGGTGAGACCGCCATCGGGCTGCGGTTCGGCATGCTGGGCCGGCTGGTGGCGCTGGCGATGGCGCAGGCCGGGCAGATGGTGGCGCTGATGATCGGGCTCAGCAGCCCGCTGCAGACCGACCCGATGCTGGGGGCGCAATCCACCGCCACCGGCCGGCTGTTTGCGCTGTTCGCCGCCACCCTGGTGCTGGCCAGCGGGCTCTATGCCATCCCGCTGGAAGGGTTGGTGCGGAGCTATGCGCTGCTGCCGCCGGGCGCGCCGCTGCCGCTCGGCAGCACGGCGGAGGCGCTGGCGCAGGGGCTGGCGGACAGTCTCGGCGTCGCGCTGCGGCTGGCCGGGCCGCTGGTGCTGGCCGGCATTCTCGGCAATTTCGCCCTGGCCCTGCTGGCCAGGGTGGCGCCGCAGGTGCAGGTCTTCGCCCTGGCAGCGCCGGTGCAGATCATCGGCGGGCTGCTGCTGCTCATGCTGGTGCTGCCGTCGCTGGCCGGCGTCTGGCTGGCCAGCAGCCACGACGGCTTTCTCGCCATGACGGGCCCGCCCTGAGCCATGGCCGGGGAGAATGGCAAGGAGGCCGAGGATCGCACTGAAGCCCCCTCGCAGCGCCGGCTCGACAAGGCGCGCGAGGAAGGCCAGGTCGCGCTCTCCCGTGAGGCGGTGGGATTCGCCACCCTGCTGGCGGCGACCCTCGCCGGCTTCATGGCGCTGCCGCCGCTTGGGCTGGAATGGCTGCGGGCGATGCGTCTGGTGTTCGAGGCGCCGAACCTGGCCGGCGGCCTGCCGGCGGTGGAGGCGCTGCTGCGCGCCTCCGCCCTGGTGCTGCTGCCGGTGCTGGGGCTGGTGGCGATGGCCGCAATCTTCGCCAGTCTGGCGCAGACCGGCCCAGGGCTGCATTGGCAGAAGCTGGCGCCGGATCTGGCACGGCTCAGCCCGCTGGCGGCACTCGGCCGGCTGTTCGGGGCGGAAGGGTTGGCGGAGCTGCTTCGCACCCTGCTGAAGCTTGACGTGGTCGGCGGGGCGCTGTGGCTGGCGGTGGAGCCGGAGGTGCTGCGGGCGGCGCCGCACCAGCCGGCGGCGATGCTGCTGCGGGACGCCGGGCGCGGCGTGCTGCGGCTGCTGGTGGCGATGCTGCTGGCCTTCGGCGGCCTTGCCCTGCTCGACCTGCTCTGGGTCCGCTGGCGGCACCTGCGCAAGCTGCGAATGAGCCGCGAGGAGGTGAAGCAGGAGCAGCGCGAGAGCGAGGGCGACCCGCATGTCAGGGCACGGCTGCGGCAGATCCGCGAGACCAGGGCGCGGCGCCGGATGCTGGCGCAGGTGCCGAAGGCCACGGTTGTCATAACGAACCCAACTCATTACGCTGTGGCTCTGACCTAC
Source organism: Siccirubricoccus deserti (assembly GCF_014283215.1). Taxonomy (GTDB): domain Bacteria; phylum Pseudomonadota; class Alphaproteobacteria; order Acetobacterales; family Acetobacteraceae; genus Siccirubricoccus; species Siccirubricoccus deserti. Next base: position 34,618 of record NZ_JACOMF010000037.1, read on the forward strand.
CAGCAGGGGCAATCCGCGGCGCCGAAGCTGGTGGCCAAGGGGGCGGATGCGATGGCCGCGCGCATCCGCACGGCGGCCGAGGAGCATGGCGTGCCGATCGTCTCCAACCCGCCGCTCGCCCGCGCCCTGTTCAGGCTGGAACCGGATACCGAGATTCCCGCCGAGCATTGGCAGGCGGTGGCCGAGATCATCGCCTATGTCTGGCGCCTGCAGGGAAGCCGGCTGGGGATGACGGGTGGCTGAGCCGCGCCACGACATGGGCCGAGGCGCCCGGCAGCCGCGACCGGCAGGCGGCTGGCCAGGCTTCCTCGGCCGCGGCAGGGGCTCGGGGGAGGCGTTCCGGCTCCTTTTTGGTGCGGCACCGGAGGGCATGGCGCTGCTCGATGCCAGCGGGGCCATTCTCGCTGCCAACCCGGCGCTCGGCCGGCTGGCCGGGCTGGCGGTGCCGGTCCGGCCTGGGCTGGCGGTGGCCCAGCTGGTGGTGCCGGCGGAGCGCGCGGCGCTGGCGACCCTTCTGGCCGAGGCCTTGGCCGGTCGGGCGGCGGCACCCCTGGCGGCCACCCCGGCCGGTCCCACCGCGCCTGAGGATGCGAGCTGGGAAATCTCGGTTGAGGCACTGCCAGCAGGTGCCGGGGCGCCGCTGCTGCTGCGGGTCGGCGACCGCACCGCGGCGCGGCGGGTTGAGGCGCGGTTGACCTCAGCCGGGCGGCTCGAGACCATCGGCCGGCTGGCTGGCGGCATCGCGCATGACTTCAACAATCTGCTCGCCGTCGTCGTCGGAGGCGTCGGGGCGATCCGGGCCGCCGGGGTCAGCCCGGCCCAGGCGGCGGATGTGGCGGCGGTGGAGGATGCCGCCCGGCGCGGCGCGGCGCTGGTCGCCCATTTGCTTGCCTTCGCCCGGCAGCACCGGCTGCAACCGCGCATCCTGGAGCTGAACGCCGCGGTTGCCGGCATCGCCCCGCTGCTGCGCCGGCTGCTTGGCGAGGCCATTGTGCTGGAGCTGCGGCTGGAGGCGCCGGGGCGGCGGGTGCGGGTCGATCCCGTGCAACTCGACCAGGTGATCCTCAACCTCGCCGCCAATGCGCGGGAGGCAATGCCGGCCGGCGGCACGCTACGGATCGCCACCGGGCATGCGGTGGTGCTGCGGCCGGAAGGCGAGGGGCCGGGCGCCCTGCCGCCGGGGTGCTATGCGGTGCTGGAGGTGACCGACACCGGCAACGGGATGCCACCCGAGGTGCTGCCGCGGCTGTTCGAGCCCTTCTTCACCACGCGGCCGGACAAGGGCGGCACCGGCCTCGGCCTGGCGACGGTGCAGGGTATCGTCGCCCAGTTCGGCGGCCATATCGACGTCACCAGCCGGCCGGGGGAGGGGAGCTGCTTCCGCATCCACCTGCCGCGGCAGGATGCCCAGGCGGAACTGCCGGCTGCGCCGGCGCCACCCGCTCCGGCCGTGACGGCGGGCGAGAGGCGGCCGGTACTTCTGGTGGAGGACGAGGCCTCGCTGGCCCGGCTGGCGGAACGGCTGGTGCAGCGGGCGGGGCATGCCGTGGTGGTGGCGGATTGCGCCGAAGCGGCGCTCGAGTTGATAGAGGCGGGCATGGTGCCGGCGGCGTTGATCAGCGATGTGGCGATGCCGGGCATGGACGGGGTGGCACTGGCCCGGATGCTGCGGCAACGCTGGCCGGGGCTGCCGGTGGTGCTGCTCTCGGGCTATGCCAAATCGGCGCTTGGCCAGGATTTCGAGGATGAGGGCTTCCGATTCCTGGCAAAGCCCTATGTGCCCCAGGAGCTGCTTCACATGCTGGAGCGGGCAATGCCCGCGAAGGTTGTGGCGGATGAGGAAATCAGCCGGAGCACGCTTGATGTTTACTAAATGTTCTTGTGCTTCGGCGTCAGCCGGACCATATTCGTCAGGCCGCAGCGGAAGGACGCTGCGAATTCGGTTGCGGTAGTGTTCCAAAACGATTCGGCTGCGTGTTAAGATTCGGACGGCACAACCCGTCCCCTGCGCGCAATGGTTGTGCCGGGCCCAGGGCGGGCCAGGGCGCAGTTGCAGGGACGGGGCAGCGGCGCGCAACAGCGGGGATAGCCAGATATGGATAAGGGAAAGGCGCTCGACGCCGCGCTGAGCCAGATCGAGCGGGCCTTCGGCAAGGGCTCGATCATGCGCATGGGCGCGCGCCAAGCGATGGATGGCGAGATCGAGGTGGTCTCCACCGGCTCGCTCGGGCTCGACATCGCCCTCGGCATCGGCGGCGTGCCGAAGGGCCGTATCATCGAGATCTATGGGCCGGAAAGCTCGGGCAAGACCACCCTGGCGCTGCACATGATCGCCGAGGCGCAGAAGAAGGGTGGCACCTGCGCCTTCATCGACGCCGAGCATGCGCTCGACCCAGGCTATGCGAAGAAGCTGGGCGTCGACATCGACAACATGCTGATCAGCCAGCCCGATGCCGGTGAGCAGGCACTCGAGATCTGCGACACGCTGGTGCGCTCCGGCGCCATCGACGTGCTGGTGGTCGACAGCGTCGCGGCGCTGGTGCCGCGGGCCGAGCTGGAAGGCGAGATGGGCGACAGCCATGTCGGCCTGCACGCCCGGCTGATGTCCCAGGCGCTGCGCAAGCTGACCGGCACCGTCTCCCGCTCCAACTGCCTGCTGATCTTCCTGAACCAGATCCGGCTCAAGATCGGCGTCATGTTCGGCAACCCGGAGACCACCACCGGCGGCAATGCGCTGAAATTCTATGCCTCCGTCCGCCTCGAGATCCGCCGTACCGGCGCGATCAAGGACCGCGAGAGCGTGGTCGGCAACCAGACCCGGGTGAAGGTGGTGAAGAACAAGATGGCGCCGCCGTTCCGCGTCGTCGACTTCGACATCATGTACGGCGAGGGCATCTCCAAGCTCGGCGAGCTGATCGACCTCGGCGTCAAGGCCGGGGTGGTCGAGAAGTCGGGTGCCTGGTTCAGTGCCGAGGGCCAGCGGATCGGCCAGGGACGGGAGAACGCCAAGCTCTTCCTGCGCGACAATCCGGCGCTGGCGGCCACCATCGAGCAGAAGGTGCGGTCCCAGGCCGGCGTCGTCGCCAATGCCATGCTGGTGGCCGGCGAGGAGAACACCGAGGACAGCGCCGCGGCCGAATAGGCCGGGGCAGGGCGGGCGCCTGGGGAGCATCCCCGGGCGCCCGTTTCGCATCAGGCGGCGCCGCGGCTCGCCTTCTGGTCATTCGCCGGCTTCTGGCCGAGCGCGGCGGGGTTCACCTCGCCTTCGGCGATCTCGGTCAGCAGCTCGTCGGTGTCCTTCTCCTCCTTCAGCGTCTGCGCCATCAGATCGGCGCTCTTCTGCTCGCCCATCGCCTTCAGCATGGCGGTCAGCGTGCCATAGGCGGCCATCTCATAGTGTTCCACCTTCTGCGCGGCGCCGATCAGGGCGGCGTCGAGCACCGGCCCCTGACTCAACTCCTCGATCATCTCCTCGCCTTCCTCGACGAGGCCCTCCATCGCCTCGCAGGTCTCACCCTCGGGCTCGATGCCGAGCGCCTTGCAGACCTGCTCCAGCCGCTCAACCTGGCGCTTGGTGACAGCGAGGTGTTCCTGGAAGGCCTGCTTCAGCTTCGGGCTGGTCGCCGCCTTCTGCATGTTCGGCAGGGCTTCGAGGATCTGGGTCTCGGCGCTGTAGGTGTCTTGCAACGACATCTCAAGCAGGTCGCGGATGCTGTCGGCCATGCGGGTGCCTCCTTGTGTTTCCCTTGGGTGTTTCCCTCGGGGCGCGGCACGGAACCCCGTGCCGACACGCTGGGGGGAAACGGGCGCCCCGCGCGGTGGTTGCCGCGCCACACGGAACGTCACCAGGTGCAACGGGTGCCGCCAGCCGGGGCGGCGCCACTCGACTGCCCTCCCGCCGCGCGGTAGGACGGATTTCGGCGCCGCGGGCCGGATCGCGCGCGGGCCAGGAGACAGGAACCCCGCCCCGGGGGCAAATGGACAGCGATGACCAGCAGCAACGACATCCGCGCCACCTTCCTCGACTACTTCGCCCGCAATGGCCATCAGGTGGTCGAGAGCTCGCCGCTGGTCCCGCGCAACGACCCGACCTTGATGTTCGCCAACAGCGGCATGGTCCAGTTCAAGAACGTCTTCACCGGCCAGGAGAAGCGCGCCTACAGCCGCGCGACCACGGCGCAGAAATGCGTCCGGGCCGGCGGCAAGCACAACGACCTGGACAATGTCGGCTACACCGCCCGGCACCATACCTTCTTCGAGATGCTGGGGAATTTCAGCTTCGGCGACTACTTCAAGGAACAGGCTATCGGCCACGCCTGGGAGCTGCTGACCAGGGACTTCGCCCTGCCGAAGGATCGGCTGCTGGTCACCGTCTATTCCGAGGATGAGGAAGCCCCGGTCTACTGGAAGAAGATTGCCGGCCTGCCGGACAGCCGGATCATCCGCATCCCGACCGCGGATAATTTCTGGCGTATGGGCGACACCGGCCCCTGCGGCCCCTGTTCCGAGATCTTCTTCGACCATGGCGACAAGATCCCCGGCGGCCCGCCCGGCTCTCCGGATGAGGATGGCGACCGGTTCATCGAGATCTGGAACCTGGTCTTCATGCAGTTCGAGGAAGGCCCGCCCGGCACCCGTGTGCCGCTGCCACGCCCCTCGATCGATACCGGCATGGGGTTGGAGCGCTTCGCCGCCATCCTCCAGGGCAGGCACGACAATTACGACACCGACACGCTGCGGGCGCTGATCCTCGCTTCGGCGGAGGCGACCGGGCAGGACCCTGACGGCCGCTGGAAGGTCAGCCACCGCGTCGTCGCCGACCATCTGCGCGCCGGCACCTTCCTCATTGCCGATGGCGTGCTGCCCTCCAACGAGGGCCGGGGCTATGTGCTGCGCCGCATCCTGCGCCGCGCCATGCGCCACGCCCATCTGATGGGCAGCCGGGAGCCGCTGCTGCATCGGCTGGTCCCCACCCTGATCCGCCAGATGGGCGCGGCCTACCCGGAGATCGTCCGCGCCGAGGCGCTGGTGACCGAAACGCTGAAGCTGGAGGAGACGCGGTTCCGCAGCCTGCTGGAACGCGGCCTTGGCCTGCTGGCGGAGGAGGCGGGACGGCTCGGCACCCAGGGCACGTTGCCTGGCGAGGTCGCCTTCCGCCTCTACGATACCTATGGCTTCCCCCTCGACCTGACGCAGGACGCATTGCGCGCCGAGGGCAAGCATGTGGATGTCGCCGGCTTCGAGGCGGCGATGGCCGAGCAGAAGCGCCGCGCCCGCGCCGCCTGGGCCGGCAGCGGCGAGGCCGCGACCGAGACGGTCTGGTTCGACCTGAAGGAGAAGCTCGGCGCCACGGAATTCCTGGGCTACTCGACCGAAACCGCCGAGGCCGAGATCCTGGCCATCGTCCACGACGGCAAGCCGGTGGACCGCGCCCCGGTGGGCGCCGAGGTGGCCGTGGTGCTGAACCAGACGCCCTTCTACGCCGAGAGCGGCGGCCAGGTCGGCGACACCGGGCTGATCTCCGCCGGCGAGGCCTGCCGCATCATCATCCGCGACACCCAGAAGAAGCTGGGCGAGCTGTTTGTCCATATCGGCACGGTGGCGCATGGCGAGGCGACCCCCGGCCTCGCGGTGCAGGCCGAGGTGGACCACGTCCGGCGCGGCAATATCCGCGCCCACCACAGCGCGACGCATCTGCTGCATGAGGCGCTGCGCCGCCGGCTCGGCACCCATGTGGCGCAGAAGGGCTCACTGAACGCGCCGGACCGGCTGCGCTTCGACATCTCCCAGCCGACGCCGATGACCGATGCCGACCTCGCCTGGACCGAGGCGGAGGTGAATGCCCGCATCCGCGAGAACGCCGAGGTGACGACGCGGCTGATGACGCCGGATGCCGCGGTGCAGATCGGCGCCATGGCACTGTTTGGCGAGAAATACGGCGATGAGGTGCGCGTCGTCGCCATGGGCCATGACCCGGCGGCCACGGAGAAATTCGGCGTCTATTCGCTGGAGCTTTGCGGCGGTACCCACGTGCGCCGGACCGGCGACATCGGCCTGTTCAAGATCGTCTCGGAAGGCGCCGTCGCCGCCGGCGTGCGCCGCGTGGAGGCCGTCACCGGCGAGGCGGCGCTGCGGCTGATCGAGGAGTCCGAGATGCGGCTGCGGGAGGCGGCGGCGGCGCTCAGGGTTGCGCCAGCCGAGGTGCCGGCCCGGGTCGCCGCGCTGGTCGAGGAGCGCCGCAAGCTGGAGCGTGACTTGGCCGAGCTGCGCAAGCAGTTGGCGACCGGCGGCGGCGCGGCGGCGGTGGAGACGATCAACGGGCTGGCAGTCGCGCTGCGCAACCTGGGCGAGACGCCGGCGCGCGACCTGAAGGGCATTGCCGAGGCGATCCTGAAAGGCGGCGATGTTGAGGTTGTGGCGCTGGTCTCGACCGCCGAAGGCAAGGCCAGCATCGTCGTCGGCCTGGCCGAGGCGGCGAAGGGCAAGGCCGATGCGGTGGCGCTGGTGCGCGCCGCGGCAGCGGCGGTCGGCGGCAAGGGCGGCGGCGGCCGGCCGGAGATGGCGCAGGCCGGCGGGCCGGATGGCGGCAAGGCAGATGAGGCGCTGGCGGCGATCCGGGTGGCGCTGGGCGGCTAGCGTTGCGAGGGGAGCGGGGCTCCCCTCGTTGGACGTCTTCGGCGTCCAAACCTTACACCGACGGCCCTGGACCTTGGCACTTTCAGGGCCGCCATGACCCGGGCGAGCACCGGATGGGCGCTCGCCCGGCGCCGCTTTAATGCAGGCTCTCGGCCTGTGCCACGAAGCTGGTGACATCCTCCGCCAGCAGCAGCCGTTTCGCCACCAGCGCCTCCGCCGCGGCACGCACCGCCGCCACATAAGCGGCCGGTGTCGCGTAGCGCTCGGCCAGGCTCGGGCGCGGATCGCCGCTCGCCTGCCGCGTCGCCGCATCCGGCGCGAAAACCAGGAAGCTGCCCTCGCGGTCGCAAAGCTCGCCCTGCAGCCCCTCGGCGGCATAGAGGTTCCAGCCGGTGTAGGTGCCGCGCGGCACGGCGATGTCGGGCAGCCGCACCCCGCCGAGTTCATTGCCGTCCGCATCCACCGCCGGCACCAGCGGCCGCCAGGCCTCTTCCGGGCCGCGGATCCCGGCGACCCAATCCGCCACCGGGGCGATCGGCGTGACGAAGCGTGGAAGGAGTATCCCGGGCACTGCGGGGAAACTGGCGATCGCCGCCTCCCCCGGTACCAGCGTGCCGTCGGCCAGACGGGGCACGCGGCTTTCGGGCGGTGCGACGCCGCGCTCCACCCACTCCTCCATCGCCGCCTGCAGGGCCCGCAGCAGCGGGCTGGCGGAATGTGGGTTGTTGGGATGGAAAGCGTTGCCCCGCTCGGTGGTGGCGCCGCTGCGGCCGCCGTGCTTGGTCCCGGCCACCAGATACTGCCGCGCATTCTGCGGCGCCGGCAGGTCACGGGTGCCATCCGGGTTGGTGTGGATCAGCGAAGCGCCCTTCTGCCAGTACTCGGTGGAGGTGTTCACCTCCATCAGCAGCGGGTCGGTGGTGGCGTCCCGCAGCAGCCCGTCGCTGCGGCCGGAGATCGGGTCGGTCGCCGGCGCGGCGGCCATCGGGAACCAGACCTCCGGGAAGGCGAAATCCTCGTGCCAGGTGGCGGTGCGGTCGGGCTGGCCGAAGCGTTCGTTGATGAATACCCGCCCGGCGCCGGCGATGTGGGAGAGCACGCCGTCGAACACCCGCCGCCCCGCGGTATCGGCGTTCATCCCAAGGTCGATGTGGTGGCGCAGGTATCGTCCGGCCTGGCTGATGCCGATGGCGAAGGCGTGGCGCGGCAGCATCCCGGCCAGCGGGCTGGGCCGCCCCGCGGCATCCGCTTCGGCGTGGCGCAGGAAGCTGACCAGGTCGCGCGTCGCCGCGAAGCCGATGCCGAGGGGCCGGGCACCGCCCGCCGGATAGGTGAACTCATAGATGCTGCCGGCCTCGAAGCGCGTGCCCTCCGGCAGCAGGCGGATGGCGCGCGGCCCGGCGTATTCCCAGGCCCCGACCGGTTGCGGCGCGGCACCGCGGGTGCGCCGCACTGTCAGCCGCGCCCTGGCCGGATCAGTGTCGGCCACGGGGTAGCTCAGCGGCGCGGCCGGCCGGTCGGCCGGGTTGATGCGGGTGCCGAAGACGAATTCATCCCGGACCATGCCGGTGACCCCGGGCAGCATCGGGATCTCGATCCGCAGCCCGTCATTGGCACGCGGCGCCTCCGGGTCCCAGCCGGACCAGACAATGGCGGTGCCGCTGCGCAGCGGGATGGCATTGCCGGCCGCGGCGGCACCGCGCATGGCGTTCTGCTCCGCCGGCGAGGCACGATGGCCCTCATACACCGCTGCGAAGACCATCTTCCGGCCGCGGTTGGTGACGTCGTACAGCAGCCGGCCATTGGCCCGCGCCGGATCGGCGGGGCGGAGGATCACCACCTCGGTCGCATACTCCACCCGCCCGGCGGCATTGCGTGGCGCCAGGGCGAGGTCGGCGATGATGGCGTTGCGGGGGTTGGCCGGGTCCAGCTCACCCCGGGCGATGCCGGCGATGCGCAGATAAGGGCCGGCGCCGAAATCCTGGCCCTCGGCAAAGCTTTCGGTCGAGGTGATCTCGAAGGCCACGGTCTGCGCCGCGACGGGGGCGGCGCTCAGCGTGGCGGCGGGCAGCGCCGTGGTCATCTTGGTCGTCATAGGCGAATCCTCCGCCCAGGACGGTAGGGCAGCGGCAGCGCCAGGGCCAGCAGGGGGCCGCGGCCGGGGCAGGCCCCGGCCGCGCACCCAGCTACTGATCGGCGTAGCTGTGGGTTTCCGCCGCGCCGCCCGGATGGGTGACGGCGCCGCGATGCGCCGGCCCGACGAGCTGGGCATATTTCCATAGCGCGCCGGAGTTGTAGTCGGTCTTGCGTGGCTTCCAGGCGGCGCGGCGCTTCGCCATCTCGGCGTCATCGACCAGCATGTCGATGGTGCCCTTGGCAGCGTCGATGATGATCCTGTCGCCGTTCTGCAGCAGCGCGATAGGCCCGCCGACCGCGGCTTCCGGCCCGACATGGCCGATGCAGAAGCCGCGGGTCGCGCCGGAGAAGCGGCCATCGGTGATCAGCGCCACGCTCTCGCCCATGCCCTGGCCGTAGATCGCCGCGGTGGTGGAGAGCATCTCGCGCATGCCAGGGCCGCCTTTCGGGCCTTCATAGCGGATGACGATGACGTCGCCCGCCTTGTAGGCGCGCTGTTCGACGGCGCGGAAGGCTTCCTCCTCGCTGTCGAAGCAGAGGGCGGAGCCTTCGAAGCGTAGCGTCTTCATGCCGGCAATCTTCACGATGCCGCCGTCCGGCGCCAGGTTGCCCTTCAGCCCGACCACGCCGCCGGTCTTCGAGATCGCCTGGCTGACCGGGTAGATGACATCCTGGTCGAGCGGGAAGACCACATCCTTGTGGTTCTCCGCCAGGGTCTTGCCGGTGACGGTCATGCAGTCGCCATGCAGCAGCCCGGCATCCAGCAGCGCCTTGATGATCACCGGGATGCCGCCGACCTTGTAGACATCGTAGGCGACATACTTGCCGCCCGGCTTGAGGTCGGCGATGTAGGGCGTGCGGCGCATGATCTCCACCACATCATCCATGGTGAAGTCGATGCCCGCCTCATGCGCCATCGCCGGCAGGTGCAGCCCGGCATTGGTCGAGCCGCCGGTGGCGCCGACCACGACCGCGGCATTCTCCAGCGCCTTGCGGGTGACGATGTCGCGCGGGCGCAGGTTCAGCTTCACCAGATTCATCACCGCCTTGCCCGACTCCAGGGCCCAGCGGTCGCGCTCCTCATAGGGTGCCGGGGTGCCGGCGGAACCGGGCAGGGCGAGGCCGATCGCCTCGCTCACGGTGGCCATGGTATTGGCGGTGAACTGGCCGCCGCAGGCGCCAGCGCTCGGGCAGGCGACGCATTCCAGCTCGTGCAGCTCCTCTTCCGACATGTTGCCGGCGGCGTGCTGGCCGACCGCCTCGAACACATCCACGACGGTGACGTCGCGGCCCTTGAACTTCCCGGGCAGGATCGAGCCGCCATACATGAAGACGCTCGGCACGTTCAGCCGCAGCATGGCCATCATCATGCCGGGCAGCGACTTGTCGCAGCCGGCGAGGCCGACCAGCGCGTCATAGCAATGGCCGCGCACCGTCAGTTCCACCGTATCGGCGATGGCGTCGCGGCTGGCCAGGGAGGATTTCATCCCCTGGTGGCCCATGGCAATGCCGTCGGTGACGGTGATGGTGGTGAATTCGCGCGGCGTGCCGTGGGCTTCCTTGACGCCCTTCTTCACGCTCTGCGCCTGGCGGGAGAGGTCGATGTTGCAGGGCGCCGCCTCGTTCCAGCAGGTGGCGACGCCGACGAAGGGCTGGTCGATCTCGGCCTCGGTCAGGCCCATGGCGTAGTAGTAGCTGCGGTGCGGGGCGCGCTCCGCGCCCACGGTCACGTGGCGGCTCGGCAGCTTCGACTTGTCCCACTCGGTCATGCGTTCCTCCGTATCGGGGCTCCGCCCCGAACCCCGCCAGGAGGCGCTGCCTCCTGGATCTCCGCCAAGGGCCGAAGGGCCCTGGGAACCCTTTAGTTTTTTGGTGGCGGGTTGCCAAGGCTGTGGGCCGCAGCCGTTTGCGCTGGCCTCGGTGGCCCGCGGCGCGGCAGATTACCGGCAGCGGCCGCAGAGCCGAGCCAAGGGAGCCCCAGCATGTCCGAGCCCAGCCCAACCCGCCGCCTGCTGCTTGCCGCCAGCCTCGCCCTGCCCAGCCTCGCCCGCGCCCAGGCGGAGGCCGGCGACTGGCCACGGCAGCCGGTGCGCTACATCAACCTCTACGCCGCGGGCGGCGCCAACGACATCCTGTCCCGGGTCTTCTGCCAGGCGATGACCCAGATCACCGGCCAGCAATTCGTGGTGGAGAACCGCACCGGCGCCGGCGGCACGGTGGGCAGCGACGCCATCGCGAAGGCCCGGCCGGATGGCTATACGGTGGGGCTTGGCGGCGTCGCCAACCTCGCTATCGCGCCCTCGCTCTTTCCCACGCTGCCCTACGACCCGATGCGGGATTACAGCTTCATCACCGGGCTCTACCGCCAACCCAATATTCTCTTCATCAACAACGACGTGCCGGCGCGCAGCGTGCCGGAGCTGATCGCGCTGCTGAAGGCCAGTCCGGGCAAGTACAATTACGCGACCGGCGGCGCCGGCACCACGCCGCATCTCTGCGCCGAGATGTTCAAGATGATGACCGGCACCGACATGCCTTTCGTGCAGTACCGCGGCGGCGCCCCGGCGCTGCTCGACCTGATGGCCGGGCAGGTGCATGTCATGGTCGACAACCTCGCCGGCCCGATCGGCGCCATCCGCGACGGCAAGGTGCGCGCCCTGGCGGTGACCAGCCCGGAGCGCAACCGGCTGCTGCCCGATCTGCCGGCCCTGGCGGAATTCCTGCCGGGGTTCGACCTGACCAGCTGGAACGGGATGATCGCCCCGGCCGGCCTGCCGCCGGCCCAGGTCCTGCGGATGGCAAGCCTGGCACATCAGGCGCTGCAACGGCCGGAGCTGATCCGCAGCTTCACCGACAATGGCGCAACACCCTGGCCGGTCGGGCCCGAGGAGTATGCCGCCTACATCCGCACGCAGGAGCCGATCATGCGCCGGCTGGTCAAGCTCAGCGGCGCCTCGGCGGGGTAGCGGCTGGGGCGCGGCCGGGCCGCGGGGCTACCCCGCGATCCGCGCCAGCGCCGCATCCAGCCGGGCGATCTCGGCCTTCGCCGCGACCAGCCGCTCGCGGTTCTCCTCCACCACCTCCTCCTTGGCGCGGGCGACGAAATCGGCGTTGCCGAGCTTCGCCTCGATCTTCTTCGCATCGCCCTCGGCGGCGCCGCGCGCCTTCAGCAGCCGTGCCCGCTCGGCGGCGAAGTCGATGACCCCCGCCAGCGGCAGCATCACCGTCGCCTCGCCCACCACCACCTGGGCGACGCCTTTCGGCGCCTCTCCCTCCAGCGGCGTGACCTCGGTCACCCGGCCAAGCCGGCGGATCGCCTCGATCCAGCGGGCGGCGCGGGCCAGGCTCTCCGGCGCCGCATCCTTCAACAGCAGGGGGGTGGTGACGGAGGGGGCGACATTCACCTCGGCGCGTGCCGCCCGCACCTCGGTGATCAGCGTCACCACCCAGTCCAGCTCGGCGTGCGCCGCCTCGGCATCGGCCACTGGCACCGCCTCTGGCCAGGCGGTGCGGATCAGGCTGTATTCCGGGCCATAGCCGAAGCGGTCCCACAGCTCCTCGGTCACGAAGGGCATCGAGGGGTGCAGCAGCCGCAGGATGGTGCCCAGCACATGCTGCGCCGCGCCCATCACCTCCGCCTTCTCGGGCCCGTCCGGGCCGTTGAACACCGGCTTGGCGAATTCGATGAACCAGTCGCAGAAGCTGCCCCAGACGAAGCGGTAGCAGGCGGCGGCGTAATCGTCGAAGCGATAGGCTTCCAGCGCCGCACTCGCCTCGGCGGTGGCGCGGTTGGCCGCATCCAGCACCCAGCGGGCCAGCGGCGTGGTCGCCGAGGCCGGATCCCAGGTCGGATCCGGGGCGATGCCGTTCATCTCCAGGAAGCGTGCCGCATTCCACAGCTTGGTGCCGAAGCTGCGGAAATCCTCCACCCGCTTCCGCCCGAGCTTCACGTCGCGCCCCGGCCCGGTCAGAGAGCAGATGGTGAAGCGCAGCGCATCGGCGCCATAGGCGTCGATCAGCTCCAGGGGGTCCATGACGTTCCCCTTGGACTTCGACATCTTCTGGCCCTTCTCGTCCCGGACCAAGCCATGGATGTAGACGTGGCGGAACGGCACCTCGCCCTTGAAGTGCAGCCCCATCATCATCATCCGGGCGACCCAGAAGAAGATGATGTCGAAGCCGGTCACCAGCACGTCGCCGGGGTAGTATTTCGCCAGCTCCGGCGTCTGCTCCGGCCAGCCGAGGGTGCTGAAGGGCCAGAGCGCGCTGCTGAACCAGGTGTCCAGCACGTCGGGGTCGCGTTCCAGCGGCACGTCGCGGCCGAAGTGGGCGCGGGCGGCGGCCTGGGCCTCGGCTTCGGTCTTCTCGACGAAGATCATCCCCTCTGGCCCATACCAGGCGGGGATCTGGTGGCCCCACCAGAGCTGGCGGGAGATGCACCAGGGCTGGATGTCGCGCATCCAGGCGAAGAAGGTGTTCTCCCACTGCTTCGGGACGAACTGGGTCTTCCCGGTCTCCACCGCCTCGATCGCCGGCTTCGCCAGGGTGGCGGCATCGGCGTACCACTGCCAGGTCAGCCGCGGCTCGATCGGCACGCCGCCGCGGTCGCCATGCGGCACCTGATGGGTGTGCGGCTCGATCTTCTCGACCAGCTCCAGCTCCTCCAGCCGGGCCACGATCGCCTTGCGCGCCGCGAAGCGGTCCTGGCCGGCGAGGCCACGGAGGAAGTCCGGATCGGCCACGCCCTCCACCGCGCGCAGCTCTCCCTCGATCTCACCCAGGAAGACCCGCCCCTCGGCATCGAGGATGGTCGGCATGGCGACGCCGTGGCGCTTGCCGACCTCGAAGTCATTGAAGTCATGCGCCGGGGTGATCTTCACCGCGCCGGTGCCCTTCTCCGGATCGGAGTATTCATCTGCCACCACCGGGATGGCGCGCCCGACCAGCGGCAGGATCACCCGCTTGCCGACCAGCGTGGCGAAGCGCGCATCTTCCGGATGCACCGCGACAGCGGTGTCGCCCAGCATCGTCTCGGGCCGGGTGGTGGCGACGGTGATATACTCGCCCGGCTGGCCCTCCACCGGGTAGCGCAGGTGCCACAAGTGCCCCTTCACCTCGCGGCTCTCGACCTCAAGGTCCGAGATCGCGGTCTGCAGCTTGGGGTCCCAGTTCACCAGCCGGCGGTCGCGGTAGATCAGCTTCTGCCGGTGCAGGGTGACGAAGACCTCGCGCACCGCGGCGGAAAGCCCCTCATCCATGGTGAAGCGCTCGCGCGGCCAGTCGAGGCTGGCGCCGAGCCGGCGGAGCTGCTGGGTGATGGTGCCACCGCTCTCGGCCTTCCACTGCCAGACCCGATCGAGGAAGGCGGCGCGGCCCAGGCTGCGGCGGTCCTGGTTGCCCTCGGCGGCCAGCAGCCGCTCCACCACCATCTGGGTGGCGATGCCGGCGTGGTCGGTGCCGGGCTGCCACAGCGCATCACGGCCCTGCATCCGCCGCCAGCGGATCAGTGTGTCCTGAACGGTGAAGGTGAGCGCATGTCCCATGTGCAGGCTGCCCGTGACGTTGGGCGGCGGGATCATGATGGTGAAGGGCTGCGCGCTGCTCTCGGGATGGCAGGCGAAGGCGCCAGAACGCTCCCAGCCTTCATAGAGGCGGGTTTCGAAAGCGCCCGGGGTCAGGGTCTTGTCCAGCATGGTGCAGAGGTCCATCGCCGCCCCGTGCCCGTCAAGGGGGATTGATGCGGGTCTGCTCCGCGGCGAGCGAGCGCGCCGCCCTGCCGGTTACCGGTCGCTGAGGGCCCGTCCCACGACGCGCTCGATCTCGGCCCGCACCAGCCGCTCGACCAGCGGCGGCAGGTAGCTGTCCAGCCATTCCTTGAGCAGCGGCCGGACTTCCTCCCGCACCACATCCTCGATGGTTGGGCCGCTCCGGTGGACGGCGCTGCCGCGGCCCTGGGCGACGGCGCGAAGAAGATCGCCGACCGAGGCGGAAGCGGCGGCGGCGGCGGCCGGGGCCAGCAGTGCTCCAACCTCCGGCGTGGGGGTGGCGGAGGCCGGCTGCGGTGCCGGGGGCTGCGGCGCCGGGTCAGGCGGGGCGGCCTGTGCCACCGGTGGCGATGGTGGCGGATCGGCCGGGGAGGGGGGAGGGTCCACCAGCATGTCCTCGGTCAGCGCGAGCGCCTCCGGCTCGGGTGTGCTGGACGGGGCCGCCGGCGGTGGTGCCTGGCCCGGCTCGTCCTCGTTCAGGATGCGGCGGATCGAGGCAAGGATATCCTCCATGCTTGGATCGCCGCCGGGCGGCTGGCCGCCCCCGGGCGGAGGGGAGCCGGTCCCCGACATCAGCGGCGTTCCGCGACGCCGGAGTAGTCCCCGAGGCCGGCCCAGCGGTTGCGCACGGCATTGTAATAGGCCTGGGCGTCATAGACATCGACCGCCAGGCCGAGATCCTGGGCGGTCAGCCGGCCGATGCTCGCCGCCAGGGTGTAGGATTGCGCCACCACCGTCGCCAGCGCCTGGACCAGGCTGGTACGGGCGTTCAGCAGCTCCTGCTCGGCGTTCAGCACGTCTAGGGTGGTGCGGCTGCCGACGATCGCCTCGCGCTGCACGCCATCCAGGGCGATCTCCGCCGCCCGGATCTGCGCCCGCGCCGAGTCGGCCTGCGCCTTGCTGGCCTGCACCTGTTCGAAGGCCTGGGTCGCGGCCTGCGCCGCGGTGCGGCGCTGGTCGTCGACCACGCCGCGGGCCTGCTGCGCGGTCTGCCGCGCCTGCCGCACCAGGGCGTATTCCGCGCCGCCCTGGTAGATCGGGACGGTGAGGCTGGCGATCAGCTGGCTGCCGGTCAGCCTGGTGTGCGGCTGGGCGGGGTTGTCGTTGCGGAAGGCCTGGCCCTGCACGCTGAGCTGCGGCAGCAGCGCCGAGACCTGGATGTCGATGTTGTCGCGTGCCCCGGCCTCATCGAACAGGGCGGCGACGACGGCCGGATTGTTGGTCGCCGCCACCTGCGCCGCGGCGGCGGCCGAGGACACCGGCGAGCGCAACGGCTGCGGCGCCACCAGCCGCTGCGGCGCGGTGCCGATGAAGCGCTGGAAGGTGGCCCGGCTGATCTGCAGCGTGCCTTCGGCATTGGCGCGGTCCGACCGCGCCCCGGCCAGCCGGCTTTCCGCCTGGGCCACGTCGGTGCGGGTGATCTCGCCGACGCGGAAGCGTTCGTTGGTGGCGCGCAGCTGTTCGGTCAGCACCTGCTCGTTGTTGATGCGCAGCCGCAGGATTTCCTGATCGCGGATGACGGCGACATAGGCGTTCACCGAATCCGCCATCACCTGCTGCTCGGTCGCCAGCAGCCGCGCCCGCTGCGCCAGCACCTGGTTTTCCGCCCGGCGGGTGGAGGCGACAGTGCGGCCGCCACGGAACACCGGCTGGGTGATGGTGACGGTCTGCGAGCCGGTGGTGCGGTCGGACTGAGCCGGGCCGGTCAGGGAGGTGATTCCTTTGGCCCGGGTCTGGCTGTCGGTCACGCCAATGCTGCTGGCGATGGACACCGTCGGCCGCCAGCCGGCCAGGGCCTGGGGCACGTTTTCGTCCACCGCGCGCAGGTTGGCCCGCGCCGCGAGCAGCGCGGGGTTGTTGGCATAGGCCTGAGCCAGGGCCTCGGTCAGGGTTTGCGCCTGCGCGGCGGCGCCGAGGGCGGCGGGCGCGAGCAGGGCGGCGAGGGCCAGTGCGGAACGGTGAAGCATCATCGTAACCGTATCCTTGCATCGCGGCCTTGCCGCCGAGTGAATTGGGGTGGGCTGCCGGCAGAATGCAGCCCCCGGCCGCGGGTCCCGGCCGTCACGCTCAGAAAACGAAACTGGGTGCCGGAGCGAAGGCCGGCAAGGCAGCGGTCGCACAATCAAACGCAGGGGTGAGCGTCACCACGCCACCGAGCCGGCGGCCGAGCACCGCCCGCCCCTGGCGCCCGCCGGCATCCTGCACCGCCACCAGCCGCCCGCCCTCGGCGAGCTGGTCGATGATGGCGGCCGGAATTTCCGGCACCTCGCCCTCGATGAGGATGACATCATAGGGCGCGCCGGCAGGATGGCCGCCCGTCGGATCGGTCTGCTCGAGGCGCACCCGGCCGGCCGGCAGGGTGGCGGCCAGCGCCGCCTTCGCCAGCCTTGCGAGCGCCGGATCCGCCTCCAGCGCGATGACCCGAACGCCGATATGGCCGAGCACCGCGGCGCCATAGCCGGTGCCGGCGCAGACCACGAGGCCACGATCGCCCGGCCGCGGCTCGGCCAGCTGGAGCAGCCGGGCGATGACCATCGGCTCCATCAGGCTGCGGCCACCGGGCAGCGGCACATCCTCATCGGCATAGGCACGGCTGCGCAGCGCCGGTGGCAGGAATTCCTCACGCGGCAGCGTCCGCATGGCATCGAGCAGGCGTGGATCGGTCACCCGGTTCGGGCGGAGTTGCCCATCCACCATGCGGCGTCGCGCATCGGTGTAGTCCATGCAGCCAGTACCTCCGTCGTCCCGCGAGTTATACCGGCCGGGCGGGGGTGGCGCCAAGCGCCAGCGTGGTTGCTGCCGCTTGACCTGCCGCCGGTGTGGCCCGATAGAGAGGCGCCCACGGGCTGCACCCATCATGGGCTGGTGGGCGATGCGACGGTGGTCCGGTGGCCGAGTGGTCAGGCAAGGGTCTGCAAAACCCTCTACGGCGGTTCAATTCCGCCCCGGACCTCCAAACTTTGGAAGTCAATTGGTCCCGCCGGCGGGCCGAGGGGCTTCCTTCCACCGCGGTGGCCTGTTATAGGCGCCGCCCTGGCTGATCCGGCGTGGCGCAGCGGTAGCGCAGCGGACTGTTAATCCGTTGGTCGTTGGTTCGAATCCAACCGCCGGAGCCATCATCCCCAAACTTCACCTCCACGGCGTAGCCCGAGGAAAATCACAGTCCTAGCGGCTGGGACGGGTCATCGCGCCCCCGGCGTGGCAGCGCCCGAACCGGAGTCGGTCGAGGGTTAATCGTCGATCTCCGCACGGCTTGTGCCGGTGTTTGTGCCGACATCCCCAGCCCCGTGGCGGCCCATGGCTCGGTGGAGGTGTTCGGTCATGAGGTGCGAGTAGCGCATCGTCATGCTGATCGTCCTGTGACCGAGGATGGCCTGTAGGGCGGCGAGGTCTCCGGTCCGCTGGGCGAACTCGGAGGCGAAGTGGTGCCTGAGGTCGTGGCAGCGGAACGGCACCCCGGCCTGCGGAGGCGGCTGACGCCCGCGCGGCGCGCCACCTCCAGAACCGGCAGCCACTCGGCGGAGAGCAAGATGATGTTGACCCGCTGCACATGCTTTAGCGGGCGGTTCCGGTCACCAAGGATCGCAGCGAGGCGGATACGATCCTCAGATCCAACGATGACGCTGACGGTCTGGGCCATGCCTGGAGAATTCCACCGCAGCGCCCCGCTGTGAATCCTCCGTCTGCGTCAGTGCACTAGGACTGTGATTTTCCTCGGGCTGCGCCGTGGAGGTGAAGTTTGGGGATGATGGCTCCGGCGGTTGGATTCGAACCAACGACCAACGGATTAACAGGAAGAACGGCATGGGAGAGCGGGGCTCCCGCAGCCCAGAATCGGCGCGTCTTCAATGTCTTGCGAGTTCGATCT
>NZ_JACOMF010000038.1 GCF_014283215.1 Siccirubricoccus deserti
CGCGATCGCCGACCATTGCTCATCGCTCAGCCAGAACAGTACCGACATGCGCAAGCCCCTGATGCCCAAGGGGCAGCGAATCACAACCGGCCGGGCCACTCAAAGCGGTAATCGAGTTCCGAGCCTAAAGCTCCGGTTGGTACGAGTCAGCGCCTACGACGGCGCCGGGACGGCCCACCAGCGGCAGTTCCGCCTCGCAGACCAGCCCGGCCGCCTCCCAGCCAAGGGATATCGTCCCGCCGAGCTGGCGACGCACTGTGCCCTCCAGCACGCGCATGCCAAAGCCACGGCGGCCCGGTGGCCCCGCCACCGCCGGCCCATCTGCCTCCGCCCAGCGTAGCCGCAGAGTCCCGCTGGCCGGGACGAGGGTCCAGGACACCGAGACGCGACCCTCCGGCACCGAAAGCGCGCCATGCTTCACGGCGTTCATCGCTAACTCATGCAGCGCCATAGCGATAGGCTGCGCCGCACCGGCCGGCACCTTCACGGGCAGGCCATCCAGTTCCGCGCGTTGTCCGACGATGAAGATCGCGAGTTCGCCCTGCACCAGCGCGCGCATGTCGACCCCGCTCCAGCGGTCCTCGGCCAGTAGGGTTTGGGCTTGGGCCAGCGCCCTCACGCGCCCCTCCACTGCCCGGGCATATGCAGCGGCGTCATTCCTGGGTGTCAGCCGCAGCATCGCCTGCACCACGGCGAGCACGTTCTTGGCGCGGTGGTCCACCTCGCGCGCGAGGAGCGCCTGCCGTTCTTCGGCTGCCTTCCGCTCGGTCACGTCAGTAAGGACGGCGAGGAAGCGGCGGCGCCCCGCCTGCTGGAAATGGCGGCCATGGACCTCCACCCAGCGCTCAGCATGGTCGGAGGCGCGCCGGATCCGGTGGGTCAGGCCGAAGGTACCGCCTTCCCGCAGCGTGCGCTCGTGCTCCGCCGCAATTGCCGCGAGGCTGTCTGGGTGCATCAGGCTGACGAAGACGGTGCGCAAGGCCCGGCCGTCGGGCGGGGCAGGTAGGCCGTAGATCTCGAAGATGCGGGGTGTGCCGATGCCTTCCTCGCCTTCCAGGTCCACGTCCCAGATGCCGAGGCCGACTGCTTCCGTAGCAAGGCGCAACCGCGCCTCGCTTTCGCGCAAGGCAGCCTCGGTCTGCTTGCGGGCGGTGGTGTCGATCGCTTGGATGACAAAGAACCGCACGGCCCGGTCTGCGCCTCTGACCGCCGTGACGGCCGCGTCGGCAGTGCAGATCTCCCCACCGGCTGCTTGGTACAGGTCTTCGGACAACACGGGCCCTTCGGTCCGGGCGGCTTCGGCGAGACGGCCGGGCCAGGCCTGACGCACTGCGGGGATATCGGCCCAGAATGGCGTGTCCCAGAAAAGCCGCCCGATAACCTGCTCCCGGGTCAGGCCAGTGATGCGCAGCGGCAATTCGTTGATCTCAAGCGTAACGCCCTCGGGGGAGAGGACCGCCATGAATTGGAACTGCTGGTCGAAGACGCCGCGGAAGCGCTCTTCACTCGCCCGCAGCGCTTGTTCGGCGGCGTAGCGCGCGGTCTCGTCGCGCAGCGTGAGCACGGCGCCGACCTGCTTGCCTTCGGCGGTCAGCAGCGGCCGAGTGCTGCCCTGGGCGAGCACCTCTGAACCGTCAGGGCGGCGGATACGCCAGCGCGCTTCTGTCACCGTCTCGCCGCACAGCACGGCACGGGTGAGCGGCAGGTCTGCCGGGGGATAGGGACGGCCGTCCTCGGTCAGCAGATGGAAGGTTTCGCTGTAGGCGTCAGGCAAAACATCCAGCCGCACCGTACCGTGGATCCGGGCCGCGGCGTCGTTCACGAAAGTAATGCGCCCGGTCGCATCGGCGACGATCACTCCCTCGGCGACCTGCCCAAGGACGGCGGCGTGTGCGGCTATTTGGCCCCCAACCTCGCCCCGAAGATACTCCCTCTGCGCCGCTGGCATGCGCTGGCCCTCGTTCAGGGTCGCGCTGGTCTGGAGAGTATCGGTTCGCCTATTTAGTTTGTCAGCGAGACCGGGGTGAGTGGGAATGTGATCAAGGCCCGCGCCCAGGACATGCTTGGCATGAGCCAAGTCAAACTCCTGCTGAAGGTTGAGCCAATAGAAGGCTCCGGTGCCGCAGAAGCGTCCAAGGCGTATAGCCATTTCAGGCGTGACACTGGCTGTAGCAGAGAGCAGGCGGTGGAGCGCCTGCCGCGTCACCCCGAGCTCACGTGAAGCACGGGCAATAGAAAAACCGGACGCGGCAAGCACATGCTCTCGCAACACTGAGCCTGGGTGGGGAGGCGCTGCCTGCTGCGCTACCGCCAGGGCCGGTTTTCCCCTATCTACGCTCAAGTTTTCCCTCCGGCCTCATCGAGGGCGTACATGGCCCGCCCTCCGAGTGTAACTCACCACCCGCGTTCTCGGCCCAGGCCATCGAGTTCGCTTTGAGAACCCCGCAGCGCATGGTGCTGATTAATGGGAAACGCTTGGCAGATCTAATGGTTGAGGATGGTCTCAGGGTACGATCCAGCCGGAAGATTGAATTCAACACCTCTACGAGAATTTCTTCTCAGAGGAATGACCTGCCTGACTGGCGTACCGAAGTGTTCGCTCTCAAAGTACGGATTTCGGGCAAGTGGGGTTCGAACTAGGCCAAGCGCCCATGGCGCTGAAACCGGCCTATGACCTGTGTTTCTGCGTTCCGTACTTAAACGGCCAAGTCAGGAGGTCCGGAGAGAATTGGCCTCCAGAGAGCGATTTTCGCCCTTCTGCGCCTCAGGCCAGTCAACAGGTCTGCCCCAAAACCCCAGGAAACCTGCCACTCAGCGCGGCGGTCGTGTCGGCGGAGAGTATGGCTCGTATGCGAACTGGCGGAGAGGGTGGGATTCGAACCCACGGTCCGCTTGCACGGACTTCGGTTTTCGAGACCGACGCGATCGACCACTCTGCCACCTCTCCGGGGCGGGCGCTCGTATAGTAGAGAAGCCGCGGCCTGACAACGCGTCTTCCGCGCCCCTTGGCAATCGCCTGAAACGCCGGCGAATTCCCGGCGGACCCGGAACGTAAACCCCGGCGGTCTCTCCCAGGGGGCCGCTCCCCTACCCCGCCGCCCGTCGCATGCGGCGGGCCAGCAGCGCCAGCAGGATCGCGATGCCCGAAGCCGCGGTGTAGAGGCCGAACGCATTCACATAGCCGATCATCGCCGCCTGCCGGTCGATTTCCTTGCCCAGCCGGGCCAGGCCCTGCAACGTCCCGGTGGTCCACCCCCCCATCAGCCCAGGCACCGAGAGCAACTCGTTGTAGGGCGTGATCATCTCCGTCATCCGGCTGTAGTTCATCGCCGTGGAACGCACGATCTCGGCGACGCTCAGCGAGATGAACAGGCTCGATCCGATGTTCCGCAACAGGTGGAACAGCGCCATCGCTTCCGCCAGATTGCGGCTGTCCAGGGTGGCGAAGGCCATGACGGTCAGCGGCACCCAGATGATGCCGACGCCTATCCCCTGCAGCGCCGCATTCATCAGCAGCACATCGACATTGACATTCAGGTCCAGGCTCATCAGCCACATCCCGGACAGCACCAGCAGCCCGAAGCCAAGCGTCAGGCCGATCCGCGGGTCCCAGCGGCCGATCAGCAAGGTGCAGACGAAGCCGATGGTGCCGCCGATGCCGCGATAGCCGACGATCAGCCCGATGATGCTGTCGGGGTAGCCGGCATGCTGCTGAAGCAGCGATGGCAGCAGCACGATTGGGGTAAAATTCACCATCCCGTAGATGAACACCAGCAGCAGGCCGAGCGCGTAATTGCGGTCCAACAGCAACCGCAGGTTCAGGAATGGCCGACTCGCCGTCAGGCTGTGGGCGAGGAACAGGTAGAAGGCCAGCGCCGCGATGCAGGTCTCCAGGATGATCTCGGGTGCCTCATACCAATCCAGCCGCTGGCCGCGCGATAACACCAGCTGCACGCTGGCGATGGCGGTCGACAACGCAAGGAAGCCGATCCAGTCGAGCGGCACCTTTGTGCCCGGCTGGTCCGACGGCAGGGCCAGGCGCAGGCCGATCGTCGCCAGCGCCCCGGCGGGGACGATCATGTAGAAGGCCCAGCGCCAGTTATAGGTCTCCGCCAGCACGCCGCCGAGCGCCGGGCCAATCACCGGGCCCAGCACCACCGTCATCCCGAAGATCGAGCTGACCAGCCCAGCCCGCCGGCGCGGGAAGCTGTCCAGCACCGTGGCATTGGCCAGCGGCACCACCGGCGCGCCGGCGCCGCCCTGGACGATGCGCCACAGCACGATCGTCTCCAGCGACTCCGCCTGGCCACACAGGTAGGTGGCGATGGTGAAGGTGGCCACGCTCCAGACCATCACCCGCCGTCGCCCGAAGCGGGCGACCAGCCAGCCGGTCATCGGCGTGACGATCGCCGTCGCCAGGATGTTGAAGGTGGTGGTCCAGGCAATCTCGTCCGCCGTTGCCGCGAAGCTGCCCTGCATCTGCGGCAGCAGGGTGGAGGCGACCAGCAGGGTGGTGGCGTAGAGCGTGGAAGCCAGCACCACCGCCGCCATGATCAGAAGGCGGCGGTACAACGGCAGATCGAGGATCGCCGAGGCTTCAGCCATCGGCTCGGGCATCGGGCGCCGCCGCGGGAACCGCACGCATCGGGCAATGACAGCCTTGACGAAATTGGCTGATGCAATGGTAACCTAGGCAACGGTTCGCTGCCAATCCATCCTCGGATGGGTCCGGTCAGGCAGCCGCCCTCCTCTCCGCAAGGCGCCCCGTGCCCCCTGAAGATGGCCGCCGCTACATCGGATTCCTGATCGCCGACGTGGCACGAATGATGCGCTCGGCCTTCGACCGGCGGGTCCGCCGCATCGGCCTCACGCGCTCGCAATGGCTCGTGTTGAGCCTGCTGCACCGCCGCCCCGGCGTCAGCCAGTCCGAATTGGCGGAAATGCTCGAGGTCGAGCGCGCCACCGCCGGCCGGATGATCGACCGGCTGGAACGCAAGCACTGGCTGGTCCGCCGGCCGGACCGCGAGGACCGCCGCATCAACCGGCTCTACCTGACCGAGGACGCCAAAGGGGTGCAGGCGGAGATGGGCCGGATCGCCGCCGAGTTGCTCGACGATGCCATGGCCTCCCTCGCCGAGGGCGAGCGCGAGGCGCTGGCCGAGATGATGGAGCGGATGAAGGCCCAGCTTCAATCCATGGGCCAGCGCCGCGCGGCGCTGGCCGAGGCCGGTTCGCAGCCGGGCGTCGCGCCATGACCCAGGCCCGCCGGGTGCTGCTGCGGCTGGCGTTGCTGGTCGGCGTGCCGCTGGTCGTCGTGGCAGGCGGGCTGCTGGTCTGGCTCACAGGCGGCCGCTACATCACCACCGATAACGCCTATGTCCGGGCCGACATCGTCCAGATCGCGCCGGAGATCTCCGGCCGGGTGGCCGAGGTGGCGATTCGCGACCACGCGCAGGTCGCGACAGGCGCCCTCCTGTTCCGCATCGACCCTGAGCCCTACCGCCTGGCTCTGGCCAAGGCGGAGGCGGAACTCGACACCGCACGCACCGCGGTGGAGACCGCCCGCGCCACCTACCACGAAACCCTGAGCGAGCTTGGCGAGCTAGAAAGCCGGGCCGACTACCTCAGCCGCCAGGCCCGCCGGCAGCAGGAGCTGGCGTCCCGCGGGGTCGCCCCGGCCACCCGCATGGAGGAGACCCAGAACGACGCCCAGGTGGCGCGGGAACGGATCAACGTCGTCCGCCAGCGCCTCACCCGGCTGCTCACCACCCTGAAGGGCGACCCCGAACTCCCGGTCGACGAACACCCGAGCGTGCGCGAGCGGATGGCCGAGCGCGACCGGGCGGCGCTCGACCTGGCGCGCACCACCATCAACGCGCCGATCGGCGGCACCATCGTGAACATGCGGCTGCAGCGGGGCGAGCAGGTGCGGGCGGCAACGCCGGTCTTTGCCCTGGTTTCGGAGCGCCGGCCCTGGGTGGAAGCGAATCTGAAGGAGACCACCCTGACCAATGTGGCGATCGGCCAGCAGGTGCGGGTCGTGCTCGACATCTATCCGGACGTCACCTGGACCGGCGTAGTGGAGAGCATCAGCCCCGCCACCGGCGCCGAATTCGCCATCCTGCCGCCGCAGAACGCCTCGGGGAATTGGGTGAAGGTGGTGCAGCGCCTACCGGTGCGCATCCGGCTGGAGCCGCATGCTGGCGAACCGCCACTGCGCGCCGGCACCACCACCACTGTTGCCATCGACACCGGCCGGCAACGCCGCTTCGAGGATGTGGTCACCGGCTTCGCCAATCTGTTCCGCGACAACGCCCGGGCCGCCAATGGCCCGGGCCCCACCGCGCTGGCGCGGTAGCCGGGGCCTTCGCGCCCCTCCGAGATCCGCTCTATTCGGCGGTCGCGCCCGAACGCTGCACCAGTTCGCCCCAGCGGTGCTGCTCGCGGCGGATGAACTCCGCGAATTGCGCGGGGCTGTCGCTTGCCACCGCCATGGTCGCCGCGGCGGCGAAGCGCCGGCCGATATCGGTATTGCGCAGCACCGTCGCCAGCGCGTGGTGCCAGCGCTGGATGATCTCCGCCGGCGTCGCCGCCGGCGCCACCAGCCCCTGCCAGGAGCTGGCGACGAAGGCCGGGTAGCCGCTCTCGGCCATGGTCGGCACGTCCGGCATACCCGGAGTGCGGCTGGCCGTGGTCACCGCCAGCGCCTTCAGCCGCCCCGCCTGCACCTGCCCGACGGCGGAGGAGAGCGTGACGAACAGCCCGTGCACGTCGCCAGCGACGCAGGCCGTGACCGCCGGCCCGGCACCGCCCGGATAGGGCACATGCACCATGTCGAGCCCACCGCCGAGTTCACGTAGCAGCTCCATCTCCAGCCGGTTCAGGCTGCCGGCGCCGGGCGAGCCGTAGTTGATCTTGCCCGGATTGGCCCGCGCATAGGCCACCAGCTCGGCCACCGTGTTGAAGGGCGCCGAGGGGTGCGCCACCAGCGCGTCCGGCGTCTCCGACACCAGCGACACCGCGGCGAAGTCCACGCTCGGCCGTACCCGGATGGTGCGGGCGAAGATCGCCGGGTTGACCGCCAGCGTCCCGACGTTGCCGAGGAACAGCGTGTAGCCATCCGCCGCGGCCCGCGCCGCCGCCTCCATGCCCACATTGCCGGCTGCGCCAGTGCGGTTCTCGATGACGAGTGGCTGGCCGAACGCCTCGGCAAGCTGCGGCTGCAGGACGCGGGCGGCGAGGTCGGTGGCGCCCCCCGGCGCGAAGGGTACGATGATGCGGACCGGCCGGTCCGGATAGGTGCTGGCGCGGGCCGGCCGGATGGCCGTCGCGGTGGCGGCGCCGGCCAACAAGTGACGCCGTCCGGGCTTGTCGATCTGGATCATGCGATTTCCTCCCGGGTGGAGGCTACCAGACCGCGGTTAAGATCGCCGGTGTAACACCATCATCCCGCCCCCGGCCAATAGCCCCCAGAAGGCGCCGCTGATGCCGAAGACCGTCAGCCCCGAAGCGGTGACCAGGAAGCAGATCACCGCGGCCTCCCGCCCCTCGGGCGCCGCCAGCGCCGCCTGCAGTGCCGCGCCGAAAGCCCCCAGCAGCGCCAGCCCGGCCACCGCCTGGATCAGCACCGGCGGCGCCGCGCCGACGAAGGCCGTCGCCGTGCCGGCCAGGAGGCCGAAAGCCACATAGGCCGCCCCCGCCACCACCGCTGCCTGCCAGCGCCGGGCCGGATCGGGCTCCGCTTCCGGATTGGCGCAGAGCGCCGCGGTGATGGCGGCAAGATTCACTGCATGGCCGCCGAGCGGCGCGCCCAGCAGGGTGAAGAAGCCGGTCACGGTGAACAGCGGTCCCGGCGCCGGACGGTAGCCATTGGCGTTCAGCACCGCCATGCCGGGGATGTTCTGCGAGGCCATGGTCACCAGGAACAGCGGCAGCGCCACACCAAGGATCGCCGCCGGGCTGAACTCCGGCGCCACCCACACCGGCACCGGCCCGGCCTCGGCCGCCAGCCCGGGTGGCAGGGCGACCGTCGCGCCGATCAGCCCCATCGCCACCAGCACCGCCGCCGGCACCGCCAGCAGCCGGTTGACCCGCCCCACAGCCGCCCAGGCCAGCACGATGGCCAGACCCATCGCCGGCGCCTCCGCCACCGCCCGCACCGGCGCCAGGCAGAGGCCCAACAGCACCCCGGCCAGCATCGCATTGGCCAGCGGCGCCGGGATCGCGGCAACGCCGCGGCCGAGCGGCTTCCACAGCCCGGCCAGCATGATCAGCGCGCCGGTGACCAGGAAAGCGCCGACCGCCGCCGGGAAGCCGCCCGCCGGCATGGCCGAGGCCGCCAGCAACGCCGCCCCCGGCGTAGACCAGGCGACGCTGATCGGCATCCGCCGCCACAGGCTGAGGGCGATGCCGCAGACCCCCATGGCGATCGACAGCGCCATCAGCCCGGAGGCCGCCTGGGCCGGGCTTGCCCCCATCGCGGCCAGCCCCTGCAGCACCACGGCGAAGGAGGAGGCGAAGCCGACGAAGCCCGCCAGCAGCCCCGCCGCGACGGCGGGCGCCGACACCGCCATGCTCAACCCTCCAGGGTCAGGCCGAGACCCGGGCCCTGCGGCACCGCGACGAAGCCGCCCTGCGGCGCCAGCGTCGGATAGGGCGGGGCGGCGAGATCGGCGAAATACACCTCCAGCGGCTCCTCCACCGCGGCGGCGGCCAGGAAATGCAGCGTCGCCAGCAGGCCGGGACCGAAATAGGGGCTGTGCGGCACCAGCGCCACGCCATGCCGCGCCGCCGCCTCCCGCACCGCCAGCAGGCCGGAGATGCCGAGCTTGGTCACGCTCGGCTGCACCACATCCACTGCCCCGGCCGCAAGCATGGCGGCGATCGCCTGCGGCGTGCCAAGGCATTCCCCGGCGGAGATGCCGGTATGGCCGGCCTGCCGCACCGTGGCGATGCCGGCGAAATCCTCCGGCGGCCAAACCGGTTCCTCGACCCAGCGGATGTTCCATTCCTTCACCGCCGCGCAGAAGGCGGTGGCTTCGGCAACGCTGTCCCAGGCGCAGTTGATGTCGAGCATCAGCGGGATCTCGGGCGGCGCCGCCTGACGCGCCGCCTCGATGCAGCGCAGGTCCACCTCATGCAGCTTGATCTGCCGATAGCCGCGCGCCACCGCCTCCGCGGTGTTGCGGGCGACCAGCGCCGGGTCGCCGTAGCGCAGCAGGCTGGCATAAGCCGGCACCCGCGCCCGCTTCGCCCCGCCGAGCAGCGCGTGCAGCGGCTTGCCCGCGGCCTGGGCGGCAAGGTCCCAGAGCGCGATGTCGAGGCCGGCGAGGGCGAAGGTCACCGGCCCGTTGCGGCCGAAATTATGGAAGCGCCGGTGCAGCATGCGCATCAGCCCGGGAATGTCGCCGGCATCCTGGCCGATGCAGGCGGGCGCGATCAGCCGTTCCAGCGCATCCTTGGTGGTGCCGACCAGGGTGAAGCCGAAGCCCTCGCCATGGCCGATGAGGCCGGACTCGGTCTCGATCCGCACCACCAGCGTGTCCATGGCGCGGAGATGCAGGTTGCCGCCCGGCCCCGCAGGATTGCCGTAGGTGAAGCTGCTGCTGAGGATGCGGCCGGTAACGGCGGTGATGCGCATGAGGCTCCTTCCCCGCCCCCTTCTACCCGGGGCTGCGGAAGGCGATACTCGCAGCCGCAGCCGGATGGAGAAAGCCCCGGCAGGAGGATGCCCATGCTCGCCCGCCTATGCCTTGCCCTGTTTGCCTTGCTCGCCACCGGGACTGTCCCATGGGCTGCGAAGGCCCAGGACACCTTCCCCAATCGGCCGATACGGCTGATCGTTCCCTTCACCACCGGCGGCCCCAGCGACATCGTCGCCCGCATGCTGGTGCCGAAGATGACCGCCCTGCTCGGCCAGCCGGTGGTGGTGGAGTCGCGTCCCGGTGCCGGCGGCGTCACCGGCATGGATGCGGTGGCGAAGTCGGCGCCGGATGGCCACACCATCGGCCTCGGCAGCGCCGGTGGTCTGGCCATCTCGCCCAGCCTGCAGCCGACCATGCCCTATGTGGTGCCGCGCGACTTCGCGCCGCTCAGTCTCGCCGTCATCGTCAACGAGCCGCTGGTGGTGGGCGCCTCCGTGCCCTACCGGACGCTCGGCGAGTTGCTGGCGGCGGCGCGGGACAAGCCGGGGACGCTGAACTACGGCTCCACCGGTCCGGGCAGCATGCCGCATCTGGCGGGCGAGCTGGTGAAGCTGACCGCGACTGTCGACATCGTCCATGTGCCCTACCGCGGCGGCGCGCCGCTGGCGACCGCGCTGGTGGCGGGCGAGGTGCAGATCGGCTTCGCCGATTTGCCGATCCTGCTGCCGCATATCCGGGCCGGGACGATGCGGGCGCTGGCGATCGGCAGCGCCGAGCGCTATCCGCTGCTGCCGGACGTGCCCACCTTCGCCGAGGCCGGGCTGCCGGGCGTGATGACCGATAACTGGCACGGCTTCGTCGCCCCCGCCCGCACCCCGCCGGCGGCGCAGGCGACGCTGCACCGCGCCATCATCGCGGCGCTCAGCGATCCGGACACGGCGAAGCTGCTGCGCGAGCAGGGGGCGATCCCCTCCCCCAACACCCAGGCGGAGTTCGCCGCCTTCATCCAGCGGGAGACCGAGCGCTGGGGCGCGGTGATCACTCGGGCCGGGGTGAAGCCGGACTGATGCGACAGGCCCTGAACCTCAGGGCCCCAGCCAACCTGGAAAGCGGCCGGCGGCAGCGATGCTTGCCGGCCGCCGCGATCTCAGCCGCCCCGCAGCCGCGCCAGCGCCTCGGCCAACGGATCATCCGACTCCACCGCCGCCGCATCGCCCGGCAGGCGGATGACGGCATCGCCCAGGGTATCGAGCACCACCAGCGCCCGCCGCCCGCCCGACGGCACCGCCGCACCGGCCACCACCACCAGCTCCTCCGCCAGGGTGAGGGAGCGGTTGATCGGCGCCAGGCTCGCCGCATCGCTGCTGCCGACGCCGCCATAGGGCAGCCGCAGGAACAGCACGAGCGAGCCGGTGACGAGCTGGAAGCAGAACTGCCAGGAGGCGATGCCATGCCCGACATGGCCGAAGCCGAGCTGCGCCGGCACCGCAGGATCCTCGACCGCCGCCAGCACGCCGGCGAGATCGCCGAGCGTGAGCGGCCCGGTGCCGTAGACCGCCTCAGCGGTCCGGGTCAGCCGCTCCGCCAACTCGCGCGGGATGGGCGGCAGCCGCAGCCCGGCCTCCCGCAGGGTCAGGAAGGCATCCTCGACCACCGCCATGCCGATCTCGGCCGTCTCTGCCGTGCCGCTCACAGGATGCCCTCCCGCTCGAACGCCGCCGCGAAGTCGCGGCCGAACAACCCACCGGATTTATCCGAGCCCACACCGGTGCCGGCGGCCTTCAGGAAGGCTTTGGCGGTAAGCTGCGCCGGCGCCGGGGACCGCCAGGCGGTCCAGTCGGCGACGACATACTCCGGATGCAACCCGGCCGCATGCATCTTGGACAGGTTGAAGCGCGACTCCGCGGCCGTCACTTCCGCCGCCGTCATCAGCGCCGCGAGCTTCGGCCGCAGGTCACGATCGAAGTCCGAGGCGATGATCCGGTCATACACCTTCTTGTCGATCAGCGGCGGCATGCCCGGCGGCGTGGTGCGGCTGAAATACTGGCCCTTGTTGGCGTTCGGGTCGGTCTGCTGCGCGCCGAAGCAGACATCATTGTCGATGCCGGTCACGGTGACCTCGTCGCCGTTGATGTCGACCATGTAGTTGCCGCCATGCCGGTCCATCTGGCCGGTGATGACATCGGACCAGTCGAGCGAGGTGAGCTGTTCCATCAGCTTCGCCTGGGCGGTGGCGGAAGGCGGGTTGCCCGGCGGCCACATCTCCCGCCGCTTCTTGACCCCGGTGACCGGATCGGTGG
Organism: Siccirubricoccus deserti; assembly: GCF_014283215.1. Lineage (GTDB taxonomy): Bacteria > Pseudomonadota > Alphaproteobacteria > Acetobacterales > Acetobacteraceae > Siccirubricoccus > Siccirubricoccus deserti. The sequence goes on from NZ_JACOMF010000038.1 coordinate 11,945, forward strand.
TGGTGATCGTCTTGCCCGGCGCCATGGTCATCAGCAGGCCGATCTCCTGTTCGCCGGTGGTTGGATTGGTGTGCATCCCGTAGCACACCTTGGGGACAATGGGCTGGCCCAGCAGCTCGGCCACCGCCAGGGTGGCGATGTTGCGGTTGCCGTTGTGCGGCGCCTTGGCGTCGATGCCGATCGCCGAGGCGGCGGAGAGCTGCACGCCCTCATCCGACACCCGCTCCCCCTTGAACACCAGCGTATCGCCGTTGGCGTATTCGATCTTGGCCACCGAATTCGCCATGCCGGAGCCGAAGGCGTCATCCACCTCCTCGGCATTGGTGTCGTTGTACAGGTCGAACCGGCAGTCGGCGAAGGCCATGCCGCGCTGCTTGCATTCGATCGCCTGCTTCAGCGTGATGTGGTGCTTCACCTGGTCGAAGGCCGGGTCGGCGCGTACCGCGGCGAGTGCAAGTTTCTGCGCCTGGGCGCTCGCCACCACATCGTCGGCGGCACCCGTCTTGTCGTTGTTCTTCTTGTGCTGGGCGCGGTAGCGGCCGGCGGCGGCGATCAACGCATCGAGCTGGCCGTCGAGCCCGTCGAGATCCCCGTCGACGAGACTGGCGGCGCTGAGCGTATTGACCGCGGTGATCTCGGCGCGGACGGCCTTGTATTCGGTCGAGCGCTTCCAGTGGCCGCCGAGCCGATCCTTGTGCGGCCGGTGGCCGATCTTGTCCGCCAGCTCGTCGAAGGTGAGCATCCGCGCGCTGACTTCCTGGACCAGCTGCGGCGGCCGCTGCGGGGTGGGCGGCGGCGGTGGGGCCAGCACGACCGGCGGCTCTTCACCGCTTTCGAGCAGCGAACTCCGGCCGATCATCGATAGCACCGAATCCGACCAGCTGCGCTGGACCCGGCTTACCAGACTGCCGCCCCGCTTCCTCTTGGGCTTCTCCTGGACATCCGACATGCCTCAATCCCCCTAGCGGATGGCGGTGATGATCTGGCGGAACGCCACGTCCATGGTGTCGAGCAGCCCGATCTCGACGCCGAAGGGATTGTCGTCCAGCGCCTCGGCCAGGGGGCTGGAATGCAGCATGGCGCGATAGGCCCCCACCGCCTTGCCGACCGCCGCCGCGGCTGCCGCGCGGTCGGCCGGCGCCGCCCGGTCATAGTCCTGCAGCGCCGCCATCAATGCGACCGTCTGCCCCCCGCCGGTGAGCCCGAACAGGCCATACTGGGCGATCTGGTCGAGATCCGGGTCCCCAAGCCCGCGCAGCGTCCGGCCCAGCGCTTCCAGCCGGGCATCGACCGCTTCCTTGGCGTCGCGCCAGACGCCCAAGATCGGTTCGCCACGGTTGCCCGAGGCGCCGGCCGGGTCGAGATTAAGAACGCGGATGCACCATTGCCGCTGGTCTTCGCTTCCCGCCACCGGGCTGCCCCCCACCATTCACGGTTGTAAAGCGCAGGCTAGTATTTTCGGCTCGCGATGCTAATGATTGATGTTGATTGCCTCTCGATCCGACCGACGGCCATAATCCGGCTTGCCCTGGCCCCGCGCCTCTGCTGAAACCCGCGCCCCTTTGCGTGGTGCCTCAGACGAATGCCCTCCGTCATCGGTGTCGACTTCGGCACCACCAACAGCGTGATCGCGGTGCGTGATGAGGCGGGCGGCCTGACAACCGCCCGCTTCGCCGTCGGCGCCGAAGCCATCGACGTCTTCCGCAGCGTGCTGTGCTTCTGGACCGAGGCCGGGCAGTCCCGCCAGGCAGCCGGGCCGGCGGCGATCGAAGCCTATCTCGAGGACCCGCTGGCCAGCCGCCTCATCATGTCGATGAAATCCTACCTGGCGCTGCGCAGCTTCGGCGAGACCCGTATCCAGGGCCGCGGCTGGCGGCTGGAGGATCTGATCGCGCTGCTGCTGCGGGTGCTGCTGGCCGGTCAGCCAGCCGCCGCACAGCTCATCGCCGGTCGGCCGGTGCGCTTCGCCGGCGATGCGCCGGATGATGCGCTGGCCGAACAACGGCTGCGCGCCGCCTATGCCGCGGTGGGCTTCGAGAGCATCGGCTTCGCACTGGAGCCGGAAGCCGCGGGGCATCGCTTCGCCGCGACGCTCGACCAGCCGACGACGGTGCTGGTCGGCGATTTCGGCGGCGGCACCAGCGATTTCTCGGTGCTGCGCTTCGAGCCGGGCGCGACGCGGCGCGTCACCGCCCTCGGGCATGCCGGCATCGGCCTCGCCGGCGATGATTTCGACTACCGGATCATCGACCATGTCGTCTCGCCACTGCTGGGCAAAGGCGACAGCTACGGGGTGATGGGCAAGCGGATGCCGGTACCGGTCGGCTGGTACGCCGGCTTCGCCCGATGGCACCGGCTTTCCCTGATGCGAGCGCCGCGCACCCTGGCCGATATCGCCACCGTCGCCCGCACCGCCGATGATCCGTCGCGGCTGCATCAGCTGATCCGGCTGATCGAGGATGAGGCAGGCTATGCGCTGTACCGCGCGGTCTCCGGCGTGAAGGCGGCGCTGTCGCGGGCCGACCGGGCGATGCTGAACTTCCGCCACGACGGCTTCCTGGTGGAGGCGGAGATCACCCGCGCCGATTTCGAATCCTGGATCGCCCCCGACCTGGCACGCATCGGCGGGGCGGTGGAGGCGGCGCTGGCCGGTGCCGGCCTCGGCCATGGGCAGGTGGACCGGGTGTTCCTCACCGGCGGCACCTCGCTGGTGCCGGCGGTGCGGCAGCTGTTCGAGGCGCGCTTCGGCGCGGAAAGACTGGCCGGCGGCGGCGAATTCGTCTCGGTGGCGGAGGGGCTGGCGCTGATCGGTGCGGCGCGCGGCGCGACGGCCCGGCAGGCGGCCGACGCAGCGGTTCCCTGACCTAGCCCGCCGCGACGCCCTTCGCCATCGGCGCGGCAGGCTGCCCGGCGAGCTCGATCAGCTCCGCCTCATCCAGCGTCTCCTTCTCGAGCAGCCGGCGGGCGGCGCGTTCCAGCACCTCACGACGCTCGCGCAGCAGCTGCACCGTCCGCTCCAGCGTACCGTCCACGATGGCGCGCACCTCGGTGTCGATCGCATTCGCCGTCGCCTCCCCGAAGTCGCGCTCATGCGGACCCGGCAGCGGGGTGGGGCCGGCGATGAAGCTGCGCGGGTCGCGCTCATAGGCGACACTGCCGAGCGTCTCTGACATGCCGTAGCGCGTCACCATGCTGCGCGCGGTGTCGGTGACACGCTGCAGATCATTGGCGGCGCCGGTGGAGAGATGGTTGTAGACCACCAGCTCGGCGGCGCGCCCGCCGAGCATCACCATCATCTTGCGCTCCAGCTCCTCGCGCGTCATCAGGAAGCGATCCTCGGTCGGCAACTGGATGGTGTAGCCGAGCGCGCCGATGCCGCGCGGGATGATCGAGACCTTGTGCACCGGATCCGACCCCGGCAGGCTCAGCGCCACCAGCGCATGGCCCATCTCGTGATAGGCGACCACCTCGCGCTCCTTCGGGTTGAGCAGCCGGTTGCGCTTCTCGAGACCGGCGACGATGCGCTCCACCGCATTGCCGAAATCCGTCATGGTGACGGCCTCGGCACCACGCCGCGTCGCCAGCAGCGCCGCCTCGTTGACCAGGTTGGCGAGATCCGCACCGGTGAAGCCCGGTGTCAGCCCCGCCACCGCCTCGGCATCCACATCCGGGGCGAGCTTCACCTTGCGCAGATGGACCTTCAGTATCTGCACCCGGCCCGGCCGGTCCGGCCGGTCCACCAGCACCTGCCGGTCGAAGCGGCCCGCCCGCAGCAGCGCGGGGTCGAGGATCTCCGGCCGGTTGGTCGCCGCCAGGATGACGAGGCCGGAACGCGAGTCGAAGCCGTCCAGCTCGACGAGCAGCTGGTTCAAGGTCTGCTCCGCCTCCGAATGCCCGCCGCCATAGGCGCCGCCGATGCCGCGGGCGCGGCCGAGCGCATCCAGCTCGTCGATGAAGATGATGGCCGGAGCCCGGGTGCGCGCCTGCTCGAACAGGTCGCGCACCCGCGCCGCGCCGACACCTACGAACATCTCCACGAATTCGGCGCCGGAGATGGAGAAGAACGGTACCTTCGCCTCGCCCGCCACGGCCTTGGCCAGCAAGGTCTTGCCGGTTCCCGGCGGGCCGACCAGCAGCACGCCCTTGGGCATCCGCCCACCAAGACGGCCGTAGCGTTCCGGCTCCCGGAGAAAATCCACGACCTCGCGCAGCTCATCCTTCGCCTCATCGACGCCGGCAACATCGGCGAAGGTGACGCCGGTATCGGCCTCCACATAGACCTTCGCCTTGCTCTTGCCGATCTGCATCAGCCCGCCCTGGGCGCCGAGGCGCCGGCCAAGCCACATCCAGACGCCGACGAAGAGCAGAACCGGCAGTACCCAGGACAGCAGGTCGCGGAGGAAGGTACTCTCGACCTGGCCGGTGTAGCGCACGCCGTGCCGGCTCAGCTCCTCGGCGAATTCGGGCGGCTCGACCCGGGTCGTGGTGAAGCGCGTCTGCCCGCTGGGCAGCGGTTCCTTCAGCGCACCCTGCAGGAAGCGGTCGGAAACCCCGACCTCGGCGACCTTGCCCTCGGCCAGAAGTTGCTGGAACTGGCTGTAGGGAATGGTCGCCACCGGCTGGACGACGACTGCCGCGACATATTGCACGGCGAGCAGGCCGAACAGCGCCGCGACCCAGTACCAGGCGTTGAATTTCTGCTTGTTCACGCTCCGCCTCCTGCCCGTTTCGCCTCACCCCCCGGCCCTACCGGGCGCCGCCGGCTGAAACGCCCGCGGCGGGCAGCTTGCTCAACTCCCGCACCCGCAGCACCGAGCTTGCCACCGCCGCGCAGACCAGCCAGTCGCCGCCCCCCAGCGCAACGGTCGAGAACGCCACCTGGAGGAACGGCAGGTAGATCACCACGGCGTGCACCAGCGGCGGAAACCCGACCGCTGCCCACAGCCAGCAATTGGCGAAAATGCCGACGAAGGCGCTCCGCTCGCGGGGACGGGCGCTAAACAGATTGCATATCTGGAACAGCGCCAGCGTAGCGAAGGCCGCGGTCTGCGCGTACCGCAGGTCGCCCGAGCCCCCGGTCAGCCCGCTGGCAGAGAGGCGTCGAGCACCAGCAGCACCCCCGTGGCCATGGCGGCGCCGACGAACATGATGCCCGCCCACATGCGGCGGGTGACCACCCCTTCGCCGAGCGGCGGCGGCGGCCGCGTCATCGTTCCCGCATCCGTCGGATCACCCCCGAGAGCAAGTGCCGGCGCGCCATCCGTCAGGTTGATCCAGAGGACCTGCGTCGCCAGCAGCGGCAGCACCAGGCTGCCACCCTGCGCCGTCAGCCCGATGGCATCCGCCAGCAGCACGCCGAAGAACACCGTCATCACCCCGCCGATGTTCGAGGAGAGCAGGTAGCGCTGGAATTTCCGGCGATGCACAAGCCGCATCCCTGGCAGCAGATGCGGGTTCGCCTTGCGGTATTCCTATGCGTCAGGACAACCAATTATACAGAGAGAGCCCGCCATCCACCTCGATTGTGGTGCCGGTGACGTAGCCGGAGAAGCGGTCCACCAGCAGCGCCACCGCCATCTGCGCCACATCCTCGGGCGTGCCGAGCCGCCCAAGGGCGATCGCCGCCGCCAGCCTCGGGTCGGCCTGGAAGCCGCCGCCGGCAATGGCGCCCGGGGCGATGGCGTTCACCCGGATGCCATGCGGCCCGAGCGCCCGCGCCAATTCCTGCATCGTCATCGTCAGCCCGGCCTTGGCGGCGCTGTAATGCGGCAGGTTGCGCGGGGTCCGCGCATGCAGCGAGGTGACGTAAAGCAGCCGCCCGCGGATGCCGGCATCACGCATGTGCCGGCCAATCCCCTGCCCCAGCACGAAGCCGGCGCGCAGGTTGACGCCGACCATGCGGTCCCAGGCCTCGATCGGGACATCGAGCACAGCCTCGCTTTCCAGCCGGCGCGGACTGGCGCAATGGACGAAGAGCGAAAGGCCCGGCGCCGAGGCCAGCACCGTATCGAGCAGGGTCGCCGCGCCATCCGGCGCCGCCAGATCGGCGGCGACGAAACGGGCCGGCAGGGCGAGCGCCTCGGCCAGCGCCTCGCCGCGCTCGGCGTCATTGTCGGCAAGGATCACCTCCGCGCCTTCCGCCGCCAGCGCCTGGGCCGTCGCCCGGCCGATGCCGGAGGCTGCCCCGGTGATCAGCGCGATCTCGCCTTCCAGCAGCATTCCGCCGTCCTCCCATGAAATCCCCCGAGAAAGGCAGGCTGGCCCCTGCCGCCGGGCACCGCAACCAGCAGGTTGCCCACAGGGCCGGTCCGGGTCATGCTCGCCGTCCGGGAAGCGAGGAGAAGGACGATGCACGATCTGGTCATCCGAGGCGGCACCATTGTGGACGGTACGGGTGCCCCGGCCTTCACCGGTGACGTCGCCATCAATGGCGACCGCATCGCCCAGGTCGGCGACAAGGCCGGGCCCGGCAAGCGCGAGGTGAAGGCCGAGGGCCGGCTGGTCACCCCCGGCTGGGTCGACGTGCACACCCATTACGACGGCCAGGCCACCTGGGACCCGGTGCTCGCACCCTCCTCCTGGCATGGCGCGACGACCATCATGTTCGGCAATTGCGGCGTCGGCTTCGCGCCGGTGCGGAAGGCGCACCACCAGGCGCTGATCGACCTGATGGAAGGCGTCGAGGACATCCCCGGCATCGCCCTGGCCGAAGGGCTGAAGTGGGACTGGGAGAGCTTCCCGGAATACCTCGACGCACTGGCGCGGCTGCCGCGCACCATCGACGTCGCGGCGCAGGTGGCGCACCACCCGCTCCGGGTCTTCGTCATGGGCGAACGCGCTATCAACCGCGAGATGGCGACCGAGTCCGACATCAACGACATGGCGGCGCTGACCGAGGAGGCGCTGCGCGCCGGCGCCTTCGGCTTCACCACCAGCCGCACCGACCAGCACAAGACCCCGGCCGGGGAGCTGGTGCCGGGCCGCTACGCCGAGCATGAGGAGCTGATCGCCATCGGCCGCGCCATGGGGCGGGCGAAGCGCGGCGCCTTCGGCATGCTGTCGGATTTCGAGGATGAAAGCGCCGAGTTCGGCTGGCTGCGCCAGATCGCAAAGGACAGCAACCGTCCGGTGTGGTTCCTGCTGACCGACCGCAGCTACGACCCCGACCGCTGGCGCCGGCTGATGGATCACATCCGGGCCGCCCGCAAGGACGGGTTGCCGCTCTCCGCCCAGGTGGCGGGGCGGCCGGTCGGGCTGATCCTCGGCCTCACCACCTCGCTCAACCCCTTCGCGCTCCGCGAAGGCTTCGCCGAGCTGGCGAAGCTGTCGCCGGCCGAGCAGCTCGCCCGGCTCCGCGACCCGGAGGTGCGCGCCCGCATCCTGTCGCAGGAAGCCTCCCCGCGGCTGATGGAGGTGCTGCCGCCGCTGTCGCGGCAGATCGCCACGCGCTGGGACCGGATGTACGACCTTGGCGGCACCCCGGACTACGAGCCGCCGCCGGAGAAGAGCATCGCCGCGCTGGCGGCGAAGACCAACCAGAGCCCGCAGGAATACTGCTACGACTTCCTGATCGGCGGCGACGGCGGGCGGATGCTCTACTTCCCGGTCACCAACTACGTCCATGGCGACCTGGAGGTGGTGCGGGAGATGATCCTCGACCCGCACACCGTGCTCGGCCTGTCCGATGGCGGCGCGCATTGCGGCGTGATCTGCGACGCCTCGCTGAACACCACCATGCTGACACACTGGGTGCGTGACCGGACCCGCGGCGAGCGGCTGCCACTGGAATTTGTCATCAAGCGGCAGACCAGCGAGACGGCGGATTTCTTCGGCTTCCACGACCGCGGCCGGCTGGCGGTGGGCAAGAAGGCCGATGTCAACGTCATCGACTTCGACGCGCTGCGCCCGCACCACCCGGAGATGATCTTCGACCTGCCGGCCGGCGGCCGGCGGCTGGTGCAGCATGTCGATGGCTACGACATGACGATCTGCAGCGGCACGCCGATCTTCGAGCGCGGCGTCGAGACCGGGGCGCGGCCGGGCAAGCTGGTGCGCGCCACCGCCTGAGCGCCTGATCGGCCGCGCCGGAACGGGCGCGGCCGATCCATCGCGCGGAGCGAGCAGGATGCAGTGGCCAACCATCACCATCCGGCAGGCCACGCGCGACCACAGTGTTCGGTAACCCTGGCTTCACCGAACCTGGCTTCCTCGACCGCTGGCCGAATGACTTCCGCTACGTGCCGGGGCTGCCGGTGCTGTGGAGCGCGGCACATCATTCGCTGCCGCTGACGGTCATCGTCGTCAACAGCGCCGGCAACGGCGCCATGCGCAGCTTCAGCCAGGAGCTTGCTGAGACCGAGCCACGGGCGCCGGAGGCGGCGCTGCACGCTGGCCTCATCACGCCCAGGCCGATGCCGATCAAGGTCACGGTGGATGCCGCGGTCCCGACACTCTATCAGAAGCCTTGACCGGCACGCGGCGCCACCCGCGCTTGCTGCCGCGCAACACCGGAACCGGGACACGAGGAAACGCCATGGCCGACACCGAAGCGCAGCGGCTCGTCGCCGATGTGAATGCGCTGCTGCGGCTCAAGACCACCATCATCGGCATGCAGCTGTTCGAGACGGTCGAGGAGATGGAGGCGATCCCCCGCATCCGCCGGCCGAAGGCACGCCACACCACCGACCAGATCGTCAGCATGGGCTCCCGCCTCGGCTGGACCGTCGGCATCACCCAGGATGACCTGGTCGGCGCGCAATGCGGCGCGGTGATCGGCCTCGCCCCGCGCGACGAGGATTTCCTCCGCGGCGAGCGCTACGTGAACGTCTGGCACGGCACTCAGCCGGATGCCCAGGCGCGGCAGGAGGCGCTGAGCTGCGTGCCCTTCGGCCGCTACAAGGCGATGGCGGTCAGCCCGCTGGAAAGCGGCCGGCTGCCGGCGCCAAAAATCTGCCTGGTCTATGCGACGCCGGGGCAGATGATCATCCTGATCAATGGGTTGCAGTACCGGAACTACAAAAAATTCGAATGGAGCGTGGTCGGCGAAACCGCCTGCGCCGACAGCTGGGGCCGGGCGTTGGCGACCGGGGAGCCGAGCCTCTCCCTGCCCTGCTTCGCCGAGCGTCGCTACGGCGGCGTGCCGGATGAGGAGATGCTGATGGCGCTCTCACCGGCCGACCTGCGGATCGCGGTCACCGGCATGCGGGCGCTGGCAAAGAACGGGCTGCGCTACCCGATCCCGCCCTATGGCATTCAGAACGATCCCTCGGCGGGGATGGGCCAGAGCTACGCCGGGAAGAAGTAGGGCAGATACTTGGCGGCGCGCAGAGGCGCGCTCGGGCCGGTCGAGAACCGGCCCCACTGGTCTCAGGCCGAGCGGCGCTGCTCGGCCGGCAGCTGGTCCAGGCAGGCCAGGTACTGCCGCGCCATCTCCGCCCCGTCGATCGGCCGCGGCAGCCCCGCGGCCAGGGTGGCCGCCAGCGCCGGGTTCATCGCCCGCCGCATCGCCGCCACCAGATCCGCCGGATCGCCGACCCGGGCATGCAATCCACTGACGCCGTCCTGCACCTTCTCCGCCATGCCGCCAATGCCGGAGCAGATCACCGGCCGGCCGGCGGCGAAGGCCTCCTGGATCACCACCGGCGAGTTCTCCCACCAGGTACTGGGCATCAGCACATAGTCGCAGGCCGCCATCAGCGGCCGCACCGCCTGGTTCTGGTAGGGGCCGGCGAAGCTGAGGAAGGGATGGCGGGCCACCGCTGCCTCCAGCCTCTCGCGGAAGGCGGCGGGCTGGCCGACGACGGTGCCGTGGATGCGCAGGGAAAGCCGTGCCGCCAGCGCCGGCTGAGCGGCGATCAGTTCCGCCGCGCCCAGCAGCACGTCGATCCCCTTGTAGGGGTTGAGCTGGCCGAAATAGCCGAACACCCAGGGTGCGTCGCCGGGCGGGCGGGGTGGAGCGGGCGCCGTTCCGGCCACGCCCGGCAACCCGTTCTCGATGACCGAGATACGCTCCCGCGGCAGCCCCCAAGCGATGTAGCGTTCCATCAGGAAGCGGCTCGGCGCGATGAACTGGCCGATGTTGGCGAAGGCGCCCAGGTAGCGGTTCCGGCGCAGCGTGAATTGCGCCAGCTCATGTTCCGGGAAGCAGGCGGTGCAGGCCTCGGCCGAGGCGGCGTGACAGAGCGCCTGGCCCGGCCGGGTCACCATCTGGCCATCCCGCTGGCAGATGGCGGTGTATTCGTGCAGCGTCAGCAGGCTGCGCAGCCCGGGCAGGCCACTGGCCATCTGCAGCCCGGAAAGGCCGATGTTCAGGTGATGGTGGAAGCTGGCGAGGCCGATGTTCTCCGCCCGCAGCAGCGCCACCAGCCGGCGCGCCAGCCCCGGCGAGCCAGGGTTGTAGAAGGGCTCGTTGCGCTCCGGCGCGAAGACCAGCGCACGCTCCCCCGGGGTGTCGAATTGCAGGCGGTTGCGGCTCGCCTCCGGGCAGGCGGCGATATGGATGGCGTCGTGACCGAGTTCGAGCAGCCCGCGGTACAGGGTATAGGCGGCGATCTCCGATCCACCCTTGGAGACCGAGGGGTGCGCATGCGCGACCACCGCGATGCGCGGCCGGCGCTGTGAACTAGCCATGCGGGGTCTCCGGCGCGAAGAGAAGGGCGTTCACCGCCCGCGCCAGCCTCCCAACGGGGACCAGCCGGCCCGGATCGGCGCCGGCACCGGGCGGCGGCGCGGCACGGTTCGGCGGCAGGGCGGGCAGGCCACTCGCCAGGCCGCCGACCGGCACCGGCTGCGTTGCCAGCCAACCGAGGCATTCGGCCCGGCGCCAGGCGAAGCAGGCGGTGCCGGCCGCCGCGGCGGCATCGAGCGGACCGGAGCGCAGCGTCAGGCTGAAGGGCGCCGGCCCAGGTGCCGCCAGCACATCCAGCAGCGCATCCCAGCCAGCGGCATCCGGGAAGGCGCCAGGGCCAAGAAAGATGAAGCGCTCGGCCCCAAGGGCGTCGAGCACCGTGGGTAGCGCATGCAGCGCCTGGGCCGGGTCCGGCAGCTCGAACAGGCTGCCGCGGGCCGCCACCTGCTCCTGCAATTCACCGAAACCGGCCAGCGCGGTGGCGCGGGTCTCGCCAGAGCCGAGCAGCAGCACGATCGGCGGCAGGTCAGGCCGGCGGTCCGCCAGCAAGGCCAGATCGGCCAGCAGCAGCGCCGCGTCGCTGCGGTCGGCGCCGATGGTGGCGAGGATCGCCGCCGGTGCCGGATGCAGCAGCACCAGGGTGGCGCGGGCGGCGGCGCGGCGCAGCCCGGCGCCGATCGCCCGGGCGAGGTCGGGAAACCAGGCCTCCCGCTCCAGCGCCGGGTAGAAGGTGAGCAATTCCTCAATCTCGGCGGAATGGCCGAGCAGGCGGAGCTGCGCCGGCGCGACGCGGTGGTTGCAGCCAATGCCGCCCTCGGTCACCAGCTTCAGCACCGCCTCGCCGGCATCCTCCGGCGCGAGCGGGCCGGCGAAGACGGCGGTGAAGCCGGCCGAGGCAGCCAGCCGGGCGGAGCCGCCCGCATTCTCCAGCAGGTCGCGGCGCGCGGTGCGGGTGATGCTGCCAGGCAGCACCGGCAGCACCCGCTCGCCCAGCCGCAGCAGGCGGGGCTGCATCGGCTGCTGCGGGCTGAGCGCCCAGCCGGCGACCAGGGCGCCGAAGCCAGGCACCACCACCAGCCGCTCGACATGCGCCTTCAGCCCGAGGGCGGCGGTCTCCGGCCCATCCGGCGCCCAGGCGTTGGTCGCCGCGGCCAGCCGCTGCAACGGCCGGAGGAAGCGACCGGACAGCTTGGCCGCGGCGGCGGCGAGCCGGGTGGCGCAGGCCGGCTCGTCCAGCCACTGGCTGGTATCGAGACATTCCAGCCGGTCGGCGCCATCGGGGCCGAACAGTAGTTGTGGGCGCGGTGTCTCGCTGTCCGGGCGCCAGGCGGTATCGACCGCGGCGGTGAAGGCGACGCCGCCTTCCGGCAGGTCCGGGCGTGCCTGCCAAGCAATGGCCATGCCGGCCGGGTGCAGCGTCTCCTCGCCGATCCGGCAGGGGAAATGGTGGCCTGCGGTCGGCCGCATCCAGCCGAACAGCCAGAGCGGCCCGCCGGTGGTCGCGCCGAAGGCCTCGATGAAGCCGGCCTGACGCGGCGGCGCCGTGGCCGCCGGCAGGGTGGTTGCGAGCTGCCGCAGGCTGGCCAGGGCGGCCGGCAGGTCGCGGGCGGCAGCTTCTGCCGAGGGCGGCGATGGGGGAAGGGCAACCGGCGGCGCCACGGGCGGGGCGACCGATGGCACGGATTCAGTGGCCGGTGGCGGCATGGCGGATGACGCCGGAACACCGGCCGGTGGCTGCTCGGATGAGGCAGCCGGCGGCACGGGTTCGGCAGTCGGCAGCGGCCTGGAAGAGGCCGCAGGCGGGGCCGGCACACCAGCCGGAGGGGGCACGGGCGGCGGCGATGCGGCGGCTGCCGCCGGCTCGGCCACGGGTGATGGCGGGTCGTCTCCCCCGGCATCGACCAGTTCGTCGAGGCTCGGCAGCGCGACCGCCGCGTGCAATGCCTCGCCGGTGCCGGCAAGACGCAGGCTCAGCACGCCGCCCTTGCCACGTTGAGCCCGCGCGACGGCAGTCTGGAAGGCCGTGCGCGGCAGGCGGAAACCGGCGGCGGCGGCGGCCTCACCCAGCCCCAGATCGGGCCGCGGCAGGCTGGTGCGGCAGGTGGCGATGACCGTCTCGCCGGCCAGGACCTCGATCTCGGCCGGCCGCCCGGGATGCGACGGGTCAACTGCCCAGCCGGTCAGCCCGAGAAACCTGCCAGCCCGCTCTACCACGCCGCGCGTCCGGGCCGGCGTCTCAATTTGCGCATCCATGTGTCGGAACAGCACCGATTCCAGGCGTGGCATTTGGCACGCCTGATTGTCGCATGCAAAGCTTCCCACACCCTTGCCGCAAAGTTACTGGAATCGATACAGCCCGAGCGCGCTTGGCAGGGTCCGGGACGCTACGGCTCCACCATCGCAAAATCCCGCAGAGCCTCGCCACCCGCCATCACCATGGCGGTCAGCGCGCTGGTCTGCGGCAGCATGCGCTGCATGAAGAAGCGCGCGGTCGCCAGCTTGGCCCGGTAGAAGCCGGTCTGGTCGTCCGCCTGCCGCGGCAGCGCCACCGCGGCCATCCGCGCCCAGGCGTAGGCCAGCGCGGTCAGGCCGAACAGCCGCAGGTAGTCGGTCGCGGCGGCGCCGGCCTCGAAGGGGTCGCCGAGGCCGCGCCGCGCCACCTCGGCGGTCGCCTGCTGCAGCCGGCCGAAGGCCTTCGACAGCGGCAGGATGAACGCCTCCATCGCCGGATCATCCTGCTGCGCCTCGATGAAGGCGAGCACCGGGTGGAAGAAGCGCCGCAGGTAGCGGCCGCCATGCGCGCCGAGCTTGCGGCCGACCAGGTCCAGCGCCTGGATGCCGTTGGTGCCCTCGTAGACCTGGGCGATGCGGGCGTCGCGGACGAACTGCTCCATGCCGTTGTCGCGGATGTAGCCATGGCCACCCCAGACCTGCATGCCAAGCGACGCCACCTCGAAGCCCGCATCGGTGAACAGCGCCTTGATGATCGGCGTCATCAACTGGACGAAGTCATCGGCCTCGGCGCGGGTCTCGGCGTCGGGGTGGCGGAGCGAGACATCATGCTCCAGCGCCGTCAGCGCCGAGAGGGCGCGGCAGCCCTCGGTCCAGGCGCGCATGGTCAGCAGCATGCGGCGCACATCCGGGTGGTGGATGATGGCATCGGCCGGCTGCCCGGGTTCCGCCGCACCGCCCAGGGCGCGGCCCTGCCGGCGGTCCTTGGCGTAGCTGAGGGCGTTCTGAGTGCTGACCTCGGCGATGCCGAGCCCCTGGACGCCGACACCGAGCCGCGCCTCGTTCATCATGGTGAACATGGCGGAGAGGCCCTTGTGCGGCCGCCCCACCAGCCAGCCCACCGCTTCCTCGAAGGCCAGGGCGCAGGTGGCGCTGGCCTTGATGCCCATCTTGTGTTCGAGGCCGGTGCAGGTGACGCCATTGCGCGCGCCCAGCCCGCCATCCGCCATCGGCAGGTATTTCGGCACGACGAACAGGCTGATGCCGCGCGTGCCCGGCGGCGCATCCGGCAGCTTCGCCAGCACCAGATGGATGATATTCTCCGTCAGGTCGTGCTCGCCGGCACTAATAAAGATCTTGCTGCCGGTGATGCGGTGGCTGCCATCCGGCCGCGGCACCGCGCGGGTGCGGATCAGGCCGAGGTCGGTGCCGCATTGCGGCTCGGTCAGGCACATGGTGCCAGACCATTCGCCGCTGACCAGCTTCGGCAGGTAGGTGGATTTCTGCTCGGCCGTGCCGTGCCTGTCGAGCGCCATATAGGCGCCGTGCGACAGGCCGGGATACATGCCGAAGGAGAGGTTGGCCGAACAGATCATCTCCTCGACCAGCATGCCGACCGACTTCGGCAATCCCTGGCCACCATAGGCGGAATCGGCGCCGAGCGCTGTCCAGCCGCCCTCGCGGAAGGCGCGATAGGCTTCGGGAAAGCCCCTCGGGGTGCGGACCACGCCATTCTCCAGCACGCAGCCCGCCTCGTCGCCGCTGCGGTTCAGCGGCAGCAGCACCTCGGCGCAGAAACGCGCGGCTTCCTCCAGCACCGGATCGATGAGGTCGGGGCCGAGTTCCTCGCAACCGGGCAGCGCGCGCAGGCGGTCCAATCCGACCACCTCGTTCAGCAGGAAGCGCATGTCGCGCAGCGGGGCTTGGTAGCTCGGCATGGGGCGATCTCCCGATCTGACCGTCATGGCCGACCATGACGAGTGGCGTGACGTCGCGGGCCGTCAGTTCCGCAGCGGGCGGCCGGTCTCCAGCATGTGCTCGACCCGGGCGAGGGTGGCCGGGGTCCGCAGCAGCGCCATGAAGCCCTTGCGTTCCAGCGCCAGCACCTCGGCCTCCGGTGTCTCCTCAGTGTGGTCGCGCCGGCCGCCGGTCAGCGTCTCGGCCAGCGTGTCGCAGACCACCCGGTCGTGCGGGGTGACGCGGCCGAGCGCCGCCTGCTGCTCCACCGCCAGCCGCAGCGCGGCGCGGCCGGAGGCACCAGGCAGCCGCAGCGGCCTGGTCTCCGGCGGGACATGTCCCTCGATCATCGCCAGCGCCCGCGCCTTGGCATCGGCCAGCAGCCGGTCGTGGTTGAAGGTGATGCCATCCGTCTGCCGCAGCAGCAGCATCTCCTTCGCCTCGAAGGCGGATTTCGCCACCTGCGCGGTCGAGATCATCTCAAAGGCCTTGGCCACCGGCGGCATCGGGCCCTTGGGCGCGCGTGGGTTCTCGGCCCAGCGGCGCAGCATGGTGGTGCAGCCGCCCCAACCGGGGATGAGGCCGACGCCGGCTTCGACCAGCCCAATATAGGTCTCGGCATGCGCCTGCACCGCGGCGCAATGCAGCAACACTTCGCAGCCGCCGCCGAGCGCCATGCCTGAGGGGGCGCCGACCACCGGAAAAGGCGCCGCGCGCAATGCCCGCATCGCCTTCTGTCCGCCCTCCACCATGCTCTCGATCTCGCCCCAGGCGGCGATGTTGGCGGCAAACAGGGCGAGGCCGATGTTGGCACCGACGCTGAACTGCTCGCCCTCAGTGTGGATGACGAGCGCCTTGAAGGCCCCCTGCTTCCCCATCGCCACCGATTTGCCGAGCATCGCCAGCGTATCGGGGTCGATCGCATTCATCTTGGAATGGAATTCCAGGCAGGCGACGCCGTCGCCGATGTCCCAGAGCGAGGCGCTGCCATTCCGCGCCAGCGGCTGGCCGCGGCGCTTCACATCGGCCAGCAGCAGCACGCCCGCTGGGCGCGGCACCGGGTGGTAATCACCATCGGTGCCGAAGTATTCCAGGACACCGGCCTCGACGCGGTAGAAGCTGCCCTCGCCCAGCCGCGCCAGCAGCGGCGGCACCGGCCTGCCGTCCTCGGCCAGCGCCCGCGCCAGCCAGGCAGCGCCGAGCCGATCGATCAGCTCGAACGGCCCGTATTTCCAGTTGTAGCCGAGCCGCATGGCGGCATCGACATCCGCCACGCTGTCGGCGATCTCCGGCACCAGCGACGCGGCGTAGCCGAGCAGGTCGAGCAGCACCGCCCGCAGGTAGCGTCCACCGCGGTCCGGATGCGTGGCCTGCGCCCGCAGGTCGCGCAGCGACAGGCTTTCGAGCCGCGGCGTCTCGCTCTCCCGGTACTCGCCGGTGGTAAGGTCGAGGGCACGCTTCAGGCTCTCGCCATCGGCCCCTTTGACGCGGGTGTAGAAGCCGCCTTTGGCTTTGCGCCCGGTGCGACCCTCGGCGATCATCTTCAAGATGACGGCATGCTCGCGCAGCCCCTGCACATAGGGATCGGTGCCGGGCAGCGTCGCCTTCATGCTGGCAGCGACATGCGGCATCAGGTCGATGCCCACCAGGTCGAGCAGCCCGAAGACGCCGGTCTTCGGCACGCCGATCGGGCGGCTCATCAGAGCATCCGCCTCCTCCACCGTCAGGCCGAGGTCGATGGCGCGGTTGATGGCGGATTGCATCCACAGCCCGCCGATGCGGTTGGCGATGAAGCCCGGCCGATCCTTGCAGGGGATCACGGTCTTGCCGAGGCTGCGGTCGGCGAACTCACTGATGGCCGCGACCGCCTCCGCCCGCGTCGCCGGCCCGCGCACCATCTCCAGCAGCCGCATGTAGCGCGGCGGGTTGAAAAAATGGGTGATGAGGAAATCCATGGCGAAGCTGTCGCCACGGCCCTCCACCAGCGCGGCCAGCGGAATTGTCGAGGTGTTGGAGGAGAGGATGGAGCCGGGCTTTCGCACCGCGTCGAGCTGGGCGTAGAGCGCGCGCTTGGCCTCAGGCTGCTCGATGATCGCCTCGATGATCCAATCGCATCCGGCCAGCAGCGCAAGGTCGCCGCCGAGGTCGCCCGCCGTCACCAGCCGCGCCGCGCCCCGGTGCATGAAGGGCGCCGGTTCGGCCCGCAGCATGGCCTGCACCGCCCTGGCCGCGCCGCCGGCCACGATGTCCAGCAGCACGACAGGAATGCCGGCATTCGCCACCTGCGCCGCAATGCCGGCGCCCATGACCCCGGCGCCCACCACGCCGACCCGCCGGATGGGGGACCCCGGCGGCACGGCGCCGGTTGGCGCGGTCATGGCCTGCGCCTCGGTCGCCACCATCGGCGCGCCGGTCGTGCCGGACATCACACCGCCTCCAGCACCGTGGCGATGCCCTGGCCGCCGCCGATGCATTGCGTCGCCAGCGCGTAGCGCCCGCCTTCCCGTTGCAACAGCTGCGCCGCCTTGCCGGTGATACGCGCGCCGGTCGCCCCCAGCGGATGGCCGAGGGCGATGGCGCCGCCATCCAGATTCACCTTCGCCTCTTCGATGCCAAGCTCGCGCAGGCAGGCCAGTGCCTGGGAGGCGAAGGCCTCGTTCAGCTCCACCACATCGAGGTCGCGCGCCGCAATGCCAGCGCGGGCCAGCGCCTTCCGCGTCGCCTCCACCGGCCCCATGCCCATCACCTCCGGCGCGCAGCCGGCGACCGCCACCGATTTCACCTTCGCCAGCGGCGTCAGCCCATGGCTGCGGGCGTATTCGGCCGAGCAGACCAGCAGCGCCACCGCGCCATCCGTAAGGGGAGAGGCGGTGCCGGCGGTCACGCTGCCATCCTGGCGGAACGCCGGCTTCAGGCCCCCCAGCCCCTCGGCGCTGGTTTCCGGCCGGATGCAGCCATCCTGCGCCACCGGCTTGCCGGCAACCTCGACGGGGGTGATCTCGGCCTCCAGCCTTCCCTCGCGCTGCGCCGCCGCCGCCTTGGCGTGACTGCGCACGGCGAAGCCATCCTGCTCGGCTCGGGTGAGCTGGTAGCGGCGGGCGACATTCTCCGCCGTCTCGCCCATGGAGATGTAGGCCTGCGGGTAGCGCTCCGCGAGGCCGGGATGTGGCATCGGGTTGAAGCCCATCATCGGCACCCGCGACATGCTCTCGACGCCCGCACAGAGGAATGCGTCCCCGGCGCCCATGTGGATCGCGCCCGCGGCCTGGTGCACCGCCTGCATCGAGCTGCCGCAGAAGCGGTTCACCGTGGTGCCGCCCATGCTCTCCGGCAGGCCGGCGATGAAGGCGATGAGCTTCGCCGCGTTCAGCCCCTGCTCGCCCTCCGGGAAGGCACAGCCGAGGACGAGGTCCTCGACGGTCGCCGGGTCGATCCCGGTGTCGGCGACCAGGGCGCGCACCACCTGCGCCGCCATCTCATCAGGCCGCAGCTTCACCAGCTCGCCCTTATGGGCGAAGTGGAATGGCGAGCGGCGATAGGCCGCGATCACCACATCGGTCATGCCGCTGTTCCTCGTCCTGCCGGCCGGGGCGGCGGTATCCGCCTCAGCCGCGCGTTGCTTCCCGCGCCGCCAGCGCCTCGGCCGCCTCGCGCGCCACCTCGTGCAGTTCGGCCAGGGTCTGGTCGAGGTCGCGCCGCTGCTGCTCCAGCTCGGCGATGCGTTGCCGGGCCTTGGCCAGCAGCAGCCCGACCTGGGACAGCTGGCTGCGGTCGGCATCGTAGAGGTCGAGGTATTCGCGGATCTCGGCCAGAGAGAAGCCGAGCCGCTTGCTCCGCAGCACCAGCAGCAGCCGTCCGCGGTCGTGTCGGTCGAACACCCGCGTCGTGCCGGCCCGGCGCGGCGCGATCAGCCCCTTCGCCTCGTAGAAGCGGATGGCGCGCGCGGTGACGCCGAGTTCCTCTGCCAATTGGTTGACGGTGAAGAAATCGTGCATCCCTGCCCGCGTCCCCGGCCTTGCCGCTTGGAAGATGGCCCGGCACAAACCGCTCCGCAACGACCTGTCGCATCACCTCTTGTCCTTGCGCAACGCCAGCAACTCCGCCTTCAACTCTTTTTTCGAAAGCTTGCCGACGGCGGTGCGCGGCAGGCTTGCGCGGATCTCGATCCGCCGCGGCCGTTCGATGGCGGACAGCTTGTCACGCAGGAATTCACGCAGCGCATCGGCATCCGTCGTGCTGCCCGGCCGCAACTCGACAAATGCGACCGGATGCTCGCCGCGATAGGGATCCGGCGCCCCCACCACCGTCGCCGCCACCACATCCGGGTGACGGTACAACACCTCCTCGATGGTGCGCGGATAGACATTGTAGCCGGAGCAGAGGATCAGATCCTTGATCCGATCGATGAGGGTGACATAGCCATCGGCATCCATGACCCCGACATCGCCAGTGCGGAGGAAGCCATCCTCGCCGAGCACCGCGGCGGTCTCCTCCGGCCGCCGCCAATAGCCGGCCATGACGTTCGGCCCGGCGACGCAGAGCTCGCCCGGCTCGCCCGGCAGCAGCACCGTGCCGGAGCCGTCCAGCGCGCGGATCTCGACCCGGACCGCGGGCAGTGGCAGGCCGATGCTGCCCGGCCGGTTCTCACTCTCGACCGGGTTGCAGAGGCAGACCGGGGAGGCCTCGGTCAGCCCGTAGCCCTCCACCAGCACGCAGCCAGAGGCGGCCTCGAACGCCCGCTTCACCTCCAGCGGCAGCGGCGCGCCGCCGGAGATGCAGAGCTTCACCGACGCCAGTTCCCCCGGCTTGGCGCCCCCCGGCTTCGCGCAATGGTCGAGCACCGCCTTGAACAGCGTCGGCACGCCGAAGAACAGGGTCGGCCGGGTGCGGCGGATGGTGGCCAGCAGTTGCGCCGGCTCGAACCGCGGCAGCAGCACCAGCTCGGCCCCCCAGCCGATGCCGGCGTTCAGCACCGAGGTCAGGGCGAAGACATGGAAGAAGGGCAGCACCGCCAGCACCCGCTCCTGCCCGGGGATATTGCCGGGCGACCAGGCCTGCACCTGCGCCAGGTTGGCGGTGAGGTTGGCGTGGGTCAGCATCGCCGCCTTCGGCGTGCCGGTGGTGCCGCCGGTGTATTGCAGCACGGCGACGTCACCCGGCCGCACAGCCAGCGGCGCCGCGATCGGCGGCGCCGTGGCCAGCCCTTCCCAGTGCAGCACCCGCGGGTCATCGGCCGGGACGCGGGCGATGGCGCGACGCCGCAGCAGCCGGAAGCCGAGGCCCTTCAGCATCGGCAGCGCCGCCGCGAAGCGGCACACCACCACGCGGCCCACCGGCCCCTTACCCAGCAGCCCGAGCACCCGCGGCAGGATGGGGTCGAGGTCGGGCGCCACCATCAGCGTGACCTCGGCGTCCCGTGCCTGCGCCGCCAGCTCCTCGGCAACATGCAGCGGGTTGAAATTCACCACCGTCGCCCCGGCCCGCAGCGCGCCGTAGAAGGCCATGGGGTAGTAGGGCGAGTTCGGCAGGCAGAGCCCGACATGCGACCCCGGGCCGATGCCGAGCCGGCGGAAGCCCTCCGCCACCCGTGCCACCGCCTCGCCGAGCTCGGCATAGCGCCAGCGGCGGCCGAGGAAGTCCAGGCAGGGGCGGTCGGCGAAGCGGGCGACCGCGTCCTCGAACATCGCTGGCAGGGTGCCGGGCTCCGGCACCATGTCCCAGGCAATGCCGGGCGGGTAGGACCGTAGCCAGGGGTAGGTTGGCGCGATGATCTGCATGGGGCTTGCGCCTCAGAACAGGAAACGCAGCTGCGCGGTCACGATATCGACCGAGGCGCTGTAGACGGAGTTCAGGTTGCCGCGCAGCAGGTTGCTGCTGCCCGGCCCGGGATCGGCCAGCTCCACCCTGGCGTCCGGCGCGAAGATGTGGGTGTAGCCGGCCGAGACGATCACGCCCGGCTTCAGCGCGTAGCTGGCGCCGATCGAGAGCCAGGTGCGGTCGTTGTCCGGGATGCGTGGCGTGCGCTCCGCCGTGCGCACCGGCGTCTGGTCATGGGCGATGCCGGCCCTGAGGGTCAGCGCCTCATTCCAGCGATACTCGCCGCCGAGCGAGAGGAACCAGTTGTCGCGCCAGCGCTGCTCGGTGACCGAGGGCGCCCGACCGTTGTCGAAGGTGACCACCAGTTCCTGGAAGCGGGACCAATTGGTCCATTCGGCGCCTACCAGCAGGGTGATCCGGTCGTCGATGCGTTGCTGGAGGCCGAGCGTCAGCGTCTCCGGCGTCACCAGCTTGGCGCGGGCGCTGGTGTGGGCGAAGTCCCGCGGCCCGGTGAGCGGGGCCGGCACGCCTTCGAAGCTCGCATCGCCCTTCAGCCCGTGGAACACTGCGGAGCGGAAGGCGAGGCCGAGCCGGGTGCCGACGAGCGGCTCCCATTGCGTGCCGATCTGCCAGCCGAGGTCGATGTCATTGCCGCTGACGGTGGCACGGCCGTCGCGGCTGCCGGGGACCAGCCCGGCCCGGGCGCCGACGGCGCCGAAATCAACCGCGTTGGACAGCCGCGCCACGGCATACTGGATGTGGAGCGCGGCACCGAAGGCGAGGTTCGGCAGTGGCCGCCAGGACACCGCCGGGGCGATGTCAACGGTCCGCAGCGAGGAGGTGAGCGCGTGGTAGAGGCTGATGGATTCATTGGCGGATTTCGTCACCAGCCCCCAGGGCGCGGTGACGCTCAGGCCGACACGCCAGTCGGGGCCGATGGCGGTGGTGGCATAGACTGCGGGGACGAAGGCATCGACCCCGATGTCGCCGCCGAGCGAGCCGGCGATGCGGGACCCGCCGAGAGTGGCATTGCGGGTCGCGGTGCCGGAGATCGCCTCGACGGCCGGGAAGACGCCGGAACCGACGATTGCGACCTGGGTGCCGGGCAGCCAGGCCATGGCGGCGGGGTTGAAGAAGATCATGCTGGGATCGTCGCCGCGCGCCGCAGCGCCGGCGAAGGCGGCGCCCTGCCCTACCGCACTCTGCTCGCGCAACTCATAGCCGGTGGCTCGGGCGTCGGTAGCAAGGATGACGGCACCGAGGGCGGCGGCGGTGCCTATGCTGCTGCTACGCTGCATGACTTGCCATACTCCCGCCCCGAATGTGCCGCCGGTGACAGTGTACTCACCTAATATCAAAGAATATTACGTATAGGTCAACCATAACGCGCCCGGTCGGGCGCCGGTTTCCAGGCGCCATATCCTTGAATATCAATACATTTACGCTTGGCCGCCGCACGCCCGGATCACGCAGGAAGGAGTGCCACCAATGCCCGATGCCGCCAGCCTGATCGCCAGCCTTGAAGCCCGCGCCGGGGCGCTGCGGCGGCTGGGCTACCGGGTGCGCTTCGACCTGACCGACACCGGGGAGGCGATCCTGCTCGACGGCACCGGGCCGGCCGCCGTCATCACCGCCACCGCGCCGGAGACCGAGGCCGATACGGCGCTCAGCCTCTCGGCCACGGATCTGGAACGGCTGATCGCCGGGCGGCTGAGCCCGATGCTGGCGTTCTCGACCGGCCGGCTGCGGATCGAGGGGTCGAAGGGTGTCGCCATGAAGCTGGCCGGCATGTTGGATGAGGAATAATTCCAGGGACCGGTTCACCGATCGGCCCTGAGCCACAGATCCAGCCCGCGCCAATCGGTACGAAGCCAAGCAGATCGGAGATTTGCGCCTGGCGCTTGAGTCCCCTTAATGTGTCCAGCGCTCAGGGCTGTTAATGCGATTGCAGGCTTGACAGCCGCGCCGGGAGACCTTCCGGACCATTCCGAAATCGTCCAAATTCGGCCAGCGGTACGCAAACTGATTAACGCTGCGGCAACCGCATTCTGCCTTCTATGCCGCCAGCCAGCGCCGGTTGCCGATGCGCTTTGTCAGGAAGGCCAGATGATCAACGCCGCCCGTGGTGACCAGAAGGACCCGCTGACCGGCGCAGCGACCGAAGCCGCGCTGCACCGCTTCCTGGAGGCGGTGCTGGGCCTGACCGAACCCGGCGGGCCACTGGTCGGGCTGCTGTGCCTGGAGGTGGACAGCCTCGACCTGCTGCGGGCCCGCCATGGCCAGGCGACCGCCGATGCGGTGCTGCTCGGCGTCTCCGACCGGTTGCAGGAGGTCATCCGCGGCCATGACCTGGTCGGGCGCATGGGCGCCGGCTTCGCCATCTGCCTGGCCGAGATCTTCCCCGCCCAGGCCGCCACCGCGGCGGAGCGGCTGCGCGCGGCCATCGCCGATGCCCCGGTGCCGACCCCGGCCGGGGCCATGCCGGTGAGCTGCAGCATCGGCATGGCGGTCGGCCGCGACCTGCCGGGGGATGCGCTGGTGTTCTCGGCGCGCGACGCGATGTGGACGGCGCGCCACCGCGGCGGCGACCAGGTCGTCGCCGCCTCCTGAACGCCGGGCTGGAAGTTTTGACAAGGCAGGGGCGAACCGCGAGGGTCGGGGCTTCCGCATCGCGGCTGCCATGACCGATCCCATTCCAAGGCTGTTCGCCCTGCAGGACAGCGCCAATATCTTCGAGGACATCATCGCCGGCCTCTACCGGGCGGTGCTCGCCCCCGGCGCCCTCGCGGTGGATGGCGGCGCCAACCGTGGCCTGCACAGCTTTCCCATGGCCGAGCTGGTCGGCCCGACCGGCCATGTCATCGCCTTCGAGCCCATCCCCTGGCTG
The DNA here is from genome assembly GCF_014283215.1 of Siccirubricoccus deserti. GTDB lineage: Bacteria > Pseudomonadota > Alphaproteobacteria > Acetobacterales > Acetobacteraceae > Siccirubricoccus > Siccirubricoccus deserti. The sequence continues at coordinate 35,464 of NZ_JACOMF010000038.1, forward strand.
GCCGAGACCCTGCGCATCGAGCGCGACCAGCGCCGCCTGCCACAGCTCGAGATCCGGCAGGAAGCGCTGGCCGAGCAGGACGGCAGCGCCAGCTTCCACTGGATTCGCAATGCCGACGGCTACAGTGGCCTGCAACCCCGCCCCTATCCCCTGCCGCCGGAACGCGAGCTGATCGCGGTGGAGACCATCCGCCTAGACCAGGTGCTGGCGGGCACCGGGCGGGCCTGGCGCTTCGTCAAGCTTGACCTTGAGGGCGGCGAGTTCCGCGCGCTGCAAGGCGCCGCCGAGGCGATGGCGCGGCATCGGCCGGTGATCGTCTTCGAGAATGCCCGGGCCGGCTCCGCCAGCGCCTATGGCTATGATGCCGAGAGCTATTTCCGCTTCTTCGAAGGGCTGGGCTACCGGCTGCGCGACCTGTTCGGCCGGCCGTTCGGCCGCGCCGAATGGGACTCGCCCGGCCTGCCCTGGTATTTCATTGGCGCCGCCGAGGCGGCGGACCAGGCGCTGCTCGACCGGGCAGTGCCGGAGATCCTGCAGGTGGTGCTGCAGCAGGCAGGGTGAAGGCCGGGGCGCTTCCGCCCCGGCGACCGCCGCCGCTACTGCGCCGCCGCCAGCGCTCCCTGCGGCTTCGCCGGCAGCAGATGCTTCACCTTCGGCAGCACCTCGGTCTGCAGCATGCCGAGCGAGGTGCGCCACGCCTCCGGCTGGTCCTTGTAGTCGAAGCCGAAGACCAGGATCTGCCCGAAGCCGCCGACGTCGTGATAGACCTTCTCCAGCTTCTCGATGACCGTCTTGGGTGAGCCGACGATCCAGTTGTGCTTCGCGCAATACTCCACCGTCACGTCGCTGTCGGCGACCTCCGGGCTGTGCTTCAGGTATTCCTTGAAGCCGAAGTTGGACAGCAGCGGCAGGAAGTATTCGCCCATCATCCGGCCCATCATGGAACCGACGGAAAGCCGCCAGGCCTCCTCGTCGGTCTCGGCGACGAAGACCTCCCGCACCAGCCGCCAGTCGCCGCGCCAGGGCGTGCGACCCGACTTGCGCGCGCCGGCCTCAACGCTGTCCCAATGGCTGCTGACATAGGCTGGATTGAGGTTCAGCGAGAGCGGCAGGAAGCCCCGCTCCCCGGCCAGCTTCAGCGTGTCGGAGTTCTTCGACAGGCCCGCCACGCCGATCGGCGGATGCGGCCGCTGCAAGGGCAGGATGTGCGGCTTGAGGAAGCCGAACATGGTCTCCGGCTTGTCCACCTTCCAGTACTTGCCCTCGTAGTGGAACGGCCCCTCCTCGCTCCAGAGCTTCAGGATGATCTCCAGCGCCTCCCGCGTCATGTCGCGGTTGGCGCCGGACATGCCGTCCACGTTGAACATCGCCCAATCGCTCGGCAGGCCGCTGGCGGCGATGCCGAACATCAACCGCCCGTCCGAGAGGTGGTCGAGCATGGCGACGCGGTTCGCCAGCTCGGCCGGGTGGTGGTAGGGCAGCAGGAAACCGCCGGGGCCGATGCGCAGCCGCTTGGTCTGCAGCAGCGCCTGGGCGACCAGCAGGTCGGGCGCCGGATGCGGCTCCCAGGGCGCGGTGTGGTGCTCGCCGATCCAGGCCTCGGTGAAGCCCAGCTCATCCAGCCACCGCAGGGTCTGGAGATCCCACTCATGGCCTTCCTTCAGGCCCCGCTCCGGCGGGTGGGAAGGCATGGAGAAATATCCGAATTCCATCGCGGCCGTCCTCCGTATGGCGGGGTTAACCCCCGCTTGGCGTCGGATGCTCGCGCCGGTTGTTGCCGTAGGCAAGGAAGAAAGGCGAGGGAGGGAACTCCCCCGAGTTTCCTCCCTTTTCCGTGAGCCTCCTGTTTCTGCGAGTCTGCTACGTCATCAACCGCAAGATTTCGGCTACATCGGCGACGCTGCGGACCGGACGGGGGTTGGTGGCGATGGGCGGACCTCCGTCCCAGCGGGCGGCGAGGCCGTCGATCTCCTCCTGCCCAATACCGACCTCGGCGAGGGTCGTCGGCAGGCCGAGGCCGCGGATGAAGCCGCGCAGCGCCTCCGCCCCGGTCGCGCCGCCGAGGATACGGGCGATATCCGCCTGCCGGTCGGCATTCACCGGCGCATTCCACTGCATCACCGCCGGCAGCCCGAGGCAGGAGGTGATGCCATGCGGCACCCCCCTCGCCCCGCCGAGGATGTAGCCGATGCCATGGCTGGCCCCGGTCGGCACCCCGGCCCAGCCGCCCATGACCGAGAGCCACATCGCCTGCTGCGCCACGCCGCGGGCGGCAAGGTCGCCGGGGTCACGATGGACCGCCGGCAGCGCCACCGCCAGCATCTCCAGCGCCTGGCGGGAGACGGCGTCCGAGAAGGGCGCGCGCTCCGCCGCGCACCAGCGCTCCACCGCATGGTCGACCGCACGGATGCCGGAGGAGAGCAGCAGCTCCGCCGGCGTTTCCAATGTCGCCGCCGGGTCCAGCACCACCGCGCGCGGCACCTGCATCGCCTGGGTCGAGCGGTATTTCCGCCCGGCGGCGAGGTCGGTGAAGCCGGCATGCGGGGCGAACTCCGCCGCCGAGAGCGTGGTCGGCACGGCGATGATGCGCGGGCTCGGCTCCACCCGGTCCCAGGCCGCGGCAGCGGCGCCCCGCGTGCCGGCGCTGGCAACCAGCGCCGGGCCATCCGTGATGCCGTTCCATACCGCGAAGCAGGCCACCTTGGCGCCGTCGATAACGCTGCCGCCGCCGAGCGCCACCACCCGCTCCGCCCCGCTCTCCCGAAGCAGCGCGGCGAGCGCGAGCACATCCTCCACCGGCGAATGCGCCCGCATGGCGGCGTGCTCGGCGACCAGCTTCGCGCCAATCGCCGCCCGCACCGCCGCGGCGATGCGGCCGCCGGCCAGCGAGCGCGTCGTCGCCAGCAGCACCTTGCCGCAATCCTCAATCTCCGGCGGCACGCCCTCGGCCACCGCGGCATGGCGGACGCGCTGCTGCGCCGGCCAGCTATGCAGCGTCATGCTCATTCCGCGATCGCGCCCGCATCGCGCACCACCTGCGCCCAGAAGGGCATCTCTTTCTCCGAGAAGGCGGCGAAGGCCTCGGGGCTCTCGCTCGCGATCGACTGCAGCCCCTCCTGGGCGAAACGGTCCTTCACGGACTGCTGCGCCAGCACCTCGCGCAGCACGTCGAAGTAGCGGTCGCGGATCGCCTTCGGCAGCCGGGCCGGACCGTAGAAGCCATACCAGCCGGAGATGTCGAGCGCCGGCAGCCCGGCCGTGCCGGAGCCGGGCACGTCGGGGATCACCGGCGAGGCCGCGGTGGTCGAGAGCGACAGCGCCGTCAGCCGGCCGGCGCGGACATGCGGCAGCGCCACCGGCGGCGTACCGATGAGGATCTCGACATCCCCGCTCAGCACCGCGGTCAGCGAGGGCGCGCCGCCGCGGAAGGGCACATGCGTCAGCTCCAGCCCGGTGGCCTTCGACAGCATCGAGCCGGTCAGGTGGCTCGGCGTCCCGATCCCGGGGGTGGCGTAATTCCATTTGCCCGGGCTGCTGCGGATGCGCCCCAGCAGTTCGCCGAGGGTGTTGATGCCCTTGTCCGCGTTCACCGCGATGATGGTCGGCAGGTCGCAGACCTGGGTGATCGGCGTGAAATCGGCGATAGGGTCGAAATTCACCCGGCGGAACATCGCCGGATTCACCGCATGGCTGAAATTGCCGCCGAGCAGGACAGTGTACCCATCCGGATCGCTGCGCGCGACATGTTCGGTGGCGATGTTGGAGCCGGCGCCGGGACGGTTGTCCACCACCACCGTCTGTCCAAGCGCGCGGCCGAGCGGATCGGCCAGGGTCCGCGCCAGGAAATCCGCCGAGCCCCCGGGTGGGAAGCCGATCACCAGGCGAATCGGGCGTGCCGTCGGCCAGGCGCCCTGGGCCAGGGCCGGCGTGGCGAGCGACGCCATCATCGCCGCGAAGATGTTGCGACGAAACATTTCGTGCTGACGCACCCTGTCCTCCGATTACAGTTAGGCGCCATGGTGCCTGCGAAAGCCACCGGACGGGAGGGGCGTGATGACGAAGCGGAGAGTTTTGCTGGTGACGGGCGGCGGGCGCGGCATCGGCGCGGCGGTGGTTCGGCTGGCTGCGGCGCGCGGCTGGGATGTCGCCTTCACCTACGCCGGCAACCGGGCGCGGGCGGCGGAGACCGAGGCGGCGGCGGTGGCGGCAGGCGCCTCGGTGCTGGCGCTGCAGGCGGATGTGGCGGACCCCGCCGCCGTCGCCGCCAGCTTCGCCGCCATCGATGCCCGCTTCGGCCGGCTGGATGCGCTGGTGAACAATGCCGGCGTCACCGGGCCGAAGGGTACCTTGGCCGAGACGCCGGAGGCGGTGTGGGAACTGGTGCTGCGCACCAACGTCATCGGCCTCGTCACCTGCTGCAAGGAAGCGCTGAAGCGGCTGCCGCAGGGCGGTGCCATCGTCAACGTCTCCTCCCGCGCCTCGGTCTTCGGTGGCCCGGGCGAGTGGATCCACTACGCCGCGAGCAAGGGCGCGGTGGATACGCTGACCATCGGTCTGTCGAAGGAGGCGGCGGCGCAAGGGGTGCGCGTCAATGCGGTGAACCCAGGTCTCATTGAGACAGAGCTGCATGCCGCGGCGGGCATGCCGGACCGCGTCGCCCGCATGTCGGTGGGTGTCCCGCTCGGCCGCGGCGGCAGCGCCGAGGAGGTGGCGGAGCCGGTGCTCTGGCTGCTGAGCGACGCGGCCAGCTACATCACCGGTGCGCTGGTGCCGGTCGGCGGCGGGCGCTGAGGCCACCCTGCGGAAGCGGCCACCGCCAGTCGTCCTGCCGCGGCTTTGCCGCGGAAGCGGTGCGAAGCCCGGGGGAAGACAGGGAAGCCGGAACCCTCGCGACGGCGCGAGTCCATGTCGCGGGGAAAGCTATACGTGCTGCCCGCCGTTGATGTGCAGCTCCGCCCCGTTCACGTAGCTGCTCGCCTCGGTGCAGAGGAAGTAGATCGCCTGCGCCACCTCGGCCGGGGTGCCCAGCCGGCGCATCGGGATCTGCTCCTTGACGATCTTCTCCGTCCCTGGCGAGAGGATGGAGGTATCGATCTCGCCCGGGGAGATGGCGTTCACCCGAATGCCAAGCGGCGCGAAATCCGCCGCCATCTCCCGCGTCAGCCCGGCCAGCGCAGCCTTGGAGGTGGCATAGGCGGCACCAGCGAAGGGGTGCACCCGGCTGCCGGCGATGGAGGTGACATTCACCACCGCGCCGTGGGCGCGCTGCAGCTCCTCCATCAGCCCGCGCGCCAGCAGGATCGGGGCGAAGAAATTCACCTGGAACACCCGCTGCCAATCCGCCAGCGGCGTGGCGATGCTGCCCATCCGCGCCCCGCCGGGACCCTTCGGGGAGATGGCGGCGTTGTTGACCAGCGCATCCAGCTTGCCGCCCTCCGGCTCCAGCCGGGCGCGGATCTCCCCGATCGCCTGCGCGGTCGCGGCGGGGTCGCCGAGGTCGAGCTGGATATGGTCCTCCGGCCCCATCTCCCACGGGCATTGCTCGGGGAAGGGCTGGCGGGAGACGGTGATGACCCGCCAGCCGGCCGCCGAGAAACGCTTCACCGTGGCATGGCCGATGCCGCGGGAGGCGCCGGTCAGCAGCAGGATTCGGCGGGGACCGCTGTTGCGTGGCCTGGAGGTGTCTACCATGGCATCAGCCTAGCACCCGGTCGCGGGCCCTCCTATCCCGTGCAGCGACTACAGCGGCTTGGCGTTGAGGTCTGAACGCCAATCCGCTGTAGCCTGTCGTGGTAGAGTGAACTCAGGCTCCGGGGTGTTCACGCCCCTCCGCGATCCGGTCTATCCGGCCTGGCCGAGAAGCGGCTTCCGGGCCGCAACGAACTCCTCCACCGCGGCGACGTAGCGGGCGCAATCCGCGTCGGTCACCGGCAGGGAGAGTGCCGCCATGCCACGCCGCGCCAGGTAGATGCCCTGGGCCAGCATGTCGAAGAAGAACAGTTCCCGGAGCTTGTTCTCCGCCTCGGTGGCGGCGTAAGGCCCGGTGATCGGCTCCGCGCGGAAGTGCACGTTCACCATGGAGCCGAGGCCGGTGAACTGCATCGCCGCCCCGGCCCGCCGCGCCACGCCGTTCAGCGCCAGCCGCAGTGCCTCGCCTCGCGCGTACAGTGCCTCGGCCGCCGCGGCGTCAAAGATCTCGCCCATCGCCACGCAGCCGGCGGCCATCGACCAGACGTTGTTGTTGAAGGTGCCGGCATGCGCCAGGGTGCCGGGCTTGTGGCCGTCGAACACCGCCATGACCTCGCGCCGGCCGCCGAAGGCGCCGAAGCTCATCCCGCCGGCCATGTATTTGCCGAGCGTCGTCATGTCCGGAATGACGCCATGCCGCGCCTGCAGCCCGCCGGCGGAATGCCGGCTGGTCATCACCTCGTCGAAAATCAGCACCGCGCCGGTCTGCCGGGTGGCGTCGCGCAGCGCCTGCAGGAACTCCCGCGTCGCCGGAATGCAGCCGCCGGAACCCAGCATCGGCTCCACCAGCACCGCCGCCAGCTGGTCGCCCTCGGCCAGGATGTTGCGCCGCGCCGCCTCGGGGTCGTTGTAGTCGGTGAAGGCCAACGGAATGGGCACGTTCACCGGGCTCTTCTCGGTGGCGAAGGTCAGCACCCCGCCGTGGTAGCCGCCGCGCATCACCATGGTCTTCACCCGCCCTGTGAAGGCGCGCGCCGCCGCCAGCGCCAGCAGGTTCGCCTCGGTGCCGCTGTTGGTGAAGCGCACCATCTCGACCGAGGGAAAGCGGCCGACGATGAGGGAAGCAAGCTGCCCCTCCTTCTCCCCCACCGAGGCGAGGTTGATGCCACGCTCCAGCGCATCCCGCACCGCATCCAGGATCCGCTTCTCCGAATGGCCGAACAGCCCGGCAGTGTATTCGCCGAGCAGGTCCAGGTATTCGCGGCCATCAACATCCCACAGCCGGCAGCCCTCGCCGCGCGCCATGGCGGTCGGGAAGGGGGTGTAGAACAGCACGCTGCGGGTATTCCCGCCGGGCATCACCTCGCGCGCCCTGGCGTGGATGGCGGCGCTCTTCGGCCGGGCCGCGGTGTAGGCCTCATGCGCCTCGGCCAGCGCGGCGTCGAGGTCGCTGTTGCGGAGCGGCGGCGGTTGGTCGAGCGGGCTCATAGCGGCAACTCCCGGTGGCTACGGACGATCGCTGTGGCGCAGCTCGCCGGTCATGTCGATCGGCCGGCAATCGGCGAAGGGTCGCGCCGCCGGGCAGCGGCGTCAACCGCGGCGGTTGCCAGCGCCGGCCGCCAGCCATAGCGTCCGCGGCAAGCAAGACCGAGGAACGCCCGAACCATGCCCAGCCTGCCCCGCTCCCCATCGCGCCGTGCCGTGATGGCCGCGCTGCCGGCGGTGCTCGCCGCCCCGCGTCCGGCAAGGGCCGCATGGCCGGAGCGGCCGATCCGCATCATCGTCACCTTCCCGCCGGGCACCCAGACCGACATCCTGACGCGCCTCTATGCCGCGCCGCTGTCGGAGCGGCTGGGCCAGCCGGTGGTGGTGGACAACCGTGGCGGCGGTCAGGGGCAGATCGGCATCCGCGCCGCGCTGGCCGCGCCGGCGGATGGCCACACCCTGGTCATGGTCGGCGTCTCCACCGGTGCCAGCGCGCCGCACATGATCAAGGACCTGTCCTACGACCCGCGACGTGACCTGCTGCCCATCGCGCTGATCGCCGACGCGCCCTACCTGCTGGTCTGCAATCCGCGCCTGCCGGTGCACAGCACCGCGGAGCTGATCGCCTATGCGAAACAGCGGCCGGGCCAGCTCAACTTCGGCCATGGCGCGCCGAGCCGGCAGATCGTCGGCCAGCTCATGGCACACATGGCCGGCCTCGAGGTGCCGGATGTCGCCTATCGCGGCCAGCCGGAGGCGCTGACCGACACCGCCCAGGGGCGGCTGAGCTACACCTTCTCCGACCTCGGCGACGCGCTGGTCTGGGCGCGCGAGGGTCGGGTTCGGGCGCTGGCCGTCTCCACCGCGCAGCGCTCGCCGCTGGCGCCCGAGATCCCGAGCCTGGCGGAAACCCTGCCCGGCTTCGGCCTTTCGGTCTGGTTCATGCTGGCCGGCCAGCCCGGCCTGCCGCCGGCGGTGGTGCAGCGGCTGAACACCGAAATCGCCGGGGTGATGGCCGAGCCGGCACTGCGGGCCAAGCTGGCCACCCAGGGCCTCGATGTCCGCAGCGAGGACCCGGCCCGGCTGCGCGAATTCCTCGGCACCGAGATTGAGACCTGGGGCCGGGTGGTGAAAACGCTGGGGCTGACGCCGCAGTAGCGACGGGGAGCCGAGGCGCGTTGCGGCAGGCCGTTGCCGCCATGCGCCTGCCAGCCCGCGCGCCGGCTCACCGCTCGCGATACGAAAGCTTGGAGTACCGGATCGCCTTCTGTATCACCGGTGCGTGCGCACGCTCCCTGCTCTGGGCCTTGCCCTCGCCCTCCTCGGCCTGGCCGGCCCGGCACTTGCCGATCCGCCGGCCGCCGGCATCCCTGCCCCCGGGCCGCTCGCCCGCCCCACGGCGGAAGCCCAGCAGCGTCTGGCCGAGCGGCTGCGCCGGCTGGAGGAGGACGGGCTCGACCCCCACGCCTATGGTGTCCCCGAGGATGCCCAGGCCCTGGCCGACCCCGCGGGCTACCAGGCCGCGCTGCAGCGCGCCGCGCTGCTGGCGCTGACCGACCTGCTGCATGGCCGGGTCACCAGCTTGCCGAACCGCCCCGACATCCGTCGCGACACGGCGGCCCTGCCGATGGGCCCTTGGCTGGCACGGCTGGCGGCGGCACCGGAACCCGCTGCGGTCATCGACCGCGCCGCCCTGCTGCCGCCCGGCACCGCGGCGCTGAAGCGGGCGCTGGCCGCCGCCCGCGCCCGGGTCGCGGCCGGCGGCTGGCCTGCGGTCCCCGCCGGCAGCGACACGCTGGAGCCTGGCGCCGTCGATCCGGTGCGGGTGCCGGCGCTGCGTGCCCGCCTCGCCGCCAGCGATCCGCTGGTCCCGCCGACCGGTGACGACACCTATGACGAGGCCCTGGTCGCCGCGATGAAGCGCTTCCAAGAGGCCGAGGCGCTGGAGCCGGATGGCCGGGTCGGCCGGCTCAGCTTCGCCGCCCTCAACCGCCCGGCGGAGGTGGCGGTGCGCCAGCTTCGCGCCGCGCTCGACCAGCGCCGCGCCGCCGGCCCGGCGCCCACTGAGCGGCACATTGAGGTCAATGTCGCCCACCAGCGCCTGCAGGTGATCGAGCGCGACCGGGTGTTGCTGGAGATGGCGGTCATCGTCGGCAAGTCGGCCCGCGCCACGCCGATGATGCGGGTGCGGCTCACCAGCGTGCAATTCAACCCACCCTGGGGCGTGCCTGAACGCAATGCCCGGGAGGATCTGCTTCCACGCTTCCGCCGCGACCCGCGGGCGATGATGGAGAAGGGCTTCCGTGTCTTCAGCTATGTCGAGGGCCAGCGGGTCGAGATCGACCCGATGACGATCGACTGGCAGACCGTGAACCCGCAGCGCTTTCCCTACATCATCCGCCAGGACGCGGGCGATACCAATGCCCTCGGGCGAATCAAATTCGTCATGCCGAACACCGAGGCCATCTACATGCACGACACCCCCGACCGGCACCTGTTCCGCCGTCCCGATCGCGCCTTTTCCTCCGGCTGCATCCGGCTGGAACGACCGCTGGAGCTGCTGGACCTCGTACTGGAAGGGGCGGCCGGCTGGAACCGGGGGCAGGTGCAGCGGGTGCTCGACAGCCGGCAGACCACCGCCGTGACCGCGCCGCGCAGCCTGCCGGTGCGGCTGCACTACACCACCGCGGTGGTCGAGGGGAACGAGGTCCGGCTGCGGCCGGACATCTACGGGCTGGACGCCGCCTATGTCCGGGCCATGGACTCCACCCGCGCCCGGGTGGCGCAGCGGTGACGGGCTGGCACTGGCGCTGCGCCTGCTGCGAGGGTGGCGCGGCCGGCGGGCGGCGCGGCCTGCTGCGCGGGGCGCTCGGGCTGGCCGCCAGCGCGGCGCTGGCGGCGCCGGCGGCGGCGCAGCTTATTGCCGGCGGCGGTCCGCGGCGGCTGCTGATCGAGCGGATGCAGACCAACGAGACCTTCGACGGCATCTACTGGCGGGATGGCCGCTACGACCGCGAGGCGTTGAGCCAGCTCAACTGGGTGTTCCGCGACCCTTCGCGTGGCGAGGCGACGCCCATGGACCCGCGGCTGTTCGACCTGCTGCACACCATGGCGGCGCGGCTGGACGCCACAGAGGGCTTCCAGGTGATCAGCGGCTACCGCTCGCCAGAAACCAACGCCGCGCGGGCCCGGCAGAGTCGCCGGGTCTCGAGCGCCTCGCTGCACATGTCGGGGATGGCCGCGGATGTGCGGCTGCCGGGGCGGGACAGCATGGCCCTGGCGCGGCTGGCGGCGGAGATGCAGGTCGGCGGGGTCGGGCTGTATCGGCGCGACGGCTTTGTCCACCTGGACTGCGGCCCGGCGCGGCGCTGGTAGGGCGGGTCCCGGCGGGGCGCGCACGCCCCGGAGCGCCGATCCGCTCAACCAGAAACAGGCTACCCCCCAATCAGTCCACGTATTGCATCTTCCGCGTCATTCCGCCGTCGATGACGAAATCCGCGCCGGTGGCGAAGCAGGCCTCCGGCCCCAGCAGCCAGGCCACCAGCGCCGCCACATCCTCCACCCGGCCGACCCGGCCGGCGGGGTGCTGGATGTGGTCCTCCGGCCGCAGCCTCTCCTCCGAGGTATGGATCCAGCCGGGGCTGACGCAGTTCACCCGCACATCCGGACCCAGGCTGATGGCCAGCGCATGGGTCAGCGCCACCAGCCCGCCCTTGGAGGCGCTGTAGCTCTCGGTATCCGGCTCCGACTGCCGCGCGCGGGTGGAGCCGATGGTGACCACCGCGCCATGCGAGGCCCGCAGCATCGCCTCCGCCGCGCGGACCAGCAGGAAGGTGCTGGTCAGGTTGGTGCCGAGCACGGCGTTCCACTCGCCGAGCGTCAGCGCGCCGAGCGGCTTGCGCACCATGAAGCCGGCATTGCAGATCAGCCCGTCCAGCCGGCCCTCCCGCTGGCGGATGCCGTGCACCAGCGCCGCCACCGCGGCTTCGTCGGCGACATCGACCTCCACCGCGCGCCCGCCGTCGGGTGGAGCAGCGGCCGCGCGGTCGGCCACCACCACGCACCAGCCATCCCGCGCCAGCCGGGCGGCAACCGCCTGGCCGATGCCACGCGCGCCGCCGGTCACCAGCGCCACGCGATGCTGCTCTCTCATCCTGGGCTCCTCCGTATGATGCGCTCAACCGATACGGAGGGGGTAGGGTTCCCGTTGGCGCAATGCGCTGTAGCATGGCGACGAAACCTGAAGGGAAATCGCCATGGCCGCGCCGCTGCTGTTCACCCCGATGCCACTGCGCGGGGTCACGCTGAAGAACCGCGTGGTGGTCGCGCCGATGCATCAATACGCCGCCGTGCGCGGCTTCTCGACCGATTGGCACCTGATGAACGCCGGGCGCTACGCCGCCGGCGGCGCCGGCCTGGTGATGATGGAAAGCACCAAGGTGGAACGGCGCGGCTGCGGCACCGTCGGTGACCTCGGGATCTGGGAGGATGCCCATGTCCCGGGCCTCGCCCGCTGCGTCGAATTCATCCAGCGGCATGGCTCGGTCGCCGGCCTCCAGCTCGGTCATTCCGGCCGCAAGGCACGGCGCTTCCGCCCCTGGGACGGTGGCCGGCCGCTGGTCCGCACCCCGGACATCGAGGACTGGGAGGGCTGGGAGCTGGTCTCCTCCTCCGCCATCAACAGCCCGGAAAGCGACCCGACGCCGCGCGCCCTGACGCGGGAGGAGATTCCCGGCGTCATCGAGAATTGGGGCCAGGCCGCCCGCCGCGCCCATGAGGCCGGCTTCGAGGTGCTGGAGATCCACGCCGCGCATGGCTACCTGATCCACCAGTTCCTCTCGCCCTTCAGCAATGTGCGGAACGACGAGTACGGCGGCTCCGAACTGAACCGCATGCGCTTCTGCATCGAGGTGGTGGAAAGCATCCGGGCCCATTGGCCGGCGGAGAAGCCGCTGTTCATCCGCTTCTCGGTCGAGGACGACGCCGGCTGGGACCCCGACCAGAGCGTCCGCCTGGCGCGGCTGCTGAAGCCGAAGGGGGTGGATGTGGTGGACTGCTCCTCCGGCGGCATGCGCGGTTCGCCCGTGGTCTCGGCCGGGCCGATCGGCTACGGCTACCAGGTGCCTTATGCCGCGAAGCTGCGGCGGGAGGCCGAGATCATGTCCATGGCGGTCGGGTTGATCGTCCATGCCGACCAGGCCGAGGCCATCCTGCAGAAGGGCGAGGCCGATCTCATCGCGGTGGGCCGGGAGCTTCTCTACAATCCGAACTGGCCGATGGATGCGGCGCAGAAGCTGGGTGTCGACGCCGAGTTCGCCTCGGTGCCGCCGCCTCAGGCCTATTGGCTGGAGAAGCGCGCCCGACAGGTGAAGGGGCTGGAGCCGAGCACCTACCGTGAGAAGCTCGGCGCCTGAACACGGGGAGGGGTTGATGCGGCGGCGCGCGATACTGACAGCGGGGGCGGCCCTGGCCGCGCCGGCGGAGATCGTCCAGCGGATGCATGCCGCGTTGCAGGCAGACTTCGCCGACCCTCCGGTGGTGCAGCGGCGCTCGGCGCTGACGGTGGAGCCGGTGACCGAAAGCATCGCCGGCACCCGAGCCTACATCTCGGCCGATGTCGGCAAGGACACCGCCCTGCTGCGCGACGCGCGCTTCCAGCCGGAGTGACCTTGCCCGATAGCGAGAAGGCCGCGCCCGCGGGGCTGGACCGGCCGCGCCGCCATCCAGCCCCATCCACGGAAGCCGGGCCCGCCATCCGCAACCGCTTCCTGCGCATCTCCCTGCCCTTCGCCGGCATGGGCTTCCTGAACCAGGCGTCGCGCAGCGTCGTCGCCACGGTCGGGCCGGCAATGGCGCTGGAATTCGGCCTTTCCGCCAGCGGCCTTGGGGCGCTGGCGGCGGTGTTCTTCGCCGCCTATGCGCTGACTCAGCTGCCGGTGGGGCTGGCGATCGACCTTTATGGCGCGCGGCGGGTGCAGATGTGGCTCGCGCTGGTCGCGGCGCTCGGCTTCGCGCTCTGCGCCCTGGCGCCCGACCCCGGCCTGCTCGGGGTCGCCCGCTTCGTCACCGGCATCGGCATTGCCGGCGCGCTGATCGGGCTGATGAAGGCCAATATCCAGTGGTACCCGCCGCAGCGGCTGGCGGCAGTCACCGGCGCCGGAGTGTTCATCGGCGCCGCCGGTGGGCTGGCGGCGACGGTGCCGGTGCAGCTGCTGCTGCCGGTGATCGGCTGGCGTGGCGTGTTTCTTGGCCTCGCCGGTCTCGGCTGCTGCGTCTCGCTGTGGATCGCGCTCTCCGTCCCACACGTGGTGCCGGGGGCGAAGCCGGTGCCGCGCCGGCGGCTGGCGGTGGAGATCGGCGAATTCGCCCGGATTTTCCGCCACCCGGAGTTCCTTCGCTACATGCCGGCGATGGCGCTGCTCTCCGGGCTGGTGTTCACCTACCAGGGGCTCTGGGCCGGGCCCTGGCTGCGCGATGTCGGCGGGCTGGAGGATGGGCCGCGGGCGCAGGTCCTGTTGTTCTATGCCCTTGGCATGATGACCGGGCACCTGCTGGGCGGCCACCTGGCCTCGGCGGCGCAGGCGCAGGGGATGGATCCGATGCTGGTGCCCTTCACCGGCCTCGGCGCCATGCTGCTGGTGCAGGTGGCGCTGATCGCCCAGCCGCGCGACCCGCTGGCGCTGCACGCGCTGTGGTTCGCCTTCGCCTGCGTCGGCTCCTGCGGGCCGGTCGCCTACGCGGTGCTGGCGCAGCGCTTCCCGCCGGAGCTGACCGGGCGGGTGGCGACGGCGCTGAACGGCAGCATGTTGGCCCTGGTCTTCGTGCTGCAGAACGTGATCGGGCTGATCCTCGACCTTTGGCCACGAACCGCTACCGGTGGCTGGGATCCGGCGGGGTATTCCTGGGCACTCGGCCTGACCCTGGCGGCGCAGGTGCTGACCGTGGTCTGGCTGCGGCTGGCGCGATGACAGGAGCGATGCCGATGGACAGCAAGGCCCGCCGCAAGCTGCTGACGCAATACCGGGTGGAAACCGGCAAGGGCTTCCAGCTGAAGGACCATGACCCGGCCGACACCGCCGGCTTTAAGGTTGACAAACCGACCGCCGCCGCCCTGCTGCAGGAGGGTGTCGAGCGCTTGGCCGCCCTGCAGGACATGCTCTACGCCCAGGACCGCTGGGCGGTGCTGTGCATCTTCCAGGCGATGGATGCCGCGGGCAAGGACGGCGCCATCAAGCATGTGTTCAGCGGCGTCAATCCGCAGGGCTGCCATGTGGAAAGCTTCAAGGCGCCGGGGCCGGTCGAAAAGGACCACGACTTCCTCTGGCGCCACCTCCGCGCCCTGCCGGCCCGCGGCATGATCGGCATCCACAATCGCTCCTGGTACGAGGAGGTGCTGGTGGCGCGGGTCCATCCGGAGATCCTCGAAGGCCAGAGGCTGCCCCCGGCGCTGCGCACCAAGCGGATCTGGAATGAGCGCCTGGCGGATATCGCCGCGGTCGAGGCCTATCTCGGCCGGCAGGGGGTGAAGGTCGTGAAATTCTTCCTGCACGTCAGCAAGGAGGAGCAGCGAGAGCGCTTCCTGAAGCGCATCGAGGAGCCGGAGAAGCACTGGAAATTCAGCGCCGGCGACGTGGCTGAGCGGCGCCACTGGAATGCGTATCAGGACGCCTACGAAAAGGCGATCCGCGCGACCAGCACCGCCCAGGCGCCCTGGTATGTGGTGCCGGCCGACAACAAATGGTTCACCCGGCTGGTGGTCGCCGAGGCGCTGGCGGTGACGCTGGAGGGGCTCGACCTGCACTATCCGAAAGTGGATGAAGCGGCGCTGGCCCGGCTGCAGGCGGCGCGGGCCGAACTTGGATAGCGCGGCCGAGGCGCCGCACGGCGTCGGCGGCTGGCTGCTGCTGTTCTGCGTGACCCTGACCTTGCTGATGCCGGCGGCCACCATCGTCGCCACCTGGATCGGCTGGCCTGAAGCGGAGGTGCTGGCGGAATGGCCAGCGCTGACCAGGGCATTGTGGGTGAACCTGGCCGGGGAAGCGCTGATCCTGCTCTACGCCATTCGCACCGGCAGCCTGCTGTGGCGGAAGGCTCCGGGATCGCTGCCGCGGGCCAGGCGCTTCCTGCTGGCGCTGCTCGGCTGGCGGGTCGCGGCGCCCTTCCTGCTGGCCGGGCTAGCGCAGCTCCCCGCCCCCGGCGCCGAGGCGATGCTGGCGGAGGGGCTGAAGGACAGCGTGCGAACGGCGGTCTTCGTGCTGGTCTGGTGGCTGTATCTGCGCCGCTCGAAGCGGGTTGCGGCGACCTTCGGACCGGAGGTTTCCAAGAGTGCCGGGTGACCCTGACCTGGAGCCGGGAAAAGTAGTGAGACCTGTGCGCGGATGCGCCGAATGGCACGCATGCTCCAGCGGCACGGGCTTCTGCAAGCTCTGAGCTTGATGATGCGCGCCGATTTCGCCCTTCATCGGAGCGCCGGGCGCGATGCAGGCAGATTCCTCCTGCATCAGGCGGCCACGGCGTGCAGGAGGGTAGCCGTGCGCCGGAGATTGTAGGCCATGGCAGCGA
>NZ_JACOMF010000039.1 GCF_014283215.1 Siccirubricoccus deserti
GGTACCAGCATCGATGTGGCGCGGATCGCAGGTGCCAGCCGCTTCGCCACTTCGCTTGAAGGTGCCGCCAACACCATCGACACGCTGGCGCCGCGGACGGTGCTCAGCGCGGCCGACACAGGCATCGCCTTCGCCAGCGGCACCGGGACCACCGGCGGCGATGCCTCGGCCCTCGGCAGCTTCGCGCTGCGGACGGCGGGCGCACTCTCCGTTACCGGCAACGTCGCCGCCAACCATGCGGCGACGGCCGGGGTCGCCGATCTGGCGCTGACCAGCGGCGGCACGCTGACGGTAGCGAGCGACATGCTGCTCGCTGGCAGCCGCAACGCGGTGCTGACCAGCACGGCAGGCAGCATTCTGCTGCAATCCGCGGCACGGTTGCGGGCGACGGGTGGGGCGGCCATGTTTTCGGCCGCCGGCGCGGTCACGCTGGACACCAACGCCATTGTGCTTGCCGGCAACGGCGATGCCAGGTTGGCCGCGGGCAGCAATGTCGCCATCGGCGCCGGAGCCCAGGTCAATGCCATCAGCACTGGCGCCAGCGCCCTGGTCACCGCCACCACAGGCGACATCACCGTGGCGGCCACCGGCAGCATCACGGCAACGAATGCGGTGCTGTCGGCAGGCAACGCCGTTACCATCGACGGTGCGGTGGCCACGGGCGACAGTGCCGAGGTGACCGCCATTGCCGGGGCCATCACAGTCACCTCCGGGGGCTCGGTGCAAACCGGAGCCGGCAACGTAGCGCTGAGCGGCGGCACCGGCATTACCAACCGCGGCACTATCCAGGCAACGGGCGGCAGCGCCAGTCTTATCGCCGTCAATGGTGGCATCGTCTCCAGCGCCGGGGCAGTGCTCGCCGCGACGCTGGACGCGACATTGACGGCGACCGGCATCGGCGGCGCCATCACGCTCGACACCTTGACCGCGGGCCGCGACGCAACGCTGACCGCGCGCGACGCGATCAGCCTCGGCACCGTGACCGCCGGGCGCCATGCCGCGCTGACCAGCACCGCAGGCAGCATTGCCCTGGCCGCAGGGGGGACACTCGAGGCAACAGCCGGCGCGGTGGACATGACCGCGACCACAGGCAGCATCGCCATCGGGGCCAATGCCCACTTCCTCGCCGGCGCCGGCGATGCGACGATCTCGGCTGCGCAGTTCCTCGCGGCGGCCGGCGCGACGATCCAGGCGACCGGTGGCAACCTTGGCATCACGGCGGGTGCCGGCGGCCTGACCGCCACGGACGCACTGCTCGGCACCAGCGGCAATGCCACCCTCAACTCGGGCAACAATATCGGCCTCGGCAGCCTGACGGCCGGCGGCAACGCCACGCTGACGGCGACGCAGGAAATCACCCTCGGCACCGTCACCGCCGCCGGCAGCGCTTCCGTCACCAGCAGCGGCGGCACGGTCTCGCTCGGCACATCCGGGGTTGTCCGGGGTGTCGGCGGTAGCCTGTCGGTCAGCGCGGCGGGCGATGTCTCGCTCGGCGCCTCGGCCGTCATGGCCGCCGGCGCCGGCAACGCCACGGTGATCGCCGGCGGCGGCATCAGCCTCGATACCCTCGCCAGCATTGCCGCGACTGGCGGCAACACAGTGCTCACCGCCAGCACCGGCGGTATCATGGTGGCGGGCACGGCGCAGGTGCGGGCGAGCGGCGACGTCACGCTGCAATCGGCGCTCGGCATCACGGGCGGCGGCATCATCGCCGGGCGCGACGTGAGCCTGACGGCGACGCAGGATATCATCCTCGGTAGCGTCACCGCCGGACGAAACGCCAGCCTCGCCAGCACCGGCGGCAGCATCGGGCTGCCCGGCAGCGGCTCGGTCGATGCCACCACCGGCAACATCACCGCGACCGCCGCGGGCAGCATCGCGCTGAGCGCGGCGGCGCGGATGGAAGCCGGCGGCGGCGGCACCACCCTGACCGCCGGGGCCGGCATCACCGCCGGCTCCGGCGCGCGCATCACCGCGGCCGGCGGCACGGTCAGCCTCACCGCCTCGACCGGGGCGATCGGCCTTGCCACCGATTCCCTTGTCTCCGGCACCTCCGACGCGCTGCTCGCCGCCGCTACCAGTCTCGGCGCCGGAACGGTGACCGCCGGGCGGGATGCGACGCTGACGGCGGCGCAGGACCTCGGCGTGGTCAGCGTCACCGGTGGACGCAACCTCCGGCTCCTCTCGACCGGTGGCGGCATCGACTTGGCGGCAGATGGCCTCGCCCAGGCCACGGCCGGTGCGCTGACCCTCCAGGCTGGCGGCGAGATCAACCTTGGCACCGGCACGGTGCTGCGGGCGAATGCCGGCACGGCCTCGGTCACCACGACCGGCGGCGGCATCACCACTGGGACGAATGCCCTGCTGCTGGCCGGGGCCGGCGACATCGGTGTGGCAGCCAGCGACGGGGTCGCGGTGGGCAACGGCACGCGGATCGAAGCCCTGGCCGGCAATGCCGCGGTCGTGGCCGGCGGCGCCGTCAGCCTTGGCGATGCTGCGGTGCTGCGGGCTTCCGGCGCGGTCACCACCACCGGCGGCACCGGCCTCGTCATCGGCACTGGCACGACGGTGCAGGCCGCGACCGGCGTCGGGCTCACCGCCACCACCGGTGCGCTCGGCATCGGCACCAACAGTTCGGTGCGAGCCACCGCGGGCGGCGTCACCGTCCAGGCCCAGGCCGGCAGCATCACCATCGGCGATGGCGCGCTGATCGGCGCCGGCCAGGGCAATGCGGTGCTCACCGCCAGCCAGTCCATCACCAGCGGCGGGCTGATTGATGCCGACGGGGTGGGCGCCAGCGTGACGCTGACCGCGGCCGGCGGCGCGATCACCCTGCTCGGCAGCACCACCGCTGACAGCGGCAGCATCCGCGCGACCACCGACATCACCGCCATCGCCGCCACCGGCATCGCCATCACCGGCCAGCAGCCGGGAAGCGGCAGCGGCTTCACCTCCGGCATCCTGCAGGCGGCGCGCGGCGGGGCCGGCAACATCACCCTGGCCACCGGCACCGGCGACATCGTCCAGACCGGCGGCCTGATCTCGACCCGCGGCAGCAATGCGGCCAATACCCTCAACCTCATCGCTGGCGCCGGCGCGGTGCGGCAGGTGGCGGACAGCGGCGCGGCGATCAACACCGCGCGGCTCACCGGCCAGGCTGACACCGCGGTGGAGCTGCTGGCCTTCAGCGGCAGCCGTGACGGCGCCGCCCGCGGCAACCGGGTGGACACGCTGCTCGGCCTCACCGCCGGTGGCGCGCTGCAGATCCAGACGGTGGAAGCGCCCACCCTCATCACCGGGCCGCTGCAGGCCGGCGGCGCACTGCAGATCTGGTCGGAACGGGCGCTGACCATCACCGACGCCACCATCCACAGCACCGGCACTGCAGTGGCAAGCGCGATCGGCCAAGGCTTCAACCTCGACCAGCTCGACACCAACGCCCGCGCCGGCCTCGTTACCCTCTACTCGGGCGGCGCCATCACCATCACCAACCTGGTGCTGAACGCCGAGGCGGCATCGATCCGGGCCGGCGTGCCGATGCTGTGGAACGCCGCTTTCGGGGCCCGGCCGACCGGGCTGATGCTGGATAGGGTCGCCGCCACCATCGGCTCGGCGGTCAACTTCGCCGCGGCGGGCGACATCACGGCCGGCGCGCCGGTCACCGTTACCGCCCGCGGCACCTCGCTGCCGGCGGCGATCTTCGACAGCCGCACCCCAGTGGTGCCGGCGCTGGCGACGCGGCTGACCCTGCTGGAAACGCCGCTCGGCCAGGTGTCGCCTGACATTGCCGGCATGCTGCCGAAGCAGCAGGCCACCAAGGTGCGCAACATCTTCCTGCCCGGCAACTTCGGCCCGGCCAGCGCCGAGCCGGCCGGCGACATCGCGGTGAACCTGGAGATGCTGGCGCGGGGCGGCGTGCCGCTGCAGAACCAGGGTGCCGCCTTCCTGCTGGTCGCCGGCGGCAACATCACCGGCAGCATTGATGCCGGCCGGCTCGGCGTGGTCGGCAGCGGCGGCAGCATGGCGCTGGAGGGGCGGCTGAACGGCCAGATCGGCGCCAATGCGGCGCAGTTCGCCGACATCAGCCAGGTGATTCCCGCCACCACGCTGCAGCGCTACCGGATCAACGGCTGCGTCGTCACCTCGATCAACTGCGTGGTGCCGCCGGCCATCCAGATCGTGCCGCCGCGCCATGTCGACCGGGCCAACCTCGTCATCGAGGCCGGGCGGCTGAACAGTGCGGAAATCATCATCCCGAACGTCTCGGACGAGGACGACGAATGACCCCCCGCCGCCTGCTCCGCCTCCTGCCGGCGAGCCTGCTGCTGCTGGCCGCCGGCTGCACGATGCCGGCGGATGACGCCTTCGTTGCGCCGACCCAGCGCGCCTCAGCCGGCGAGCCGGCCGGGCAGGATGCCAAGGGCGAGGCCTGCCTCACCCAGCGCGGCAGCGCGTTGCCGGCTGACCTGCCGGTGGCTGCGACGCGGGAGGTGTTCTGCGGCGGCTGGACCTCGGCGGCGGCGCGCATCGTGCAGCTGCGCGGGCCGAGCGATGCGGCGACGCTCGACCAGCTGGCGAATGGCGGGCTGTGGCGCACCTGGCTCGACCAGCGGGTGACCTGTGCCGCGCCGCAGGTGACGACCATCCTCGGCGGCGGCGAGGCGCGGCTGCTGGCCTGCACGAGGCGGGCCGGCGGCTGGCCGCATGTGGCGATGGTGGCGGCCGGGCCGAACGGGCCGGTGCTGGCCGATGGCGTCGCCACCGCGACGCCGGTGATGGAACGCCTGGCCGCCGGCCAAGCCCCTGGCGCCGGGACCGGCCAGGCACGCTCCGCCGCGCTCGAGATCGCGGTGCGGCGGATGGCCGCGGAAAGCTTCAGCACCAATGACGTCGGCCAGTTCGAGACGCTGATCGCCGCCGGCCGCGACCTGAACCTCGCCGAGAATTTCGCCGCCGCCGAGGATGCCTACCGCGCCGCGCTGGCGCTGCAGGAACGGGTGCTGGGGCGCGACGACCCGAACATCGTCATGGCGCTGGTCCACCTCGCTCTCAACCTGTCCAATCAGGGACGGGCGGATGAGGCGGAGGTGCTGTTCGCCCGCGCCGAGGGCCTCGCTCCGCGCGCCGCCGACCAGACCGCCTCGGCCCGGGTGGAGCATTACCGCGGCCTTGCCGCCTTCAAGGCCGGCAAGCCGGAGGAGGCGCTGGCGCATCTCCGCCAGGCCGAGGCCGGCTATGCGGCGCTGCTGCCGACTAGCATGCTGAACGGCGCCGAGGGCGAGACCAACCTGCTGGCCGACCCCACCGCCACCACCGCCGCCTTCGGCCTGTCGGAGACCCGGCGCAACCTGGCGCGGGTGCTGGCCGGCACCGGGGAAGCGGCGCGGGCCCCGGCGCTGATCGCCGACAGCCGGCGGCTGCTGCGCCACACCGGTGCGCCGCCCGGGCAGATGGTGGCGCGGCTGCTGCGCACCGAGGGCCGCACCTATGCCACCCTGGGCCAGGACGAGGCCGCGGCCCGGCAGCTGGAAGCGGCGGCCCGGCGCTTCGCCATCGCGGCCCCGGGCGAGCGGCCGGAAGCCGTCACCCTGTTCCTGGCCGGCGCCCGCCGCGCCGCCAGCGGCCGCCGCGATGATGCTCTGGAGGCGTTCCGCGCCGGCGCCGCCATCCTCAGGGCCCGCCAACTTTCGCTCTCCGTGCCGTTGGTGCTGCCCTATCTCGATGCGCTGGACGCCGAGGCGCGCGCCAATCCGGCCGAGGCCGAGGCGCTGCGGCGGGAGATGTTCACCGCCGCCCAGCTCGCCCAGCGCAGCAACACGGTGCGCTTCGTCCAGCAGGCGAGCGCCCGGATCGGCGCCGCCGCCGGCGACCAGCGGGTCTCCGACGCGGTGCGCCGGTTGCAGGATGCCGACCAGGCGCTGCGCGACCTGTTTGCCGAGCGCGACGCCGCCGCTGGCACCCCGGGTCTCGACGCCCGCATCGCCGCGGCGCAGCAGGTGCGCGCCGATGCGGAGAGCGAGGTGGCCGCCGCCGCCCCCGGCTATCGCCAGCTATTGCTGAGCACCGCCGCCCTCGATGCGGTCAATGCGGTGCTGGCACCGAAGGAGGCGCTGGTGACCATGCTGCTCGGCCGCCGGGCAAGCTGGGTGCTGGTGGTGCGCGAGGGTAAGGTCCATGCCGCCCGCACCACGCTGACCGAGGCCGAGGCCGGGCGGCTGGTGAATGCGATGCGTGCCGGGGTGATCGATGCCAATGGCCAGCCGGGCAATTTCGACCCGGCGCCGGCCCAGGCGCTCTACGCCGGGCTGCTGGCGCCGCTGGAAGCGGCGCTGGCGGAGGTGGAGACGCTGGTGGTGGCGCCGGATGGCCCGCTGCTCGGCATTCCCTTCGGCCTGCTGCTGACCGGCCCGGCCGACCGGGCCGCGCTGGGCGTCGCCCCCTGGCTGATCAAGCGGCATGCGGTGGTGCACGTACCCTCGCCGCAAACCCTGGTGACCCTGCGCGGCACCGGCGCCGCCTCGAACGCGCCGCTGGCCTATGGCGGCTTCGGCGATTTCGCCCCGCCAAATGCGGCGCAGTTGCTGCGCAGCTTCCCGGTGGATCGCTGCGCCGCCGACGCCCGCCTCGCCGCCGGCCTCGTCCGGCTGCCCGGTACGCGGCGGGAGGTGCTGGAAGTGCAGCGGCTGCTGAACGCCCGGCCGCAGGACATCCGCCTCGGCACCGATTTCACCGCAGCGGCGCTGCGCGAGGCGGAGCTGGGGCAGCGGCGGATCCTGCATCTGGCAACGCATGCGCTGCTGCCGGGCGAGCTCTCCTGCCTGCAGGAGCCCTCGATCGTCGTCTCCCCGCCGCCCGGGGCACCGGATGCCGACCTCTCCTTCGTCAAGGCCAGCGACCTGTTGGGGCTGAAGCTGAACGCCGATCTCGTCATCCTCTCGGCCTGCAACACCGGCGGTCCTTCCGGCTCTGGCGGCGGCGAGGCGTTGTCCGGGCTGGCGCGCGCCTTCTTCTATGCCGGCGCGCGCGGGCTGATGGTGACGCATTGGGCGGTGAATGACGATGCGGCGATGCTGGTCGTCAGCGATTCGATGCGCCGGCAGCAGGGCGGCGCCTCTTCCGCCGCGGCGCTGCGCGGGGCGCAGCGGCTGATCCTGGACGAGGCCGGGCTGCGGCTGCCGCCGGAATTCGGCCATCCCTACTACTGGGCGCCCTTCGCGCTGATCGGCGACGGCAGGCGGGCGCCGGTGGTGAGCGCCGAGGCGCCGGCGGCGCCGAGGGGGTAGGCGCATCGCGGGCGAAGCTGCGCTGGCGGGATGCTGAGTAAAGCGCGGGACGCATCTCTGCCGCCAGGCCCGGCCATGGCGGGTTTTGGGGGCGCCCAGGCGCGTAATCGCGTTCCTCGCCAGCCTGCTAGCGCTTCGCCGCATGCGGGTCGAAGCGCGGTACCGGGATGGCGCCGCCGCGGTCGTTGAAGGTCGTGCCCTGGGCGACGCCGACATTGGCGCCCTGGCGGCCGAAGGCGCCGACCGCCGGGATGTCCGCCTCGGCGATCGGCGGCATGCGTGACTTCCGGGCGAGCGCCGCGGCGATGTAGGGCGCCAGCTCCGCCTGCTTCTTCGCCCGGCGCAGCGTCTCACGCGCCTGGAATTCCGGCAGCAGGGTTTCCGCGAAGAGCTCCAGCGAATCGCAGATATGCTCGTGCCGGTTGGTACCGCTCTGCTGCACGAAGATGATCTGGTCGACACCGATTTCCTCGTAGCGCCGCAGGTGTTCGCGCACCTGGTCGGGGGTGCCGATGCCGCCGCGGCCGGCATTGTCCGGCAGGCTGTCCTTCACCTCCTGGAATTTCTCCCAGACGCTGCCGCGGCCCGGCCGGTGCTCGCCGAACAGGGCATAATAGCCGAGCGAGTAGCCGAAGAACTTGAAGCCGTCCAACCCGCGGCGGATCGCCTCCTGCTCATCGGCATGCAGCGACATGCCGCTAACCAGGGCGACGTTCGGGTTCACCGTATGGCCGACCGGCACGCATTCCTCGGACCGGATGATGTCGTAGTATTCGGCGATCCAGTGCGCGGCCTGCTCCGGCTCGACGAAGGCGAAGGTCAGCGCCCCCATGCCGTGGCGGGCGGCGCGGTGGATGCTCTCGCGGCGGGAGCAGGCCATCCACATCGGCGGGTGCGGCCGCTGCGCCGGCTTCGGCAGGATGTTGCGGCAGGGCATCTCGAAATACTGGCCCTTGAAGCCGGGGTAGGGCTCCATTGCCAGCATGTTGGCGGCCTGTTCGGCCGATTCCCGCCACATCGCCGTCTTGTTGTCCGGCTGCATCAGGAAGCCGCCCATTTCCATCGCCGTTGCGCTTTCGCCGGTGCCCCAATCGACCCGGCCGTTGGAGACGAGATCGAGGGTGGCGATGCGTTCTGCCGCGCGGGCCGGGTGGTTGTAGGCCGTCGGCATGAGCATGACGCCATGGCCGAGCCGGATGTTGCGGGTGCGCTGCGAGCAGGCGGCGAGGAACACCTCCGGCGCCGAGGAATGCGAGTATTCCTCGAGGAAATGGTGCTCGACCTCCCAGACGTAGTGGAAGCCGAGGCGGTCGGCGAGTTCCACCTGGTCCAGCGCCTGCTGGTACAGCCGCAGCTCCGCATCGGGGCCCCAGGGGCGCGGCAACTGATGTTCGTAGAACAACCCGAACTGCATAGGTTTCCTCCAACGCTCGGACCGGGCGTCGAGGCCCGGTAGCGACAGCTCCGGGGCCGAGGGTGCGGGCCTCCCTGGCCCGGCGCAAGCCGTCCTGGTGCGAGGAGCATCTTTCCACCCAGCGCAAAGCCACTTGGCCGTGGGTCCCGAAGCCTGGCCGCGGAGGCCGCCAGGAAGCGCCTTGCCATGCGGCGCCGGGCCGGTAGCATCCTTGCAGCAAGCGCAAAGCCGAGGTCTGGGATGGAAACACTGGAAACCATGCGGCTGTTCGTCCGGGTGGCGCAGTCCGAGAGCCTCTCGGCCGCCGGCCGCGCCTTCGGACTCTCGCCCGCCTCGGTCTCCCGCCGGGTGAATGCGCTGGAGGGCGAGTTCGGCATCCGTTTGATCAACCGCACCAGCCGCCGCCTGGCGCTGACCGAAGCCGGGCAGATCTACCTGCAGCGCGCCACCAGGATCCTGGCCGACATCGATGCGCTGGCCGGTCAGCTCAGCACGCATCAGGCGCAGCCGCGCGGACTGCTGCACGTGCACACGCGGGTCGGCCTCGGCCAGCATTTCCTGGCGCCGCTGCTGCCGGATTTCCTGGCGCGCTATCCCGAGATCACGCTGAAGCTGTGGTTGACCCAGGAGCCGCGCGACCTGGTGGAGAACAACATCGACATCGCCATCCGCCTCGGCAATGCCGATGAGCCGCAGCTGGCGATGCGCAAGCTGGCCGATGCGGCGGAGCGCATCCTCTTCGCCAGCCCCGCCTACCTAGCCCGCCATGGCGCGATCCGGACGCCGGAGGATCTGCTGGCCCATAACTGCCTGACCTGGCCGCTGGACGGGCGGCATGAGGATGGCCACGCCACCTGGCAGTTCCGCGGCCCGGGCGGCACGCGGGATCTGCGGCTGTCCGGCAATCTGCAGGTGAACAACGGCGAGGTGCTGCGGGAGGCGGCGCTGGCCGGGCTCGGCATCGCGCTGCTGCCGGTGTGGTGCGTCGCCGCCGATCTGGCCGCGGGGCGGCTGGTGCGGCTGCTGCCGCAATGGCAGTCGACGCCGACCACCTTCGACCATTGCATCTACGCGGTGTACCAACGGTCCCGCCACGTGCCGCCGAAGATCCGTGCCTTCGTCGATTTCATGGCCCAGGCCATGCGCCCGGCGGCGGTGGGCCGCGGTGACCGGGCCGCACAAGCGGCCGAATAGCCCGCCGGAACATTTCATCTGGCGCAATGCTGCTTGTCGCGGGGCAACATTCCCAAGTGCCACCCGATGCCGCATGCTCCAGGCGGTTCCGCGGCGGGCAACCCATGCCCGGGATCAGGGAAGGAAGCATCCAGGGCGGTCGGCCCGCATCCATGGCGTGCCGGGATGTGGGCAGCCCTGGCGGCGCACAAGGAAACCGAGGCATGACCGACCTCTCGCCACGCCAGAGCGCATTGAAGGCGGAATTCACCCGGGCCCGCGGCTACTGGAGCCCGAGCTGGGATGCCGTGCTGGCGCTCGATCCGGATTTCTTCGAAGCCTACATGAACTTCTCCGCCGTGCCCTGGCGCCACGGCACGCTGGCGCCGAAGGTGAAGGAGTTCATCTACATCGCGATCGACGCCTCGACCACGCATCTGCACGCCCCCGGCACCCGCGTGCACATGCGGAACGCGCTGCAGCATGGCGCAACGCGTGAGGAGATCATGGAGGTGCTGCAGCTGATCTCGGTGCTCGGCATCCACAGCTGCACCCATGGCGTGCCGATCCTGGTCGATGAGCTGCGCGCCGCCGGGCGCGAGGCGGAGCTGCCGCGGCCCGGCGCCGGCGGCGAGCGCGAAGCCCGGCTGAAGGCCGAGTTCACCGCCGCCCGCGGCTACTGGAGCGAGCTGTGGGAGAATGTCCTGGCCCTCTCGCCTGACTTCTTCGAAGCCTACATGCGCTTCTCCTCGGTGCCCTGGAAGCATGGGCGCCTGGAGCCGAAGGTGAAGGAGTTCATCTACATCGCGATCGATGCCGCGACGACGCATCTCTACGAGCCGGGCACCCGCATCCACGTCCGCAACGCCCTGCAATACGGCGCGACGCGCGAGGAGATCATGGAGGTGTTCGAGCTGGTGAGCGTGCTCGGCATCCACAGCACCACGCATGGCGTGCCGATCCTGATGGAGGAGCTGCGCGCCGCAGGAAAAGGCTGAAGGCGGCAAACGCCACAGCGTCACACCGGGGGGAAGGAAAGCCGGAATGCAGACTATCGGCCGAAGGGCATTGGGTGGAATGGCGGCGGGGCTCGCCGTGCTGGCGGCGCCGGGAGTGCTGCGGGCGCAGGGCGGGACCATCAAGCTCGGCTTCACCGCCGCGCTGACCGGGCCGTTCAACGAGTTCGGCGAAGGCATCCGCCGCGGCGCCGAGATCGCGGTGGAGGAGTGCAACAAGGCCGGCGGCATCCGCGGCCGCATGGCCGAACTGGCCGAGGTGCTGGACGACCAGCTGGTGCCGGACCGCGCGGTGCAGAACCTGCGCCGCATCCTGGACAACAAGGAGATTGTCGGGCTGATGTGCCCTTCGGGCAGCGGCCCGACCCTGGCGATCGCCGATATGGCGCAGGCCGATGGCCGGCCTTTCATCAACCCGCAGGCGCAGACACCGGCCATCGTCTATCCCAATGGCGTCGACAAGCCGCCGCGGCCGAACCTGTTCTCCATCTCCATCGGCAATCTGGCGGAATCCGAGAAGCTGGGCCTGGCACTGGCCGGCTTCAGCCGCATCGGCGTCGTGCATGAGAGCACCGGCTATGGCGTGACCGGCGCCGACCTGGTGCGGAAGGCGATCCTGGCGCGCAAGCCCGGCGCTCGTGTGACGCTGGAATCCTACAACCAGCGCGCCCAGGACATGACGGCGCAGCTGGTGCGGGTACAGCGCGCGGGAGCGGAGGCGATGCTGGTGATCGGCCTCGGCGCCGATTTCGCCGTCATCCGCCGCAACATGAGCCGCCTGAACATGAATCTGGCGCTGTTCGGCGCCGCCGGCGCGGTGACCGTGCCCTACATCGAGGGCGCGGGCGATCTGGTCGCGGGGACGCGCGCGGTGAACCATGCCGCCTTCGGCCGCCGGCCTATGCATGCCGAGGCGCAGAAATTCGTCGATCTCTATCGCGCCAAGCATGGCACGGACCGCTGGTACGGGCCGGATGCCGCCAACCCGCTGGTCTCGCTGGCCGGCACCGTGGGCTCGGGCTACGACTGCATCAACCTGCTGCTCGACGCGATCCGCCGCTCCGGCGGCACCAGCCCCGCCGAGATGATCGCCGCGCTGGACCAGACCAAGGATTTCGCCGGCGCCACCATCCCCGCCGTCAGCTTCACCCCGCAGAACCATGTCGCGCTGAAGGTCGAGGATCTCGGCACCTATGAGATGCTGAAGCGCGGCGACCGCGTGGTGCTCGAGCTGCGCGATTGAGGCGCGCAGCACAACATGGATGATTTCTTCTTCTCGCTGGTGCTGGCCGGGATCAGCGTCGGTTCGGTCTATGCGCTCGTCGCGCTCGGGCTCAACCTGACCTTCTGGACGACGAAGACGCTGAACTTCGGCCAGGGCTCGCTGATGATGCTCTGCGCCATGCTCACCGTCTTCCTCTCCAGCCAGGGGGTGGCGATGGCGCTGGCGGTGCTGGGCAGCCTGCTGGTCATCGCCGCGCTCGGCATGTTCATCGAGCGCTGGACGGTCAGGCCGGCGCTGCGCTCCGGCGGCAGCACCATGGGCTGGGTGGTCTCCACCCTTGGCTTCGGCATCTTCCTGCAAGGCATGGCGGCGAAATACTTCGGCTCCCAGGCCGTGGCCTTCCCCGAGGTGATCTTCACCGCGCAGGATTACGTCACGCTCTTCGGCCAATACGTCTCGCTGCAATACCTGGTGGTGCTGGCAGTGGCGGTGGTGCTGATCCTGCTGCTGGAGCTCTTCGTGCGGAAGACCGTGTGGGGCCAGGCGGTGCATGCCGTCTCGCTCGATCCCGAACTGGCGCTTGTGCAGGGCATGCCGGTGCGGCGGATCATCCTCGGCTCCTTCATGCTGTCGTCGGTGCTGGCCGGCGTGGCCGGGGTGCTGATCGCACAGATCGGCGGCACGGTGGACCCTGCCTTCGGCTTCGACCTGGTGCTGCTGGGCTTCGTCGCGGCGGTGCTGGGCGGCATGGGCAGTTCGCTCGGGGCGCTGGCGGGCGGGCTGGTGGTGGGGCTGATCAGCAAGCTGGTCGGCGGCTACGTCTCCACCGCGGCGGAGCACGGCATCGCCTTCGCCCTGCTTATGTTGATGCTGGCGGTGCGGCCGCAGGGGCTGTTCGGCCGGCCGGAGGTCAGCAAGGCATGACCGCCTCCGTCCGAGAGGAGACCGGCGCGACGGTGGAGCAACCGAGCCTCGGCCCGGCCGCGCTGCGCCGCGGGCTGAGCCGGCTGGTCGCGCATCCGCTGTTCCAGCTGGCGCTGCTGGCGCTGCTGCTGCTCGGCGCGGGCCAGCTCAGCAGCGGCACGGTGCAGATCGCCAGCTTCGTGCTGATCGCCGCCATCTTCGCCCAGAGCATCAATCTGCTGACCGGTCTAGCCGGTCAGATCTCACTGGGCCATGCCGGTTTCTTCGGGATCGGCGCCTATTGCTCGGGCATCTTGGTGAAGAGCTGGGGCTTCGACGTGGCGGCGGCGGTGCCGGTGGCGGTGCTGCTGGCGGCGGCGACCGGCTGGCTGCTCTCCTTCCCCGCCAACCGGGTGCGGGACGTCTATCTGGCGATGATGACCCTGGGCTTCGGCATGGTCTTCTTCGAGATCGTGCGGGAGTGGAACGACGTCACCGGCGGCACCATGGGGCTGCCGGGGGTGCCCGCGGCGGCGCTGCGCACCCTGACCATCCTCGGCTTCCGGATGGATGGGCTGGATTACTTCCGGCTGGTGCTGCTGGTGACGGCACTGGTCCTGCTGCTGATGCGCAACCTGACCCAGAGCCGCATCGGCCGCGCCTTCTTCGCCATCCATGTCAGCGAGGTGGCGGCGGGCAGCATCGGCATCCCATCGGGTTCCACCAAACAGCTCGCCTATGCCGTCAGCGGCGCGCTGGCGGGGCTGGCCGGGGCGCTCTACGCCCATCTGGTCGGCTATCTGGGGCCGGAGAGCTTCGCCCTACCGCGCTCGATCGAGGTGCTGGTCATCGCCATCGTCGGCGGCCTTGGCTCCATCGCCGGGCAGGTGCTGAGCGCCACGCTCTTCACCTTCCTGCCGGAGCGGCTGCAGGTCTTCGCCGAATGGCAGTTCATCGCCTACGGCCTGATCCTCACCTTCTCCCTGCTGGTGCTGCCGAAGGGTATCGGCGGCCTGCTGTTCGAGCCGCCGCGCTTCATCAAGCCGCGGGTGTTGCGCCGCGCCGCCGGGCTCACCGCCGACCCGGCCGCGCTGCGGCCGCAGGGGGAGGCGGCCGAGAGCCTGGTGGTGGAAGGCGTGACCATGCGTTTCGGCGGGCTGGTCGCGGTGGACGGTGTCTCGCTGCGGCTGGAGCCGGGGCGGATCACCGCGCTGGTCGGTCCCAATGGCTCGGGCAAGAGCACGCTGGTCAACGTGGTCAGCGGCATCTACCGACCGACCGCCGGAAAGGTGCGGTTCGGCGAGCGGGACATCACCGGCCTCTCCGACCATCAGGTGGCGGCGGCGCGGGTGGTGCGCACCTTCCAGGACCCTCGGCTGGTGCCGCATTTCACGGTGCGGGAGAATCTGCTGCTCGGCGCCCACCGGCTGCTGCGGCACAGCGGCGCCGCCGCCACTCTCGGCCTGCCCGGCGCCATTGCCGAGGAAGCCGAGCATCTGGCGATGGCGGAGGCGGTGCTGGCGCTGGCCGGCCTCACCGAGGTTGCCGACCGGCCGATTGACACCCTGCCTTACGGTACCCGCCGCATGGCGGAGGTCGGGCGCGCGCTGCTGGCGCGGCCGCGCGTCATCCTGCTGGACGAGCCCGCCGCCGGGCTCTCGGAGAAGGAGATGGAGCGGCTGGCGCAGTTGATCCGCGACATGAAGGCCATGGGCCTCGCCATCCTGCTGATCGACCATCACATGGATTTTCTCGCCGAGCTGGTCGACGAGGTGGTGGTGCTCGACAGCGGCCGGATGATCTACCACGGCGACATCGCCGGCATGCGGCGCGACCCGCAGGTGATCGCCGCCTACCTTGGCGATGAGGCGACCCATGCTTGAGGTTCGTGGGCTGCAGGTGAGCTACGGCGCGGTGCGGGCGCTGGAGGCGGTCTCGCTCACCGCCGCGCCGGGCGGCATCACTGCCATCCTTGGCGCCAATGGCGCCGGCAAGTCGTCCCTGCTGCGGGCGATCTCCGGTGTCGCCCCGGTGGCGGGTGGGCAGATCCTGCTGGACGGGCGCGACATCACCACCCTGCCGGCGGCGGCGCGGGCGAAGCTCGGCCTGGCGCATGCGATGGAGGGCCGGCGGCTGTTCCGCCAGCTTACGGTCGAGGACAACCTCAAGCTGGCCTGGAGCTTCGGCGCCCGTGCGACGCCGCTGCCGGCGGCGATCGCCGAGATCTACGGCCGCTTCCCCATCCTGGAGCAGAAGGCGCGCACCATGGCCGGGCTGCTGAGCGGCGGCCAGCAGCAGATGGTGATCCTCTCCTGCACGACGATCCGCAGCCCCCGCTACCTGCTGCTGGACGAGCCCTCGCTCGGCCTCGCGCCGATCATCGTGCAGCAGATCTACGGCTTCATCACCGAATACGCGCAGCGCAGCGGCATCACCGTGGTCATCGCGGAGCAAATGGCCACCCTGGCGCTGCGCGTCTCGCGGCACGGCTTCGTGCTGCGCCGCGGACGGCTGGTGCTGGAAGGCGACAGCCGCACCCTGCTGGAGGGCGGCGGCGAGTCCGGCGCACTGGCCGCGAGCTACCTGTAACACCATAGGATCCAGTGAATTATGCAGTTTGGTCTGTTCTACGAGCACCAGCTTCCCAAGCCATGGGGCGAGGAGGCGGAATATCGCCTCTACCAGGAAGCGTTGGAGCAGGTGGAGGTCGCGGACCGCATCGGCATGGATATGCTGTGGGAGGTGGAGCACCACTTCCTTGAGGAATACTCGCACTCCTCCGCGCCGGAGGTCTTCCTCGGCGCCTGCTCGCAGCGCACCAGGCGCATCCGCCTCGGCCATGGCATCGCGCTGATGCCGCCGGCCTACAACCACCCCGCCCGGGTGGCGGAACGCATCGCCACCCTCGACCTGGTCTCGCACGGCCGCGTCGAATGGGGCACCGGCGAGAGCGCCTCGCTGATGGAGATGGAAGGCTTCGGCATCAACCCGCCGGAGAAGACAGCGATGTGGCGCGAGGCGACCGAGCAGGCCGCCAACATGCTGGCGATGCGCCCTTATCCTGGCTTCAAGGGCGAGTATTTCGAGATGCCCTGCCGCAACCTGGTGCCGAAGCCGCTGCAGCGGCCGCATCCGCCGGCCTGGGTTGCCTGTTCCAAGCGCGAGACCATCCACCGCGCCGCGCGGAACGGCCTTGGCGCGCTGGCCTTCGCCTTCGTCGAGCCGGAGATGGCGGCGAAGTGGGTGCAGGAATACTACGACATCATCAAATCGGAGGAATGCGTCCCGCTGACGCATACGGTGAACCCGAACATCGCCCTGGTCTCCGGCATGATGTGCCACCCGGATGCCGAGGAAGCGGTGGCCCGCGGCCTCGATGGTTTCAAATTCTTCGGCTACTCGCTGGGCTATTTCGGCATCTACGGCGAGATCAAGCCGGGCTACACCGACATCTGGTCGCGCTACATGGAGGTGCGGGACACGCTGGAGGACAATGCCGGCCGCGGCGGCATCGGCACGCCGGAACAGGTCCGCCAGCATCTGCTGCGCTATGAGCGCGCCGGGGTGGACCAGATCATCTTCGTCAAGCAATCGGGCAAGAACCGCCACGACCATATCTGCGAATCGCTGGAGCTCTTCGGTCGCGAGGTGCTGCCGGAATTCGCCGAGCGCGACGCCGCGCGACAGGTGAAGAAGCAGGAGGCGCTGGCGCCCTACATCGCCGCCGCGCTGGCCCGCAAGCCGCGCATGGCGCCACTGGCCGAGGCCGATGTGCCGGTCCTCATCGCCCCGGGCCGGCGCTCCGCCGCGGTCGGCGATGCCCGCCGCACCGCCTTCGCCGACCGCGCGCTGCCGATCCCGGCCACCGACCCGCACGCGAAGCTGGCAAAGGTGCAGAGCGACTGAACCGGCAAGCGTAGGAAAATCCAGGAATGATACCTCACCCGACCATCATGCGCCGCCGTCTCCTGCTGGGGACGGTGGCCATAGCCGGCGCCGGCCTGCAACCCGCGGCGGCCCAGGGGATCGCCGACGGGAAGCCGGTGGTGATCGTCATGCCTTATGGGCCGAGCGCAGGGCAGGAGGTGACGAGCCGCATCCTCACGGATGGCTTTGCCGCGCAATTCGGCGGCAATTTCGTCAACGACTACCGCCCCGGCGCGGGCACCACGGTGGCGGCCCGGCAGGTGGCGCGCGCGAAGCCGGATGGCTCCACCCTGTTCCTCGCCACCAATGTCACCTTCACCATGGCGCAGTTCGCCTACCGCAATCCGGGCTTCGATCCTGACAAGGATTTCGCCCATATCAGCCTGCTCGCCGAGGCGCTGTACTTCATGGCGGCGAATCCGAAGTGGCAGAGCATCGATGCGTTGGTGGCCGAGGCGAAGCGGCGGCCGGGCGAGCTGGTCTACACCAGCTGGGGCGTCGGCTCCGTGGCGCATCTGCAGGGCATGGATTTCTGCCGCCGCGCGGGCATCGACATGCTGCACCTGCCGTTCAACAGCGCGCCACAGGCGCTGATCGAGTTGATCGCAGGCCGGGCGGACATCATCTTCACCACCATGGCCGCGGCGCTGCCGCATGTGCAGGCCGGCCGGCTGCGCGCGCTGGCGACACCTTCGCCGCAGCGGATCCCCGGCTACCCTGATCTGCCGACGATGGTCGACCTCGGCTTCCACGATTTCGTGATGCTGCCGTGGTACAGCCTCTCCGCCCCGGCCGGCACCCCGCCGGCGCTGCTCGCGCGGCTGGAGGCGGCGGCGACCGGGGCCTTCGGCACGCCGGCGGCGGCGGCGAAGCTGGCGGAGCATGGGTTGATCCCGGCGGCGCGCGGCGCCGCCGACATGCGCGCCCGCATCGCCGCCGACCGGACGCGCAATGCGGAGCTGATGCGCCTGGCCGGCATCCAGCCGGAATAGAGCAGGTCATGCCTCATGTCGTGAAGGCCGTCGCCGGAACGGCCCTCACGACAGCTTCGATTTGTCGGCGGCATTCTCCGATGGCCAGATCGACGCCCGCGGATCAGTGGCCTGGGGCGGTCCTGCATACCGCAAGATCGGCATCGGCACAGGCGGCCGCGGCGGTCTCGGCCGGCACCTGGAACTGTGGCCAATCACGACGAACGAGGCCGTCTCCGCTGGCGGCGGCCAGGGCGGCGGAACGCCGCCATGATCCGTTGCGAATGCTCGATGCGCCTATGCCATCCGACCACCTCCTCTAGGCGCCAGCCGTCATACCCAGCCGCCTCTGCCAGGAGCCGCTCTCGCCGAGGATCCAAAGCGGTTCCCTCTCGCGCGGCTGTTGCACCCGCTCGATCTGCAGCCGCAGCGCGCCAGCGTTGTTGCCGGCCGTCTGCCACAGGTCATTCGCAAAGAAATAGAGCAGGCCCGGTGCGGCGTCATTGCGCAGGCACACGGAACGCCTGGCGTCGCGGAGGTCGGCGCCGATCGAGGCGATCTGGCCCTGCAGCTCCTCGGGGTCCCGCCAGTAGAGATACCGCAGCAGCCGCCACAAGCCGTATTCCTGCAGCTTCCATTCGCGCGGATGCGCCACCGCGGCGCAGAGCTGCGTCCAGGGCTGGTCCGGCAGGCGCCGGCTGAAGCCGAAGAGGCGGCGCAGCAGCCTGACCTCCTTGTCCGGTTGCCCGCCGGGGCCGCAGGGCCGCTCCTCCCCGTCGCGCCAGAGGCCGCCGAGATAGGTGATCCGGTAGGTGGCGCGGTCCAGCACGATCCCCGTGCGGTCCCACTCCCGGCCTGCCTCCACGTCGATCACCAGCGGCCGGCCGGGCTCCGGGCGCAGGAAGTCCGGCCGCGCTAGGCGGGTGTGGGAAATTCGCATCCGCTCCAGCACTGAAGGGTGCAGCGTGCCTGGTGGCGCGGGATCGGCCGGCTCGTCGGCACCCGGCACGGGGTGCCAGCGCGGCCAGCTTCCGAAGAGCCGCCAGGACGGCTTGCGGCGCAACTCGTCATGCAGCCGCGCGATCGCGCTCGGCCGTCGGTTCTCGTCGATCCAGGCGTTGAACCTGAGCCCGTGGCGCCGCGCTGCCTCGACCATCCAGGCGAGGGTGATGTCCGACAGCCCCGTCTCGGCATAGCCGCCGCCGACATCACCATGCGCGCCGCGGAACCACACCTGCTGCAACCGGGTGCCGGTGTCCTTCGGCCGGGAGAAGGGCGTGGGGAAGAATTGGGAGCGACGCTCATCCATGGCCATGGCGTGGTAGACGTAGCGGCAGATGGCCATCGGGTCGGTGGAGAGCGACCGGTTCCGCCAGATCGGCAGGACGCGGAACCACCAGCCCCAGAGCGGCACGCCGAGCGATCCCACGGTGTCGAAGAGGCCGAGGAATTCGATGCGCACCTCGTCCGGGTCATGGATCATGCTGCGGGGCACCGGAACGACCTGCGCGGGATCCGCCCGCGTGCGGTAGAGATGCACGACATCATCGGCGTAGCGCCCGTATTCCGCGCGCAACAGGCCGCAGCGCCCGATCACCCCGGCGACGCATCGCGCGGTGTAGGCGCCGCGCGAGAAGCCGATGAGGTATATGCGGTCCCCGGGCCGGTACTGGCGGACGATCTCGGCATAGGCCTGCGCGATGTTCTCGGTGATGCCGATGCCGGTCGCGCCCTCGATCAGCCGGCGAAGACGTCCGAAGGTGGCGGCAATCTGCCCACCGGTGCGCGAGCCCACAGTCTCAAGCACGCGGCGCGAAAAGGCGGCCTCCGCCGCGGTCGAGGAGGTGTCGGTGGCAACGCCCGGATCATACCAGCTTGTCTGCGTATCGTCGCAGACCAGGCCATGATGGATCTTCCAGACATTGGTGGTGGCCGGCAGCCCCTCCTCCTCGTCGTCGGGGCGGTTGCCGGTGCCGTCACAGCAGATGACGATCCGACGTCCCCCCTCGGGCGGCGGGACGAGGGCCGGCTCGGCATTCGCCGGCAGAGGATCGGGCGCATCCGGTCCGACGCCATCCAGTCCGAACAGGGTGCGCCGGCGCCGGAATGCCGCGACGGTGGCGAGAATGGTGCGGAGCACGGAGACCAGGGCCAAGGCGCCGACCAGGGCTGCCGCCAGAACGACCACCACCTGCAAAGCTCGCGCGCTCCAGCCGACCCAACCGGCACCGACGTCGCCTCGCGGTGCGAGCCACAGGACGGCCGCAGCCGTCACGGTGAACAGGACCAATGCGACGATCACCGTCGCGATCCAGAACATCAGCAGCCGCAGGCGGAAGCGCCGCTCCCCTGACAGGCGCCAGACCGGGCCAAGGCATCGGGCGCAGCCGTGCACGGCGAGCCGGCCGACCCACCATCCCAACAGGCCGAGGGCAGTGGCGACCGCCAGCAGCCCCCCGAAAATACCGCCTGTCTGCATGTGCAACTCCTGCAAGGAATATTGCGGCTTCGACAGCCGGAGCCCGCCAGGCGGCGTCGTGACGCAGCATTGCAGATGCACCGGCCGCCTGCGGCAAGCGGAAACATTCGGCCGATCCTGCAGGATCGGTGATGCCGCCCGGCACCATCAGGCGCTGCCCGGTGAGACCCTCAGCCCGAGCCAGCCATAGGTCCGCAGTAACGGCGACGTGTGCCACCGGAGTGCAGCAAGCCAGGCTAACTGGCCGCACCGGATCCGGCCCAGGCAGAAGGAACAGGATCCGTGGGGGAGGCCCACATGTCGCACTGGACACGGACGGTTGTGTTGGACGGCTCGCGTGTGAACCTGAACGGTCCCCTGCGGGGCGCCCGCAACAAGACGATGCTGGCGGTGTTCGGGAGCCCGCGCGGCAGCTTCTCGCAGAAATGCCAGCCGGTGACGAACGAGCGGCTCAGGAGCCTCATCGTGACCGAGGATGTGGGCCCGTTCCGGGTCACCGGGCTGCGGCCTGCGGTCCGGACGCTGCGAACCATCTTCGCCGATGTGAAGGCGGCCGAGCCGGACATCCATGGTCGGCTCGGCACGGCGGGCATGCTCTGCGCGCGCTTCGTGCGCGACAGCACCAGCGCCATCAGCAATCACTCCTGGGGAACGGCGATCGACCTGACGATCGATGGGGTCCTGGATGCGCGCGGCGACCGCAAGGCGCAGCAGGGGCTGCTGCAGATCTTCAAGCATTTCAACAATCATGGCTTCTACTGGGGGGCAGCCTTCCCCACTGAGGACGCCATGCATTTCGAGGCGTCCGAAGACCTGATCCACGATTGGCAGGCAAAGGGCGAACTCGGCGAGGTTCCGGCCGCCGGCACGGAGCCGGACAGCCTGCTCGAATTCGGCGACCGCGGCGCGGAGATTGCCGCCCTGCAGGAAATGTTGTCGAAGGTCCTGGGGATCTCCATCAAGGCGGACGGAACCTTCGGCCCGGCGACGCGGGCCGCAGTCGTGGACTTCCAGAGCCGGACGGCGGGGCTCGCGACGGACGGGGTCGTCGGGATGAAAACCCTCGCGGCGCTGCGGGCTGCGTTGTCCGGGACGGGATAGGGAGCGCCATGGCACAGCGCCGCCTCACAGCCTGGATCACCGCCATCCTGGCAGCCGGCGGTTGTGGCCTGCCGGCTTCGGCGGCGGGAGCCATGGATATGACATTCGACGCGCCGGTGCCGCTCTCACGGTGCACGGCGCTGCGCGGCACCGGCCTGCCGGCGGCGCTGCGCAGGCCCGGGGTCACGGGCAGGCGGTGCCTCGTACAGCCCGCGCTTCGCATCTTTGTCCTGTCATCGGATCCGACCTCGTGGCCGGCGGTGCAGCACGGGCGTGACCCGGTCATGAGCCTCGAGGATCCGGTGGCGAGGCGGCTCTGGGTGGCTGATGCGGGGCCGGTCGGGGTGAGCTTCGCAAGCGCCAGGCTCGTGGTGGCGCGTGATGCGCGAGGCGAGCCGCGGGCAGCCTATTATTCGGGCCTGGCCGACCGGCTTGACGGCACCGGCAGCGTCGAGGTCTTTGTCACCATCCGCACCGGCCGCAGGGTGTGCCTGCTGGGTGTCTCGGCCAAGGAGGCAGAGGCGCGGCAGATCGCCGCGGACGAGGGGAGCGACTGTCTTCCCGCCGTCGACGGCGGATGACACGGCACCGGGCCGGCGCGGACGCCGGCCGCATGAGCCACGCACGCGGGATGCTTGCGCCAGGATGAATCTTCATTACCGGCCACTGCCCGATCCTGGCGTGCAGCGTCTCGACCCTCGACCCTCCACTGCCGCCGTGGCAGGCCTTCATCGTGAATGGGGTCTGCCGCTTAGGATGACAGCATGAATCACGCGGCCAACCAGCAAAGCCGGAGGCTGATTGCTTCAGCCTGAATCCATCCGCTTCCAGCTTCGCGGCCGTGGCGGGATCCCAGGACCATGGACCCGCACGTGCCAGCTACGGCAGGCGATCAGCCGGTCACCGGCGCGCGGAAGCCGGCGCAGAGGAAGGGCACGAGCTTCGCCAGCGCCATGTCGACTTCGCCCGGCCGGCACTGGCCCTCGGTGATCGACTGGATGCGACCGCTACCGGCCATGGTGTAGATCATCGTGCCGAGCATGAAGTGGAAGCGCCACTCGACCTCGGCCCGTGGCAGCTCGGGCAGGGCCGCGTCGATGGCATCGAGGAAGGCGCGGGTGCTCGGGTTGAAGGCCTGCGCCACGATGCGGCGGTACAATTCCTCGCTCTCGACCGAGAGCCGTGCCCGCAGGCGGCCAAAGGTCGCGCCGTCGACCCCGGCCTCGAGGCCGAGCGAGAAGGCCGGGCGCAGGAATGCCTCGAGCAGTTGCTCGAGCATCGGCGGCCGTCCCGGCCCCTCGGCGCAGCACGCGAGCAACCGCATACGCTCTGCCGTGATCGGCTGTGCGCGGCGGAGGAACAGCGCCTCCAGCAGCTTCTCCTTCGAACCGAAATAATAGTTCACCGCAGCGAGGTTCACCCCCGCCTCGGCCGTGATCTCCCTGAGGCCGACTCCCGCCATGCCGCGCGCGGCGAAGAGGCGCGCCGCGGCGCTCAGGATTCGGTCCACCGTTGGTATCTGCACGCCCGGACCCTCGCCCGGCCGATCCATCGCGGCAAGGTCGCTGCCCATTTTTCTGGTCTCGATACGCTTGACACTCATGCGTCCGTATAAAACACTCGTTTGATCAAGGCCAGTCCGGAGCCGAGGCACGATCCAAGGCTTCGGTCCCGGCTTGAATGAAACGGACCGCGCGCCCGCCTGCCGATGTGGATCGGACGCGTGCCGGTCCGGAGCGAAGGCGGCCGAACCGACCTTCGCCAATGGGAGGGACGTTCCATGCGGCTGCACCGCCGGACCTTGCTCGCCGCCACCGGCCTATCCGCCGGGGCCGGCACCTTTGCCAGGGCGGAGAACTGGCCCTCGCGCCCCCTGCGCATGTGGGTGCCCTTCGCGCCTGGCGGGCCGATGGACATCTTCGGCCGGCCGCTCGCCGAGCGCCTCGGTGAGGCGCTGGGCCAGACCGTGGTGTTCGAGAACAAGCCGGGCGCCAACGGCATCGTCGCCACCCACCAGGTCGCCACCGCGCGGCCGGACGGGGAGATGCTGCTCTTCACCACCGGCAGCCTGATCGGCAATCTCGCCTTCAGCCAGCAGCCGCTGCCCTACGACCCGATGAAGGACGTGGCGCCGGTCTCGCTCGTCGCGGACGGCACCGGCATGATGCTGGTCGGGCGGCCCGACCTGCCGGCAGACATGGCCGGGATCGCAGAACTGGCGCGCCGCAAGCCCGGTGGACTGTCCTGCGCCATCACCGGCTTCGGCAACATCACCCATCTCGCCGCCGAGCAGTTCAAGGAGTTCACCGGCGCCGAGCTGCTGCTCGTCCCGCTGCACGGTACCGGCCCGAGCATCACCGAGATCCTCGCCGGCAATGTGGACATGACCTTCTCCACCGTGCCGCCGATCCTGCCCTTCATCCGCGACGGCAAGCTGCGCGCCATCGGCTACACCGGTCGCCGCCGTGCCCTGCTCGTGCCCGAGATCCCGACCATGAAGGAACAGGGCTTCGCCGAGTGGGAGCTCATCGGCATGATGGGCCTCTGGACCACCGCCGGCACGCCGCAGGCGCGCATCCTGAAGGTCCAGCGTGCGGTGCACGACATCGTCCGCGCCCCTGCCCTCGCGAAGCTCCTGCGCGAGGGCGAGTTCGAGCCGCAAGGCAGCTCGCCCGAGGAGTTCGCGGACTACCTGCAACGCGAGCTCGCCATGCAGCTCGCCATCGCGCGCCGGGTGGGTCTGGCATCCAGGGGAAGGGCGCGCTGAGCGCGCCCCGGACCCGCCACGGCGTGCTGCCGCGTTGAATTCAATCCCGAACATCCGAGCGAAGCGAGGCACTATGCCGCCCGAGACGACCACCGACCGCATCGCCGTCCATGGCATCGAGATGGAGGTGCTGCGCCTCGGCGCCGGGGCGCCGGTGCTGTTCCTGCACGGCTTCCACCCGGCACGGCGCGATGCCCGCTTCCTCGAGCTGCTGGGACGGCGGATGCAGGTCATCGCGCCCTGCCATCCCGGCTTCGGCGGCACGCCCAGGCCGAAGGATTTCGAGAGCGTCTACGACCTGCTGCATCTCTACGGCCAGCTGATCGAGACGCTCGGCCATCCCAGGGTCTCGCTCATCGGCTCCTCCTTCGGCGGTTGGCTGGCCGCCGAGCTGGCGCTGCGCATGCCGTCCCGCATCGACCGGCTTGTGCTGGTCGACAGCCTCGGCATCAAGGTGAGCGGCCGCGAGACGCCGGATATCCTCGACATCTTCAACCTCCACCCCGACAAGGTCCGTGCCGCCACCTGGCACGATCCGCGGCACGCGCCGGACTACGACGCCATGGAGGACGAAGCGCTGATCGCGCTGCACCGCGGCCGGGAGGCGCTCTCGCTCTATGGCTGGCATCCCTACATGCATCACCCCCGGCTGGCCTATTGGCTGCCGGCGATCAAGGCGACGACGCTGGTGCTCTGGGGCGCCTCCGACGGCATCGTGAAGCCCGCCTACGGCAAGGCGATGGCGCGGCTGATCCCCGGCGCCCAGTTCGCGCAGATCGCCGAAGCCGGCCACCACCCCGAGATCGAGCAGCCGGACGCCTTCGCCGACCACGTCACCGGCTTCCTGTCCTGCTGACCAACGCCTTCCGGAGAGACGACCATGGATGCCTGGTGGCAGTGCGAGATTCCGTACCCTTACGTCGACAAGAGCATCACCGATGCCGCGGATTCGGTCCGCGCCAGCCTGCCCAACCGGCTCTGCGACCCGAAGATCGCGGCTGACCTCTTCCATGAGGTGCTGGACGAGTTCGCACTCTGCGACGAACTCGGCATGAATGTCCTCTGCATCGAGCACCACGCCGGGATCAACTCCCTCATCGGATCCAACCCGATGATCACCGGCATCCTGGCCCGGCAGACGAAGAACGTGCGGGTCCTCAGCCTCGGCACGCTGGTCTCGCTGCGGCCGGATCCGGTCCGGGTGGCGGAGGAATACGCCACGGCCGACTGCCTGCTGCGCGGCCGCTTCGAGATTGGCTTCGTCAAGTCGGGCGGGACCGAGGTCGCCAGCTCCAACATGCAGCCGGTCAACAACGAGGAGCGCTTCTGGGAGGCGATCGACCTCGTCAAGAAGACGCTGACCAGCCATGACGGCCCCTTCAGCTGGGAGGGCAAGCACTACACCCATCGGCACGTGAACATCTGGCCCGGCCCCTATCAGCGGCCGCATCCGCGGATGTGGGCGGCGACCGGCGATCCGCGCAGCGCCGCCGAGGTCGGCCGCCGCGGCATGACGCATGTGCTGGTGCTGCGCGGGCCGGAGGGCACGAGGAAGGCCTACGAAGCCCATCGCGCGGCGCGGCGGGAAGCCGGCCTGCCGAAGGTGACGACCGACAATTTCGCCTATGCCGCCATGGTCTATGTCGGCGACACCGAGGAGGAGGGGATCGAGGGCGGCAGCAAGCTGCTCTGGTTCCTCAACACCAGCCTGAAAGCCGCGCCGCAATACAACAAATTCCTGCCCGGCGCGGCACCACCGCAGGCGGCGCCCGGCCTCTACCGGACGAAGCCGCGCGCCGACGCCGGCATCGCCTTCGCAAATGCCGAGAAGGGCGTGACCTCGGCCAGCCAGAACGCGCAGAAACTCATGGGGCTGACCGCGCAGGAGGCGATGCAGCAAGGCATCCTCTTCGCCGGCAACCCTGACAGCGTCCATCGCCAGATCATGGAGTTCTACGACAAGGTCGGCGGCTTCGGGCACCTTTGCCTGATCGGCCGCAGCGGCTTCATGACGCATGCGGAGTCGAAGAAGGGCATCCGCCTCTTCAGCAACGAGGTGCTGCCGCGGCTGCGGGAAATAGCACCCATCGAGGTCGGCTGACATGCCGCCTGCGCCTGCCACGTCCCGCACCGCGGAGGAAGTCCATGCCGGATGAGCTGGACAGCACGCCGGTCTTCATCGTCGGCGGCGGGCCGGTGGGCCTCGCCATGGCCCTGCTGCTGGAACGCTTCGGGATCGCCAGCGTCGTCGCCGAGCGCAGCCCGACGACGACCGACCATCCGAAGTCGCGCGGCTGCTGGATCCGCACCATGGAGATCTTCCGGCAATGGGGGATCGAGCAGCGTATCCGCGACCGCGGCCTGCAGGACGGCTCCGACATGTTCGTCTTCGTCGAGAGCATCGCCGGTCGCGAGATCGGCCGCACCCGGCCGGAGCCGAATGAGGGCCATACCCCGGCCTGGAAGTCGCTCGTCGCGCAGGACGCGGTGGAGGAGGAGATCCACGCCGAGCTCCAGCGCTCGCGCCACACCCGGCTGCTGTTCTCGACCGAGGTGCTCGGCTTCGAGGAAGGGCCGGACGGCGTCACCGTCCGCACCCGGCCCACGGAGGGTGGCGAGGAACGCTGGTTCCGTGCGCAATGGGTGATCGCCGCGGACGGCGCGGGCAGCGGCACCCGCCGCGCCGCGGGCATCGAGATGCAGGGGCCTTCGACCCTGGCCGTGATGTCGAACGAGTACTGGAAGGGCGACCTCTCACGCTTCCCGATCACCCGGGAGGCAGCCGGCTACCGCATCATCTCGCCGCAACCCGGGGTGCCGGTCTCCACAATCCTCAACACCAATGGCCGCGACCGCTGGCTGACGGTGACCCAGATCGGCCAGGCGCAGGACGACAG
The DNA here is from genome assembly GCF_014283215.1 of Siccirubricoccus deserti. Lineage (GTDB taxonomy): Bacteria > Pseudomonadota > Alphaproteobacteria > Acetobacterales > Acetobacteraceae > Siccirubricoccus > Siccirubricoccus deserti. Next base: position 27,157 of record NZ_JACOMF010000039.1, read on the forward strand.
GCCACGGCCCTGGACGGATGCCGAGGTCATCGAGATCGTCCGCAGGCAGACCGGGGTGCCGGACCTCGACGTCACCTTGCTCAACCGTTCGGTCTGGCGGGTCTCCCGACAGGTTGCCGAGCGCTTCCGCCGCGGTCGCGTGCTGCTGGTGGGCGATGCCGCGCACCGCTTCCCGCCGACCGGCGGCTTCGGGCTGAACTCCGGCGTGCAGGACGCGCACAACCTCGCCTGGAAGCTTGCCTATGTGCTGCGCGGCTGGGCGCCCGAGCGGCTGCTCGACACCTATGACGTGGAGCGCCGGCCGGTCGCGCACAGCAACGCCGATTTCAGCCTCGGCAACCGGTACCGCTACGGCCATATGGAAGCCGCGGCGCGCAGTGGCCAGCCGGACCGCATCACCTTTTGGCTGGACGACATGGACAACCACCTGCACAGCGTCGGCCAGGCGCTCGGCTTCACCTATGAGGAAGGCGCGGTGATCCCGGACGGCACGGTGGCCCGCGCGCTGGACAGCCGGGTCTACCGCCCGGGCGACCGGCATGGCGGCCGCTTCCCGCATCTCTGGCTCGACCATGCCCGCAAGCAATCGACACTCGACTGGTTCGACAAGGAGTTCGTCCTGGTCGCCGGTCCGCTCGGGCAGGACTGGCTGGAGGCCGGCCGCCGTGCCGCCGAGGCGGTCGGCCTGCCGCTCGCGCTCCGCAGCATGCCGCGCGTCGATCTCGCCGACGGCTTCCGCATGGGCCAGCGCGGCGCCTGCCTGGTCCGCCCGGACGGCCATGTGGCCTGGCGCATGCCCTGGATCCCGGAGAATCCCGACCGCGCCGTCGCCGAGGCGATGACGCGGGTGCTGCAAGGAGGCACCCTCGCATGATCAATGTCGCCCCCATCGGAGGCGGGGTGGAGATCGCCTATGCCGTCACCGGCGAGGGTCCGCCCCTTGTGCTCATGCATGGCGCGGAGGCGGACCATACGCAGTATGCCGCCCTTACCTCCCATCTCGCCGGCCGCTTCACCTACATCGCCTATGACCAGCGCGACTCCGGCCAGACCCGCAATCCCGAAGCGCCCTACGGCATCGAGGCGCTGGCGGATGACGCGGCGGCGCTGATCGCGGCGCTCGGCCATCAGCGGGCGCATGTCTTCGGCAGCTCGCTCGGCAGCGTCATCGCCCAGGCGCTGGCCGTGCGGCATCCCGGGCGCGTTGACCGTCTGGTCCTCTCGGCGGCGATCCGCATCGGGAAAAGCATCGCCGAGATCAATCCCGAGGCCGCCGCGACGCTCGGCCGCCTGCGCGCCGATCCGGCGGCCAATGCGGCACGGATCGCAGGCTGGTTCTACCCGGAGGCGCATCTGGCGGCGCATCCCGAGTTGGCCCGGCGCTTCGGCGGCGGCACCCGCACGCCGGCGCAGCGGGCGCGCCGCAACCCCCTGATCCCGGAGGCGCCGCTGCTCGATCTCGGCGGCATCACCGCGCCGACCCTGGTGCTGGCGCAGGCCGAGGACCGGCTGGTTCCGCCGGCCCATACGCTGGCGATCGCCGAGGAAATCCCGGGTGCGCGCACCACGCTGCTGGAGGGGCTGGGCCATGTCGGAACGATCCAGGCGCCGGAACGCATCGCCGCCGCCATCACGCCCTTCCTGCTGGGCGGGTAGCGCCGGCCCGCGCCGGCGCGGGCTGCTGGCCGGCCTGCTCGCCATGCCCGCGCTCGCGCGGGCGGAGAGCTGGCCGAGCCGGCCGGTGCGCATCGTCATCCCCTTCGCGCCAGGTGGGCCGATGGAGCCGGTCAACCGCATCCTGGCGGACTGGCTGACCCGCCGCTTCGGCCAGCCCTTCGTCATCGACAACCGGCCCGGCGCCACCGGCACCATCGGCTCGGCCGCGGTCGCCCGTGCCGCGCCGATGGCTACACGCTGCTGCTGACCGCCAATACCGGCATGGTGGTGGCACCGCTGGTCCTGAAGAATGCGGGATACGAGGCGCTGCGCGACTTCACGCCGATTGCGCTGCTGCAGAGCTACGGCCTCTACCTCATCGTCAATCCCGGCCTGCCGGTGCGGGACGTGCCGGGCCTCATCGCCTGGCTGAAGGCCAATCCCGGCCGGGCCAACTACACCTCACCCGGCACCGGCAGCGGTGGGCACCTGGCGACGGCAATGATGCTGCACCACGCCGGAGCGACGGCGCAGCATGTCTCCTTCGGCGGCACCGTCGCCGGGTTGCTGGCGATCGCCCGCGGCGATGCGCATTTCGCGCTCGACAGCGTCGGCAATGCGCAGGGGCTGGTGGAGGAGGGCAGGCTGCGCGGTCTCGCCGTCACCGGGCGGGCGCGCAACCCCCGGGTGCCGGATCTGCCGACGCTTGGCGAGGTCGGCTTCCCGGATTTCCAGCACGAGATCTGGATGGGCCTCTTCGCGCCCGCCGGCCTGCCGCAGGCGATCCTTGCACCGCTGAGCGAAGCCACCGAGACCTGCCTTGCCGATCCCGAGGTGCGGGCGCGGCTGACCCGGCTCACCTTCACCCCCGGTGGCGGCGGCCCGGCCGTGCTCGCCAGCCGCATCGTGGAGGAAACGCCGCTCTGGGCGGAGGCTGCCCGCATCGCCAATGTCAGGAGCGAGTAGATGAAACGTCGCGTCTTGCTGTTATCGGCCCTCGCCGTGCCGGCCCTGGCGCAGACCGAGCGCTTTCCCGACCGCCCGCTCCGCATGCTGGTTCCCTTCGCGCCGGGCGGGCCGCTCGACATCACCGGCCGGCCGCTTGCCGAAGCGATGTCGCGCATCCTCGGCCAGACCGTGGTGTTCGAGAACCGCCCCGGCGCCAACGGCATCGTCGCGACCCAGGCGGTCGCGACGGCGCGGCCGGACGGCTACACGCTGATCTACACCACCGGCAGCTTCATCGGGAACATCGTGTTCAGCACGGTGCCGCTGCCCTATGACCCCGAGCGCGACCTTGCCCCGGTTACCCTGGTGAGCAAAGGCAATGGCATGATGCTGGTCGGCCGCGCCTCCCTGCCGGCACAGAACATGGCGGAGCTGGTGGCGCTGGCGAAGAGCCGGCCGGGCGGCCTGACCTGCGCCATGACCGGCATCGGCAACATCACCCATCTCGGCGCCGAGCAATTCCGCGAATACACCGGGGCGGAGCTGCTGACGCTGGTGATGCAGGGCACCGGCCCCTCCATCACCGCCATGCTGAGCGACCAGGTGGACCTCTGCTTCTCCACCCTTCCGCCGGCCGATCCGCATCTGCGGGCCGGGCGGCTGCGCGCCTTCGGCTACACCGCCACGCGCCGCACCTACGCCTTCCCCGAGGTGCCAACCATGCAGGAGGCCGGCTATCCCGACTGGGAGCTGATCGGCATGGGCGGCATCTGGACCACGGGCGGCGTGCCGCGCGAGCGAATCCTCGCCGTGCAGCGCGCGGTGGCCGAGGCGATGCAGACGCCCCTCATGCAGCGCTTGATGCGCGAGGCCGAGTCCGAGGGCTCCGGCGCCAGCCCCGAGGAATTCGCCGCGCATCTGGCGAAGGAAATGGCCATGCAGCGTCGGATCGCCCAACGCATCAGCATGGGCCGCCAGTGAAGGATCAACCAGTGCTCGACGTTCCCGTCCTCATCGTCGGCGGCGGCCCGGTCGGGCTCACCGCCTCGCTGCTGCTCTCGCGCTTCGGCATCCGCTCCCTGCTGGTGGAGCGGCATGCCGGCACGGCGCGGGTGCCGAAGGCCCGCGGCATCAATGCCCGCACCATGGAGATGTACCGCCAGCTCGGGCTCGAGGCGGATATCCGCGCCGCCGGCCTCTCGGCGCAGAGCACCGGCCTCATCGTCTGGACCGAGAGCCTCGCCGGCCGCGAGATCGAGCGGCGGGTGCCGGGACGCGCGCTGGCGAAGAACCTCGCCATGACGCCGACCACCAACTGTCTCTGCGCCCAGGATGATCTGGAGCCGGTGCTGCGCCGCCACGCCGAGGCGGAGGGGTTAGGCGATGTCCGCTTCGCGACCGAGCTGACAGCCCTGCGGCCGGACGCGAGCGGCGTCAGCGCCGCCATCACCGACCGCGCCAGCGGCGCCACGACCGAGGTGCGGGCGCGCTGGCTGATCGCCGCCGACGGGGCGCAGAGCCCGACCCGCCGCCAGCTCGGCATCCGAATGTTCGGCGAGGAGAAGGTCTATGACAGCGTCAACATCCTGTTCCGCGCCGACCTCTCGCCCTGGGTGAAGGACCGCCCGGCGGCGCTCTACTTCGTCGAGCAGCCCTCGCTGCGCGGCACCTTCCTCACCATCAATGCCCGGGATCGCTGGGGCTTCCTCATTCACAGCCTCAGCCACTACGGCTTCGGCCCATCGGATTTCACGCCGGAACTCTGCATCTCCCTCGTCCGCCAGGCCGCCGGGCTGCCGGATCTGCCGGTCGAGGTGCTTGGCACCAGCGTCTGGGAAGCCTCGGCGACCGTCGCCGAGCGCTACCGGCAGGGGCGCGTCCTGCTCGCCGGCGATGCCGCCCATGAGATGCCGCCGACCGGTGGCTTCGGCATGAACACCGGCGTGCAGGACGCGCTGAACCTCTGCTGGAAGCTCACCGCCGTGCTGCGCGGCGAGGCGGGGGAACGGCTGCTCGACAGCTATGACGCGGAACGGCGGCCGCTGGCCGAGCTGACTACGCGGACCAGCCTGGCGAACGCACTCTCCATGGGCCGGACAGCGCGCCAGAGCAGCGCCGTGCTGCCGCGGCGGGAGTTCCTGAATGAGCAGGGTCTGATCTTCGGCATGACCTATGAGAGCGATGCGGTGGTGCCGGACGGCACGCCGCTGGTCCAGCCCGAGGATCCGGTGACGGAGTATCTGCCGAATGCCCGGCCCGGCGCTCGCGCGCCGCATGTCTGGTTGCAGCGCGGGGCGGAGCGCGTCTCGACCATCGAACTGCTGGGCAACCGCTTCGTGCTCCTCGCCGGACGCGACGGCGCGGCCTGGGCGGAGGCGGCGCGGTCCCTTGCCGGTGGCCCCCCGGTCGTCGCGCATGTGATCGGGCAGGAACTGGCCGAAGCCGAGGCGGATTGGCATGACGCCTATGGCGTGGCGGCGGGCGGGGCGGTGCTGGTGCGGCCGGACGGCTATGTCGCCTGGCGCAGCCGGGGCGGCGCGGCTGATCCGCAGGCGACGCTGCGGACGGTCTTCGACCGCCTGCTGGCGCGGGAGACAGTGCCCGCCTGACGCGGAAAGCACAGGCGACAGCCGACCCTATACCCTGGAGACCAACGGCAAGGCCGAGCGGTTCATCCAAACCAGCATCCGTGAGCGGGTCTACGCCACGCCCTTCCAAACATCCGCCGGCCGAGCCCGCGTCACGCCCCTGGCTGCACGAGTACGCCACAGCCAGGCTCCACTCCGCCCCTCAAGGGCAAACCGCCCGTCCCCCGGATCTCCAGGGACAAGCCTCCTGGCGAGGACAGCTACAGCGGATCGCGTTCATGTCTGAACGCCAATCCGCCGTAGGCCGTTGTCTGTAGGGCGGATTCACGCTCCGGGGCGTTCACGCCCCTCCGCGATCCGCCCTAGTCGAGCCGTATGCCCGCCTCCCGGATGAAGCCATTCCAGCGCGCGCTCTGCCCTTGAAAGAACTGGGCGAACTGCTCGGGCGCATTGGCTTGCGCCTGCAGGTCGAGGCTTTTCAGCCGCTCGGCGACCGCCGGCGTCGCCAGGGTCTCATTGAGCATCCCGTTGAGTTTCGCCACGATCGCCCGCGGCGTCCCGGCAGGCACGAAGACCCCGTTCCACTCGTAGGTTTCGAACCCCGGCAGGATGTCGGAAAGGGGAGGAAGCTCCGGCAGCGACGCAAGCCGGCCCTTGCCCGTGTGGCAGAGCGCCCGCAGGCGGCCGCTGTTGACGAAGGCGACGGCCGTGTCCGCGTTGCCGAAGTAGTATTTGACCTGTCCGGCGAGCAGGCCGTTCGTCGCAGGACCACCGCCCCGATACGGCACATGGTTCACCTGGATGCCCGCCCGTCGCGCAAACAGCTCAAGCGCGAGATGTTGCACTCCGCCATTGCCGGCCGAGGCCCAATTCATCGTGCCGGGGCGTGCGCGTGCCGCGGCGATCACCTCGGCAACCGAGTTTTCGGTGACCGAGGGATGCACCAGCAGCAACTGGGGCACCGTGATCGCCTGGAACACGGGGACGAGATCGCGCCCCGGATCGAAGGTGAGCTGGGGGAACAGCACCGCGGTCGAGAGGGGCGTCGTCCCGTAGAGGACCGTGTACCCGTCCGGCGGTGCGGACGCGACAAAGCCGCTGCCGATCATGCCGGTCGCACCGGTGCGGTTGTCGATCACGAACTGCTGCCGGGTCCGCTGCGAGGTCTCGGTGAACAGGACCCTGGCGACGCTGTCGGCGGTGCCGCCCGGCAACCATCCGACGATCACCCTCACAGGTCGCGCCGGCCAATCCAGCTCCTGGCCCGAGGCCTGGGCCGCCGAACCGCTGGCAAGCCCGGCACCGGCGATCATGAGTTGACGGCGAGACACGCCATGAAAGGACGAGCTTGGACCCTGGATCACGGTTTCCTCCGATGTGTTGATTGTGGCCGTGCGGAGCGGCCCGCCGGCCGCTGTGCGCACCGTCGGCAACTGCCTGGCCGAGACCTGGAAGCAGGCCGTGGTGATCTCCTCCCGGCCCGACGGGCATCATCACCAACCCGCTGCTGCTGAGCAACACGCCCCATGCCGCGGGCAGCGCCCTCGCCGCGCGCCTCGTCGCCTTCGGCGACGGCATCTTCCCCGTCCGCCCATCAGTGCCCGCCAGCGCCCATCCTGGATGAGACGCTGGCCAAGTGGCCGACAAGCCCTGCGCCCTCGACACCCTGGCGGGACGGGTTCAGCCCATCCGGGCGCGGCGATGAAAGGCGGAAGCCCCCGCCTCCGGCAAACCGGCACCGATCAGAATTGCAAGCCCAACCGCGCGACTCATGGTATCTTCCTGTCATGGATCCAGAAGCAGAATCCGCCCCGCCTCCGTCGTCCCGCCTCCCCTGGGATTTCCATCCGGCCCTGACCGAGGAGCGGCTCCGCCTCTGCGCCCGGATGCTGGCCAATGCGCGCCGTGACGCGCTCGCCATGGCCAGCTACGAGCTTGGCGACGATCCCTGGTCGGTCGGCTGCCGCGCCTTCGCCTTCGGCCGGCATCGCCTCAAGCGGGCGGCGCAGTCCGGCGACTACCCCTGGCTCGAGGTGCTGGACGACAGCGCCCACTTCGTCTTCGTCATCGGCTCGAACGGTCATGGCGTGCCGGTGCGTTTCTACCGCGGTGCCGCCGAGGATCCGACGGATCGCACCCTCCGCCGGCAGGAGCTGGAGGCCGAGCAGCTTTCGCTGGCGCTCGGAGAGGTGGCGGCCGAAGGCCTGGTCTTCCGCTTCGCTGTCGAGACCGGCGAGGGTGGCCGGGTGGAGCGGGTTGTCTTCCTGGCGCTCCGGGGGGAGGAACGGGTGGAGTGCTTCTGGCCGGTGCCGCTCGATTTGCCGGCCGCCGCAGGGGGCACGGCGGAGCAGCTGCGCCTGATCGCCGATGACGGCTATGCCGGCCCGGCCCGCTCCCAGATCGGCACCCCGCCCCTGCCTGCCTCCCTGCCACGGCGCCCGTCGGCCAGCGTGGCGCAGCGGCGGCAGACGACATTGTTCTGACCTGGGCCGTACGGCTTACCGCGCTGCGGCCTGCCGTACGGCGGGCATGACCCGCCAGATGCGGTTGCCGACGTCGTCGGCGACCAGCAGCGCACCCTGGCGGTCCAGCGCCACGCCGACCGGGCGGCCCTGCGCCCGGCCCTCGCCATCCAGGAAGCCGGTGAGCACATCCACCGGCTCCCCAACCGGCCGGCCTCGGCGAAGGCCACGAAGACTACCCGATAACCGCTGGGCGGACGCCGGTTCCAGGAGCCATGCTGGCCGACGAAGGCGCCGCCCGCAGAGAAGGGCGCCGGCCAGCCGGCGGTGCCGATATCGGCCGGTGCGAAGGCCAGGCCGAGCGATGCCGTGTGCGGGCCCAGCGCGTAGTCCGGCACGATCGCCCGGGCCACCAGCTCCGGCGCTTGCGGCCGCACCCGCTGGTCGACATGCTGGCCGAAGTAGCTGTAGGGCCAGCCGTAGAAGCCGCCGTCGCGCACCGCCGTCATGTAGTCGGGCACCAGATCGCTGCCGATCTCGTCGCGTTCGTTCACCGCGACCCAGAGCGCGCCCGATACCGGCTCCCAATCCATGCCGACGGGGTTGCGCAGTCCGGAGGCGAAGATGCGGTGGGCGCCGCTTCGCGGGTCGATCTCCCAGACCGCGGCGCGGCCGGTTTCGGCCTCGATGCCGTTCTCGGCGACGTTGCTGTTGGAGCCGACGCCGACATAAAGCCGCTGTCCGTCCGGGCTGGCGACGAGGCTCTTGGTCCAGTGATGGTTGAGCGGCCCGCCCGGCAGACTGGCCACCGTCACGCCAGGCTCCGCGATGCGGGTCTGGCCAGCCTGGTAGGGAAAGCGCAGCACGGCATCGGTGTTGGCGACATAGAGCGTGTCGCCGACCAGTGCCATGCCGAAGGGCGAGTTGAGCCCCTCCAGGAAGGTCCAACGCCCCTCCGCGACACCATCACCATCGGCGTCACGCAACAGGGTGATGCGGTTGGCGCTGGGGACGCCGGCGCCGGCGCGCGTCATCACCAGGCCCATGATCCAGCCGCGGATGCCGCGGTTGTCCTCGGGCTTCGGCGGAGCGTTCGTCTCGGCGACCAGGACGTCGCCATTGGGCAGCACATGCAGCCAGCGCGGATGGTCCAGCCCCTCGGCAAAGGCGGCGACGCGCAGGCCGTCCGCCGGGATGGGCGCAACTCCCGCCGGCCAGCCCCGTGCCGGGGCGATGTTCACCGTGGGGATCAGCGTTGGGTTGGGTGGGGGCAGGCGCGGGTTCGGCCCGGTGCCGGCGGCCACCGGCAGCGTCGCCTCCTCGCCGCAAGCGGCAAGTCCGGCCAGCGCCGCAGCAAGCGCGACGCGGAAGATCAAGGAGAAGCGCATATGACGATCGGGCTCCGACTAAGGAAACACCTTTCACAACGCCGGCGCCCGCCGGAGGGCGCCAGGACGCTGCCGCCAAACCCGGGCTTCGGGGCGGCGGGGTTGAAGAAGGTGCCCCATTGTGCCGCGGCAGGCTGAACCGGGCTGCCGGCCGACCTGGATCGAACGGCGCCCTGCGGCTTTACCGATGGCGGTGGAGGGGTGGTAGGGCCGCCCTGGCCCTGGCCCACCGGCGGATGGCAAGGCCGGGCAATCCCGGAAGGAGAGGTTGCATGCTCAAATGGGCGCTGATCTTCCTGCTGATCTCGATCGTCGCAGGGTACTTCGGCTTCGGCGGCGTTTCCTCGGCTGCCGGGGGCATCGCCAAGGTGCTGTTCGCGATCGCGATCGTGGTCTTCCTTGTTTTCCTCGTGCTGGGCCTGATGGCCGGCGAGGCCGTCTTCTGACGCCGGCTGCACCCGGCGGGATTGCGGTGATGACGGCAGGATTGACCCTTGATGCCGCCGGGCGCGCCTTGCCGCTCAGATGCAGCCGGTCAGCTGGCCAGCCGGCCCGCCCGTCGCGTCGCTATCGCCGCGCCCTGGCTATGTCCCTGTTCCATGAATTTGCGAGCCCAGCGCGGCGCCTGGGCCAGCCAGCCCGGCAGCGCCGCGCCGGCCAGGCCGAGCCGCATGCCGTGGTTGCGGCAGACCATCGCCAGCGCATCGTCGAAGGGCCGGCTCCTGCGGCCTTCGAGCACGATCCGCAATGGCGCGTCATTGACCGGCCGGGGTGGTGCCTCCGGTGTGCTGATCGACATAGGCTGCTCCCCTGCACCGAGCATGTAACCGAGCATCCCGGCCTGGAACATTCCAGTCGCAACATCGTGGCGCGGTGTCACGCGGCGGCGATCGGCTGCCACAGCCCGTCGGCCAGCGTCGCGACCGGCGCATCGGTGTCTGTCGGCAGCAGCCGCTGGCGTTTCCAGGCAAGGCCGGCCGGAGCGGCGAGGGGGAAGCCACCCAGCTTGGCCGCCGCCCTGGCCATTGCCGACCCCAGCGCCATGAAGCGGTGTGGCGCCGCCGCCGCCGCGCCCGGTGGGGGGCCGTGGTGCGCCGTGACGAAACCGGGGTCGAGCGCCCGGGCCGCTTGGCCACACGCATCCTCCCGGCCGCATGCCCCGGCTTTCCACCTGGGCCGGTCACGCGCTAGCCTTGCGGCAATACAAACTCCGAGGAAACCGCCGATGTCGCTCAGTGCCCTCAGCGGCCCGCGCTACAAGGCCATCACCGAAGCCGGCCTGCCCTATGAGACCATTACCGTCGAGAAGCTGACGCCGATCATCGGCGCCGAGATCGGCGGCGTCGCGCTCGGCGGCCCGGTCTCGAACCGTCAGATGGACGAGATCCACCGCGCCCTGGCCGAGAACCTGGTGATCTTCTTCCGCGACCAGCACATGACCCAGGAGCAGCACCTGGAGTTCGGCCGGCAATTCGGCCCGCTGCACCTGCACCCGGCGGCGCCGCACGAGCCAGGCCATCCGGAGCTGATGATCATCAAGGCCGATGAGAAATCAGTCCGCGCCAATGGCGAGGGCTGGCATTCCGACGTGTCCTGCGACGTGGAGCCGCCGCTCGGCAGCATCCTCTACATCAAGGAATGCCCGCCGCATGGCGGCGACACGCTGTTCGCCAGTATGTACGCGGCCTATGAGGCGCTGTCGGACCGAATGAAGGCGTATCTGGACGGGCTGCGCGCGGTGCATGACGGCGAGCCCGTCTATCGCGGCATGTTCGCCAATGACGGTGTCGCCGACAAGCCAAGCTACCCGCGGGCGGAGCACCCTGTCATCCGCACCCATCCGGTCACCGGGCGCCGCGCGCTTTATGTGAACAGGGGCTTCACCACCCGCATCCTCGGCATTCCGCCAGATGAGAGCGAGGGAATTCTCCGCTACCTCTACGAGCACATGGAGAACCCGCTGTTCCAGTGCCGCTTCCGCTGGCAGCCGAATTCCGTGGCCTTCTGGGACAACCGCTGCGCCCAGCACCGGGCGATGTGGGACTACTGGCCGCACCGCCGCTACGGCAATCGGGTAACGGTGAAGGGCGAACGGCCGGTTTGATTGCGCGCGGGGTGCAGGTAGTGTCCGCCCCATGCTGACGGACCGCCGCATCCTGCTGATCCTCTCGGGCAGCGTCGCCGCCTACAAGGCGCTGGAACTGACCCGCCTGCTGCGCAAGCAGGGCGCCACGGTCACCGCCGTGCTGACCGCCGGCGGCGCGCGTTTCGTGACCAGGGAGGCGCTGGCGGGCATCACCGGCCAGCGGGTGCATGACGACCTCTGGGCCGCCGAGGCGGAGATCGGCCATATCCGCCTGGCGCGCTGGCCCGAGCTGGTGGTGGTGGCGCCGGCCAGCGCCGATCTTCTGGCCAAGATGGCGCAAGGCCTGGCCGATGATCTGGCCAGCACCATCCTGCTGGCCACCCGCGCCCCACTGCTGGTGGCGCCGGCGATGAATCCGGCGATGTGGGACCACCCTGCGACCCGGGCGAATATGGCGCTGCTGGCGGCACGTGGCGTCGCCACGGTGGGCCCCGGCACCGGCGCCATGGCGGAGCCGGAAAGCGGCCCCGGCCGCCTCGCCGAGCCGGAGGAGATCCTCGCCGCCATCACCGCGCTTCTGGCACCCGCCGCGCGGCCGCTGGCCGGGCGCCACGCCCTGGTCACCTCCGGCCCGACGCATGAGCCGATCGACCCGGTGCGCTACATCGCCAACCGCAGCAGCGGCAAGCAGGGGCATGCCATCGCCGCGGCGCTGGCGGCACTCGGCGCGCGGGTGACGCTGGTCAGCGGCCCGGTGGCGCAGCCCGATCCGCCCGGGGTCACGGTGGTGCGCATCGAGACGGCACGGGAGATGCTGGCGGCCTGCGAAGGGGCGCTCCCGGCCGATATCGCCGTCATGGCCGCCGCCGTTGCCGATTGGCGGGTGGCGAGGGAAGCCGGCCAGAAGCTGAAGAAGGAACCAGGCGCCGAGGCGCCGAGCCTGATGATGACGCTCAATCCCGACATATTGGCGACCCTGTCGCACCACGCCCAACGCCCCGGGCTGGTGGTGGGCTTCGCCGCGGAGACGGAGAAGGTGGTGGAGCACGCGATTGCCAAACGCCGGCGCAAGGGCTGCGACTGGATCGTGGCGAATGATGTCTCGGGCACGGTCATGGGCGGCGACGCCAACACTGTCCATCTGATCACCGCCGCCGGGGTGGAGGATTGGCCGGAGCTGCCGAAGGGCGCTGTCGCCGAACGGCTGGCGGCGCGGATCGCGGCGGCGCTGGCATGAGCGCGACCATCCACGTCACCAGGCTGCCGCATGCCGAGGGACTGCCGCTGCCTTCCTACGCCACCGCGGGGGCGGCGGGGATGGATCTGCTCGCCGCCGTCGCCGCGCCGCTGGTGATCCCGCCGGGCGGCCGGGCGCTGGTGCCGACCGGCCTCTGCATCGCCCTGCCGCCCGCGCATGAGCTGCAGGTGCGGCCTCGCTCCGGCCTCGCGCTGAAGCACGGCATCACCCTGCCGAACAGCCCCGGCACCATCGACGAGGATTACCGCGGCGAGCTGCAGGTCATCATCCTGAACGCCGGCCGCGAAGCCTTCACCGTGGAACGCGGCATGCGCATTGCCCAGGCGGTGCTGGCGCCGGTGACGCGGGCCGTCTGGGCGGAGGTGGAGACGCTGCCGGAGACGGCGCGGGGCGAGGGCGGCTTCGGCAGTACCGGGACGGGGTGAGAGGGGCGGCGGTAAGGCTGGGAGCCGCGATGGAAGAGACGATGCCGTCGGCATGGGCATGGACCAGCAGCGCCCGCAGCCGACGCGGGTGGTATCGTGCCTTGCCGCACGGGCGCGCCCGTACCTCGAAGGCGCTCAGCGGCACCCGCTCCACCGCCGCCACCAAGAAGTGCGCCACCACGTCCGCCGGCAGCCAGTTCTCGCGTCAGGCGGCACCGGAAAGGCCTGGTCGCGGCTGAACGGAATAGGCAGCGCCATCCCGGCCAGATCGCCGATCTCGGCCCGGACAGGAATCCGACAGCCTGCTAGACCAACAGCGTCAGCTGCGCCCCGGCTTCCGCCGGCTCCTCGCTGTTGAGCGTGGACAGCGTCACACCCAGCAGCCGGACGCCCCGCGGCGGCGGAAACAGCGGCTCCAGCAGCGCGCGGCTGACCTGCGCGATCTCGCCGCGCGCAGTGATCAGGGTGAGCCCGGTGCGGCTGCGCGTGGCCTGGCTGAAATCGGCATACTTGACCTTCAGCGTCACCGTCCGGCCGCGGATTCCGGTGGCCTCGCAATAACGCCAGACCTTGTCGATCAGCGGCTGCAACGCCGCATCGGCGGCCTCCAGGGCCGTCAGGTCGATGGCGAAGGTGGTCTCGGCGCCGATCGACTTGCGGATCCGGTCGGGTCGGACAGGCCGGTCGTCGATGCCGCGGGAAATCCAGTAGTAGTACGGGCCGGCCTTGCCGAAATGCTGCTGCAGGAAGGCCATGCTCTGCGCCCGCAGGTCGAGCCCGGTGTGGATGCCGAGGCGGTTCATTCGCGTGGAGGTCGCCGGCCCGACGCCATGGAACCGCCCGACCGGCAGCGCCTCGACGAACCCTGGCCCCATGCGCGGGGTGATGACGAACAGCCCGTCCGGCTTGCGGTGGTCGGAGGCTAGCTTGGCCAGGAACTTGTTGTAGGAGACCCCAGCCGAGGCGGTCAGCCCGGTCTCCTGCCTGATCCGGGCGCGGATGCGCTCCGCGATCTCGGTCGCCGAGGCGATGCCCTGCAGGTTCTCGGTAACGTCCAGATAGGCTTCGTCCAGCGAGAGTGGCTCGATCAGCGGCGTATGCTCGGCGAAGCAGGCGCGGATCTGCTGAGACACCGCTTTGTAGACGTCGAAGCGGGGCGGCACGAAGATCAGCTCGGGGCATTTCCGCCGGGCGGTCACCGAGGGCATGGCGGAGCGCACGCCGAACTTCCGCGCTTCATAGCTGGCGGCGGCGACCACCCCGCGCTCCCGCGACCCGCCGACCGCGACCGGCAGGCCGCGCAACTCCGGCCGGTCACGCTGCTCGACGGAGGCATAGAAGGCATCCATGTCGATGTGGATGATCTTGCGCGGGCGCGCCGGTGCCGGGGTGTCGGGCAGGCTGGTCATGGGCTGCGGCACGCGCGTGAGGGCCGTTGGTGCAGGGCCGGCGATCATCGGCCAGCCCGTGGCCGGCGACAAGGATGTCGACGGAAGGGTGGGCCGCCATTACCGCGCCGGCCGGGCGCTACACCAGGCCACCGGGTTCAGCCATTGGTCCGCCGCAGCAGCGCCGCGAGGCGCGGCTCCGCCGCCCGCTGCGCCGCCCGCTCGATGGCGCGGTAGTCGGCCACCAGGTTGCGCCCGGCATCGGTCAGCCTCGCGCCGCCGCCGCGGTAGCCGCCCGGGCTGGCCTCCACCACCGCGGTGCCGACCAGCGTGTTCAGCGCATTCACCAGATCCCAGGCACGCTTGTAGCTCATGCCGAGCGCCCTGCCGGCGGCCGAGATCGAACCCTCGCGGTCGATCGCTTCCAGCAGACGGATCTTCCCGGGACCGATCCTGCCCTGCGGCAGGTCGATGCGCAGGCTGAGGAGCCCGGTTGCCGGACCGCTCACAGCAGCCTCCCCGTCATGGTGTTCCCGACCAGCATGCCGGACGGGCGGTGGCCGGGGAGAAGCACTGTCATCTCAGCCTTCCTATTGGCGTGCGGCCAGGCGATGGGCGTGGTGGGATCGGCCGTTCATCCGGGGGCGCTCCGTCAGCCACCGGCTCGGCGACCCGCACCGCATCCGGCAGGTCCGGCCCGGTCGTGGCCTTCGCCCCGGCATGGTCGAAGGTCACCGCCTTCACCACCGCCCAGAGCGCCATGCCCGGCCTCAGGCCGAGCCGGGCGACACTGTCGCGCGTCACCCGCGCCAGGATCGCGGTCGGGCCCACCGTTAGCCGGAGGAAGACCTCATGCGCTGCATTGGCCTCGGTGATCGCCGCCAGGATCGCCGGCAGGATGTTCTGGGTCGAGAGGCCACGCGGCTGTTCGGTCGCCACCGCGACGTCGCGGGCCCGCAGCCGGATCCGGGCGTGGGTGCCGACCGGCTCCGGCCGCAGCGGGACATGGAAGGCACCGCCGGCGAAGGCAAGCCGGGTCAGGCCACGCGCCGGGTCGTGCGCAGCGACGGCGCAGGGGATGAGCGAGCCGGCGTCGCGCCGCGCCGCCAGTGGCAGGTCGGTGCGCGCCGCCAGCGCTTCCACCGGGCCTTCGGCCAGGACGCGCCCGGCCTCCAGCAGCACCAGCCGGTCGGCCAGCGCATCGACCTCGTCCAGCGCATGGGTGACGTAGAGGATCGGGATGCCGGCGGCATCACGCAGCCTGGCGAGGAAGGGCAGCACCTCGCCACGCCGCGCCGCATCCAGCGCCGCCAGCGGTTCATCCATCAGCAGCAGCCGTGGCCGCGCCAGCAGCGCCCGGCCGAGCGCCACCCGCTGCCTCTCCCCGCCTGAGAGCCGCCCGGGCCGCCGTTCCAGCAGCGGCGCGATGCCGAGCAGCGCGACAACCTCCTCGAAGCCCGGGCCGGCGGCATCCGGCGGCGCGCGGCGCAGCCCGTAGCGCAGGTTGCTGGCGACGCTGAGATGCGGGAACAGCCGCGAGTCCTGGAACACCACACCGCAGCGCCGGCGTTCCGGCGCGACGAAGATGCCGCCCGCGGTATCCAGCAGCACCGTCCCGTGCAGCGTGATCCGGCCTTCCTGCGGCCGCAGCAGCCCGGCCACCGCCGAGAGGATGGTGCTCTTGCCGCAGCCGGAGGGGCCGAATAGCGCGGTCACCCCGCTGTCCGGCATGGCGAAGCCGGCCTCCAGGGCGAAGCCGTTCGCCTCCGCCCGGCCGAAGCGGTGCCGCAGCGTCACCTCCAGCATCAGCCGCGTCCCAGCAGCAGGTGCATCCGCCGGGCGATGAGTTCGGCGAGCAGCAGGCCGGAGATGGCCAGGACGAAGGAGACCAGGGCAAGCCGCGCCGCGGTGGCCTCGCCGCCCGCGGTCTGGGTGGCGGTGTAGATGGCCAGCGGCAGGGTCTGGGTCTCGCCCGGGATGTTGGAGGCGAAGGTGATCACCGCGCCGAATTCGCCGAGGCCGGCGGCGAAGGCGGTCACCGCCCCGGCCAGTATGCCGGGCGACATCAGCGGCAGGGTGATGGTGACGAAGCGGTCGAGCGGCCCGGCGCCGAGGGTGCGGGCGGCCGCCTCCAGCCCCTGGTCGACATGCTCCAGCCCCAGCCGCACCGCGCGGACGATCAGCGGGAAGGACATCACCGCGGTGGCCAGCGCCGCGCCTTCGGTGGTGAAGACCAGGCGCAGGCCGAACCAGTCGTGCAGCGGGCCGCCGATCGGCCCGCGCACGCCGAACAGCATCAGCAGCCCCCAGCCGACCACCACCGGCGGCACCACCAGCGGCAGATGCACGAGCGCATCCAGCAGCGTCCTGCCGGGGAAGCGCCCGCGCGCCAGCAGCCAGGCGATGCCGACCGCGGGGATCAGCGAGACCAGCACGGAACGCGCGGCGACGCCGAGGCTGAGGCGGACCGCCTGCCATTCCTCGGCGCTTAGCCCCAGCACCGGCTCCACGTGCAGCGGCATGCGGCGGGTCAGCGGGCCAGCAAAAAGCCGAAGCGCTGCCAGGCTTGCGTCGCTTCCGGCCCGGTCAGGAACTCCTGCAGGGCGCGGGCCTGGGCATTGCCCTTGGCGCGGCGGGTCAGGGCGAAGGGATGGGTGATGGGAGTGTGGCTTTCCGCCGGGAAGGCGCCGACCACGCGCACGCCGGCGCTGGCCGCCGCGTCGGTGGCGTAGACGATGCCGTAGGGCGCCTCACCGCGCTCCACCAGCAGCAGCGCGGCGCGGACGTTGTCGGCGCGGGCGAGGCGCGGGGCGATGGCCTCCCACTGTCCCATCCAGCCGAGCGCGGCCCGGGCGTAGCGGCCGACCGGCACATGCGCCGGGTCGCCGGTGGCGATCCGCCCCTGCGGGCCGACCAGCGCCAGCAGATCGGTGTTGCGCGTCAGGGTGACGGGGCGCACCGCATTGGCCGGCGACACCAGCACCAGCGCATTGCCGATCGGGCTCACCCGCGTCGCATCCACGATCAGCCCGCGCTGCTGGAGATAGTCCATCCAGGACTCGTCGGCGCTCATGAAGAGATCGGCCGGGGCGCCCTGCTCGATCTGCCGGGCAAGCGCCGAGGAGGCGGCGAAGGAGAAGCGCGGCGCCGGATTGCCACGGGCCTGCCAGGCGGCGCCGAGGGCGCGCATCGCATCGGTCAGGCTGGCGGCGGCGAAAACCGTAACCTCCTGGGCCGTGGCCGGGCCGACGGTCCCGCAGGCCAGCAGCAGCGCGGCCAGGATGGCCAGGAAGCGGTTGCGGCGCATGCCGGATTCCCATGGGCGTTGTATGTGGCGAAAGATAGCGGAGGCACCGGCACCCGTCCATGGCGGGCCAGGCGGGGTTTGGGCGGTTGCCGCTGCGCCTTCGTTGGCATGAGCCGGGGCTGGATGCCGGCGCAGGGTAGCCTACGCCCCCTGCACGGCATTGTGCGTGAGTGATCATAACGCGGGTCGGCCGAGCCGCAGGCAGCGGGCGATCTGCGGCACAGCGCCGCCGACATCGCCCGCGGCGGCGGCGTCGGGGCCGAAGGGCCGGCACCCCGGCCCGGCCCCACCTCGCAGGTCGCAGAGGGCTACAGCGGAGTCATGCCCTCCGCAATCCGCTCTAGCTTTTCACCGCGCCGTCGAGCTCGGCATAGACCTCCATCGCCGCACGCACCGCGGCGACCGCGGTCGGCACGCCGGCGTAGATGCCGACATGCAGGAAGATCTCCTTCAACTCGTCCCGCGTCAGCCCGTTCGCGAGGCCCATCTTGATGTGCGACTTCAGCTCCTCGGTCCGGCCGAGGGCGGTGAGCACGGAAATGGTGATGGTGCTGCGCGCGCTGCGCTCCAGCCCCGGGCGGGCCCAGACCGCGGCGAAGCAGTGCTCGAACAGGTACTGCCGCAGATCGCGCGTCAAATCATGCTCGGCCGCCTGATCAAGCGCCTGCTGCGCGGCCTTTGGGCCCCGCATCTCGAACCAGACATCGCGGCCGGCCTTGAAGCCTTCATTCTCGTCGTAGGGAAGCTTGGTCATGTGATTCCTCCGGGTTCGGCAGGCAGGGGCCAGTGCCGACGCCGCCTTGGCGCAGCGCGGCGACCATACTGAACCCGGCGCGCGCCGGCGCAACCAGAGGGCAGGGCGATGGGCTGGCCGGATGAGGGATACGGTGTCCGTGCGCCGCCGGTCAGCCGCCGGCGGCACCTCGCCACGGCCGTGCGGCGATGGCGTTCCCGCGGGTCCCGACGCCTGCCCCGAGGGCCTGCTGCCGCCGTGCCGCAACGTCTGGTGCAAACGCCCGCCCGACATGGTGCGAGAGGCAGCCGGAGGCGGCGAAGAGATACCAGAACATCGGCTGAAAGGCGATGCCGATGAAGGCGCCGCACGCCAGCAGCACCAGCAGTGAGACCTGCAGCGCCGCCGCCAGATCGCGGCACCAGGCCAAGGCCTCCGACCCGCGCGTGCGCCGGATGACGCGTTGCAGGCTCAGCAGCGTGGCGATGTTGATGGCCAGGAACAGTCCTAGCCCAATCCAGCCATGCTCGCCCAGGGCCTCGAAGTAGATGCTGTGGAAGGCCTTGCCACGGACCGTATATCCATTGGGGTACTCGGGCGTCGGCTGCGAGGTAAACTCATTGATCATGTAGCTGTGGAAGCCGCCGCCGAACGGATTGTTCGCAACGAAGCCGAGCGTCCATTGCCAAACCAGGATACGGCCGAGGGCCGAACCCTCCGATTGATATTCGCTAATCGTCGACATGCGTTCCGCCCAGTTTGACGACACGCTGAGCGCGAAGACGATGGCGCCGATACCGAGGCCCGTGCCAACCAGGAGCTTCTGCCTGCTCCGCACCCAGAAGGTGATGGCGAGGACAACAAGCCCGACCAGCCCGGTCCGCTGATAGGTCCCGATGGTCGCCATGACCGCGAGGCCGGCCATGCCGATATAGCCCAACCGCACGATCGGCCAAGCCGGCATGAGACGGTTGTGCTTGGCCAGGAACAGCGCGATCGGGATGCACATCAACGCCACCGCGGCGAGGGTGGCGCCTTCACCGAAACCGCTGTTGCCCCCGATCAGGCCAAGCGCTTGGCCATAGCCTCCGCCGCTGAGCACCACCTTGATCCCGACCGGCAGGAAATGCGCGGCGAAGGAAAACAGGAGGACCTGCAGCAGCGCCTCGATCTGGATGCGGGAGCGAAAGACGAAGACCATGAAGCCGGAAAAGACGATGGTCTTGAAGGCCCAGTCCCATTTCTCCCAAGCGCTGTCCGGCGCTACGGCGAAGACGGCGGTCGTCAGCGTGACCCAGGCCGCCATGGCCGCCATCATGCCGAGCACCGGACTGAAGTGTGGTGGTGACCGCCGATCGCGGAGCAGGTACCAGCCGACTGCCAGCGCCCCCATGATGAGCGACACTGGGATGGAGGGAAGAATGGTGTAAGCAATCGCCTGAGGTCGAAAAATACTGATCCAGATGTAACCAAGGCTCAGAGCAAATGGCGCAGCCAGCCCAACGCCAATAAAAGAGAAAAATGCCAAGGTCAAGTAAAGGCTGCGCAGCATGGCCGATCAGTGGTCCATCTGCCGGTCGGGCCGGGCGCCAGCCCCGGTCGTGCGTGCGCGCCACCCGGTTGCTGGGGGCGAGGACGTGGTGTCATGGGCTGGCGATGCTGGCTTCTCTCGCTCCGTCTCCCGCACTACGGGTGTCGCGAACCAAGGCAGCATTCGGTCGAGCAGGACGGCACGGATGGTCACATAGAGACAGGCGCCGGTGACCAGCATGATCGCCAACATATCCACCATACCGCCACGCCCTTCTTAGATCCGCACACGAAACATTGGTGTCTGCCTGGCGCCGTGCCGTCACATCCGCCCCAGGCAATCACGCCTCGACCGACAAGGCAAAGGCTGTTGTCATTACCAGAAGTTGTATATAGAGCAGCCGCCGGCCGGAAATCGGCTGATTCAGCGTCTCGACAGGATTGCGCCTATCCCGTGATTGTCAGTGCCCCCAACGTGCCGCGGCAGCCAATCCGTGCGCTCACATCCATCCGCGGGCTCGCCGCCTGGTGGGTCGTGCTCTACCACGTCCGGGAACTCCTGCCACCGACGATGCCGCCCATGCTGCATGCCGCGCTGGCGCACGGCTACCTTGCGGTTGACTTATTCTTCATGCTCAGCGGCTTCGTCATTTCGCTGAATTATAGTACGCAGTTTGCCCGGCTGGATGCCGGCCAGGTGCGCCGTTTCCTTCTGCTCCGGCTGGGTCGCATCTATCCGCTGCACCTGGTGATGCTGATTGCCTTTGTTGCCAATCCGATCGCGATCGGCCTGTTCTCGGCCGCCGGCCGGGTCGGCGAACGCTATGCTGCGGATTACTTCCTGCTGAGCCTGCTGCTGATGCAGAATTGGGGCTCCACGGATAGCCTTGCCTGGAACATCCCGGCCTGGTCGATCAGTACGGAGTGGTTCGCTTATCTGGTCTTTCCTTTCCTGGCTTGGCTCGCTCTGCGCTGGGCGCGCGATGCCGCCGGCGCGCTCCGGCTGACGGCGCTGCTGCTTCTGGCCTTCGCAGCCATCTGCGCGGGTATCGGCGGCAGCCTCGGCGACAGGATCGAGACCTTCGGGCTGGTCCGCTGCGTGATGGAGTTCGCCATCGGCGTGTTCCTCCAGCGCCTGCATGCCGCGCGCCCCTCGGTGGGTCGGTGGGAGGGGTATTTCGCGCTGGGCGCGGCGCTCGGCTGCTTTGCTGCCTATGCAGCCCTGCCCATCCAGGACTGGCTGACGATGCCGCTCGGCTTTGCGCTGCTGATCCATGCCCTGGCCCGTGGCGGGCATTTCCTGTCTGCCGGCCTCGGCTGGGCGCCGCTGGAGCGGATCGGCGAGATTTCCTACTCGACCTATCTTTGCCACTACTTCCTCAAGGACTGGATGAAGTTCCTGTTCATCCATCCCGGCACGCGCCTGGAGCCGGTGCTACTGGGCTATCTGGTTGCAGTGGCGCTTACCTCCATCATGCTCTATCGCTGGATCGAGGTGCCGGGCCGCCAATTATCACGGCGATTGGTTGATCCGCTGCGCCCGCTCCCCGTGTGTTGCCCTCCCGCAGCGCCGGACGCTCGGCTGAAGCCGGGGTCAGGGCTCTGAGCGGTCTGCCGCCGACGATGCGCCCCGCTGCCCCCCGCAACCGTACCACCAGCCCCCGCGCCGACCAGCGCGGCACCAACTCGGCCCAGACCAGCGTCGCTTCGGCATTGGCCAGGCTCCGCTTGTAGCGGTCGGGCCCGGCCAGGAAGTCGTAGCTCTCCGCGCCTTCGGCGATTGCCCGCTCCACCGCCATCGCGTGGCAAGTGAGCCCAGGCTTGCCGTGCGGCCCGGCGCCGACGTGGTCCAGCCCGCTCTGATAGGCGTAGACCCGCCCGCGCAGGCGGAAGTTGTAGAGGTAGCCGACCACCCGCTCGCCCGCCGTCACCCGCAGCAGGTCGAGTTCCCCCCGCGGTTGAGCGCGCGCCACCAGCGCTTGGTGGAAGCGCCACGCGAAGTCATCGGCAAAGGCCCCCGGGCGACCGCGGGCGCGCCAGGTCTCTCCATGCAGCGTGGCAAGCGCTTCCAGCCATTCCAGCGCCTCCGGCAGGGTCTCGGCGCGGTCCAGCCGTAGCGCGCCGAAGGCGGCATAGCGCCGGGCGGAGCGGCGGATCTGATAGCGGCTATTGGCGCTGAGTCCCGCCAGGTAATCGCCGCCCGCCGCCCGCACCGGGCCCAGCGCGACCAGCGGCACCGGTCGTTCCTGCCATCGCCAGGCGATGCCGCCGGCCAGCCTTGGCAGATGGGGCGGCACGCCGCCCAGCACCAGTTGCCCCACCCCCGGTACCTGCCAGGCCGCCCGCAGTAACGCCGCTTCCACCTCCGGCCCGGCATCGGCGGCCAGCAGCGGTGCGTTGTGCTCGATGAAGGGCGCGTCCAGCACCGGCTCGCCACTCTCGGCCAGACAAAGCCGGCCGCGCCGGCGGTTCAGCAGGGCAAGGCCGAGCAGCCGCCCGCCGCTGTTCGCCCGCAGCAGCACCGGATCGGGGTAGCGCTCATCGGCCAGGCAGCCGACCCAGGTCCAGGATTGGAAAAAGGAGAACTCGGCCGCCTTTGCTTCCAACTCCCGCCACAGCTGGCCCAGCGCTTCGCCGCGCGGCGAAGCGAGTATCTCGACCTGCGGCGCGCCCGGAGTCACCGCGTGCTGGATTCGCAGAGTGCGAGTCGCTTGCGAGCCTCGCTGCGGAAGTGCGCCGACAACCGATCATACAGGCGCCGGGGCCGCAGCCCGATGAAGTGGGCGAAGCTCGGAGACAGGGCGGTGAATTTTGTAGGCAGGAATGGCAGGCCGAACAGGAAGCGATCGGCCTTAAGCAATCTCGAGAAGCCGTCTTGGGGCCGGAAATCGCAGCCGAAGGCTCGCCAAGTCGAGACCATCCAGGAATTGTTTCCAGAGCTTCGCATATTCTCAGTATCCATTCCCTTCATTCCCATGAAGAGGCCGAGATACAATTCGAAAGAATGGCTATTGGCACCCTTGTAGTTCGTGATCTGAAGATTTTCGGATTGGCTCAGAGCCCATCCGAAAAGGGATTGAGTTACCTGAATCGGATGTGATTCCCTTCTCCTGCGGGCGATTTGTGGGGAAGCAGGATGGCGTGGACAGCGGAGCATCGGCGTGCGGCGGATCGGCGCGGGCTGCGCTACCCCTCCGATCTGACGGATGCCGAATGG
>NZ_JACOMF010000004.1 GCF_014283215.1 Siccirubricoccus deserti
GGCTGCCCACTGGCAGCCGGTGGAGAGGATGTACATCACCCCGTTCACCACCGCTCGCACCTCGACCGTCCGCTTGTTGCCACCCGGCTTGGCGGGCGGGATCAGCGTCCTGATCAGCGCCCATTCCTCGTCGGTCAGATCACTCGGGTAGCGCAGCTTGCTGCGGTCGTACCGAGCCCGGTTCTCCTGCGTCCACATCGCCGCAGTTCTTCCCGCCCCGGCCGCCCACAGGCCAGTCACAACCCATTCAAATCATAGCACCTGTCCCCGGACGGACACTAAGGACGGAGGACCCTGTCCTGCGGCGTTGGCCAGCTCGATCGGGGCTCTGTGGCCGATCGAGCTGTGTGGCCGGATCTCGTTGTAGTCCACCGCCAAGCTTCGCATTTTCGCCTGGCATCTTCCAGGCTGAGGAACCAGTTGGCGTTCAGGCACTCGGCCCGGACCTTGCCATTGAAGCTCTCCGCAGAGGCGTTGTCGGTGGGCTTGCCCGGCCGGGAGAAGTCCAGCACCACGCCCCTGGCGCAGGCCCAGAGGTCGAGGTCACGACTGATGAATTCAGGGCCGTTGTCGAGACGAACCTGGCGTGGCAGGCCATAGCAGGCCGTCACCCGCTCAAGCGTGTCGACCACGTCGGCACCGCGGTAGCTCAGCCGCACATCAATGGCGGGCGAGATCCGACTGTGCGCATCGACGATGGTCAGCACGCGGATCCGGGTGCCGTCGAACAACTGGTCCGAGAGGAAGTCCATCGCCCAGATGTCGTTCGGCGCACCCGCCACTAGCCGGTCCTGCCGCAGCTTGGCCGAGACCTTCCGCTTCGGCGTCTTGCTCCGCAGTTGCAGACCCTCCAGCCGCTACAGACGCCAGACCCGCTTGGCGTTCACTGCCCAGCCCTCCCGCCTCAGCAGAACGTGGATCCGTCGCTGGAGCCGGCGCCACAGGATTTGTTCACCCCGCCATGCTGGCGCTGCGACATCGATTCCGGCATGGTCCGCGGCACATGCAGGGATCTCTCGCCACCGCGGATTGGGAAGCGTTGCTGGCGCGGCGCGATGGCCCGGCTGTTGCGCCGGCCGAGCCACCAGCCGGGCTGTTCGACACGCTTCTCAAGCCACCCAGCGCGCCCGACGGCTGCACCGTCGTCGGCCGCCTGGCGCAGACGCTGGACGGGCGCATCGCCACCCTCTCCGGCTCCTCGCAATGGATCGGCGGACGCGGCGACATCCTGCACACCCATCGGCTGCGGGCGCTCTGTCATGCCGTCGTCGTCGGTGCCGGCACGGTGCGGAGCGACGACCCGCGCCTGACCACCCGGCACTGCACTGGGCCGGACCCGGTGCGGGTGGTACTCGACACCGACCGCCGCCTTGGCCCCGGCTACGGCGTGTTTCGCTCCGGCCCGCCGACCCTGCTGTGCTGCGCCACCGATGCCGAAGGCCCGGATCGGCTCGGCCAGGCTGAGGTGATCCGGCTGCCACGGAACCCGCTGGGTGGCCTGTCGGTGCCGGCGATCCTGGCCGCCTTGGCGACCCGCGGTCTGACCCGGATCTTCGTCGAGGGCGGCGGCGTCACCGTCAGCCGCTTCCTGGCAGCCGGCTGCCTCGACCGGCTGCATGTGACGGTCGCGCCGGTGCTGCTGGGCTCCGGCATCCCGGCCTTCACCCTGCCCGCGGCGGCCCACATCGCCGATGGGCTGCGGTTCGAATGGACAGTCCACATGCTGGACCCGGATGTGCTGTTCGACATCGCCCTCAACCGCACCCGGCCGGACATCTGCCGGTGACAAAGATGGAAACCGGGCTGTCGGCAACGGCGCTCTGGTACCTCGCGCCCGGCGTCGCCGCCCTGCGGCAGGAGCCGCTGCCGCCGCCGACCGAGGGTCAGGCCCTGGTGCGCGCCCACTACGGCGCCATCTCGCGCGGCACCGAGCGGCTGGTCAGCCAGGGCCGGGTGCCGCCCAGTCAATGGCCGGTGATGCGCGCGCCGCTGATGGACGGCAACTTCCCCTTTCCGGTGAAATACGGCTATGCCGTGGCCGGGGTGGTGGATGCCGGGCCCGCCGCGCTGCTCGGCCGCCGGGTGTTCTGCCTGCATCCGCACCAGGATCTGTTCCTCGCCCCCGCCGCCATGTGCATCCCGATCCCCGATGCGGTGCCCGACCACCGCGCGGTGCTGGCCGCCAACATGGAAACCGCGGTCAACCTGCTGTGGGATGCCGCGCCGCTGGCCGGCGAGCGGGCGCTGGTGATCGGCGCCGGCGTGGTCGGGCTGCTGGTGGCGGCGCTGCTGGCCCGTATCCCCGGAATCGAGCTCACGGTCTGCGATATCGACCCGGGCCGCGCCGCTTTCGCCGAAGCCCTCGGCGCCCGCTTCTGTCCGCCCGCCGATGCCCCGGGCGACCGCGACCTCATCATCCACGCCAGCGCCAGCGAGGCTGGGCTGCAGCTCGCCCTTGACCGTGCCGGCTTCGAGGCGCGCATCATCGAGGCGAGCTGGCATGGCGACCGCACGGTGGCGCTCCCGCTCGGCGAAGGCTTCCATGCGAGGCGCCTGTCGATCCTCTCCTCCCAGGTCGGCCATGTCGCCGCGGCGGTGCGCGGCCGTCGCAGCCATGCCGAGCGGCTGGCGCTGGCCCTCACGCTGCTGGCCGATGCGCGGCTGGACGCGCTACTGGCCCCGCCCGTCCGCTTCCTCGCCCTGCCCGCGGCCTTGCCGAGCCTGCTGGAGGGCAGCGGCGGCCCGCCCTGCCCCACCATCATCTATGCATGAGAGTATGCCGCGATGTTCAGCCTGACGGTCTGCGACCACATCATGATCGCCCATAGTTTCCGCGGCGCGGAGTTCGGCCCGGCCCAGCGGCTGCA
Organism: Siccirubricoccus deserti; assembly: GCF_014283215.1. GTDB lineage: Bacteria > Pseudomonadota > Alphaproteobacteria > Acetobacterales > Acetobacteraceae > Siccirubricoccus > Siccirubricoccus deserti. Next base: position 2,868 of record NZ_JACOMF010000004.1, read on the forward strand.
CGGCGCCACCTTCGCCGTGGAGGCGGAGTTCCGCGCGCCGGCGCTGGATGCGCTGCACCTGCTTGTCGACATCGGCCTGGCCAAGGTCGAGCTGCGCAAGGCGCTCGACACCCTCGACTACCGCAACCTCGACAGCGAGGCGCAATTCGCCGGGCTGAACACCACCACCGAATTCCTCTGCCAGCACATCCACAGGCTGCTGGTGGCCGCGCTGCGCGAGGGCCGCCTCGGCGCCCAAAGCGCCAATGTCACCGCGCTGAAGATCCTGCTGCGGGAAAGCCCGAACGCCTGGGCCGCATTCGAGGGTCCGGTCTGATGCACATCGCGTTGCTGGTCCCCGCCCCCTTCGACACCATCTCCGGCGGCTACGGTTACGACCGCCGGCTGGTCGAGGGGCTGCGCGCGCTGGGCCATCCGGTGCAGGTGGTGGAACTCGCCGGCCATCATCCGCTGCCGGATGCCACGGCCGAAGCCGCGGCGCGGGCGGCGCTGGCGGCGGTGCCGGCGCAGGCGCGGCTGGTCATCGACGGGCTGGGCCTGCCCGCCTTCGCGCCGCTGGCCGATACCCTGGCCGAGCGCCGCGCCGTCGCGCTGATCCACCACCCGACCGCCCTGGAGCATGGCGCGCCCATCGAGGACCGCGAGGCGCTGCGCGGCATCGAGACGGCACTCTACCCGCGCCTCGCCCGGCTGGTCGCCACCTCGCCGCTGACGGCGCGGCGGCTCGCCCAGGATTACGCCGTCGACCCCGCGCGCATCGGCGTGGTCGAGCCCGGCACCGATCCGGCGCCGCGCGCCCGCGGCTCGGGCGGGCCGGGGGTTGCCATTCTCTCGGTTGGGGCACTGATGCCACGCAAGGGGCATGACGTGCTGATGCAATGCCTTGCGCGGCTGCCCGACATCGACTGGAGGCTGACCATCGCCGGTGCGTCGCGGGATGCGGTGCATGCGCACGGGCTGCGCGCCCTGGCTGAGGAGCTCGGCATCGCCCAGCGGGTGACCTTCGCCGGCGAGGTCACGCGAGAGGAACTGGAAGCGCTCTACGACCGGGCCGATGTCTTCGCGTTGGCGACCTGGTGGGAAGGCTATGGCATGGCGGCCGCCGAGGCGTTGGCGCGGGGCCTGCCCATCGCCATCACCGCCGGCGGCGCCATCGCCGAGATCGTGCCGGTCGAGGCCGGCATCATCTCGCCGCCGGGCGACCTTGTCTCCTTCACCAAGGCGCTGCGCCGGCTGCTGTTCGACGACGCGATGCGCGCCGAGATGGCCGAGGCCGCCTGGCAGGCCGGCCAGCGCCTGCCGCGCTGGGCGGACCGGGCCACTGCCTTCCTGGCGGACATCGAACGCGCATGACCGAGGCCTTCGACCTCGACTGGCTCGACCTGCGCGAGCCCTTCGACGCCATCGCCCGCTCCGAGGCCCTGGCCGCGCAGCTACTGGCGCTGCTGCCGGCGCGGCCGCGGTTGATCGACCTCGGCTCCGGCACCGGCAGCCTGTTCCGCTGGCTGGCGCCGCGGATCGGCCGGGCCCAGGCATGGACCCTGGTGGATCATGACCGGGAGATGGCGGAGGCAGCCTTCGACACCATCGCCGACCGAGCCGGGCAGGTCGGGCTGAAGGTCACCTTCCCCAACCGCAAGACCCTGCTGGTGCACGCCCCCGGCGGCGCCTGGCGGGTGGAGGCGCTGGCCGCCGACTTGGCCGACGCACCCGGTATCCTGCCGCTTGCCAATGCCGATGCGGTGCTCAGCTCGGCGCTCTGCGACCTGGTCTCCCGCCCCTGGTTGGAGCGCATGGCGGCGGCGCTGCGCGTGCCCTTCTACGCTGCGCTCTGCGTCGATGGGCGGGAGCGCTTCCTGCCGCCACATCCACTCGATGCGCGGGTCCTGGCGGGTTTCCGCCGCGACCAGGGCCGCGACAAGGGCTTCGGCGGCTCGGCGCTTGGGCCGCTGGCGCCGGCGGCGATCGCCGCCACCTTCGGCGCCCGCGGCTTCCAGGTGACGAGCGCGGCGAGTGATTGGGTCGTGCGGCAGCGCGGCGCCTCTCCCCTGCCCGGGTTGCGGCAGCACAATTACCGCTTCGTCAGCGAGCTGGCGCTGGGCCATGCCGCCGCAGCCCGCCGCCATGACCACCGCGGCCTGCGGTCGATCGGCGCCTGGGCCGACGCGCGGCTGAAGCAGATCTCCGGCCGGCGGCTGGCGGTACGTATCGGCCACCGCGACCTGCTGGCGGCACCGCCGCGGCGCTGAGCCGAACCGCGCCTCAGGCACCGCGTTTGCCGAGGTGGCGCGACCCGGAGGACGCTATCCACCCGGGCCGTACCGCCAGCCAGTATCTGGCGGGCCGCTGCATCCGGTGCCCGGGCGCCGGGACCGGCCCCGGCACCACAGGAGGGCAGGAGATGGCGCAGGACGATAAGAGGATGCAGCCCAACCCGGGCGACGTCGCCACGCCCGGCACGCCCGGAACCGGCGAAGCGCCCTGCCCCGACTGCCAGGGCAAGGGCATGATCGGCGGGCAGAAATGCCGGACCTGTGACGGCACCGGCATCGTCATCCAGGGCGTGGCCGGCGGCTGACCTGCGGTACGGTCCGGCCTCATGCGGCTTCCGCCCGGCATCACGCTCAGCGTCGAGGACAAGCCCGCGGAGGCGGATGTCGACGCCCTGCCGGAGGGGCTGGAGACCTTCAACGAACAGCAATGGCCGGGCCACCAGCCCTGGCAGACGCTCGGCGTCTTCCTGCGCCGGGGCGCGCGGTGGCCGGCGGGCTGTTCGCCGAGACCTACGCCGGCTGGCTGTTCCTCCACCCCCACTGGCTGGATGCGAGGCTGCGGCGCGGCGGCCTTGGCCGCAGCGTGATCGCCCTGGCCGAAGCGGCGGCCATGCAGCACGGCTGCCATTCGGCCTATGTCGACACCTTCAGCTTCCAGGCTCCCGGATTCTACCGCAAATAGGCCTATGTGGAATTTGGCCGTCCGCCCCATTCAACGCGCGGCGAGCGCCTCTTCCCGCGCAAATCCCTGGCTCCATGATGGCGGCCTGAACCTCGGCAGGTTCAGGCGCCCCAATCGCCAAGCCCGGGCCGACCGTGAACCGGCCCGTTGACGTGATTTCACCGTGCTGTGGGTATAGGCTGTCCGATCATGGGCACCGGCGACCCCATTGAGGCCCGAATCGGCCGGCCGCAGCGTCTGGCGCTGCTCGGCCTCGGCTACCTCTGCCTGATGCTGGCAGCGATCGGCGCGGTGCTGCCGGTGATGCCGACGACGGTTTTCCTCATCATCGCCGCCTGGGCCTTCGGACATGCCTCCCCAAGGCTGCGCGCGAAGCTGCTGAATCATCCGCGGTTCGGGCCGTCGCTCAGGGCCTGGCAGGCGCATGGCGTCATCGGCCGCCGGGCCAAGCGGGCGGCGCTCTCAGTCATGGCGCTGAACTGGGCGCTGGCGACGCTGCTGCTCCGTGACATGAAGACCTCCGCCATCGTCGGCTGCTGCATGCTGGCGGTCGCGCTGTTCATCGCCACCCGCCCGTCCTTCCCGCCGGGCCACGCTATCCAGGAGCAGGAATGAGCAAGCCGCCTGTCGCCATCCTTGCCGCCGCGGTGCCGCCGCGGGCACGTGCCACCGGCTACCCACCCGACCTTGCCATGAAGATCGGCGGGCGGGAGAAGCGGGTGCTCGGCGACCTCTTCGGCCTGGCCAATTTCGGCGTGAACCTCACCCGGCTGCCGCCGGGCGCAGCCTCCTCGCTGCGCCACGCCCACACCACCCAGGATGAGTTCATCTACATCCTGGAGGGCGAGCCGGTGCTGCTGACCGATGCCGGCGAGACGCCGCTGGCCCCTGGAATGTGCGCCGGCTTCCGTGCGGGCTCCGGCGACGCGCACAGGCTGGTGAACCGCGGCACGCAGGAGGTGGTGTACCTGGAGGTCGGCGACCGCTCCCCCGGCGATGCCGTCACCTACCCGGAGGATGATCTGGCGGCGGTGATGGGCGAGGATGGGCGCTGGCGCTACACCCGCAAGGACGGCACGCCGCTGTAGGCGCCCGACGGAGGGACATGATCATGCCGCTGCTCGGCTGCATCGCCGATGATTTCACCGGCGCCACGGATCTGGCGAACACCCTGGTCAAGGGCGGCATGACCGCGGTGCAGGTGATTGGCGTTCCCCGAGGTCCGCTGCCCGAGGCCGATGCGGTGATCGTCGCGCTGAAATCGCGCACCGCGCCGGTGGCCGAGGCAGTAGCCGAAAGCCTCGCCGCCTGCGACGCGCTGCTGGCCGCCGGGGCAAGGCAGATCTTCTTCAAATACTGCTCCACCTTCGACAGCACCGATGCCGGCAACATCGGGCCAGTGGCCGATGCGCTGGTGCAGCGGCTGGGCTGTGGCTTCGCCCTGGCCAACCCCGCCTTCCCGACCAATGGAAGGACGGTGTTCCAGGGGCATCTCTTCGTCGGCAGCGCGCTGCTGAACGAGAGCGGAATGGAGAACCACCCCCTCACCCCGATGCGGGACGCCAATCTGGTGCGGGTGCTGTCCCGGCAGACCGACGGTACGGTGGGCCTGGTGCCCTTCGCCGTGGTCGAGCAGGGCGCCGCGGCAATCCGCCGGGCGATGACCGGGCTGAAGGAAAGCGGCCGGCGCTACGCCATCGTCGATGCACTGACCGATGAGCATCTGCTGGCGATCGGCGAGGCGGCGGCGCCGCATGCGCTGATCACCGGCGGCAGCGGCGTGGCGATGGGGCTGCCGGCGAATTTCCGCGCCGCCGGGCTGCTGCCGGAGCGCGGCGCGGCGGCCAGCGCCCTGCCGCCGATGCAGGGCCCCGCAGCGGTCCTGGCCGGCTCCTGCTCCCGCGCCACCCTGGGGCAGATCGGCTACGCCCGCGACCATGCGCATACGCTGGAGCTGGATGTGCTGGCCAGGCCGGATGCCGGCGCGCTGCTGGCGCAGGCGCTGGACTGGGCCGCGGACAAGCTCGGCGACCATCCGGTGGTGATCGCCGCCAGCGCACCGCCGGAGAAGGTGGCGGCGCTGCAGGCGAAGCTCGGGCGCGATGCCGCCGGCGCGCTGGTGGAGGAAACCCTGGCCAGCATCGCCGAAGCGCTGGTGGCGCGGGGCGTGCGGCGGCTTGTGGTGGCGGGCGGCGAGACATCCGGCGCCGTCGTCTCCCGCCTCGGCGTCGCCGCGCTGCGCATCGGGCCGGAGATCGACCCCGGCGTGCCCTGGACCTATGCCGAGCCCACCGGGCTGCACCTGGCGCTCAAGAGCGGCAATTTCGGCGCCCGCGACTTCTTCCTGAAGGCTTTCGGGGCATGAGCGAGAGCGAGCTGCGCGAGGCGATCGCGGCGCATGGCCGGCTGCTGTTCGGCCGCGGCTATTCGGTGGGCTCGGCCGGCAACATCAGCGTGCGGCTGCCGGATGGTTTCCTGATGACCCCGACGAACTCCTGCCTCGGCCGGCTGGATCCGGCGCGGCTCAGCAAGCTCGACCGCGCCTGGCAGCATGTCTCCGGCGACCCGCCCTCGAAGGAGGTGTTCATGCACCGCGCGGTGCTCGAAACCCGCGCGGAAGCGCAGGCGGTGGTGCATCTCCACTCGACCCATGCGACCGCCATCGCCTGCCTGGCGGCGCCCGGCGAGACCGCGCCGATCCCGCCGCTGACGCCCTATTTCGTCATGCGCATCGGCCGCAGCCTGCCGGTGATCCCCTATTACCGCCCTGGCGACCCGGCGATGGAGCCGGCCATCGCCGCGGCGGCGCGGGAGGCACGGGCCATGCTGCTGGCCAATCACGGGCCGGTGGTCAGTGGCAGGTCGCTCGATGACGCGGTCTATGCGGCGGAGGAGCTGGAGGAGGCCGCGAAGCTCGCGCTGCTGCTACGCGGCCAGGCGCCGCGAGCGCTGACCGCCGGGCAGGTCGAGGCGCTGCTGCAGGCCTTCGGCTAGAGCAGGTTCAGGCTGGCCGTACCGGTCCGCCTGAAGAAACCGCTCCGGCGCGCATCCCGCGGCCGACCACGCCGCAGCAAGCCTCCCATCCTCCGCCAATGAAGGATCATCGCATGGACACCCCACCCGACCGCGAGGCGCCCGCCGCGCATCCGATCGAAGCGCTGTTGCGCCGGCGCTGGAGCCCGCGCAGCTTCATCGCCGCGCCGGTGGCCCCGGCGGCGCTGGACAGCGTGCTGGAGGCGGCGCGCTGGGCCGCGAGCTGCAACAACGCCTAACCCTGGCACTATATCGTGGCGCGGCGCGATGCCGATGCCGCGGCCTTCGCCGCGCTGCTCGGCACGCTGACGCCGAACAACCAGGGCTGGGCGCAGCATGCCGGGGTGCTGATGCTGGCGGTCGCCCACAGCAGCTTTCCCGCCAATGGCAATCCCAACCGGCACGCGCTGTACGACACCGGCGCGGCGAGTGCCCAGATGGCGCTGCAGGCCGCGGCGCTCGGGCTCCAGATTCACCAGATGGCGGGCTTCGATCCGCAGAAGGCGCGCGACGCCTTCGCCATCCCGGAGGGCTTCGAGCCTGTCGCCGCCATCGCCCTCGGCCATGTCGGCCCGGCGGAGGCGCTGCCGGACGCCCTGGCGGCGCGCGAGACGGCGCCGCGGCAGCGCCGGCCGATCGGCGAATTCGCCTTCTTCGGCAGCTGGCAGGGGTGAGCGCGTTGGATGGAGAGATGCTCGACCGCATCGCCATCCGCGCCCTGGTGGAGAATTGGGCGGTATGGCGCGACGCCGGCGACTGGGACCGCTTCGCCACCTGCTGGCATGCCGACGGCATCATGATGGCCACCTGGTGCCAGGCGCCTTGGGCGGAGTTCATCGCCGCCAGCAAGGCCGGCTGGGCGAAGGGCGTCTCCATCCTGCATTTCCTCGGCGGCCACAGTGCCGATGTGGCGGGGCATCGCGCCATCGGCCAGACCAAGATGACGATCAGCCAGCGCGCCATGGTGCATGACGTGGAAGTGGACGCCGTCTGCACCGGGCGGTTCTACGACTTCCTGGAAAGGCGTGAGGGACGCTGGGGCATGGTGCTGCGCCAGCCGATCTACGAGAAGGACCGCATGGACCCGGTCGATCCCGCGGCGCGGCTGGAACTGGATCCGGCACTGCTGAAGCGCTTTCCCGCCGGCTACCGCCACCTCGCCTATCTGCAGACACAGATCGGCTATGCGGTGAAGACCGACATGCCAGGGCTGCAGGGGCCGGAAGTGGAGGCGCTCTACGCCGGGGCGCGCGCTGGCTGGCGGGCGGGCCGCATAGCTGAGGCTTGAGCGGATCGCGGGCGGAGCCTGAATGCCCGAGGCGCGCATTCTTCTGACCAGCAACAGGCGAGGGCGGACCGGTGTTCCTGCATGAACGCCGGTCCGCCCCCGTCGCGAAAAGGGCGCCGCCCCTTGCGGAGCGGCGCCCTCTCGCCGGGATCGGCGACGGGTTCAGGTAGCGGGGGTCTCGCCCTCGGCCGGCGGCGGCGGTGCGACCGCAGCTTCGGCAGCGGCGGCCTTCTTCGCCGCGCGCGTCGCGGCGGCCTTCTTCGCCGCCTCAGAGCGCGACGGGTTGGAGGCCTTCACCGCAGCGGCCTTCTTCGGCGCGGCGGTGCGGGCGGCGGTCCGCTTCGGGGCGGCCTTCTTCGGCGCGGCGGCAACCCGGCGGGCTGCCGGCTTCCTGGCGACGGCCTTCTTCGGCGCCGCCGCCTTCTTCGCGGCGGGCTTCTTCGCGGCGACGGCCTTCTTCGGCGCCGCCTTCTTCGCTACCGCCTTCTTCGGCGCGGCAGCCCGGGAGGTGGTGCGCTTCGGCGCTGCCTTCTTCGGAGCGGCCTTCGTCGCGGTCTTCCGCGCCGCCGGCTTCTTGGCGGCGGCGGCCTTCTTCGGCGCCGCCTTCTTCGCTGCCGGCTTGCGGGCCGCCGGCTTCTTGGCGGCGACCCGGCCGCGTGCCGACGTGGGCTTCTTCGCGGTGCGACGCGTGGTGGACACAGCCATCGCCTGGGCGCGGGCTGCCGGTGTCTCGGGGGTATCGGTCACAATCAGGATCTCCTTGCGCGTTCCAGTGGGGGACAGGCGGGAACGCATGCCGGCTTCATGTAGAAGCCGATGCGCCATGCCCGGATAGCAGCAGAGGCGGTCGTGCGATGGTGGCAGCGCGCGGATCCCGTGGCACGCCTTGCCGTGTCGGTCGCTGTCCTGGCCGTACGGTCAGGAAGCGGCAACGGACGTTCAGCCGCGGCGTGCCGCGTCGCGTATCCCTCAGCCTCGCTTCCGGCGAGGAGCATGCTGTCCGCAGGCTCCGCCGCTGCGGAATGTGCGGCGAGTGGATCTGCCACCATCCCGTCCTGTCCGCGGTCCATGGACCGTCCTTCCCTGCTGCGGCACGCCGTTGACGTTTCTCGATCCGCCGGGCAGTGAGTTTGGTGCTGGCGAATCGTGTGCATCGTCGTGCGCGCGAATCACGCTATCTTCACACGCATCCTTCGTGTCAACAGAAACCGCAATTCGCTTCGCGCTTTTTCCTGCGCGATGCTGCGCATGGTGCACGACACCGCCCTGCGCGGCGCGCGCATGGCAATGCCGACACGCTGCATCATCACATGGATCACCCGCGCGTCGCCCGGCCGCGCCGAAGCCACAAACGCGAACGGCCGCCGGTGTCCCGGCGGCCGTCGTTCCTCATGGCAGGGCGACGTCGTGGACGCCGCCGCCATGCGCCTTGCTTACCGCGCCGACATCGGCGGGACGGGCCGCTGCTCCAGCCCGGTGTACCAGGACAGCGGCCGGATCAGCCGGTTGTCCGCCGCCTGCTCCAACACGTGGGAAGCCCAGCCGGTGATGCGCGCGGCGACGAAGAGCGGGGTGAAGAGCGGGATCTCGAAGCCCATCAGGTAGTAGGCGGGACCTGCCGGGAAATCGAGGTTCGGGTGGATGTTCTTCTCCCGCAGCATCTTCGCGGCAAGCACCCGGCTGGTCTCCATCCAGCGACGGTCGCCCACCACCTCCGCCATCTTCTCGGCGTATTTGGTCATCGTCGGGACGCGGCTGTCGCCCGATTTGTAGACCCGGTGGCCGAAGCCCATGACCAGCGCCTTGTGGTCGAAGCGGGTGGAAAGCCATTCCTCCGCCTGCTCCGGCCCGCCGACCTCCTTCAGCATGTGCATCACGGCTTCGTTGGCGCCGCCATGCAGCGGGCCCTTCAACGAGGCGATGCCGGCGGTGATCGCCCCATGCATCTCGGCGCCCGAGGAGGTCACCAGCCGTGCCGTATAGGTGGAGGCGTTGAAGGTGTGCTCGGCGTAGAGGATCATCGAGACGTCGAAGGCCTTCAGCACCTCCGGCTGCGGCACCTTCCCCTGGATCAGGTGGAAGACGTTCTCGGCGAAGCTGTGGGACGGGTCGGGCCGCAGCGGCTCCAGCCCCTTGGAGGCGCGGTAGGCGGCGGCGATGGCGGTCGGGATCTTGGCGAACAGCCGCTTGGCCTTGCGCCGCTGCGCCGCATCGCTGACATCGGCGGTCTCCGGATCCTCCATCCCCATGAAGGAGACGGCGGTGCGGATCGCATCCATCGGGTGCCCGTCCTTCGGGAATTCCCGGATGACGCGGTGCAGCGCCGGGCTGATCTCGCGCTCCGCCGCCGTCTCGGCCTTGAAGGCGGCCAGCTGCGCGGCATTGGGCAGCTCGCCTTCCCACAGCAGGTAAGCCACTTCCTCGAAGCTGCAATTCTCGGCCAGATCCTGCACCGCATAGCCGCGGTAGGTCAGGCTGTTGGTTTCCGGCATCACCTTGGAGATGGCGGAGACATCGGCGTAGACGCCGACAAGGCCCTTGTAGATCGTGGGCTTCCCGGTGGACTCGCTCATGCGTTGGCTCCTCTGGTCAAATCCGGCGAAGCGGCGGCCGGACCAGGCAGTGGTCCGGCTCGGCTTCGTCCTTGGCCGCTCCGTCACGGCAGGCGGTGATGGCGAAACATGCCATGCATATAAGGTCAGCGCGGCATGGTTGCGTCGGAAGGCGTAGAGGGCGAGGCCGCCAGGTGCGGCAGCCTTGGCCCGGCTGATCAGCTAGGTGCCGATCTCCTGCCGCTGCCACCCGGGCGCGACCTGAGGGGGCGGCACCGTGGCACCGGCGGTGAGGCCGGAGCAGCCCGCTGCGCCGTGGGCAACCGCCGCCTCGCCCTCGGGCTCGACGAGGCCGGCAGCGCCCCGGCGCGGGTGGGCCGCGCCGGCCTCAGAAGATGCCCGGCTTGCCTTCGAGCAGCGTGCCCGCCGGCAGCGCCACGCCCAGCTCGCCCAGCTCCCCGGCCTTCAGCCGCGGCAGGTCCTGCACCACTTCGAGGAAGCGGTTGGCTTCCCGCGTGGTGATGATGCCTTCGGTCAGGATGCGGAACTTGTTGATGTAGTCGGCCCGCCCGAAGGGCTTGGCGCCGTTCGGATGGGCGTTCGCGACGCCGAGCTCGTCGACCAGCCTGGTGCCGTCCTTGAACAGGATCTCGACCCGGCCGCCGAAGGACAGCTCGTTCGGGTCGCGCGAGTGGTAGCGCCGGGTCCATTCCGGGTCCTCGGTGGTCTCGATCTTGTGCCACAGCCGCACGGTGTCGGCGCGGGCCGCCCGCTTCGGCGCATAGCTGTCGACATGGTGCCACCGGCCGTCCTGCAGGGCGACGGCGAAGATGTACATGATGGAGTGGTCGAGCGTCTCCCGGCTGGCCTTCGGGTCCATCTTCTGCGGGTCGTTGGCGCCGGTGCCGATCACGTAATGCGTGTGGTGGCTGGTATGGATGATGATCTTCTCGATCGCCTCCATATCCTCGATCTGCTCGCGCATCCGGAACGCCAGGTCGATCAGCGCCTGGGACTGGTACTCCGCCGAGTGCTCCTTGGTGTAGCTGTCGAGGATGGCGCGCTTCGGCTCGCCGGCGCCCGGCAGCGGCACCTCGTAGTAGACCGGCTCATAGGCGGCGGCGCGGCCTTCCCGGTCGGCCACGGTGCGGCCCGAGAGCACCCAGCCGATGACACTGTCCTCGCCTTCGTAGATCGGGCTCGGCGCGCCCTCGCCACGCATGGCGCGGTCGGCCGCCTCGACCGCCAGCTTGCCCGCATGCGCCGGGGCAAAGGCCTTCCAGGAGGAGATCTCGCCCTTCCGCGACTGGCGGAAGCTGATCGAGACATGCAGCGCCTGCTGCACCGCCTGGTAGATCGCCTCCTGCTTCAGCCCGAGCAGCGTGCCGATGCCGGCCGCCGCCGAGGGGCAGAGGTGGGCGATGTGATCCACCTTGTGCTCATGCAGGCATATGGCGCGGACCAGGTCGATCTGGATCTCGTAGCCGGTGGCGAGGCCGCGGATCAGGTCCCGCCCCGACTTCTCCATGGTCTGCGCCACGGCGAGGATCGGCGGGATGTTGTCGCCGGGGTGGGAGTAGTCGGCGGCCAGGAAGGTGTCGTGCATGTCGAGCTCGCGCACCGCGGTGCCGTTCGCCCAGGCTGCCCATTCCGGCGAGAAGCGCTTGCCCGCCGGCATGCCGAACACCGTGGCGCCACCCTTGCGGGGGTGCCCCAGCGCCATGGCGCGGGCCGAGACCACCGGCCTGCGGTTGATGGCGGCGATCGCCACCGAGGCGTTGTCGATGATCCGGTTGATGATCATCTCCTGAACCGCGCGCTCGACCGCCACCTTGTCGGCGGCGACGCCGGCGATCTTCCAGGCGAGCTGGTCCTCGCGCTTCAGCAGCGCCTTGGACGGGTAGAGCTTGACGGGATGCATCTGCATGAGGGGCGGTGTTCCCTTCTAAGGATTCGGATTGGCGGGGATTTCTCTACCCGATGGCGGCATTCGTCCATTCCGATTGGGCGCCGGCTTCGATAGTTTTTCCGGATCGTCGCATTCGGCTATGCGATGCTCGTCGCACCACCGGCCGCGACAGCAGGCAGGGCGCCGCATGGATTTCCGCATTCTCCGCCGCATGGGCCATTTCCTGGCGGTCGCCGAGGAAGGGCATTTCGGCCGCGCCGCCGCCCGGCTCGGCCTGTCGCAGCCGCCGCTGACAGCGCAGATCCAGGCGCTGGAAGCCGAGCTGGGCGTCCGGCTGCTGGAACGCACCCGCAAAGGCGCGCGGCCGACGCGGGAGGGCGAGGCGCTGCTGCCGATCCTCCGCCGCCTGGCCGAGGACGCCAAGCAGGTGGAGGCTCTGGCGCGGGAGCTGCGTGCCGGCCGGCATGCGCCGATGGCGCTGGCCTGCGTCACCTCCGCGTTGTTCGACTTCCTGCCGCCGCTGGTCCGCGCGCTGCGCGCGGCGCAACCGGATGCCGCCATAGCGGTACAGGAGATGGACACCGCCGATGCGGTGGAGGCGCTGCGCCGCGGCGAGGTGGATTTCGCCCTCGCCCGGCTGGACCGCGACCGTCCGCCGTTCAAGGTGCTGCCGCTCGGCGAGGATGCGTTGGTGGTGGCGCTACCAGAGGGCCACCCGCTGCTGGCGGCGGCGGCGCTGCCGCTGGCCTCGCTGGCGCAGGAGCCGCTGGTGCTGCTGCCGCGCTCGATCAGCCCGGCCTATTTCGACCGCCAGGTCAGCGCCTGCCGCGCCGCGGGGTTCGAGCCGGTGGCGATGCGCGAGGTCGGCTCGGCGATGGCGCAGCTCGCCTTCGTCGCGGCCGGGCTGGGCGTGGCGCTGGTCAGCTCCGGTATGGCCCGGCTGCGGCCGCCCGGGGTCGCCTTCCGTGCGCTGGCCGAGCCGGTGGGCTCGGTCGGCGTCGCCCTGGTGTGGAACGCCGAGCGCGAGACGGATGGGGCACGCGCCGCGGTCGTCCTGGCCCGGCGGGTCTTCGGGGTCGAGGGCTGATCAGCCGGTCAGGCGCAGGGCCGGCGCGCTCCTGCTGGCCGGGCCGGGCGGCGGCGGCTCACGGCGCTGCGGCACCGCCGGCTGCAACCGCTGCGATGGGACGCCCGGACCGGTTGCCGGGCCGGAGCCCATGGCATTCTCTCCGGACAGGACAGGTCTTGAGCCGGGCTTATGGCGCGGCGGGGGCGAAGCTTTTCCAGCCGCCACGGGAGTGATGTGCGGAATCAGCCCGCCGGCCGGGCTGCCGGGCGGGCCGATTCGGTCTAACCTTGCGCAGCGCATTGCCGGAGTTGCCCATGCCGACCGCTTTCGACCGCCTGATCCTTGGTGACCTCGTCCTGCCGGAAGGGGTGCTGCCGGATGGCTGGGTCGCAGTGCGCGGCGAGACCATCGCCGCCATCGGCCAGGGCGCCCCGCCGGCAGCCGGGGAGGTGGCGGATCATTCGGGTCGGCTGGTGCTGCCCGGGCTGGTCGATGGCCATATGCACACCAGCAGCAGCACCGGCTGGCCGGGCATCGAAGGCGCCTCGATGAGCGCCGCGGCCGGCGGCGTCACCACCTGCGTCGACATGCCTTATGACGTGCCGCGGCCGGTGACGGATGCGGCGATCTTCCGCGAGAAGGTCGCGGTGGTGAATGCGACCTCGCATGTCGACATGGCGCTCTACGGCACCATCACCAAGGCAGGTGGCGTGGAGGCGATCGCCGGGCTGGCCGAGGCCGGCGCCTGCTCCTTCAAGCTCTCCACCTATGAATATGACGCGGTGCGCTTCCCGCGCATCGACCACCCGACCATGCTGGCGGCCTTCCGCGAGATCGCCAAGACCGGACTGATGTGCGGCATCCACAACGAGGACCAGGAGCTGGTCGAGAGGCTGACGGCGGAGGCCAGGGCCGCCGGGCGCACCGACCCGATCATGCATGCCCGGACCCGACCGCCGCTGGCCGAGAGCATGGCCGACCTCGAAATCTTCGAGATGGCGCTGGAGACCGGCTGCCACGTCCACATCGCCCATTCCTCCATCGCCCGCGGTTTCGAACTGGCGGAGGTGTTCCGCGGGAGCGGCGCGAAGACCTCCGGCGAGGCCTGCATCCAGTACCTCTGCATGACCGAGGAGGATCTGGTCCGGCTGGAAGGCTTCGGCAAATGCAACCCGCCATTCCGCACCGCCGCCGAGGTGGAGCGGGTCTGGGGCGCGCTGCTGGCCGGCCAGGTCGCCTATGTCTCCACCGACCATGCGCCCTGGCCGCGCGAGCGGAAGCAGTACAAGGGCGACATCTTCGCCCCCGGCGCCGGGCTCACCGGCATGCAGAGCTTTGCGCCGCTGATGTTCACCCTGCTGGCCGAGCGCGGCCTGCCGCCGAGCCTGATGGCACTCTACTGCGCCGAGCGGCCGGCCCGCTTCCATGGGCTGTTCCCGAAGAAGGGCGCCATCCGCATCGGCGGCGACGCCGATCTGCTGGTGCTGGAGCAGGGCGATTTCACCTTCGACGAGGCGAGCATCCAGGACCGCGAGGATGCGAGATGGTCGCCCTATCACGGGCGGGCGATGAAGGCCCGGGTGGCCGCCACCTATCTGCGCGGCAGCTGCATCTGGGACGGCACGACGGTGTTGGCGAAGCCCGGGACCGGCCGCTTCGTGCCGCGCCAGCACGGCGAGAGCTTCACCGGAGCCGCGGCGTGACCGAATATTATGTGAAGCCGCTTGCCGTCGACCTGCCGCTCGCCACCGCCGAATGCATCGCTGATGCCACCCTGGCGGCCGGACGCGCGGCGGGGCTGCTGCCGCTGACCGTCGTGGTGCTCGACGCGGGTGGACACGTGGTGGTGCTGAAGCGGGAGGATGGCTCGGGCATCCTCCGCGCCGAGATCGCGCAGGGCAAGGCGCATGGCGCCCTTGGCATGGGCATCGGCAGCCGGATCATCCGCGACCGGCTGAAGGAGCGTCCGGCCTTCCAGGCGGCCATCGCCGCGGCCAGCGACGGCCGCTTCATCCCGGTGCCCGGCGGGGTTCTGCTCTGCCGCGCCGATGGCGCCGCGATCGGTGCGGTCGGCGTCAGCGGCGATGCCTCGGACAAGGATGAGTACGCGGCGATCGCCGGGGTGCGCGCCGCGGGCCTGACACCGCACCCCGAACACCCGGTGGAAGGATGGCAGGATGCGAGTCTCTAGACGGGCGCTTTTGGCAACGCCGCTGCTTGCGACACCCGCCTTCGGGCAGGCTCGTTTCCCTGACCGGCCGCTGCGGCTGGTCATCCCCTTCGCCGCCGGCGGACCGACCGATGTTTACGCCCGGCTGTTCTCCGACCGGCTGTCGCGCGAGCTCGGCCAGCCGGTGGTCACCGAGAATCGTGGCGGCGCCGGCGGCGCGATCGGCTCGCTGGAAGTGGCACGGGCGCGGCCGGACGGGCTGACCCTGCTGTTCGGCACCGCCTCGACCCATGCGCTGTATCCGCTGGTGACGAAGCAGCCGCAGTTCGACGTGGGGCGTGACTTCACCACCGTCGCCGTGCTGGGCGGCGGGCCGCTGGCCTGGCTGGTGCACCCGAGCCAGCCGGCGACGCTGCCGGCGCTGCTGGCGGCGACGCGGACGGCATCGCCCGCCCTCGCCTATGGCTCGCCCGGCACCGGGACGCTGATGCATCTGGCGACCGAGCTGCTGAAGCAGCGCGCCGGCGGCGTGCCGCTGACCCATATTCCCTATCGTGGCGCCGCGCCGGCGATGAACGACCTGGTTGCCGGCACCCTGGCCGTCGCGGTGAACACCCTCGGCTCCGGCTTGCCGCTGCACCAGGGCGGCCGCGCCCGCATGCTGGCGGTCGCCAGCACCAGCCGCGCCCCCGGCGCCCCGGATGTGCCGACCCTTGAAGAGGCGCTGGGCACCGCCGGCTTCCGGGCGGTGCTGTGGCATGCCATCTTCGGCCCGGCCGGGCTGCCCGCACCGATCCTCACCCGCCTCGCCGAGGCGACCGCCGCCTGCCTCGCCGACCCTGGCTTCCGCAGCACCGCCCAGGCCGCCGGCATCGAGCCGGACGCCCCCGGCACGCCGGAATCCGCCGCCGCCTTCATCCGTGCCGAGACCGACCGTTACCGCCCGGTGGTCGAGGCCGTTCGTCCGGAGCTAGATGCATGACCCGTAACCTTCGCGTCGCCGGCGCCCAGCTTGGCCCGATCCAGCGCGCCGACACCCGCGCGCAAACCCTGGAGCGGCTGATCACCCTGCTGGAGCGCGCCGCCGGCGACGGCGCCGAGTTGGTGGTCTTTCCCGAGCTGGCCTTCACCACCTTCTTCCCCCGCTGGTGGATGGCCGAAGACGATCCCGAGCTGATCGGCTGCTACGAGCGAGCGATGCCGAACCCGCAGGTCCAGGCCCTGTTCGACAAGGCGAAGGCGCTCAGCGTCGGCTTCTACGTCGGCTACGCCGAGCTGACGCCGGAGGGCAAGCGCTTCAACAGCGCCATCACCGTCGGGCCGGATGGCAGGATCCTCGGCAAGTACCGCAAGATCCACCTGCCGGGATCGAAGGAGTTCCGCCCGCAGCAGCAGTACCAGCAGCTGGAGAAGCGCTATTTCGAATATGGCGACCTGGGCTTCCCCGCCTTCCGCGGGCCGAAGAACTGGAACGCCCCGGTGCTCGGCATGCTGATCTGCAACGACCGCCGCTGGCCGGAGGGCTGGCGGGTGCTCGGGCTGCAGGGGGTGGAGCTGATGCTGATCGGCTACAACTCCGCCGCCTACGATCCCAATGGCGGGGGCGCGGAGGATCTCAACATCCGCACCTTCCACTCGACCCTGGCGGTACAGGCCAATGCCTATATGAACGCCACCTGGGCTGTGAGCGTGGCCAAGGCCGGGGTGGAGGATGGCTCCGGACTGATCGGTGGCTCCTGCATCGTCGATCCGAACGGCATGGTGGTGGCGCAGGCGAAGACGCTCGGTGATGAGCTGATCCTGGCGGATGTGGATTTCGACGCCTGCCGGCAGGGCAAGGAGAAGATGTTCAACTTCGCCGCGCACCGGCGGCCGCAGTGGTATGGGCGGATCGTGGAACAGGTGGGGGTAGTGGCGCCGGAATAGGGCGCCCTCCCTTAGCGCACCGCCTGCCGCGCCACGGCAGGCGGCACCGCTCCGGGCCTCATTCCACCCGGATATCCGCCTTACGGATCACCGGCTCCCACCGCGCACTATCCTCCTCGATGATGCGCGTCACCGTCGGGCCATCCGCCCAGGCGCTCTCGATGCCACGCGCCGCCAACGCCGCCTTGCCTTCCGGCGTGTCCACCGCCTGGCGCAGCGCCGCGGAGAGCTTCGCCATCACCGGCGCCGGCACGCCGGCGGGCGCCAGCACCGCGCCCCAATTATCCACGGCATAGCCCGGCAGATTCGCCGCCTCGGCCACTGTCGGCACACCGGGCATCAGCGGGCTCGGCCGCCCCGCGAGGTTGCCGAGGGCGCGCAGCCGGCCGGCCTTGATCAGCTCATCCACCGCCGAGAGCGGCGCGGAGACCAGCTCCACCTCGCCGCTGACCGCCGCCGTCACCGCCGGGCCGGTGCCGCGGTAGTGCACATGCGTCAGCTTGCCGCCCGACATCGAATCCATGAGTTCGGCCGAGACATGGGTGATGGTGCCGAGACCCGGCGTGCCGTGGTTCAGCAGGCCCGGCTGGCGGCGGGTGATCTCCACCACCTCCGCCAGGTTGGCGGCGCGCAGCTTCGGCCCGCCGGCGATGACGGTTGGCGCCAGGGCGACGCGGCCGACCGGCACCAGGTCCCGCTTCAGGTCGAAGGGCATGGTGCGGAAGACGAATTGGTTGACCACGATGGTGTTGAACACCGTGACAAGCGTGTAGCCATCCGGCGCTGCCTTGGCCGCGGCATCGGTGCCGATGTTGCCGCCGGCGCCGGCGCGGTTCTCCGGCACCACCGGCTGACCCAGCGCCTCACCCATCCGCTGGGCCAGCAGACGACCGAGGATGTCGCTGCCGCCGGCCGGCGGGAAGGGGATGATCATGCGCAGCGGGCGGGTGGGGAAATCCCCGGCGGCGCTCCCTTGGGCCAGGGCGGGACGGGCGAGCGGAAGGGTGGCGGGCAGCGCGAGCAGGGCGCGGCGGGACATGGGCATGGCGGTCCTCCTGGCGGTGCACATGCCGGAAGGCCAGTGGATTGTCACCGGGGCGGCGCGGATTAGACAGCCGGGGCGCGGCCAGGCGCTTCGCCGCGCCCGCTTGCCCCCTGCCCCGCCGGGTGCGATGCCTTGCCACCCCAGCGCAGGATGCCGCCATGACCCGCCGCCTCACTCTCGCCGCCGCCCAGCTCGGCCCCATCCAGCGTGCCGAGGGCCGTGACGTCGCCATCGGCCGCATGGTCCGGCTGATGGAGAAGGCCCATCAGCGTGGTGCCGAGGTGGTGGTCTTCCCGGAACTCGCGCTGACCACCTTCTTCCCCCGCTGGTACGAGGAGGATCTGGCGAACGCCGACCATTGGTATGAGACGGCGCTGCCCTCCAATGCCACCGCCCCGCTGTTCGAGGCGGCGCGCAGATACGGCATCGGCTTCCATCTCGGCTATGCCGAGAAGACGCCGGATGGCCGCCGCTTCAACACCGCGGTCTATGTCCATCCCTCGGGCGAGGTGGCGCTGAAGTACCGCAAGGTGCACCTGCCCGGGCACAAGGAATACGACCCGCAGCGCAAGGTCCAGCATCTGGAGAAGCGCTATTTCGAGGTGGGCGACCTCGGCTTCCCCGTGGTGCGCGCCCCGGTCGGCGCCAACCAGGTCAACATCGGCATGCTGATCTGCAACGATCGCCGCTGGCCCGAGGCCTGGCGGGTGCTCGGGCTGCAGCAGGTGGAGCTGGTGATGCTCGGCTACAACACGCCGAGCCTGAACATGGAGAACCGCGGCTTCGAGGCACACCACCTGCGGGTCTTCCACAGCCACCTCTCGATCCAGGCCGGCTGCTACCAGAATGCCTGCTTCGCCGCCGGCGTCGCCAAGGCGGGCGACGAGGATGGGCATGAGCTGTTCGGCCATTCCATTATCGTCAACCCGCAGGGTGAGATCATGGCCCAGGCGACCAGCTGGGGGGATGAGCTGATCATCGCCGACTGCGACCTGGAAATGTGCGCTCTCGGCCGCAGTACCATCTTCAACTTCGCCCGCCACCGGCGGCCGGAGGCCTATGGCCGGATCACCGCCCAGACCGGCAGCGAGGCCCCGGCGGTCTGGACCCCCACGGGCAGGTAGCGCGAGCCACCGGCCGGGGCTGCGCCACGGCCGCATCCGGCGCCGGTGCACCGGCCCCCGCGAGCTGTCCACCGAACGCCGCGCCTGGACAACTGTACCACATACCCACTGGGCAATGGGTGGGGCCGTTGCTCGGCATTCCCTACCGCGCTGGCACTCCCCTGCTTTGGCAGGGCTGCAGGTCGCAAATTTTATTTTTAAGCGAGTCGATTTACCGATCATCAATCATAAGTTGTATGTCGGACATAGCTTTCGCGCGATGCGATGGCGCACCCAGAATGGGACCTGTCCGGTATGGTCGATTACGCATCAGTCATCGGCGGCGGGGCCGTCGTCGGGCTCGACGACATCCCCCGATCCAGTGACGCCTACTACCACCTCGAAACCCCGGGCATCCTCCTCGACATCTCCGACCACTCCGGGTCGAACATCGTCGATGCCCGCTTCGCGGCGGATGGCGTCCGGGTGATCCTCGGCCGGGGCGAGGACACCGTCTGGGGCAGCAACGGCAACGACACCGTCCTGGGCGGCAAGAACGAGGACAGCATCAACGCCGGCGGCGGCAACGACTACATCGATGGCCAGCAGGGTGATGACCGGATCACCGGGGATAGTGGCCGGGACACCCTCCTCGGCGGCAATGGCGACGACACGCTGGACGGCGGCGAGGGCAACGACATCCTCATCGGCGGCAATGGCGCCGACCTGCTGCTCGGCCGCGACGGCAATGACATCCTTGTCGGCGGCAATGGCGGCGACATGCTCTATGGTGGCGATGGCAACGATCTGCTGCTGGCCGGCAGCGGCGGCGACACCCTCGTCGGCGGCGGCGGCAATGATGCGATGCTCGGCGGCCAGGGCAGCGATGTCTTTCGCTTCGAAAGCGGCTTCGGGCATGACCTCATCGGCGGCTTCGGGCGCGGCGACCAGTTGGTGATTTCGGCCGACATCAACGGCTCCGGCATCTACAAGACGGCCGACCTGGCGAAATTCGTCAGCGGGAGCGGCCACCACACCATGATCACCATCGGCGGCGACAGCATTCGCATCGAAGGCATCGGCGCCGAGGATTTCCTGAGCCACCTCAATCATTTCGTGAAGATTATCTGATCGGTGTCCGGAGCGGCGGGCGGGCGTGCAGCCCACCCGCCGGCACCCTATATCGGCGGGATGATCCCGCTCTCGGTCCTCGACCTCTCGCCAATCCCCGAAGGCAGCGACGCCGGGGATGCGCTGCGCAACTCCCTCGGCTTGGCGCGCCATGCCGAAGCGCTCGGCTACCGCCGCTACTGGATGGCGGAACACCACAACATGCCGGGCATCGCCAGCGCGGCGACCGCGGTGGCGCTGGCGCATATCGGCGCCGGCACCAGCCGCATCCGGATCGGCGCCGGAGGCATCATGCTGCCGAACCACGCGCCGCTGCTGGTCGCCGAGCAATTCGGCACGCTGGCGGCGCTGCATCCAAGCCGGGTGGAGCTTGGCCTCGGCCGCGCGCCGGGATCGGACATGGCGGCGGCACGGGCGATGCGGCGCAACCTCGATGGCGATGCCGATCGCTTCCCGCAGGATGTCATCGAACTGATGAACTACTTCCGCCCGGCCGAACCAGGCCAGGCCTTGCAGGCGGTGCCCGGCGCCGGGCTGGAGGTGCCAATCTGGATCCTCGGCTCCTCGACCTATGGCGCCCAGCTTGCGGCCATGCTGGGACTGCCCTTCGCCTTCGCCTCGCATTTCGCCCCGGCCATGATGTGGGAGGCGATGACGGTGTACCGCGAGCGCTTCCGCCCCTCCGCGCAGCTTGCCGCGCCCTGCGTCATGCTCGGCGTCAACGTCTTCGCCGCCGACACCGATGCCGAGGCGCGGCGCCTGTTCAGCTCGTTGCAGCAGGCCTTCATCAATCTCCGCCGCGGCCGCCCCGGCAAGCTGCCCGCGCCGGTCGAGGGTTTCACGCCCGACCCAGCGGCGCGCAACATGCTGGAGAATGCGCTGGCCTGCTCCGTGGTCGGTGGGCCTGAGGCGATTCGCCAGGGATTAGCCGAATTCGCCGAGCGAACCGGCGCGGATGAACTGATGGTAACCGCGCAGATCCATGATCCAGCCGCGCGGCTGCGGTCTTTCGCCATTACCGCCGAGGCTGCGATGCTGCGGGAGGCCGTGGCCACCGCCGGAGGCAACCCCGGCTAAGCCTGCCTCATGCCGGCGCAGCCATGCCAACCAGCCGGGATGGCGGCTCGCTCGCCACCTCGCCACGTCCCCGGCCGAGCCGAGACGCCGGCCACGACCGGTGCGGTGCCTGTCGCCTCATCCATCACCGGTCGACCCTCGCCTCAGGGCCCGCAGAACGACATCGACGGGGCGGCAACTTCGCGTATGCTTCTGCCGGCATCGGCCTCTATTGGAAAAACAGGAACGCCAAACCGCCCTCAAAAGTTGAGAGCACCCAAGGTTGGTTTCGCGTTATGATGGTGACATGCGAACAGACCCGCCTGAACAAAGGGGTTTTCGGCCGCCCCGCTTCGCCGCTGTCCGCCGGATGGGCCGGGCATTGCTGGGCGGCCTGGCAATCGCCATCGGCTGCGCCGCAACGCCGGTGCCGGCGGCCGAAGGCGGTCCGATCAGGGTCAAGATCCTCGGCGGCCTGGCCGGCGTCAGCCAGTACGTGGCCTTCGAAGCGCCGTTCTGGACCAAGCGCGTGCCCGAGGTCACCGGCGGCCGGATCCATGCGGAGATAACCCCCTTCGACCGCAGCGGGGTGCGCGGGCAGGAAACCCTGCAATTGCTGCGCCTTGGCGTCGTGCCCTTCGCTACCACGCTGCTCGGCCTCGCGTCGTCCGACGAGCCGGAACTCAACGCCATTGATCTGCCGGTGCTGAACCCGGACCACGCGACCTTGCAGGAGACCATCACTCTCTGGCGGCCCCGCATCGAAGCCCTGCTACGGACTCGCTATAATGTCGAATTGCTGGCGATCTATACCTATCCGGCGCAGACGATGTTCTGCCAAAAGGCCTTCAATGGTCTCGGCGACCTGGCCGGAAGGCGGATCCGGGTCTCCTCGGTCGGTCAATCCGAACTCGTGACTGGCCTTGGCGCCGTGCCGATCGTGGTACCCTTTGCGGAAATCGTTTCGGCCATTCGCTCCGGGGTTGTCGAATGCGCCATCACCGGGACGCTCTCAGGCAACACCATCGGGCTGCATGAGGTCACGACGCATATCTACCGCGCGGCCATCAGCTGGGGCGTCTCGGTCTTCGGCGCCAACCAGGCCGCCTGGAACCGGCTGCCCCCCGATCTGCAGGTCACGCTACGCCAGGAGCTTACCCATCTTCAGGAGGAGATCTGGCAAGCCGCCGTACGGGAAACCGAAGACGGCCTCCTCTGCAACGCCGGTGCGCCGAGTTGCACCGCCGGCCGGCGCGGCCGCATGACCATAGTGGAGGACACGCCGGAGGATCAGGCGCTACGGGCCCAGCTGCTCCGCGACACCGTGCTGCCGGCCTGGGTGCAGCGGTGCGGCAATGAATGCGCCACGTCGTGGAACCGCTACATCGCGCCCGTTCGCGGGCTGCGCGCCACGGCCAACTGAAGCATGCAGGCCCGCCGCCTTCGCCTGACGGTTGGGATTACCACCGCATTGCTGCTGGTCGCCCTGGCGATCGGCACGCATCTGCTCGTCGAACGGATGCGCAACACCGCCGAGTTGACCGCGCGGCAGACCGTGCAACGTGTCGCCCGGGTGATCGAAAGCACCATAAACCGGCAGTTCCTGGCCGTCGACGGCACCATGGCAGGGCTGCCCGCGGTGCTTGGCCAGGTCGTGCGCGATGAGCGGCTGGACTCTGGCGAGGCGAGCCGGCTTCTGCGCGAGTTGAATTTCCAGAATTTCAACTTTCGCGACATGGTATTGGTGCGCCCGGACGGCGAGCCCTGGGCATCGGCCCTCGCCGCCTCACGCGGCCGGGCATTGCCGTTGGATCCGGAGCGGCTGGCCGAGGCGCGGCAGATCGGTGCGGCGGTGGTCAGCGGGCCGGCCCGCAACCCGCTGACCGGCGAATGGGCGCTGTTCTTCCTGCGCGCCATCTCGCTGACCGGAACCGGCGAACTCATCGCCGTGGCCGAGGTGCCGCTGACCCTGATTGCCACCCTGCTGTCGCCGATCGGTGAGATGCCCGGCGTGCGGATGACGGTGGAGCGGGCGGATGGCACCGTCCTGGCGGTGCTGCCGCATGACGAGCCGCGGATGGGCCGCCGCCTGGAACGGCCACCGACGACTCTGCCGGCCGATGGCAGCGCGGTGCTGATGCCCGGCCGTTTCTCCGGCGACGAGGTCTTCGCCGCCGCCCGGCCGACGCTCTATCGCGAGGTGCATGTCGTCGCCAGCTATGAGGCGGATTACGCCTTCGCCGGCTGGACCCTGGATCGCCGGCGTCTGTTCGGCGTCGCCAGCGGCATCGCCGCGCTGCTGCTGCTGCTGGCACTGGCGCTCAACACGGCACTGCGGCAACGCGAGAAGATAGATGCCGAACGGGCGCGGGCGCGGGCGGTGCTGGAAAGCGCCATCGAGACGATGCCGGACGGCTTCGTGATGTTCGATGCCGATGACCGCCTGGTGATCTGCAACCAGCGCTACCGCGATCTCTACGCCGTCAGCGCCCCCTTCATCGTGCCGGGCGCCCTGTTCGAGGACATCATCCGCGAAGGTGCCCGCCTCGGCCAGTACCCGCAGGCCGGGGCGGACCACGAGCGCTTCGTCGCCAGCATCTGCGCCTGGCACCGCAACGATCAGCCGAGCATGGAACGTCTGCTGCCGGATGGCCGCTGGATCTTGGTGACGGAGCGCCGCACGCCGGATGGCGGTACCGTCGGCATCCGCACCGACATCACCGCGCTGAAGCATGCCATGGCCGATCTGGCCCAGGCGCGCGATGCGGCAGCGGCTGCCACTGAGGCGAAGTCGCGCTTTCTGGCGCGGATGAGCCATGAGCTGCGCACCCCGCTCAACGGCGTGCTCGGCCTTGCCCAGGCGCTGGCGCGCGACCCCGGCCTGTCCGGCGAGCAGCAGGCCAGGGCGCGCACGCTGGAAACCGCCGGGCGCCACTTGGTCGCGGTCGCCAATGACGTGCTGGACCTGGCCAAGGTCGAAGCCGGCCGTCTTGAGCTGAAGCTGGTACCGGCGAGGGTGCGGGAGGTGCTGGAAAGCTGCGCCGCACTGATCCGCCCGGCAGCGGAGGAGAAGCACGTCACCCTGGCAGTGCTGCATGATGCCACGCTGCCGCACGCGGTGGAGGTCGACCGCACCCGGATGCAGCAACTGCTGCTGAACCTGCTGTCGAATGCGGTGAAGTTCACCCCCGCCGGCGGCACGGTGGAACTGTCCGCGCAGCGGCTGCCTGACATCGATGCCGAGGGACGGGTCCTGGTGCGCCTGGAGGTACGGGACACCGGCCCGGGCGTGCCGGAGGCGCAGCGGCGCGCGGTGTTTGGCGATTTCGTTCAGCTCGATAGCGGCAGCCGGATGGGCGGCACCGGACTCGGCCTCGCCATCGCCGCCGGCATCGCCGGGCAGATGGATGGCAGGATCGGCTGCGGCGCCAATCCGGCGGGCCAGGGGGCGATGTTCTGGGTCGAGGTGCCGCTGCTACCGGCGGACATGCCGGACCAGCCGGAGTTGCAGCCGGCCACGGTCACCCGGGCGCCATTGCTGGTCCTGGTCGCGGATGACGTGCCAGCCAATCTGGCGGTGGCGCGCGCGCTGCTCGAATCCGCTGGCCATCAGGCATATTGCGTGAACGATGGCGTCCAGGCCGTGCAGGCGGTGACCGGTGGCTACGATGGGCGGCACTTTGACGTAGTGCTGATGGATGTGATGATGCCCGGGATGGATGGGCTGGAGGCCACACGCCGGATCCGCGCCCTACCGGGTGCGCAGGCCGAGGTGCCGATCCTGGCGGTCACGGCCAGTGCCTTCGCCGAGGATGTCGAGGCCTGCCGCAAGGCCGGGATGAATGCGCACCTGGCCAAGCCGATCGAGCGCGAGGCGTTGCTGACAGCGCTCGACCGCCTGACCGAGGAGCCGCGCGAGGCCGAGGACCAACCAACCCAGGGGACAGCGATGGATTTCCTCACCCTGCCGGTACTGACCCGGCGCGGCAGCGCGCCGCTGGCACTGCCGGGGCTCGATGACAAGGCGGCGCTGCGGCTGGCGCCGGAGTTCATCAGCGAGATTCGCGCTGCAGCGGAGGCGCTGGCCACGGCATCTGCCGAGGCGGTGCCGGAGCAGGCGGTGCTCCCGGCGGCGCATCGCCTGGCCGGGGCGGCGGCGACGCTCGGCGCCAACCGTCTTGCCGCCGCGGCACGCCACCTGCAGTCCGAGGCACAGCACCTGCCGCCGGATGAACGGCTGGCGCTGCGGGAGATGGTCCTGGCGATCGCCGCCGAGTCGCTGGAGGCGCTGGACGAGGCGATGGGGCGGCTGAAGGCGGAGCAGGCGGACAACGCCGCAGCCTGATCCCACCTTATCCGTGCGGCGCCCTGCTCCTCCGCACCCGCTGCCACCCCGACGCCGATACCGCTGCGTCTTGGAGGCAGACCTCGTTCACGGGCGAGCGTGAGACAAATGCCGGCGGGGCCGCGTTGGTCAGTTGGCACACTGCTCTATGCCTTCGGCACCAATGACATGCGCTTTGCCTCGGGTCAGGGCTTCGTCCGGCCGGAGGATTTTCCCGACTACTGCACTGGCGCCTTCGACTGGCTGATGCGGGAGTCGCGGGCGACGCCGAAGATGATGTCAGTCGGGCTGCACCTGCGCACTATCAACCGAGCGGGGCGGATCCGTGGGCTGGAACTGCTGCTGGACTATGTCACCCGCCAGCCCGGCGTCTGGATCACGAGGCGCTGCGACATCGCCCGGCATTGGCGGGTGCTCTCGGGGCTGCCGGTATAACCCGCGACTCCGGCCGGAGGCGGTGGCGCGCCGCATCGCGATCCTCGGCCGCTTCGCCGCGGCCGTAGCCTGCATGGCGGACAAGGTGGCCGCAGCCCCGCAAAGATCACCACCGCGGACAATGGGTTGTCCTTGCCTGGCAGCCGCCATCACGCCACGCTGGGGCGTTGTACTGAGGGATTCTTCATGGCTGAGTTTGACCTCGTCATCCGCAACGGCACGGTTGCCACTGCCAGCGACGTCTTCGCGGCCGATGTCGGCATTACCGATGGCCAGGTGGTGGCGCTGGCGCGTGGCCTCGGCCCCGGGACGCGCGAGATCGACGCGGATGGCAAGCTGGTGCTGCCCGGCGGCATCGACAGCCATACGCATATCGAGGAGCCGCGCGGCGGCCCCACGGTGAATGCCGATGATTTCGCCTCCGGCAGCGCCTCCGCCGCGGTGGGGGGAACCACCACCGTCATTGGCTTCGCCCGGCAGGCGCGCGGCGGATCGCTGGCCCAGGGCGTTGCCGAGCATCATGCGCGGGCCAGGAAAAGCCGCATCGACTACAGCTTCCACATGGTGTTGACCGACCCGCGGCCGGAGATCCTGACTGAGGAACTGCCGAAGCTGGTCGAGCAGGGCCACCGCAGCTTCAAAATCTTCCTAACCTACGAAGGCGCCCGCATCTCGGATGCCGAGGCGCTGCAGGTGCTGGCGACCGCGCGGCGGCTCGGCGCCCTGACCTGCATCCATGCCGAGAATCATGAGTTGATCGACTTCTACACCCAGGCGCTGCTCGCCGCCGGGCTGACCCGGCCGGTGCATCACGCCTGGGCCAAGCCGATGCTGGTCGAACGCGAATGCGTTCACCGCGTCTGCGCCATGGCGGAGGCGTTGGACGTGCCGATCCAGGTCTTCCACGTCAGCGGTCGCGAGAGCGCCGAGGAGATTGAGCGGGCGCAGCAGCGCGGCGTCCAGGTCTGGGGCGAAACCTGCACCCAGTATCTGGTGCTGAGCGCCGAGGACCTCGACCGGCCAGGCTTCGAGGGCGCGAAATACCTCTGCAGCCCGGCGCCACGTACCAAGGCGGATCAGGCGGCGCTGTGGGAGATGATCCGCCGCGGAGTCATCCAGAACGTCACCTCCGACCACGCCCCGACCCGCTTCGGCGGCAAGGACGGCAAGACCGCGGTCGGGCTGGATACGCCCTTCACCAGGATCCCCAATGGCGTGCCGGGGCTGGCGGCGCGCATGCCGATCCTGTTCAGCGAGGGGGTGGTGAAGGGCAGGATCGACCTTCCGACCTTCGTCTCCATCACCGCGACCCATGCGGCGAAGCTGTTCGGCCTGCACCCACGGAAGGGCAGCATCGCCATCGGCAGCGACGCCGATATCGCGATCTGGGATCCGGCGAAGCGGGTGACGATCACCGCGGCGACGGTGCAGGACGCTAATGACCACACGCCCTACGAGGGCTTCGAGGTGACTGGCTGGCCGGAAACAACGCTGGTCCGCGGTGTGCCAGTGGTCGAAGCTGGGCGCGTGGTCGGCGCGCCGGGTCACGGCCAGTTTCTGCCGCGCGGTCCCTATGGGATGATCAAGCCAAGCGGCGTCTTCCCGGGGCCGTTCAACCCGGTGGATGGCGTGGCGGTGTAGCAGGAACCGGCAAGACCCGAGTTCTCCCCGGAACGGAACCGACCACTGCAGGGCAGCATCGACCGGCTCTGAAGACAATGCGCTCGGGCGGATCGTCGTCCCGGCGGGACGACGATCCGCCCTGGACTCAACCTGGGCTGCCGCGCTCCCCGCCGCGCAGCCGCAGCGGCACGAAGCGCTGGCCCTGCGCGGTCTCGATCAGCAGCAGCGCGCTCGGCCGGTTCTGCTTGCGCAGCATCTCCAGGCGCTGCTGCACCTCCTGCGGCGTGCCGACCCGCTCCTGCTGCACTTCGACGATCACGTCACCGGGGCGCAGTTCGCGCTCCGCGGCCGGGCTATCTGGCGTGACCTCCATGATTACCACGCCGCGCTGCTCCGACCGCAGGCTGAACCGGTCGCGCAGCTCGGGCGTGATCGGCGCGACCCGCAGGCCAAGGCCGCTCAGCTCAGTCGGGCGGTTGGCTGCCGGCGGCGTCGCCGCGGCTTGCTGCTGCTCGCTCGGCAGCTCGCCGATGGTGACCGAAAGGGTCTGCTCCTTGCCGTCGCGCCAGACCACCACCGGCACCTCCCGGTCCACCGGCGTGTCGGCGACGATGCGCGGCAGGTGGCGCATCTCCCGCACCTCCTGCCCGTTGAAGCGGAGGATGATATCGCCATTGCGGATGCCGCCCTTGGCCGCCGGCCCATCATCCTGCGCCCGTGCCACCAGCGCGCCGCGGCCGCCGCCGGTCAGGCCGAGGCTCTCGGCAATCTCGTCGGTCACCTGCTGGATGTTGACGCCCAGCCAGCCACGCCGCACCCGCCCGCCTTCCTGCAGCTGCGCCACGATGTTGCGCGCCAGGTTGGAAGGGATGGAGAAGCCGATGCCAATGGAACCGCCGGTCGGCGAGTAGATGGCAGTGTTGATGCCGACCACCTGGCCCTGCAGGTTGAATAGCGGGCCACCGGAATTGCCGCGGTTGATCGCCGCATCGGTCTGAATGAAGTCATCGTAGAGCCCCTGGCGGATGTCACGGCCGCGGGCCGAGACGATGCCGGCGGTGACGGTGCCACCGAGGCCAAAGGGGTTGCCGATCGCCAACACCCAGTCGCCGACCTGTGCGGTATCGCTGTCGCCGAAGCGCACCGCGGTTAGCGGCTTGTCGGTCTTGATGCGCAGCACCGCGAGGTCAGTACGCGGGTCGGTGCCCAGCAGCTCGGCGCGGATGCTGGTGTTGTCCTGCAGGATGACGTTGATCTCGTCGGCGCCGTCGATGACGTGGTTGTTGGTCACCACGATGCCGGAGGCATCGATGACGAAGCCGGAGCCGAGCGACTGCGCCCGCCGCGGCCGCTGCTGTTCCGGGCTGCCCGGCTGGCCGGGGCGGTTGCGATTGAAGAAGTCGCGGAAGAATTCCTCGAAAGGGCTGCCGGGCGGGGCCTGCGGCTGATCCGGCGCATCCGGGCGTGGAGCGCCGCCGCGGCCCTGCGCATTCTGGGTGGTCGAGATGTTCACCACTGACGGCAGCAGTTGCCGGGCGAGCGGTGCGAAGGACGACGGCGCGTCCCGCATCGGCACGGCCGACGGCGCATTGGCCGAGGGATCGGCCGGGGGTATCGCGGCTGGTGGGCTGGCCGGCGCCTGGGCAAAAGCCGGCCCGAGGGGCAGTGTGGCAATCAGCGCGGCCACGGCAAGCGGGGGAAGGCGCATCGGGGACACCTCGGATTGGGGGCGGCAGTGCAGTATGGAACGCCCGCGACGCCCTGAAGGCTACGGCAGGCTGGGGCCGGAGGACACATCCTCCGGCCCGGGCCTCATTGCGGCGGGGCAGCGGCCGGCTGCGCCGGGGCCAGGGTAGCCGCAGGTTGCGCCGGCGCTGGGACGCGGGCGGCCTGGGGCGGAGCATCACCCATCTGCGGGATGGTCCGGAAGTAGCGGAAGAAGTCACTATCCGGGCTCAGCAGCAACCGGGCGTCGCCCTCCGAGAAGGCCTCGCGCATGGCCTGCATTGTTCGCCAGAACTGGAAGAACTCCGGGTCACGCTCGAAGGCTTCGGCGAAGATGCGGATGGCGGTCTGCTCGCCCTGGCCGCGCAGGATCTCTGACTGGGACTGTGCCTCGGCCAGCAGCACGGTGCGCTCGCGCTCGGCACTGGCGCGGATGCGCTGGGCCTGCTCGGCGCCCTCGGCGCGCTGCTCCCGTGCCACCCTTTCGCGTTCCGACTGCATGCGGGACAGGATGGCCTGGGTGTTCTCCTCCGGCAGGTCGGCGCGGCGGATGCGGACATCCGTCACCTCGATGCCAAAGCTCTGCGCCTCGCTGTTCACCCGCTGGCGGATCTCGCCCATGATGCGCGCCCGGTCGGCCGAGAGCACTGCCAGCAGCGTCTCGCTGCCGAGGGTGTTGCGGAGCGTGGAGGAGACGATCGGGCCGAGCCGCAGCCGGATGCCGGTCTCGGTCGCGCCCACCGTCTGGTAGAAGCGCAGCGGGTTGGTGATACGGTAGCGGGTGAAGGTGTCCACCACGATCCGCCGCTGATCACCGAGAATCACCTCCTGCCCCGGCGCGTCGAAATCCAGCAGCCGCCGGTCGAAGCCGATGACCGTCTGGATGAAGGGCACCTTCACGTTCAGCCCTGGTTCCTGCACCACCCGCTTCGGCTCGCCGAACTGGGTGATCAGCACCTGCTGGGTCTGGTGCACGGTGAACAGCGAGGAGGCGGTGATGAACAGCAGGACGACGAGGACGCCTGCCACCATGATCAGGCGGTTCATCGCGGCACCCCCGTGACGCCACGTTGGCCGCTCGGTGCCGGTGCGGGCGCGGTGGGTGCCCCTGGGCGTGGCGGCGCGGGGCGCTGCTGCGGGAGGGGTTCGCCGCCCAGGTTGAGGAAGGGCACCAGCCCCTGCAGCCGGTCATCCACGATGACCTTCGAATTGCGCCGCAGGATGTCCTCCATGGTCTCGAGATAGAGCCGTCGCATGGTAATGTCGCGGGCCTGCTGATAAGCGCCGAGCACGCTGATGAAGCGCTGCGCCTCGCCGCGGGCCCGGGCTTCCTGGCTGTCGCGGAAGCCCTGGGCTTCCTGCATCATCCGCTCCGCCTCGCCGCGGGCGCGGGGGATGATATCATTGCGGTAGGCCTCGGCCTCATTGCGCTGACGCTCGCGGTCCGCCGCGGCGCGCTGCACGTCGCGGAAGGCTTCGATGACTGCGGCGGGCGGGTCGACCTTCTGCAGCTGCACCTGGGTGATTGCCACGCCGGCGCCGTACTGGTCCATGATCGCCTGGGTGCCCTGGGCCACCTGGGTCTCAATCTGGCCGCGCGCCTCGGTCAGCGCTGGTTGGATCGGGGTGCGGCCGATCACCTCGCGCATCATGCTCTCGGCCGCCGATTTGATGGTGGTCTCGGGATTGCGGGTGTTGAACAGGAAGTCGCCGGCATCGCGGATGCGCCAGCGCACGACGAAGTCGATATCGATGATGTTCTCGTCGCCGGTCAGCATCAGCGATTCTTCGAGCACGTCACGCCCGACCGGGCCGCGCACAGCCGGCTGCTCGCCGGAGCGATAGCCGATGAACACCAGGTTCTCGGTGGTGACCCGTGGGGTCTGCACGCTCTCGATCGGCCAGGGGAGGTGGTAGTTCAGGCCGGGCAGCGTGGTGTTGCTGAAGGCGCCGAAGCGCAGGACCACGCCCTGCTCATCCGGCTGCACCCGGTAGATGCCGGAGGCCAGCCAGGCGCCGAGCAGCAGCACGAACAGCACACCTCCTGCCATGCCGCCGCCGCCGCCCTGGGGCAGCCAACCCAGCGTGCCGCGCACCCAGTCCTGGGCCTTGCGGATCAGCTCGTCGAGATCAGGGCCCGGGCCGCCGGGGCCGCGATTGCCACCACCTGGTGGGCTGGGCGGCGGCGTCCCCCACGGCCCGCCCGGTCGGGGGTTTCCCCAAGGGCTGGGTCCGCCGTTGTTCAGCGCCATCGTATGTGTCGGCCTCCGCTGGTCGTCGTTGCTGTTGCCGCCGGCGCCCGCCTTGGGGGCTGGATGCTTGGGCGGGGTCCAGCCATATGACACACCTTGCCGAACCGCG
This sequence comes from Siccirubricoccus deserti, assembly GCF_014283215.1. Taxonomy (GTDB): domain Bacteria; phylum Pseudomonadota; class Alphaproteobacteria; order Acetobacterales; family Acetobacteraceae; genus Siccirubricoccus; species Siccirubricoccus deserti. The sequence goes on from NZ_JACOMF010000004.1 coordinate 34,594, forward strand.
GGAGACGCGGCCGGCGGACGGCGCGCCCTATTCAGCGCGATATTGTCGGATGCGGGGAGCTTTTCAAGCGATGGGCGAGCAACTGGTGGACGCGGTCCAGGCGGCACTGCGGCAGCTCCGCGACCCCGTCAGCGGGCGTGACGTGGTGGAAGCCGGAGTATTGCAGGGCCTCACGGCACGCGATGGGATGGTGCAATTCGCCCTGGCCGTGCCGCGCGAGCGGGCGCGCGAGATGGAGCCGCTGCGCCAGCAGGCCGAGCAGATCGCTGCCGGCGTGCCGGGCGTGCTGAGTGCGACCGCGGTGCTGACCGCGCATCGCGAGCCGCAGGGGCCGAAGCCCGGCGGCGCCGGCCAGGCCGCGAAGCCCGCCTCCCCGGCCGGATCGCGGCCCGGCGCGAAGGCACCCGCCGGCCAGGGCCCGATGCTGCTGCCGGAGGTGCAGAAGATCGTCGCCGTCGCATCCGGCAAGGGCGGCGTCGGCAAATCCACCACGGCGGTCAACCTGGCGGTGGCGCTGGCGGCTCAGGGGCTGCGGGTCGGGCTGCTGGATGCCGACATCTACGGCCCTTCGCTGCCGCAGATGCTCGGGGCGCAGGAGAAGCCGCGCACCGAGGGGCAGCAGATCATCCCGCTGCAGCGCTGGGGGCTGAAGGCGATGTCGATCGGCTTCCTGGTGGATGCCGAGACGCCGATGATCTGGCGCGGCCCGATGGTGATGGGCGCGTTGGAGCAGCTGATGGGCCAGGTGGCCTGGGGCGCGCTCGACATCATGGTGGTGGACATGCCGCCCGGCACCGGTGATGCGCAGCTGACGATGTCACAGCGGGTGCCGCTGGCCGGCGCCGTCATCGTCTCCACGCCGCAGGATGTGGCCCTGCTCGATGCCCGGCGCGGGGTGAAGATGTTTGAGCGGGTGAACGTGCCGGTGCTCGGCGTCATCGAGAACATGAGCTTCTACTGCTGCCCGAATTGCGGCCACCGGGCGGACATCTTCGGCCATGGCGGGGCCCGGGCGGAGGCCGAGCGGATGGGCGTGGAATTCCTCGGCGAGCTGCCGCTGAAACTGGCGATCCGCGAATTGGCCGATGCCGGCACCCCGATCGTCGCGGCGCGGCCGGAGACCGAGGAGGCGGCCGCCTACATGCGCATCGCCGCGCGGCTCTGGGCCAAGCTGCAAGGCAGCGCGGCGACGGCGGGGCCGAGGATCATCATGGAGTAGACGAGAGCAGGCGCTCGGTTTCCGCCGCCCGCGGCATCGCCGCGCCGGTGCGGGTGCAGGCCAGGGCCGCGGCGGCGGAGGCGCGGCGCATCGCCGCCGCCAGCGGCAGGCCGCGATCGAGCGACGCGGCCAGCACGCCGCACCAGGCATCGCCGGCGCCGGTGGTGTCCACCGCCCGCACCGGGAAGGCCGGCGTGGCGATGACGCCGGCGGCGGTCGCCGCCTCCGCCCCCGCCTCGCCCAAGGTTACCGCCACCGGCACGCCGAGCGCCCGGTGCAGCGCCGGGGCGCTGGCGCCGCAGCCAAGCTGGGTGCCGAGCCAGGCAGCCTCATGCTCATTGGCGATCAGCAGATCGAGCGCCCCGAGCACATCGGCCGGCAGCGGCGCCGCCGGCGCCAGGTTCAGCAGCACCCGTGCGCCGCCGGCGCGGGCGCGGCGGATCAGCGCCGCATTCTCGGCCGCCGGCACCTCCATCTGCAGCAGCAGGAGGGTGCCCGGGGAGAGCGCCGCGGCTTCGACCTGGGCGGCCCGGGCCTCACGATTCGCTCCGCTGCCGACGGCGATCTGGTTGCGCCCGGCCGGGTCGACGAGCACCGCGGCACAGGCGGTCGGCGCCGCGACCCAGGCGAGGCGGGCGAGATCCACCCCGGCGTCCCGCAGGCCGGACAGCGCCACCTCGGCCAGCGCATCCTCGCCCACCGCGCCGGCGAAGGCGGTGGGGGCGCCGTCCCGCGCCGCGGCGACAGCTTGGTTGGCGCCCTTGCCGCCCGGCAGCATGGCGTGGCGCGGGCTGAGGACAGTTTCGCCCGGCGCCGGCAAGCCCGGCAAGGCAAAGACGAGGTCGGTGTTGACGGAGCCGAAGACGAGCACGGACATGCCCGGGCATCACAGCACGGCGCGGCCGGAGGCGATACGCCCGCCGCGCGCCAGGGCCACGGGCGGCGGTTCGTCGGGTGGCCGGGAAGCAGGCCGATCGCCTTCTGGAAATCAACTTAGAGGCGTTCGTTCCACGACATGACTCGCGCCTCGGAGCCTGCGATCGGCCCCGTCACACGCGTAGGCTGATGGGCCGAATGGAAGCGCGCTGGCCACTGGATTGGCACGGTTCCGCGGCTCCTGCAGGATCCGGCACGCTGACTGCCGCTGCGCTTGCGTCACTCTGCGAAAGCGGCACGCTACGAGGGCAAGGTCGGTGCCTTTTCATATACCGCCTTATTACAGTTGCTTACTTGGCGTTTATCAAAATTCACTCAAGCACCAGGACTGCAGTTCAAGAAATCATTCCGGGGATATGCTGGAATTATAATTTCACGGTGATTAACTCTTGCGATGCCAGATCATTCACGCTCTCTTATATCATCAGGTTGCATTCATTCCGCAGGACTCTCCCAATGAGCGAGGCTACAGGGTCTTATACCCATAGTGCGATGGACCAGCTGGTCCGAATGCAACTGAAGAAATGGCCGCAACGCCCGCCGGGCGTGGTCGCCAGCCCCAAGCAACCGGGGACCTGGCTGCGCGGGCGCCCTGGCGACCCCTCTATCGCCGCCCATCCTTTCCTCAAGCTGCCTGGCTCCAACCGACTGCGGACCCTGCCCGATGGTCTGTGGCTGCATTTCAGCACCTCCTCCACCGACCCCTATGTGGACATCCTCTGCATCGAGGCATGCTCCTCGTTTCAGAACCTGCTCGACAAGCGCTCCCGCTTCGCCCCCAGCACCTCCTCGCTGCTGGCCTTCTGCCCGGTGCCATGGCTGCTGGCGCCGCTGCAGCCGCACGACCCCACGCCCAGGTGGCAGCTGATCCGCATGCTGAAGACCGAACCGACGCTGCCGCTGATCCTGCCGGTGCGTGATGTCCGCGTGGTCTTCGGCCTGAAGAGCCGGCATTACGACGGCTTCGCTCGCAGCCAAGTGGCGCAGCCACATGAATTCTTCTGTCCGATGGAAGCGCTGACCGCGGAGCACGGGCATGAGGATCCGGACATGCGGGCGCTGATGTCGCGCGCGACCGCAGCCTCCAACTTCATGCGGCTGCCCGGTTAGGGCAGCATGCTCCCTCTGACGAAGGGGATTCAGATAGGATGCAACGGATTCTCGGGGTGCTGGGTGGCATGGGGCCACTGGCCAGCGCGCAATTCATGGTCCGCCTTACGCTGCTGACGCCCGCGGAGCGTGACCAGGACCATGTGCCGGCGGTGCTGTGGTCCGACCCTCGGATCCCGGACCGGAGCGCCGCCCGGCTGGCGGGCGGCGAGGACCCCCTGCCCGCCCTGCTGCATGGCCTGCGCGGGCTGGAGGCGGCCGGCGCCGGGGCCATCGCGATCCCCTGCAACACCGCGCATGGCTGGTTCGACGAGATGCAGGCAGCGACCAGCCTGCCGATCCTGCACATCGTTGATGCCGCGGCGGCGGAGCTTGCCCGGCTCGGCGTGCGGGCGGGGCCGATCGGTGTCATGGGCACCACCGGCACCCTGGCGATGCGACTCTACCAGGACCGGCTGGCGGATCGCGGCTACGAGTGCCTGGTGCCGGAGCCGGAGGAAATGGCGCGGCAGGTCACGCCGGCGATCGGGCTGGTGAAGGCGAACCGGGTAGCGGAGGCTTATGGCCCGCTTGCCGAGGTGGCGGCGGCGCTGATGGCGCGCGGTGCCCGGGCGGTGGTGCTCGGCTGCACCGAGATTCCGCTCGGCATCGCTGCCGGGCCGGCGCTTCCCTTCCCGGTGGCCAGCACCATCGATGCCCTGGCGCGCGTCTCCATCGATTGGGCGCGGGGCTGAGGCCGCGAAGGATGCGATCCTTGAGAGGGCCGAGTGCTGCGTTCAGGCATCCGACGGCGGCACGCCATCGGCATGAGAGCGGTTGAGGCGGCCATGCAGGCTACCGACCGGAGATCCTGACCTCCGGCGGTCAGGGAGGTGTTGGGCTGCGCTGGCGCTTCGCCCGGCGTCAGTCGCAGTCGCAGCCGTCGGTCGGGCCCTCATCGCCGCGCACGACATGGTGGTCGATCCATTCGGCGACCAGGCGCCGTGCCTCCTGCACCGAGGATTCCGGATGGTGCACGCGGTAGAGGGTGGTGCAGGCGCGGAAGGCCATCAGGTCGTCGGAACCGGTCTCCCGCAGTTCGCGGTAGGCGGTCACCACGGCACGCTCGCAACGGCGGAGGGTGACACTGACGTCGGTCGCCAAACGCCCCATTCCCGGAATCCTCCACCTGCAACTCAGTTGCGAGTCATTCGCAATAGCGCGTTACTCTAACGGCATGGATGTGGCTCGACAAGCCTCAAAGCGGCTTGATCCGAGCCACTTGGCCGCAAGAGGTCCTACACATGGACGGGCGGGATCCGATGCCGGGTGAGGCAGGCGCGCCACGCCTCCTCAACCGGCCTGCGAACCGGCCGCCCGCCGCGCGATTCAGCCGCGGCCGACGACCTCCGCCAGGGCCTTGCCCACATCCACCGTGCCCGCCTGGCCACCCATGTCGCGGGTCCGCGGGCCGCCGTCGCGCAGCATGGTCTCGATGGCATCGGTGATGGCATCTGCCGCGGCTTTCTCGCCCAGATGCTCCAGCATCATCGCGCCGGACCAGATCTGGCCGATCGGGTTGCAGATCCACTTGCCGGCGATGTCGGGCGCCGAGCCGTGCACCGGCTCGAACATGCTGGGGAAGGTCTTCTCCGGGTTGATGTTGGCGCTGGCGGCGATGCCGATCGAGCCCGCCACCGCCGGCCCCAGGTCGCTCAGGATGTCGCCGAACAGGTTGGAGCCGACGACCACGTCGAACCAGTCGGGATGCTGGACGAAATGCGCGCAGAGGATGTCGATGTGGAATTGGTCGGTGGTCACCTCCGGGTAGGCCTTCGCCATCTCGGCGAAGCGCTCGTCCCAATAGGGCATGGTGAAGGTGATGCCGTTCGACTTGGTGGCGCTGGTCACCTTCTTGCGCTTGCGGGTCATCGCCAGTTCGAAGGCGTATTTCATCACCCGGTCGCAGCCGATGCGGGTGAGGATCGATTGCTGAGAGACGAATTCGCGGTCGGTGCCTGGGAACATCCGGCCGCCGACGCTGCTGTACTCGCCCTCGGTATTCTCCCGCACCACGTAGAAGTCGATGTCGGCCGGACCGCGGTTGGCCAGCGGCGTGGTGGCGCCGGGCAGCAGCTTGCAGGGGCGCAGGTTCACATACTGGTCAAAGCCGCGACGAATCGGGATCAGCAGCCCCCAGAGCGAGACATGGTCCGGCACCCCGGGCCAGCCGACGGCGCCGAGGAAGACGCTGTCCGACTGCTTCAGCCGGTCCAGCCCATCCTCCGGCATCATCTTGCCGGTCTGCGCATAGGTCTCGCAGGACCAGTCGTAATGGGTCAGCTCCAGCTCGAAGCCGAAGCGGCGGGCGGCGGCGTCCAGCACACGCAAGCCCTCGGGCGTGGTTTCCTTGCCGATCCCATCTCCCGGGATGACGGCGATGCGGTGCTTGCGGGCCATGGCGGCAGATCCTCCGGATTTCCCGCGCAGCATGACGCGGGCGGGGCCGGGGCTCAACCGGGCGGGGTAGCGCGTAACGCCCCTAGCCCTTGGGCCCCGCCATCGCCTAAATCGGGCCATGCCCCACACCGCCGAGAGCCTCGCCCCCTACGCCGATTTCATCCTCCGGGACGCGGCCATCCCCGAGCTGCCGAACCACTACCGTGGCAAGGTGCGGGAGAATTACGACCTGCCGGACGGCAGCCGCATCATCATCGCCACCGACCGGCTGAGCGCCTTCGACCGGATTATCACCGCGGTGCCGCTGAAGGGGCAGGTGCTGACCCAGCTCGCCCGCTTCTGGTTCGACCGCACCGGCGATCTCTGCCCCAACCATGTGATCGGCTACCCCGACCCCAATGTGCTGCTGTGCCGGCGGCTGACGATCATGCCGGTCGAGGTGGTGGTGCGGGACTACCTGGCCGGCACCACCTCCACCGCCATCCTCACCATGTACCAGGCCGGGCGGCGGGAGATGTACGGCCACCGCTTCCCGGACGGGTTGCGGCCCAACCAGAAGCTGCCGGCGACCATCATCACCCCGACCACCAAGGCCTTCGACGCCGGCGGGCATGACGAGGAGCTGACGGCGGAGCGCATCCTCTCCACCGGGCTGCTGACCGCGGCGCAGTGGGAGGAGGTCTCGGCCCGCGCCCTGGCGCTGTTCGCCCGCGGGCGGGAGATGGCGGCGAAGCAGGGGCTGATCCTGGTCGACACCAAATACGAGTTCGGCTTTGACGCTGATGGCAAGATCGTTCTGGCCGACGAGATCCACACCCCGGACAGCAGCCGCTACTGGTTCGCCGGCAGCTATCCCGAACGCTTCACCGCCGGCGAGGCGCCCGAGAGCTTCGACAAGGATTTCGTCCGCCGTTGGGTGGTCGCCCGCTGCGACCCCTACAAGGACCCGGTCCCGGAGATCCCCACCGAGGTGAACCTGGCAGCGGCGCAACGCTATATCCAGGCCTTCGAAACCATCACCGGCACGGATTTCCCGCTGCCGCCGAGGGACCAGCCGGTGCTGGCCCGCATCAGGGCGAACCTGCAGCCCTTCTTCTGAGCACCGCCAGCAGCGGCACGGCCAGCGCCACCACCCCGGCCCAGAGCGCCGGCCGCAGCCCGAAAGTGACATCCAGATTGGCTTCAAGGATACGCGCCGCCGGCAGGTTGGTGGCCAGCGCGTACCAGGCGAATTCGATCAGCGCCCCGCCCAGCGCCGCCACCGGCGCCAGCGCCAGCAGCGCCAGCGGCCGCGCCCGCCACCCCGCCGGCAGCAGCCGCCAAGCCAGCAGCCAGACCAGCAGCCCAGCCACCAGCACCGCTTCCCACAGCGCTGATTTCGACTGCAGGAAGAAGTGGAAGCAGCCGAGCAGGGCGATCGGCCAGATCAGCAGGTGCAGCCGCTTCCAGCCTCGGCCGAGGTGGCGGACCCAGCCATCGGTCGAGGTCCAGCCCAGCGCCACCAGCCCCAGCAATCCGACGAAGCCGATGGTCAGGTAGAAGCGCCGCAGGATCTCCGCGCCGATGTGAAGCAGCCGGAAATTCTCGTTCGCCACATACATGCCGAGGTGCAGCAGCGCATAGGCCAGGGTGCCGAGCCCAAGCATCCGCCGCAGCCCCGCCAGCTGCGGCAGCGCCAGGATGCGCGCCAGCGGGGTCACCGCCAGGGTCACCAGCAGCAGCCTGATGGTCCAGAGGCCGATCTCCCGCAGCCCCTCCTTCCAGGGCTCGGGCCCGAGGCCATGGCTCGCCGCCAGCCAACCTACCCAGGCGGCCGGGGCCAACAGCAGGGCGAAAGTCACGGCCCGCGTCGCCGAGAAGCGCCGGCGCTGGTCCTGCCAGGGCCAGCGGAAGGCGCGGGCGCGGCCGGCGGGCAGCGCCGGCGGGAAGGCGGCGCGGAGAAGAAGCTGCATCATGCTGGCTCTTTCGCCCGATGCGCCGCCCCCGTTACCGTCCCCCCTCACAGCAAGCCTCGAATGGCGATGGCCGCAGCCACCCTGCCGGTCTCGTCCAGCGCCGGCCGGGCGAAGGGCGCCGGCGCCGCCGCCAGCGGCCGGGCCTGGCCGGCGGCAACCAGGCTCTCGGCCAGCCGCCGATGCCGCGAACCGAGCCCGCCAGGATCGGCGATGAAGACCGGGGCGAGGGTCGCTAGCGCCTCCGACAGCATGGAGACGCTGTCGCCGGTCACCACCACCGCATCCGCCCAGGCGAGGAAGCCGACATAGGGGTTGGGGCCCGCCTCCCCTGCCCGGTACAGCCGGTGCGGCACGCCGGCGAGGGCCATGGCCATGGCCTCGGCGGCGGCGGGGCCGCTGCGGCGGCTGGTGCTGGCCATGACGCTGCCGGCGAAGCCGGCGACCCGGGCGGCGATGGCGGCGGCGGCGGCAGGCGCCATCGGCCCCTGCCGACCGGGCTTGCCACCGACCAGCAAGGCGACCCTCGGCGCCGGCAACGCTGCCAGCGCCGCCCATTCGGCCCGCGCCACGGCCAGCCGGGCCGGGGCCAGCCGGTGGCAGGCGCCGAGGATCGGCAGGATGTTCGGCGCCTCCGGCGGGCCATCGTGCCGGCCGATGACCAGCAGATCGAACGCCGCCGCGCCGAACCCCGGCCGCATGCAATGCACGGTGCGGGCGCCGCGCCGGCCGAGCCAGAGCGCCACCGGCGCCGCCCGCCGTCCGGCCGAGAGCACCAACCGCGGCCAGGGCGGCCCGCCGAGGCCGGCGCGCGCCGCGGCGGTCAGCCCGGCCAGGGTCGGCAGCGGCCAGGGCAGCCGCGCCAGCGGACCCCAGGCGAGCGGGTGAATGGCGAAGCCGAGGCCCAGCCGCTCGGCGATGCCGAGCGCCTGCGCCGCCGTCCCGGCCCGCGGGTCGGCCAGGACCCAGACCTGGTCGGTGGCCGGACCCGCGCGGCGCGGTGCTTCGGGTGTGGCTTCCCTCATGGACGGCCGCCGGGCCGGCGGTTACGAGGGGGGCGAACGCCGCCGGCAGGGGAATGCGCCATGGCCATGCAACATGCTTCCGATTGGGACCGCGACGCCGCGCTGACCACCGCGCGCATCCTGCTGGAAATCAAGGCGGTGAACTTCCGCCCGGAGGAACCCTATACCTTCACCAGCGGCTGGAAGAGCCCGGTCTACATCGACTGCCGCAAGATCATCTACTTCCCTCGCGCCCGCACCAGGATCTGCGACCTTGGCGTCGAGAAGATCGGTCGCCACATCGGCTATGAGACCATCGACGTGGTCGCCGGCGGCGAGACCGCGGGCATCCCCTTCGCCGCCTGGATCGCCGACCGCATGGCAACGCCGATGGCCTATGTCCGCAAGCAGCCGAAGGGCTTCGGCCGCGGCGCCCAAATTGAGGGCGACGTGCCGGAGGGCAAGAATACCCTGCTGGTGGAGGACCTGACCACCGACGGCGCCAGCAAGATCAAATTCGCCCAGGCACTGCGCGACGCCGGCGCCACTTGCGACCACACCTTCGTGGTCTTCTACTACGGCGTCTTCCCCGGCAGCTTCGAGACGATGAAGGGCATGAACCTCAGCCTGCACCACCTGTGCACCTGGTGGGACGTGCTGGAGGTGTGCCGGGAGCGACCCTATTTCGCCGAGGGCGCGCTGAAGGAAGTGCGGAAATTCCTCGAGGACCCGGTGTCCTGGTCGCAGGCGCATGGGGGCATCGGCTCGGCGGCCGAGGCGAAGGCCAAGGGCACGGAGTAGTCCCGGCGGCATGAATGTTCCATTCATGCCGAGTGCCCGAAGGGGCGCATGGCCAGGCTTGCGGAGCGAACCGCTTGGCGACTGGGGGGCGTTGACCGGTCACGATCAACGGCCGTTGGTATAGGGAGGATCGGACCCGTTGGCGGAATCCGCAGGCGGCAGGCATCGGGGACCCAGGGACAGGAGGCATCGGCCGGGCGGCATACGACGACCGTTGCGCCGCGCGCTGCTGCTGGCGGCCGCCACGCTGCCCTGGGCCGCCGCCGCGCAGCCCAACGGGCGCGACACGCTGACCATCGGCATCACCCAATACCCCTCCACCTTCCACCCCAACATCGAGAACATGGCGGCGAAGTCCTACGTCCTCGGCTTCGCCCGCCGCCCGCTCACCGTCTACGACCCGGACTGGCGCCTCGCCTGCATGCTCTGCGAGACGCTGCCGACCTTGGGGAACGGGCTTGCCGCGCTGGAGACGACGCCGGAGGGCAAGCCCGGCATCCGGGTCACCTTCCGGTTGCGCGCCGATGCCCGCTGGGGCGACGGCACGCCGGTCTCGGCCGAGGATCTGCGCTTCGCCTGGGAGGCGGGGCGGGAGGCCGCGACCGGCTTCGGTGGCACCGAATTCTACCGCTCCGCCCATGCGCTGGAGGTAGTGGACGCGCGGACCATCATCCTGCATCTCGACAAGGTGACCTTCGATTTCGCCAGCATGGGCGATTTCCAGCCGTTGCCCGCGCATGTCGAGCGCCCTCGCTGGCAAGCCGACCCGCGCGGCTACCGCAACCGCACCGCCTATGACACCGAGACCACCAATCCCGCCCTCTGGTCCGGCCCCTACCGGATCACCGGAGTGCAGCCCGGCGCCGGCGTCACCTTGGAACGCAACCCGGCCTGGCAGGGCGCCGCCCCCGCCTTCCGCCGCATCCAGGTGCGAACGGTGGAGAACACCGCGGCGCTGGAGGCGCAGTTGCTGGCCGGGCAGATCGACATGGTGGCCGGCGAGCTGGGCCTGCCGGTGGAGCAGGCGGCGGCGCTGGAACGCCGCACCAGCTGGCGCTTCCGCGTGGTCTACAAGCCCGGGCTGATCTACGAGCATCTGGACGTGCAGCGCGACCACCCGGCGCTGGCCGATGCACGGGTGCGCCAGGCGCTGCTGCTCTCGGCCGATCGGGCGCAGATCGTGGCCCGGCTGTTCGAGGGACGGCAGACGCTGGCGACCACCAGCGTGAACCCGCTCGACCCGATGCATGACGCATCGGTGCCGGTCGTGGGGTTCGATCCCACCCGCGCCGCTGCCCTGCTGGATGCCGCCGGCTGGACCCGCGGGCCGGACGGCATCCGCCGCAACGCCGCCGGCGAGCGCCTGTCGCTGGAACTGATGACCACCGCGGGCAACCGCGCGCGGGAGGCGGTGCAGCAGGTGCTGCAGGGCATGTGGCGGCAGGCCGGCATCGAGGCGCGCATCCGCAACGAGCCGCCGCGCGTCTTCTTCGCCGAGACCCTGTCGAAGCGCCGCTTCCAGGGGCTGGCGATGTTCGCCTGGATCAGCGCGCCGGAGGGCGTGCCGCGCAGCACCCTGCATTCCGATGAGATCCCGACTGAGGCGCGCAACTGGTCCGGGCAGAATTACGGCGGCTACCGCAATGCCGAGATGGATGCGCTGCTGGAGGCCATCCCGACCGAGCTGGACGCCACGAAGCGCCGCGCCCTCTGGGCCCGGCTGCAGGCGATCTACGCCGAGGAGCTGCCCTCCCTCCCCCTCTGGTTCCGCGCCGATGCGCATGTCTGGCCGCGCTGGCTGGACGGCATCCGCCCGACCGGCCACCTGAACGCCACCTCACTTTGGGTGGAGGAGTGGCGGGTCCGCTGAGGCCTGTTAAGCTGCGACCACAGGAGGACGTCCGATGCCCGAAAGCCCCATCGATCCGCAGTTGATGCAGGAGACCCGGCTGCCCCTCGCCGGTCTGCGCGTGCTCGACCTCACCCTCGCCCGTGCCGGCCCGACCTGCGTGCGCCACCTCGCCGATTGGGGCGCCGAGATCATCCGGGTCGAGCCGCCAGCCAGCGCCGATGGGCTGGGCGGGGCGCGTGACGGCTTCGACAGCGTGAACCTGCACCGCAACAAGCGTGGCATCGCCCTCGACCTGAAGCATCCGGACGGGCACGCGGCCTTCCTGAAGCTGGCCGCCACCGCCGATGTCCTCGTCGAGAACATGCGGATGCAGGTGAAGCATCGGCTGAAGATCGCCTATGACGATCTGAAGGCGATCAACCCGCGGCTGGTCTATGCCTCGATCTCCGGCTTCGGGCAGACCGGCCCCTACAGCAAGCGCGGCGGCGTCGACCAGATCGCCCAGGGTATGGGCGGGCTGATGACCATCACCGGCGAGCCGGGCCGCGGGCCGATGCGGGTCGGCATCCCGATCAATGATCTCACCGCGGGCAACCTGCTGGCCTTCGGCATCATGATGAAGCTCTATGACCGGGAGCGCACCGGTCAGGGCGGCTATGTCCACACCAGCCTGCTGGAAGCGCAGGTCTTCATGCTGGACTTCCAGGCCAGCCGCTACCTGATGGACGGCGAGGTGGCCGGCCAGGCCGGCAATGACCATCCGGTGAACATTCCGATGGGCGTCTTCCCGACCACCGACAAGCCGATCAACATCGCCGCCTCCTCGCCGAAGCTCTGGACCAATTTCTGCAAGGCCGCCGGCCGCGAGGATTGGCTGGAGGTACCGGAGTGGAAGACCTCCGCCGGCCGCAGCAAGGACCGCGCCCGGGTGAATGCGGCCGTCTCAGAGGTCACCAAGACCCAGTCTTCCGAATGGTGGATCGAGAAGCTGGAGGAAGCCGGCATTCCCTGCGGCCCGGTCAACGACATCAAGGAGGTGTTCGACGACCCCCAGGTGAAGCACCTGGAGATGGCGATGCCGATGCGGCACCGGACGCGCGGCGACATCCACATCGTCGCCTCGCCGCTGAACATCGAGGGCAAGGAGACCGGCGTCTATCGCGACGTGCCCGAACTCGGCGAGCATGGCGCGGAGATCCTGGCGGAAGCCGGGTTGTCCGCGGAAGAGATCAAGGACCTGAAGGCCAAAGGGGCACTCGGCGGGGCATGAGCAACATGGAATTCGCGAACGGCAAGATCCTTGCCAGCATCGCCGACGGGGTGGGCCGGGTGGTGTTCAACCAGCCGGAGAAACGCAACGCCATGTCGGTGGACATGTGGGGCGGCATGGGCGAGGCGCTGGACCTCTTCGCCGAGGATCCCGGCGTACGCTGCGTGGTCCTGCAGGGGGCCGGCGACAAGGCCTTCGTCAGCGGCGCTGACATCAGCCAGTTCGAGAAGGCCCGCTCCAACGCCGATGCGCAGCAGGAGTACGACCGCATCACCGGCGCCGGGCGGATCAAGCTGGCGAATTACCCGAAGCCGGTGATCGCGCAGATCCGCGGCTTCTGCATGGGTGGCGGCCTCGGCATCGCAATGGCAACCGACATCCGCATCGCCTCGGATGACAGCCAATTCGGCATCCCGGCGGCGCGGCTCGGCATCGCCTACAACTTCGACATGGTGCGGGCGCTGGTCGATCTGGTCGGCCCGGCCCAGGCGCATCTCATCCTGATGACCGGCGACCGCTTCCCCGCCGCCGAGGCCGAGCGCTTCGGCCTGGTGAACAAGGTGGTGCCGGTCGCCGAGCTGGAGGCGACCGTGGCGAAGCTGGCCGCCACCATGGCCGCCAATGCGCCGCTCTCGCTGAAGACCAACAAGCAGACGGTCAAGGCGGTGCTGCGGGATCCCGCCGACCGCGACCTGGACGCCATCCGCGCCGCCATGGCCGCCTGTTTCGACAGCGCCGACTACCGCGAAGGCCGCCGCGCCTTCATGGAGAAGCGCAAGCCGGCCTTCACCGGCAGCTGAATCGTTCCGGGCCGGACACCCCCTTGTGTCCGGCCCGCTCCTGTTGCCGATCAGGCGAAATTTCCGGTGCAGCTTCCGCTGACAGCCCCTAGGATGCCGTCGGCCGTGACGTGCCCGGAAAGAGCGCGATCGGCCAGGGCTTGGTTTGCAGTGGCTTAGCGCCATCTCTGCGAGAACCAGCTTGAACACTGGGATGCTTCACTGCGCTGGCCGGACCACATCTACGGACCGGGGCTGGGACAAAGGGCAAAGAATGGACGGAAACCTCGAGGCGCGGGCCGTCGCGGCGCAGCCGCATGGCTGTGAATCAACGATCGCCTCGGAGGATTGCGTTGGCGCACCGATCTCCCGCATCGTGGCCGAGGTGGTGGGCCGGTTTCCGGGGGAACGCATCAGCCTGGGCGAGATGGCGGAAGCCTTTGGCGACCGCGCCTTTGGCCTGCTGATCCTGCTGCTGTTGCTGCCCTCGCTGCTGCCGGGCATGGCTTCGGTCTTCGGCCTGCCGGTGCTGCTGCTCGGTATCCAGATGGGCCTCGGGCGGCGGGTGCCGTGGCTGCCGAGATTCCTCGCCCGGCAAAGCGTGAAGCGGGAAGACCTGCTGCGGCTGACCGGCAGTTCCTCGAAATGGCTCAGCAAGATCGAGCGCTATGTGAAGCCGCGGCCCGGTTTCTTCACCTCCCCGCTCGGCGACCGGCTGTTCGGCTGGACGACCGCCTATGTCGCCATCATGCTGATCCTGCCCGGTCCGGGCACCAATGGCCCGCCGGCCTTCGGCAACATCGTGATGGCCCTCGGCCTGGTGGAGCATGACAGCCGGGTCACCGGCTGGGGCATGGCGCTGACCGTCGCCGGCTGCGCCTTCGCCACCTTCGTGCTGGTGGCGATCTGCTGGGTCGGGCTCAAGGCCGTCGGCTGGATGTTCTGATCTGGGGGAGTTTCCACCGGACCAGTGGCAGGCTAAGGGTCCGGCCATGCGCCGGTGGCCCGCGAGGGCTGAAACGGGAATGCGCGACGCGGGGGTTGTACCCTCGCCAGTCCGCAGCTGCCCCCGCAACTGTAGGCGGTGAGGCCCCTCCATTCGCCATTGCGCCCAGCGGGCGCGAGAAGGCGGCGGGGCCACGGATGCCATCAGGCATCCCCACCGCGAGCCAGGAGACCGGCCGGCGCAGAGTTGTCTCGCGCGTGCCGGGCGGGATGCACCGGCGCACCGGAGCATAGCCTTGCCACCACCATGGCAGGCTTCCGTCTGCGGGAACGACGCCCGTCGTCCCGACCCATCGCTTTGGGCCGGGGCTCGTTCGTCAACGCCGCAACGGAGGACCCGATGCGACGCCTGCCTTTGAATGCCCTTGCCGGCCTGATCGCCGGCCTTGCCCTGCCCGCCGCCGCGCAGCAGGCAATTCCCGACACCATCGTCTCGGCCACCCGCGTGCCGACCCCGCAGGAGCGGGTGCCCGCCGCCACCACCATCATCACCCGCCAGGACATCGAGGAGCGCGGCTACCAATCGCTTGCCGAGGCGCTGACGGCGGTGCCCGGCCTCCGCCTCTCCGGCGGGCTCGGCGGCCAGACCAGCGCCTTCCTGCGCGGCGCCGGCAGCCGCAACACCCTGGTCCTGCTGGACGGGGTGCCGGTGAATGACCCCGCCGAGGCGAATGGCGCCTTCAACTTCGGCAATGAGCTGCTGTTCGATGTCGAGCGGGTCGAGGTGCTGCGCGGCCCAGCCTCCACCCCCTATGGCTCGGCGGCGATCGGCGGCGTGGTCAACATCGTGACGCGCCGGGCGCCCACCGACCGCGCTTTCGCGCCCTACGGCGAGCTCGCCGGCGGCACGCAGCGCACCCTGCGCGGTGGCGCCGGCGTTGCCGGCACGGTCGGGACGGTGGATTATCTCCTCTCCGGCCAGTCGCTCACGACCCGCGGCTTCGACATCCTGCCGCCACGGATGGCCACCCGCACCGGCGAGCGCGACGGCTTCTCCGGCCAGGCCGCAACCGCGCGGCTCGGCTGGACGCCGGCCGAGGGCACGCGCATCGAGGGGCTGCTGCGCTGGCGGGAGAACCGCTTCGGATTCGACAACGACCGGCTGTCGGACGGCATCCGCACCGATGATCCGAATGCCGGTGGCCGCGACCGCCGCATCCTTGGCCAGATCCGCGGCGAGACCAGGCTGCTGGACGGTGCCTGGTCCACCGGCCTGCGCATCGCCCGCACCGAGGATCGCCGCCGCTACCTGAACCAGCCGGATTCCATCACCCCGGATGAGAGCAGCCGCGATTTCTATCTCGGCACCCGCACCAGCCTCGACTGGGGCAACACCCTTCGGCTGCCCAGCTTCGGCGCCTTCGGCGACGGGGCGCTCGGCTTCGGCATCGCCCATGCGGTGGAGGACTCGCGCCAGCGCAGCACCTCCACCAGCATGTTCGGCGAGAGCTTCACCCGGGTTGATGCAACGCAGCACACCACCGGCGGCTATGCCACGCTGCAGTACCGCGCCTTTGGCCGGCTCGACCTCACCGCCGGGCTGCGGCACGACAGCGTCACCGGCAATGCGGAAGCGACCACCTGGCGGCTTGGCGCGGTGCTGGCGTTGCCGGAGATCGCCTCCCGGCTGAGGGTCTCGGCCGGCACTGCCTTCCAGGCACCGGCACTATTCCAGCGCTTCGGCGTGACGCCCTTCTTCCGCGGCAACCCCGACCTGAAGCCGGAGCGCTCGACCGGCTGGGAGATCGGCGCCGAGACCGACCTGCCCGCTTTCGGCCGGGCCAATGCGGCTACCTTTGGCTGGACCTATTTCCAGAGCCGGGTCACCGATCTGATCAATTTCGACAGCAGCTTCACCACGCTGGTGAATGTCGATCGCGCCGACATCCACGGCGCCGAGCTGGGCCTGACCCTGCGGCCGGCCACCTGGGCCGAGGCGACGGTCGCCTGGACCATCACCGAGGCGACGAATGCCGCAACCGGCCAGCGGCTGGCGCGGCGGCCGGAGCATGTCGTTAGCGTGAATGCCCGGCTGAAGCCGCTGCCCAGGCTGGTGGTGGCGCCGACCGTGCTCTTCACCGGCCGGGCGGTGGACTACATCTACGCCGACGACGGCAGCAACCCGGCCGGGCGCAGCACCCCGGCCGGGACGGTGGTGAACCTCACCGCGACCTGGCAGGCCTTCGACCAGGCGGCGCTGTTCCTCGAGGCGCGCAACCTCGGCAACAGCCGGTTCGAGCCGCAGAACGGCTTCGTCACCCCGGGGCGCAGTGTGCTGGTCGGGACCCGCTTCGCGCTGTAGTGGGCGGCGAAGCGGCAGGCTTCGCCTTGTTCCAGAGCGGAACTCTCCGCAAACCACAGCCTGCGGCGGATTGCCTTTCAGGCATCAACACAATCCGCCGCAGGGTGCCACGCCGGCGACCCTGGTGTAGGAGCGGGAGGTGCCGACCGCCCTCGTCTTTCCTGCCGCCGCCCTGGCCGAAATCGCCGGCTGCTTCGCGCTCTGGGCGGTGCTGCGCCAGGGCGCCAGCGGCTGGTGGCTGCTGCCGGGCGCTGCCTCGCTGCTTGCCTTCGCCTGGCTGCTGACCCTGGCGGAGACCGATGCGGCCGGGCGGGCCTTCGCCGCCTATGGCGGGGTCTATATCGCCGCCTCGCTGGTCTGGCTGCGGCTGGTCGAGGGCCGCGCCGTCACCACCTGGGATCTGGGCGGCGGCGCGCTTTGCCTCACCGGTGCCGCGGTCATCCTGCTCGGCGCTGCGCGCGGGTGATCAGGGCGTGGCGACGGTTCCGCCCGGCACCCAGGCCACATCGCCGGCGCCATCGCCGTTCAACCGCCGCGACAGCACGAACATGTGGTCCGAGGCGCGGTTGAGGTAGCGCACCGCATCCGGGTTCACCGGCTCCGCCGCCGCCAGCGCCACCACCGCGCGTTCTGCCCGGCGCAGCAGGGTCCGGGCCATATGCGCGGCGGCGGCGCCTGGCGTGCCGCCGGGCAGCACGAAGCTGCGCAGCGGCGGCAGCACGGCGTTCATCGCCCCGATCTCCGCCTCCAGCCGCAGGCAATGCGCCGCCGTCACCCGCAGCCGTGCCCCGCCGGTGCCGGGCACGCAGAGATCGGCGCCGAGGTCGAACAGATCGTTCTGCAGCCGCGCCAGCATCCCATCCGCCTCGCCCTCGGTGTGCAGCCGCACCAGGCCGAGGCCGGCATTGGCCTCATCCACCGCCCCCATCGCCTCGACCCGCAGCGCATCCTTGCGGATGCGGCTGCCGTCGCCGAGCGAGGTCTCCCCACCGTCGCCGCCGCGGGTGGTGATGACGTCAAGCTTGACCATGTCGGGAACCTCGAGGGCCTGGGGGGTTCAAGGACTCAGGCGAAAGGTGATGGCGGTGACGACCTGGCCGGCCACCGGCTGGCCATCGCGCATCGCCGGCCGCCAGCGCCACTGGGCGAAGTAGCTCTGCGCCAGCCGGTCCAGCTCGCGCGAGCCGGAACTGGTGACCACCTCCACCTGTGCAACCCGGCCGGCTTCGTCAACCTGCACCCGCACCTGCACGGTGCCGGTCTCATTGCGGCGCCGCGCGGCCTCCGGGTAGCGGGGCTCCGGCGGACGGTAGAGCGGCGAGGCATTGGTGGTGATGCCGGTGATGCGGGCACCGCCAGCCTGTACCGCCGGCTCCGGCGCCTGCGCCGGCGCCGGTTGGGAGGCTGGCGGCGCGGCGCGGGCGGCGGTCTGGCGTGGCGGCGCCGGCCGTGGCGGTGCCGGCGCGACGGGCGGCGGCGGCAGCGGCAGTTCCTCCGGCGGCGCTTCCTCCGGCACCGCGGCGGTGTGCTCCGGCGGCGGCGGTGGCGGTTCGACAGCCTCGCGCGGCGGCGGAGGCGGCGGCAGCGCGTCCGGGGTCGGCAGCAGCGCCAACGGCAGCGGCTCCGCCGGGGTGACCGGCGGCAACTCGGCCAGTACCGGCGGCGGGGGCATCGGCGGGGCGACCGGCGCGGCAATCGGCGGCGGCGGCGGGGGCGACGCTGCCTCGGGCGGGGCCGGCGGCGCGGCGGGCTGTTCCGGCGGCGCCGGGACCGCGGGCGGTGGCTCGACGGCGTCGGGGTTGGCGGCGGAGTCCATGGCCTGGGAGGGTTCCCAGACCATCGCCATGGCCGGCTCCTCAACGGGTTGTGGTGGCGGTGAGCGGTGCAGCAGCAGCAGCACCCCGGCCAGCGCCGCCGCATGCAGCAGCAGGGAAGCAGCCGGCGCCCAGATCGCCCGGCGGCTGCCCGAAACCGGCAGCCGCGACCCGACTACAGCCACCGCCGGGGTCACAGCACCAGCACCCCGTGGTGCTTGGCCTTGCCCTCCGGCTCGACATGGATGGTGATGATGGCCCCGTCCATCTCGGCCTTCAGCGCAGTTTCGATCCGGTCGCAGATCGCATGCGCCGCATCGACGCTCATGCTGCCCGGCACCACCAGATGGAATTCGATGAAGGTGATGCGGCCGGCATGGCGGGTACGCAGATCATGCGCCTCGATCGCGCCGGCCGCATGAGTGGAGACGGCTGTGCGGATGCGGCCCAGCAGCCCCGGCTCCACCGCCTCATCCATCAGCCCGCCGACCGATTCCCGCACCAGCCGGCCGCCCGACCACAGGATGTTCAACGCGGTCAGCGCCGCCAGCAGCGGGTCGAGCCAGAGGATGCCGGTCAGCGCCACTGCGCCGACACCGGCCACCACGCCGAGCGAAGTGACCACATCCGCCACCAGATGCCGCCCATCAGCGCTCAGGGCGGGCGAGTTCGCCCGCCTTCCCTGGCGGAACAGCACCGCCGCCCAGCCAGCGTTGATGGCGGTGGCCGCCATCGACACCAGCAGGCCCACCGCCGCCTGCTCCGGCGCCCGCGGCGCGTAGATCGCCCCCCATGCCTCATCCAGGATGACGATGGCGGCGACGACGATCAGCGCCCCTTCGAGCACCGCCGAGAAATACTCCGCCTTGGTGTGGCCGTAGGGGTGGTTGGCGTCCGGCGGCATGGCCGAGAACTGCACCGCGACCAGCGTGGCGACGGCGGCGGCGACGTTCACCACGCTTTCCAGCGCATCGGCGAACAGCGCCACGCTGCCGGTCAGCACCCAGGCGCCGAGCTTCAGCGCCAGCACGGCGCAGGCGATGAGAACACTGCCGGCAGCAACGCGAAGCGTACGGCTCATCGGCGGGGGGGCGGGACGAACGGGAACAGGGCGGTGGCTCCGGGGGGAGGTTCGGTTCATGCCCCGGCTGCCGCCGGCCCGGCAACCCCCCGGTGGCCCGGCCGCGACGCAGGGCATCCGGAGGTCAGATGATCCGGCCCGCCAATTCAATCGTCAATGCTGTGAGCCGGGCGGCGGTGCCGGTCCGGCTCACACCGGCAAGGCCGCAATCACACGGAAAAATACTTCGCCCGCGGGTGGTGCAGGACGATGGCGCTGGTCGATTGCTCCGGATGGAGTTGCCATTCGTCGCTGATGGTCACGCCGATGCGCTCCGCGCCCAGCAGCTTGAGCAGCGGCACCTGATCCTCGAGCCGCGGGCAGGCCGGGTAGCCGAAGGAGTAGCGGCCGCCGCGGTAACCCTGGCTCAGCATCCGGTCCATGTCACGGTCATCGAATTCCGAAAATCCCCACTCGGCGCGGATCCGCTTGTGGACGTATTCCGCCATCGCCTCGGCCATCTCCACGCTCAGACCATGCAGGTAGAGGTAGTCCTGGTAGCGGTTCTCCTCGAACCACTCGCGGGCCACGTCGCTGGCCTTCTGCCCGACGGTGACGACCTGCAGCCCGATCACGTCGCGCGATTCCGGGCCGTCGCCGATGTCGCGGACGAAATCGGCGATGCACTCGCCATCCTGCTTCGGCTGGCGCGGCAGGGTGAAGCGGGCCACCTCGGTGCTGCCATCCGGCTCGAACAGCACGAGGTCGTTGCCGACGCCGGCGCATTTCCAATAGCCGTAGATCGCCTGCGGTCGCAGGATCTGCTTCTCCTCCGCCAGGGCCAGCATGCGCCGGAGGACGGGACGCAGCTCCTGCTTCGCCCAGCCGAGGAAGTCCTCCAGGCTGCGGCCCTGCTTCCGAAAGCCCCATTGGAATTGATAGAGGCTGCGCTCGTTGATGAAGGGCACCACCGCCTTCGGCGCCGCCTCGATCACCCGCGCGCCCCAGAAAGGCGGGTCGGGGATCGGCTCGCCGGCGGTGACACGGCGGCGGCGTTCCTGTGCATAGCCGACTTCCACTGGGGCGAAGCCGCGCGGATCGGCGGTGCCGAGGGTGCGGCTCTCGTTGCGCGACTTGCCCTTCCGCTTCGCCTGCACGGCGGCGAGGTAGTCATCGAAGCCGTTGCCGGTCACCTTGTCCATCAGGTGCAGCCCGTCGAAGGCGTCCCGCGCATAAGCGACGCGGCCGGTCGGCTCGCCATTGGCATAGGCGCGGACGCAGTCGTCCTCGACATAGTTCCGGGTCAGCGCGGCGCCGCCCAGCAGCACCGGCAGCTCGATCCCCTGGCGCTGCATCTCCTCCAGATTCTCGCGCATCACCACGGTGGATTTCACCAGCAGCCCGCTCATGCCGATCGCATGCGCCCGGTGCTGCTTCACCGCCGCGACCATGTCGGCCAGCGGCACCTTGATGCCGAGGTTGACCACGCGATAGCCGTTGTTGGTCAGGATGATGTCGACCAGGTTCTTGCCGATGTCATGCACATCGCCCTTCACCGTGGCCAGCACGATGGTGCCCTTTTCCTGCCCCTCGACCTTCTCCATGAAGGGTTCGAGGTAGGCGACGGCGGCCTTCATCGTCTCCGCGCTTTGCAGGACGAAGGGCAGCTGCATCTTGCCGGCACCGAACAGCTCGCCCACCACCTTCATGCCGTCCAGCAGCACCTCGTTGATGATGCTGAGCGGCGTCAGGCCCTGATCGAGCGCCGCCTGCAACTCCTCATTGAGGCCCTTGCGGTCGCCGTCGACGATGCGGTCCTTCAGCCGCCCTTCGACCGTCGCCGCCTTCACCTTGGCGACGTTGTCCGCCGCCTTCCGGCCGGAGAAGATCTCCAGCAGCTTCTGCAACGGATCGTAGCCTTCGCGGCGGCGGTCGAAAATCAGATCCTCCACCACCTGCACCTCCTCCGGCGGAATTTGGTGCAGCGGCTTGATTTTGCTGACGTGGACGATGGCGCCGGTCATGCCGGCCTTCACCGCGTGATCCAGGAAGACGCTGTTCAGCACGTGCCGCGCCGCGGGGTTCAGGCCGAAGCTGATGTTTGACAGGCCGAGGATGATCTGGATGTCAGGGAATTCCTCCCGGATCATCCGGATGCCCTCCAGCGTCCATTGCCCCAGCTTGCGGTCATCCTCATTGCCGGTGGCGATGGTGAAGGTCAGTGGGTCGATCAGCAGGTCGCTCTGCGGCAACCCGTGCTTGTTGCAGGCGAAATCCACCAGCCGGCGGGCGATGCGGAGCTTGTCCTCCGCGGTCTTCGCCATGCCCACTTCGTCGATGGTCAGGGCGATGACCGCCGCGCCGAATTTCTTCGCCAGGATCAGCCGATCCTCGGCCGCCTTCTCGCCATCCTCGAAATTGATCGAGTTGATGATCGGCTTGCCGCCATGCAGCTTGAGCGCAGCCTCAATCACCGGCGTCTCGGTGCTGTCGATCACCAGCGGCGCGTTGACGCTGCCGGTGAAGCGGCGGATCACCTCGTTCATCTCGGCCATCTCGTCGCGGCCGACGAAGGCGGTGCAGATGTCGAGGCTGTTCGACCCCTCTCCCACCTGCTCGCGGCCCATGGCGACGCAGCCGTCCCAGTCATGCGCCGCCTGGCGCTCGCGCCACGCCTTGCTGCCATTGGCGTTGCAGCGCTCGCCGATGGAGAAATAGGCATTCTCCTGGCGCAGAGAGGTCGCGCCATAGAGGCTGGCGACCGCGGGCACCCAGTGGAATTTCCGCGCGACGGGCGCCGGCCGCCAGGAATCGTGCTTGCGCAGCATCGCATCCAGCGCGGCGATGTGCGGCGTCGAGGTACCGCAGCAGCCGCCGATCAGGTTAACGCCATCCTCACGGATGAAGCGCTCCATCCAGCCCGCCATCTCGGTGGCGCCCAGCGGGTAGTGGGTCTTGCCATCGACCAGTTCCGGCAGGCCGGCATTGGGCTGCACGCTGATGAGGCCGGGCCAGTTCTGGCTGAGCCAGCGGACATGCTCGGCCATCTCCTGCGGGCCGGTGGCGCAATTCAGCCCGATCAGCGGCACGTCCAGCGCCTGCACCACGGTTGCCGCGGCGGCGATGTCGGGGCCGACCAGCAGCGTGCCGGTGGTCTCGACCGTCACCTGCACGAAGATCGGCAGCGCCTTGCCGGTCTGCCGCAGTACCGCCTTGGCCGCGTTCACCGCCGCCTTGATGAACAGCGTGTCCTGGTTGGTCTCGGTCAGGATGGCATCGACGCCGCCGGCGATCAGCCCGCGGCACTGCTCCTCCAGCGCCGCCTGCAGGCTGTCGTAGTCGATGTGGCCGAGGCTCGGCAGCTTGGTGCCGGGCCCGATGTCGCCGATCACCCAGCGGTCGCGGCCATCGGCGAAGCTCTCCGCCGCCTCGCGCGCCAGCTCGCCGGCCAGCTTGTTGATCTCGAAGGCGCGCTCGGTCAGCTCGAATTCGCCGAGCGTCACCGGCGAGCCGCCGAAGCTGTTGGTCAGCACCATGTCGGCGCCGGCCTCGTAGTAGCCACGGTGGATGTCGCGCACGAGGTCAGGGCGCGAGAGGTTCAGCACCTCGGTGCAATTCTCCTTGCCCCAATAGTCGCGGTCGATATTGAGGGTCAGCGCCTGCACCCGGCTGCCCATGCCGCCGTCGCAAAGCAGCACGCGGTCACGCAGGGCATCGAGCAGCGGGGGACGGGCCATGGGAATGCTTCCGGATCAGAATGTAAGCGCCGCCGCAGGGGCGACGAAGCCGGGCAGCCGCCGCGCCGGCCAGAGGCGCACGGCGAGCGGTCCCGGCACGGTGACAGGCGGCAGCGGGGCGCAGCCGGCGGCGCCGAGCCAGCCGGCCAGCGCCGCATCATCGAAACCAGGCCAGCGATGGACGTGGCGTTCGAGCAGCTCCGCCCGTTCATGCGACACCAGGTCAGCCACCACCAGCAGCCCCTCCGGCCGCAGCACGCGGGCAGCCTCGGCCAGCGCCGCGGCGGGGTCCTCGGCGTAGTGCAGCACCATCTGCAAGGCGACCACGTCGAAGCCGGCATCCGGCAGCGGCAGCCGGTACATATCGGCCTGGCGCACCGTGCAGCGGCCAGCCAGGCCGCGCTCCGCCAGCCGCGCCCGGGCCAGCGCCAGCATGTCGCGGCTGGCGTCGATGCCGAGCGCCCGGCCGGTCCGGTCGGCCGCCAGTTCCAGCAGGCGGCCGGTGCCGGTGCCGATGTCGAGGAAATGCGGGATCTCCGGCGGCAGCAGACCAAGGATCGCCTGCTCGATCGCGTCGGCCGGCAGGCCCAAGGCGCGGACCTCGTCCCAATCGGCGCCGTCGCGACGAAACGCCTCGGACGCCTCGCGCGCCCGCTCGGCGGCCAGCCGCACCGCGGCACGGCGGTCGGCGGCGAGCAGCGGATCGTCCTCGGGCAGCCGGGCGAGGACCAGCCGTGCCACCTCCGCATCGGCGGGAAGCTGGAAATAGGCGTTGGCACCCTCCGGCACCCGGTCCAGCAACCCGGCCTCGACCAGCAGCTTCAGATGGCGCGACAGGCGGGGTTGGGATTGGCCGAGCACGGCACAGAGGTCGGAGACACAGAAGGCCCCGCGAGCGCAGAGCGCCAGCAGGCGGAGCCGGGTCGGTTCGGCGGCGGCGCGCAACTGGGCCAGCAACTCATCCATCGGGCTGGATAT
Source organism: Siccirubricoccus deserti (assembly GCF_014283215.1). Taxonomy (GTDB): domain Bacteria; phylum Pseudomonadota; class Alphaproteobacteria; order Acetobacterales; family Acetobacteraceae; genus Siccirubricoccus; species Siccirubricoccus deserti. Next base: position 58,852 of record NZ_JACOMF010000004.1, read on the forward strand.
CACATAAAGACATCCTTATGTCTAGTATCAAGCTTGGAATTTGCAGATGGCCTGGACCCTGGATGCCCGCATTCCGTTGATTCTGGTCGAAGACCCAGCAGCGCTGGCCGCGGCGCTGGCGGCTGGGCCGCCGGCTGCGGTACTCGGCGTGCTCCCTTCAGGGCAGGCCAGGGCAGTGGTGGCGGAGGGTTTCGACCCGTCCACACCGCATGCGCCGGCCTGCGCCTGCTGCCAAGGCCGCCCATCCGCGGCGGTGGCGCTGGACCGGCTGTTCCAGGCCCGGGTGCGCGGCCAATGCCCCTGGTTCGAGCGGGTGGTGGCCCTGGCCGACACCGCTGCCAGCCGCGCCGCTGTGGCGACGGCGCTCGACCAGGATGCGGTGACGGCAGCCCGCTTCAGGTGGGCAGCAGGTGAGGCTCGGTAGCGCCCGGCTTAGCCGGCGCCATGCAGCGCCGCCGCTGCCGCCCGCCGCGGCCGCCACCACAGGCCGAGGCCGAGCAGCCCTGCCGCGCTCAAGCCGGTGATGGCCCAGCCCGCCCATTCCCAGGGCGTCACCCCGGCCTCGATGCGGATGCCGCGCGCCGGGTGGTCCACCACCACCTCCAGGAACCCATCCGCCCGGGCGCGCACCGGCAATATCTGGCCGGCGGCGTCGCGGGCCTGCCAGCCAGGAAAGTGGAACTGCGGCAGAGCGAATGTCACCGTCGCCTCGGGCACCAGAAAGCCGGCCGGCAGCGGCGTTGTGCCGGGGGGCGGAACCGGGCGGGGATGTGGCTCCGGTCCGGTCGAGGTCTCGGTGCCGTCGAACAGAGAACGCCAGCCGGCGGCGACCGCCGTTGCCGGCAGATGCTCGGGCGAGGCGCCGCGCGGCGATGAGAGCGCCCGCGCCAACCGCTCCTCCGCCGGCAGGAAGCGCGGCCAGCCGGGGTTGCCGAACTGGGTCACCGCCAGCAGGTACAGCGGCGCCAGCGCCGCGCCCAGCAGCCCCAGGGCCAGAACGCCCCGCCGCGCCCAGGCGCCGCCCGCGGCCAGCGCCAGCGCCGCCAGCCCAGCCAGGGCCGGGGTCAGCAGCCCGGCGGCGCGCCAGGGAAACTCGATGGAGCGCAGCTGCGGCAGCAGCAGCCAGAGCGGCAAGCTCACCACCGTCATCAACGCCGCCGCAGCCAGCAGCAGCAGCATCGACCCACGCCGCAACGGCGAGACAGCGGGCGCCTGCCAGCGGAAGAACACCGCCGCGGTCACGGTCAGCGCGGATGCGATCCAGACGGTGAGGATGAACTGCACCCAGGTGATGGTGCCGCGCAGCGCACTCCAGCCCAGCAGGCTGCGTTCCCAGGTGCCGTCGTCCAGCCCCTCGAAATTCGCCTGACGCAACAGCCCGGCGGCCGGCAGCAAGTAGCAGGCGGCCAAGCCCGCGCCGGCGGCACCACCCGCGACGGTGCGCAGCGCAGCGCGCGGGCCCGCATAGGCCCAGGCATAGAGCGGCGCGACATGGGCCACCAGGGCGGTGGTCGGCAGGTGGGTCAGCGCCAGCGCGGCGAAGCCGAGGGCGAGGCCGGGCAGGCCACGGCCGTCGCGGTGCTCGGCGGCGCGCTCGATGGCGATCAGCAGGAAGGGCAGCATTGCCGATCCGGCAAGCTCGGCATGGGCGAAGCGCATCCAGGGGTTGATCACCGCCGCATAGGGCAGCAGCGCCGCCAGCGCCGCCGCCGCCAGCGCCACCGCCGGCGCGACATGCCGCCGCAGCCAAAGGTAGCAGCCGAGCAGGAAACCAAGGCGCCAGAGCATGACCGCCAGCGCCAGCGTATCGGCCACGCTGAGCCCGCTGAGGCGCTTCAGCAACGCCGCCGCCCAATAGGCCAGCGGCGGATAGGTGTAGAAGGTGTAGCCGCCGAGGCCCCAATGCGTCTCCGGCACCCAGCGCGGCCACCACCGCCCCGCGGCGATGCCGCTGTCCATCCAGTGCAGCGCGGTCAGCGCGAAATTCGCGTCATGCCCGAAGTTGCGGCCGTACACCGGCACACCGAGCAGCGGCGTCAGCGCCGCCGTCGCCACCACCAGCGCCGCCAGCAGCCAGGCCAGCCCGGCGTTGGTCAGGCGCAAGCCGCTCATGTCCGCGTGCCGAGCCGCATCAGGCCGCGCGTGAGCCAGAGTAGCAATGCCAGGTCCAGTATGTGCAATGCGACGGTGTAGCGAACATGCCCGGCCTCGAAGGCCGAGGTGGCCAGCAGACTGGCATGCACCACCAGCGCCATGCCCAGCATCAGCACCTCCACCGGGCTGGCCCGCCGGCGCAGCGCCCGCCAGCCCAGCACCGGGATCAGCACCGCCGCCGCCAGCGTGCCGAGCACCGAAACCCCGATGAGCGGGATCAGCCCGAAGACGGGCAGGTCGAAGCGTTCCAGCCCCCAGCAGGTGTCGAGCTCACGGCAGAAGCGAAACACGCTCCAATCCGCCGGCACGGTTGTCGCCCAGGCTGGCCAGTAGGCCGGATGGATCACGAGCGAGAGCCAGTCATTCGCCCACATCCGCGCATAGCCCCAGGGATGCGCCATCACCAGCTCGCGGGCCAGATACATGGCCAGCTTGCCCTTCTCGCGGAGGTCGGCGGCGCGCCATTCCGGCCAGAAGGCGTCGGCAGCCATCCAGAACACCGGGAAGCGGACGTCGCCGGAAACCTGAACCTGCGCCCGCAGCCGGGCGGCGAGGTCGGGCTGGGCAGCGATCAGCCGGCGGCTGTCGGCCGCGGCCTCCTCGGTGAAGCCGACCGGCAGCGGCAGGCGCCGTGCATCCTCCGGCTCGATCAGCACCAGGGCCTTGCCAAGCAGCGACACCCCGGCCCAGGAGCCGATCTCGAAATGCCCGTGCCGCAACGCCGTCCAGCCCATGCCGACGAGCAGCACGCCGACCGCCACTATCCCAGCGAGTGCACCGCGCTGCAGCGCAAGCCACAACCGCAGCCGTGGATCGAGGGCCGCGACGATCGCTGGCAGCGGTAGGAAGGCCATGCCGGTGCTGCGGGTCAGGGTAGCCAAACCGAAGCAGCCGGCCGCGATCAGCAGTGCCGCAACCTGCCCACGCCGGACGAAGCGGCACAGCATGGCGAGGCCGAGTAGCACGGTGACAAGGAACACTGCCTCGGTCAGCAGGTACTTCGGCGAGTCATGCACCGCCGTGTGCACCAGCACGAGGAACACCGTCGCCAGCCCGATGAGCGGGCTGCGCAGCAGCCGGCCAAACTCGACGGCGAAGACCGCCAGGGCCGCGCCGAGCAGCACTAGCTGCGCCAGCGGCAGGTATTCGAGCCCGCCGGTGATGAACCGGTAGCTCTCCAGCAGCCAGCCGTAGAACGGTGGGCGGAAGGCCGCCTGCTGGAGGTAGGCGGCGCTGTCGCCGGTGGCGCCTGGCAGCAGCGGCAGCTTGCGCGCCATGCGCCCGGCCAGCAGCACTGTCAGCAGCACCGGCGGCCAGACGAACCACGCATCCGCATGGCGCGTACGGAGCAGAAATTGCATGAGGGTAAGCGGAAGATGGCGCGCCGGCCGCTGGCCCAGCCCTGTCAGCACATCCATTGCAGCGCCAGCACCTTCATTGCAGCAGCGTCCACGCTTCCCGATCCCGATTCCAACCGGATCACGGAACGATCAGCGCGGCCAGTGAACGCGAGCCGCTGCGGCGCCGCAACCTGTGGTCACGGGTGTCACGCAGATGTTTTGTTTGTGCCCTGGGATGGTTGCGGCATTTGCGCACATCGCTGCATTGCGACTTCGGCCGCAAGCCGCTCGCAACTAGCATCGCGCCGCGCGAGGACGGAACCCACGCATGGATGATGGTGGCCGCATGGTCGGCGAAATGACGGCTCTTGGCCGGCGGCAATTGCCTCGCGACGAGCCGCCACGGTGCCCCGCGCCGCAGCTTTCGGTGGTGGTCCCGGTGTATGACGAGGAGGCGGTGATCAACCGCTTCCACACCAGGCTTGCGGCGGTGATGGATGGCCTGGGCCTGACATGGGAAGCGGTCTATGTCGACGACGGCTCACGCGACCGCAGCCTCCTGGTGCTCGAGGCATTGCGGATGATCCAGCCGGAAGTGGCAGTGGTCAGCCTCAGCCGGAATTTCGGCAAGGAGGCGGCATTGACAGCCGGACTCGATCACGCACAAGCCAGCGGTGCGCTGATCGTCATTGATGTCGATCTGCAGGATCCGCCGGAGGTGATCCCGGAGTTGGTCGCCGGCTGGCGGGAAGGCTTCGACATGGTCTATGCCCAGCGCCGCAGCCGGGCCGGCGAGACCTGGATGAAGAAGACGACGGCGCATGCTTTCTACCGGCTGATGGGTCGCGTTGGCGGCCCGGTGCGCTTGCCGCCTGATGTCGGCGACTTCCGGTTGATGAGCCGTCGCGCCGTGGATGCGCTGCTGCAGTTGCGCGAGCGGCACCGTTTTATGAAGGGACTGTTTGCCTGGGTCGGATTTCCAGCCAAGGCGGTACTCTACGACCGCGCGCCCCGCGCCGCCGGAAGGACGAAGTGGAATTACGGCAGGCTCTTCAACCTTTCCGTGGAAGGCATCACCAGCTTCACCACTCTGCCGCTGCGGCTGGCGACCTGGCTCGGCCTCGCCACCGCTGCGGTGGCGCTGATCTATGGCGGTGAGGTTGCGGTGAAGGCATTGGTCTATGGCAATCCGGTGCCGGGCTATCCAAGCCTGATGACAGTCGTGCTCTTCCTCGGCGGCGTGCAGCTGATAACACTCGGCGTCATCGGCGAGTATCTCGGCCGGATCTTCAACGAAACCAAGGGCAGGCCACTCTACATCGTCGGCCGGCACCTGCCGAGCGCGGCGCCGGGACCGGTCGCCGCCGAGCCGTTGTCCAGCCGCGCCGGGTCCTGAACGCTCCCCGCAACGGCCCTACCAGCGCACCAGCACCACCATGGGATGGCTTTGGTCGATCTCGTCCGGCGGCCGCGGCGCGCCGAGCGCGTAGCCAGCATGGTCCCGCCAGTCGGTCGAACGCAGCAGCAGCCAGACGCGGCGCCCCTGCCGGGCCTGCTCGATAAGCGCTTCGGTCGAGGCCGCGACCGGGGTCTGCACATGGTCCGGCTGATAGAGGTCGGGTGGACGCCGCTTTGGCTCCCAGCGGAACAGCTCGCGGCCATTGTTGTGGAAGCTGCCCTCGGCGTAATGCAACATCGGCAGCAGGCTGGTGTCCGGGCCGATCACCACCATGTCCTGCGCGCCAAGCTGCGGCAGCAGCTCCGCCATCAGCCCGCGCCAGTCCTCCTTTTCCGCCAGCACCCGCACATAGGTGCCGTTCAGCCCGATGGCGATGCAGGCAGCGAGCATCAGGGCAAAGCCGCCCCGCAGCCATATCGGTGCCGCGGACGCCAAGGCCATGCCGGCGAGCAGGCTGAGCGGCACACCGATCCAGATGGTCATGCGCGGAATGAGAAAGGGGCTGATGAAGCTCAGCCCGATGCAGGCGGCGAGGAACAGCGCCGGGATGCCCATCAGCAGCAAGGCTCGGGTCCGGCCGAGGCGGAGCCAGGGCAGATGTGCCAGCAACAACCCGCAGGCCGGAAGCGCCAGCAGGACGGACAGCCGGAGCAGCCGCTGCGGCGTCACCGGATCGACGAAATGCTGCGAGAACAGATTCAGTAGGCTGGTCAGGTTGGGCGGCTGGATCCAGTTCAGGTCATGCCGCCCGGTCTGCACGTAGATTGCCCAGAGCTGCAGCCCCGACAGCACCGCCACCGCTGCGGTGGCCAGCGCAAATCGCAGCAGCGCAGGACGCAGCCTGGCATCGCGCAGCAACAGCACCCCGCCCGCCAGGGTGAGCGCAGCCACGGTGAATACGGACGTGGCGTGCAGGTAGATCAGCACGACCTCACCAGTCGCAAACAGCACCAGGGACGGCCAGCGGTCGGTACGGTCGCCAGCGCGAGCCGCCCGCAGGAAGCGCAGCAGGCCAAGCAGCGCGAGCGCGAAAGCGAGCGGCAGCAGGGCATAGACCCGGGCCTCCTGCGCATAGGCGATCTGCATCGGCAAGATCGCGAAGATCGCGGCCGCCGCCAGCGCTGCGGCCGGCGTCGCCACCTCCAGCCCCAGCAGGAAGACCAGCGGAATTGTCGCGGTGGAGGCAACCACGGAGAACAGCCGCAGGGCCCAGTCCCCGGTGCCGCCGATCATCGCCCAGAATTTCAGCAGCATGTAGTAGAGTGGCGGCGTGGTCTCGATGAACAGCCCGGCGGTCCACAAATAGTAAAGGCTGCGGTGGGGCCAGTAGGCCGAGAACGCCTCATCCGCCCAGAGCGAGGTGGCGTCCAGCCGTAGCAGCCGAAGCGCCAAGCCAAAGCCGGTGATCGCCAGTACCGCAGCCGTCACCGTCACCGCATGACGCGTCTGTCCCAGCGGTTGACCAAACACTCCTGCCACAGCACCGGGGCGAAACGGTTCGTACATGCGACATTCCGAAACGGTTGTGCGCCGCGATAACGGCACACGTACCCGGAACGCGACTCCTGTTGCCGGTCACAAAGTTCGTGAGTAACTCACGCTTCCTTGAGCGCCGGAGGCAACCGCAACCCGAGCGCAATTGCCACCGTCACCGTATAGACAACCGCGCCGCAGCCCGCGGTTGCCAACAGGGTGAAGACGGTGCCGAGTGGCGCCGCCTCCGCCGCCACCCAGCCGGCAACCGCCGTCATGCCAAGGGTTCCCAGCAACGGTGCCAGCAGCCGACCGGCCAGCCAGCGCGCCGGACGGTGCAGCGCCCGCAGCGCCAGCAACATCTGCACCGGTGACCCCGCCAGGCTGCCGCCGATCCAGCACAGCGCCGCGCCAGTGGGGTCTTGCGGCTGCAGCACCACCAGCACCAGCAGCGGCACGGTGAAGGCGAGCAATTGCAGCAGCAGGTTGATCCGGGTCCGGCCGAGCGCCAGCCACAGCGCCGGTGCCGGGCCGACCAGGAAGGCCGGGATGGCTGCCAGCGCCACCAGCCGCGCCGGCTCCGCCGCCGCCATCCACGCCTCGCCCATCAGCAGCGCGACGAGCTGCGGCGCGGTGATCGCCAGCCCGACGGCGACGGGCAGGCCGATCAGCGCCTGCAGCTGCGCCAGATCGCCATAGGCTTCGGCCAGCGCCGCGCGGTCGTGCTGCAACGCCGCCAGACGCGGCATCGCCAAGCGGGAGATGGCGCCGGAGACCACGGCCATCGCCACATCCAGCAGCCGGAAGGCGATGTGCGTCACCGCCACCACCGCTTCCGCCACCACCATGCCAAGGCCGATGATGAAGATCCGGTACCGTCCGTTTAGCACCAGCAGCGCCAGGATCTGCGGCCCGGCTATCGGCCATAGCTCGGCCAACGCCGCACGCCGCAGGATGAAGGCAGGGCGCCAGTCGGCAGTGACCGCCAGCAGCAGGAATACCGACAGCGTCGCCACCGCCTGTTGCACCACCATCGCCCAGGCCCCCCAGCCGGCCAGCGCCGCCAGCACCCCGGCGCCGACCGCCAGCGGCTGGCACAGCAGCACCCGCATCGCCAGCACCCGGTAGCGGCGGGCCCGCAGCGCCAGCGCCGCCAGCAGGCCTGCGGCGGCGGAACACGGCAGCAGCGGCGCCAGCGCCTGCACCATCGGGGTCAGTGCGGCAATGCCAGTGGCCTCGGCGATCCAGGGCGCGAGTGCCGCCAGCCCGACCATTGCCAGCAGCGCCACCAGCACCGTTGTCCAAAGCGCGGAGGCCCGATGGTCTTCCTCAAGCGCCCGGCGCTGCAGCAGCGCATCGCCGAACAGTGCGGCGATCGGGAAGTCGACGGTGAGGAACACGCTGGCGGCAATGGCGCCGGTGCCCGCTTCATGCGGTCCAATCAGCCGGGCGATGAACAGCAGTCCGAACATCGCCACCACTGCGGCACCGAGCGTCTCCACCGCCACCCAGGCCGGGGAGGCGGAGGAGGGAATTCGCAGCCATGCCATGTCAGGTGACCGCATACGCTCGGCGCCGGCGACGGCCGGCCGAGACTTGGGACGCGAGCCATATCGCCGGCACCTCGGCCAGCCGCCAGGCGGTGGCGGCGACCAGCAGCGATGCAACCGCCACGGAGCCGCCGAGGATGAAGAACAGCATCACCCAGCTCTGGCCGGAGATGAACAGGTTGGGCGGCGTGCCGTCCAGCAACTGCCGCTGCCAGCCCGTCAGCTCCGGCCGCAGGCAAAACTTCCGGCAGAGGAAGGTCAGCCGCCCTTCCGTCAGCGACGGCGGGAGCATTATCGCGCCTCCGGCAACATCTCGAGGATGGCGCCGCGCGGCAGTCTCGGCGCCAGTTCGGCCAGCGCGGTGCGGATCGGCGCCTCCTCCTCCGGTGCGGTGGCGTAGAAGGTGACGACCGGACCTACCACGGTGACGACCCGCGCCCGCAGCCGCAGTTTGGCCACCGGCTGCCAGGACGGCGGCGGCAACGGCAGGGCATTGTCGTACAGCATGGCGACACCGACCCCCTGGCGGGCCGCCAGCGTCTCCATCCAGCCGGTGCTGCCGGGGTTCGCCGCGCCACGCCGTGCTTCCTCCGAGCCGAGGCCGGACAGTTCCAGCATGTAATAGGGGTTGTCGAAATTCACCCAGCCCGGGTGGTTGGCGGCGTAGGGTCGCCGCCAATGGTCGACGACGAAGCGGTGCAGCTGCAGCTGCTGGTCATGGACGTTGCCGGCAGCGGAGATCGCATCCACCGTACGGAACACGTAGCCGGAGAAGAGCACCAGCAGCGCGACGCAGACGCCGAGGCAGCGGCGCCAATCCATGCGCCGCAGGAAGCCGTTGACCTCCGGCTGCCAGGCGACCAGCGCGGAGCAGGCACCGAGCAGCAGCACATAGACCTCGTAACGCGAGAAGGAGGACAGGCTGCCGCCGAACATCTGGGCCAGGGCAATGACCGCAAAGAAGCCGACCGCTACCGGCTTGGTCCAGGCGCGCTCACCGAAGCGCGACGGGATGGCGCCGCGCGCCATGCCCCAGACCGTGACCACCACCAGCAGCAGGATATGCGTGCCGCCATAGGCCATGATGTTGCTGCGGAACGCACTATAGATGGCGCGCACAAGCTCCACCGGACCGACCTGCGCCAGGCCGATGCCGCTGCTGGCGACCTCGGAGCGCGACAGCACCGAGCTCGGCAGGAAGGGCAGCCCAAGGGTGTTCAGGAAGAGCCCGAAGCACAGGATGCCGAACGCACCGATGGCACCGGCCATCAGCGCATGGCGCCATTTGCCGAACAGCGCCAGCACCAGCATGTCGGCCGCCAGCGCCGCCGCCGCCTCGAAGCGGATGAGCGGCAGCAGGGCGATCGTCGCCAGCCACCACCAATCCGCCTGCCGCGTCCGGACGAAGCGCATCAGGCCAAGCAGGGAGGCGATGGTCAGCGCCGCATGCAGCGAATGTTCCAGCCCGGTAAAGGCAAGACCGACCAGGTTGAAGGCGAGCGTCGCCGCGACGGTCAGCAGCACGAGCTGCGGGGTCGAGATGCGCTCGACCTCGATGCCGGCCTCCTCGGCCACCGCATAGGCGAGGACAGCGGCGGCCAGGGTCGATGCCAGCGCCACCAGAAGCGCCGGGTACTGCCCCAGATGCAGCAGCGACAGCGCCGCCAGCAGGAAGGGGTAGAGGATCGAGGAGGATGGCGAGGCCGGCTCACCGGGATTGAGGCCGTAGCTGCCTTGCAGGATGTTCTGCGCGAGCGCCAGATGGGTGTAGGGCGCATCCAGCGTGTAGGCGAACTGCCCGCCGTTGCGCCACAGGATGCCAAGCAGCAGCACCAGCGCAACCCCCAGCACGCTGCCGAGAATTACCAAGCGCGGGTTGAACGCCGCCCTGTCGTATTGCGCGAGCGAGCCCGCATCGGGCTGCGGCAGCGAATCCATCCTACGCCTCCAGCAGCGCCACCGGTCCACTCCGGCGGCGGATTCAGATGTCGAGACGGTTGAAGATCCGCGTCGGCAGCAGGCGGATGATTCCCATCACGGGCCACCAGACGCGCGGCAGATAGACACTGCCAGCCCCCCGCTCCGCCCGCTGCCAAAGCGACCGGGCGAATGCCTGCGGCGTCGCCATGAAGGGCAGGCGCGGCAGTGGCCAAGTCATGGCAGTATCGATCGGCCCTGCCTTGACGCACAGCACCCGCGCGCCGGAGCGCGACAACCGCGCCGCATAGCCCTGCAGATAGGTCGCCAGCGCCGCCTTGGTGGCGCCATAGAGGTAGTTGCGCGGCCGGCCACGATCACCGGCGACCGAGCCGAGTGCCACGACCGTGCCGCCGCGCTGCGCCTCCAGCACCGGCGCCAGCGCCGCGAGCACCGAGGCCGCGCCGGTGAAATTCGCTTCCACCATCGCCGCGGCCGTGGCTGGGTCGCGGTCGGCCTCCGCCTGTTCGGGCATGACGCCGAAGGCGAGGAAGACGTTCAGCGTGCCGGTGCTGCGCGCCGCGCAATCGGCGATGAAACCGGCATGGCTGCCCAGGTCGCGGGCATCGAAGGCGACAGGTGTGGCGCTGACCCGATGGCGGATGGCAAGGTCGGCAGCCTGCCGCTCCAGATCCTCGGTGTCGCGCCCGGCGAGCAGCAGTGCGGCGCCATGCGATGCGGCCTGGTGCGCGAAGGCGCGTGCCACGGCTGAGGAGGCGCCGAGCACGAGCCAGGTGGCGGGCGGCATGGTGACACTCATCCGAGGCCGAACCGACGCGACATGCCGGAGGACAGCGCACCATCCGGATCGACCCGCGCTCGCACCGCCTGCAACCTGTGCGCTTCCGGATACATCTCGGCGAAGCCCTCGGCCGACAGCAGGCTGTCCTTCGCCAGGTAGATGCGACCGCCCGCATCGCGGGTGATGCGCTCCAGCGTTGCGAACAGCGCCGGACTTTCGGCCCGCGCCGGGATGTCGAGGGCCAGCGAATAGCCAGGCTTGCCGAAGGACAGGTAGCCCACCCCTTCCCGTCCCATCACCTTCAGCACGGCAAGAAAGGACGCGTTCCCGGATGCGGAAATGGTCTCCAGCAGCCGCCGCAGCGCCATCTCGCCAGGTCCGAAGGGCAGTACACATTGGAACTGATGGAAGCCGCGCTTGCCATACATGCGGTTCCAGCCGTGGATCGTATCCAGCGGGTAGAAGAAGCGCCGATAGGGCAGCACCTGCTGTCGCCCCTCCATCGGCGCGCGACGCCAGTAGAGTTCGTTGAAGGCACGCACCGTGGCGCCGTTCAGCAAGACCTCCGGCGCGTCGATGGGGAAGCTGCGGCTGCGTGGCGAGGGCTCGGCGACCGGCGATTCGCTTGGCTCCGCCACCTCCAGCACGCCGCGACCTAGCGTGGCGCCAGTGGCCAGCGCGTCGATCCAGCCAACCGAATAGCTGGCCTCCGCCGCCGCCGCGAAGCCGGCGAGGAAATGATCAAGGTCGGGCATGCGGGTCCGCCGCACCACCAGCGCATTCGAAGGCACCGGCACCAGCCGCAGGCAGACTGCGGTAATGATTCCGGTCAGCCCGATGCCGCCGATGGTGGCGCGGAACAGCTCGGGGTCCGATTCGGCGGAGACGCGCAAATGGCGGCTGTCCGGCAGCAGCAGCTCGAACCACGCGACATGCTCGCCGATACTGCCGGCAAGGTGATGGTTCTTGCCATGCACATCATTGGCCAGCGCACCGCCGAGGGTGACGAAGGCGGTGCCAGGTGAGACCGGCGCGACGAAACCGCGCGGCAGGAACACCGTCAGCAGGTCGGCGAAGGTGACACCGGGCTCTGCCACGACCAGCCCGGTTGCGGAGTCGAAATGCAGGATGCGGTCGAGCCGCTCGGTCAGCACCATCGCGCCGCCGGGATTGAGGCAGGCATCGCCATAGCTGCGACCCGCGCCACGCGCGAGCAGCGCACGCCCTTCCGGCACATCCAGCGCCGCCCAGAGTTCACGCATTCGTTCCGGCCGAGCGGCGATGCACGGCGCCGTCGTATTGCGGCCCCAGGGCTGCAGCGCGGCCTGCTTCCAGCCGCGGCCGCGCAGCGCCTCGGCCGGCACCGCCTCGGCTTCCGGTGCGCTCATGGTGTCGGGCATCGTCGTTCCCTGAGCTAAAGGGCAAGCATGATGGCAGCGGCAATCACCCCGCCAATGCCCCAGCTCCAGGGATCGCGCAATGCAAACACCACCGGATCCTCCCGCAGCAGCCGGCGATGGGCCAGCAGCCAGACCCGCATCAGCCACACCGCCAGCGCCGCCGGCGCGACATAGAGCCAGCCAGGCGTTTGGTAGAGCCGGGACGGCAACGCTTCATCGGCGACGAACAGGATCATGATCTGCAGCGCACCGATCGCCGCCGCAGCGCCGAAGCCGAGCGTCAGCGGCCAGTCCTCCACCTGCCACCCGCGCCGGCTGAGCGTACCGGGTGGGCCCTCCCGGGCCTCCATCAACTCACAGTGACGCTTGGCGAGAGCGAGGGAGGAGAAGAAGAAGGCGGCGAAGGCCATCAGCCAGGGCGAATAGGGCACGCCCGCCAGCTCGACGCCGAGCGCCAGCCGCAGGGTGAACAACCCGCCGATGGTCAGCGTGTCCAGCAGCGCGATGCGCTTCAGCTGGGCCGAATAGAGCAGCGAGACGCAGACATAGCAGATGAACCCCAGCAGCAGGGTGGTGCCGAGCAGCGCCGCCCCTGCGAAGCCGGTCAGGATCATGGCGATGGCGCCGGCCAGCGCGTGCAGCGGCGCGATCCGCCCGGCGGCGATCGGCCGGTTGCGCTTGGTGCGATGGGCGCGGTCCGAGGCGAGATCGGCCAGATCATTGATGAAATAGGTGCCGGAGGCGGTCAGCCCGAACAAGAGCATCCCGACGACGCAACGGAAAAGCGCGTCCGGATCATCCAGCCGGTGGCCGAGGATGAGCGGCACGAAGAGCAGCGCATTCTTCGACCATTGGTGCAGCCGCATGCCACGGACCCAGTCCCGCAGCGGCGTCGGCTCCGCCGGGAATTCGGCCAGCAGGTTCGGGTTGCGCTCACGCGCCTCGGCGGCGACCTCGGCACTGGCGTTGACCAGCACGATCTCCCGCGCCGCCTCGAACACCGGCAGGTCGTGGCGACTGTCGCCGGCATAGGCGAAGCCCTGGGGAAAACGGCGGCGAAGGAACTCGGCCTTGTTGCCACCAGCCAGGTTGCGGCTGCCGTCGCTGCCGGTGGCGCTGTCGAAAATCCCGACATGCGCGGCGACCGCATCGGCCACCGCCTGATCCGCCGCGGTCACCAGATGCAGGCGCCGGCCGGAGGCGCGTTCGGCGCGCAGCCATTCGACGAAATTCCAGCGCAGCGGCAAGGCCACGGCATTGCACGGCGCGACCAGGCTGACCTCGCGCTTGAACGCTGCCCTGCCCCGCGGCAACGCGCGCAACACCTTGGGCAGGGCGGCCGGTGCCCGCAGCAAGGCGGCAACCAGCCCTTCGTGCAATGTATCGGTCGCCAGAAGCGTCCCATCCAGGTCGACGGCGAGCGGCAGCAATTCGCCCGCCTCGGCGTGTTCTGCGCCTCTGCGCAAATCCTGCATCGTTCAAGGTATTCCCGCTGTTGGCGCGGAACCTCTCACCGTCATGCCGGCGGCGGTAGTGCCATTGGCGTGAAGGGCCAATCGTAGCGTGCACAGATTCGCGCAGCGCAGCAAATTCAATCCTTGGTTTAATTTAGGTTGCCTGATCTACGCTTATTGTTGCGCCTGCAATGGCCGGGAGACACGCAACGCAACGTGACCGCTGCGAAGGCGTGAAGGTTTCATCGTGAACTTCGCCTCGCGGCGGTGGACGTCTATTTTACGGCGAACACTTCTCCGCAGGAATCGAATGCAGCGAGACGATGCCGCCAACCCGGCCGTAACGAGGGAGCTTGCTCGAAACCCGATGGCTGAGACACGCCGAGCACTGCCCAGCGTGACCGCCTGCCTGGTGACGCACAACCGCCCGCACTACGTTCGGGACTGCCTGGAGAGCCTGCGGCGGCAGAGCGTAGGCACGGGCGCATTCGACATCATCGTGGTCGATAGTTGCGGCACGCCGTCCACGAATGCACGACTTCGCGAGCATGTCGAAGGCATGCCCAATGCGCGGCTGCTGCGGGTGGAACGCCCGGGCGCCAGCGCTGCCCGCAACCTCGGCGCCGAGGCCAGTACTGCCGATTTCATCGCCTACATCGACGACGACGGCCTCGCCGCCGGGGATTGGATCGAGCAGATCCAGCGTGTCGCGGCTGAGCACGATCCCTGGCCTGGCGTGATCGGCGGCCGCGTGCTGCCGGTATGGGAGAAGCCGCTGCCCGCCTGGTGGCCGGAGAGCCTGCGCGGTGTGCTCTCCATAATCGAATGGGAAGGGCGTGGCGAGTTCCGTACCCCGCAAGTGCCGCGGGGGCTGGAGCCCTATGGCGTGAACATGGTGGTGCAACGCAAGCCACTGCTCGAGATGGGCGGCTTCGCCGACCGGCTCGGCCGATTCGCCGGGCTGCTGCTGTCGGACGAGGATGTGCAGGTCGGCTGGAAGCTGCAGGATCTCGGGCTGCTCGCCTGGTATGATTCGCGGCTGCTGGTGCACCACCAGATCCAGGCCGGGCGGATGGCGCCGGAATGGCTGCTGAACCGGCTCTACTGGCAGGGCGCTTCCACCGTCGCGACGCGACGCATGCTGGGTGATGCGGCCTCGGTATGGCGCGAGCTGCCGCGGCGCCTGGTGGTGGAGTTGCTGACCGCGCCGGCCAGCTTGCTGCCGAACAGCAGCACCCGGCTGCTCGGCTTGCGCTGGCGCCTGGCCTATGCGCGCGGCTTCACCCGCATGGCGCTGGCCGGCGAGCAGCGCAAGCGGTATCTGCCGGGCCGTGTGCTGCAGGCGCTGCTGCGGCGCGATGCCGAGCCGATCATCCCGCATCTCGACATCGGCGCCCGCGCCGGCGTCGATGCGCCACGGAAACGGCGCTGATGCTGACGGTCTGCTTCGCCACCTACAACCGCGCGGCGATGCTGCCGCGCGTGCTGGGCGCCTTCACCGGCCTGCGGGCGCCACAAGGCGGCTGGCGGCTGCTGGTGGTGGACAATGGCAGCAGCGACAGCACCGCGGACATCGTCCAGGGCTTTGCAGACAGGCTGCCGCTGCACCTGCTTCGGCAGCCGCTGCCCGGCAAGAACCGCGCGCTGAACGCCGCCCTGCCCCATCTGGCCGGCGAACTCGCGGTATTCACCGATGATGATGTCCTGCCCGAGGCGGATTGGCTCATCCGGCTGCAGGATGCCGCGGCGGCGCATCCCGAGGCGACGCTGTTCGGCGGCACGGTGCAGCCGGTCTGGCCGGCCCCGGTGCCCGACTGGCTGAGCGAGCAGGCGGTCGAGTTCAGCGTGCTCTACGCGCAGAAGCAGCGGCCGAGCGGCCCCTGCGGGATCGAGGACATCTTCGGCCCCAACATGGCCATCCGCCGCGCCGTCTTCGAGGCCGGCACCCGCTTTGCCGAGCATGTCGGCCCGGATGCCACCAACCCGCTCTACGCCATGGGCAGCGAGACCGAGCTGCTGCGCCGGCTCGCCGCTGCCGGCCACCGCGGCTGGTTCGTCGCCGAGGCGCGAGTCGGCCACATCATCCGGCCAGAGCAGATGGAGGAGCGCTGGATCCTCGAGCGCGCCTATCGCTACGGCATCGGCGAGGGGCGCAACCATGCCGGCGCGCTGTCGCGGGGACCGCAGCTCGCCGGGCTGCCGGCGCCGCTGCTGCTGCGGCTGATCGCCTATCGCCTTGCGGCCAAGGGGTTGGCGGTGCTGCCCGCCTCGCCTCGCCGGCTGCGCATCCGCTACCGCGACCGCTGGCTTGCCGGGGTCGCCGCCGGGCGGCGCGCGGCGGGAGGTCCGCAGCTTTCCGCCTGATGGAGAAACCCGTGTATTCGTCCAGGCTTCCTGCCCAGACACTGCGGATCCCGAGCATTCGGGTCTCACTGCCGCTGGTGCTGGTACTGCTCTCCCTGCTCGGCTACCTGGCCGCGAAGAAGGTCACCTTCTTCATGGCGAACCGGTCGGAGCTGCATGGCTTCGCGCTGGTGGTGTTCTGCTGCGTCGCCGCCCTGCCCTTTACCGCGATCCGCTATGCCGACTTCCCGCGGCTGCTGCGCGTGGTGGTGCGCGGCATCGGCATCATCGTGCTGGTACAGGTGCTGTTCGATGCCTTTGGCCCGGTGCCGCCGGCGCCGAACATCGTGTTCGGCGAGGCGAACGCGCATGCGCTGTTCTTCCGCTGGGGCGCCTGCATCGGGGTCGCCGCCGGCATCGCCGCGATGTGGCGGCCGATCTTTCTGCTGCCGCTGTTCTACTACTACATCGCCTGGCGGCTGCTGATCGGCCCGCGCACCGGCATCTGGGTAACCGACACCGACTATCTGGCGATGCTGGATGCCGGTGCATTCGCCGTAATTGGCGGAATCCTCGCCATCACCGTCACCAGCGACTGGACCCTGCAGCGCCTGTCCTGGCTGCGCGCGATGCTGCAGGAGATGCCGGCCGCCGTGCTGCGGCAGAAGGCAGCCGGGCTGATTTGGGCCGTGGTAGTCGGCGCGCATCTCGGCAATTACTTCTGCTCCGGCGTCGCCAAGCTGATGGCCGGCGAGCACCAGCCCTGGACCTGGCTGCTGCAGAACCCGACCCAGACCGCGATCGTCATCGGGCTGGAACGCGGCGACAATCCGCTGGCGACCTTTCCGACCCTGCTGCAGTTCAGCTGGGACGCAATCTCGGAATTCGGCCTTGCCTTCAACTTCTTCGTCCTCGGCGCCCAGCTGCTGGCGCCGCTGGCGATCCTGCGCAAGCGCTGGCTGCTGTTCTTCACCCTGCTGTTCGATGTCTTCCACATCGGCGTCTACATGACGCTGGGCGCGCTCTTCCACTTCTGGATCGCCATCAACCTCATCGTCTACACCTCCGCCTGGCGGATGCCTGAGAACGCCATCACACCGATGATGAAGGCCGTCTGCGTGGCCACGGTGCTGTTCGGCCATACCGTCTTCTACACCAATTGGCTCGGCTGGCTGGATGGCGCCAAGCTTGCCAGCCCGCAGTTCTTCGCCCTGACCAAGGACGGTCGGGAGGTGTGGATGCCGGCGGTCTATTACGGCATCTACTCCTACACCATCGCCCAGGCGGCGACCTATGTACCGCCCGACCACTTCTCCTTCCGAATCGGCGGCAACAACAAGAACCTCACGGATTGGCAGGATGCGACGAGCTGCGGTCCGCGCGTGATGGCCCACCAGGCCACCGGATCAACGCTCGGCGCGGTGGAGCGGCTGGTGCGGGAGACACATGACTTCATGCTGCGCCATCCGGCGATCAAGGCGTGGAACCTCTATTACCTCTACCCGCACCATATGCAGCCGAACCCTGGTGTCTTCCGTGAGTTCAACCGGCTCAGCCTGGATGAGATCATCGGCTACAAGTACGTCGTCGAATCCGTCTGCCTGACGCTCCGCGACGGCCAGTTGCAGCGTGACGTGCGCAAGCGGGAGGAATTCACCTTCGATGTCCGTGCAAACCCGTGAACGCCCGGCCGCGGCCAAGCCCGGCACCGGCGAGATCTTCGTCGTCTATGACGGGATGTGTCCTTTCTGCACCCGCTACGTAATGCTGTACCGGATCCGCCAGCTGGCGGAAAAGGTGCACATGATCGACGCCCGCTCCGACCATCCGGTGGTGCGGGAGGTGCGCGCGCGCGGCCTCAGCCTCGAAAACGGCATGGCGGTGAAGTGGAACGGGCAGTTCTACCACGGCGCCGCGGCGCTGCATGTGCTGGCGCTGCTCGGCACCGACAGCGGCCTGTTCAACCGGCTGAACCGGCTGGTGTTCAGCCGGCCACGGCTCGGCCGGTTCCTCTACCCCGCCATGGTGGCCGGGCGGCGGCTGACCCTCAGGCTGCTCGGCCGGCCGCCGATCAGCGAATAAGGACTGCCGTTGCGATCTCAGCCCATTCCTGGCCGAGGGTGACGTCCGGGCGGCGGCGCCCGGCGCGGCGGTACCAGTAGTCGGCATTCGCCAGATCGCCCTCGCGCCGGTGCAGCAGCGCATGCACCCAGGCGCTGTCGGCGTCCTCGCCCTCCTGCGCCGCTTCATGCGCGGCATTCCAGTCGCCGCGCGCATCCCACCATAATGCGCGCAGCGCTGGCCCCAGCCCCGGCGGCGGGGCGGCATCGATGGTGGCGCTGTGCCTGAGCTCATCTGCAGTCATGAGCCGAGCCTGCCCCTGCTGGCGCGGCACGGCAAGCAACATCGCGCAACCTGGGCATTTCGTTGCCACGCCGGTGCCGCGCATGCTTGAACCGCGCCATGCATGTGCTGCTGATCGCCTGCCATCCCCGTCCCGACAGCTTCTCGCGCGCGCTGAGCGACACGGTCCGGGAAACGCTGACTGAGGCCGGCCATACCGTGGAGCTGCGTGACCTGCATGCCGAGGGCTTCGTGCCGGTGATGACGGCCGAGGAGCACGCCCTCTGCCACACCCCCGGCGCCAACGAGGCTGGCCTCGGCGGCCACGCCGCCGCGCTGCGCCGGGCGGAGGCGCTGGTGCTGGTCTACCCGACCTGGTGGTACGGCATGCCGGCGATGCTGAAGGGGTGGTTCGACCGGATCTGGCTGAACGGCATCGCCTTCCATCTTGGCGAGGGCGCGATCGAGCCCGGGCTGACAGGCCTCCGCCGCATCGCCGTGGTCACCACTTATGGCTCGCCGCCCTGGCTGCTGTGGTACATCGGCTGGCCGGATTACCGGCTGGTGCGGCGTGGCGTGCGTCGCCTCTGCGCCAAGGGCTGCCGGCTCGACTGGCTGTACCTGACGCGGATGGACCAGAGGGCGGCGCCGGAGCGGGAGCGCTTCATGCACCGTGTGCGGGCGCATTTCAGCCGCTGGCGTTAACCTGCCGCCACCGCCGCGCGCAATGCCTGCATCACCCGGCTCATCGCCGCTCCCCATGCCCCATGGCGCTTTCGTGCCAACGCCGCAGCAGCAGGTGCGACACCAAGCTGAGTGCCAGGAAGATGGCGATGCCGGTGACCGAGACCAGCACCAGCGCGGCGAACATGCGGGGAATCTGCAGCTGGTAGCCGGCTTCGAGGATGCGGTAGGCGAGCCCCGAGGCGCTGCCGCCGGTGCCGGCGACGAATTCCGCCACGATGGCGCCGATCAGCGCCAGCCCGCCGGAGATCCGCAGGCCGGAGAGGAAATAGGGCATCGCCGAGGGCAGCCGCAGCCGCCACAGCACCTGCCAGCGGCTGGCCCGGTACAGCCGGAACAGGTCGAGCAGGTTGTGGTCGGTGCTGTTCAGCCCGACCGTGGTGTTCGACAGGATCGGGAAGAAGGCGACGATCCAGGCGCAGATCAGCAGCGACAGCGTGATGTCATTCACCCAGATGATGATCAGCGGGGCGATGGCGACGATCGGCGTCACCTGCAGGATGACCGCATAGGGAAACAGCGACAGCTCGACCACGCGGGACTGCGCGAAGAGCACCGCCAGCAGCAGCCCCAGCGAGGCCGCCACCAGCAGCGCCAGGGCGGTGATCTTCAAGGTGACGAGGAGCGAGGCGCTGAGCGGCGTCCAATCCCGCACCAGTGTCTCGGCGATCAGCACCGGACCGGGCAGCACATAGGGCGGGATGTCGTGGACCCGCACCACCCATTCCCAGCCGCCCAGCACCAGCAGGCCGATGATGGTCGGCGCCAGGATACGCAGCCAGGCCTCGCCGGAAAGACCGAATGGCGGGCGGCGCGGCGGCGCCTCCTTTGCCTGGCCGCTCATCCGGCATGCACCGCCATGGCATGGCCGAGCGCCTGTGAAACCCCACGGCAATGCGCTGCATAAGCCGCGGAGGTGCGGAAGTCCTCGCCGCGCGGGTAGGCGGCATCGATCGGCAGATCGGCCTCGATCCGCCCCGGCCGCGCCGCCATCACCACGATGCGCCGGGCGAGATAGACGCTCTCGAACACCGAATGGGTCACGAACAGCACGGTGAAACGCTCCGCCTCCCATAGCCGCAGCAGGTCGTTGTTCAACCTGAACCGGGTGATCTCGTCGAGCGCCGCGAAGGGCTCGTCCATCATCAGCAGCCGGGGCCGGGTCACCAGGGCGCGGGCAATGGAGACGCGCATCCGCATGCCGCCCGAGAGCGCCCGCGGATAGGCGGCCTCGAAGCCCTTCAGTTCGACCCGCGCCAGCATCGCCGCGGCGCGCTCCGCCGCCTCCGCCCGGCCCATGCCGGCCAGTTCCAGCGGGAGGGCGACATTGGCGAGCGCCGTCGCCCAGGGCATCAGGGTCGGCTCCTGGAAGACGAAGCCGATATCCTTTGCGGCCGCTGCGCCGCCGGGCCAGAGGATGCTGCCGCCGGTCGGCGCGGCCAGCCCCGCCACCATCCGCAGCAGGGTGGATTTGCCGCAGCCCGAAGGCCCCAGCAGGGCGACGAAATCCCCGGCGTCGATGTCGAGATCGACCCCACGCACCGCCAGCGTGCCGGTGGCGTAGCGCTTGGCGACCGCGCGCAGCGAGACGAGCGGCGCCGCGCTCAAGGGCGGGCGACCCGGCGGGCCGGTGCCGGCCCGCGGTTGGTTTGGTGATGCTGCATGGGCTTCGACCGATGGCTGTCCGGGAAACGCTGCACCAGATCGGCCGGGACGTCGACCGCCTTGTTCGCCTTCCGGTTCAGCCAAAGGCCTCTTCGGCCAGCAGCAACACGCTGCGCGGCGCCACCGCCAGGCTCTCGCCCATCACGCCGCAGCGCATCGGATCGGCGCTGTCGGCCAGCAGGCGCCAGCGGAAGCCGGGGCGCGGTGGTGGCAGCACCAGCGCCGCGGTCTGCTCCGCCCCATGTAGCGCCACCGCCACCCGGTCCCCGGCGGCATGCAGCACCGCGACCAGGCTGCGCGCCTCCCCCCAATGCTCGGCCTGCTTCGACCTGCCATCCAGGTGGCGCCAGGCGACGTCAGGGATGCCGGTGGCATCCTGCGGCAGGCCGGTCAGCGGCCGGTCGGCGGTCAGCGCCGGATGTGCCAGCCGGGCCCGCACCAGCCGCGCGGTGAAGTCGCGCAGCACAGTGTCGATCCCGGCCCAATCGAACCAGGAGATGGCGTTGTCCTGGGCATAGGCGTTGTTGTTGCCATGCTGGCTGCGCCCTGCCTCATCGCCCATGCCCAGCATCGGCGTGCCGCGCGCCAGCAGCAGCGTCGCCAGCATCGCCCGCGCGTCGGCGGCGCGGCGGGCGCGGATGACCGGATCGTCGCTCGGCCCCTCGACCCCGCCGTTCCAGGAGTGGTTCTCCGGATGGCCGTCGCGCCCGGCCTCGCCATTCGCCTGGTTGCGGCGCTCGGCGTAGCTGACGAGATCGGCCAGGGTGAAGCCGTCATGCGCCGTGATGTAGTTCACGCTGTCCGACACGCGGCGGCCGGCACGGAAGATGTCGGCCGAGCCGGCGAGGCGCGTCGCCAGCTCCCCCGCCTGCCCGGGATCGCCACGCCAGAAGCGCCGCGCGGTGTCGCGGAAGCGGTCGTTCCACTCGCCCCAGCCGGCGGGGAATTCGCCGAGGCGATAGCCGCCCGGGCCGATGTCCCAGGGCTCGGCGATGATGATGCGGTCGCGCAGCAGCGGGTCCTGCCGCATCGCCGTCAGCAGCGGCGCCTGCGGATCGAAGCCGCTGTCGCGCCGCCCGAGCGTGACCCCGAGATCGAGCCGGAAGCCATCCACCCCGGCGTGCAGCACCCAATGCCGCATCGCATCCATGGCGAGCCACAGCGGCCAGGGCCGGTCCAGCGCCAGGGCATTGCCGGTGCCGGCGTCATTGGCATAGACGCCGCCCGGCAGCAGCCGATGGAAGGCGGCATCGGCCAGGCCGCGCAGCGACAGGGTCGGGCCCTCCGCATCGCTCTCCCCGGTGTGATTGAACACCACATCGAGGATGACGCCGATGCCGGCCTCCCGCAGCGCCTCCACCGCGGCCCGGATCTCCGCCATGCCGCCGGGGGCGAGGCGGGCGTCGGGCACCAGCAGCGCCACCGGGTTGTAGTTCCAGTAGTTGCCGAGGCCGAGCGGCGGCAGATGCCGCTCGTCGATGCCGGCGGCGAGCGGCATCACCTCCACATGGGTCACGCCGAGCGCCCGGAGATAGGCGATCGCCGCCGGATGCGCGAGCGCGGCGAAGGTGCCGCGGACCGGCTCAGGAATCGCTGGATGCAGCCGGGTGAAGCCACGGACGTGCAGCTCGTAGATCACCCGTGGGCCGGGCCTTGGCGGCGGCGGTGCGGGCGGCGGGACCTCAGCGACGACGATCGCCTTCGGGACGAGATGCGCCGTCTCGGCGCCGCGAAGGCAGAGCCGCGGGTCGAAGCGGAACGGCCGGTCCAGCGCCCGCGCCCAGGGGTCGACCAGCAGCTTGGCCGGGTCAAACCGCTGTCCCGCCTCCGGCGCCCAGGCGCCATGGGCCCGCAGCCCGTAGCGCGCACCGGGAGCAATGCCAGAGAAATACCCGTGCCAGACCTCGCCGCTGCGGGCCGGCAAAGGATAGCGGGCCAGCTCGGTATCGCCGGTGGCATCGAACAGGCAGAACTCAACCAACGTGGCGTCCGGCGCCACGACAGCGACATTCACCCCCGCCGCGTCGGCGGTAACGCCGGGCTGGGCCGGCGTACCCTCATTCAGATCAGGCATCCGTCGCGGCGAGCTCCTGGAACAGCGCGGCATAGCGCCGGGCGGAGCGGCGCCAGGACACATCGGTGGCCAGCGCATTGGCCTGGATGCGGCGCCAGGCGGCACGGTCGCGCCACAGCCCGATGCCGCGCTGGATGGTGGCGCCCAGCATCTCGGCCGTCACCGGGGCGAATTGCAGGCCGGTGCCGGCGCCGGCCGCCAGCGCCATTTCATTGGCGTCGATGACGGTATCGGCCAGGCCGCCGACCCGGGCGACCAGCGGTGGCGCGCCGTAGCGCAGGGCGCAGAGCTGGGCGAGGCCGCAGGGCTCGAATCGGGAGGGCACCAGCACCAGATCGGCGCCGCCGTAGCAGAACCGTGCCAGCGCCTCGTCGAAGGCGATCATCGTGCCGATGCGGCCGGGGTTGGCGGCGGTGGCACCCAGGCAGCGCGCCTCCAGCGCCGCATCGCCGGTGCCGAGGATGGCGAGCTGCGCGCCGTTGCCGAGGAGTGCCGGCAGCGCTTCCAGCACCAGATCCATGCCTTTCTGCCAGGCAAGACGGCCGACGAAGGCAAACAGCGGCGCATCGGGATCCGCCGCCAGCCCAAGCCGCCGCTGCAGGGCAGCCTTGTTCGCCGCCCGCGGCGCCGGGTCGGCGGCGGAGAAGCGGGCGGGCAGCCGGGCATCGGTGGCCGGGTTCCATTCCTCGGGGTCGAGGCCGTTGAGGATGCCATGCAGGCTGTCGCTACGGCCGCGCAGCAGACCATCGAGACCCATGCCGCCCTCCGGCGTACGGATCTCGGCGGCATAGGTCGGGGAGACGGTGGTGATCCGGTCGGCGAACCAGAGGCCGGATTTCAGGAAGCCGACGCTGCCGTAGTGCTCCAGGCCCGCCATTGCGAAGGCCGCCGGCGGCAGGCCTAGCCGAGGAAAGAACGTGGCGGGGAATTGTCCCTGGAAGGCCAAATTATGGATGGTGAAGACACTCGGCACGCGCGGCGCCGGGCCGTAGCGCAGATAGGCGCCGGCCAGCCCCGCCTGCCAGTCATGCGCATGGACCGCGGCGAAGCCCTCCGCCCGCGCCAGCAGCGCCGCGGCGGCGCCGAGACCAGCGAAGCGCAGCGCGTTGTCGCCCCATTCACTGCCATCGGGGGCAAGGTAGGGGTTGCCCGGGCGGGCGTAGAGATGCGGCGCGTCCAGCACCCGCAGCTCAAGCCCCTCGGCCCGCGCCGCCAGCACCCGGGCCGGGCCGCCGAACAGATCGGGCAGGCTCCGCACCGGCGCGGCCCCGCCGACCGCCTCCATCACCTTGGGGTAGCCGGGCAGCAGGGTGGTGACGGCGACCGCCTCCGCCGCCAGCGCCGCCGGCAGCGCGCCGACCACATCCGCCAATCCGCCGGTCTTAACCAGCGGATAGCATTCCGAGGCGACGGCGAGGACGCGGAGCGGCGCGGGCGGCATCAGCCCAGCCGGTCCAGCATCGGCTGGGTGATCAGGCAGATGCCCTTCTCGGTGCGGCGGAAGCGCCGCGCATCGG
Organism: Siccirubricoccus deserti; assembly: GCF_014283215.1. Lineage (GTDB taxonomy): Bacteria > Pseudomonadota > Alphaproteobacteria > Acetobacterales > Acetobacteraceae > Siccirubricoccus > Siccirubricoccus deserti. The sequence continues at coordinate 83,087 of NZ_JACOMF010000004.1, forward strand.
CCTTCGGATCCTCGCCCACCACCAGCCCCGGCGGGATGCGCACGCCGCGGTCGACGACCACATTGGTCAGCCGGGCCCCCTGCCCGACATCGACCTGCGGCAGCAGCACCGCGCCCTCGACCGCGGCGTAGGAATGCAGGTGCACATTGGAATGCAGCAGGGACCGCCGTGCCAGCGCGCCGGAGACGATGCAACCGCCCGAGACCAGGGAGGAGATGGCCTCGCCCCGCCGACCGTCCAGGTCATGCACGAATTTCGCCGGCGGGGTGATCTCGGCATAGGTCCAGATCGGCCAGTCACGGTCGAACAGGTCGAGGCCGGGGATGACATCGGTCAGGTCGATGCTGGCTTCCCAATAGGCATCCACCGTGCCGACATCGCGCCAATAGGGGTTCTCCTCCATCGAGGAGCGCACGCAGGACTGCTCGAACCGATGCGCCACGGCGTGGCCATGGGCGACGATCCAGGGAATGATGTCCTTGCCGAAATCGTGGCTCGACCGCGGGTCGGCGGCATCGCGCCGCAACTGCTCCAGCAGGTAGCGGGTCTCGAAGACGTAGATGCCCATGCTGGCCAGCGCCAGTTCCGGCCGGCCGGGAATGCCGGGCGGGTCGGCTGGCTTTTCGATGAAGTCGACGATGCGGCCGGCCGGGTCCACATGCATCACGCCGAAGCCGCTGGCGTCCAGCCGCGGCACCGCCATGCAACTGACCGTCACATCGGCCCCCTGGTCGACGTGCTGCCGCAGCATCTTCTCGTAGTCCATCTTGTAGATGTGGTCGCCGGCCAGCAGCACGATGTGGCGCGGCGCCAGATCCTCGACGATGTCGATGTTCTGGAACACCGCATCGGCGGTGCCGAGATACCAGTTCTGCTCCGAGACGCGCTGGCTGGCGGGCAGGATGTCGAAGCTCTCGTTGCGTTCCGGCCGGAGGAAGTTCCAGCCGCGCTGCAGGTGGCGGATCAGGCTGTGCGCCTTGTACTGGGTGGCGACGGCAACACGGCGGATGCCGGAGTTGATGGCGTTGGACAGGGCGAAGTCGATGATCCGCGACTTGCCGCCGAAGAACACCGCCGGCTTGGCGCGGCGATCGGTGAGTTCCATCAGCCGGCTGCCGCGACCGCCGGCCAGCACGAAGGCCATGGCGGTGCGGGCCAGCGGGGCAGGTGGCGCGACGCGTCTCTCAGGCATGGCTCATCCCCCGTCCGGCACCTGGCTACAGCAGCTTGCGTTCATATCTGAACGCTGCTCCGCTGTAGCCAGTTGTTTAGAGCGGCCTCACGCCTCTGGGCGATGCCACCCTGCGGCGATCCGCTCCGACGGCACCAGTCCTCCGGCGTCAGGACGATGGTGACGGGTGGCGGCGGTGCGATCCTGGCCGAGCAAGGCAGGCACCGCCTCCACGCCGCCCAGGTTACCGCCATTCGTTCCGCCATAGAATGCGGTATCGGTCATTGATATTTCGCGCCAGCATCCTGGCCGACAGGCCGGTGCGCGCCCCCCCCCGACGCGGCACCGAGGGAGGCTGCGGGGCACCGTGACCAGCGAGGCCGCCCCGTCGGAGCGCAGCCAGGTGAGGACTGAGCGTTGACGCGCGCCACGGCGCCAAGTGCTACCTTGAAGCCCGTCGCCCCACCGGAACCTGCCAGATATCCGCCGCATATTCGGCGATGGTCCGGTCGGAGGAGAACCAGCCCATATGCGCGGTGTTCAGCACCGCCGCACGCTGCCAGGACGCCGTATCGGCCCAGCGCGCATCGACCGCCCGCTGGGCGGCCCAGTAGCTGTCGAAATCGGCGGCCACCATGAAGAAGTCGTCGCCGCGCAGCGACGCCACCAGCTCGCGGTAGCGGCCCGGCTCATCCGGCGAGAAGACGCCGGACTCGATCGCCTCCAGCACCTCCTCCAGCTGCGGCGAGGCGGCGATCGCCTCGGCGCCTCGCGTCCCCGCGGCCCGCCGCGCCTCCACCTGCCCGGTTGTCATGCCGAAGATGTGGATGTTGTCGGCGCCGACCTGCTCCAGGATCTCGACATTGGCACCGTCCAGCGTGCCGATGGTGAGCGCCCCGTTCAACGCCAGCTTCATGTTGCCGGTGCCCGAGGCTTCCATCCCCGCGGTGGAGATCTGCTCCGAGAGATCCGCCGCCGGGACGATGATTTCGGCAAGGGAGACGTTGTAGTTGGGCAGGAAGGCGAGCTTCAGCGCGCCCCGCAGGGTCGGGTCGCTGTTCACCACCCGGGCGACGTCATGCATCAGCTTGATGATGAGCTTGGCGCGATGGTAGCTCGCCGCCGCCTTGCCGGCGAAGATTTTTACCCGAGGCACCCAGTTGCCCATGGGCTGGGCGCGGATCGCATCATACAGCGCGACGGCTTCCAGCACGTTCAGCAGCTGGCGCTTGTATTCATGGATGCGCTTGATCTGCACGTCGAACAGCGCGCCGGGGTCGACCCGAAGGTCGAGCTGGCTGCGGATCACCTTCGCCAGCGCCTGCTTGTTCTCCCGCTTCACCGCGGCGAAGCGGGCGCGGAAGCCGGCGTCATCGGCATGCGGGACCAGCGCCGTCAGCGCATCGGCATCGTCCAGCACGCGGTGGCCGATGGTCTCCGTCACCAGGCTCGTAAGGCCGGGATTGGCCTGGTGCAGCCAGCGGCGGAAGGTGATGCCGTTGGTCTTGTTCACCACCCGGCCCGGGGCCAGCGTATGGAAGTCGCGGAACACCGTCTGCTTCATCAGCTCGGTATGCAGCGCCGAGACGCCGTTGACCTTGTGCGAGCCGATGAAGGCCAGGTTCCCCATGCGTACCCGCCGCCCATGGCCTTCCTCGATCAGCGAGACGGAGGCCAGCAGCCGGCCATCATCGGAGTGGGTTGAGCGCACACTGTCCAGGTGATGTGCGTTGATCAAGTAGATGATCTGCATGTGGCGCGGCAGCAGCCGCTCCATCAGGGGCACCGGCCAGGACTCCAGCGCCTCCGGCAGCAAGGTGTGGTTGGTGTAGCTGAAGGTGTTCCGGGTCAGCTCCCAGGCCTCATCCCAAGGGATATCGTGCAGGTCGACGCAGATCCGCATCAGCTCGGCGATGGCGATCGCCGGATGGGTGTCATTGAGCTGGATCGCCACCTTGTCGGGCAGGGACCGCAGGTCGCCGTAGACCCGCAGATGCCGGCGCACGAGGTCCTGCAGTGCGGCGGAAGCAAAGAAATATTCCTGCCGCAGCCGCAGCTCCTGCCCCGCTGGGCTTTCGTCGGAGGGGTAGAGCACCTTGCAGATGCTCTCCTGCCGGACGCGGTCGGCCAGGGCGCCGACATGGTCGCCGTAATTGAAGGCATCCAGCTTCAGCGGGTCGATCGCCCGGGCCGACCACAGCCGCAGGGTGTTCACATGCACGCCGCGCCAGCCGACCACCGGCGTGTCATAGGCCACCGCTTGCAAGGTCTCCGCCGGGTGCCAGACATGCCGCATCCGGACTTCCGAGACCGGCACCGCCTCGACCGAGCCGCCGAAGCCGATGTCATGGGCGATTTCCGGGCGGGCGTATTCCCAGGGATTGCCGAAGGTCAGCCAATCCTCCGGGTACTCGCGCTGCCAGCCATCCCGGACCAGTTGGCGGAACAGCCCGTGCTCATAGCGGATGCCGTAGCCGAAGGCGGGGATGGAAAGGCTCGCCAGGCTTTCCATGAAGCAGGCGGCAAGCCGGCCAAGGCCACCATTGCCGAGCGCCGCATCCGGCTCAGCCTGCCGCACCTGCTCGAAATCGACGCCGAGCGACGCCAGAGCCTCCTTCACCACCGGGTCCAGCCGGAGGTTGCTCACGCAGTCGCGCAGCAGCCGGCCGACCAGGAATTCCAGGCTCAGGTAGTAGACCTGCTTCGCCCCGGTTTCGTAGGTGGCGCGCAGCTCCTCCAGCCAACGGTCGACGATGCGGTCGCGCACCGCCAGCGCCGTCGCCATGAACCAGTCGCGGTCGCGCGCGGCGGTGCGGCTTTTCCCCAGGTCGTAGGTCAGCTTGCGCAGAATGGTGTCGCGCAGGACCTCGGCATCGCGTGGTGCCGCAGTATCGGGATTAGGCATGAGATCCACGGGTTACACAGCCCCCTTCGCGCGACGGTCCAGAAGACCGTCGCAACACTGACTCTGCCAGATCGCCCCTTCCCATGGCGTTACGCGCATTGGTTGAGCGATCTTATGCTCGCAAGCGCGCTATTATTCAATCCGCCGTGATGCCGGCGGTCCGCACCACCTGTCGGCAGAGGTTGATCTCGCCTCGTTGGAAGGCGGCGAACTCAGCCGGCGTGCCGCCGGCCATTTGAAAGCCCAAATCCTGCAGCCGCGCCATGGTTTCCATTTGGAGTGATGATGCAACGATCCCGGCATGCACCCAGGCCAGCAGCGCTGGCGCCATCCCCGGCGGGCCATCGAGCACCTGCTAGGAATAGACCACGAATTCCCGTAGCTCCGCCTCGGTCGCGGTCGGCACCTCCGGCAGCAGCGGGCTGCGCGCTTCGGCGGTGGTCGGGATCGGCCGCACCCGCCCGTTGCGGATCTGGGGCACTATGGAGCCGAGGTTCGGCCGAAGCGTGACGTTGATCGCCCAGGTGCCGATCGGCGCATGCATAAGCGTGTAGCCATCCGGCGCGCTGCGGATGATTTGCGGGCGCCGACCCGCCGGTGGCGCCGGGCCGGTTCTCCATCGTCACCGGCTTGCCGGTCGCCTGCTGCATCTGCTGGCTGACGGCGCGGGCGATGATGTCACTGCCGCTGCCAGGCGCAAAGGGCACGATGATGAGGATGCCGCGGGCCGGCCATTCCTCCTGCGCCTGTCCTTGGGCCGACGCCCAGGCCACCGCCAACGGCAACCTCGTCCCCAGAACTCTGCGCCGCGTGATCAGGAATCGTTCCCTTTTTCCAGGCGTCCGGGCCATATCGGCGGTCCGCCCCTACGCCTGCCAATCCGCTGTGCCCCCGGCCGCAATCCCTTGATCTTCAGCGCCATTCCGCCGAGTCTCGGAGCCGGAACCGAAGTGGGGACAGATGAGCCTCAATACGCCTCGCCACATCCGCCTGACCTCCCACCCCGAGCCGCAGGCCCAGCGGTGGCGGCTGCGCTGGGGGGCGGCCGATCCGGCAACGCGCGGGCCGGTGATCGGCTCCGTCACCCGACCGGCCGATCGCAACGTCATCGGCACCCATGGCGGCTCCTACTCGCTGTACCGGGCGCTGGCCGTCTCCGCCGGCGCGCTGTCGCCGCTGCAGCGCCCGGACCTCGCCAACACCCACCCCGTCGCCGCCATCGGCCCGCATCCGCAATGGATGGAGCCAGGCAGGATCGTCTCGCTCGACCCCTGGGGCCATCTGGCGACCGAGGCCTTCGGCGACGCCATTGCCGAGGGCATCGACATCCGCCCGACCATCGCGGTGACCCGGGCGCGGCTGAACCTCGCCGAGCTGAACGCCGAGATCGCCCGCGGCCGGCTGGTGCCGGACGGGCGGGTGCTCCATCCGGGCGGCGATGTCTCGGTCACCAAGGCGGCGGTCGACCCGGTGTGGTGGCTGCCCGGCATCGCCGAGCGCTTCCAGACCAGCGAACATGAGCTGCGCCGCACGCTGTTCGAGCAGACCGGCGGCATGTACCCGGAGCTGGTCACCCGGCCGGACCTCGAAGTGTTCCTGCCGCCGATCGGCGGCATCACCGTCTATATCTTCGGCGATCCGGCGGCGCTGGCCGACCGGCGCGTGCCGCTGACCTGCCGGGTGCATGACGAGTGCAACGGCTCCGACGTCTTCGGCTCCGACATCTGCACCTGCCGGCCGTACCTGCTGCACGGCATCGAGGAGAGCGTGCGGGCGGCGCAGCAGGGCGGGGTCGGCCTCGTGGTCTACAACCGCAAGGAAGGCAGGGCGCTGGGCGAGGTGACGAAGTTCCTCGTCTACAACGCCCGCAAGCGGCAGCAGGGTGGCGACCAGGCGGCGACCTATTTCGAGCGCACCGAATGCGTCGCCGGGGTGCAGGACGCCCGCTTCCAGCAGCTGATGCCGGATGTGCTGCACTGGCTGGGCATCACCCGGATCCACCGCCTGGTCTCGATGTCCAACATGAAGCATGACGCGATGGTGGCGCAGGGGATCGAGATCGGCGAACGGGTGCCGATCCCGGCCGATCGGGTGCCGCTGGATGCCAGCGTGGAGATGGAGGCCAAGAAGGCCGCCGGCTACTACGCCCCGGAGGGCGCCGCCGACCTCGCCACGACGATCGGCCGGCCGTTGGGGGAGACGTGAGCCCTCATTCAATCGCGGATCGTCGGGGGACCGGAGCGTGAGCCAGTTTCGCCACACCCATCCGGCGGAAGCGCTACTGACACCGGAAGCGGTGCGCGGCCGCTCGATGGAACTCTATGCCGCGGCGCTGGATGGCCGCCTGCCCGGCTGGCGCCTGCACCCGGAGGCGCTGGCCGATTGCGCCGCCATGGTCGCCGCCGAGGTACGCGACCGCTACCCCGACCTCCGCGTGCCCTTCCATGCGCGCTGGCGGCATTTCGCCGTCGGCGGCATCGACCGCTGGGCGGCGCTGCGGGCGCTGGCGGCCTTCCCCACGCCCGCCTCCGAGGCCCGCGCCGCCTGCGACTTGGCGATCGTGTCCGTGCTGCTCGATGCCGGCGCCGGCATGGGCTGGCGCTACACCGAGGCAGGAACCGGCGCGGTGCTCGCCCGGTCCGAGGGGCTGGCGGTGGCAAGCCTCTCCATCTTCGCCCGCGGCGGCTTCGCCGAGGACGGCGTCTCGCCGCGCGCCGATGCCTCCCGCCTCGCGCGGATCACCGCCGCCGAACTGGCCGAGGGCTTCCAGGCCGGCGAGGCCAACCCGCTGGTCGGGCTGGAGGGCCGCGCCGCGCTGCTGCGCCGGCTGGGCGAGACGGTACTGGCGGCGCCCGCGGTCTTCGGCCGTGCCGATGCGCCGCGTCCGGGCGGGATATTCGACCTGCTGGCCGCGGGCGGCGAGTTGCCGGCGCGGGCCATCCTCATCGCCCTGCTGCGCCACCTCGGCCCGATCTGGCCGGGGCGGGAGCTGCTGGAGGGCGTGCCGCTCGGCGATTGCTGGCGGCATCCCGGCATCCGCCGCACCGATCCGACCAGCGGGCTGATCCCCTTCCACAAGCTCTCGCAATGGCTGGCCTATTCGCTGGTCGAGCCACTGCAGGCCGCCGGCGTCGTGGTGGTCGGGCTGGATGCGCTGACCGGCCTTGCCGAGTACCGCAACGGCGGGCTGTTCCTCGACGCCGGGGTCATCGCCCTTGCCGACCCCGAGGATGCGTCGCGGGAGCACCTGCCGGGGGCGCCGCTGATCGTCGGCTGGCGGGCGCTGACGGTGGCGCTGCTGGATGCACTGGCGCCGCTGGTGCGGGAGAAGCTGGGCGTGGCCGCGGCGGATTTCCCGCTGGCCCGAGTGCTGGAAGGCGGCAGCTGGTGGGCCGGCCGCCGCCTCGCCGCCGAACGCCGCGCCGATGGCGGACCACCATTGCGGGTTGCCAGCGACGGCACACTGTTCTGACCGATGAGGGGTTCCAATGCGCCAGGTGCATGTCGTCGACCATCCACTGGTGCAGCACAAGCTGACCCTGATGCGGGAGACCGAGCGCTCCACCCAGGGCTTCCGCCGGCTGCTGAACGAGATCGGCATGCTGCTGGCGTATGAGGTCACCCGCGACCTGCCGCTGGAGGAACACGAGATCCAGACGCCGGTAGCGCCGATGAGGGCGCCGAAGCTGGCCGGCAAGAAGCTGGTCTTCGCGCCGATCCTGCGCGCCGGCATGGGCTTCGTCGACGGCATGCTGGAGCTGGTGCCGAGTGCCCGCATCGCGCATATCGGCCTCTACCGCGACCCGAAGACCTTGCAGGCGGTGGAGTACTACTTCAAGGCGCCGCCGGATGTGGCGGAACGGCTGGTGATCGTGCTTGATCCCATGCTCGCCACCGCCAACAGCGCCGTCGCCGCGGTGGACCGGCTGAAGGAACGCGGCTGTCGCGAGTTACGGTTGGTCTGCCTGCTGGCGGCGCCGGAGGGGGTGGAGCGTTTCCACGGCGTCCACCCGGAAGTGCCGATCTGGACGGCGGCGATCGATGAGCGGCTGGACAGCCATGGCTACATCGTGCCGGGGCTGGGGGATGCCGGGGACCGGATGTTCGGGACCAGGTAGCGCCTGCGCCGGGGAGCGACCTGTCGAGCTCCGCCACGCCATCCACGGGCTTGATCCTCAGATCCCGGCCTCCTGCCACTGGGATGGCCGGATCAAGTCTGGCCATGACATTATGCTGCGTCGCAGAACGCGCGGCCACGCTAGGCAACTCGGTCGCTACGCCGCCTTCGCCTGCCCCGCCACCTTCGCCAGCGCCCCCAGCAGCTCCTTCGCCACCCGGACGCGCTGCGGCAATTCCATCTCCCGCAGCAGGGCCAGCTTATGGTCCGGCCGCAGCTTCACCAGCCCCTTCTGCGCCGCCACCCATTGCACCAGCCCGCCCGGATTGCGCGGCTGGTTGCGGTGGAAGCTCAGCACCACGCCCTTCGGCCCGGCGTCCAGCTTCTCGACGCCGGCAGCGCGGCACAGCCCCTTGATGGCGACCACCTGCAGCAGGTTCTCCACCTCGGTCGGCACCGGGCCGAAGCGGTCGGCGAGTTCCGCCGCCATCGCCTCGATCTCCGCCTCGCTCGCCAGCGTGCCGATGCGGCGGTAGAGGCCGAGCCGCACCGGCAGGTCGCGGACGTATTCCTCCGGGATCAGCACCGGCAGGCCGAGGTTGATGTTGGGCGTCCAATCGCGGGCGTAGTCCGCCTCGCCCTTCTTCTTCCGCCCCTGCCCTGCCTTGATGTCGGCAACCGCATCCTCCAGCATCTGCTGGTACAGCTCGATGCCGACCTCGCGGATATGGCCGCTCTGCTCGTCGCCCAGCAGGTTGCCGGCGCCGCGGATGTCGAGGTCGTGGCTCGCCAGGGTGAAGCCGGCGCCGAGGTTGTCGAGCGTCTGCATCACCTCCAGCCGCTTCTGCGCCGCCGCGGAGAGCCGGTGCTGCGCCGGCCAGGTCAGGTAGGCGTAGCCGCGCTGCTTGCCGCGGCCGACCCGCCCGCGCAGCTGATAGAGCTGCGCCAGGCCGAACATATCGGCGCGATGGATGATCAGCGTGTTCACCGCCGGCATGTCGAGCCCGCTCTCGACGATGTTGGTCGAGAGCAGGATGTCGTGCTTGCCGTCGCCGAATTCGGTCATCACCCGCTCAAGCTGGGTGGGGGCGAGCTGGCCATGCGCCTCGACGATGCGCGCCTCGGGCACGATCTCGCGCAGCCGGGCGGAGACCTTCGGCATGTCCTCGAGCCGGGGAACGACGCAGAAGATCTGGCCACCGCGGAAGCGCTCACGCTGGATCGCCTCGCGCAGCACCACGCCATCCCAGGGCATGATGAAGGTGCGCACCGCCAGGCGGTCGACCGGCGGCGTGGCGATGACGCTCATTTCCCGCACACCGGTGAGCGCCAGTTGCAGGGTGCGCGGGATCGGCGTCGCGGTCAGCGTCAGCACGTGAACGTCGGTCTTCAGCGCCTTCAGCTTCTCCTTGTGGGCGACGCCGAAATGCTGCTCCTCATCGACGATGACGAGGCCGAGGTCGGCGAATTCCACCCCCTTGCTCAGCAGCGCATGGGTGCCGACGACGATGTTGACGGAGCCGTCCTTCAGCCCCTCCTTCACCGCCGCCGCGTCCTTGGCCGTCACCATGCGGGAGAGCTGGCCGATTTTCACCGGCAGGCCTTCGAACCGCGCGGAGAAGGTGCGGAAATGCTGCCGCGCCAGAAGGGTGGTCGGCACCACCACAGCCACCTGCACCCCGGACATGGCGACGACGAAGGCGGCACGCAGCGCCACCTCGGTCTTGCCGAAGCCGACGTCGCCGCAGATCAGCCGATCCATCGGCCGCCCGGCCGCGAGATCCTCCAGCACATCGGCGATGGCGCGCTGCTGGTCGTCGGTCTCGGCGAAGGGGAAGCGGGCGCAGAACTCGTCCCAGGCGCCTTCCGGCGGCATCGCGGCGAAGCCGTCCTTCACCTGCCGCTCGGCGGCGATGCGGATGAGCTGCGCCGCCATGTCCTGGATGCGCTGCTTGGCCTTGGCCTTGCGGTTCTGCCAGGAGGTGCCGCCAAGCTTGTCGAGCGCGACGCCGGCGGTCTCGGTGCCGAAGCGCGACAGCACCTCGATGTTCTCGACCGGCAGGAAGAGCTTGTCGCCGCCGTCGTAGAGCAGCCGCAGGCAGTCGTGCGCGGCGCCATTGACGTCCAGCGTCTCCAGCCCGTCGTAGCGGCCGATGCCATGGTCCTGGTGCACCACCAGGTCGCCCTGCTCGATGCCCGTCGCATCGGCGATGAACTGGTCGGCGCGCTTGCGGCGGCGCGGCGGGCGGGCGATGCGCTCGCCCAGCAGATCCTGCTCGCCGACAACGGAAAGCCCACCGCCGGCGGCGTCCGGCGGGGCCAGGAAGCCACGCTCCAGCCCGAGGATCGCCAACCCCACCACGCCCTTCGGCAGCGCCGCCAGCCCTGCGGCGTCATCCACCGGCTGGGCGCCGACGCCATTCTCCCGCAGCAGATTCGCCAGCCGCTCGCGGGAACCGCGGGTCCAGGCGGCGAGCACCGGGCGGCGACCCTGCTGGACCATCGCCTCGGCGTGCTCGGCGAAGGCGTGGAAGACGTTCTGCCCGGCGGCGCGGGCCTCGGTGAACAGCCTGCCCGGTCGGCCGCCGGCCTCGATGCCCTCGGCGCCGTCGGGTCGGGCGAAGGGGCTGAAGCGGAACAGCGAGCCGGCCGAGAGCATGCGGTCCCAGGCGGCGCGGGTCAGGTAGAGCTTGCCAGGCGGCGCCGGGCGGTAAGGCACCTCGCCCTCCGGCCGCAGCGGGCTGCGGCGGGCGTCGTAATGGTCGGCGATCATCTCCAGCCGCGCCGCCAGCACCTCATCCGCCTGGTGGTCGAGGCTGAAGGAGGCGCCCGGCAGGTACTCCGCCAGCGTCTCCATCCGTTCGTGGAACAGCCCGGCCCAGTGCTCCATCCCCGGGTGCTTGCGGCCGGCGGAGACCGAGACATAGAGCGGATCCTCGGTCGCCGCGGCGCCGAACAGATCGACATAGGCGGTGCGGAAGCGGCCGATCGAGGCCTCGTCGAGGAAGACCTCGCCCACCGGGCGCAGCCACAGCTCGGCCAGTGCCTCGCCGCTGCGCTGGGTGCCGGTGTCGAAGCGGCGCAACCCCTCGATCTCGTCGCCGAACAGGTCGAGCCGGATCGGGTCCGGCTCACCGGCCGGATAGAGGTCGATGATGCCGCCACGGACGGCATATTCGCCTGGCTCCATCACCGTGCCGGTGCGGCCGTAGCCATTCGCTTCCAGGAAGCGGGTCAGCGCCTCCGGCTGCACCCGCCCGCCCTTCTTCAGCAGCATGGTGGCGCCGAGGAAGGCCTCGCGCGGCGGCACCTTCTGCACCAGCGCGTTCACCGTCGTCACCAGGATGCGCGGCCGGGTTGGCGGCTCCAGCAGCCGGGTCAGGGTGGCGACGCGCTCGGCGACGATCTCAGGGTTGGGCGAGACCCGGTCATAGGGCAGGCAGTCCCAGGCGGGGAAGCGGAGGACCTCGACATCCGGGGCGAAGAACCCCAGCGCCTCGATGAGCCGGGCGGTGCGGGCATCGTCGCGGCAGACATGCACCACCGGCTGGTCGGTCTCGGCCCGGCGGCGGGCCAGCAGCAGCGCATCGAAGCCTTCCGGCGCGCCGTGGATGGTCAGGCCAGGCGCGGCAAGGACTTCGCTCATGGGCGGCGCAGCCCCTCTGGCAGTCCGGCACCGGAGGCGGCGCATTCGACGGCCATGCGGTCCAGCATCGGGCTGCGACACTCCGGCGGGATGGGGCGGCGGCCGGAGAGCCAATCGGCCAGGTCCACGTCGGGGTACTCCAGCACCGCCTCCAGCTCATCCAGCTCGGCGGCGCTGAAGCCAGCGATATTGCGCTCGGTGAAGGCACCGATCATCAGGTCGGCCTCCTTCGTCCCACGGTGGCGAGCGCGGAACAACAAGCGGCGACGGCGGGGATCGAGCGATTCGGGGGCGAAGGGCATGTCGCGGGAGGGCATCTCCGGTGCCATATAGAGGCGCATGGGAATCCTGTCAGCCCGACGCGGCAGCCCCCGGAAGAGTTGCCGGACCCGATCAGCGTGATGCCAAGGGAAACCCCTGCCCTGGAGGCCACGGAGGATCAGGGCCTCGCGCCGCTCCTGGCGCCGCTCGCCAGCCTGCCCGGCATCGGCCCTGTCATCAGCAAGCGGCTGGTCGAGGCGGCTGGCGGCGACCGGGTGCGCGACCTGCTGTTCCATCTGCCTGAACGTTACGCAACCCGGATTCGCGTCGCCAGCCCAGCCGAGGCGCCTCCGGACGCCGAGGTGATCCTGCCTGCCCTGGTCGGGCCGATGCGCACGGCGCGCTCGCGGACCGGCCGGCCCTATGTCGAGGTCCGCGCCGAGGCCGCCGGCAAGCGGCTGCTGATCCGCTACATCAACGGTCGCGCCGAATGGCTGCGGCAGCTGCTGCCCGAGGCGACCGAACGGCTGTTCGCCGGCCGGGTGAAACCCGAAGGCAACATCTATTCCATGCTCAACCCGCTCTCCGCCTCGACGCCGGAGGGGCTGCCGGAGCTGGAGCCGGTCTGGCCGCTGGTGAAGGGGCTGAGCCTCCGCCATGTCGCCCGGGCGATGCGTGAGGCGCTGGCGCTGCTCACCGAGCCGCCGGAATGGCACGACCCGGCGCTGCTGCGGCGGGAGGGCTGGCCGGGCTTCGCCGCGGCGTTGCGGCAGGTGCAGGCGCCGGAGGCACTGCCGCCCCCCACCGCCCGCACCCGCCTTGCCTATGACGAGGCGCTGGCCGGCCAGGTGGCGCTGGCGCTGGTACGGCGGAGAGTGCGGCTAAGGCCGGGCCGGGCCCTCAAGGGCGATGGCACACTGCGGGTGAAGGCGCTGGCCGCCTTCGGCCATCCGCCGACGCCCTCCCAGACGCATGCGCTGGCCGAGATCGACGCCGACCTCGCGGCGCCGCACCGGATGCTGCGGCTGCTGCAGGGTGATGTCGGCTCCGGCAAGACGCTGGTGGCGGTGCTGGCGATGCTGCGGGCGGTGGAGGCCGGTGCCCAGGCGGCCATCATGGCCCCGACCGAGATCCTGGCGCGGCAGCATCTGCGCACCCTGGTCCGCCTCTGCATGCCCGCCGGGGTGCGGGTGGAGCTGCTGGCCGGCAGCGTGAAGGGCGCCCAGCGGAAACGCGTGCTGGCCGGCCTCGCCGAGGGCTCGGTCAAGATCGTCGTCGGCACCCATGCGCTGTTCCAAGAGGGGGTGGCGTTCCGCGACCTCGGTCTGGCGGTGGTGGATGAACAGCACCGCTTCGGCGTGGCGCAGCGGCTGATGCTGGCCGAGAAGGGTGATGCGGCGGACATGCTGGTGATGACCGCGACGCCGATCCCGCGCACCCTGCTGCTGACCCAATGGGGCGAGATGGCGGTCTCCCGCTTGCACGGCAAGCCGGCCGGGCGGCAGCCGATCACCACCACCCTGCACGGGCTGCGCCAGCTCGACCAGGTGGTGGCGGGGCTGGCGCGGGCGCTCGACCGCGGTGCCCGGGTCTACTGGGTCTGCCCGCATGTCGCCGAGAGCGAGGTGCTCGACCTCGCCGCCGCCGAGACCCGCTTCGCCGAGCTTTCCGCCCGCTTCCCCGGCCAGGTCGGGCTGGCGCATGGCAAGCTGGACCCCGAGTTGCGCGAGCAGGCGCTGCGCGACTTCGCCGCCGGGCGGACGAAGCTGCTGGTGGCCACCACCGTCATCGAGGTGGGGGTCGATGTGCCCGAGGCCACCGTGATGGTGGTGGAGCACGCCGACCGCTTCGGCCTGGCGCAGCTGCACCAGTTGCGCGGCCGGGTCGGGCGCGGCGCCGCCGCCAGCTACTGCATGCTGCTGTATGACGAGGGGCTCGGCCTCGGCTCGCGCGAGCGGCTGATGATCCTGCGCGACACCGAGGATGGCTTCGCCATCGCCGACGCCGATTTCCGCCTGCGCGGCGGCGGCGAGGCGCTGGGCACGAGGCAATCCGGCGCGCCGGTGTTCCGGCTGGGCCTGACCGAGGGCGAGGCGCAGGAAGGGCTGATCCTGATGGCCAATCGCGACGCCACCCTGCTGCTGGAGAAGGACCCGCTGCTGGCCGGGCCGCGGGGCGTGGCGGTGCGGCAATTGCTCCGCATCTTCGACAAGGATGCGGCGATGGCCTCGCTCCGCGCCGGCTGAGGCGTTGGCCCTCCGGATGCGGCGGCAATCGCCTCAGGAAAGCCGGGGACTATGCGCGGCCCGGCCTGATGGATTCCTGTGCTTCCCGTTCATTGGACGGGTGCGTTGGGGCATGACGCCCTGGATCCTGGCCCTGACCGATGTGCCCGGGCAGCTGGTCCGCTTCGTCCTGCTGCCTGTCCAGCGGTACGACACCGTGGACGCCGCTCCACTCGTGCAGGATCGCGAGTTCGGCGGATTGGCCGGCGGCAAGGCGTCAACATGAACCCCTGGCCGCCGAGTTGAACAAGGGCGGCGCCAGCGCCGCGATTGGCAGCATCCGCGGCGCGCAACCCCGCTCGCTATTGACACGGGGATCTACAAATGGCGCCGCCTGATCGAGAGTTTCTGCAAGATCGAAGACTTCGAGCGCGGCGCCCTACGCGGTGAAAAAACCGGCCGCAACGTCCCGGCCATGACCATCCGGTCGCCGCCACCATCAGTCGCGGTGGTCCTCAACAGGCCCTGGTCAGCGGCCGGTGAAGCTGGGCTTGCGCTTCTCCAGCATGGCGCTGACGGCTTCCTTGTGATCCTCGGTGCTGTGTGCGAGGGCCTGGAAGGCGGCGGACATCTCCAGCAGGGTCGAGAGCCTGGTGTGCTGGCCCTCCCGCAGCAGGCGCTTGGTCATGCGCACCATCTCCGGCGGGTTGGCGGCGATGCGGCCGGCCAGGGCGCGGGCGGCGTCCATCAGTTCCTCCGGCGGGACCACCTTGGAGACGAGGCGGACCTCCTTTGCCTCCTGCGCGTTCAGCACGTCGCCGGTGAAGCTCATCTCGCAGGCCACGGACATGCCGACGACGCGCGGCAGCAGCCAGGCACCGCCATCGCCAGGGACGATGCCGACCTTGACGAAGCTCTCGGCGAAGGCGGCCTTTTCCGAGGCGATGCGGATGTCGCACATGCAGGCGACGTCGAGACCGAGGCCGATGGCCGGGCCGTTCACCGCGGCGATGGTCGGCGCGTCGCACTCGTAAAGGGCATTGGCCATGGCCTGCACGCCGCGGCGGTAGTTCTCCCGCAGATCGGCGTGGCTGCCTTCAATGATGCCGCGACGGTCGCGCATCGCCTTGAGGTCGCCGCCGGCGCAGAAGGCAGTGCCAGCGCCGGTGAGAATGACGGCGCGCACGCTGCGGTCGCGGTTCACCCGCTGCACCGCGGCGACCACCGCATCGCAATCGCTGAAGGAGGAGATGGCGTTGCGCTTCTCCGGCGCATTGAGCGTCAGGGTGACGATCGCCCCGTCCTGCTCATAAGTGATGTAATCGGACATGTTGTCTCCTCGCTCAAACCCAGACCGGTCCAGGGGCGGTCCGCCCCTGCCGGGGATGCTTGCAGGGGCGCCGGCCCTTCAACCTAGCGCTCATCCCGCCCCGTAAGGTCGGCCCAAAGGACATCGCCCCCCCGCGCCAGCGCCGCCGCGCCGATGCGCCGGGCCCAGACGCGTTCCGCACCGAATCCGTCACGCCATTCCCACATCCGACGGGTGAAGAGGTGCAGCGCGTGCTCATCGGTGAAGCCAATGGCGGCATGCACCTGATGGACGATCTCGGCGCCTGTGCCGGCAGCCTCGCCGCAGACCACCTTGGCCGAGGCGATCTCGAATTCGGCGCCGGCCAGGCCGCGTCGCGCCGCCGCGCGCCCGGCGGTGGCGGCGGCGACGCCGGCCGACGCCACCTCCCCCGCGCAGCGGGCGAGCAGTTGCTGCACCGCCTGGAAGCCGCCGATGGCGCGACCGAATTGCTTGCGGGTGTTGGCGTATTCCACCGTCATGTCGAGCACCGCCTCCAGCGCCCCGGCGATGCGGGCGGCGTTCAGCAGCGCGCCGGCGAGCAGCCCGGCATCGGCCGGCAATGCCCCGGTGGCCAGCGCCGCCCCCGGGCCGGCGGCATCCGCCGGGTCGCGGGCATAGCCGGCGCGGCCTTCCTGCCCGGCGGGGCCGGCCCGCAGCGCCACCTCCCTGCCCTGCAGCACCGCCAGATGCCCGGCGCGACGCCCCCAGGCGACCGGCGCGCTGCCCACCGCCAAGCCGATGAGGCCGGACGGCGGGGCAATGCCAGCCTCCGCCAGCAGGGCCGCAGCGACCATGGATTCACCCAGCGGCAGCGGCGCGGCGTGGCGGCCGAGGACCTGCCACAGGGCCACCGCGTCGTCCCAGCCGAGGCCGGCGCCGCCCATGGCTTCCGGCGCCAGCGCCAGCGGCAGGCCAAGCGCCTCGGCCTCCGCCCAGAGCCTCTCGGGCCAGATGCCACGTTCATTCGCGCGCAGCAGATCCGGCCCGGCATTGTCGGCCAGCAGCCGGTCGACCTGCTCCAGCAGGATGGTGCGGAGTTCGTCGCTCATCTCAACGCAGCCCCAGCTGGCGGGCGATGATCCCGCGCAGGATTTCCCGCGTGCCGCCGCGCAGCGAATAGCTGCGCGCGACCATGGTCATGACCCGCTGCATCTCCTGCACCTCGGCCGGGGTACGGTCGGGGTCGAACAGGTTGCGCAGGGTCTCCGGCAGCGCCTGCTCGTAGTCGTTGCCGGCATCCTTCACCAGCGCCGCCTCGCGCGCCGGGGTCTGGCCATCCTGCAGCATGCCGGCGACCGCCAGCGACATCTGCCTCAGCGTGCCCGCGCGGGCCAGCAGCCGGCCCACCGTCTCGGCCGCGGCGGGCTCGGCGCGAAGGTCGTCGAGCGCCGCCGTCAGCAGCGGCAGGGAGGAGAGGTAGCGCTCCGGCCCGGCCCGCTCGAAGGCCAGCTCGGCGGTGGCCTGTTCCCAGCCATTGCCCTCCTTGCCCACCAGCAGGCTGTCGGGGACGAAGACATTGTCGAAGGTGATCTCGTTGAATCCCTCCTCTCCCACCAGGTCGAGGATCGGCCGGATGGTGAGGCCGGAGGAACGCAGGTCGACCAAGAACTGGCTGAGCCCCTGGTGCTTCGCCCGCGGGTCGGGCGGTGGGCTGGTGCGCAGCAGGGCGATCATGAAATCGCAGCGATGGGCGTTGGTGGTCCAGACCTTGCGGCCGTCGATCCGCCAGCCGCCCGGCACCTTGGTGGCGCGGGTGCGCAGGCTGGCGAGGTCGGAGCCGCTGTCCGGCTCGGACAGGCCGATGGCGAAGGCGAGGTCGCCGTTGACGATGCGAGGCAGGAAGTCGCGCCGCTGCTCCTCGGTGCCGAGGCGGAGGATGAGGGGCCCACTCTGCCGGTCGCCGATCCAATGGGCGCCGACCGGGGCACCGACGGCCAGCATCTCCTCCAGCACCACATAGCGTTCCAGGGCGGTGCGCTCGCCGCCGCCGTATGTCCTGGGCCAGGTCATGCCGACCCAGCCGCGCTTGGCCACCTCCCGCGAGAAGTCGCGGTCGAAGCCCATCCAGGAATAGCCGCGGACGGTGGGCGACCAGTTGCGGCCGTGGTCGGCCAGGAAGGCGCGCAGCTCGGCGCGCAGGGCCGGCGCTTCCGGCGGGGTGTCCCTGAGGTCGAAGCGCAGCGCGCCCATGGCGGTCCTCCGGTGGTTATGCTGCGCGCCGGAGCGAGGTCGCCGCGCCCCGGACGGGGCCGCGCGTCGCCCTGGCGGCAGGGCAGTTCGGAACATGGCCCCCGGTCAGGATCAGCCTGGGAGGGGGGTGCCCTTGGTGGCGCATTCCGCGCCAGCGCGCCACCCCCCTCGACAGCGCCGCATGGCACGGCTTTGCTCCGGCCAAAGCGATAGCGGGGTCGGCACCATGGATAAATTCGGGATTGGCCAGCCGGTGCGGCGCAAGGAGGATGTGCGGCTGCTGACCGGCCGCGGCACCTATACCGATGACATCGACCGGCCCGGCCAGCTGCACGCCTATGTGCTGCGCAGCCCGCATGCCCATGCCGCCATCCTCTCGATCGACACCGCGGAGGCCAAGGCGGCCCCCGGCGTCGTGGCGGTGCTGACCGGACATGATGCGGCGGCGGATGGCATCGGCCATTTCCCGGTGATGGTGGATGTGCCGGGCAAGGGCGGCACGAAGCTGTTCTCCACCCCGCGCGAGATCCTGCAGACACAGCGGGTGCGCTTCGTCGGCGACCCGGTGGCGCTGGTGCTGGCCGAGACCAAGGCAGAGGCGCAGGACGCCGCCGAGCTGATTCTGGTCGATTACGACATCCTGCCGAGCGTCACCGACACCGGCGCCGCCCTCGCCCCGGATGCGCCGGTGATCTGGGAGGAGAATGGCAGCAATCGCTGCGTGCTGTGGGACAGCGGACGCGAGGCCGAGGCCGAGGCCGGTTTCGCCCGGGCGGCGAAGACCGTTGCCGTGGAGCTGATCAACAACCGCCTGGTCGGCAACCCGATGGAGCCGCGCGTCGCCCTCGGCGAATATGACGCCGCGACCGGCGGCTACACGCTGCATTCGCCGACCCAGGGGGTGATGCGGGTAAGGGACGGGCTGGCAAAGCTGATCCTGAAGGTGCCGAACGACAAGCTGCGGGTGATCTCGCCGGATGTCGGTGGCGGCTTCGGGTTGCGCGGCAAGATCCACCCGGAATCCGGCATGGTGCTATGGGCGGCGAAGCGCACCGGCCGGCCGGTGAAATGGACCAGCAGCCGAACCGAGACCTTCATGTGCGACCCGCATGGCCGCGACCACGTGACCCGGGCGGAGATGGCCTTCGACGCCGATGCCAGAGTGCTGGGCGTGAAGATCCGCACCATGGCGGCGATGGGCGCCTATCTGCAGGATTTCGGCCCGCGCGTGCCGACCGTGGCGGGCGGCCGCATCATGGGCACGGTCTATGACATCCAGGCGCTCAACGCGCAGGTAAGCTGCGTCTTCACCAACACCTCCCCGACCGATGCCTATCGCGGGGCGGGGCGGCCGGAACAGGCCTATGTGCTGGAACGGCTGTTCGACCTCGGCGCCGCCGAATTCGGCATCGGCCGCGACGAGATCCGCCGCCGCAACTACATCCGGCCGGAACAGATCCCCTATACCAACGTCGTCGGCAACGCGATCGACAGCGGCATGTTCGCCGAGACGCAGGAGAAGGCGCTGGCGCTGGCCGACTGGGCCGGTTTCCCCGCCCGCCGCGCGGCCGCGGCGGCCAAGGGCAGGCGCCGTGGCATCGGCATCGGCTATTTCATCGAGGCCTCCGGCGGCCAGCCCAGCGAATGGGCGCGGGTGCGGTTCGAGGATGACGGAAGGGTGGCGCTGACCGTCGGCACCTTCAGCCATGGCCAGGGGCATGAAACCGCCTATGCCCAGATCCTGCACAGCAAGCTCGGCATCCCCTTCGACGCGGTGCGCTTCATCCAGGGCGACACCGCGGTGGTGGAGAAGGGCAATGGCACCGGCGGCTCGCGCAGCTCGCAGATGGGCGGCGTCGCCATCGCCCGCGCCTCGGAGCTGGTGATCGCCAAGGGGCGGCGGCTGGCGGCGCATCTGCTGGAGGCAGGCGTGGAGGATGTGGAGTTCGAGGCTGGGCTTTTCCGCGTGGCCGGCACCGACCTCAAGGCCACATGGCAGCAGGTGATCGAGGTGGCACGCAACCCGCCGGAGGGCGAGACCCCGGGTCTCGACGAGGCGCTGCTCTACACCCGCAGCACCGAGTGCAATTTCCCCAATGGCTGCCATGTCGCCGAGGTGGAGATTGATGAGGACACCGGCCAGGTGGCGGTCATCCGCTACGCCGCCGTCGATGACGTGGGCAATGTGATCAACCCGATGCTGGTGCATGGCCAGAGCCATGGCGGCATCATGTCCGGCATTGGCCAGGCGCTGCTGGAGCACGCGATCTATGACAAGGAGAGCGGGCAGTTCATGACCGCCACCTTCCAGGATTACTGCATGCCACGGGCGAGCGATGCGCCGAGCTTCGAGCTCGGCTTCAATATCGTGCCGTGCCCGAACAACGACCTCGGGGTGAAGGGCGCCGGCGAGGGCGGGGCCTGCGGCGCGCCCCCAGCCATCGTCTCGGCGATCTGCGACGCGCTGGGCATCGGGCATATCGACATGCCGGTGACGCCGGAGAAGGTCTGGCGGGTGCTGGCGGGGAGGCGGGCTGCATGAGCCAGACATTCATCCCCGCGGTCTTCATCCGCGGCGGTTCCTCCAAGGGTGTGTTCTTCCATGCGAAGGATCTACCCGCCGAGCGCGCCGCCATCGACCCGATCCTGCTCGGCGTGCTGGGCAGCCCCGACCCCTACGGCCGACAGCTGGACGGCATGGGCGGCGGCATCTCCTCACTCTCCAAAGGGGTGATCATCGGCCCGCCGACGCATCCGGAGGCGGATGTGGACTACACCTTCGCCCAGGTCTCGGTGGACCGGCCGGTGGTGGATTGGAAAGGCAATTGCGGCAACCTCTCCTCCGCCGTTGGCCCCTTCGCGGTGGATGAGGGGCTGGTGCCCGCCGCGGATGGCGAGGCGCTGGTGCGCATCCACCAGGTGAACACGCGGAAGATCATCCACGCCCGCTTCCCGGTGCGGGATGGCCGCGCCGAGGTGCAGGGCGATTTCGCCATCGCTGGCGTCGCCGGCACCGGCGCGCGCATCCGGCTGGACTTTCTCTCCCCCGGCGGCTCGCAATGCGCGGCGCTGCTGCCGACCGGCAATCCGGTGGATGTGCTGCAAGTGGAGGGCTTCGGCGCGCTGCCCGCCTCGCTGGTGGATGCGGCCAATCCGGCGGTCTTCGTCGATGCGCGCGACCTTGGCCTGACCGGCGCGGAATCGCCCGAGGCGATCGAGGCGCGGGGCGATTTGATGGCGCTGCTCGACCGCATCCGCCGGCTGGCCGGCGTCGCCATGGGGCTCGGCGCGGCGCCGGAGACGGTCGGCCTCGCCAGCCCGCGCATCGCGCTGGTGGCCGGGCCGCTGGCGGCGCGCACCCTGGACGGGCAGGTGCTGGACCCGGCGGGGCACGACATTACCGTCCGCATGCTGTCGATGGAACGGCCGCACCGCGCGGTGCCGATGACCGGGGCGATGGGCCTCGCCGTCGCCTGCCGGATCGAGGGCAGCATCCCGCATGCGCTGGCGACCAGGGGTGCGCGGCCGGAGGAAATCCGGGTCGCCCACCCCTCCGGCGCGCTGACCGTCGGCGCCGAGGTGCGGCAGGACAATACCGGCTGGCACGCCGACAGCGCGGTGGTGTTCCGCACCGCGCGGCGGCTGATGCAGGGGCAGGTGGCGGTGGCCGGCTGACGCACCCACCGGACCCTGTCGCCTTCACCTCTGCGGGGCAAAGCCTGGAGCAGTGGCGCGGTTTGCCCCCCTACCAGGCCTCCTCGTAAGCCTTTGATCAGCTTGGCGACGTCAAGCTATGACCGATATGAACCGTTGATGTCGATGTAGCCATGCGTCAGGTCGCAGGTCCAGACGCGGGCCTTGCCGCGGCCGAGGCCAAGATCGACCGTGATCTCCACCTCGCGCCCCTTCATATGGGCAACCACCGGCGCCTCGTCATAGCCTGGGACGACGCCGCCATCCTTGGCCATCCAGGTGCCGCCGACGGCGATCGAGATCAGGTCGCGATCGGCCGGCTCGCCGGATTTTCCCACGGCCATGACGATACGGCCCCAATTGGCATCCTCGCCGGCGATGGCGGTCTTCACCAGCGGCGAATTGGCGATGCTCATGGCGACCTTATGCGCCGAGCGCGCGGTGGTGGCGCCGGTGACGTTGATCTCGATGAGCTTCTGCGCGCCCTCCCCGTCCCGCGCCACCTGCAGCGCGAGATCCAGCAGCAGCGCGTCCAGTGCCCGGGCGAAATCCTTCAGCATGGCGCCACCCTCGGCCGGGACGCGCGGATGCTTCGCCTGGCCGGTGGCGAAGAGCACCAGGCTGTCGCTGGTGGAGGTGTCGCTGTCGACGGTGATGCAGTTGAAGGATTTGGCGCAGCCCTTGGCCAGCAGCGCCTGCAAGGCCGGGGCGGGGATCTTCGCATCGGTGGCGACGAAGCTCAGCATCGTCGCCATGTCCGGGGCGATCATGCCGCTGCCCTTGGCGATGCCGGCGATGGTGACGGTGGTGTCGCCGATCCGCGCCGTGCGCACCGCCGCCTTGGGGAAGGTGTCGGTGGTCATGATGCCGCGCGCGGCCTCCGGCCAGCGCTCCGGCGTCAGCGCCGCGTGCAGCGCCGGCAGGGCGGCGGTCAGCTTCTCATGCGGCAGGGTCTCGCCAATGACACCGGTGGAGGCGAGGAACACCTCACGCGGCTTGCAGCCGACCAGCTCGGCCGCCGCTGCCGCGGTGGCGGCCACCGCATCGCGCCCCGCCTTGCCGGTGAAGACATTGGCGTTGCCGGCATTGACCACCAGGGCGCGCGCGCGGCCAGCCTTCAGGGCGGCGCGGCACCAATCCACCGGCGCGCCGGGGCAGCGGCTTTTGGTGAAGACGCCGGCGACGGTGGTGCCGGGAGCGAAGACCATCATGGTCAGGTCGGCGCGGCCCTTGTAGCGGATACCCGCCTCGATGACGCCGAGGCTGACACCGGCAATCGCCGGCACCTCCGGCAATGGCACCGCCAGTGGCGACACCGGCAGATCCTTCCCCGCCATGCAGCATTTCCCCTTGCTTGACCACCCGGCGCGGCGAGCCCGCGCCCTGGGCCGGCGCCGCGGCCCGCCCAAGCCCTTAAGCCGCGCCACCCGGCGGACCGCAAGGTCGAATCGCAACCGGGCCGGCAGGCCCCTCCTCCGCCGCGCGAATTACCGGATCAGGCCGATCTGCCGCAGCAGCGTCGCCTTGGCTTCCACATCGCGCCGCATCCGCTCGGCGAAGGCCTCGGTGCCAAGGTAGAGCTGCTGCGGCTGCAGGGTGCGCCGGGCCATTGCGACATAGGATTCATCGGTGATGGCCCCGGCGCAGGCGGCTTCCAGCCGGGCCTTGATCGCCGCGGGCAGCCCGGCCGGGGCCAGCAGACCGCCGTAGCTGCCGGCAGAGACGTCGTAGCCCGCCTCCTTCACCGTCGGTACATCCGGGAAGGCCGAGGAGCGCTCACCGGCAAACAGCGCCAGCGCCCGCACCGGCTGGCCGACCGCGAAGGCGGCGACGACGATGCCGAAATCGACCCGCCCCGCCTGCACGTCGAGCAGCACCGGGCCATCGCCGCGATAGACCACCGGCTCCAGCTCCACTGCCGCCGCCTGAGCCAGGGCGGAGCCGGCCAGATGCTGGATCGAACCGGTGCCGAGATGGCCGTACTGCAGCGTCTTCCCGCCGCGCGCCGCGGCGATGAGATCGGCCAGGCTGCGCAGCGGCGAGCCGGGCGCGACCACGATGGCGAAGGCGTGGTCGTAGGTCTGACAGATGCCCTCCAGCGCTCCCGTCCGATAGCCGGTATCGCTGCGCATCATCGGGTTGACGATCAGCGGCGTGGTGGCGCTGAAGGCCAGGGTGTAGCCATCCGGCGCGGCACGGGCGACGGTGGCGATGCCGACGCTGCCGGCCGCACCATCCCGGTTGACCACCACCACCGGCTGGCCGAGCCGCGCCGCAAGGCCGGGCGCCAGTGCCCGCGCCAGCAGATCGGTGGTGCTGCCGGCGGGATAGGGGTTCACCAGCTGAATCGGGTGCGACGGCCAGCTCTGCGCCGCGGCCGGGCCGGCCACCCCGTGCAGCGTGGCCGCCGCCGCCAGCCCGCCAAGGATCGCGCGCCGGCCGCTCCGGGCCGGTTTCACTTCGCTGATCATTCTGCTGCTCCTTCCTCGGACCTTGTCTCTCCGGCCGGTATCCCGGCTGGGCGCCTCAGCGCCGGGCCGGAGGCGGCGCCGCGCCATCCAGCAGCGAGGGCGTCGGCGCCGCCGGCTCCAGCCGCTCCACCCGCGCCGCGCCACGGATGCGGGTGACCACCGCCTCCACCTGCTCCTCCATCAGCTTCTGGCGCAGCTCCGCCCGGCTGTCCTCGAAGCTTGGCGCTGGCGCGGCGCGGCGGGCCTCCACCTTGATGACGTGCCAGCCGAAGGGGCTGCGGACCGGCGTCGGGCTGATCTGGCCGGGCTGCAGGGCGAAGGCGGCCTCGGCAAACTCCGGCACCATGTCACCGCGCTTGAAGAAGCCGAGGTCGCCGCCATCCCGCGCCCCCGGGTCGCGGGAGCGGCGCCGGGCCACTTCGGCGAAATCGGCGCCGGCACGGTTGACCTCGGCCAGGGCGCTACGGGCGTCGGCCTCGGACTGCAGCAGGATGTGGCGGGCGTGGACCTCCTCCTCGCCGCTGCGGCGGGAGGAATCCTGGTCGTAGCGGGCGCGCACCGCATCGTCGGTCACCGCGGCGGTGACCTCGCGGGTGAGAATCGCCTGCTGCAGCTCCTGCTCCTCGGCGCGGCGGATGCGGCGGCGAACCTCCTCATCCTTGTCGAGACCGGCGGCGCGGGCGGCATCCACCAGGGCGCGCTCGGTGATGGTGCGGTCGAGCAGCTGGCGGCGGACCTCGGCTGGCAGGACCTGCATCAGCATCGCCGGCGGCATGTTGCGCAGGTCCTGCGGCAGCACCTCGGTCGCGGTGGCCAGCACGTCGGACTGGCGGACCGGCTCCCCATTCACCCGGGCGAGCACCGGGTCATCGGCGGGGGCCGGAGCCTGGGCCGCGGCGGCCAGGGGGAGGAGGAGCGAGGCGGCGAGCAGGGTCGAATGGACGCGCATGCGGAATGGTCGCTCCGGGAGGGCGCCGGAGAATGACGGATGGTCCGGGGGGCCACAAGCCGCCCGGCTCCGCCGCCGCTCAGGCCTCCTGGTCGCGCGCCGCCATCATCGCCTTGTAGGCCGGCCGGGACTGGCAGGCGGCCAGCCAGGCCTTGACCCGGGGCGCCGCGGCGAACAGCGCCGACGCCGGCTGGGCGTAGCGGATCACCTCCGCCGTGTTGATGTCGGCCACGGTGAAGCGCCCGCCCACCAGCCACCCGCTGCCGGCCAGCGCCGCATCCAGCACCGCAAAGGGCGCGGCCAGGGCGGCGACGGCGGCTGCGGCCTTGCCGGCATCCCGCTCCGCCGCCGGCAGGGCGGCCATATGATAGAGCACCTGGAGGGTGAAGGGCTCGGCCTCGGTCGCGGCCCAGAGCGCCCAGCTCGTCATCAGCCCATCCTCGGCGAGGTCGGCCGGGCCGAGCGTGCCGCCGTATTTCTTTGCCAGATAAAGGTTGATCGCCAGGGATTCCGCCAGCACCAGCCCGTCGTCGTCGATCGCCGGGATCCGGCCGTTGGGGTTGATCCGCAGGTACTCCGCGGACCGGCTGTGGAGCGGCGCGCCAGGCGCCGCCGGGTCCGGCAGCCGGTCAGCCTGGATGACCGGCACATGACGGAACTCCAGCCCGATCTCATTCGCCAGCCAGAGGTTGCGGCTGGCGCGGGAGCGATAGACGCCGTAGATCGTGAGCATGGGGTGAGCCTCCTCGGGGCGCGGACCTTCGGCGCCGGGCGGTCATTTCGTCAAGCGCCCAACGCCGGGGTGGAGCCGGCCGGGCTGCCCGGCGTTGACCTGGGCGCGGCGCTTCCCTATCTCTCGGGCCGCGCCGGGGTCGCGCAGCGCCCGCCGACCGGAAGGGTTTCCCCGCCCCGGCTGCCCGCGGCGCCGGCACGGCCAGGTCCCGCCTTCCGGAGTCACAAGGCCCGCATGTTCGCCCGCATCGCCCGCGCCCTGTTTGGTACCAGCAACGACCGGGCGTTAAAGCGCCTCCAGGCGCAGGTGCCCCAGGTGAACGCGCTGGAAGCCGCGACCGCTGCCCTCTCCGATGAGGCGCTGCAGGGCCGCACCGCCGAGTTCCGCCAGAAGCTGGCCAACGGCGCCAGCCTCGACGACCTGCTGCCTGAGGCCTTCGCCACGGTGCGGGAGGCGGCGAAGCGGGTGCTCGGCCTCAGGCATTTCGACGTGCAGCTGATCGGCGGCATGGTTCTGCACGAGGGCAAGATCGCTGAAATGAAGACCGGCGAGGGCAAGACCCTGGTCGCCACCCTGCCGGTCTACCTCAACGCCCTCAGCGGCAAGGGCGTCCATGTCGTCACGGTGAACGACTACCTGGCGAAGCGCGACGCCGAATGGATGGGCCGGCTGTACCGCTTCCTCGGCCTGACCACCGGCGTCATCGTCCATGGGCTGACCGACGAGGAGCGGCGGGAAGCCTATGCCGCCGACGTCACCTATGGCACCAACAACGAATTCGGCTTCGACTACCTGCGCGACAACATGAAGTACCGGCTGGAGGAGATGGTCCAGCGCGACTTCAACTTTGCCATCGTCGACGAGGTCGACAGCATCCTGATCGACGAGGCGCGGACACCGCTCATCATCAGCGGGCCGTCGGAGGACAGCTCCGACCTCTACCGCCGGGTCGATGCCGTCGTGAAGCTGTTGGTCGAGGACAAGTCGACCTACGACAAGGACGAGAAGCAGCGCACCGCCAATCTGACCGACCAGGGCAGCGAGACGGTGGAGGAACGGCTGCGCGAGGCCGGGATGCTGGAGGAAGGCAACCTCTACGACTTCCACAACGTGACCCTGGTGCACCACGTCAACCAGTCGCTGCGGGCGCATGTGCTGTTCGCCAGGGACGTCGACTACATCGTCCGCGACGACAAGGTGGTGATCATCGACGAATTCACCGGCCGCATGATGGAAGGCCGGCGCTATTCGGACGGGCTGCATCAGGCGCTGGAGGCGAAGGAGCACGTCACCGTTCAGCCAGAGAACCAGACGCTGGCCAGCATCACCTTCCAGAACTACTTCCGGCTCTACCCGAAGCTGGCCGGCATGACCGGCACCGCGGCGACCGAGGCGGATGAGTTCGCCGAGATCTACAAGCTGGAAGTCGTCGAGATCCCGACCAACGTCCCGGTCGCCCGCAAGGACCAGGACGACGAGGTCTACCGCTCCGCCCGCGAGAAATACGAGGCGGTGATCTCGCTGATCGACGAGGCCCGCACCCGCGGCCAGCCGGTGCTGGTCGGCACCACCAGCATCGAGAAGTCGGAGCTGATCTCCGGCCTGCTGAAGTCTCGCAAGATCCCGCACAATGTGCTGAACGCCCGCTACCACGAGCAGGAGGCGGCGATCATCGCCCAGGCCGGACGGCCCGGCGCGGTCACCATCGCCACCAACATGGCCGGCCGCGGCACCGACATCCAGCTCGGCGGCAATATCGAGATGCTGGCGCGGCAGGAGGCCGGCGGCCTGGGCGAGGGCCCGGAATTCGAGGCGGCGATCGCCCGCCACAAGCCGGAGGTCGAGGCCGGCCGCGCCCGTGCCAAGGAAGCCGGCGGCCTCTTCGTCATCGGCACCGAGCGGCACGAGAGCCGGCGCATCGACAACCAGCTGCGCGGCCGCTCCGGCCGCCAGGGCGACCCTGGCGCTTCGCATTTCTTCCTCAGCCTTGAGGATGATCTGATGCGCATCTTCGGCAGCGACCGCATGGGCGGGATGCTGCAGAAGCTCGGCCTGAAGGAAGGCGAGGCGATCGTCCATCCCTGGATCAACAAGGCGCTGGAGAAGGCACAGAAGAAGGTCGAGGCGCGCAACTTCGACACCCGCAAGAACCTGCTGAAGTATGACGACGTCATGAACGACCAACGCCGCGAGGTCTATGCGCAGCGCAAGGCCTTCATGCAGGCGCCGGAGGTAGCGGAGACGGTGGCCGAGATGCGCCGCGAGTGCATCGGCGGCCTGGTCGATGCGGCGATCCCGGAGAATGCCTACCCTGAGCAGTGGGACCTGGAGGGTCTTGAGGCCAAGGTGCGCGATCAGCTTGGGCTGGAGCTGCCGGTCATCGCCTGGGGCAAGGAAGAGGGCATCGACGAGACCCAGGTGCGCGAGCGCATCGAGGCCGCGGCCGAGCAGCACTATGCCGCCAAGGCCGCCAACATCGGCCCCGATCTGATGCGCATGGTCGAGAAGTCGCTGCTGCTGCAGATCTTCGACCAGGTGTGGAAGGAGCATCTGCTCAGCCTCGACCACCTGCGCCAGGGCATCGGCCTGCGCGCCTATGGCCAGCGCGACCCGCTGAACGAGTACAAATCGGAAGCCTTCGGCCTGTTCAACACCATGCTGTCCGACCTGCGGGAGCGGGTGACCAGCGTGCTGATGCGGATCGAGCTGCAACCGAACCAGCCGCCGCCGGCACCGGAGCCGGTGCGGGTGATGGACATGCGCCATCCGGAGCCGGCGATGGCCGGCGCCGAGATGGCGCTGGCCGACGGCGGCGGCTTCGCCCCCTCCCCTTCCTCTGGCCTGCCGCCGCTGCGGTCCGAGGCGGTGGATCCCGCCGACCCCACCACCTGGGGCCGCACCCCGCGCAATGCGCCCTGCCCCTGCGGCAGCGGGAAGAAGTTCAAGCACTGCCACGGCCGGGCCTGACCGCCCGGAACGGTCCCTCGCCAAGCGGGGCGAATGATCCACCGCCGCCGCTCCGCGTTCTCCTGCAGGACATGCGAGGGAGACACCGATGCGCTCGCGTCATCTGGGACTGCTCGTCTTGGCAAAGCTGAGCCTCAGTGCGCTGGCCGTTGTGACGGCATCCGGCCTGAGCCAGCCCGCCTGGGGTCAGCCCGGCCAGCCCCCCGAAGCGGGCGAGCCTTCCCCCGGCAGCCTCACCCGGGGCGGTCCGATCCAGGACGGCAGGCGCGTGCCCTTCGGGCGCGAAACGGTGGAGGAGCGCCAGCGCGCCGCCGGGGTGGCCGCCGACGCCGAGCGTGAACGGCGACAGCTTGAGGACCTCAACGCGATTGCGCGCCAGCTTACCCCGCCGGGCACACCGCTGCCCGCGCCACATCTGGAGCCGCAGCGGTAAACGCAGCGCGCCGTACTTCAGCTAATTAATGCGCCAGATCGTTGCGCAATAGTTATGCCCCCTGGACATCCTGTCCAGGAAGACCCGCCATGTTCCAATGCCTCGTCCCGCCACCAGCCGCGCATCCCCCGCCTACGGCTGCGCCGCGCTGCCGCGCCGCAGCCTGCTCGGATTGGGCGCCGGCCTGATGCTTGCCACCGGCGCCCGTGCCGCCGACGGCGACTACGAGGCAATGCTGGTGAACTGCATCGACCCACGGTTCACCAGCGCCAGCCTAGCCTGGATGGGCGCGCAGCAGATGCGTGACCGCTACAGCCAGTTCGTCGTCGCCGGCGGGCCGATCGGCGCAGTGCATCCGCGCTTCACCGCCTGGCACGCGACCTTCTGGGACAACCTCAACATCACCGTGCAACTGCACAACATCAAGCGTGTGGTCGGGCTGACGCATCGGGATTGCGGCGCCGCCAGGCTGGCCTTCGGCGCGGCCGGGGTCGCCACGCCGGCGGCCGAGACCGCCAGCCATGCCGAGGCGCTGGCCGCCTTCAGGGCCGAGGTCGGCCGGCGCAAGCCGGGGCTCGGCGTGGTCACCGGCATCATGGCGCTGGATGGCAGCGTCGCGCTCATCGGTTGATCGCCAGGATCAGCCGCAGCCGCGGCGCTCCAGCCGTTCGTGCACGAGCCGGGCGGAGAAGCCGGCGCGGTCGAGCAGCCGGCGCAGCCGCTCCAGCGCCGGCTCGGCCGTGGCCTGCTCGGCCAGGCCTGCCGCCTCCCGCGCATCGCCCGCCGCCTGGGTGCAGCCACAGCCGGCGAAGCGGCCGGCGGCCTCGCCCAGGGCGCCCGCCGCCGCGCCCGCCATAACCCGGCCTTCCGAAAGCGAGCCGGCCGGGCTGCCAAGGCTGCGCTGCGCCTGGCCCAGCGCCTCCAACCCCAGGCCGAAGCCGCAGCCGGGGCGCTGCGCCGCTGCCGGGGCGGCCAGCAGCAGCAGCACGGCCAGCGGGATCATCCGCGCCAGCCACAGCGGCGCAGCGCCGCCAGCATATGCGGAGGCGGCGGTGCCTCGGCCGCCACCGGCGGGTCCAGCGGCAGGGCGATGGCACGGGCCAGCAGGTGCAAACGCCCCTCGCCGCCGCCGTAGCGCGTGTCGCCGAGGATCGGCCAACCACGATGCGCGCAATGCACCCGAAGCTGATGGGTCCGCCCGGTGCGCGGCCGCAGCTCCAGCCATGCGAGGTCATCGCCGCGGCCGAGCACCTGCCATTCCGTCCGCGCCGGCTGACCGGCGGCATCCACCACCATGCGCCAGCCATCCTTCGCCGTGCTGCGCTTCTGCAGCGGCGCGTCGATCTCGCCGGCAGCCTCGGCCGGTCCGCCGCGCACCACCGCCCAATAGGTCTTCGCCACTTGGCCGGCGGCGAAGAACCCGCCCAGCTCGGCCAGCGCCGGCTTGGTCCGGCCGAGCACCAGGCAGCCGGCGGTGTCGGTATCCAGCCGATGCGCCGGCTGCGGCAGCCGCTTCTTGCCGAAGGCCAGCGCCGGCAGAAAATCCTCCAGCGAGGCGCCGCCGCGCGGCCCGGCATGCACCGGCAGCCCGGCCGGCTTGTCGAGGATCAGCAGCCGCTCGTCGCGGTGCAACAGCAAGCGGGCGGGGTCGCCGAGGGGGGCTGGCCTCACTCGAAGGCGACCCAGGCACGCGGCGGCGGTGCCGCCAGATCGCGCCGTGCCGCCGCCACCGCGGCATCCAGCGCGGCGAGGAAGCGGGACCGGTCCTCCTTCGTCAGCGGCGCCGGTCCGCCGGTGTTCACCCCCCGCTCCCGCAACTCCTGCGCCACGGCGCGGCCGGCCAGCGCACCGCCGATATTGTCCGGCGTCCAGGGCCTTCCCTTGAAGCCCAGCGCCCGCGCGCCTTTGGCGAGGCACCGGCTGGCCAGCGGGATATCGGCGGTAAGGCAGACATCGCCGCGGGTGATCCGCTCGGCGATCCAGTCATCCGCCGCATCGGCGCCTTCCGGCACCAGCACCATCTCGACATTGGGCAGATTGGGCGGGCGGACAGGGCGGGAGCCATTGGCGACCACCTTCACCTCCAGGCCGAGCCGGGTGGCGACACGGAATGCCTCCTCCCGCACCGGGCAGGCGTCGCCGTCGATGTAGAGAATCGTCATGCGGGGACCATGGGGGGCGGGCCGGCCGGCCGCAAGCTCAGCGCACCCGCACCTCGGCCCGCGCCGCACTGCCCTCGGCGTCGAGCACCGTGACGCGGTAGAAGCCGGGTCCGTCGGGTACCCAGGCGGCCTCGCGCTTGGCTGGCTCGGCCGGCAGCGGCCGGCCATCGACCAGGAAGGTCAGCGGCCGGCGGCCGCCGCTGGCGCGGAGCGTCACATGCGGCCCGCCCTCCTGCAGCACCGCTCCGGGCGGCGGGAAGACCAGGCGGAGCCGGTCCACCGCCTCGGCCAGGGCTGGGCTGGCCGCGGCGCGGGTCGGCAGCGGCGGGCGCGGCGCCGCCGGCAGGCGCTCGAAGAGCCGGGCCAGGATCGGCAGGGCGGTGCGGGCGCCGGTCGCGCCTGGCAAGGGGGTGCCGTCCGGCCGGCCGACCCAGACGCCGGCCACATGGCGCTGGTCGAAGCCCAGCGCCCAGGCATCCCGCCCACCCCAGCTGGTGCCGGTCTTCCAGGCGATGCCGGGCGGGCCACCGGCGGGAAAGGGGTTCACCAATATGCCGGCCGCCAGCGCCGCGGCGCGCGGCTCGAACACCGGGCGCGGCGCCACTGGCGGACCGAAGCGGTAGACAAGCGGCGCGGCCCGCCCGGCATCGCCGAGTGCGGCATAGAGCGCGACCATCTCCCGCAGCGTGGTGCCGAGCCCACCCAGCGCCAGCGGCAGGGAGGGATCCGCCCCCGGCGGCAGCCGCGGCACCGCCCCGGCGGCCTTCAGCGCCGAGGCGAAGCGCAGCGGCCCGAGTTCCGCCAGCAGCGCCACCGCCGGCAGGTTCAGCGACTGCCGCAGCGCATCGGCCACGGTGATACGGCCGGCGAAGCCGCGGTCGAAATTCTCCGGCGCATAGCCCCCGAAGCGGCGCGGCAGATCGGCGAGCAGGGTCTCCGGCGCCGCTACTCCGGCCTCGAAGGCCATGGCGTAGAGCAGCGGCTTCAGCGCCGAGCCGGGCGAGCGCACCGCGCGGGTCAGGTCGAGCATGCCGGCGCGGCTCTCGGCGGCGAAGTCGCCGCCGACCAGCGCTCGGACCTCGCGGCTCTCCAGATCGGCGACGATCAGCGCGAGGGAGGCGCGCTCCGGCAGTTCGCGCAGCACGCGCTCGGCAATCGCCTCCGCCGCGCGCTGCACCGGCAGGGAGAGGGTGGTCGGGATGCGCGCCTCATCGGCGCCGCGGGCCAGCGCGCGGGCCAGATGCGGCGCGGCGCGCGGCAGCGGCTGGCGGACGAGCGGCACCGGGGCCTCCAACGCGCGGACGGTATCGGCCGCGCTGATGCCGGGGGTGGCGCGGGCGCGCTCAGTCAGTACCGCGTCGCGGGCGCTGCGGGCAGCGTCCGGGTGGCGGTCCGGCCGCAACGCCTCCGGCCGGCGGGGGATGGCGACCAGCAGCGCCGCCTCGGCGGGGTCAAGCTGGCCGACCGGGCGGCCGAACCAGGCCAGCGCCCCGACCCGGGCGCCTTCGAGATTGCCGCCCATCGGCGCCAGGGTCAGCCAGAGGCCGAGGATCTCATCCTTGGTGTAGCGGGCTTCGAGCTGCAGGGCGCGGAGGATCTCGATGGCCTTGCTGCGCAGCGTGCGCGGCCGGGGTTCCAGCAGCCGCGCCGCCTGCATGGTCAGGGTTGAGCCGCCGGAGACGATGCGGCCCGCCCGCGCCCATTGCAGCGCCGCCCGGCCGAGTGCCAGCGGATCGACGCCGGGGTGGTGGCGGAAGCGGCGATCCTCGGCGGCGATCAGCAGGTCGAGCAGATGGGGCGGCACATCGGTCACGGTGGTCGGCAGCCTCCAGGTGCCGCCGGCGGCAGGCAGCACGGCCAGGCTGCGGCCGTCCCGGTCCAGCACCTCGGTCCCGGCGATGGCCAGCCGGGCGAGGTTGGGTGGAAGGAGCCGGTCGAGGGCGGCCAGCGCCAGCAGCGCCGCCCCGGCCAGCCCCAGCCCCGCCAGCAGCCACGTTCCGGTCCTGCCGGGGCCGCCCGCGGGCATCAATCCACCGCCTGCACCGTGATCCGCCCGGTGGCCTGCCGGGCGAAGGTCTGCGGCCGGTACATGTCCTCAAGCTGGGCGCCCGGCAGTTCGAACTGCCCGGCCGTCACCGCCCGCAGCCGCACCGCCAGGCGGAACTCCGGCGCTTCCGGCGTGAGGTCGAGCGCCGCGGCGAAACGGTCGTCCAGCGCCGGGGTGGCCACCGTTTCGCTCAATGTGCCGAGCCAGGGCATGCCCGGCACCTCGCCGGCGGCGAGCCGGCCGGTGATCTCCCACCCCGCCGGCAGCCCCTGCTGGAGGATCGCCCTATGCGCCTCCCGCGTCTCGGCCCGGCCTTCCAGCAGCAGCACGAAGACGGTGTTCTGACGCAGCTGGTCGAGGTTCAACGGCTGGCCGTCCAGGGCGAAGAACCGCCTTGTGACCTGCATCCCCGCCCGCCCGGCCGGCGCCGCCTGCGCCGGGATACCGGTGACCGAGGTGCTGGCGAAGACCGCCGCATCGGAGAGGTTGCGGGCCACGCCCGGCGCGTCCAGCGCCACCGCGAATTGCACCGCCGGCGGCTGTTCCTGCCCGTTCACCACGACTCGCGCCGGCCTGCCGTCCCGGCCGAGCGCGACGGCGGCCGCCACCGCCCAGGCCTGCTCCTGGGTATTGGCCGCCTGGGGCAGGAAGTTCGGCCCGGGCAGCCGGGCCTGCAACGCCGCCATGCGGTCGGGCAGCAACCCGCTCTCCTTCAACAGTGTGGCGATGGCGAGCGCGTCGCGCTCCGCGCTGCCGTAATCGTAGAGCCAGGGGCGCCGGGCCTGTGGCGCCAGGGCACTCGCAAAGGCCTGCTCGGCGCGCGGCTGGTCGCCGGCCCGGGCGAAGGCGGCGGCGAGCTGGGCCTTGGCCAGGGGCGTCGGCAGTTCATCCAGCTGTTCCAGCAGCCGCCGCGCCGCGCCCAGCCGGGGCCTGCCGGCCAGCGAGAGCACATGCAGCCGGTAGGCCTGGGCGGCGCGTTCCTCCGGCGTGTCCGGGGTGCCGTCCTCGACCTGTTCCAGGATCTGCCGCAGCGCATCCTCCAGCGCCGCATCCGGCACCGCGGCGCCGGCCTGGCGGGCACGCAGCAGCCCTTCCACCGCATAGGCGCCGGTCCAGTACTGGGTCTCGCCCTGCGCCGACCACAGGCCGAAGCCGCCGTCGTAGCGCTGCTTGTTCAGCACATGCTCCACCGCCTGCTGCAATCGCGCGGCACGGTCCGGCGCCGCCAGCCCATCCGGCGGGATGCCGGCGAAGGCCAGCAGTTGGGAGGCGGATTGCTCCAGGCAGGCGAAGGGATAGCCATCCAGCAGCCGCAGCATCCCCGGCGCGTCATAGCGCACCACCCCGCCGAAGCTGGCGGAGGCGCGGATGGTGCCGGGCAGCCAGCGGGCGGGGGTGAAGTCCAGCTTCGCCTCCTGCCCTGGCGGAATGCTCTGCGAGACCACCTCGGTGGTGACCGGGCGCGAGGAACGGATGGTGATGCGGGCCTCCCGCTCCGCCCGGAACCCGTCCGGCCCGGCGACGGCGAGCCGCAGCACCCCCTGCCCCGCCCCGGTCGCCCGCAGCGCGGAGGCCGGCAGGGCGCGGAGGTTGGGCGCCAGGGTTGC
The DNA here is from genome assembly GCF_014283215.1 of Siccirubricoccus deserti. Lineage (GTDB taxonomy): Bacteria > Pseudomonadota > Alphaproteobacteria > Acetobacterales > Acetobacteraceae > Siccirubricoccus > Siccirubricoccus deserti. Next base: position 118,015 of record NZ_JACOMF010000004.1, read on the forward strand.
CGAAAGCCGCGCCGGGCCAGCAAGGGTGATGGCGCCCTCGGCGGTCAGGGTGGCGGTGATCTCGCCGGCGGGCAGGTCCAGGTTATGCAGCAGCACCGGCAGCCGCGCCTCGTCGCCAGGCGACAGGAAACGCGGCAGCAGCGCCTCGGCCACCACCGGGTCGCGGATGGTGACCGGGCGGCTGGCGGAACCCACCTTGTCACCGGCCCAGGCGACGGCCATCAGCCGCAGCTCCCCGGCGAAATCCGGGATGTCGAGGGTGACGGTCGCCGTGCCGTCGGCCGCCACCGGCATGGCCCCGGTGAACAGCGCCACGGTGCGCTGGGGGATGTCGATGGCGCCAAGACTGAACTCGTCGCCGCCCTGCCGCAGCATCGCCAGTTCGCCTTCCGGCGGCGGCACCAGCCGGCCGTAGTCGTCGCGGATATCGACGCCGAGCCGGCGCTTGCCCATCACATGCGCCAGCGGGTCGGGCGAGGCGAAGCGGGTCAGCCGCAGGATGCCCTCATCCACCGCGGCGAGGGTGAGAGTCGCGGTCCCGTCCGCCCCGGTCAGCCGCAGCGGCACCGCCAGCCGCTGCCGCGGGGTGATGCGGGCGGGGGTCTCGATCGCCACCTCGATCCGCCGTGAGGCGGGGTCGAGCTGGAGCCAGGCCAGGCCAAGCGCCCGGCCTGGGTGGCCCTGCCGGGCTTCGCCCGGGCGGAAGGCGGTGACCGCGACATAGGCGCCGGGGCCCCAGGCGGCATCGACCGGGACCTCCACCTCAGTGCCGCCCTCGGCCACCTCGATGTCTCGGATCGAGACCAGCCGGTCGGTCAGCACGGCAATGCTGGCCGGGCCGGAGAAGGGTGGGGTGATGCGGAGGCGGGCCGTCTCGCCCGGCGCATAGGCGCGGCGGTCGGCGGCGACGTCCACCTTGTCCGGCACCTCCGGCGTCTCGCCCCCGGCCCAGCCGGCGCGGAAGCGGATGGAGGTGATGGCAAGGCCGGAGGGGTCCGAAACCTCCAGCCGGTAGCGGCCGAAGCCGAGGCGGCGAGCGAAGCGGGCCAGGGCGCCGACGGTTGGTTGCAGCTCGGCGCTGTCCACCGCCTCATCCCGCCAGACCGTCTCGTAGCGGGCCTGACTGCCACGGGTGACGATCCGCCAGTCCGGCCGCTCCCGCACCAGCCGGGCGCGCAGCGGCGCGGCGATGGGGCGGGCCTCGGGGTCCAGGGCGATGACCTCGAACGCCGCCTCGGCATCGGCATCGATGGCGAGGTCGGCGAACAGCGGCTTCACGCCGATCATCCGCTGCCCCCCGCGCACCGGCAAGGTCAGGGCGGTGCGGGAGGCACGACCGCCCGGCTCGTCGATGGCGATGGCGAGCTCGGCCCGCAGCGGCCGGGTGGTGTCGGGCAGCTGCGGCACGGAGAGGGTCAGGCTGCCCTGGCCCTGGGCATCCAGCGCCTCGATCTCGAAAGGCAGCAGGTCGGGCGAGAATTGCTCGTCCACCAGGCCGAAGAGGTAGTCCTTGTACTGCTCGAAGGGCGAGCGCAGCGCCTGCAGCCGCAACTCGGCGCTGCCGGTCAGCCCGGCCGCCGGGGCGCCGTAGAGAAAGCGGGCATTGATCGGCAGCACCAGCGGCTGGCCCGGCGCCAGCGGGCCGGGAGCCCGGCCGGCGGTCACCTCCAGCCGTTCGGGGACGAAGGCATCGACGCGGAATTCGGTCCTGCCGATCGGCGGGTCGTTGGGGTCGGCCAGAACCTCCAGGGTCCAGACCCCGGCCGGGGCGCCGAGGCCGAGCGGGATCGGCCAGAGGATGGCCGCCCCCGGCTCCCGCGCCGGCACCGCCTCGGCGAAGACGCTGCCGTTCGGGCGGCGAACCCTGAAGCGGGCCGGGATGTCGAGCGGGGCGCCGCCGGCATCGCGCAGCAGCGCCGCCGCCTGCACCGTCTCGCCCGGCCGGTAGATGCCGCGGTCGAGCCAGAGAAAGGCGTCCATGGCACCGGGGTGCTCGGCCCCGGTGGCGCCGCGGTCGGAGAGGTCGAAGGAGGCGGCCTCAAGATCGAGCTGCACGAAGTCGTCGCCCAGCGTGGCGTGCAGCGCCTTCGGCGCCATCGGCCCCTGGCCGCGCAGCAGCGGGGCGGCGAAGCGGACCAGCCCGTCGGCGCCGGTCTCCGCCTCGGCCAGGATGTCGTTGTTGATCGCCAGCAGCCGGACCCGCACGCCGCCGAGCGGCCTGCCGGCCTGAAGCCCGCGCAGCTGCGCCGCCAGCCCGGCGGTGCTGCGCCAGGCGGTCACGCCGAGGTCGGTGACGATGACCGGCAGCGCCGCGGCCCGGCCGCGGGAGCCATCGGCCGGCTTGACCACCAGGGCGTAGAGGCCGGAGCCGGCGGCGCGCAGCCCCTCGGGCAGCGGCAGGGCATGGCGCTGCAGCCGGTTGGCCTCGAAGCCCGGCAGGTCGACCCGGCCTTCCCAGACCACCCGGCCCCAGCTGTCGGCCATGTCGTCGGCGGTCCAGCTCTCGATCGTCTCGCCCACCGTCCAGGACTGCCGGCCGAAGGGGATCAGGGTCCGCTCGGTCACCCGCACCACCCGGAGGTTCAGCGCCGAGATGTTCACCGTGGCGAGGCCGACCCGCGGCGCCTGACCGCGCGGCAGCAGGAAGCTGCTGGCATCGAAAATAATGCGCGGGCGGCGGTTCGGCATGGCAACGCGCAGCACGGTGTCGCGGTTCAGCCGCAGCCCGTCCTCGCCCGGCAGCCCGGCGCGCAGGACCAGCCGAGTGGGCTGGCCCTGGGGCAGGCCGGCGATGCAGAGCTGGTCGCCCTCCCGCACCACCGCCATCCCCGGCACCGGCGGGTCGGCGCGGACCCAGTCCTGCGGCTGCCAGTCGGTGCGGCGGGCGGGCGGGACGGTGAAGCTGAGGCAGGCGCGGGCCGGCTCGCTCTCCGCCTCGGTGTTGATGCGGGCGACCAGCAGCCCGGCGGCGCGGCGGGCCTCGGCCAGCATCTGCCGGTAGCGGAGGTCGTCCGGGGCGCGTTCAAGCACCGCCGCCAGCGCCTGGAGCTGCTGCGCCGGCCGGTCGAGCCGCTGCAATGCCTCGGCCATGAGCAGGAGCGAGGGAATCTCCGGCGCGCCCGCCGGCGCCTGCTGGAAGTTCATCCAGGCCGCCTGCAGCGCCCGGCCGGCCTCGGGGGGGGTCTTCCGCAGCTGCGCCCGCCCCAATGCCAGCCAATGCTCCGGCCGCGGGTCGCCGCCGGCGATCCGGTCCTCCCACGCCTGGGCCGCGGCCGGCCAATTGCCTTGCCGCTCGGCCGCCGCCGCGCGCTCTTCCGCCGCGACCTTCTGCGCCGCCGTGGCGCCGGCCGGAAAGCGGCGGGTAAGGTCGCGCTGATAGGCTTCCGCATCATTCGAAACGCCCGGCAAGTCGAAGCCCTGGGCACGGAGGCCGGGCGCGGCGAGCAGAAGTCCGAGGAGCAGGAGCAGCAGACGCATGATGGCGGAGCCCTCTTCAACGAGTCCGGCCGCAGCATAGCCGGGTAGTCTCTACGCCGACGTGAAAACCCTGTACGCCGCACAACCCTTGCCGAACCGCGACGGTGGCGTCACACGGCACGGGAGTTGCTGCTTTCATTCCGTTATCGACCGGTGGTGATCGGCCAGCCGCAACTTCGGTCTATGGGTGCAGACCGGCTCGCCCGTATAAGCATGCGCGGTCTGCGCCATCTCGTTTGCGGAGACGGCCGCATCTTACGGCGCGAAGGATGGGACAGAAATGAGACGTCGCCTGATGCCGCTGCTCTCGCCTGCCCTGATCGCCGCCATGCTGGCGCTGCTGTCGGCCACCGCAGCGCTTGCCCAGCAGGCCGGCGGCGGCGTGCCGGTGACCACCGATACGGTGCAGCAGGGCGCGGTGCCGATCGAGATCCTCGCCAACGGCATCGTCGCCTCGGAATCCGTGGTCACGGTGCGGACCCGGGTCGATGGCCAGATCACCCAGGTGCATGTCACCGAAGGCCAGATGGTCCGCCGCGGCCAGCCGCTGTTCTCCCTCGACGCCCGGCTCAACCAGGCGATCCTGGCGCAGCAGGAGGCCCAGCTGGCGCGTGACCGGGCGCAGGCGGCGCGGACCGCCGCGGATGCCCAGCGCTACCAGTCGCTGCGGGGCGAGAGCTTCGCCTCCCAGCAGCGCTTCGAGCAGGCCCAGGCCGATGCGCTGGCCGCCGCCGCCACCGTGCGGGCGACCGAGGCGCTGATCGCCCAGACCCGGCTGCAGGTGGAATTCGCCACCATCACCGCCGAGATCGACGGCCGGCTCGGCGCGCTGCCGCTGCGGGTCGGCAATTTCGTCCGCCAGGCGGAGAGCACCGCCATCACCACCCTGACCCAGATGGACCCGATCCTGGTGCAATTCGCGGTGCCCGAGCGCTGGCTGCCGGAGATCCGCGCTGCCGTGCGGCGCAGCTCGGCCCGGGTCCAGGTCCGCGCCGAGCAGGACGACGCCCCGGCGCCCGAGGGCGAGCTGATCTTCGTCGACAGCGCGGTGGACACGACGACCGGTACCATCCTGCTCAAGGCGCGTTTCGCCAATGCCGATGCGCAGCTCTGGCCCGGGCAGTATGTCCAAGTGACGCTGACGCCGCGCAGCCAGGAGGACGCCATGACGGTGGCGACCGCGGCGGTGCAGACCGGCCAGCAGGGCCGCTTCGTCTTCGTGCTGACCGCCGACAGCACCGCCCGGCGCCGGAGCGTGACGCTGGAGCGCACCCTCGGCAACCGCGCCGTGGTGCGGGGCGAGATCCAGCCCGGCGAGAAGGTGATCGTCGACGGTGCCCAGCGGGTCACCGACGGTACCAGGGCGGTGGAACGCAATGCCCCGCCCAATGTCCCGGCGACGGCGCAACGCGTCTCGGCGGCGCGGTAGTCCAGAAGATCGGCAAAGCCCAGACTCGGTAGCGCAGGAAGGCGGACGGAATGAATATCTCCGAACTGTGTATCCGCCGGCCGGTGATGACCGGGCTGCTGGCCATCGCCGCGGTGGTCGCGGGCATCATCGCCTATACGCGGCTGCCGGTGGCCGCCGTGCCGCGGGTCGATTTCCCGGTCATCACCGTCTTCGCCAATTTCGCCGGCGCCAGCCCGGAAACCATGGCGACCAGCGTCGCCCTGCCATTGGAACGCGAATTCAGCACCATCGCCGGGCTGGAGGCGATGTCCTCGATCAATGGCCAGGACACCACCCAGATCACCCTGCAATTCGTCCTCGGCCGCAGCATCGACGCGGCGGCGCAGGATGTGCAAGCGGCGATGACCCGGGCGCAGCGGCGGCTGCCGATCGACATGACCATCCCGCCCAGCTACCGCAAGGTGAACCCGGCGGATGCGCCGGTGGTGCTGCTGGCGCTGACCGGCAACGACACGCCGCTGTACCGGCTGAACGACATCGCCAGCACCATCATCGGCCCGGCGCTGTCGCGGGTGCCGGGTGTCGCCCAGGTGCAGACCTATGGCGAGCAGCTCTATGCGGTGCGGGTGCGGCTGGACCCCGACCGCATCGCCGCCATGGGGTTAACCTTCGATACCGTCTCCGCCTCCATCGCCCAGGCGAATTCCAACACCCCGGTCGGCCTGCTGACCGGCGACCGCCAGCAGCTCACGCTCCGCGCCAACGAACAGCCGCAGGATGCCGCGGCCTTCGGCAATCTGGTCGTGGCCGGCCGCGCCCAGGCGCCGGTCCGGCTGAACGAGATCGCCGAGGTGGTGGACGGGGTGCAGAACCAGCGCATTGCCGCCTGGCGCAACGGCCAGCGGGCGCTGATCCTCGCCGTGCTGCGGCAGCCGGACGCCAATACCGTCGATGTGGTGGATGGGGTGAAGGCCAGCCTGCCGGCCCTGCAATCCTCCCTGCCGCCGGGCGCCGAGGTCGCCGTCATGCTCGACCGCTCGCGCTCGATCCGCGCCGCGGTGCATGACGTGCAGGAGAGTCTGGTGATTGCCATCGGCCTGGTGGTGCTGGTCTGCTTCCTGTTCCTGCGCCGGCTGACCGCGACGCTGATTCCGACGGTCGCGGTGCCGATCAGCCTCTGCGTCGCCTTCGGGCTGATGTACGTGCTGGGCTACGGCATCGACAACGTCACCCTGCTGGGGCTGACCATCGCCGTCGGGCTGGTGGTGGACGATGCCATCGTGGTGCTGGAGGTCATCGTCCGCCACATCGAGGAAGGCATGGCGCCGATCCCGGCGGCGATCCGCGGCGCCCGGGAGATCGGCTTCACCGTCCTCTCGATCACCCTGTCGCTGATCGCGGTCTTCCTGCCGATCCTGCTGATGGGCGGCGTCGTCGGGCGGGTGTTCAACGCCTTCGCCGCCACCGTCTCGCTCGCGGTCATCGCCTCCTGCGTCGTCTCGCTGACCCTGACGCCGCTGATGGCCAGCCGGCTGAAGGGCCACCACGGCAAGCCCGGGCTGGTCGAGAGGGTGCTGGAGCGCGGGCTGCAGGGCATCGAGCGGGCCTATGCCTTCGTGCTCGACTACGCGCTGCGCTTCCGTCCGCTGGTCTGGGTGGTCTTCCTGCTCTCCTGCGGCGCCGCCGGCTGGATGGCGACGGTCATCCCGAAGGGCTTCTTCCCGGTGGAGGACACCGGCCTGCTGGTGGTCAACACCGAAGGGCCGCGCGGCGCCTCGATCGAGGCGATGACGCTGCTGCAGAACCGGCTGGTGGAGATGCTGCGGGCCTCCCCCCACGTCACCAACGTGGTCTCCAACCTGGGCACCACCGGCGGCAGCATCTCGATCAACCAGGGCCGGCTGTTCGTCGAGCTGACGCCGCGCTCGGAGCGGCCGGCGGTCGAGCACGTGATCCAGGACCTGCGGCGGCAGGCCAACCAGTTCCCCGGCCTGCGGGTGTTCATGCAGCCGATCCAGAACATCAATTTCGGCGCCCGCCAGACCCGCACCCAATACCTCTACACCCTGCAGGGGCTGCGGCTGGACGAGCTCTACGAATGGGCACCGCGGCTTGAGGAACGGCTGCAGAGGCTGCCGCAGCTGCAGGATGTGAACACCGACCTCCAGCTCGACGCGCCGGTGGTGCAGGTGAACGTGGACCGCGACCGGGCGACGACGCTCGGCATCTCGGTCGATCAGGTCCGGCAGGCGCTGTTCTCCGCCTTTGGCGCCCGGCAGATCTCCACCATCTACGGCCAGGCCAACGCCTATCCGGTGATCATGGAGGCATTGCCGGATGATCAACGGGATGAGCAGGGGTTGGCCAAGCTCTACCTGCGCTCGGCCTCCGGCCGGCTGGTGCCGCTCTCGGCGGTGGCCGGGATCGAGCGGCGCTCCGGCCCGCTCAATGTCTCGCACCAGGGCCAGCTGCCGGCGGTGGTCATCGGCTTCAATACCCCGCCGGGTGTGGCGCTTGGCGATGCGGTGAACGCCATCCGCGAGATCGAGCGCGAGATGGGCATGCCGCCCACCGTCGTCACCGGCTTCTCCGGCGCGGCGCAGGTGTTCCAGCAGGCGCTGGCCGGCCAGGGCATGCTGGTGCTGGCGGCGGTGCTGATCATGTATGTGGTGCTGGGCGTGCTCTACGAGAGCCTGATCCACCCGCTGACCATCCTCTCCGGCCTGCCGGCGGCGGCGCTCGGGGCCTTTGTCACGCTCTGGTTCTTTGACCTCGACCTCTCGGTCATCGCGGTCATCGGCGTGCTGCTGCTGATCGGGCTGGTGAAGAAGAACGCCATCATGATCGTGGACGTCGCGTTGCAGCGGCAGCGCGCCGGCGCCCCTGCCTTCAATGCGGTGCGCGAGGCCTGCATCGTCCGGTTCCGGCCGATCCTGATGACCACGCTGGCGGCCGGCGCCGGCGCGGTGCCGATCGCCATGGGCTGGGGTGCCGCGGCCGAGTTGCGGCAGCCGCTCGGCCTCGCGGTGGTGGGCGGGCTCGCCGTCTCCCAGGTGCTGACCCTCTTCGTGACGCCGGTGCTCTACCTTGGCTTCGACGGCATGGCGCGGCGCTTCACCACCCGGCGGCGGCAGGCACCGGCCCAGGCGGCGCCCGCGGAATGAAGATCCCCACCCTGCCCTTCACCGTCACCGACTGGTCCGGCGTGACGCCGACCCGCCATCCCGGCGAGACCGGCGAGGCGCTGTGGCGAACGCTCAACATCGGCGAGCTGCGGGTGCGCCAGGTGGAGTATTCGCCGGGCTATCTCGCCGACCACTGGTGCGACCGCGGCCATGTGCTCTACGTGCTGGAAGGCGAGCTGGAGACCGAGCTGCGCGACGGCAGGCGGTTCACCCTGCGGCCAGGGATGAGCTACCAGGTCTCCGACTTCGGCGATGCCGCGCACCGTTCCTCCACCCGCACCGGGGCGAAGCTCTTCATCGTGGATTGAAAGCTCTCCACGAAGCCGCCGCGCGGCATTGCGGGGACCCGATGGCCCATTGGACCGGCGCACCGGCACGGCCTCCGCGGCAAAGCCGAGGAAGGCGCAGGGAGGTGCCCGGTTCCGATGGGTGCCGTGAGCCCGCCGGGCGCCGTTCTATTCCGCCGGCGCCCGCTTCACCACCAGCGCATGGCCGCTGACATCCGCCCCCGCCTCCGGCGACAGCCGGGCGAAGAAGGGCGTTGAGGCCGCCACCACCGCCGCCGCCACCAGGAAGGCCACGGCGAAGTCGTGCACCTGCGCGGTATGGTGGCCCGAGAGGCTCGCGCTCATCTCCAGCGCCGTCGTCGCCAGCACCACGCCAAGCGCCGGGGAGAGCTGCTGCACCGTCCCGGAGAAGCTGGTCGCGGCGGAGAGCCGGGCGGTCGGCACATCCGCAAAGGCCAGGGTGTTCAGCGCGGTGAATTGCAGGCTGCGGAACAGCCCGCCCAGCGCCAGCAGCATGAAGATCGCCGGCAGCGGCCAGGCCGGGGTGAAGCCCGCCGCCACCCCCACCCCCAAGGCCGACAGCAGCCCGGTGCCGATCAGCACCCGGCGGAAGCCGAATTGACGCAGGATCGGCCGCGCCAGCGGCTTCATCGCCAGCGCCCCGAGCGCCGTGGCGAAGGAGACGAGACCGGCTTCCGATGCCGTCTTGCCGAACCCCACCTGCAGCAGCATCGGCACCAGGAAGGGCGTGGCACCGGCGCCGCTGCGGAACAGGCTGCCGGCCAGCACCGCCAGATTGAAGGTCGGGATCCGCAGCAACGAGAGGTCGAGCGCCGGTCGCTTGGCCTGCCGGCAATGCCGGATCGCCGCCCAGCCGAACATCAGCCCGAGCACCAGCGCCGCCTCCGGTATCCCTGTCGGCATCACCCCCCGCCCCAGCGTCTCCAGTCCGAACATCGACAGCGCCAGCGCGAGGCCGAGCAGCACCAGCCCCGGCAGGTCGGGCGGGCCGGGGTCGCCGGGCGGGATGCGGGGAATCTTCCATGCCACCAGCGCCAGCCCCAGCACGCCGATCGGCAGGTTGATGAGGAAGACCGAGCGCCAGCCGAAGGCATCGGTCAGGAAACCGCCGAGCGGCGGGCCGCTGATCGGCCCGATCATCGCCGGCACGGTCAGCCAGGTCATGGCGCTCAGCATCTGGTCCTTGCGGACCTGGCGGAGCAGCAGCAGCCGGGCGACCGGCACCATCATGGCGCCGCCAAAGCCCTGCAGCACCCGCGCCGCGATCAGCTCCGGCAGCCCGGTCGAGCGGGCGCAGAGCGCCGAGGCGCAGGTGAAGATGGCGATCGCCACCATGAACACCCGCTTGGCGCCAAACCGATCCGCCATCCAGCCTGACACCGGGATGAACACCGTCAGCGCCACCAGGTAGGAGGTGATGGCGACGCCGAGCCGGGCCGGCTCCACCCCCAGGTCGCGCGCCATGGCGGGCAGGGCGGTGGTGATCGCGGCGCTGTCCATGTTCTGCATGAACAGCGCGCTGGCGACGATCGCCGCAGTCAGCCGATGGTCGGTCTTCGCCGGGGGGCCGCCCGGCGCTGCGGCGGCGGTCTCGCTCATGCCCCTGTCCTACGCCCCTCCGGGCAGCAGGACCACCCGGCCGGCGGCGCGACGGCTTGTCACCTCGGCCATGGCTGCGCGGAATTCATCCAGCGGAAAGCTGGCATGCACCTCCGGCCGCAGCGCCCCGGCCGCCCACCAGCTGACCAGCTGTGCCCAGATGGCCCGGGCGCGCGGCGCGTGCAGCTGCCGGTTGTCGCCGGGGGACCAGCCGACATAGGCCCCCCAGTTCAGCCCGGCGACGCCGATGTTCTTCAACAGCAGCAGGTTGAGGGGCAGTTGCGGGATGCCGCCCGCGGCGAAGCCGATGGTCACCAGCGTGCCGCCATCGCCGAGGCAGCGCAGCGATTCATCGAAGACCGGCCCGCCGAGCGTGTCCAGCACCGCGCCGACGCCGGCGCCGCCGGTCGCCGCGAGCACCGCTTCCTTGAAGGGCCCGGCACTGTCGAGCACGAGGTCGGCGCCGCGGGACAGCGGCACCCCGCGCTTCGCTGCACCGCAGCGGGCGATAACCCGCAGGCCGAGGGCGCGGGCGACCTCCACCCCGGCCAGCCCGACGCCGGCCGCCGCCCCCTGGACCAGCACCCATTGCCCGGGCGCCAGCCGGGCCCGCCAGAGCAGCGCCGCGGCGGCGGTGGGGTAGCTGATCGGCAGGGCGACGGCGGGGGCCAGCGGCAAATCATCCGGAATGGCGACCACATGAATGGCATCCGCCACCGCCTCCTCCGCCATGCCGCCCCAGTCCAGCACCGCGAAGACCCGGGTGCCCGGCGGCAGCGGATCGGCGACATCGGGGGCGGTTTCCAGCACCGTGCCCACCACCTCGGTGCCCGGGGTGAAGGGCAGCGGCGGCTTGCGCTGGTACTTGCCGGCAACGACCAGCCCGGTGGCGAAGGAGACGCCGGCCGCCGCCACCTTGATGCGGACCCCGCCCGGCCGCAGCGGCGGCGGCGGAATGTCCTTCAGCTCGAGCGCATCGAAGTCGCGCCAGCTCTCGCAGACCAGGGCGCGCATCAGTCGAGCGTCAGCCGGGCTTCGCGCACCAGCTGGCCCCAGCGGTCGTATTCACGGCGGCAGAAGGCGGCGAAATCCTCCGGCGAATCGGCCACCGGCTCGGCGCCGAGCACCGCCAGCCGCTCCCGCACCTCCGGCACGGCGACGGCGGCGGCGACCGCCTGCTGCAGCCGGGCGGTGATCGGCGCCGGGGTGCGCGGCGGCGCCCAGATGGCGTACCAGGTGGCGATGTCGAAGCCCGGCACCCCGGCTTCGGCCACCGTCGGCAGATCGGGGTAGGCACCGACGCGCTTCGCCGTGGTCACCGCCAGCGGCCGCAGCAGGCCGGCGCGCACCGCGGCGGCGCTGCTCGGGATGCTGTCGAACATCAGCTGGATGTTGCCGGCGATGAGGTCCTGCACCGCGGGTCCGGCGCCGCGATAGGGCACGTGCACCATGTCGGTTCCCGTCATCAGCTTGAACATCTCCCCCGCCAGGTGCAACGCCGAGGCATTGCCGGAGGAGGCATAGGACACCTTCCCCGGATTCGCCTTCAGATGGGCGATCAGCTCGGCGATGCTGCGGACCGGCAGCGCCGGATTCACCACCGCCACCAGCGGGACCATCGCCATATTGGTCACCGGGGTGAAATCCGCCATCGCATCGTAGGGCATGCTGCGGTTGAGGTGCGGGATGATCACATGGATGGAGGCGTTCATCAGGAAGCTCTGTCCATCCGGCGCGGCCCGGGCGATCACCTCCGAGCCGATGACGCCGGAGGCGCCGGCGCGATTCTCCACCACCATGGACTGACCGAGGTCCTGGGCCAGCCGCTGCGCCACCACCCGGCCGAGGATATCGGTCGGCCCGCCCGGCGGGTAGGGAACGACGAAGCGGACCGGGCGGTTCGGCCAGTCCTGGGCCTGGGCGGAGCTCCGGGCCTGGGCGGAGCTCCGGGCCAGGATGGGCGCCGCCAGCATGCCGGCCAGCGCCCGGCGTCGCGTGATGATCATTCCCGCCCTTCCCTCATTCCCGGTTCCGGGCAGGATAGGCGCCGAAGCGATCAGGGGGAACGAGATGAAACCATACACGGGGCTATTCGTGCTGGATGCCAGCCAGGGCATCGCCGGCCCCTATTGCGCCACCCTGCTCGCCGCCTGCGGCGCCGATGTGGTGAAGCTGGAGCCGCCGGCCGGCGACTGGTCGCGCGGCCTCTCGACCCGCGAGGGCAGCCAGAGCGTGATGCATGTCAGCTTCAACCGCGGCAAGCGCAGCGTCATGCTCGACCTGCAGACCGAGGCCGGGCGGGCGGCGATGCAGAAGCTGGCAGCGAAGGCGGATGTGATGCTGGAGGCCTTCCGCCCGGGCGTCGCGAAGCGCATCGGCCTGGTGCCGGAGGCGGGGAAGCGGGATGTGGTCTTCCTCTCCATCTCCGGCTTCGGCCAGCAGGGGCCGAATTCGGAGCGGCCCTGCACCGATGGCGTGGCCCAGGCCTATACCGGTCTCGTGTCGCTCAACATCGGCGCCGATGGCATCCCGCACCGCACCGGGCAGCTCATGGCGGTGGATATGACCACCGGCCTTTCCGCCTGCATCGCCGTGCAGGCGGCGCTGGCCGAGCAGGCGCGGGACCGCCATGCCGGGGCGCCGCCGCAGCGGCGGGTGCTGGATGTCTCGCTGATGCAATCGGCGGCGGCGCTGATGGGCTTCAATGTCGCCGAGGCCGGGCTGCTCGGCCGGGTGCCGCCGCTGTCCAACGTGCCGGCCGGCACCTACCAGGGCAGCGACGGCCGCTGGTTCATGGTCGCCTTCCTGCGCGAGCCGGAATGGGTGCTGTTCTGCCAGGTGATGGAGCGGCCGGAGATCGCCGAGGACCCGCGCTTCCAGGGTTTCCCGAGTCGCGCCGAGCACCGTGACATCCTGCTGCCCATGCTGCGGGAGATCTTCGCCCAATGTACCGCCGCCGAATGGTCGGAGCGGTTCAAGGCGGCGCGCATGCTCTGCGACCTGGTGAATTCGCCGCTCGACTGGCTGGCCGATCCGCATGTGCAGGCAGTGGGCGCGGCGGTGCCGCTGGCACAGCCGGGACTCGGCACCCTGCCCTTCCCGCAATTGCCCGGCCTCGGGCCCTGGAGCGTGCCGGCGCCGGCGCTCGGCGAGCATACCGAGGATGTGTTGCGGGAGATCGGGCTTTGAACATCGAGGCGGCGGTCGCCGCCCAGCAACCCCTGGTCCAGCGGCTGCTGGACGGTGTCGCCGAGATCGGCCGCGACCCGCCGGGCATCACCCGCGATGCCTATGGCCGCGGCGAGAACCAGGCGCAGGCGCTGATCGCCGGGGCCGGGCGGGCGCTGGGCCTGACCGCTTCGACCGATGCCGGGGCCAACCTCAGCCTGCGCTGGGAGGGCAGCGATCCGTCGGCGAAGCCCATCCTCATCGGCTCGCACCTCGACAGCGTGGTGCAGGGCGGCAATTTCGATGGCGCCGCCGGCGTCATCGCCGGCATCGGCGCGGTGGCGGCATTGCAGGCCGCCGGCCTCCGCCCGCGCGCCGCCATCGAAGTGCTGGCGCTGCGCTGCGAGGAGGCGGTGTGGTTCGGCCTCGGGCTGATCGGCAGCCGCTGCATGCTGGCACGGCTGCCGGAGGGCGCGCTCGACCTGCCGCATGCCCGCGGCGGCAAGACGCTGGCCGAGAGCATCGCCGCCTGCGGCGGCGACCCTGCGCCGCTGCGGGCCGGCACGCCGTTGCGCGACCCCGCGGCGATCGGCGCCTATCTGGAACTGCATATCGAGCAGGCGCCGCAGCTGGTGGAAGCGGGGGCGCCGGTGGCAGTCTGCCTCGCCAACCCCGGCAACCTCCGTCACCCCTTCATCCGCATCACCGGCGCGGACGCCCATACCGGCCTGCCGCACCGCTTCCGCCGCGACGCCGCCCTGGCCGGCGCCGATCTGGCGCTGGAGCTGGAACGGATGTGGCTGGAGGAGGAGGCCACCGGCCGCCCCATGGCGGTGACCATCGGCCGCTTCCACACGCCCGCCGGCCACCACAGCCTGACCATGGTCTCCGGCAGCTTCGAGCTGAGCCTCGACCTGCGGGCCTATGAGGCGGCGCATCTGGCGGCGCTGGAGGCGCGGCTGGCCGAGATCGTGGCGCGGGTTGCGGCGCGGCGCGGCGTGACCATCGAACTCGGCGCCCGCAGTGCCGCGGCGCCCGGGCCGATGGACCCGGCGATCACCGCGGGCCTGGCCGCCGCCGCCGTGCGCTGCGGCCTGGACGCGCCGCGGCTGAACAGCCCGGGCAGCCATGACGCGAATAATTTCGCCGCTTCCGGCGTGCCGACCGGCATGCTCCTCGTGAGGAACCACAACGGCAGCCACAACCCGGACGAAGCGATGGAGACCGCCGACCTCATGGCCGCCATCCGGGTGCTGGCGGAATGGATCGCGGCGGAGGGCTGACACAGCAGGAGCCTGGACATGCAGCAGGACATCAGGGGCCTCGCGCTTTCCACCGACAATCCGGAAGCGGCGCGGGCCTTCGACCATGCCACCGAGGGCTATCTGAAATACCGCTTCGACGCCTCGCTGCGGCTGAAGGCGGTGCTGCAGGCGGACCCGGAATTCGGCATGGGGCATGTGCTGAAGGGCGCCTTCATGCTGCTCGGCTACAAGCGGGACCTCCTGCCGCCGGCGCGCGAGGCGATCGCCGCCGCCGCGCGCTGCACCGCCCGGGCGACGCCGCGGGAGCAGGCGCATGTCGCCGCCCTCGGCCATTGGGCGGATGGCGAGATGGAGCGCGCGCTGGCGGGTTGGGACGCCATCTTCGCAGCGCATCCGCACGACCTCCTCGCCTTCCGCCTGCATCATTTCTGCGCCTTCTGGCTCGGCCGGGCGGATGCCATGCTGGAGGCGGTGGAGGCCGTCGCGCCACGCTGGGAGGTGGGGATGCCCGGCCTCGGCAGCGTGCTGGCCTGCCGCAGCTTCGCCAATGAGGAATGCGGTCGTTACACCGTGGCGGAAGCCGCCGGCCGCGCCGCCATCACCCTCGACCCCGGCGACCTCTGGGCGGCGCATGCGGTTGCCCATGTGCTGGAGATGCAGGGGCGGCGCGGCGAGGGCATCGCCTGGATCGCGGCGCTGGAGCCGCATTGGGCGGGCGGCAACAACCTGATGCACCACCTGTGGTGGCACCGCGCCATGTACCATCTGGAACGGCGGGAGCATGACCAGGTGCTGGCGCTGTACGACACCCGCTTCCGCGACCTCGGCAGCCCGGTGACCCAGGCGCAGCCGGACCTCTACATCGATGTGCAGAACGCCGCTTCCATGCTGTTCCGCCTGTCGCTGCATGGCATAGACGGCGGCGCCCGCTGGGTGGAGTTGGCCGACAAGGCGGAGGCGCGGATCGGCGATTGCCTCTCCGCCTTCACCCTGCCGCATTGGATGATGGCGCTGGCGGCGACCGGGCGCTGGGATGCGGCGAAGCGCATGCTGGCGGCGATGCGCGACTTCGCCGCCAGCAATGCCGGCACCACCGCGCCGCTGGTGCGCGACTACGCGCTGCCGGTCTGCAAGGCGGTGGCGAAGCACGCGCAGGGCGATTTCGCCGGTGCCGTCGCGGTCATGCGCCCGGCGCTGGGCGGGATGTACCGGCTCGGCGGCAGCCATGCGCAGCAGGATGTGCTGGAACAACTCTTCCTGCACAGCGCGATGAAGGCCGGGCTGCGGGAGGATGCGCGGATGCTGCTGGAACGCGTCGCCGGCCGCCATGCGGTGCCGCCGGAACGGCGTGTCGGCTATGCCGAGGCGGCGCGGGCCATTGCCCATTGAGCCTGCCGCCGGGGCGTGTTCCAGCGCACAGCCCTCCACGGCGCGACATTGCATCCTGCCCCATGGCGCAAGAACTGCGCCATGGGAGCCAGAAAATGAACCAGATTTTTTCAGCAGCAGCATTCTCCTCGGCTGCCGTGATTCCCGCGGCGGCGGTCGAAAGCCTGGCGAACGATCTGAAGCAATGGATGATCGGCGCCGCCGGCACCTTGCAGCCGAAGCGCAAATTCGACGGCAGGCCGGAGCGGAACTTCAACCTCCGGGGGCTGAAGCTCGACAGATACCTGCAGCATGAGAAGCAGCGCTTCGGCATCAATCTCGGCTGGACCGACGACGCATCCGCGAAGACCGCCGCCAAGGTCACGCGCTGGTTCTTCGCCCGCGAGAGCAGCGACGATGGCGCGCTGCGCTACGCCGAGACCATCGCGCTCGGCAATGGCGGCGACCCGTCCTTCGTGCGCCACGAGAACCGCACCGTCGGGGTGAACCTCGGCTGGTCGAAGACGCCGGTCTATGAGTGGAAGATTCTCGGCGGCACCGCCGGCACGCCGGTCCAGGCCGGGCAGAATGTGGCGCTGTTCAACGAGAAGGCCAATGAATGCCTGATCTACTTCGACCGCACCGCCGGCGGCGACATCGGCTGGCCGACCAGCCAGCGCTGGGAGGACCAGCTGAAGTCGCTGGCGGTGAAGACCGGCAAGGAAGCGGCGAAGAAGGCCGTGCTCGCCGCCCTCGGCCTCTGAACAGCCATCGGGCCCGGACGGGCGCACCGCCCGCCCGGGTTCAGGGCGCGTAGGGGTTGGCCAGGGTACCGATGCCGGCGATGGCGACCTCCACGTTCATCCCTGGCCGCATCGGCAGCGCACCGACCGAGGTGCCGCAGGCAATGACGTCGCCGGGATGGAGCGTCATCTCCCGCGAGATCAAGGAGACGATCCGCGCCGGCGGCAGGATCATGTCGGCCAGCGGGTAATCCTGCCGCACCCGCCCGTTCAGCGCGACGGTCACCCGCAGCGCCGACCAGTCGAGCCCGGTGGCGATCGCCGGGCCGATCGGCCCGAAGCTGTCGCAGCCCTTCGCCCGCGCCCATTGTGGGAAGGAAGCATCGGCGGTGAGCAGATCGAGCGCCGTCACGTCGTTCACGCAGGTCAGGCCGAAGATCGCCGCCGCGGCCTCCGCCTCATCGGCCTGGCAGACGCGGCGGCCGATGACGAGGCCGAGCTCGCCCTCGTACAGCACCTTGCCCGCATAGCCGGCAGGCGGGCGGATCGGCTCGCCCGAGCCGATGACGCAGCGCGGATTCTTCAGGAAGTACAGCGGGAATTCCGGGATGGCATTGCCCTGCTTCGCCGCCGCCGCGTGGAAATTGTTCCAGAGACCGATGAAGGCACCAGGCTGCACCGGCGCCAGCAGCCGCACCTCGCCCAGCGCCAGGCTCTCGCCGGTCGGCGTCGCGCCGCCAAGCATCTCCCCGGCATGGATGGCGATGCTCTCGCCATCCAAGGTGCCGAAGCCTTCCGCGCCATCCCGCGCGTATCGCACCCACAGCGTCATGCGTAGGGCAGCACCAGGCCGGGCTCGTCCCACTCCAGCGCCACCAGCTTGCCGGTGAGCGAGAGGGTGACGTAGGCGGTCCGCATATCCTTGCCTCCGAAGCAGATATTGGTCGGCATCCGCTCCGGCATCTTCACCACCCTGAGGATCTCGCCGGTAGGTGAGAGGGTGGTGATCTCGCCGGAGATCAGGGTGGCGACGCAGATGTTGCCGGCTGCCGTGGTGGCGATGCTGTCGAGCCGGCGGTAGCCGGGGAATTGGCAGAGCAGCCGGCCGCCGTTGGTGGAAGGCCAGGGGTCCTTCTTCAGCACGCCGGGCCCTTCGACATCCCAGGCCCAGAAGCGGCCGGTCTCGGTCTCCGCGGCATAGAGGGTGCGGCCGTCCGGCGACAGGGCGATGCCATTGGCGCCACCGAAGATCGGATACGCCGCCTCGACGATCTTCGACCCATCGCTGGCCGCCCAGTAGACCCCGCCATGGTCGCGGTCGCGGGCGCGGACCTTGCCGAGGTCGCTGAACCAGAAGCCGCCCTCCCCCGGGCTGCCGGCGGGGGCGAAGACGATGTCGTTCGGGCCCTTCAGCTTGTGCTCGCCACAGCGGTCGTAGAGGGTCTTCGCCTTGCCGCTGGCGGGGTCGATCACCTCGATCCGGCCGCCGGTGTAATCCGGCGCGACGCCGGCCGGGCGCAGGATGCCCGGCTCCTCATGCCAGACGAAGCCGCCATTGTTGCAGCAGAAGATCTGGCCGTCCGGCCCCATGGCAATGCCGTTCGGCCCGCCACCCGGCGTCGCCACCACCGTCTTCGCCCCATCGGGGGCGATGCGGGTCAGCCGCCCGGCGGCGATCTCCACCAGCACCACGCTGCCATCCGCCATGGCGATCGGGCCTTCGGGAAAGCGCAGGCCTTCCGCCAGGATGCGCATCTCGGGCGTGCTGCTCATGGGCTCCGTGTCCTCCGTTTGGTGTTGGCCGATGATGCGACAGCCTCAGCGCGGGCGCCAGATCTCCACCGGGCCGCGCTCCTCCGCCACCTCGGCCACCAGCTCGTAGTCGCGGCCCAGCACCTCGTTCAGCATCGCCGCCACCGTCTCCCGCAGCCGCGGCCACCAGCCGCGGTCGATGACGATGACGCGCGGCCAGGTTTCCAGGATGCGGGCGACCTCGGCGTCGCTGTCCATGCCGGCAACGTTGACGAACTCCTTGCCGGTGAGGTGGGCCGGGAAGACGAAGCGCGTCGGCAGCCCGGCCTCGGCCAGGAAATACACCGCCGGATGGTAGTTCACGACGAAGATCGTCTCGCCCGGCTCGATCCGTGCCCGCACTTCGGCCGCCACCTGGCGCACCGGATCGGGCGCGAACAGGCCGATGCCGCGGTCGACACGGAAGGTGGCGTCGGCGCGCCAGGACCCCACCACCACCACCGCCACCAGCGCGGCGAAGCCACGGCGGCGCCAGGGCTGCGGCAGCATCCCCGCCAGGCGCCAGGCGCCGAGCGCCGCCAGGATGGAGAGCGGCGGCAGCCAGATCAGGAAGTAGTGCGGGTAGAAGAAGCCCGGCCCGGCCACAGCGATGCTGCCGATGGCGAACCACAGCAGCGCGATGCGGGCCAGCAGCCCGCCAGTTCCCCCGCGCGCGCCCCAGCGCCCCAGCGCCAGCCCGGCCAGCAACAGCGGCCAGAGCAGGGTCAGCGCGGTGACCAGGATGCGGTGGAATGAATCCAGCGGCCCGAGCCGGCCGAGGCTGTAGCGGAAGGGCGCCAGGAAGCTGCCGTCGAGAAAGGCGTCCAACGCGCCATGCAGCCAATAGGCGACCGCCAGCACCAGGGACGGCACCAGGCACAGCAGCGCATAGGCGCCGGCCATGGCGAGGGCGCGGCGCCAGGGTAGCACCCGCCGCCACAGCGCCGGGAAGACCAGCAGGGCGAAGGCCAGGCACCCCTCCGGCGCCACCACCGGCTTGATCGCCATGGCGCAGCCGATCAGCAGCCCCATCGCCGCCAGCGCCCACCACTCCGGCGGCTTGTCGCGGCGCAGCGCCCGGGCGGCGCCGTGCAGGCCGAGGGCCATCGCCGCCGTCACCATCGGCGCAAAGAGGATCTCGGTATTGGAGGCAAGGCCGCCGAGCCGCACCGAATGCGCCGCATAGACCAGCCCGGCGCCGAGGCCGAGCAGCCTTGGCCCGCCCGCCGCCCGCACCGCGCCGAACAGCGCCCAGGAGGTCAGGGTGACGCAGATCACGGCGAGGATGCGGATCGATTCGAAGCGCTCGCCGAACACGGCCAGCGCCGCGGCGAACATCGCCGGCGCGCCGACCGGGTGCATGTCCCAGACCGCGACCAGCGGCCAGCCGCCGCGCAGCCATTCGCGGGCCTGGACGAGGTACAGCCCCTCATCCGTGTCGATCACCGCATTGACGAAGCCCAGCGCCCGCAGCACCAGCGTGGCCAGCAGCAGCCCGAGCGGCACGCCGAGCGCCCAGGCCAGCCGCCTTGCCTCGGGCGCCGCGCGCCTGGTGGTGATCATGCCCCGGTGCTGGTCATGCGATATGCGTGATGCCCCCTGCCCGCCCCCTTATCATGCGGCGCCGACAGGTAAACCCCGCGCTTCAGCCCGGCGCGGCTTGACGGCGGCGCCCAACCCGGCCGACCGTCACCCCATGGACCCTGTGACCCTTGCCGTGCTGGACAACCGGCTGCGCGCCATCGTCGAGGAAATGGGGGAGGCGATGCTGCGCACCTCCTATTCCCAAATCCTCAACTCCTCCCGCGACTTCTCCATCGCGCTGTGCGACGCGCAATGCCGGCTGGTGGCGCAGGCCGACCATATCCCGGTGCATGTCGGCGCCATGCCCTGGGCCGCCAGGGCCATCGCCGAAGCCTTCCCGGCGCCGCGGGAGGGCGACACCTTCCTGCTCAACGACCCCTATTTCGGCGGCAGCCACCTTCCCGACCTCACCATCGTCCTTCCCGTTTTCGCGGAAGGAGCGCTCCGCTTCTGGTCCGTGGTGCGCGCCCATCACAGCGACATCGGTGGCGCCACCCACGGAGGCTACAACCCGGGTGCGACGGAGATCTGGCAGGAAGGGCTACGCGTCCCGCCGATCCGCCTCGGCGAGGGTGGAGAGCTGCGGCAGGACCTTATCCGCATGCTGGCGACCAACACCCGCATCCCGCGCGACTTCACCGGCGACCTGATGGCGATGATCGGCTCGGCCCGGCTCGGCGAGCAGCGCCTCAAGCCGCTCCTGGCGAAGTACGGCGCGGACGGGCTGGATACGGCGGTTTCCGCCATCCTCGACCTGTCCGAGGCGCATGCGCGGCGCATCCTGCGCGAGTGGCCGGACGGAAGCTGGGTCGGCGAGGCCGTCCTCGACGACGACGGCTTCGACCGCATCGACATCGCCATTCGCGCCCGCGTTACCAAGCGCGGCGACAGCCTGACGGTGGACCTTTCGGAGAGCGACCCGCAGACCACCGGCTTCGTCAATTCCAGCTACCCCAACATGCGCAGCGCCGTGGCGATGGCCTTCGCCTTCCTGCTGGACCCCGACGTCGCCAAGAATGACGGCGCCTTCCGCCCGGTGGAGGTGATCGCCCGGGAGGGCACCGTGGTCTGGGCGAAGCCCGGCGCGCCGGTGACCATGTGCACCTCCCATTGCTCGAACGAGATCGTCGAGGCGATCATCCGCGCCCTGCAGCATTGCTGTCCCGAACGCGCCATGGGCGGCTGGAGCCGGCGCTTCCGCGTCGCGCTGACCGGCCAGGACGCCCGCCGCCCCGGCCGGCGCTTCGTCTGGCACCTGTTCCAGGCGCGGCCGGGCGGCGGTGGCAGCTCGGGCGGCGATGGCTGGTCCACCAGCGGCGAGTGGCACAGTGCCGGAGGGCTGAAATTCGGCAGCATCGAAATGGCCGAGGCGCGTTTCCCCCTGCTGTTCGAGACGCATGAATACCGCCCCGGCTCGGCCGGCGACGGGCAGTACCGCGGCGGGCTCGGCGGCCAATTGTCAATGCTGATCGAGAGCGACGGCCCCTGCCAGGCCAACACCGCCGGCGATGGCGTGCGGCACGGGGCTGCCGGCATGTGTGGCGGCGAGGACGGCAAGCCGCACCACTACGTGCTGCGCCACGCCGATGGCTCGGAGCGCGTGCTGCGTACCAAGGAGGTCGGCATCCAGGTGAACCCCGGCGACCGGCTGCTGGTGGAAGCCGGCGGCGGCGGCGGCTGGGGCCCGCCGGAGAAGCGTGACCCCGCGGCGCGGGCGCGCGATGCGGTGGAGGGGCTGCTGTGATGACCGGCTACCGGATCGGCATCGACGTCGGCGGCACCTTCACCGATGTGGTCGGCATCGCCGCCGATGGCACCCAGACCCTGGCCAAGGCGGCAAGCACCCCGCATGACCAGTCGGAAGGCGTCATCGCCGGCCTCGCCAACCTGGCCGCGGCGCTGGGCCTGCCGCTGGCCACCCTGCTGGCGCAGGCGGAACGCATCGTCCATGGCACCACCGTCGCCACCAACGCCCTGCTGGAACGCAAGGGCGCGACCCTGGCGCTGCTGACCACCGAGGGCCACCGCGACGTCATTGAGATGCGCGAGGGCCTCAAGCCGGAACGCTACGACCTGCGCATGCCGGCGCCAGCGCCCTTGGTGCCGCGCCGGCTGCGGCTGCCGGTGCGGGAGCGGCTGCGGGCCGATGGCAGCACCGCCATTCCGCTCGACGCCGACTCGCTTGCGGCGGCGATCGCCACGGCCAAGGCCGCCGGGGTGGATGCGGTGGCCATCGCCTTCCTGCATGCCTGGGCCACGCCGGCGCACGAGCACGCCGCGGCCGAAGCGGTGCGCGCCGCCATGCCCGGCGCCTTCGTCACCTGCTCGGCCGATGTGCTGCCGCAGATCAAGGAGTTCGAGCGCTTCTCCACCACCGCGGTGAACGCCTATGTCGGCCCGGTGGTCTCGCGCTACCTGGCGCGGCTGGCCGGACGGCTGGCGGAGGCGGGGTATGGCGGCCCGCTCTTCGTCATCCTCTCGCATGGCGGCGTCGCGCCGGTGGAGGAAGCCGCGCGACTCGCGGTCGGCACCGCGCTGTCCGGCCCGGCGGGCGGCGTCGCCGCGGCGGTGGCGCTGGCGGCGGACGGACTTGGCCAGGATCTCGTCACCTTCGACATGGGCGGCACCTCCACCGACATCGCCCTGGTGGTCGGCGGCGAGGCGGCACTCGGCCGCGGCCGGACCGTCGGCGGCGAGCGGATCGCGCTGGAGAGCCTCGATATCGTCACCCTGGGTGCCGGCGGCGGCTCCATCGCCCACCTCGGCCCGGGCGGGACGTTGCAGGTCGGGCCGCGCTCGGCCGGGGCGGTGCCGGGGCCAGCCTGCTACGGCCAGGGTGGCACCGAGCCGACCGTTACCGACGCCAACCTGGTGCTCGGCTACCTCGATGCAGGGAATTTCCTCGGCGGCGCCAAGCGGCTCGATGTGCAGGCGGCCGAGGCGGCGGTGGCGGCGCTGGCGGCCACCCTCGGCATCACCCCCGCGGCCTGCGCCGGCGGCATCCATGCGCTGGTCAATGCGCGGATGGCGGATGGGGTGCGGGTCGCCACGGTGCGGCGCGGCGTCGATCCGCGCGACAGCGCGCTGCTTGCCTTCGGCGGCGCCGCCGGGCTGCATGCCACGGCCGTGGCGCGCGAGCTCGGCCTGAAGCGCGCCGCGGTGCCGCTGTTCGCCGCCGGGCTGTCGGCCTGGGGCATGCTGCACACCGATTTGCGCTACGAACTGGCGCAGAGTGCCATCAGCACCACTGGCCTGCCGGAGGACGCCACCTTGCGCCGGCTGTTCGACGGGCTGGAGGCGGATGGCCGCGCCCGCATGGCCGGCTGGTACAAGGGCGAGATCGCTGCCCGGCGCAGCGCCGACATGCGCTATGGCGAGCAGGTGTTCGAGATCGCCGTACCGCTCGACGGCATCGCCTGGGGCGGGCCGGACCTCGCCGGCCAGCTCCGCGCCGCCTTCCACGCCCGCCACCGCGCGCTCTTTACCTATGACCTGCCGGAGGAGGAGGTGGTGCTGGTCAATGCCCGCGTCGCCGTGGTCGGGCGGTTGCCGAGCGCCGCCGCCGCCCGGCACGGCACCGGCGGCAGCCCGGCGATGCCGTCGGCGGAGCGGCGGATCATGATCGAGGGCGCGTCCGTCGCTGCGCCGGTCTACCGCTTCGAATCCCTGGCGGCGGATCAGCTGCTGGCCGGTCCGGCCCTGGTCGAGAGCGCAACCACCACCGTGCTGCTGCGCCCGGGCGACGCAGCGCGGATGGATGCGCGGGGCTGGCTGGATATTGCGGTCGGGTAGGCCGGCCGCGGCCCGGCGCTGGGGGCTGATTGCTTCAGCCTGAAGCCATCAACCTCCGGCGTTATTGGTTGGTCGCGCGACCCGCGCCCTACATACCCATCCGCAGCGAGCAGCCGAGCACCGGCGCGCCCCTCGGCGGTGAAGGACCTCCGGCGAAGCCGCTGGCCACCAGCCGCTGCGCCAACGCCGGATTGTCGAGCACCGAATGGTTGCAGCCGCGCCGCGCCAGGGATTCGGAGGCGGAGCGGCGCATGCTCCACCCTTCGCCGCCGGTGTTCTGGTCCGGTGCCCCGGCGCAGCCGGACAGCCCGAACAGGGCGGTGAGCACGACGACCGGACGGCACGGCATGGCAGGCTCCTGCAACGATCCGGCCGACGATCGGGACCAAAGATGACTGGTTTCCTGCCGGCCCAGGGGCTTGCCATTCGGCGCCGGCCGGGCTTGCCTCTGCCCGCAGAACATCTCCCGGGGGGAGCCGCCATGACCAAGCTCGTTACCTTCACCGATGCCAAGGGCCCGCGCGTCGGCGCCGTGCTGGAGGACGGGCGCGTGCTCGACCTCGCCGCGACCGGCTCCGGTGCCCTGGCTGGCCGCGCCACCGACATGCTGGCGCTGATCGAGGGTGGGCCCGCGGTGCTGGCCGCGGTGAAGGCGCTGGCCGCCAACCCGCCGGCCGCCGCGCTGCTGCCCGCCGGCAGCGTCACCCTCATGGCGCCGATCCCCCGGCCGCGCCGCAACGTCTTCTGCGTCGGCCGCAACTACATGGACCATGTGGCGGAAGGCGACCGCACCCGCGGCATCACCAATTCGGAGCTGCCGAAGTACCCGCAGTTCTTCACCAAGGCGCCCGACACCGTCATCGCCCCGGAGGATTGGGTGCCGGCGCATATCGGCGTGACCGAATGGCTGGACTATGAAGTCGAGCTGGTGGCGATCATCGGCACCGAGGGCACCAACATCCCGCGGGACCAGGCGCTGCGCCATGTCTTCGGCTGGACCATCGGCAACGACATTACCGGCCGCGAGCTGCAGCGGCGCTACGGCCAGTGGTTCAAGGGCAAGTCGCTGGACCGCTCCTGCCCGCTCGGCCCCTGGATCATCCCGGCGGATGAGCTGGATGCGCTGAACACCGGCATCCGCTGCTTCGTCAACGGCGAGAAGCGGCAGGACAGCAACACCGCGAAGATGATCTTCGACGTGAAGGAGATCATCCACCAGCTCTCGCTCGGCTTCACCCTGAAGCCGGGCGATGTGATCCTGACCGGCACGCCGGAAGGCGTCGGCTACGCCATGCAGCCGCCGAAGACCTTGAAGCCGGGCGATGTGATCGAGTGCGAGGTCGATGGCATCGGTCGGCTGAAGAATACGGTGAAGGCGCAGTAGGCGCGGCCTCGCGCACCCCGCCCTCCGCGTCTGGCGCGGGGGGCGGCGCCACGATGTACTCTTTCCTGATCGGCCCGCGGAGTGGCACCATTCTCCTGGGATGCGAAGGGGAAGAGAGCCATGCGTCGACGCTCGCTGCTTCAGGCCGCCGCGACCCTGCCAGCCGCTGGCCTTGCCGGCCCGGCCATCGGCCAGACCATGCGGGAGCGCACCCTGCGCTTCGTCCCGCAGGCGAACCTCACTTCGCTCGATCCCATCTGGACGACGGCGGCGGTCACCGAGAACCATGGCTGGGCGGTGTTCGACACGCTGTTCGGCCTGACCGACGACCTCAAGACCCAGCCGCAGATGGCCGAGGGCTACAGCGTCTCCGACGACCGCCGGAGCTGGCTGATCCGGCTGCGGCCCGGGCTGCGTTTCCACGACGGCGAGCCGGTGCGGGCCCAGGACTGCGCCGCCAGCCTGGCGCGCTGGAGCCGGCGGGACACCTTCGGCCAGTCGCTTGGCGCCCTGGTGGAGGCCTGGGAGGCGGCGGACGACCGCACCCTGCGGATCCGGCTCAAATCTCCCTTCCCGATGCTGATCGACGCGCTGGCCAAGCCGGCCGCGGTGGTGCCCTTCATCATGCCGGAGCGGATCGCCCGGACCGACCCGTTCCAGCAGGTGACCGAGATCATCGGCTCCGGCCCCTACCGCTTCGTCGCCGGCGAGTACGTCTCCGGCAGCCGCGCGGTCTATACGAAGTTCGAGGGCTACCAGCCCCGCCAGGAAGCCCCCTCCCGCACCGCCGGCGGCAAGCTCGCGCATGTCGAGCGGGTGGAGTGGACCATCATCCCCGACAGCGCCACCGTCGCAGCGGCGCTGCAAGCCGGCGAGATCGACTGGTGGGAGCAGATCAACGCCGATCTGACGCCGCTGTTGCGCCGCGCTCGCGGGGTGAAGGTCGAGATCACCAATACCCTTGGCTACATCGGCGTCGCGCGGTTCAACCACCTGCACCCGCCCTTCGACAATCCGGCGATCCGCCGCGCCCTGCTGCTGGCGGTGAACCAGGACGACTACCTGCGCGCGGTGACGGGCAACGACACGGACGCTTTCAAGCTCTGCCCCTCCATGTGGCCATGCGGCACGCCCTATGAGAGCCGCACCGGGGCGGCGCCGCTCGAAGGCCGGCGCGATCTCGACCGCGCCCGGACGGCGCTGCGGGAGGCCGGCTACAAGGGCGAGAAGGTGGTCATCATCAACCCTTCCGACTTCCCCACCATCGGGCCGATGGGCCAGGTGACGGCCGACCTGCTGAAACGGCTCGGCATGAATGTCGAGCTGGTGGAGACCGACTGGGGTTCCGTCGTGCAGCGCCGCGCCAGCAAGGAACCGCCGGAGCGCGGCGGCTGGAACATCTTCCACACCTGGTGGCCCAGCATCTCCATCATCAACCCGGCGGTGAACGCCACGCTGCGCGGCCAGGGCGACCGCGGCTGGTTCGGCTGGTACCGCAACGACCGGGTGGAGGCACTGGCCGCCGAATGGCTGCAGGCCGCCACCGAGGCGGAGCAGAAGCGGCTGGCCGACGCGATCCAGCAGGAGAGCTTCGCGCAGGTGCCGGTGCTGCCGCTCGGCCAGTTCTTCATTCGCACGGCCTACCGCGACAGCCTGAGCGGCGTGCTGAAGGGAAATTCGCCCTATTTCTGGAACGTCAGGCGGGGGTGAGGCGGGCCGCGCCAGCCGTCATGGCCTGGTCAGGCCATGGCGCAGCGCGACCTCCGCCAGCTTCGCCGGATCGGTCTGCGCGAGTTCACGCGCGGCATCGATGTCGGTGAACATCTTCGAAGCCGCCAGACGGTCGGTCATCGAGATCATCTGCCCGGCCTCGCGGAAGCGGAACCAATGGGTGGTGCCGGCGGGCAGGTGCACCAGCGTGCCAGGGCCGGCGATGAAGGCTTCGTCGCCGATGCCGAAATCCAGCGTGCCGCTGACGACGTAGAAGGACTCGTCCCAAGGGTGCGCATGCGGCGGCGGGCCGCTGCCCTCTGGCCCTTGCTGGACGAAGATCTCGTAGCTGCCGGTCGCCTCGCCAGAGGCGAGCACGGTGATCTCCTCGCCGCGGACGCTGAGCGGCTTCGGGTAGTTCTTCGGCGTGACGACGAAAGGCTGCGGCTTCATGCAATTTCTCCTTGCCCGCGGTTCGCCCCGCGGGGCACCGCAGGCAGGGAGCGTGGCCAAAGCCGAACGACGATGCAAAGGCGAAATGCGGCGCGATCCGGGTGCGGCCGGGGCCCACCGCGACGGCGCCGGACGTTCCTCCGCCCCCGTCCAGGGTAGCGGCGGAATGCTCAGCCGAGCGGCCGCGCCGGCACCCCTGCCACCACCGCCCCTGCCGGCACATCGGCGATGACCGCGGCGCCGACCCCGATGCTGGCCCCGGCGCCGATCGCCACCTGCGGCCGGCAGGCGGCGCCGGCACCGATCAAGGCACCCTCCCCCACCCGTACCCCGCCGGGCAGCACCGCGCCGGGCCCGACATGGGCCAGCGCACCGATCTCCGTGTCGTGTTCCAGGATGGCGCCGGTGTTGACGATGGCCAGCCGGCCGACCCGCACCGCGGCGCCCAGCACCACCCGCGGCAGCACCACCGCTCCGGCCGCCACCTTGGCGCTGCCGGCACGGATGACCGAGGGATGCAGCAGTGGCGGCAGGGTGAAGCCCAGCGCCCCCAGCCGCGCGGCGATGGCGGCGCGGACCGGGGCGGCGCCGATCGCCACGCAGGCCAGGCTGATGCCGGCGGCGCGCAGCCCGGGCAGCACCGCCTCATCGCCCAGGACCGGCAGGCCGAGCACCTCCGGCAACCGCGGCAGGCTGTCGACGAAGCCCACCGGCTCCGGCCCGCCGCCCTGCCCGGCCAGGTCCCGTAGCAACTCCAGCAGCGCCCTGCCGTGCCCGCCGGCGCCGATAATGATCAGTTTCTCCGCCATATCTCCGCCCTACCCCCATCTCGCGCGTTGGCGAAGCCGTGGAACGGGCCGATATAATGCGCCGAACCTCGATACGCGCCCCAATGCGCGCCGGAGCGGACACCAAGGCATGGCAAGCAGCGAATGGGAAATCCCGTCTGACCTACAGCCGGACCCATCCGAGCACGATTTCGACCTGGATGCGGTTCTGCGTTCGGTGGTGGGCGTCAAGGCGATGGTCCCGCCGGATGCCTTCACCGCCCAGAGCCTCGGCACGGAACGGACCGGCAGCGGCGTGGTGATTCGGCCGGATGGGCTGATCGCCACCATCGGCTATCTGGTCACCGAGGCCGAGACCATCTGGCTGACCACGCATGACGGAAGGGCCATTCCCGGCCATGCGCTGGCGCATGATTTCGAAACCGGCTTCGGGCTGATCCAGGCGCTCGGCCGGTTGGATCTGCCGGCGCTGCCGATTGACGGCGGCGAGGCGCCGGAGCCCGGCGATGTCTGCGTCCTGGCCAGCGCCGGCGGGCGGAAGCACGCGCTGCGCTGCACCATCGCGGCGCGGCAGGAGTTCGCCGGCTACTGGGAGTACATGCTGGAGGAGGCGCTGTTCACCGCGCCGGCGCATCCCTCCTGGGGCGGGGCGGGGCTGATCGGCGGTGATGGCAAGCTGCTCGGTATCGGCTCGCTGGTCATGCAGCAGCAGGATGGCAAGGGGCGGCGGGTCGACCTCAACATGGTGGTGCCGGCCAACCTGCTGCCGCCGGTGCTGGACGATCTGCTGGCCTTCGGCCGGCCGAACAAGCCGGCGCGGCCCTGGCTCGGCCTCTACGCGGCGGAGGATGAGGAAGGCGTCGTGGTCAGCTCCATGGCCCGCGGCGGGCCGGCTCAGAAGGCCGGGCTGCATGAGGGCGACCGGGTGCTGGCAGTGGGGGGGACGCGGGTGGCGGACCTCACCGGCCTGTGGCGGGCGGTCTGGGCGAGCGGCCATGCGGGATCGAAGGTGCGGCTGACCATCGGCCGCCAGGCGGCGCCGCGGGAGCTGGTGCTGGCCTCGATCGACCGGCGATCCTTCCTGAAGGCGCCCCGGCTGCATTGAGGCCGGGCGCTGGCCTGATCCAGGCCGGCGCGGCTGTCGGGTGACATGGCCCCAGTTTAGCGCCCCCTTGACCTTCCCCCCTGGCCACCCGCCGCGCCCCCGCGCACACTCGGGCCGCCCAGGCAACACACGGGGGGAACGGCGCATGGCCGAAAGCACCTACAACGTCGGCGACCTTGTCGCCGAATTCCTCGCCCGCATCGGCGTCACCACCTGCTTCGGCATCGTCTCGGTGCACAACATCCCGATGCTGGACGGCATCGGCCGCCGCAATGCCATTCGCTACGTCATGGCCCGGAACGAGATGGGCGGCGCGCATATGGCGGATGCCTATGCCAGGGTCTCCGGCCATCTCGGGGTGATGTTCTCCTCCACCGGCCCCGGCGCAGCCAATGCCGTCGCCGGGCTGGTGGAGGCGCAATTCGCCGGCTCGCCGGTGCTGCACCTCACCGGCCAGACGCCGACCAAGTTCATCGACCGCGACATGGGCACGGTGCATGACGTGCCGGGCCAGACCGCGATGCTGGCCGCGGTCTCCAAGCAGGCCTTCCGGGTGCGCTCGGCGCATGAGGCGCTCGGCGTGCTGACCCGCGCCGCGGCGTTGGCCCTGACCCCGCCGATGGGGCCGGTCAGCGTCGAGATCCCGATCGACATCCAGCGCACCGCCATCCCCCGTCCGGCCGAACTCGACAGCCTCACCCTGCCGGTGCCTCCGCCGCTGCCACCCAGCGAGGCAGCGCTGGACGAGGCGGCCGAGATCCTGGCGCGGGCGAAGCGGCCGATGCTCTGGCTCGGCAATGGCGCGAAATCCGCCGGGGCGGAGGCAATGGCGCTGCTCGGCCTCGGCTTCGGTGCGGTGTCGTCCTGGAATGGCCGAGGGATCGTCCCGGAGGACCACCCGATGACCCTCGGCGGGCTGCAGGGCAATGGCAGCCCACGGGTGCAGGAATTCTACCGCTCCTGCGACGCCATGCTGGTGGTCGGCAGCCGGCTGCGTGGACATGAGACTCAGGATTTCTCCCTGCCCCTGCCGCAGCCGCTGATCCACGCCGATATCGACCCGCGCGCCAATGGCCGCACCTACCCAAGCACAGCCTTCATCTGCGGCGATGCGGCGCTGGTGATGGCCGGGCTAGCGCGGCGACTACAAGGGCGCATGGCGGTGGAGCCGGGCTTCGCCGCCGAATTCGCCGCCATGAAGCGGGAAGCGGTGGCGGCTTATTGCGACACCCTCGGCCCCTATGCGGAGTTCCCGGCGCTGCTGCGCGGGGCGCTGCCACGCGACGCGCTCTGGGTGCGAGACATCACCATCAGCAATTCCTCCTGGGGCAACCGCATCTTCCCGGTCTACGGCCCGCGCGACGCGGTGCACCCGGTCAGCGCCGCCATCGGCCCCGGCCTGCCGCTCGGCATCGGCGCGGCCATGGCGGCGGCCCAGGCGGGGGGCGGGCGGAAGACCATCGCCATGGTCGGCGACGGCGGCTTCGCGCTGAACCAGACCGAGCTGTGGACCGCGGTGCAGGAACGTGCCGAGCTGGTGGTGCTGGTGATGAACGACCGCGGCTACGGCGTCATCAAGCATATCCAGGGCGCGCTGCAGGATGGCCGGATGTACTACGGCGACCTGCAGGGTCCGGATCTGCAGAAGTTGGCCGCGGTCGCCGGGATGCCGGGCTTCAAGGTCAGCCGGACCGAGGACCTTGCCGCCACCGTGGCCAAGGCGGTGGCGACGCCGGGCCCCTCGCTGGTGGAGGTGGACATGACCGCCATCGGCGCCTTCCCGCCCTATGCGCCCTATAACACCATGGGCATCTATGCGCGGAAGGCGGCGGAGTAGGTGAGGGGCCGGGGCCGGCCCCTCACCGGATGGCAATCGGGTTGATGATCGCCTGCACCGCACCTTTCAGCAGGGGCTGGCCGAGCACGAAGAGGAATTCCGTCGCCCGGTCGCGCGCCAGGGCGCGGGTGTCCATCACCTCCAGGATATGGATGCCGTTCTTCGCCAGCAGCGTCTGGTGGCCTTCCCAGACGCGGTTGGGATTGCGGAAGGGCACCGCCTCGACGCCCCAGGTGTCGGCGCCGACCGCGACGACGTTGAGGCTGGCGAGGAACTCCGCGGCGCCATTGTCGATGCCCGGCTCGCCCTTGCCGAAGCGGGCGGGATCACGCTCAAGCAGCTCGACCCAGCCGGTGTGGATCAGCACCACGTCGCCCTGCCGCACGGTCACGCCCTGCTCACGCATGGCATTGCGCAGATCGTCGGCGGTGATGACCTCGCCCTCGTCGAGCATCGGCTTGTTGCGGGCGCGCGCCATGTCCACCAGCACACCGCGGGTGACCATCGGCGGGATGCCCTCGACGCCGAGCTTCGTCACCCCGGTGGTACGGATGAAGTCGCGGGCGTGGTTGCCGTTGTAGAAGACATTGTCGATGCCGAGATGGGCGAAGCTGTCGATCTGGCTGCCGACGCCGAGCCAGCCGGTGAACATGTCATCGGCATAGGACATGCGGTTCTCGGAGGGGCCATTCGCGCCTGGCACCACGGCGCCCTCGAACTGGTCCGGCATCATCACCGTGACCGCGGCGTTGCGCGGCGGAAAGGCCGGGGTGTCGCGCCCCACCGGCACGCCGAGCCGGTAGACCTGGCCGCGGGTGACGAGCCGCGCCGCCTCCAGCACCTTCTCCGGCGTAAGCAGGTTCATGGCACCGATCTGGTCGTCGGCGCCATAGCGCGAAGGGAACCAGTTGCCCGGCGCGGCCGGTTGCGGCTGCGCCAGCGTGCTGGCCGGCGCCAGCGCCAGGGCGGCCAAGGTGGCCGCGGTCATGATTCGCATCTTGCCTTCCTCCCGATCGGCGTGTGCACGCCGCGGGAAGGCTGCCGCATTCCGTCAGGCCCCCGGAACGCACGGGCGCGTGATCGCCGCGCGCTGCTCCGGGCCAGCCTCAGCGTTACGGTACGGCAGTGGCGGCCTGTATGCCTTCGATCGCGGCATTGCCGGTCAGGACCTCGGGCGGGCCGGGCAGCAGGTCGAGCCGGTTCGTCTGCACCCAACCGCCCACCTGGGCGTTCGCCGCCTTAGCCGAGGCGGCATCGCGGAACATGCTGACCGAAATGACGCCGCCCCGGCTGCTGGCGAAAGCGCCATAGCCCTGGAAGCACGGCTGCCGCCGAGATACCGGCAGCAGCGGCTCGGTAACCTTCCTGGTCACCTGCGGCATGACCCCAGCGCAACCGGCGAACAAAGGCGGTGCCGCTTCCCTAGTGGGCAAGACTGGCGGCGGATGCAGGCTGCTGCCGGCAATGCGCACTGCCACTCGGTTACTCCGCCGCGAGCGGGGGCTCCGCCTGCACCTCTGCCCAGACATCGTCCAGCGCGCGGCGGAAGCGCAACAGCATCTCCTGTACCTCCGCCGCGGTGATGATCAGCGGCGGAGTGAAGGCCATGCGGTCACCGATGGCGCGGATGATGAGGCCGGCGGCGATGCAGGCATCCTGCACCCGCTGCCCAACCTTGGCCGAGACCGGGAAGGGCGTGCGGGCAGCCTTGTCCGCCATCAGCTCCACCCCGGCGATGAGGCCGACGCCACGGACATCGCCGACCAGCGGATGCTCGCGCAGCGCCTCCAGCCCTTCGAGGAACACCGGCGAGACGGCCCGCACATGGCCGAGGATGTCGCGCTCCTCGTAGATCGCCAGCGTCTCCAGCGCGACGGCGCAGGCGACAGGGTGGCCGCCGTAGGTGAAGCCGTGGCCGAAGCGGCCGTTCTTCCTGCTGCCCTCGATCAGCGCCGCATGGATGCGGTCCGAGATCAGCAGCGCGGACAGCGGCTGGTAGCTGGCGGTGAGCTGCTTGGCGCAGGACAGCATGTCCGGCTGGATGCCATAGGTTTCGCTGCCCCAGCGGTTGCCGGTACGGCCGAAGCCGCAGATCACCTCATCGGCGACGAAGAGGATGTCATGCTTCTTCAGTACCGCCTGGATCGCCTGGAAATAGCCGCGCGGCGGGGTCAGCGCGCCGCCGCCGCCTTGCACCGGCTCGGCGAAGAAGGCGGCGATGGTCTCCGGCCCCTCGCGCTCGATCAGCTGTTCCAGCTCGGCAGCCATGCGGGCGCTGAAGGCGTCCTCGGTCTCGCCCGGGGTGTGCTCGCGGTAGTAGTTCGGGTTGGAGATGTGCAGGAAGCGGTCGGACAGCGGCAGGTCGAAATCAAGGTGCATCAGCGGCTGGCCGGAAAGCGATGCTGCCGCCACCGTGTTGCCGTGGTAGCCGCGCAGCCGGCCGATCAGCTTCTTCTTGTGTGGCCGCCCGATCAGGTTGTTGAAGTACCAGATGATCTTGATGGCGGCATCGTTCGATTCCGAGCCGCTGCTTTGGAACAGCACGTGATTGAGGCCAGGCGGGGCGATCTCCGCCAGCTTCTCGGCGAGCCGGACGGAGGGCGCGTGCCCCATGCCGGAGAAGGTGTGGTAGTAGGGCAGTTCCAGCATCTGCCTGTAGGCCGCATCCGCCAGCCGCTTCTCCGAGAAGCCGAGGCTGGCGCACCACAGCGCCGCCATGCCCTCGATGTAGTCCTTGCCCTCGGTGTCGTAGACCCGGCAGCCCTCGCCCCGGGTGATCAGGATGGCGCCGTCGCGGCCATGGGCGTCGAGGTCGGTCTGCTGGTGGACCATATGGGCGATATCGGCGGCGTGCAGGCTGTTGGGGCGCATTGCAGGCTCTCCGGAGGGGAAGCCGCATGGTGACGACAAGCCGGCCCCGGCTGCAAGCGCCAGCGTTTCAGGCGCAGGAGTCTTCCATCCGCACGGGTCTGCCCCCCGATCCAGGGGGTTTTCCCCGGCCCCTGATCCGGCCCAACATGGCGGAGACGCCTGGCTGCTCCAGATCGGCCAGGCAAGGGGAACGCTAGCCATGGCCCAACAGGGCAACGCCGCCTGGACAGCGGGGGAGGTGCGCACGCTCGTGCTCGTCTCCGCCGCGCATCTGGTCAGCCATGTGCACCATCTGGTGCTGCCGCCACTGTTTCCGCTGCTGCGCGACCAGCTGGGGGTCAGCTTCATCGAGCTTGGCCTGGCACTGACGCTCTACAACATCGTCTCCGGCGTGACCCAGGCGCCGATGGGCTTCGCGGTGGACCGCTACGGGTCGCGTCCGGTGCTGGTGGCGGGGCTTGGGCTGGCGGCGGTGGCGCTGACCCTGCTGGCGCTGCTGCCGAGCTACCCGATGCTGCTGGCAGCCTCGGCGCTGCTGGGCCTCGCCAATGCGGTCTACCACCCGGCGGATTACGAGATGCTGTCGCGCGGCATCGCCGAGGCTCGCATCGGCCGTGCCTTCTCCATCCACACCTTCGCCGGCTACCTTGGCGGAGCGCTGGCGCCGGCGCTGATGCTGGGGCTGGCGAGCCTTGGCGGGCTGACGGCGGCGCTGCTGGCGGCCGGCGCGCTGGCCCTGGCGGCGGCGCTGCCGCTGGCCCTCGCCACCATGCCGGCACGGCCGGTGGTCCGGGTGGTCGAGGCGGCGCCGGCCGGCATGGCCTCGGTGGTGACGCCGGCGGTGATCCTGCTGACCCTGTTCTTCGCCCTGCTGAACCTCTCGACGGGAGGGATCCAGAATTTCTCAGTGGTGGCGCTGGTGGAAGGGCATGGCATCGATTTCGCCGTCGCCACCATGGCGCTCTCGGCCTTCCTGCTGCTGAGCGCCTTTGGCGTGCTGGCCGGGGGCAGCATTGCCGACCGCACCCGGCGGCATGGCGAGGTGGCGGCGCTGGGCTTCGGACTGACCGGGGCGCTGATCGCCGCGGTCGGGCTGGTGCCGATGGGGCCGGTGGCCCTGGTCAGTGCGCTGGGGCTCGCCGGCTTCCTCTCGGGCATGATCATGCCCTCACGCGACATGCTGGTGCGCGCCGCGGCGCCGCCCGGCGCGGTCGGGCGGGTGTTCGGTATCGTCACCACCGGCTTCAACATTGGCGGCGCGGTGGGGCCGATGATCTACGGGCTGCTGATGGACCGCGGCCAGCCGCTGTTGGTCTTCGCCGCCTCTGTGTTCTTCATCGTGGCGACCATGGCGATGGCGCTGGTCGGCCAGCGCCGTACCAGGCGGGTGGTGGTGGCGGAATAGACGGTTGTCGTAGAATGGATTCACGCTCCGGCGGCTTCGCGCCGGGGGGATCGCGGGCCAAGCGGTGCCGCCGAAAAGGCTGTTCCCGCACGAGAAGGGACGCGCCTTCGTCAGCTGCGATGCCGGTCATAGAGGTAGCCGGGTGTCAGTTGCCGGCCGCCGAAATTTTCATTCGTGAAGGCGCCAAGGGGCTGGGCCGCGCGGCAGCGGGCAGGGATAGGCCTGCGCCGCGAAGCGCATCAGGCCGTCGACCGGCCCCTCCTGCGCGGGCTCCGGATGGGCAGCGCCCGGGAAACAAAGGCGACGACAGCCTCGCCGAGCTTTGGCGGATTGGAAACACGCCGTCATCGCCACAGAGGCCATGCCGAGCAGGCTGACCGTGTGGGGGACGATCACGCCGGACATGATGCCGAGGGTGAACGACCCGCCAAAGCCTGGGTGTGCGAATCAGCTCGGCACGGAAGCCGCGATTTCCATGCCAGCAACGAAGGGCCGGAACGGATGGTACCCCGGTGCTCTGCCGAACTCGTGTCGCCGCGATTCAGCGCGGCTTGTCGGGCTCCGGCTCATCGGTGGAATAGGCGTCCTCGATGCCCGGCCGGTCGCGGCGGGTGGGGAAGACATCGACCGGGCCGCCGAACTCGGCGCCGCGCTCGGCACGGTCGCCGGGCTGGGCATCATCGGTGCCAATCGGCCGGTCGATGGTGCCGGAGGCGCGCTCGCGCCCCTGGCGCTGGTCCTGACCGGGTGGCGGTGTCGCCGGACCGGGGACGGCGCGGCCGGCATCATTTGGCGGCTTGGGGTCGGCCATGGCAGGATTCCTTCGCGGTCTGCCTCAGGCAACGCGGCGCGGCGCCACGGGGTTCGCCCGCCGCCGGCCCGACCCGGCCGCGCATCGAAGGAGGCCCGCTTGCTTGAACTCCGCCCCTGCTGCGAATGCTGCGGCACCGACCTGCCGCCCGAGAGCACCGCGGCCCGCATCTGCTCCTATGAATGCACCTTCTGCGCTGGCTGCGCTGAGGGCGTCCTGGCCGGCCGCTGCCCGAATTGCGGCGGCGAGCTGGTCCGCCGGCCGATCCGCCCGGCCGAGCGGCTGCTGAAGCACCCTGCCGGCACGGTGCGGAAGGTCAAGCCGCAGGGCTGCGTCGCCGCGTAAGCGGCGCGGGACCAAGGCACCGCGTAAGCGGCGCCGGCCACCTACCGCAGGACCCGACGCGCCAGCCGCCCTGCCCCCGGCCCGCGCGGCGGATCGAAAAGCCGCGCCAGGCTCCAGCGCCCGTGCCGGACCCGGGCGCGCAAGATGCTGAATTCGCGGAATCCCGCCTCGCCATTGCGCCGGCCGAAGCCGGAGGCGCCGACGCCGCCGAACGCCAGCGCGGGAAAGGCGGCGTATTCCAGGCAGCGGCCGCTGACGATGGCGCCGCTGCGGGTGACGGCCGCCACCGCCCGCTCCTCCGCCGCCGTCGCACCGAACAGGTAGATCGCCAGCGGCGCCGGCCGCGCCGCGATCCAGCCGAGCGCCGCGGCCAGATCCGGCTGCGGCGCCAGCGCCAGCACCGGGCCGAAGATCTCCTCCGCATGCAGGGGGTGGTCGGCCGGCGCCTCGGCAATGGCCAGCGCGCGCCGGCGGCCCGGTCCGTCCCCGGCCAGCGGTGTCAGCCGGGCCCCGGCGCAGAGCGTGGCCAGCCGCGCCGCCTGGGGTTCGTTCACCACTGCCGTCTCCGGCAGGCCGATGCGGGTGGCGCGACAGGCGGCGAGGAACTCTGCTGGCGCCTGGCCGATCAGCAGCACTGTATCGGGGGCGATGCAGGTCTGCCCGGCATTCACCGCCTTGCCTGCCAGGATTGCCCGCGCTGCCTGCGCCAGATCGGCGCCCGGCAGCACCAGCGCCGGGCATTTGCCGCCGAGTTCCAGGGTGACCGGCACCAGATTGGCCGCCGCCGCCTGCATCACCCGCCGGCCAGTGGCGGTGCCGCCGGTGAAGACCAGATGGTCCCAGGGCTGTCCGGCGAACTCCGCGGCAACCTCCGGCCCGCCCTGGATGGTGCGGGCGACATCCTCGCCCAGCGCCTCCTCCAGCAGTGAGGCCAGCAGCGCCGCGCTGCGTGGCGTCGCCTCGGCCGGCTTCAGGGCGATGCGGTTGCCGGCGGCCAGCGCATCCACCGCCGGCAGCAGGGCAAGCTGCACCGGGTAGTTCCACGGCGCCATGATGCCGATGACACCCTTCGGCACGTATTCCTGCCGCGCACTGGCGGGCAGGAAGGCGAAGGGCACGCCAATCCGCCGTGGCCTCGCCCAGCGCCGCAGCCGGGACCGGGCATGGCGGGCGGCATCGACCACCAGCTTCACGTCGGCCAGCAAGGTCTCCACCGTGCTGCGTTCACCGTAATCTTCATCGAGGGCGGTGATCACCTCATCCGCCCGGCGCAGCAGCGTGGCCGCCAGCGCGGCCAGCAGGGCGCGGCGGCGGTCCAGCGGTAGCGGGCCGTCGCGGGCCTCGGCGGCGCGGAGGTCGGCGAGGGCTTCGGCCGGGGTGGAAGCGGGCCGGTGTCCCTCCATCAGGCGGCCAGAAGACGCCGAAGCCGGCCGCGCCGCATCGCCCCGATCGGCACGGCCGGGCTTGACCGGCCATCCAACCGCCTGCCGTCACCCGGCACCCGGATGCGCGGGTCAAGCCCGCGCATAGCGGGAGATGGGCGCAGGTCCGCTATGCCACCTGATCCGCAAGCCGGTCCAGGTGCCAGGCGGTGTCGCCGAACATGTGCTCGATCACCATCACCCGCCGGAAGTAGTGGCCCACCGCATACTCGTCGGTCATGCCGATGCCGCCATGCAGCTGCACCGCATTCTGGCTGACGAAACGCCCGGCCTGGCCGACACCGACCTTGGCCATGGAGATGCTGCGGGCCCGCTCCGCCGGATCGGCCTCCGCCACGCTCATCGCCGCCAGCATCGCCATGGAGCGGCCCTGCTCCATCGCCACCAGCATCTCCGCGGCGCGGTGCTGCAGCGCCTGGTTCTCGCCGATCGGCTTGCCGAATTGCTGGCGGGTCTTGAGGTAGTCGAGCGTCATGGCCTGCATCGCTTCCATGGCGCCGATCACCTCGGCCGAGGTCGCGGCGATGCCGGCCTCGACCACCTGCTCGATCACCGGCAGGGCCTGGTCCACCTCGCCAAGCAGCATGGCCGGCACGCCGGAGAGGGCGATCTCCGCCGCCCTCGTGCCGTCGCGCAGCGCATAGCCACGCCGCGTCACCCCCTCGGCCGCCGCATCCACGAGAAACAGCGAAATTCCTTCGCGCTCGTCGCGGCTGCCGCCGGTGCGGGCGCTGACGATCAGCCTGTCGGCGCAATCGCCGTGCAGGACCACGCTTTTCGCGCCTTCCAGCACATAGCCGCCGTTGCTCCTCGTCGCCGCGGTCAGCACATCGGTGATGTCGTAGCGCGACTGCCGCTCGTAATGCGCGAAGGCAAGCTTGGTCTCGCCGCCGGCGATCGCGGGCAGGATCTCGCCCTGCTGCGCCGCATCGCCGGCAAGGCGGATCGCCGTGGCGCCCAGCACCACCGTCGCCAGATAGGGCTCCAGCACCAGATGCCGGCCGAAGGCCTGCATCAGCAGCATCACGTCGACGGCACCGCCGCCGAAGCCGCCATGCTCCTCGGCGATCGGCAGGCCGAGCAGGCCGAGCTCGGCATATTGCGCCCAGAGCTTCGGGCTCCAGCCCTCGGGCGCCTTCAGCAGCTGCTTGCGCTGGTCGAAGGCGTATTCATCCGCCAGCAGCCGGGTGACGCTCTCGGTCAGCAGACGCTGGTCGTCGGTCAGGTCGAAGTCCATCAGAGCCCCAGCACTGCTTTGTTGAGGATGTTCTTCTGAATCTCATTGGTCCCGCCATAGATCGAGGCGGCACGCAGCATGAGATAGGCCGGCGCCATCTGCGGCGCCCATTCCGGCAGCACCGCCGGCTCGTTGGTCAGCGCCGCCAGCTCCTGCGTCCAGGCCGGCATCGCCTGCGGCCCGCCGACATCCATCACCAGCTCCGAGGTGCCCTGCAGCAACTCGGTGCCCTTGATCTTGAGGACGGAGGAAAGCGGGTCCGGCCGGCCGTCCTTCGACTTGTCATAGGCCGAGACCACCCGCATCTGGGTGATCTCCAGCGCCTTCATGTCGATCTCCAGCTGGGCGACCCGGGTGCGGAAGCCGCGATCCTCGATCAGCGGCTTGCCGTTCATCCGGACCTCGCGCGCCACCTCCTTGGCGAAGCGCACCCGCTCCTTCGACCTGCCGAGGCGGGCGATGCCGGTGCGCTCATTGCCCAGCAGGTATTTGGCGACGCTCCAGCCGCGGTTCTCCTCGCCGACGAGATTCTCCACCGGCACCTTCACATCGGTGAAGAACACCTCGTTGAGATGGTGGCTGCCGTCGATCGAGATGATCGGCCGAACCTCGACACCCGGCGTCCTCATGTCCACCAGGATGAAGGAGATGCCCTCCTGGCGCTTCGCCGCCTGCGGGTTGGTGCGCACCAGGACGAAGCACCAATCGGCGTTGTGCGCGGTGGAGGTCCAGATCTTCTGGCCGTTGATGACGTAGTGGTCACCCTCCTTCACCGCCCGTGTCTTCAGGCTGGCGAGATCGGAGCCGGCGCCGGGCTCGGAGAAGCCCTGGCACCACCATTCGTCGAGGTTGGCGGCGGCCGGCAGGTAGCGGCGCTTCTGCGCCTCCGTGCCGAACTGGATCAGCACCGGGCCGAGCATGGTGATGTTGAAGGAGGAGACCTCGGGCGCCGGCGCCGCCAGATTCTCCTCGAGGAAGATCATCTTCTGCACCGAGGTCCAGCCCGGCCCGCCCCATTCCTCCGGCCAGGAATAGGCCGCCCAGCCGCGCTTGTTCAGGATGCGCTGCCAGGTGACGACATCCTGCTTGCGGGCGGGGTAGCCCAGCCGCATGCGGTCGCGGATGTCCTTCGGAAGATTGTCGCGGATGAACGCCCGCACCTCGTCGCGGAATGCGACTTCCTCGGGCGTGTAGCGCAGGTCCATGGACCGT
Source organism: Siccirubricoccus deserti (assembly GCF_014283215.1). Taxonomy (GTDB): domain Bacteria; phylum Pseudomonadota; class Alphaproteobacteria; order Acetobacterales; family Acetobacteraceae; genus Siccirubricoccus; species Siccirubricoccus deserti. The sequence continues at coordinate 158,306 of NZ_JACOMF010000004.1, forward strand.
CCCTCCCATGCGTTGTCCGGACTTTGCCCCGGCCGCGGGTCCCGGGGCAAGGGCGGGCGACGCTTGCCGCTGCCGGCGGGACCGACGCATCCTGCGCCGAAGCAACGGAGATTGGCCCGCATGACCGAAGCCTGGCAGCTGGATGCCACCGACATCGCCCGCCTCATCCGCCTCGGCCGGCTCTCGGCGCGGGAGGCCACGCAATCGGCGCTGGACCGGCTGCATGCGGTGAATCCCAGGGTGAATGCGGTGGTGCGGGTGCTGGAGGCGGAGGCGCTGGCCGCCGCGGATGCGGCCGATGCCGCAAGGGCGCGCGGCGAGACCCTCGGCCCGCTGCATGGCGTGCCCGTCACCACCAAGGTGAACGTCGATCAGAAGGGGCTGCCGACCGACAATGGGGTGGTCGCCTTCCGCGACGCCATCGCCGCCGAGGATGGGCCGGTGGTCGCCAACCTCCGCCGCGCCGGCGCCATCATCATCGGCCGCACCAACACCCCCGCCTTCTCGATGCGGCTGTTCACCGACAATGAATTGCATGGCGCCACCCTCAATCCGTGGGACCGCGGCCGGACGCCGGGCGGCTCCTCCGGCGGCGCGGGCGCCGCGGCGGCGAGCGGCATCGGCGCCATCGCCATGGGCAACGACATTGCCGGCTCGATCCGCTGGCCGGCCTTCTGCAACGGCGTGGTCGGGCTGCGGCCGAGCCTTGGCCGGGTTTCGGCGATGAACCCGTCGCAGCCGCTGGCGCGTACCCTCTCGGCGCAGTGGATGTCGATGAACGGGCCGCTGGTGCGCAGCGTGCGCGACGCCAGGCTGGCCCTCGCCCCGCTGGCGGCGCGCGACGTGCGGGACAACCGCTGGACGCCGGCACCGTTGGAGGGCCCGCCGCCGGCCCGGCCGATCCGTGTCGCCCTGGTGCCCGCCCCGGATGGCGCGCCGACCGAGCCGGCACTGCAGGAGGCGGTACGCCGCGCCGGCAAGCTGCTTGAAGCCGCCGGATATTGTGTGGAGGAGCCCACCCACCCCGGCTTCGCCGAGCTTACTCGGTTGTGGCACGCGCTCGGTGTCACCGATGTGTTCGGCGCGCTCGGCGAGCTCATCCTCCGCCATGGCGATGCCGGCATCCGCAACTCGGTCGAATCCTGGGTGGCGCTGCACCCGCCGGCGGATCTGGCCGGCTACCGCGCGGCGATCGCGGGGCGCGACGCCATGCTCCACCGCTGGACGATGTTCCTGGAGGAGTATCCGCTGGTGGTGCTGCCCGGCGGCGGCGAGCAGGCGCTGCCGGTGGGGCTCGACACCTCGGGCGTCGAGGGCGTGAAGCGGGCGCTGGCGGCGGCGCATACCCAGGTGGGGCTGCCGGTGCTCGGGCTGCCGGTGCTGGCGGTCCCGCTCGGCCAGGCGGACGGGCTGCCGCTCGGCGTGCAGGTGATGGCCGGGCGGTTCCGCGAGGATCTGGCGCTCGATGCCGGCGAAGTCATCGAGGCCGCGGAAGGGCCGATGCGGCCGATCGACCCTCGCTGGTGACAGGGGCGGCCAGCGCGCGGCACCGCTTCGCAACGGGCGAAGGCTGTGCTACCGGGGTGCGGCATTGGGGGCGTGGCGGAATTGGTAGACGCAGGGCACTCAAAATGCCCCGGCCTTCGGGCCTTGCCGGTTCGAGTCCGGCCGCCCCTACCATGGCCCTCCCTGAGCCAGGCCGCCCCCGACCCTGGACAATCCAGCGGGAACGCGCCAAAGACCGGCTCCCCGACCCTACCCGACCCGGAGATTCCCCATGGCATCGGCGTTCGACCGCATCGCCGACATCATCGCCGAGACCAGCGATGTCCCGCGCGAAGACATCAAGCCCGAAAGCCATGTGATCGAGGATCTGGGGATCGACAGCCTGGACTTCCTCGACATCGTCTTCGCCATCGACAAGGCCTTCGGCATCAAGGTCCCGGTCGAGGCCTGGACCCAGGAAGTGAACGCTGGAACCGCCCCGGCGGAGCAGTATTTCGTCATGAAGAACCTGGCGACCCGCATCGAGGAGCTGGTGGCAGCCAAGGGCTGACCCCGCCCCTCCTCCCCGGCCCCATTGAAGGCCAGACATGCGCCTCGAATACTTCCAGATGATCGACCGGGTGCTGGCGCTGGCGCCCGAGAGCATCACCGCCGAGGCGCTGGTGCCGCGCGAGAGCCCGGTGTTCGAGGGGCATTTCCCCGGCCATCCGCTGGTCCCCGGCGTGCTGCTGGTGGAGACCATGGCCCAGGCCAGCGGCTACATGCTGCTCGCCCGCTTCGGCTTCGCCCGCATGCCCTTCCTCTCCGGCGTGAAGGAGGCGAAATTCCGCAGTTTCGTGGTGCCCGAGACCCGCATGGAGGTCACCGCGGCCCTGGAACATGACGGCTCCGGCTTCGCCGTCACCAAGGCGCGCGTCAGCGTCGCCGGCAAGCGGATCTGCGATGCCGAGCTGACCTTCCGCACCCTGCCCTTCCCGGCGCCCGAGCTGGAGGCGGCGATGCGCGCCCAGGCCGAACGGATCGGGCTGGGATCCTCGACCGGGTCCGGCGGAGCGGCGGATGCCTCGTAGCCTTGGATCGATCCGCCTGAACGCCTCCGGAGCCTTTTGAGCATGGCCGAACCTGTCTGGATCACCGGCATCGGCCTGGTCTCCTGCCTCGGCGAGGGGCCGGAGGCGCATGCCGCAGCTCTGGCCGGCGCCTCGCCGGTGGTGGATGAGGAGAGCTTCGCCCCCTTCCCGGTCCACCCGCTGCCCGCCCTCAACCTCGACCGGCAGATCCCGAAGAAGGGCGACCAGCGGCAGATGGAGCCGTGGCAGCGCCTCGGCACCTATGCCGCCGGGCTGGCCATCGACCATGCCGGGGCGCGCGGGCTGGTGGCCGACATGCATCTGGTGGTCGCCGCCGGCGGCGGCGAGCGGGACATCGGCCTGGATGAGGCGATCACCGCCGAACTCGCCACCTTGCCTCCGGCCGAGGCCGCCGCCCGGCTGAACGAGCGACTGGCCAACGGGCTGCGGCCGACCCTGTTCCTGGCGCAGCTCTCCAACCTGCTGGCCGGCAACATCTCCATCGTCCATGGCGTCACCGGCTCCTCCCGCACCTTCATGGGGGAGGAGGCGGCGGCGGCCGATGCGGTGCGAATCACCGCCGCGCGACTGGCCGAGGGCCGCGGCGGCATCGCCCTGGTCGGCGGCGCCTATGTCGCGGCGCGCTGGGACATGCTGCTGCTCTATGCCGCCTCCGGCGGGCTGCTGCGCGGCGCCTGGGCCCCGATGGCCGAGCGCGGCGAGGCCGGGCTTGTCATGGGCAGCGTTGCCGCCTTCCTGGTGCTGGAAACCGCCAGCCACGCCCGCGCCCGCGGCGCCACCGGCCTGGCCGTGCTCACCGGCATCGCCACCGGCGCCGCCCGCCGGCGGGGCGAGGACAGCGCCGAGGCCTCGGCCGCCGGCCTCGCAGCCCGCCTGCCGCTGCGGCCGGGGGCGACGGTGATCTCCGGCGCCAGCGGCGCCGCGGCGGCAACGGCGGCGGAAGCCCGCTTCCTCGCCGGCCTGCCGGCCCCTGGCCCAATGGTGCGCAGCGCCGAAAGCCTCGGCCACAGCGTCGAGGCCGCCTTCCCCGCCAACCTCGCCCTGGCGACCCTGGTGGTCCAGGCCGGCGCGCCGCAGGCGCTGGCGACCGGCTTCGGCGTCTGGCGCGGCGAGGCGCTGGCCCTGGTGGAGCCCGTGGCATGAAGGATCGCAATCACCTCGGCCGGCATGTCGTCGCCGTCACCGGCATCGGCCTGGTCACCCCGCTCGGCTTCGGCGTGGCGGAAAGCTGGGCCGGGCTGCTGGCCGGGCGCAGCGGCATTCGTCGCATCAGCCGCTTCCCGACCGAGCACCTGCGCACCACCATCGCCGGCGAGGTCACCTTGCCGGAGGAGATGGGGCGCGAACCCTTCACCTCGCCCGAGCGGGTCGAGCGCATGGCGGCGCTGGCCGCGGAGGAAGCCGTCGCCGGCGCCGGCATCGGCGCGCCTGGCCGCTTCCCCGGCCCGCTTTTCCTCGGCATGCCGCCGGTCGAGGTGGAATGGCCGCAACGGCTGGTCTTCGCCCGCCAGGCGGAGGCCGGGGCGGCGCTGCGCTACTCCGACCTCATCGCCGCCGCCTCCGGCCAGCAGGCGCTGTTCGAGAATTGCCTGTTCGGCGGCATCGGCGAGCGGCTGGCCGACCGTTTCGGCACAAGCGGCGCGCCGATCTCACTGACCACCGCCTGCGCCACCGGCGCCTCCTCGATCCAGCTCGGCGTTGAGGCGATCCAGCGAGGCGAGGCTCAGGCGGCGCTCTGCATCGGCGCCGAGGGCAGTGTCCAGCCGGAGGCGCTGATCCGCTTCTCCCTGCTCTCGGCCCTCTCGACCCGCAATGACGAGCCGCCCCGCGCCTCCCGCCCCTTCGAGAAGACCCGCGAAGGCTTCGTGATGAGCGAGGGTGCCGCGGCGCTGGTGCTGGAAAGCCTGGAGAGTGCGCGGGCGCGCGGCGCCACGGTGCTGGGACTGATCCTCGGCGCCGGGGAGCGGGCGGACAGCTTCCACCGCACCCGCAGCAACCCGGATGGCGGCGCCATCATCGGCGCCATGCGTGCGGCGATCACGGATGCCGGGCTGGAGCCGGGGCAGATCGACTACGTCAACGCCCATGGCACCGGCACGCCGGAGAACGACAAGATGGAGACGCTCGGCATGCGCGCCGTCTTCGGCGACAGCCCGCCGCCGATCTCCTCGAACAAATCGATGATCGGCCACACGCTTTCCGCCGCCGGGGCGATCGAGGCGGTGTTCAGCCTGCTGACCATCCGCGACCAGCGCCTGCCGCCGACAATCAACCACGAGGCGCCGGATCCGGCGATCCCGCTGGATGTGGTGCCCAATGTGGCACGCGACGCGAAGGTGGCGCGGGTGCTGTCGAACAGCTTCGGCTTCGGCGGGCAGAATGTGTGCCTGGTGGTTGGGGCGGCGCCATGAGCGGCCTGGTGACCGGAACGCCGCGGGCGCGGAGGTCCCGATCGGTCCGCGCGCCGGAGGCGCACATCTGATGCGCGCCCTTCAGCTGTTCGGTGACCGCGACACGCGGCTGGTCGATGTGCCCGAACCGCCGCCGCCCAGCCCTGGCGAGGTCCGCCTGCGGATGCGTGCGGTCGGCCTCAACCACATCGATGTCTGGGGCTGGCGCGGCATGGCCTTCGCCAAGCGCAAGCTCCCCCTGACCGTGGGCGCCGAGGCGGTGGGCGAGGTCGTCGCGCTCGGCGAGGGCGTCACCGGCTGGCGCCCCGGCCAGCTCGCCGTGCCCTATGGCGCACTGACATGCGGCCATTGCCGGGCCTGCCGCGAGGGGCGCGACAACCTCTGCGAGAATGTCGCCGGGGTGAAGGGCTTCCATCTCGACGGCTTCGCCCAGGAGCTGGTCAACCAGGACGCCAGGCTGCTGGTGCCGGTGCCCGATGGTGTCCCGGTCGAGCACGCCGCCTGCGCCGCCATCACCTTCTCCACCGTCGAGCACATGCTGTTCGACAATGCGAAGCTGGAACCCGGCGAGACCATTCTGGTGCAGGCGGCCGGCTCCGGCATCGGCACCGTCGCGGTGAAGCTGGCCAAGGCGATGGGCTGCACCGTCATCGCGACCGCCGGCTCCGACGAGAAGTGCGAGCAGGCCCGCGCCCTCGGTGCCGACCATGTGGTGAACTACACGACCGACCGCTTCGAGAGCGTCGCCCGCCGGGTGACGAAGAAGCGTGGCGTGGATGTGGTGTTCGAGCATGTCGGCGCCAGCACCTGGGCCGGCAGCCTCCTCAGCCTTCGCATGGGCGGGCGGCTGGTGACCTGCGGCAGCACCTCCGGCGTCTCGGCCGAGACCAATTTGATGATGGTGTTCCAGCGCCAGCTGAAGATCTTCGGCAGCTTCGGCGCCACCATGCGCAACGTGGCGGATGGCCTGGGCAAGATGGCCGCAGGCATTACCCCGGTGCTGGACACGGTGGCACCGCTGGACGGCTTCTCCGAAGCGCTGGCCCGGCTTGAGACGCGGCGCGTCTTCGGCAAGATCGTCGTAACCCTCTGACCATGCCGGCCTGGCTGCGCCGCGCGGCGGATGCGGCGGTGGCCGCCCTGGTGCGGGCGCTGTTCGCAACGTTGCGCGCCCTCGGCCCGGACCGGGCGGCGGATCTCGGTGGCTGGCTCGCCCGCAGCCTCGGCCCGCTGCTGCCGGTGCAGCGCGTCACCCTCGACAACATCCGCCACGCCTTCCCGGAGCTGCCGGAGGCCGAGCATCGCCGCATCGCGCGGGAAGCCTGGGACAACCTCGGCCGCACCGCCTGCGAATATGTCCACATGGACCGCATCTGGGATTTCGACGAGGCGCGGCCGAACCATGGCCGGATCGAGCTCCCACCCGACTCCGTCGCCCGCTTCATGGCGCTCCGCGAAGACGGCAAGCCGGCGCTGTTCTTCGCCGCGCATCTGGCGAATTGGGAGCTGCCGGCGATTGCCGCGGCGAAGCATGGGCTGGCCTCCGCCGTGCTCTATCGCATGCCGAACAACGCCGCGGTGGGGCGCGACATCGTCCGGCTGCGCAGCGGCAGCATGGGGCGGCTGATCCCCACCAATGTCGCCGCGCCGGTCCGCATGCTGGAGGCGCTGGACGAGGGGCTGCATGTCGGCATGCTGATCGACCAGCGCTTCAGCCGCGGCCCGCGGGTGGGCTTCCTTGGCCGGCCGACCCCGTCCAACCCGCTGCTCGCCCGCCTCGCCCGGCGCTTCGACTGCCCGGTGCACGGGGCGCGCGCCATCCGCCTGCCCGGCGGCCGCTTCCGGCTGGAGCTGACCGAGGCGATCGAGCTGGAAAAAGACGCCACCGGCAGGGTGGATGTCGAAGCGGCAACGGCGCAGCTCAACCGCATCGTCGAAGGCTGGGTGCGCGAGCACCCCGGCCAGTGGCTGTGGATGCACCGCCGCTGGCGGTAGGCGACCCCGGGGCGCCTGCCTCGCAACATAAGGAGGGATGTCATGCGGATCCTGGTGCTCGGTGCCGGTGCGCTCGGCGGGTATTTCGGTGGCCGGCTGCTGCAGGCGGGGGCGGAGGTCACCTTCCTCGTCCGCCCGCGCCGGGCGGAGCAGCTGGCACGCGACGGCCTGGCCATCGAAAGCCCCTTCGGCGCGCTGCACCAGAAGGTCGAGACCCTGGCCGAGGCGCGGCCAGGCTTCGACCTGGTGCTGCTGACCTGCAAGGCCTACGACCTGGACGCCGCCATCGCCGCCATCCGCCCGGCCATGGGGCCGGGCACGGCGGTGCTGCCGGTGCTGAACGGACTGTCGCATGTCGCCACGCTGGAAGCCGCCTTCGGTCGCGGCGCGGTGCTCGGCGGGCTGGCCAAGATCCAGGCAACCTTGGCGCCGGATGGCACGGTGCGGCATCTGAACGACTGGCGCTGGCTGACCTTCGGCGAGCTGGACGGCAGCCTTTCGCCACGGGTGCAGGCGTTGGCGGCGCTGGCCAGCCAGGCGCCCGGGGTGGTGGCGGAGGCGGTGCCCGACATCATGGACCGGATGTGGGAGAAGCTGGTGCACCTCGGCACCAGCGCCATCGGCACGGTGCTGATGCGGGCCAGCACCGGCGAGATCGCCCGCGCCCCCGGCGGCATCGCCTTCATGGAGACCGTGCTGGCCCGCAACGCCGCCATCGCCGCGGCAGAGGGCCATCCGGTGCGGGAGAGCTTCCTCAAGGAGATCGGTGCGGTCTTCGCCGACCCCAAGGGCGGCTACACCACCTCCATGCTGCGCGACCTCGAGGCCGGCGGGCGGACGGAAGCGGAGCACATCCTTGGCTTCCTGCTGCAGGCGGCCCAGGCGGCCGGCGTGCCGGAGGAGATCCATGCCGCGGCGCTGCTGCACGCCAGGGCCTATGAACAGCGGCGGGAGGCGGGACGGCTGCCGCGGTAGCGGGGGCGAGGCAACGCCCCCTGCGGTGGCTACTGCCGCACGCTCTCTCGCGTGACGCCGGTTGCCCAGGCGAAGCCCACGACGGCGCCCTTCATGAAGGGCAGGGCTGCCAGGGTCAGGCCGGCGATCAGCGGCAGCCACACCGCGAACATCACCCACATCGCCGGCGACCACGCCTTGTCCATCCAGAACATCAACGGGATGATCAGGTGGCCGATAAGGAAGAGCGTCAGGTAGGGCGGCGCATCGTCGCAGGGGTAGATCGTGTTGTCGGCCCCGCAGGAGCCGCAGCGCGCGCCGACCTTGAGGTAGCGGTCGAACAGGCGCCCCTCGCCGCAATGCGGGCAGCGCAGGCCAAGCCCCCGGCGGACACCCATGGCGATCCTGGACTTCTCGGTCATTCGTGACCTCCATTCGGGCCGCCGAACGCTATTGCCATACAATAGCTGAGGAGATACATACAATTCGGCTGGCTATGCGCCTAATATATGGATTGTAAGGTTTGCAGGCAAGATGAAACCCTCGCCGCAGGGCCAAGGCTGGATCCCCCGGATCGCCGGCGCCAGCGGGCCGATCTACCTCGCCATCGCGGACGCCATCGGGGCGGCCATCACGGCCGGGGTGCTGCGACCGGGGGAGCGACTGCCGACCCACCGTGCCCTGGCCGATGCGCTCGGCGTGGACCTCACCACCATCACCCGCGCCTACGCCGAGGCCCGCCGGCGTGGGCTGCTCCAGGCAACCGTGGGCCGCGGCACCTTCGTGCGCGGCGGCCAGGCACCAGCCCCGCAACCCCGGCCCGAGGAGAGCGGCGGCCCGGTCGATCTCGGCATGAACATGCCGCCCCAGCCCACCGATCCTCCGCTGCGGGACCTGCTCCAGCGCGGCATGTCGGCCCTCCTGGCGCGTGCCGATGCCGCCGCCATCCTCACCTACCGCACCGGCGCCGCCGCACCCGAGGAGCGTGCCGCCGGCGCCGCATGGCTGCGCCCGACCCTCGGCGAGGTGGAGCCGGCGCGTGTCCTGGTCTGCCCCGGCGCGCAGCCCGCGCTGCTGGCCGTCCTCGGCACCCTGGTGGCGCGGGGCGATGTCGTCCTGACCGATGCCTTCACCTACCCCGGCATCCGGACCGCCACCGCCCAGCTCGGCATCCGGCTCGCGGGCGTCGCCGCCGACGCCGAGGGCATGTCGCCCGATGCCGTGGAGGCGGCGTGCCGAGCCACTGGTGCCAAGGCGCTCTACTGCATTCCGACCATCCAGAACCCGACGACCGTGACGATGCCGCTGGCGCGGCGGCGGGCCATTGCCGAAGTCGCCCGGCGCCATGGCCTGCGCATCGTGGAGGACGACGCCTACGGCCTGCTGCCCGCCGCGCCGCTGCCGGCGATCGCATCCCTCGCGCCGGATCTCACCTTCCACATCGCAACCATGTCCAAGGTGCTGACGCCGGCGCTGCGCGTCGCCTATCTGGTGGCGCCGGATGCCGGCTGCGCCGTGCGGCTGTCGGGCGCCCTGCGCGCCAATGTCCTGATGGCCTCGCCGCTGCTGACCGGGTTGATGACGGCCTGGGTCCAGGACGGTACCGCGGGCGCGGTGCTCGCGGCGATCCGGCGGGAATGCGCGGCACGCCAGCGGATCGCGCGCGAGATCCTGCCGCGCGGGTCCTTCGAGGCTCACCCCGAGGGCCTGCATCTGTGGCTGCATCTGCCGGCCCGCTGGGATCGCCTCCACTTCGCCGCCCATCTGCGGCGCCGCGGCGGCTTGGCGGTCGTGCCGAGCGATGCCTTCGCCGTGGGCACCGCGATGGCGGGAGCGCCAGCCGGCAAGGTGCGCGTTTCACTCGGTGCGGCATCCGGACAGGAGGGGCTGCGGACCGCCCTGCGCCTGGTCGCTGAGGCGCTGCGGGAGGAGACGCCAACCCCATTCTCCGAGGTGGTCTGACGGGCCGGGCATTCGCCGCGCCCGTCAACGCACCGACCGCGCTCCCTACCCCGCCAGCCGATCCGCCGGCAGCCGCAGCTCGACCGTCAGCCCCGATGGTGCCCAGTCGAACAGCGCCTCGCCACCGAGTTGGGCGCAGCACTGCCGCACCAGCCGGTGGCCAAAGCCGGCGCCATCCGGTTCGGCGGCGGGCGGACCGCCGCACTCCTCCCAGCGCAGGATAACCGGCAGCCCGGGCGCCGCGGTCCAGCCGATGCGCACCATGCCGGCGCCGGCCGACAGCGCCCCGTATTTCGCCGCATTGGTCGCCAGCTCATGCAGCGCCAGCGCGACCGGCGGCGCCCCGACATGGCCGAGCCTCACTGGCGGGCCGGCCAGGGTCAGCCGTGCCGGCTGCCCCGGCCCGGCCAGGAAAGGCGCCAGCAGTGCCTCCAGCAGGGATTGCAGCGTGGTGCCGGGCGCCTCGGCCCGCTCGGAGCTGTCGCCGGTCATGGCCGGCCGCACCAGGTCATGCGCCCGCGCCAGCGCCTCGATCCGGCCGAGCAGCGCCCGGCGCATGGCCTCGGGATCCGGCGCGGTGCGGGCAGTGAAGGTGACCAGCCCGCTGATGATGGCGAACAGGTTCTTCACCCGATGGTCCAGCTCGCGCACCAGCAGGTCGCGCGCCCGCTCATTGCGCTTCCAGTCGGTCACCTCCTCGCAGACCACGCCGACCCCGATCACCTCGCCGGTCTCCGGATCGCGCACCGGATAGAGCTGCACCTCCCAGTCGCGCCGCACCCCGGGGATCTTGGGGGTTTCGCCGGAGAGCTCGATGCCGGTGATCGTCGCGCCGGTCTCCAGCACCTCCCGCAGCAGCGGCTCGGTCGAGGCGCGCAGGTCCGGAATCAGGTCCCAGATGACGTGGCCGAAATGCGCCTCCGGCGGCCGGCCGTTCATGTCGGCCAGCGCCTGGTTGATGCGGAGGTAGCGCAGGTCGCGGTCGAGCTGGGCGAGGCCGAGCGGCGCGGTTTGGTAGAGGATTTCGAGGTCGGCGAGCCGCCGCCGCGCCTCCCGCTCGCTCTTGGCCTGGGCGGCCAGGGAGCGGCGCTGCACCGACATGTCCAGATGGGTGCCGCTCAGCACCTGCGCCAGGCCGTGGGCGTCGCGCTCCAGCGCCTGGCCGCGCGACAAGATCCAGATCCAGCGGCCGGAACGGTGGCGCATCCGGAACTCCGCCTCGAAGCTGGCGGAGGTGCCGGCGATGTAGCGGTCGAGCAGCACCCGGGTCCAGGGCAGGTCGTCCGGATGCACCAGCGCCTCGAATTCCGCGACCGTCATGGTCGTGGCGCCCGGCCAGCCCAGCATGCCGTTCCAGCGTTCCGAGACCTGGACCTCCCCGGTGCGGCGGTCCCAGTGCCAGGCGCCGAGATCAGCCCCGGCCAGCGCCACCTCCAGCCGCCGATGGGCGACCGTAAGTGCCTGCTCAGCCTGATGATGCGCGGTGAGGTCGACCAGTCCGGCGGAGAGCAGCGTGCGGCCGGCGACTTCGAGCAGCCGGGCACGCACCAGCAGGTATCGCGGCAACTGGCCGGGCAGCGCCAGCATCGCCTCGAAGGCCTCCGGCGTGCGGCCGCGGCTGGTGACCTCGGCCAGCCGGCGCCGCAGCAGCGGCCCGTGCGGTGGCACCGCCAGCGCCGCCTCCCAGGCCGTGGCGATGTCGTGGCCGGCCACCGGGGCTGTCGCCAGCGCGGCGGCGCGGGATGCGGCTGGCGCCGGTTCCTGCCCCACCAGCATGGCCACCGCCTCGGCATTGCCCGCCAGCAGCCGCAGGCTGCCGGGCTCCAGCAACAGGGCCGGCAGGGGGATGGCGTCGAGCAGGGCGCCATGATCCTCGGCCGCCGGGCCCGTCGCCGCGGCCGGGTCGGTCACCCGGGCCGTCCGAGCATGTGCAGTGGCGGCTCGCAACGGCAGGATACAGAGATGATCGCGGCCTTCATGCAGCAGGCGGGACTTTCCAGCTTCGGCGATTGTCCCTCAGTTCTTCCCGGAACCGGCCTCACATTGGGGTCATATACGAACCCAACGAGATAGTCAGCCCAATGTTTCCCCTCGCAACAGGCGAATGATCGCGGAGAAATCCAGGCCGCCGCCACCCTGCTCCAGGAAGCGGGTGTAGAGCGCCAGCGCGACGGCGCCGAGTGGCGTTTCCAGCCCGGCACCGGCCGCCGCCGCCTGGCTCAGCCCGAGATCCTTGGCCATCAGCGCGGCGGCGAATCCAGGAGTATAGCCGCGGTTGGCAGGGCTGGCGGGCACCGGCCCGGGCACCGGGCAATAACTGGTCAGCGCCCAGGACTGGCCGGAGGATTTGCTCGCCACATCGAACAGCGCCTGGTGCGAGAGGCCGAGCTTCTCGGCCAGCACGAAGGCCTCGGCGGTGACGATCATGTTGGCCGCCAGCATCATGTTGTTGCAGGCCTTGGCGGCCTGGCCGGCGCCGGCGCCGCCGCAATGCACCAGGGTGCGGCCCATCTGCGCCAGGATCGGCTGGACGCGGGCGTAGGCGTCGTCCGGCCCGCCGACCATGAAGGTCAGGGTCGCCGCCTCCGCCCCCATGGTGCCGCCGGAGACCGGGGCATCCAGCATCGGCCGGCCGGCGCCGGCGGCGACCTCCCGCGCGGTGGCGACGTCAATGGTCGAGCAATCGACCAGTATGGCGTCGGGCCGGCTGGCCGCGGCCATGCCGCCGCTGCCGAGCCAGGCGTCGCGCACATGCGTGCCGGCCGGCAGCATGGTGATGACGACATCGGCTCCGGCGGCGGCGGCGGCGGCGCTGGCGGCGGCGGTACCCCCGGCGGCGGCGAAGCCGGCCAGGGCGGCCGGCACCAGGTCGAAGCCCGCCACTACATGCCCTGCCTTCAGCAGGTTGCGCGCCATCGGCGCCCCCATGTTGCCGAGCCCGACGAAGCCGATGCGTGCCATTGGCGATTTCTCCCCGCGTTCCGGCGGCAGTGTGGCCGGGGCGCGGGGCGAAGGCCAGACAGGGCACGGCCTACGCCGGGACGCGTCGCGCGCTGCCGGCCTCGGCCAGGAAGCGCCCGCGATCCTCGCACGGCGCGTCCGGATCGGTGACGTAGGGGGCCGTGCGGAACATCGTCTCCAGCCAGCAATGGCCGCGGCGATTGTTGACGAAGCGGATGTGCGGGTTGCGCGCCAGCATACCCGGCATGGCGCCGGTGACCTCCGTGCCCCGCGCCACCGGCCCGACGGCCAGTCCTGATTTTGTCGACACCCTCCTATGGCCTGAACGGCACCAGCCGCTAGCCTGCGTGCCGGAGGAGGACCAGCCGCATGCGCGTGATCATCATCGGCGGCGGCATCGGCGGGCTGACCACCGCGCTCGCCCTGCATGCCGCCGGAATCGAGGCTGCAGTGTACGAGGCCAGCGCCACGGTCAGGCCGCTTGGCGTCGGCATCAACCTGCAGCCGCATGCGGTGCGCGAGCTGACCGAACTCGGCCTCGGCGACGCACTGGCCGAAACCGGCATCGCGACCCAGGAGCTGGTCTACGCCAACCGCTTCGGCCAGGTGATCTGGCGGGAGGATCGTGGCCTGAAGGCCGGCTATCGCTGGCCACAATACTCCATCCACCGCGGCCGGTTGCAGACGCTGCTCTGGGAAGCGGCACAGACCCGGCTGGGCGCGGCGCGGGTGCAGACCGGCAAGCGGCTGGCCGGCTTCATCCAGGATGAAGGCGGCGTCACCGCCCGCTTCGCCGATGGCGGCACCGCGACCGCCGATCTGCTGATCGCCGCCGATGGCATCCATTCCGTGGTGCGGCGGCATTTCGCCCCGGATGAGGGGCCGCCGAAGTGGAATGGCGCCATCCTCTGGCGCGCCACCAGCGAGGCACCAGCCTATCTCACCGGCGCCTCCATGGTGCAGGCCGGCAGCCATCACCAGAAATTCGTCGTCTATCCGATCGCCGCCCTGCCCGATGGCCGGCGGCTGACCAATTGGATCGCCGAGATCCGCTTCGAGCCGGACCATGTCTGGAACCGCGAGGATTGGAACCGCCCCGGTCAGCTCGGGGATGTGCTGCCGGCCTTCGAGAGCTGGGATTTCGGCTGGCTCGACGTGCCCGGGCTGATGCGGCGGGCGGAGGCGGTGTTCGAATTCCCGATGGTCGACCGCGATCCGCTGGAACGCTGGACCGATGGCCGCGTCACCCTGCTCGGCGATGCGGCGCATCCGATGTACCCCATCGGCAGCAACGGCGCCTCTCAGGCCATCCTCGATGCGCGACGGCTGGCGTGGCATCTGGCCACTGCGCCAGGCTGGCCGGATGCTCTGGCGGCTTACGAAGCGGAGCGGCGGCCGGCGACCGCGGCGATCGTCGCCGCCAATCGCGGCCTCGGCCCCGATCTGGTGCTGGAACTGGTGCATCAGCGCGCGCCGGACGGCTTCACCGACCTCGACAGCGTGATCAGCCGGCGGGAGCTGGAGGAGACGGCCAGCGGCTACAAGAAGCTGGCAGGCTTCGACCCGGCGGTGCTGAACGCGCGGGAGAGCTGGAGCGTTACCACCGGCCGTCCCGGCTGAGGCCTGCCCGCTGAAAGGAGTGGCCCATGCGCTATGCTCCGCTGCTGATCCTGATCGGCGTCCTCGGCCTCGCCGTCCATGCCGCGGTCCGCGGCTGGGGCGCCGTGCCGGGGGCCGAGATCGGCTGGCACGGGATCATCGCCCTGGTGCTGGGCGTCGGTTTCAGCCTGGCGCTGGCGGGGGTGCTGGTCTGGCTGATGCACTACAGCCGGCGGAAGAATTTCGACCAGTAGAGGCGGTTCCCGGGCGCCGTCATACCGGCACCTCCCCCGGTGGCTTCAGCGTGGTCAGCACGAAGCTGCTGCGGGTCTCCTTCACCCCCGGCATGCGCAGCAGCGCCTTAAGGGCGAATGCCGGATAGGCCACGAAATCCGCGGCCAGCACGTGCAGCAGGTAGTCCATCTCGCCGCTCATCGCATAGGCCGCCAGCACTTCCGGCCGTTCGGCCAGCGCTTTGTGGAAGCGGTTGACCACCTCCTCCGCGTGGCTTTCCAGCGCCACCATGACGAAGGCCTGCAACGGCAGGCCGAGCCGCGCCGGGTCCAGCACCGCGCCGTAGCGGGTGATGATGCCGGCCTCCTCCAGCCGCTTCAACCGCCGCTGGCAGGGGGTGGCGGAGAGCCCGACCTGCTCGGCCAGCGCCACCACCGGCAACCGGCCGTCGCGTTGCAGGGCGCGCAGGATGCGACGGTCGATGGCATCCAGCTCAGGAGCGGATTTCGCCATGGCTGAGGCTCTCTTGAGCTGATTCCGCTCAGGATAGCCGAAATCAGCACAAATTTTGCCGAAAAACCCTCCACGTCCTGGCGCATTCTTGCTGTCGGAGGTTGCCATGCCAGCCATCGTCCAGGCGCCGCCACCAGGACTGCCAGCCGGGTTGCGCGGCGACTACGCCGCCGCCGGGGCCGATTTCACCCTACCGCAGGACCATGCCGCCTATACCGCGGCCGACCATGCCACCTGGCGCAGGCTGTTCGCCCGCCAGACAGCGCTGCTGCCGCGCCACGCCGCGGCGGCCTTCCGCAAGGGCCTGGACCGCCTGCCCTTCGCCGCCGGCGTGCCGGATTTCGCCGCAACCTCCGCCGTGTTGCGCGCGGCAACCGGCTGGTCGCTGGTGGCGGTGCCGGGGCTGATCCCGGATGCCCCCTTCTTCGCCCATCTGGCCGCCCGGCGCTTCCCCGTCACCCGCTGGATCCGCCGGCCGGAGGAGCTGGACTACATTGTCGAGCCGGATGTCTTCCACGACGCCTTCGGCCATGTGCCGCTGCTGGTTCAGCCGGATTTCGCCGATTTCCTCGAAGCCTATGGGAGGATGGGCGAGGTCGCAGCGCGGCGCGGCGCGCTGAAGCCGCTGGCGCGGCTCTACTGGCACATGGTGGAATTCGGACTGATCCGCGAGCAGGGCGGGCTGCGGGCCTATGGCGCCGGCATCCTCAGCTCCTCGGCCGAGACGGTCTACGCCACCGGCAGCGCGACACCGCGGCGGCTGCGCTTCGACCCCGCCCGCGTGCTGCGCAGCGACTACTTCATCGACGACCTGCAGCCGACCTACTTCGTCATCGACCGCTATGCCGAACTCTTCGCCGCCATGCGCGAACTGCCGGCGATGCTCGAAGTCGCGCGCGATGCCGCGCCGATCCCGCCCGGAGCGCCCGACCCCGCCGACCTGCCGATCTGATCCCGCCACAGCGGAGACACCCCATGGACATCCCGCCCGATCGCACCGCACTGGCTGGCGTCATCTCCGAGGCCAACCCCATGGGCACGGATGGCTTCGAATTCGTCGAATTCACCGGTCCCGATCTGCCGGCGCTGGAGGCGCTGTTCACCCGCCTCGGCTTCAGCGCCGTGGCGCGGCACCGCAGCAAGCAGGTCACGCTATGGCGCCAGGGCGATGTCAATTTCATCCTGAACGCCGAGCCGGAGAGCTTCGCCCAGGCCTTCCAGCGGGTGCACGGCGCCTCGGCCTGCGCCATGGCCTTCCGCGTCGCCGATGCCGCCGCGGCCTATCGGCGCGCTATCGCGCTGGGCGCCAAGCCGGTCACCGGCAAGGTCGGGCCGATGGAGTTGAACATCCCGGCGATCGAAGGCATCGGCGGCTCGCTGCTGTATTTCGTCGACCGCTACGGCGCCCGCGGCAGCATCTACGACGTGGACTTCCGCTGGCTGAACGATGCCGAGCCACATCCGCGCGGCCATGGGCTGACGGTGATCGATCATCTGACGCATAACGTGCATCGCGGCCGGATGGATGTGTGGTGGGGCTTCTACGAAAAGCTCTTCAATTTCCGCGAAATCCGCTACTTCAACATCGAGGGCAAGCTGACGGGGCTGAAGTCGCGCGCGCTGACCTCGCCCTGCGGCCAGATCCGCATCCCGATCAACGAGAGCAGCGACGACAAGTCGCAGATCGAGGAATACCTGCGCGCCTACAGGGGCGAGGGCATCCAGCACATCGCCCTCGGCACCACCGACATCTTTGCCAGCGTCGAGGGCATGCGGGCCGCGGGCGTGCAGTTCATGGACACGCCGGACACCTATTACGAGCTGCTGCCGAAGCGGATGCCGGACCTCGATGCGGCGGAGATCGCGCGCCTCGCCCGCAACCGCATCCTGACCGATGGCGCGCCGACGCCGGAAGGTGGCCGGTTGTTGCAGATCTTCACCGGCACGGTCATCGGCCCGATCTTCTTCGAGCTGATCCAGCGCAAGGGCGACCAGGGCTTCGGCGAGGGCAATTTCCGCGCCTTGTTCGAAAGCATCGAGCTGGACCAGATCCGCCGCGGGGTGTTGACCGCCCAGTAGTCGGCATTCAGCGGCGTCGCGCTCCCGCTTCGTCCAGCAGCAGCTGCGCCTGGCGCTGCACCCGCTGCCGCGCCCGCTCCGCCCGCGCCTTGCGCAGCATCTCCAGCCCGCGCTCCGCCGCCCGCGCTTCGCCGAGTGACGCCGCCGCGGCCGTGGCGGTGGCCTCGGCAAAGCCGCGGGCGCGGTCGGCGCGGTCCCGTTCTGCGAGGCCGCGGGTCAGCCAGGTGCCGTAGTCGGACGGCAGCCCCAGCGTCCCTTCCCGCGTCAGCGCCGCACCGGCCCCGGCGGCCCTCTCCTCGGCCCCGGCCAGGCGGCCATAGGCTTCGCCCAGGCGGCGCCTTGCCGCCTCCGTTTCCAGCCGGCGCAGCCGCGCCAGCACCGCCAGCGGGTCACGCGGCATCCGCGTCCTCCAGCGCCATGGCGAGGGCGGCGAAGGCCGCTTCCACCGTGCCGCCCTTCTCCTCCCCCTTGCCCTGGGCGAGCATCGCTTCGATCCGCGGCGCCAGGCGGATTGCCGCATCCACCGCCGGATCGGCGCCGGCGCGATAGGCGCCGAGCCGGACCAGATCGGCCATTTCCGCATGCAGCGCCAATATGCCGCGGGCCTGGCGCATCAGCGCCGCCTCCTCCGGTGCCAGGCAGCCGGGCACGGTGCGGGACAGGCTGCGGAGGATGTCGATGGCGGGGTAGCGCCCGCGTTCGCCGATGCCGCGGTCCAGCACCACATGGCCGTCGAGGATGCCGCGCACCGCATCGGCCACCGGCTCGTCATGGTCATCGCCCTCGACCAGCACGGTGAAGAGGCCGGTGATGGCGCCAGGCTTGCCCGCCGCGCGCGGCCCGGCGCGTTCCAGCAGCCGCGGCAGTTCGGCGAAGACGCCCGGGGTATAGCCGCGGGTCGCCGGCGGCTCCCCGCCGGCGAGGCCGATCTCGCGCAGCGCCATGGCGAAGCGGGTCACGCTGTCCATCAGCAGCAGCACTTGCCGGCCCGCCTCGGCGAAATGCTCGGCGATGGCCATGGCGGCGTAGGCGGCCTCCCGCCGCATCAGCGGCGGGCTGTCGGAGGTGGCGCAGACCACCACGCTGCGCGCCAGCCCCTCGGGCCCGAGGTCGTCCTCCAGGAACTCCCGCAACTCCCGCCCGCGTTCGCCGACCAGCGCCAGCACCACCACATCGCAGCCGGCGCCGCCCGCCAGCATCGCCAGCAAGGTGGATTTGCCGACCCCGGAGGCGGCGAAAAGGCCGAGGCGCTGGCCGCGCCGGCAGGTGGCGAAGGCATCAAGCGCCCGCACCCCGAGGTCGATCCGCGGGCCGAGCCGGGCGCGCTGCCCGGCCGAGGGCGCCGCCGCCCGTACCGGCCAGGGCCGCGGCCCGGGGCGGAGCGGCCCGCGCCCATCGATCGGGCGGCCAAGCGGGTCCAGCACCCGGCCGAGCCAGCTCTCATCCACCGCCAGCGTGGCGGAGGGGGCGAGGCTGGCGGCGGTGCCGGTGGCGATGCCTTCCAGCGGGCCGAAGGCTAGCGCGGTGGCGAGCCCATCGGCGAAGCCCACCACCTCGGCGGCAATGGGTTCGGCACCAGGCGGATCCAGCCTGAGGCGGGAGCCGATCTGCAACCAGGGCGCGAGGCCGGTGATTGAAATTGAGAGGCCATTGGCCGAAACCACGTTGCCATGCGGCGCCCAATGCGTCTGGCGCCGCAGAGCCGCACTGGCGAGACTGCATTTCTCAACCATTTGGTAAGACAAAATTCTTTGCCCTGCAGGCACCCGGTTTATCCTCTTCCAAGGAGTCGTCTCGCATCTTGGTACATCAAACTTGTGAAATTCCCCTTCACAATGCGCGCATAGGTGGTATCTCCATACACGTCTGGCGTGTAGGAGATCGAGACATGCGCGTGTTATTGGTTGAAGATGACCTGACCGCTTCTCGTGGCCTCGTCGCGATGCTGAAGGCGGCCGCCATGGTGGTGGACGCCGTCGACACCGGTGAGGAGGCGCTCGAGATGGTGCGCCTCTACGACTATGACGTGGTGCTGCTCGATCTCGTCCTGCCGGACATGGAAGGCTACGAGGTTGTCCGCCGACTGCGCGCCGGCCGGGTGGAAACCCCGGTGATGATCCTCTCCGGCCTTGCCCGGCCGCAGGCCAAGGTGAAGGGCTTCGGCATGGGCGCCGACGACTTCATCACCAAGCCCTTCGATGGGCAGGAGCTGGTGGCCCGCATCCAGGCAGTGGTTCGCCGCACCAAGGGCTTCGCCCAGCCGAGCCTTTCGGTCGGCCCGCTCACTCTGAACCTCGGTTCGCGCGAGGTCTCGGTGGCCGGCGCCCCGGTGCATCTGACCGGCAAGGAGTATGCGATCCTGGAGCTGCTGACCCTGCGCAAGGGGCTGGTGCTCACCAAGGAAGCCTTCCTGAACCACCTCTACGGCGGCATGGACGAGCCGGAGGTGAAGATCATCGACGTCTTCATCTGCAAGCTGCGCAAGAAGCTGGCCCAGGCCGGCGCCGACAATCTGATCGGCACGGTCTGGGGGCGCGGCTATGTGCTGCGGGACCCGCAGCAGCCCGGCAACCGCTTCCCCGCCGCGGCACCGCTCGGCGCCGCGCCCCTGATCCCGGCCCACGCCGCCTGATCGGGCGGTGACGGCACGGCAGGGGATCGCAATGGGATTGATGCCGATCTTCCGCGCCGGGGATGACACACCAGCGCCGCACCGGCGGCATCCGCCCATGCCGGGCAGCCGGAGCCGGCGAGTTTCATCCCGCCCCTTGACGCGCTGCCCCTGCGGCGCTGGGCGAGAAGCCGCCGCCCAACCCAATTTCGCCAAGACCAGCCGGACAGCGACCGCCGCGCTTCAGCCCGCCAGGGCGGCAACGCGCCGGCGCTCATAGGCGCCGCGTTCTGTCGGCAGCGCCACCAGCTGGTCGGTCAGCCCCAGCACCGTCTCCGCCCCGCCGAGGTAGAGCAGCCCATCCGGCGCAAGCCGCGCCGCCAGTGCCGTCAGCACCTGGGTCTTGGTCGGCGCGTCGAAGTAGATCAGCACGTTACGGCAGAAGATGATGTCGAACCGCCCGAGGCCGCGGAGGTCCGACAGCAGGTTCAGATGCTCGAACCGCGTCATCGCCCGCAGCGCGGGCGAGACGCGCCAGCGCCCGGCCTCCTGCTGGAAATGCTTCACCAGCAGCCGTGCCGGCAGGCCGCGCTGCACCTCGAACTGGCTGAAGTAGCCGTCCCGCGCCCGCGCCAGCACCTCATGCGAGATGTCGGTGCCGAGAATCTCGGCCTTCACGCCGGCCGGCTCCAACTCCTGCAGTAGCATGGCGATGGAATAGGCTTCCTGCCCGGTGGAGCAGGCGGCCGACCATATCCTAAGTGGCGTTCCCGGCGGCCGCGCCGCGGCCAGCGTGGGCATCACGCGCTTCAGGTGCTCGAAGGGCTTTCCATCGCGGAAGAAGGAGCTTTCGTTGGTCGTCAGCGCCTCGGTCACCGCATCGGCCAGCAGGGTCGCGCGGGGTTCCCGCAGCCGCATCGCCAGGGCGTCGAGGCTCGCCAGCTTCTCCCGCTTCAGCAGCGGGCCGAGCCTGGTGTCCAGCATGTATTGTTTGTCCGGCGTCAGGATGAGGCCGGAGCGGCTTTTCACCAGGCCGGCGATGAAGGCGAAGCCCTCGGGGCTCATGCCAGTGCTCCCGCGTGGCCGGCGGTCGCCACCAGCACCTGTTCCGCCAGGGCTTCGGGCGGTAGCAGGGCGCGTGCCAGCCCGGCCCGCGCCACCGCGCCAGGCATGCCCCACACCACTGAACTCGCCTCATCCTGCGCCAGCACCGTGCCGCCGGCGGCGGCCACCGCCCTGCAGCCGGCCAGACCGTCATGTCCCATGCCGGTCATGATCAGCGCCAGCACGCCGCCCTCGCAGGCGGTGGTCAGGCTGCGCAGCAACGGATCCACCGCGGGGCGGCAGAAATTCTCCGGCGGTCCATCGGATAGCCGGGCCACCAACCGGCCGGCGGCGACCTCCGCCAGCAGGTGCCGGTCGCCGGGTGCCAGGTAGAGCCGGCCTGGCTGCAGCGCCTCGCCATCCTGCGCCTCGGCGCAGCCGAGGCTGCCGAGCCGGTTCAGGTGGTCTGCCAGCATGGCGGTGAAGCCGGCCGGCATGTGCTGCACGGTCAGCACCGGCACCGGCAGCGGCCGGCTCAGGCCGCGCACCAGAGCCGCCAGCGCCTGCGGGCCACCGGTCGAGCAGCCGATGGCGATTGCCCGCAGGCCACCGCGCGGTACCGGCACGGCGGGAGCTGGGCGTGGCGCGGCCAGCCTGGCCGCCGCCGGGGCACGCCCCATCCGGGCCCAGCCCTTCACCTTGGCGATCAGTTCGGCGCGGAAGCCGGCATCGGCCAAGCCACCGCCGGCCGCGCCCGGTTTCGGGATGTAATCCGCGGCGCCGGCCCGCAGCGCCGCCATGGTGACGGCGGCGCCCTTCTGGGTCAGCGCGCTGGCAACGATCACCACCGGCCGCGGCACCTGGGCCAGCAACAGCGGCAACGCCGTCATGCCGTCCATCACCGGCATCTCAAGGTCGAGGAGCACCACCTGCGGCCGCACCGCCGTCGGCATGGCAGAGAGTGCGTTGACCGCCTGCCGGCCGTCGCCCACCCGGGCGACGATGCGGATCTCGGGGTCGGCTTCCAGCACACGCGCGAGCGCGGCGCGCACCGTGACGCTGTCATCGCACAGCATGACCCGCACCGGGCCCGAAGCGGGTATCACGCGCCGGTATCCTGCAGCAGCCCGGCCTGGATGAATTTGTCGCGCAAGATCGCCTCGTCGAAGGGCTTCATCACATATTCCTGCGCCCCAGCCTCCAGCGCGGTGATGATGCGGTCCATCGCGCCTTCCGTGGTGCAGAACACCACCACGGGGCGGTCGGGGCCGAATTCGGCGCGGACAGCCTGCAGGAATTGCAGCCCGTCCATCACCGGCATGTTCCAGTCGAGCAGCACCGCTTCCGGCAGCGTGTCGCGGCAGGCGGCCAGCGCCTGCTGGCCATCCTCCGCCTCGCGCACGGCGAAGCCGTGTTTTTCCAGAATGCGCCGGGCCGCCTTGCGGACCACGCGGCTGTCGTCGACCACCAGGCAGGTGGTGGCGGGTTCGGGGCTGGTCATCCCTCAGCCGATCGCCAGGATGCGTTCGACGTCGAGCAGGATCAGCAGCCGTTCGCCCATTCGATGAACGCCGTCCGAAACCTCCCGCCACATCGGGTCGAGCGTCGGCGGGTTGGGCGCGCGGTCGGCGCGCGGCAGCGGCAGCACCTCGCCCACCTGGTCGGCCAACAGGCTGTAGAGTTCGTTGTCGCGCTCCACCACCACGCTCATTGCCGCCCCTTCCTCCGCGCCGCGCGGCGGCAGGCCGAGCCGGCGGCGCAGGTCGATGGCGGTGACGATGCGGCCGCGCAGGTTGAGGCTGCCGGCCACCTCCGGCGGCGCCAGCGGAATGCGGGTGATGGTCTGCGCCCCCAGCACGTCGCGCACCGCCAGCACCGGCACCCCGCAGAGCTGGTCGGCGACCGTCAGGGTCAGGTAGCTCTCGGCCGTCACGTCGCCGAGCGGCGAGGCACCGCGCCCCGGCGCGGCGGATGGCGGCTTGGGCGCCGTTGCGGCCGCCCCGTTCATGGCCTGCTGCATTACGGTTCCCCTCTGCTCAGCCCTGCACCGGTGCCGAGAGGCATTGCCGGAGGCTCTCCAGCAGCGCGGCGCGGTCGAATTTGGCGACGTAGTCGGTGAAGCCTGCGTTGCGGCCGCGGGCGATGTCGGCCGGTTCGGCCCGGCCGGTCAGCGCGATCAACGGCAGCGCCTGCCATGGTCCGCCCTCCCGCACTGCGCGGGCCAGGCCGACGCCGCCCATCCCCGGCATCTGGATGTCGGAGACGATGGCCTCGAAGCCGGCGCCGGCATCGCGCAGCCGCAGCGCCTCCTCGGCATCGGCGACGGCGGTGACGGCGTAGCCCGCGGCGCCGAGTGCCGGGACCACCAGGTTGCGGAAGAAGGCGCTGTCCTCCACTACCAGCACCCGCTGGCCTCTGGCCGGAGCGCCAACGCCGCTGCCACCGAACCAATCGGCGCCGGCCTGGCGCAGCCACCAGGCGGTGTCGATCATCTCGGTCACCTTGCCGCCGATGACGGCGCTGCCGAGGTAGCCCGGACGCTCGCCGGCGCTGTCGATCACCAGCGCCTCGTCGACCACGTCGAGGATCTCCTCGACCATCAGCCCCATCGCACGGTCGCCATCGGAGAAGACCAGCACCGGCTGGCGCTCCGGCGCGCCGGCGGCGTCCCATACGCCAGAAAGCGGCACCAGCGGCATCAGCTGGCCGCGGTATTGCACCAGCGGCCGGCCGCCGGCGCATTCGATCTTCTCCCGCGCCACATCCTCCAGCCGGGCGACCAGGCCGAGCGGCACCGCCTTCGGCGTGGCATCGCCGGCGCGGAACAGAAGCAGCGCGGTGCGCGTGTCGGATTGCAGCAGCGCCGCCGGGCGGGCGGCGTCGCGCTCCGCCTCGGCCTCCCCACCCTCGGCGCCGACGCCGGTGGCGCGGGCGATGCCGTTGGGGTCGAGGATCATGATGACGCTGCCGTCACCGAGGATGGTATTGCCGCTGAACATGGTGACATGCCGCAGGATCGGCGCCACCGGCTTCACCACGATCTCCTCGGTGTCGAAGACCCGGTCGACGATGATGCCGAAGACATGGGCGCCGACCTGGGTGACGATGACGAAGCCGCTCTCCTCCTGCGGCTGGTCGTCATCGAGCCGCAGCAGCGAGGCAAGGCGGACCAGCGGCAGCAGCCGGTCGCGCAGCCGGAGCACCGGAGCATCCTTGATGCGTTCCAGCCTGGCCGCGCCCGCCCCGCCGACCCGCACCAGCTCCACCACGCCGATTTGCGGCACCGCGAAGCGCTCGCCGCCCGACTGGACGATGAGGGCGGAGACGATGGCCAGGGTCAGCGGGATCTTGATCAGGAAGCGGGTGCCGCTGCCCTCCTTCGAATGCACCTCGATGGTGCCGCCGATCCGCTCGATGTTCGTCTTTACCACATCCATCCCGACGCCGCGGCCGGAGACGGCGGTGACCGCGGCGGCGGTGGAGAAGCCGGCGCGGAAGATGAAGCGCTGGATCTCGCGCTCCGACATGCCGGCGAGTTCCGCCTCGGTGGCGAGGCCCTGGGCCAGCGCCTTCTGGCGGATGCGCTCGAGGTTCAAACCACGGCCGTCGTCGGCGATCTCGATGATGATGTGGCCGCCCTCGTGGTAGGCGTTCAGCGTGATGCGGCCGGTCTCCGGCTTGCCGGCGCGGCGGCGCTCCTCCGGCCCTTCCAGCCCGTGGTCGCCACTGTTGCGGACCATATGGGTCAGCGGGTCCTTGATCAGTTCCAGCACCTGGCGGTCGAGCTCGGTCTCGGCGCCGCGCATCTCGAGGTCGATCTTCTTGCCGAGTTCGACCGAGAGGTCGCGCACCAGTCGCGGCAGCTTCGCCCAGGCATTGCCGATCGGCTGCATGCGGGTCTTCATCACGCCTTCCTGCAGGTCGGAGGTGATGTGGCTGAGCCGCTGCAGCGGCACCGCGAAGGCGCTGTCGGTCTGGTTGCGGGCGAGTTGCAGCAGCTGGTTGCGGGTCAGCACCAGCTCGCTGACCAGCATCATCAGGTCTTCCAGCACATCGACCGAAACGCGGATGGTTTGCGGCGCCGAGACCGCCCCGCCGCTGGCCGGGCTTTCGGCCTCCGCCTGCGCGGGGCCGGTCCCGGCCAGGGTCGCGGCTGGCGGCGGCAGGGGCGTTGCGGCCTCGACCGCGGCGGCCCCGACGGTCGCCTCCGCCGGCGTGGCAAGGCCCTCGCCATTGGCCTTGGCGTTCAGCGCGGCGATCAGCCCGGCGTCGTCGCCGGCCGGCTCGGCGCCGGTCGCCTCCAGCCCGGCGACGATGGCGCGGATGCAGTCGCCGGCGCGGAGGATCAGCGATATGCCGCCACGGCTGACCGGCAGGGTGCCGTCGCGGTAGCGGCCGAGCACGTTCTCTCCGGCATGCGCCACGGATTCCATGCGCGACAACCCGAGGAAGCCGCAGGTGCCCTTGATGGTGTGGACGATCCGAAACACCTCGGACAGCGTCGCCGCATCCTCCGGCGCCCGTTCGAGCCGCACCAGGGCGGCATCGAGGGCGACCAGCCCCTCATGCGTCTCGGTCAGGAAATCGGCGAGGAGGTCATCCATAACTCATTCCCGGTCAGGCTGCGCCGGCCGAGACTGCCCAAGGGAGACCGAAGATTCGGTAAAGCCTTGCGGTGCCGGACAGCGCCACCGCGCAGTCCGGGCCGTTGGCCCTTTGGAGTGCCTATGAATACCATCCCGTTTCCTTCCGCAGCCTTGCGGCGGAGGACGTGTCGAAGTGCCGATCGGAAGGGATCATCCTCCCGCAACACTGAGACGCGGATTTGTGGGGAGGTCTTACGCCGGGCTCAGCACCAGCGGCGCCACCGGGCCGGCGCCCATCGCCAGCGACAGCGCCCAGCCCTGCTCCGTGGCCAGGGCGAGCATCAGCGGCACCACCACCCGCCGCGGCCCCTCTTCCAGCGCCGCCTCAAGGCCATGCCCAGCCAGCATCGGCAGCAGCCCGGCCGGCCAAGCGGCGTTGCGGCCCTGCGGCAGGATGGTAAAGCCAGCGTCGGCGCTGCCGGCGAGGTGCACGGTGCCGCCGCGCGGCAGCGCCTCGGCTGCCAGCAGCGCCGCGTTGAGCACCAGCGGCACCAGCCCGGCTGGCACCGGCTGCGCCGGCGACAGCGCGTCCACGGCGAATTGCACCCGTGGCGAAGCCGGTGCGCCCAGCAGCAGCCCGCCGATCGCCTGGCCATCGTACTCGGTGGTCGGCCCGCCCCAGCACACCGCGAAAAGCTTCAGCCGCTGGCGCAGCGACGCGGCGGTTTCGCGTGACAGGTCGAGCATCCCTGGATCACCCTGCCCGACGAGGTCGAGGGTTCCGGACAGGCTGCCCACCGCGCCACCGAGATCGTGGCACAGACGCGCGGCAAGCAATCTGGCAAGGCGGGAGTCGAGACTCATTCCTTTTCCATCCTGTCGGGCAATGCATTCGCGTGTTGATCACATTCTGGTTATGCGTCCCTTTATCGTGCCGCTTCCCACCCGGAGCCGGTGATTGAGCGGGTTGATCGAGCCCGGAATGCGGGTGCGACACCCCGATCGGCCGGATTGGGGGATCGGTCAGGTGCAGTCCGTGATCGGCGACCGGATCACGGTGAATTTCGAGCATGCAGGGAAGCTGCTGATCAACGCCGCGGTGGTGGCGCTCGACATCCTTGATGCGGATGCCGATTGAACCTGGCCAAGCCCGGCAGCGCGGGGGCTTGCGGCGCGGGGGGGTTCCGGACCAAATGCCAGGGCCAATGCCCAGCATGCCAGGAAGCCGCTCCATGATCGATCCGTTCGGCCGGCGGATCTCCTATCTCCGCGTCTCGGTCACCGACCGCTGCGATCTCCGCTGCGTGTACTGCATGGCGGAGGACATGACCTTCCTGCCGAAGGCCGAGGTGCTGACCTTGGAGGAGCTGGACCGGCTCTGCGGCGCCTTCGTCGGATTGGGCGTCGAGCGCATCCGGCTGACTGGCGGGGAGCCGCTGGTCCGCAAGGGCGTGCTGACCCTGTTCCGCAGCCTCGGCGCCCGGATCGGCGCTGGCGGCCTGAAGGAGCTGACGGTTACCACCAACGGCACCCAGCTCACGAAAATGGCCGACGACCTCTATGCCGCCGGGGTCAGGCGCATCAACGTCTCGATGGATACGCTGGACCCGGCGGTGTTCAAGGCGGTGACCCGCTGGGGCGAGCTGGAGAAGACGCTGGACGGCATCTTCGCCGCAAAATCCGCCGGGCTGCAGGTGAAGATCAACGCCGTGGCGCTGAAGGGCGTGAACGAGGGCGAATACGACCGGATGCTGGCCTGGTGCGGCGAGCACGGCTTCGACCTGACCCTGATCGAAACCATGCCGCTGGGCGAGATCGGCGGCGACCGCACCGACCAGTACCTGCCGCTCTCCCTGGTCCGCTCCCGGCTGCGGGAGCACTGGACGCTGGAGGAAACCGACTATACGACCGGCGGCCCGGCCCGCTACTTCACGGTGAAGGAGACCGGGCGGCGGATCGGCTTCATCACGCCGATGACCCATAATTTCTGCGAAAGCTGCAACCGGGTGCGGCTGACCTGCACCGGCACGCTGTTCATGTGCCTGGGCCAGGAGGATGCCGCCGACCTGCGCCGCCCGCTGCGCGACCCGGCGGTGGACGACGCCGGCTTGCGCGCCGCCATCGAGGCCGCCATCGCCCGCAAGCCGAAGGGCCATGACTTCATCATCGACCGGCGCCACAATCGGCCGGCGGTCGGCCGCCACATGAGCGTGACCGGCGGCTGAGGAGATGAGCATGGCGTTGCTGCAAGACCTGGCGACCCGGCTCGCGGTGCCCGGGTTGCCGGAATGGACCGGGCTGCTGGCGCTGCTGGTGTTGCTGCTGGTCGGCCTCGCCTATCTGCTGATGCCCTTCAGCGTCTTCGGCCTGAAGGGCCGGCTCGATTCGCTGGAAGCCCAGCTCGACGACATCCAGAACGAGATCCGCAGCCTGGCACTGCGGCTGCCGGACGGACCGCGCCGTGCCGCGGCGCAGGACTGGGTCGATCTGCCGGCCCACACCGCCCGCCCGGTGGAGGAGGCGCCGCGCCGCGCCACGCCGCCGGTGCCGCCACCGGCCGCCTGGCCGGAGGATAGCCGCGGCGGCCGATCGGAACCCAGGCTGGACTGGCCACGGCGGTAAACCCCGGTGCGCCCTTGCCGCCGCCCCTCCGGCGCGGCTTGATGCGGGACCTGGATCGGGCTCCGTTCGCCTCGGCGCGCGGAACCCGCTCCGGCCCTTTGTTTCTTGCGGGCCAATCACGCCGCTCGACCGGGCTTGGCTGAGCGGAGTTTGCCCTTGGTCGGAGTTGGCACGATGCGCGTCAGCGTCATCCAGATGAACCAGGGTAGCGACAAGGAGGCGAACCTTGCCCAGGCCCGGCGGCTGATCGAGGCGGCGGTGGAGGCCGACCGCCCCGCCCTGGTCAGCCTGCCGGAAACCTGGACCAACCTCGGCGGCGGCCGCGAGAGCCGAATGGCCGCGGCCGAGGTACTGCCGCCCGAGGGCAGCGGCGAGACCGGCGGCCCGGCCTATGAGCTGCTGCGCGACCTCGCCCGCACCCATGGCATCCATGTCCATGGCGGCAGCCTGGTGGAGAAGGGTGACGAGAAGCTGTTCAACACCACCTTGGTCTTCGGCCCCGAAGGCCGGGAGATCGCCCGCTACCGCAAGATCCACCTGTTCGACATCACCGGCCCGGATGGCACCGGCTACCGCGAGAGCGCGCTCTACGGCGCTGGCGACCGGCTGGTGACCTTCACCGCCGGCGGCATCACCTTCGGCTGCACCATCTGCTACGACATGCGCTTCGCCGAGGAATACATCGCGCTCCGCCGCGCTGGCGCCGAGGCGATCCTCGTCCCCTCCAACTTCACCCTGCAGACCGGCAAGGACCATTGGGAGGTGCTGCTCAGGGCCCGCGCCATCGAGAGCCAGTGCTGGATTCTCGCCGCCGCCTCCTGGGGCCAGTACGAGGAGCGTGGGGCACAGCGCTCGGTCTACGGCCATTCGCTGGTCGCCGATCCCTGGGGGCATGTGGTCGCCAAGGTCTCGGACGGGATCGGCTGGGCGACGGCGCGGATCGACCCTACGGTGACCGCACGGGTGCGGCGCGACATGCCGGTGCTGGCGCATCGCGATGCCCGTCCGCTGGCGCTGTGACGGCCGCGTGGACGAATTGATCCCGGCCCCCTTCCCGCAGCCGGTGACGTTGCAGGCGGCGGATTTCGCCGGTCGCATCGGCTTTCTCGCCTCCTCCACCGAAGCCGCCTGCGCCGCCCGCGCCCGGCTGGTCGCCCGCTACGGCGATGCGCCGCCGGAGACCGCCGTGGCCATCGTCGCCCTCGGCGGCGACGGCTGCATGCTGGAGACCCAGCATCGGCTGCTCGGCCGCAACATCCCGGTCTACGGGATGAACTGCGGCAGCGTCGGCTTCCTGATGAACGACTACCGCGAGGATCTGCTGCCGGAACGCCTGGCCGATGCCCAGGCCGCCATGCTGCACCCGCTGCGGATGCGCGCGGTCTCGGCTGATGGCACGGCGCAGGAGGCACTGGCAATCAACGAGGTGTCGCTGCTGCGCGAGACTCGCCAGGCCGCCAAGATCCGCATCCTGATCGACGGCAAGGAACGGCTGCGGGAGCTGATCTGCGACGGCGTGCTGGTCTCCACCCCGGCCGGCAGCACCGCTTACAACCTCTCGGCGCATGGGCCAATTGTGCCGCTCGGCGCCAATTTGCTGCCGCTGACGCCGATCTCGGCCTTCCGCCCGCGGCGCTGGCGCGGTGCGTTGCTGCCGGCTGATGCCGAGGTGGTGTTCGAGATCCTCGAAGGCGACAAGCGCCCGGTCGCCGCCGTGGCCGATTACACCGAGGTGCGCGAGGTGCGCCGGGTCGAGGTGCGGGAGGATCGCGGGGTGTCGCTGACCCTGCTGTTCGACCCGGACCATGGCCTCAGCGAGCGGATCATCGCGGAACAGTTCACGGTGTGAGACCACCCGCTGCGCCGGCTCGGCCGGGCCGCCCCCCCCATCCGACCGGCGCGTCGCCCTTGGTCAGACCATCGGCTGAGGCATGCTGTTCTCGGCCTTCTGCCGTTCGGCGCGCCGCAGAAGGCCGGGCTTGGGCTGGCCGCAGGGCAGCCTTCCCCCTCGCAGCCCGGCAGCGTTGAGCCGGCAGCCAACGGTTCACCCGGACTCCGCGTCACATCGGCGCGAGCGGGTAGACGGCAAGAGCACCGATGGGGTCAGATGCGGCCTCGCCGCCTGAAGGCAGCGACGTCCGTGCTCGGGAGCCAGACCCGCACGGTGCGAAGGTCCTTTGAAGACCGGCTGGCCGCGTCCCGCACCTGGGATGCCAGTGGAACTGCCGAACACCGGCCATTGCCGCGGGTCCAGGCGCATCGCGCCATGGGCGCGACGGCTGATCACAACCGCATTTCAAGCAGGAACCAGACCCGGATGTCTCAGGGAAAATCAGGCTTCGACTTCAGTGAGCCGCAGCGGTTCGGCAGCGCGCTCCTCAACAGCGCGCTGTTCGGGCCGGGGACCGAGGCGGTGCTGGCCGCTCAGCGAGCCCTCGTCTCCCAGACGGAGACCATGCTGTCGGGCTGGATGTCCCGCCGACAGGAGGCAGTTCAGGATACCCAGCGGCTGGTCACCCGGCTGCGCGATTGCCGCGACATGCGGGAGGCGATGCAGGCGCAACAGAGCTGGCTGATGGGCGAAATGCGACGGCTGGCTGAGGATGCGACAAGCTGCCAGCAGGCGATGCTGGGCGGCGGCATGACCCTGGCTGCGGCCATGCCGCAGGCCGATGCGTTGAACGATGGCGAGGCCGCGCGCCCACTTGCCACGGTACGGCCGAAGCCGGCGGGGCCGCAGGCCGGAGCAGCCTGAGCCTGCTCCAGGCTCAGCGCAGGCGGCTGTCCTCCCGCAGGCTGCCGCCGACCGCGCCGCCGACATAGGGGCCACTCGCTCCCGTGCCGGCGCAGGCGGCGAGCATCAGCAGCAGCAACAGGACGACGCGCCTCATGCCGCGTCGTTCAGGTGGCAGGCGCTGCGGCGGCCGGGGGCGATCTCGCGCAGCGCCGGGCGCTCGATCCGGCAACGCTCCATCGCATGCGGGCAGCGCGGGTGGAAATGGCAGCCGCTCGGCGGGGCGAGCGGCGAGGGAATCTCGCCTTTCACCCCGGCGAAGGCGCGCTTGCGGGTGTCGATCCGCGGCACCTCGGAGAGCAGCGCCTGGGTGTAGGGGTGGTTGGCGCTGCGGAAGACATCCTCGGCCGGCGCCTCCTCGACCACCCGGCCGAGGTACATGATGACGACGCGGTCGCTGAGATGCTCCACCACGCCGAGGTCGTGCGAGATGAACAGGTAGGTGAGGTCGAGTTCCTGCCGCAGCTTCATGAAGAGGTTCAGGATCTGCGCCTGGATCGAGACATCCAGCGCCGCCACCGCCTCGTCGCACACCAGGAATTCCGGCTGCACCGCCAGGGCCCGGGCGATGCCGATGCGTTGCCGCTGGCCGCCGGAGAACTGGTGCGGGTAGCGCTTCTTCAGCCCAGGATCGAGGCCGGCACGGCGGAATTGCTCATCGACATAGCCGGCGAAATCCTCGCGCCGGACCAGCCCGTGCACCAGCGGCGCCTCGCCGACGATGTCCTCCACCTTCAGCCGCGGGTTCAGCGAGGCGTAGGGGTCCTGGAAGATCATCTGGGTGCGCAGCTTGGTGCGGCGCGCCTCGACGCCGCTCAGGCTGCGCAGGTCGCGGCCATGCGACAGGATGCTGCCCTCGGTCGGCGGCATGATGCCGGCGACCATGCGGCCGAGGGTGGATTTGCCGCAGCCGCTCTCGCCGACCAGCCCCACCACCTCGCCGCGGCGGATCGACAGGTCAACGCCGTCCACCGCATGCACCACATCCTCGCGCACCGTCACGCCCAACCGCCGCGCCAGCTTCGCGGCGAAGTCGAGGGAGCGGGAGAAGCGCTTGTAGACGCCGCGGATCTCGACGATCGGCGGCGTGGTGGCCGCGACGGCGTGCGGCGGGTCCATCACCTCGCTCATGCCCGCACGGCCTCCTCGATATAGGGGTGGATACAGCGGGCGTGGCGGCCGGGCAGGTATTCGGCGAAGGGTGGCGGCTCGGCGCAGCGGGATTCGGCGCGCGGGCAGCGGGCGCGGAAGGCACAGCCGGCCGGCAGGTTGAGCAGCGAGGGCGTCATGCCGGGAATCTGGCTGAGCGGGGCGCCGCGGCGGTTGCGGCTCGGCACGCTGCCGATCAGCCCGGCGGTATAGGGGTGCAGCGGCGCATCCAGCACCGCACCCACCTCGCCGCTTTCCACCACCTTGCCGGCGTACATCACCGCGATGTCGTCGGCGAGGCCGGCGACGACCGAGAGGTCATGGGTGATCCAGATCAGCGCGGTGCCGAATTGCGCGCAGAGCTTCTGCGCCTCGGCCAGGATCTGGCCCTGGATGGTCACGTCCAGCGCCGTGGTCGGCTCGTCGGCGATGATCAGCTCGGGCTTGTGCAGCAGGGCGATGGCGATGGCGACGCGCTGGCGCATGCCGCCGGAGAATTGGTGCGGATAGGCGCGCAGCCGCTCATCCGGGCTCGGGATGCCGACCTGGCCGAGCGCATCGCGGGCCCGTTGCCGGGCTTCCTCGCGGCTGACCCTGGCATGGGCCTGCACCGTCTCGATCATCTGGGTATCGATGCGCAGAACCGGGTTCAGCGTCATCATCGGGTCCTGGAAGATCATGGCGATGCGGTTGCCGCGCAGGTTGCGCATCTCCGCCTCGCTCAGGCTCGCCAGATCGGTGCCCTGGAACAGGACCTGCCCGCCGGTGATGCGCCCGGGCGGATCGACCAGGCCGATGATCGAGAAGCCGGTGACCGTCTTGCCCGAGCCGCTCTCGCCGACCAGGCCCATCACCTTGCCGCGCTCGACGGTGAAGGAGACGTCGTCCACCGCCTTCACCACGCCGGCCCGGGTGAAGAAATGGGTGCGCAGGTTGCGGACTTCCAAAGTCGGCCCGCCCGGTGCCGCCACGGCTGGAAGGCTCATTTCTTCAGCCTCGGGTTCAGCACGTCGCGCAGCTGATCGCCGACCAGGTTGATGGAGACGATGGTCACCAGCAGGGCGATGCCGGGGTAGAAGCTGATCCAGTATTTGCCGCTGAGCATGTACTCATAGCCATTGGCGATCAGCAGCCCGAGCGAGGGCTCGGTGATCGGCACGCCGAGGCCGAGGAAGCTCAAGGTCGCCTCCAGCGCGATGGCGCGGGCGATCTGCATGGTGGCGACGACGATCAGCGGCGGCAGGCAATTCGGCAGCAGGTGGCGGAAGATGATTCTCCGGGTTGGCAGCGCCAGGCACTGCGCCGCCTCGATGTACTCCCTGCGCCGCTCAACCAGCGCCGAGCCGCGGACGGTGCGGGCGTAATAGGCCCATTCCACCACCACCAAGGCGATGACGACGTTCAATATGCCCTTGCCGAGGAAGGCAAGGATCATCAGCGCCGCCAGGATGGCGGGGAAGGAGAGTTGCAGGTCGACCAGCCGCATGATGGCGCCATCGGTCCGGCCGCCGGCATAAGCCGCGATCATGCCGAGCGAGGCGCCGACAATGCAGGCGATGATTGCCGAGCCGGCGCCCACCAGCAGCGAGATGCGCAACCCGTACATGATGCCGGACAGCATGTCCCGGCCCTGGTCATCAGTGCCGAGCCAATAGGTGAAGCCGGCGCCACCGACCGTCCCCGGCTCCATCCGCCCGTCCATGATGTCGAGCTGGGCGAGGTCATAGGGGTTCTGCGGGGCGATGAAGGGCGCCAGGATCGCGATCAGCGCAATGGCGCCGAAAACCAGCAGCCCGAACAGCGCCAGCCTGGATTCGGCGAATTCAGAGACGAAGCGTCGGAACGGCGTCTCGACCCGCGGCGCGACCACCGGGGCTGCGGTGGTGGTGCTCATGACTTGCCTTCCAGCCGGACGCGGGGGTCGAGCACCGAATAGGTGATGTCCACCAGCAGGTTGATGGTGATGAACAGCAGCACGATGATCATCAGATAGGCCACCATCACCGGCCGATCGAGCACGTTGATGCTGTCGATGATCAGCTTGCCCATGCCTGGCCAGGCGAAGACGCTCTCGGTGACGACGGAGAAGGCGATGGTCCCGCCGAACTCCAGCCCCACCACCGTCACCACCGGAATCAGGATGTTCTTGAAGACGTGCACGAAGGTGACGCGGGACGGCGAGAGGCCCTTGGCGCGGGCGAATTTCACGTAGTCCATCAGCATCGTCTCCCGCACCCCGGCGCGGGTCAGGCGGATGACCAGGCTGATCTTGAACAGCGCCAGGTTCAGCGCCGGCATGGCCATATGCGCGAGGCCATCGCGGGTCAGGAAGCTCCAGCGGGTGCCGAGAATCTCCACCGTCTCGCCCCGTCCCGTGCTCGGCAGCCAGCCGAGCTGCACGGCGAAGACCATGATCAGCATCAGCCCGACCCAAAAGGTCGGCAGCGAGAAGCCGAGGATGCTGGTCGCCATGATGCCGCGACTCACCGGCGAGTGCGGCCGCAGCCCGGCATAGAGGCCGAGCGGCAGGCCGATGACCAGCGCGGCAAGGGTGGCGCCGAGCGCGAGTTCCAGGGTCGCCGGCATCCGCTGCAGGATGAGCTGCAGCGCCGGCTCGTTGAAGACGAAGCTGCGGCCGAGGTCGCCTTGCAGCGCCTTGCCGAGGAAGACGAGGTATTGCTGCCACAGCGGCAGGTCGAGGCCGAGCGCCTTGACCGCCCGCTCACGCTCGATCTGGTCGGCCTCGGGGCTGATCAGGATCTCGACCGGGTCGCCGATGGCGAAGACGCCGACGAACACCAGCAGCGACATCACCAGGACCACGCCACCAGCCTGCAGCAGCCGGCGGAGCAGGAAAACCGTCATCGGGCAGCGGTTCCGGCGGTGGCGGCCGGGCGCACATCCTGCGCCCGGGTCAGCTCATCGGCACGGGCGTTATGCGCGAGGCCCCGGCGCATCGCCCAGGTATTCTTCTGGATGTGCAGCGGCACGATGCCGACATCCTCGAAGGCCACGCGGGTCGCCTGCTGCAGCAGTGCCTCGCGCTTCGCATCGTCCAGCTCACGCATCCCCGCCTCCAGCAGCCGGTCGACCTCAGGGTTGGAGTAGCGGCCGCGGTTGGAGGCGCCATAGCCCTTGTCGCGGTCGGCGGTGGCGACAAGGTTGCGCAGCGGGTTGGATGCCTCGCCGGAGGAGGTGCCCCAGCCGACCAGGAAGCTCGACAGCTCCTGCCGCGAGGCGCGGCCGATGAAGGTGGTCCAGGGCAGCGCCTCGACCGAGGTGCGCACCCCGGCGCGGGTCCACATCTGGCCGATCGCCTGGATGATGCGGCTGTCGTTCGGGTAGCGGTCGTTCGGCCCGTGCAGGGTCAGGCGGAAGCCCTGTGGGAAGCCGGCCTCGGCCAGCAGCCGCTTCGCCGCCTCGGTGTCGGGGCGCGGCGGCACCAAGCCGGGCACATGGCCGAAGGCGCCGTCCGGCAGGAATTGGCCGGAGGGGATGGCGGCGCCCTCCATCACCCGCTCGACGATCGCCGCGCGGTCGATCGCCATCGACAGCGCCCGCCGCACCCGCACATCCTTCAGCGGGTTCTGCGGAATCGGCTTGCCATCGTTGTCGGTGACGAAGGGCGAAGCCTCGGTGCGGGAATGGTCGAAGCCGAGGAAGATCAGCCTGAGGCCGGTGACTTCCGAGAGCGCCAGCCGCTGGTCGACGCGCAGCTTGCCGAGGTCGCTGGTCGGCACCTGGTCGATGATCTCGACATCGCCGGCAAGCAGCGCCGCGGTGCGCGCCGCATCATTGGTGATCATCCGGTAGGTGACCCGCTGCCAATGCGGGCGGGTGCCCCAGTAGGCGTCGTTGCGCTCGAACTCGATGCGGTCGCCGTTGCGGTGGCTGGCCATGCGGAAGGGCCCGGTGCCGACCGCCATCGGGCCGGCGTTGAAGCCCTCGGTGGTGGCGCTGCCATGGGTCTCGCGGTCGAGGATCATGATATTGGCGAGATCGGTCGGCATCAGCGGATAGGGCACCGCGGTGCGCAGCCGGAGAGTGTGGCTGTCGACAATCTCCACCTGGCGGATCGGCCGTGTGTAGATGGCGTAGGAAGAAGGCGAGTTCGGCACGTTGGGGACGCGCTGGAAGGTGAAGGCGACGTCCTCGGCGGTAAACTCGCTGCCGTTATGGAAGCGTACGCCCTGGCGCAGCTTGAACTCCCAGGTGGTCTCGTCCACCGCACGCCAGCTTTCGGCAAGGTTGGCCACCACCCGGGCGCTGCCGTCGGTGCCGGTCAGGCCGCCGAAGATCATCTGCGCCACCGCCGTGTTCGGCGACAGCTGGTGGTAGTGCGGGTCGAGCGAGGTGACCGGCGCACCCACCCCCATGGTCAGGGTCTGTGCCGCGGCGGCGCCCGCGAGCAGAAACGCCAAAGACGCGGCGGCGGCAGCCGCTTGCAGACCCTTTGTCATTGTATACCCCGGAAGCCCCAGCCACCGCGACTGTAGCAGCGCCCCCAACCTGCCGCCAGCACCGCCGCGTCCGCCGCACGGCGAGGCAGCCTGGCCGTGGCGCGGGCACCGCCGCGCCGTCCCGCTGCCGGCTTCCTCAGCATGCCCGCGGTTCCGTGCTGCCCACGACCTGCAACACAGGGTGGATGCCAACATCGCCGCCGAGACGCGCGGTCCCGCAACCCGCAGGTCAGGCAGCGGCCCGGCTACATCGTATTGCTGCGATCAGGCTGCTAAAGCGCCCTGGAACCCATTCGGAGACGCCGATGCGCCGACCTGCCCTCGCCACAGCATCCGCCCTTGGCCTGCTGCTCGCCGCCTTCGCCTCGGCCCATGCCCAGACCGCCAATGGCCCTGCCGCCGGCGCCACGCTCAACATCGGCATCGGCGGCTCGGTCACCTCGCTCGACCCGCATTTCTACAATGCCACGCCGAACAACAGCCTGGCGATGCACCTGTTCGACCGACTGGTGGAGCGCGACGAGCGGGCACAGCCCTATCCGGGCCTCGCTGAAAGCTGGCGCGTAATCTCGGACACGGTGTGGGAGTTCAAGCTGCGGCCGGGCGTCACCTGGCACGACGGCCGCGCCTTCACCGCCGAGGATGTCGCCTTCACCATCCAGCGCGCGCCCAGCGTGCCGGGCAGCCCAGGCGGATTCGGCGGCTTCCTCCGCGCCATCCAGCGAGTGGAGGTGGTGGACCCGCTGACCATCCGCATCCACACCCCGCAGGCGCACCCGCTGCTGCCGACCGAGCTGGCCTCGGTGGCGGTGATCTCGCGCCATGTCGGCGAAGGCGCCTCGACCGAGGATTACAACAGCGGCAAAGCGGCGATCGGTACGGGCCCCTACCGCTTCGCCGGCTACCGCGCCGGCGACCGCACCGAACTGGTCCGCAACGAGAACTACTTCCGCGGCGCCGAGCCCTGGGCCCGGGTGAACTACCGCTTCATCGGCAATGACGCCGGCCGCACTGCGGCGCTGCTGGCGGGCGACGTGGACGTGATCGACCAGGTGCCGCCCACCGACATGCCGCGACTGCGACGGGACCAGCGGATCACGCTGTCCGAGATCCAGGGCGTGCGGCTGATCTATGTGGTGCTGGACCGCTCGCGCCGCAGCGGCGTGCCCTTCGTCACCGACAACGACGGCAAGCCGCTCGACACCAATCCCTTCGACGACCTGCGGGTGCGCCGCGCCCTGTCGATGGCGATCAACCGCCAGGCGCTGGCCGACCGGGTGATGGAGGGCACCGCCCAGCCGACCGGGCAATGGCTGCCGGACGGCACCTTCGGCTACAACCCGGAGGTGAAGCCGCCGGCCTTCGACCCGGACGGCGCCAAGCGGCTGCTGGCCGAGGCCGGCTATCCGCAGGGCTTCCGGATCACCTTCCATACCCCCAACGACCGCTATCCGAATGACGCCAAGGCTTCCCAGGCGCTGGCGCAGATGTGGACCCGCATCGGCATCCGCACCGAGGTGGAGGCGGCGCCCTGGGCCACCTTCTCGGTGCGCTCGAACCGCCAGGAATACGGGCTGCGGCTTGGCGGCTGGGGCAGCACCACTGGCGAGGCGAGCTACGCGCTGGTCAACATCCTCGGCACCTATGACCGGGAGAAGCGGACCGGCGCCAGCAACAACGGGCGCTATTCCAACCCGGAGCTGGATGCGCTGACCGCCCGCGCCGCCGCCACCATCGACGACCCGACCCGCGCCGCGCTGCTGCGCGAGGGGGTGCGGATGGCGATGGAGGATGTGGCGCTCATCCCGCTGTTCCAGTTGGTGAACACCTGGGCGCTGAAGCGTGGCCTCAGCTACGCGGCGCGGATGGATGAGCGGACCTTAGCGATGGCGGTGCGCCGGCAGTAGCCGGGGCGACGTAGCGGCCGGTCCGGGTGGCCTACTCTTCCGGATCGGCCGGCGCGACGGGGAGGATGGACGTTTCCTTCACCGTCGC
Organism: Siccirubricoccus deserti; assembly: GCF_014283215.1. Taxonomy (GTDB): domain Bacteria; phylum Pseudomonadota; class Alphaproteobacteria; order Acetobacterales; family Acetobacteraceae; genus Siccirubricoccus; species Siccirubricoccus deserti. The sequence goes on from NZ_JACOMF010000004.1 coordinate 196,872, forward strand.
GATGGCCAGCAGCGTCCCCACCCGCTGCACCCCGGACTGGGCCCGCAGCTCGTCGTTGAGAAAGGCGTCGAGCGCCGGCAGGTCGGCCAGCCGGACCTTCAGCAGATAAGTCCAGTCGCCGGTGATGGCGTGGCATTCCAGCACCGCCGCCTGGCGGCGCATCGCCTTGCGGAAGGCGGCTTCGTCCTTGCCCGGCGCCACGGTGACCAGGATATGCACCAGCAACGGGCAGCCCGCGGCGACGGGGTCGAGATCGGCGCGCCAGGCGCGGATCACCCCCCGCTCCTCCAGCCGCTTCACCCGTTCGGCGGTGGCGGAGACTGAAAGCCCGGCGACCTTCGCAAGCTCCGCCAGCCCGGCACTGCCATCGAGTTGCAGGGCGACGGTGATGTTCCGGTCAATTTCATCCATCGGGCGAGACTATGCGCCTCATCGCCTCTTGGAAACGGAAAATTTTAGCTGGTGCGGCCCGCCAGTTGAAGGCGGGCCGCGCCGGCGGCCCGCCCATCGAGCGTCAAACGTAGTGTTCGGCCAGCGGCGCGAAGCCGTTGAAGCGCTGGCTGGCGTAGGTGGTGACATAGGCACCGGTCGCCAGCAGCTCCACCCGGTCACCGCTGTCGAGTGCCAGCGGCAGGCGGTAGTTGGATTTCTCGTACAGCGTGTCGGTGCTGTCGCAGGTCGGGCCGGCGATGGTCACCGGGCCTTCGGCGCCGCCGTCATGCGGCGTGCGGAAGGCGTATTTGATCGCCTCGCCCTCGGTCTCGGCCAGGCCGCCGAAGCGGCCGATGTCGAGGTAGACCCAGCGCACCGGGTCATCCTTCGCCTTGCGCGAGACCAGAACCACCTCGGCGCTGACCACCCCGGCATCGCCGACGATGAAGCGGCCCGGCTCGATGACGATCTCCGGCAGGGCATTGCCGAAATGCTTGGTCATGGCCCCCATGATGGCGGCGCCGAAATCGTCGATCTCCGGCACTTCCTGGCGGTAGCGCACCGGATAGCCGCCGCCGAGATTGACCATGCGAACATTCACGCCCGCATCCCGCAGGTCGGTGAACAGCATCGCCACCTTGGCGATCGCCGCCTCGTAGGCGACGGTCTTGGTCTGCTGGCTGCCGACATGGAAGGACAGGCCGAAGGGGTCGAGGCCGAGTTCGCCGGCCAGCACCATCAGCTCCTTCGCCATCTCCAGCTCGCAGCCGAATTTGCGGCTCAGCGGCCATTCGGCGCCGTCGTTGCCGACCAGGATGCGGCAATAGACCCGCGCACCGGGGGCGCTGCGCGCCAGCTTGCGCAGCTCGGCCTCGCTGTCGAAGGCGAACATCCGCACGCCGCGGGCGAAGGCGGCGCGGATGGCGCTCTCCTTCTTGATGGTGTTGCCGTAGCTGATCGCCTCCGGATGCGCGCCGGCGTCGAGGCAAGCCGCAACCTCCTCGAAGCTGGCCGCATCGAAGGAGGAGTCGAGCGTCACCAGACGCTGCAGGACCGGCGCGGCCGGGTTCGCCTTCACGGCATAGTAGATGCGAGCCTGCGGCAGCGCCGCAGCCAGCCGGCGATAGTTTTCCTCGACCCGGTCCACATCCAGGACCAGGCACGGGGTCGCCGGCATGGAATCGCGCAGATAGCGAGCGACCTTGGGGGTCATCGCACCACCCTCTCACAAACAAAGAGGACCAACCCCCTGCCGGGTGGCGGCCCCAGATTGACGAAACGGTCGAACGAACCAGCGACCAGAGTGACCGCACGGCCTGCGCCGTGCGGGGTGCCAGAACGCTTGACGTCGTTGCGTAAACCTTGCGCCGCGGTGATCCGGCAGATGGCGCCTTGATGGAGGGGCACCTGGATTCCGTGGGCCTGGGGCCAGAGGCACGTGCGTACTGCGTCTGGCGCGGCATATAGGCCGCCCACCCACCCCTGCAAAGCGGAAAATGCGCAAGTCCCGGATTATTTTCGACCGCCCCGTGGGGAAGGCCGGAAACTCCTATGGCACCCCCCGCTCCGCTCCGGGTGTTCCGGGCGCCAGCCGGCGAATCGGCCGGGAAACCACCGGTGACGCGGCTATGCCACCACCACCCGCGCGGTGGCCCGGGCGGTGCGGCCGCGCTCGTCGGTCCAGAGGAACTCCAGCTCCGCCGTCCGCTCCATCCGCAGGTGGAAGACATGATAGGGATTGGCCGAGGTGCCATTGCCGAGGTCGGCGGTGAACACCGTCTCGCCATCCCGCCGCACCTGCAGCCGGGTGAGCATGTCGTGCGGCACCACGCCCGCGACGCCGCCGCGGATGCCGTTTTCCATCGGATGCTCGATCAGGGTGCGGATCTCGATCACCTCGCCGGGGCGGGCGGTGCGGGGGATGCGGATGCGAGGCTGGGCAAGGCCGGTCATTGCATCATTCCACCTATTATGCAGCCGCGGTCACGCGATGCAGCCGCCGGTGACCACGCGGGTTTCGGCGATAGCGCGCCGCACCCGGCCGTCCGACAGCACCGCCAGCGCCAACACCTGCTGGTCCTCGGCCAGGCGGATGCGAGTCTGCACCTCGGCCCGGCCCAGCGCCGGGGTCAGGTGGAAGCTGGCGATCCCTGGGGTCGGGTTGCGGGTCGCCAGCAGATGGATGGCGCTGACATGCTCGGCCGCGGTCATCGGGCTGTCGACGCTGACGGTGACCGACACCTGGGCGCCGTTCTCGGCCAGAGCCGGCAAGCGAAGGGCCATGCCGCCATCCTCCGGCCGTGCCTCGCCGATCAGCCGGCGCATCGCCGCCTCCAGCGCTGGATTTGCCCGGGCGGTCCCGCCAAGCGGGAGCATCGCGAGCGTCAACAGCAGGGGGCGACGGGACAGCATCAGCCGAACATGTCGCGGGTGATGCTGGCGTACCAGGCATCGGCGTAGAGCGCCTCCAACCGGCGCTGCTCCGGCAAGTCGCCGCGCGGCGAGACGCCGCCGGAGTTCGGCACCTCGACGAAGCCGTTCGGGCCGGCGCGGAAGATGTTGACGACGCTGATGCCGTACTCCTCCCCGACATGGCTGTAGCAGGTGTTGAAATAGACCGCTTCCGGGGGCGCGGCCCCGCGCAGCGCGGCGACGGCGCTGGCCACCGCCTGCTTCGCCGTGTTGTTGGCGATGAAGCCGGATTTCGGCATCGGCGCTGCGTTGTTGGCGTCGCCGATGATGTGGATGTCCGGCGCCACCCTGGAGGCCAGCGTGGTGGGGTCCACCTGCGCCCAGCCGGTCTGATCGGCGAGGCCGCTGTCGATGACGATGCGCGCCGCCGATTGCGGCGGGATGACATTTCCCACCGCCAGCTTGTGGCGCACCCCGAATTCGGATTCGAAGGTTTTCTCCGCCGGATCGACCCGGATCACCTTGCCGTCGCTGCTGGCCGGCACCCATTCCACCATCGGGCCGTAGAGCGCCTTCCAGCCATCCTGGAACAGCCCCTGCTTGCTGAAAGCCTCCTTGGCATCCAGCGCCAGCACCTTGGAGCGCGGCTTGTGGCGCTTGAGATAGGCCGCGATCATGCTGATCCGCTCATAGGGGCCAGGCGGGCAGCGGAAGGGGTTGGCCGGGATGGCGATGCCGACCACGCCGCCATCCGGCATGGCTTCCAGCTGCCGGCGCAGCAGCCGGGTCTGGCTGCCGTCGCCCGGCACCCAGGCATGCGGGAAGACCTCCGCCGCCGCCTCGTCATAGCCCGGCAGCGCGCCGTAGCGGAGGGCGATGCCGGGCGAGAGGATCAGCTTGTCATAGGCCAGGGTCTCGCCGCCGCGCAGCCGCACGGTCTTCGCCGCGGGATCGATGGCGGCAGCCCAGTCGTGCAGGATGCGCACGCCCTGCGCCCGCAGCCCATCGTAGGAATGGGTGATGTCGCCGATCTGCCTGTACCCGCCCAGCAGCAGGTTGCCGTAGGGGCAGGTGACGAAGCGGGTCAGCGGCTCGACCAGCGTCACCTGGATGTCGGGGTAGGTGGCGCGGGCGAAGCGGGCGGCGGAGGCGCCGCCGAAGCCGCCGCCCACCACCACCAGCCGCGCCGCGGTCTGCGCCCGCAGCGCCTGGGGGGCGGCCAGCAGGCCAAGGGCGGCACCAAGCGAAGCGCGGCGGGTCAGGGTCCGGAGCATGGCGCGTTCCCTCAACGGATTGCCGCAAAATAGGCGGCGACCGCGGTGATTTCTGCATCGGTGTACCCGCGGGCAATGCGCGGCATGATGGTACCCGGCCGCTCATTGGCGCGGTAGGCCCGGAGGATCGCCTCCAGTTCCCCGGCATCGCGGCCGGAAAGCCTGGCGCCAGCCGCGATGCCGCCACCGTTCGGGCCGTGGCATCCAACGCAGCCCTGGGCCGCCAGGGGCGCCGGCCCGGCGGCGACGGCCGGGGCGGGGAGCAGGGCCGCGGCGAGGACCGCGGCGGCCAGAAATCCGGTCGGCTGCATCTTGGTTCGTCCTCCCCAGCCTGCCGCTTTGGCGGCGACACGCGTCGTTCCGATCCACCAGGGAGATATTCCACACCTGATAGAAGCGCAATAAAAATAAATATGTGATATATCTTGTAGAATTACAGCGCCGTTCCTCGCGCCTGTGCCATGCTGAAAGCCGGCCGCAGCCGCAGCCCGACCCAGTTGCCGAGCAGCCCGGGCAGGATCCAGGCCCAGCCATGCAGGCTGCCGGAGGCGATGCCGGAAAAATAGGCGCTGACGTTACAGCCGAAGGCCAGCACCGCACCGATGCCGAGCAGCAGCCCGCCGACCACCGCCCCCGCCGCCTCTCCGGCCGGGATCCGCCAGACCGGCCGCAACCGTCCGGCCAGTGCCGCCGCCAGCGCCGCCCCGGCAATCAGGCCGAGGTTCATCACCGTGGTCCGGTCGGTGGCAAGCGGGCGGAGCAGCGCCTCGACCCGCGTCGGCTCCTCCCAATAGGACCAGAAGACCAGGTCATCCCAGCCCAACGCCTCAACCGCCAGCGCCCCCCAGAGCGGCAGCGCGGCGGTGATCGCCCAGGGCCGGCCAGCCAGCGCCAGGGTGGCGAAATTCAGCCCGGCCAGCGCCAGCGCCCCCCAAGCGAGCGGCCAGGGTCCGGCCAGCAGGGCCCGCCTGCCCGACCCGGCGGCGAAGATGGGCTCGACCCCGCCGTGCCGTCGCCGCTCCAGCACCGCACTCGCCCGGGCGACCAGGGCGAAGGCGCCGAGCGCCAGGGCGATGGCGGGCCAGAGCCCGAGCCTCTCCGGCAGCGAAACCGCCGGCAACGCCGGTAACTCCTGCCACAGCTCGGCCTGCCAGGCGGCGAGGGTGGCGCCGGCGATGAAGCAGGCCAGGGTCAGCAGGCTGCGCCCGCTGGCGCCGCCGACCGCGTAAAGCGTGCCGGAGGCGCAGCCGCCGCCAAGCTGCATGCCGATGCCGAAGAGGAAGGCGCCGAGCGCCAGCGCCAGCCCAACCGGGAAGACGAAGCCGCGCACCGGCTGGCCGAGGAACTCGCCGCCCGCCAGCACCGGCTGGAACAGCAGCACCGCGATGGCCAGCATCAGCATCTGCGCCCGCAGCCCGGCGCCGCGGCGCTCCGCCAGCAGCGCGCGGAAGGCACCGGCGAATCCGAAGGTGGCGTGATAGAGCGAGAGCCCGAGCGCTGCGCCAACCAGCCAGAGCGCCGCCTGCCGCCAGCCCTGGCCGGCACCGAGCCAGATGGCCCCGGCCACCAGCACTGCCCCGGCCGCCACGAGCCGCATCCGCGCTCCGAGGCCGCGTTCGCGGCGCCGTCCGGGCTAGCGGATCAGCCCGCCCAGCGGGCTCGACGGATCGGCCACGTATTGCCGCGGCATCCGCCCGGCGAGGAAGGCCTGCCGTCCCGCCTCCACCGCCGCCTTCATGGCGCGGGCCATGCGGACGGGGTCCTTGGCATGGGCGATGGCGCTGTTCATCAGCACCGCATCGCAACCGAGTTCCATCGCCTGGCTGGCGTCGCTGGCGGTGCCGACGCCGGCATCGACCAGCACCGGGACCTTGGCGTTCTCGATGATCGCCCGGATCATCACCGGGTTCTGGATACCAAGGCCGCTGCCGATCGGCGCGCCGAGCGGCATCACCGCCACCGCCCCCATCTCCTCCAGCCGCTTCGCCGCGATCGGGTCGTCGCTGCAGTAGACCATGACCTGGAAGCCGTCCTTCAGCAGCGCCTCCAGCGCCTCGAAGGTCGCCCGCATGTCGGGGTAGAGGAAGGGCGGCGGGCCGAGGACCTCCAGCTTCACCAGGTTCCAGCCGCCGGCCTCGCGGGCCAGCCGCAGGGTGCGCACCGCATCCTGGGCGGTGAAGCAGCCGGCGGTGTTCGGCAGGTAGGTGTAGCGCTTGGGATCGACGTAGTCCTGCAGCATCGGCGCCTTCGGGTCGCCGAGGTTCACCCGCCGCACCGCGACGGTGACGATCTCGGCGCCGCTCGCGTCGATGGCGCGGCCGGTCTCCTCCAGATCCTTGTAGCGCCCGGTGCCAACGATGAGGCGGGAGCGGAAGCGCAACCCGGCGACCTCCCAGCCATCGTCGTCGAGGGCGGGCGGGGCCACCGCGGCGTTGGGAATTCCGTCCATGGCGTCAGCCTCCACCGATGAAATGCACGATCTCCAGCCGGTCGCCGGCGGCCAGCGCGGTCGCGGCGTAGGTGGAGCGGGGCACGATCTCAAGGTTGCGTTCGACCGCCACCTTGCGCGTGTCGAGCCCGATCCGCGTCAGCAGATCGGCGATGGTGGCGGGGGCGGGGATGTCGCGCGCCTCGCCGTTCACGGTGATCTCGATCGTATCCTCCATGTCCCGGAATGTGGCGAAGCCGGGCGCCGGGGGCAAGGCGGGGCCTGCGCATGGCAGCCACGGACGCCCGGCGGACCGCCATCCGGCCAAACGCTTGCCCGGGCAAAGCCGCCCATGCTAGCCCACCCCCCCGCTCCGGATCGGATACCGCCCGTGAATCCGCCTTTGATCACCGTGCTGAACGGCCCGAACCTCAACCTGCTCGGCATCCGCGAGCCGGAGAAATACGGCCATTCGACATTGGACGACGTGGAATCGCTCTGCGCCGAGGTGGCGGAGGGGCTCGGCCTCGCCATCGACTTCCGCCAGACCAACGGCGAGGGCGAGCTGATCACCTGGGTGCAGGAATGCCGCGGCCGGGCGGCCGGGATCATCATCAACCCGGCGGGCTATACCACCACCTCGATCGGGCTGCTGGATGCGCTGCTCGCCTCCGACCTGCCGGTCATCGAGGTGCACATCACCAATATCCACCGGCGGGAGGAATTCCGGCACCACTCCTTCGTCTCGAAGGCCGCCACCGGGGTGATCGCCGGGCTCGGCGTGCAGGGCTATGCGCTGGCGCTGCGCGCCATGGCCCAGCTGGTTGCCCCGGCCGATGCGGATGACGAGGGATGAGCGCCCGATCGGAGACAATTGCATGAGCGCGGTGAAATTCGACCCGGAGGCGATTCGCGCCCTGGCACAGATCCTGCGGGACACCGACCTCACCGAGATCGAGCTGGTGGAGAAGGACAGCCGCCTCCGCGTGGTGCGCACACCGCCGGCGGTGATGGCCCCACCGCCGATGGGCTGGGCCGCCGCGCCCGCCGCCGCCGCGCCGGTCGCCGTGGCGCCGGCCACGGCGCAGGCCGAGGCGGTTCCGGATGTGACCAAGCACCCCGGCGTGGTCACCTCCCCCATGGTCGGCGTGGCCTATCTGTCGCCGGAGCCGGGCCAGCCGCCCTTCGTCGCCGTCGGCGCCAAGGTCGTCCAGGGCCAGACCCTGCTGCTGATCGAGGCGATGAAGACCTTCAACCAGATCCGCGCGCCCAAGGCCGGCACCGTCACCCGCATCCTGATCGAGACCGGGATGCCGGTGGAATACGGCGAGCCGCTGCTGATCATCGAATGATCCTCGGCAAGGTCCTGATCGCCAACCGCGGCGAGATCGCGCTTCGCATCCACCGTGCCTGCCAGGAGATGGGCATCCGCACCGTCGCGGTGCACTCCACCGCCGATGCCTCGGCCATGCATGTGCGGCTGGCGGATGAGAGCGTCTGCATCGGCCCGCCGGCGGCGCGCGACAGCTACCTGAACGTCGCCGCCATCCTCTCCGCCGCCGCCATCACCGGCGCCGATGCGGTCCATCCCGGCTACGGCTTCCTTTCGGAGAACGCCAATTTCGCCGAGATGGTGGAGGCGCACGGCCTCGCCTTCGTCGGCCCCTCGCCCGGGCACATCCGGATGATGGGCGACAAGATCGCGGCGAAGGATGCGATGCGTCGGCTTGGCGTACCGCTGGTACCCGGCAGCCTCGGCGCGCTGAACTCGCTGGAGGAAGCCCGCAGCGTCGCCGCCGAGGTGAAGTACCCGGTGCTGATCAAGGCCGCCGCCGGCGGTGGCGGGCGCGGCATGAAGGTGGCGCGCTCCGAGGAGGAACTCGAGGAAGCCTGGCGCGTCGCCCGCACCGAGGCCAAGGCCGCCTTCGGCAATGACGAGGTCTATCTGGAGAAATACCTCGACCGGCCGCGCCACATCGAGTTGCAGGTGATGGCCGATGCGCATGGCGGCGTGGTGCATTTCGGCGAGCGCGACTGCTCGCTGCAGCGCCGCCACCAGAAGCTGGTCGAGGAGGCCGGCTCCCCGGTGCTGAGCGCGACCGAGCGCGACGCGCTCGGCGCCCAGGTGACCCGGGCGCTGCGCGAGCTCGGCTACCGCAACGCCGGCACGCTGGAGTTCCTCTGGCAGGACGGGCAATTCGCCTTCATCGAGATGAACACCCGGCTGCAGGTCGAGCATCCGGTGACCGAGATGGTCTGCGGCATCGACTTGGTGAAGGAACAGCTCCGCGTCGCCGCCGGCGAGCCGCTGGGCTACGGCCAGTCCGACATCCGCTTCCATGGCCATGCCATCGAATGCCGGATCACCGCGGAGAATCCCGACACCTTCGCCCCTTCCCCCGGCCGGGTGCACACCTATCACGCGCCGGGCGGCCTCGGCGTGCGGGTGGATAGCGCGCTCTATTCCGGCTATGCGGTGCCGCCGCATTACGACAGCCTGGTGGCCAAGCTGGTGGTGCATGGCGCAACTCGCGCCGAGGCCATTGCCCGGCTGCGGCGCTCGCTGGACGAGATGGTGGTGGACGGTATCGACACCACCCTGCCGCTGCACCGGGCGATCGTCGAGGCCCCCGAATTCCAGGCCGGCGACTACAACATCCATTGGCTGGAACGCTTCGTGGCACGGCGGCAGGAAGGCCGCAGCTGAAGCCGCGGCGGCCGGCCATGCCCCACGGGGACGGGACCGCCCGCCGCCGCATGGCAATGGTATTCGGGTCGGCCGCTGCCTATAGTCGGGGCATGTCAAGCCGCAGCCTCGCCTGGGTGCAACGCCGCTGGCCCGATGCCGCCCGCGGTGTCTCGTCGTGGTCTGGCCGCCGCTGTGCCCCGGGTTGCGGCACGTGATATTCCGCCGCGGCGCCGGGCTGGTGTCGCCGGGCCCGGCGAAGGCGCCTGCCGGCGGCGCCCCGCGATGAGCCGACGGCATATCGACATCACGCCGGAGCTGATGCTGCGGGCCTATCGCGCCGGGTTGTTCCCGATGGCCGAGAGCCGGCGCGGCGACCGGCTCTACTGGCTCGACCCGGAACGCCGCGGCATCATTCCGCTCGACGGCGGCTTCCACCTGCCGAAGCGGCTGCGCCGCACCGTCCTCTCCGGCCCCTACCGGGTGACCGCCGATGCGGATTTCGCCACCGCCATCGCCGGCTGCGCCGCCCCCGCCCCGGGCCGCGAGGACACCTGGATCAATCCGGAGATCGAGGACCTCTTCCTCTCGCTGCACCGCCAGGGCCACGCCCATTCGGTCGAGGTGTGGGAGGGCGCGACGATGGTCGGCGGCCTCTACGGCGTGGTGCTGGGCGGCGCCTTCTTCGGCGAGAGCATGTTCAGCCGGGCCCGCGATGCCTCCAAGGTGGCGCTGGTGCATCTGGTGGCGCGGCTCAGGCTTGGCGGCTTCACCCTGCTGGATGCGCAATTCCTGACCGAGCACCTCAGCCAGTTCGGCGCGCATGAGATCCCCCGCGCCGACTACAAGCGGCGGCTGGCCAACGCCATCCTGGCCGAGGCGAACTGGCTGCCCACGCCCGACCCCGCCACCCTCGAAGCCGAGATCCGCAACCTGCGGTCGCCGCCGGCGTGAGCGAGGAAATAGCCGCGCCGCAGCCCGCCGCCCCGGCGAAGCGGGTGCAGGGCGGCGTCGCCACGGCGGATGTCGTGCTCTCGGCCCATGCCGGCCGCAATGCGGAGCTCTTCCCGCGCATCCTGGCACTGCATGTCCCGCCCGGCGCCATCATCGCCGATGTCACCTATGGCCAGGGGGTCTTCTGGCAGCAGGTGCCACCCGGCCGCTACCGGCTGCTGCCGAGCGACCTTGCCACCGGCACCGATTGCCGCGCCCTGCCCCATGCCGATGCCTCGATCGACGCGCTGGTGCTCGACCCGCCCTACATGGAAGGGCTGCTGCGGGAGAAGGCGGAGACCCGCGGCGGCCTGGGCAGCCATGTCGGGCTGCGGGCCTATTACGCCGCCGGCGGCGAGACCCCCTCCGCCCCGGGCGCCGGCCGCTGGCACCAGGCGGTGCTCGACCTCTACCTCGCCGCCGCGGCCGAGGCCCGGCGGGTGCTGCGCGACCATGGCATCCTCATCGTCAAATGCCAGGATGAGGTCAGCGCCAACCGGCAGGAGCTGACCCATGTGCAGATCGTCACCGGGCTGGCCGCGCTGGGCTTCTACGCCCGCGACCTGTTCGTGCTGCTGCGGGCCAACCGGCCCGGCGTGGCGCGGCTGAAGCGCCAGGTGCATGCGCGGAAGAACCACAGCTATTTCCTGGTCTTCCAGAAGGTTCCGGACGGCCAGGAGGTGGCCCGCTACCGGACCCGCGTGCTGGTGCCGGGCGCCGCGCCGGCGGGCGACCCGGCGGATCGTTCCGGCTGACGCCATGATGCCGGGGCGGGCCGGATCGCCCTGAACACGGGCGGTGCGATCGCGGTTCAGCCGCCGAACTGGACAAGCCGGGGGCAAGGTCGCAAGTAGCGCCCCCGCCCGACCGGGACCTGCCGGAGCACCGCATGTCAGACCTCATCTCCCTGCCCAAGGACCGCATCCGGATCCTGCTGCTGGAAGGCATTTCCGACAGCGCGGTCGAACTGCTGTCCGCCGCCGGCTACCGGAACGTCACCCGCGTCGCCAAGGCGCTGGACGGGCCGGCGCTGGCCGAGGCGCTGCAGGGCGTGCATATCCTCGGCATCCGCTCCCGCACCCAGCTGCATGGCCCGGCGCTGGCGGCGGCGGACCGGTTGATCACCGTCGGCTGCTTCTGCATCGGCACCAATCAGGTCGACCTCGACACCACCCGCCTGCGCGGCATCCCGGTGTTCAACGCCCCCTTCAGCAACACCCGCAGCGTGGCGGAGCTGGTGATGGGCGAGGTGGTGATGCTGCTGCGAAGCATCCCCGACCGCTCCCGCGCCGCGCATCAGGGCGGCTGGAACAAATCCGCCGAGGGCAGCTACGAGGTGCGCGGCCGGACCCTCGGCATCGTCGGCTACGGCAATATCGGCAGCCAGCTTTCCGTGCTCGCCGAGGCCTTCGGGCTGCGGGTCATCTATTTCGACCACACCACCAAGCTGCCGCACGGCAATGCCCAGCCCTGCGCCACCCTCGGCGAGCTGCTGGCGGAAGCCGACATCGTCACCCTGCATGTGCCGGAGACGCCCGAGACCATCGGCATGATCGGCCGGGCCGAGATCGCGGCGATGAAGCGCGGCAGCATCCTGATCAACAACGCCCGCGGCAGCCTGGTGGACCTGGAGGCGGCGGCGGATGCGCTGCGCGCCGGCCACCTGATGGGCCTCGCGGCGGATGTCTTCCCGGAGGAGCCGGCGCGCAACGGCGAACGCTTCGCTAGCCCGCTGCAGGGCCTGCCGAACGTGATCCTCACCCCGCATATCGGCGGCAGCACCATGGAGGCGCAGTCCCGCATCGGCCAGGAAGTGGCCCGCAAGCTGGTGGAGTACAGCGACACCGGGGCGACCCTCGGGGCGGTGAATTTCCCCCAGGTGCAACTGCCGCCGCGGCCGACCGGGGCACGCTGGACCCATGTGCACCGCGACGCGCCCGGCGTGCTGTCCCGCATCAACGAGGCCTTCGGCCGGCGCGGCCTCAACATCACGGCGCAATACTACCAGACGCATGCCGACCTGGGTTACGTCGTGGTCGAAAGCGTCGAGGCGCGGGATGCGGCGGAAGCGATCCTGCAGGAGCTGCGCGGCCTGCAGGGCACCATCCGGGCACGGCTGATCTACGAGCGGGAGTAGCCCCCCCCCGCCCCACCGGGCGCCTCCTGGTCGGGCGCTACGCTAGGCTGCCTGGCGTTCGCGGCGGCCGGCTTCGGCGGCGCGGCGGCGCGACTGGGCCTGCAACCGCGCCAGATCGGCGGGCGGCAAATCGAAACCCTCCAGCACCGCGTAGCAGCGATGGGTTTCGGTCATGTGCTGGAAGAAGCCGCGGATGTCGCCGCAGCGGCGGGCGCAGGCGGCGCCGGCCTCGGCCGCTTCGTATTCGGCGAGCGCCGCGCGGAAGGCTGCCTGCAGCTTGGCGTCGCCATGCAGCCGTGGTCCAGGGCCGCGGCGTGGCCATTCCAGCCGCAGCGGCTCGGGCGCAGCAGGGTCGCGGGGGGGTGCGAAGAAGTCGGTTGGCAGACCAACCAGCGCCAGCGGCCGCAGCCCGCCGACGGTCGTCATACGGCGTTCCATCCCACATTCTCGCTTGTTGCAGCGGTTAGAGGCCGAGGGGCGCCTCGATACAAACTGTAACCCGAATTGGCCCCGCTGGCGAGGCAGGGAATGAATTCAATGCTAAATCGGAATTTTTGGCTGACTTGAGCTTAATCGGGTCCCGTCACGGCAAGATTTGAAACACGACACAGGCCGCAGCCGCAAAATCCGGAAAGTCCGGATACCAGCATTTGCACGCGCGCGACCTGATGACGAGAAACCTGATCGTCATTCCGCCGGAGATGCCGGTGGTGGCGCCGAGGGCCAGTCGCCCGGCATCGCCGCCAAGAGCGACCTGATCCGCCACCTGCCGATAAGCCGCTGGGGCCGCTCGGATGTTCCCTAACCTGTTCCGCAGCGCGCAGCCGCTGGTCCAGCAATACCTGACCTGAAGGTGCATGAAGCCTCGGCCGAGGAGGTCGCCCGGCTGGTGGAACAACCCCACATCCGCCGCGTGCCGGCCAGCTGATCGGCGTGGTCAGCCGCGCCGGCCCGTAGCCGCGATGATGACGAGGCTGCGGTGGCGCCGCACTTATCGGTTGCCGATGCACCGCAACCAGTCGCAGGCCTCGGCCATTGCCGGCGCGGCACCATCCACCTTGCCGACCCAGAACAGGAAGCCGTGGTTCATCCCGGCCCAACGAGTGACCTGCACCGGCACGCCGGCCGCGCGCAACCGATCCGCGTAAAGCTCCGCCTCATCGCGCAGCGGGTCGTATTCCGCGCTCTGGATCAGCGCCGGCGGCAGGCGGGAGAGGTCGGGCGCGCGCAATGGCGCGGCGTGCGGATGCACGGCATCCCCGGGCCGCGCCAGGTAGTGGTCCCAGAACCATTCCATCGTCGCGCGGGTCAGGCCGTAGCCCTCGGCGTTCTCGGCGTAGCTCGGCGTGCCGGGGGTGTGGAAATCAGTGACGGGGTAGAGCAGCAGCTGGCCGATCAGCTTCGGCCCGCCCTCGTCGCGGATCCGCAGCGCGGTGACCGCAGCGAGGTTACCGCCGGCGCTGTCGCCGCCGACCAGCACCCGGGCCGGATCGGCGCCGAGTTCGGCCGCATGCTCGGCGCACCAGCGCGTCGCTACCAGGCAATCCTCGGTCGGACCGGGGAATTTCGTCTCCGGCGCAAGCCGGTAGTCCACCGAGGCGACGACGCAGCCGCCGCCGGCGCAGAGATTGCGGCAGATGCCGTCATGCGTGTCGAGGCTGCACAGCACGAAGCCGCTGCCGTGGAAGAAGACCAGCAGCGGATGCGGCCCCTCGCCCTCCGGCGTGTAGAGCCGGATGCGCAGCGCGCCGCCCGGTCTGTCGATGGCGAATTCGCGCGTGGCGAGCTGCGGCCCGGGCGCCATCAGGGCGATGCGCGCCTCGTACTGCGCCCGCGCCTCCGGCACCGGCAGGGTCTGCGTCGCCGGGACGCCGGCCCCCTTGTCGAGCAGCGCCTGGATCTGCGGATCGACCGGCATCAGCGGAACGCCTGCATGATGCGGCCCCAATCTTCGATCGCCTGTTCCTGGCCGGGGATGATCTGCACGGTGAACCCGGTGTAGCCGGCGTCGCGCAGGTCGCCGATGCGGCGCTTCAGCTCGGCCTCGGTCGCGGTGAAGCTGGTGATGCGGATCATCTCACCGGTGACGAAGGGCTTCTCCTCCGGCTTCAGGAACATCAGATGGCCGCGGTGGTTCTGCAGATACGGCGCATCCTTCGGCTCGAAGCTGCGGGCCAGGGCGACATAGCCCTCGACCTCCCGCCGCACGCTCTCGGGCAAGGGAGAGATGTTGGGCAGGCCGGACAGCGCCTCATCGGCCGCGCGATGCAGCAGCACCGCGGCGCGGGGGCCGGCCTGGGCGATGGCGCGCGGACTGTCATAGGGCTCGCCCTCCTCCAGCACGCAGCCGAGGACGAAGGCGGTGGCCTCCAGCGCCTTGGTCTGGCCGGCCTGGCCCCAGGCCTGCTGCATCTCGCCGAGCATCGCCACCGCAGCCGGGACATCCGAGAAGAAATTGATCCAGCCGGCGCCGAGCCTCGCGGTCAGCGCCCGCGCCCGCGGCCCGGCGGCGGCCAGGTGCAGCCGCATCGGCGTCCGCGTGTCGATCAGCCCAAGCTCCGGGTTCAGCAGCCGGATTTTTCTCCGGGCGCCCTCGATGTCCGTCTCGACGGTTTCCTCCCGCAGAAGAGCCATCATGACGCGGATGTATTCCTCGAAATCCTTCAGCTTCATCGCGCCGAGGCCCATGGCGCGCCGCCCGGTGAAGCCGGTGCCGATGCCGATATCCACCCGCCCCGGCGCCAGCTTGTTCAGCGAAGCGAAGGCATTGGCGGTGACCGCAGCAAGGCGGTTGGAGGGGATCAGCACCCCGGTGCCGAGCCGGATGCGGCTGGTCTTCACCGCCGCGGCACCCATGGCGACGAAGCAATCGGCCGAGAGCATCTGGGTGTCGTAGAACCAGGCACTACGAAAGCCGAGTTCCTCGGCGCGGGCGGCGAGCTTCCAACTGGCGGCGTCCGTCGCCATGGCGATGCCGAATTCCATTGTCCTTCCTCCCGATGCTGGACGCAGCCAAGCGCGTTGCGCGGGGCGGAGCAAGCCGGCGCCGTGAATGAGGGTGAGGATGGGCTACCGGTGGCGCTGGCGATGGCGCGGCCCGTGGCAACCGGTATGGTGCAGCGGTGCTGTCCTTCCTCTCGCTCTGCGCCCCGATCTTCGCCATCATCGGCCTGGGCTGGGCGGCCGCGCGCTTCCGGATGGTGCAGCCGGCGATGGTGGATGCGGTCGGCACCTTCTCCTTCCACTTCGCCCTTCCGGCCTTGCTGCTGCGGCTGATGGGCTCCCAACCCCTGGGTCACAGCTTCGAGCCGGTCTTCTTCGCCGGCTACCTGGCGGTCTGCCTGAGCATCTTCTTCGCCACCATGCTGCTGGCACTGCCCTGGCGCCGGCGTGGCCCGGCGGCGGCGCTGGGGGCGGCGGCGGCGATGGGCAATGTCGGCTACCTCGGCCCACCGCTGCTGCTGCCGCTGCTGGGCGAGCGCGGCGCCGGGCCGATCGCCATGGCCATCATGTCCGAGGTGGCGGTGGTGCTGGCGCTGGGCTCGCTGCTGATGGCGCCGGCGATGCCGGGGGCGGGGCTGCGGGCGATGGGACGGGCGCTGCGGGCGCTGCTGGTCAACCCGGTGCTGCTGGCGATCGCCGGCGGGGCGCTGCTGGGGGCGGCGGCCATCCCATTGCCGGGGCCGGTGGACCGCTTCCTCGGCTTCCTCGGGGGCGCGGCGGGGCCGACGGCGCTGTTCGCCCTGGGCGGCACGCTGGGACGGTTGGCGGTCAGCCGGAAGCTGCTGGCGGTGGCAGGCGGGCTGTCGCTGGCAAAGCTGGCGCTCTACCCGCTGCTGGTCTGGCTGCTGCTGGGGGTGATGCTGCAACGCGACGGGTTCTGGGTGCAGGCGGGGGTAATGCTGGCGGCGATGCCCACGGCGAGCAACGCCTTCATCATGGCCCAGCGCAACATGGCGGCGGCGGAGGAGGTCTCCGCCACCGTGCTGCTCTCGACGCTGCTGGCGGCAGCCTGCTTCCCACTGACCGCCTGGCTGGTGACGGGGCCGTTGGCGGTGCCCTGAAGGGCTGGTGCGTCGGCGCCATCCAGGCGTTCGGGCGATACACACGCCGCCATGAAGGCCCGGAACTTTCAGCCTCCGGGACGCTTGCTTGGGCGTGATCGGACCCCGCGCTTGGCGGCGCCTCCGCCGGCCGGAACGGGCCCCTCAGGACATACCCTACGCTGCTCCGTTGCCTCGGCCGTGCCTTTGGGCCATCCCTGTCCGTCCCGGACGAGGCTTCGTTCGGCACCGTCATCCGGAGGAATTTGTGCGCTTGTCGAATGTCATACGATCTGGCCGCCGCGCTGTTCTCGCGGCCGCCCTCGGCACCCCCGCACTCGTCCATGCCCAGGGCTCCGGCTTTCCGACCAGGCCGGTCAGCCTGATCGTCCCCTTCCCGCCCGGCGGCACCACCGACATCTCGATGCGCGCCCTGGCCGAGGCCGCATCCCGCCATCTGCCGCACCCGGTCATCATCGAGAACAAGCCTGGCGCCGCCAATACCCTCGGCGCCGCACAGGTGGCGCGGGCGCGGCCGGACGGCTACCTGCTGACGCAATTCCCGGCCTCCGCCATCCGCGTGCAGATGCAGCAGCGGCTCAGCTACGACCCGCTGCGCGACTTCACGCCGATCCTCTGCGTCACCGGCTACCCCTTCGTCGTCGCCGCGAAGGCCGGCCGCTTCCCCAATGGCTGGGCGGGCTTCGTCGAGGAGGCGCGCCGCAATCCCGGCAAACTCTCCTATGGCAGCACCGGGGCGAATGGCACGCCGCATGTCCACCTGGCCGACCTGCTGCAGCGGGAGAAGCTTGAGCTCACGCATATTCCCTTCCGCGGCGACGCGGACGGCTCGCAGGCCATGCTGGGGGGGCACATCGAGCTGATGGCCGGCTCCACCAGCATCGGCGGGCTGGTGGATGGCGGTCAGGCCGAGTTCCTCAATGTCTGGACCGCACAACGCCTGCGCCGCTGGCCCAATGCGCCAACGCTGCACGACCTGGGCTACAACAAGACGGTGACGACGCCCTTCGGCATCGTGGGGCCGGCACGGCTCGACCCCGCCGTCACCCGGACCCTGCACGACGCTTTCGCCGCAGCCATGAGGGATCCCCAGTTCATGACGGTGCTCGACCGCTACGACATGGTGTCGGAATACCGCGACAGCGCCGCCTATGCCGCCTTCCTGAAGGAGATGGTGCAGGAGGAGGCCGACCTCATCCGGCGGCTGAATCTCACCGCCGCCTGACGCGGCGGTCCGGCGCGCCCCTAGCGGATCGGGGGCGCGTACATCAGCCCGCCACGAGTCCAGAGGTCGTTCATCCCGCGCCGCAGCTTGATCTGGCTGCCCTGGCCCAGGTTGCGCTCAAAGATCTCGCCGTAATTCCCGGCCGCCTTGATGGCGTTGTAGGCCCAGTTCCGGTCGAGCCCCATCAGCGGCCCATGGTCGCCGGACAGGCCGAGCAGCCGGCGGATCTCCGGATTCTGGCTTTTGAGGAAGCTGTCGACATTGGCCTGGGTGATGCCGAGTTCCTCGGCGGTCAGCAGCGCGAAGAAGGTCCAGCGGATGATATCGAACCACTGGTCGTCGCCGTGCCGGACCACCGGGGAATGCGGTTCCTTGCTGATGATCTCCGGCAGGATCACGTGCTCCTCCGGATTTGGGTAGGAGGCACGCAGCCCGGCGAGCTGGCTCGCATCGGTCGTATAGGCGTCGCAGCGGCCGGCCAGGTAGCTGCGGCGGGCTTCGTCATTCTGCTCGAAAACCACCGGACTGTACCGGATGTTGTTGGTCCGCGCCCAATCCGCCAGATTGAGCTCATTGGTGGATCCGGCGACGACGCAGATCGAGGCGCCGGCCAGATCGGTTGCCTTGGTCACGCCGAGCGATTTGCGCAGCATGAAGCCCTGCCCGTCGAAGAAGCTGACGGCGGTGAAGTTCAGCCCGTTGGCGGTGTCGCGCCCCTGGGTCCAGGTGACGGTGCGGATCAGCAGGTCGATCTGGCCGGATTGCAATGCCGGCAGCCGCGCCGTGGTGGTCAGCGGCACCCAGCGGATCTTCGTCGCATCGCCGAGGACGGCGCCGGCGATGGCGCGGCAGAGGTCGTTGTCGAGGCCGCGGTACTCGCCGCGGCTGTCCGGCAGGGAGAAGCCGGCAGCGCCGGTGGAGGTGCCGCAGACCAGCAGGTCGCGCGCCTTCACCGCCGCCAGGGTCGGCCCGGCAGGTTGCGTCTGGGCGCCAGCCGGCAGGGCCAGGACTGCCGCGAAGACGGCGGTGAGGAAAGGAATACGCATCAGATCATGGCTCCAGACTTTCCCGCATGATGTACGGGTGACGACGACGCCGCCAGAACAAATGCCGCCAGGCGTGGAGGCTGTTCGGCGGTGATTGCCCGGACGCAAGCATCGGACCGCGGCGCCGGGCTTGCGCCGGAAAGATGCGATTCGTCGCGGCCACATGACGGGCTGGGCGTTACCCTGTGACCATGCTCCGCCGCACGCTGCTGCTCGCCGCCCTGCTGCCGGTGCCCGTCCGTGCCCAGCGCCTCGTGGTGCCCGAGGGCGAGCATCTGCGCATCGTCGCGCGGCAATGGGGCTGGACCGTGCTGCGCGACGTCACCGCACCGGCCGATGCGGCGGAGACCGCGCTGGTGCTGATCCGGCCGCAACGCCCGGTGCCGCCGGAAGCCCGCGCCGGCCACCTTGCCGCGACGCTGCGCAACCTACGCCCCTTCCGCTTCGGCCCGCTGCCGGCCGAGACGGAGGTGCGGATCGGCGGCCTGCCGGCCACGGTGATCGAGACCACCGCGACCGGCGCCCGCAGCGGCCAGATATTGCGCCTGCGGGCGGAAAGCCGCTTCGCGCCGGAGCGAAGCTGGCTGCTGGTCGCCGCCGCGCCCCCTGCCGCCTGGGATGCGCTGGGACCGGAGATGCTTGCGATTTTGCAAGATTTTCATTCTGGCTGAGTTGAAAAGCCCTTGGCCAGCGCCCAGGCGCCGTGGCATTGTCACCGGCCGGGCAGCTGCCCGAATGGGGAATGACGTCCATGCCAATGCGGGCCTTGCGGGCAACCACCGCCGTTGCCAGTGGTCACATCACGAAGAACCTCTGGCGCTCGACCGCGATCTGCGCCGTGCTTGCCGTGATCGCGGCGCTGCTGATGAGTGTGCGGGCGCTTGGCCTGGTCGCTCTCTGGGCCGATGCCTTCGCCTTCTTCGTTTGCACCGCCGGCATCCTGGTCATGCTGCAGAGCCAGGTCGGCTACGTCTCGCCCCACGCCCCGCCGCCCGAAGAGGTCTGATCCCGCCTGGTACGGCGTGACCTGATCCGGACGTTGGCCGGATCAGGTCAGCAGGGCTCGGCCACGAAGCGGCGAGTGGGCGTGACGATCTCCTCCTGCGCCGCGACCAGCAGCAGCTCCTTCGATCCCGCCGCCGCGGTGCGGCGCAGCACGCCATGGATCGAGGAGGCCGCGGCGGAAAGCGCCGCCGGCGCCTCGCGGCGCAGCCGGTGGAACAGGAACAGCGCGGCGATGGCGTCGCCCGCGCCGTTGAAGCCCTGCGGCAGCAGCGGCGTCCGCAGCCGCCAAAAGCCGCCGCCCTCCCCGGTCAGCAATTCCACCGCATCGGCGGGTGTATCCGCCAGCCGCAGGCTGGTTGTCAGCACGCAGCGCGGGCCGCGCGCCTGCAGGGCGGCGATCGCCGCCTTCGCCTCGGCCAGCGTCGTCACCGCCGTGCCGGCCAGGTATTCCAACTCGAATTGATTGGGGGTGGCGATGTCCGCCAGCGGCAGCGCCATGTCGCGCAGCAGCGCCGGAATGCCCTCCCCCACATAGATCCGGCCGGCGTCGCCGATCACCGGGTCGCAGCAATAGAGCGCGCGCGGATTGGCCGATTTCACCTGCCGCACCGCATCCACCACCGCGCCGCCGATGCCCGCCTCACCGATATAGCCGGAGAGCACGGCATCGCATTGCGGCAGCACGCCACGCTCGGCGATGCCCTGGACACAGTCGCGGACCAGCCCGCCGGAGAACACCTGGCCGCGGAAGCCGCCATGACCGGGGTGGTTGGAGAATTGCACGGTATTCACCGCCCAGACCTCGGCGCCGAGCCGCTGCAGCGGGAACACGGCGCTGGCATTGCCGACATGGCCATAGGCGACCCAGGACTGGATCGAGAGGATGTTCACGGCCGACAAGGCTAGAGCAAACCCCGCCCGGATGGAATCATCCGGCCGGCGTAATCTACCGTGAGAGCAAGCGGCTGGGGCAGGTTCCGCGTGCCGCTCCGGCTGAAGGCCCTGCTCAGAGGGGCGTAAGCCTGCCCCTTCACACCTCTGCCCGGCATCGGCATGCTGTAACCAACCGGGGATACGCCGGGAATAGGGAGACGAACTGCATGACCCACGCGCTCACCCGCCGGCAGGCGATCCTCGGCGCCGCCACCTCCGGCAGCCTGCTCTTCGCTGGCGGCAATGCCGGGGCGCAGCAGAAGCCGGCCGAGCTCAAGGTCGGCATCTGCACATTCCTCTCCGGCTCCGCCTCGGTCTTCGGCGTGCCGGCAAAGCAGGCCGCGGAGATGCTGTTCGAGGAGATCAACAAGGCGGGGGGCATCGGCGGGGTGCCGGTCAGGCCCTATTTCGTCGATGAGGCACCGGGCACGGACCATCTGGTCGGCGAATATCGCCGCCTGGTGCAGAACGAGGGCGTGCACATCATCTTCGCCGCCATCTCCTCCGGCTCCTGCCTCGCCTGCACCCCGCTGTCCGATGAGATGAAGAAGACGACGCTGCTGTGGGATTGCGGCACCCAGCGAATCTTCGAGGAAGGCAACCACCCCTATGCCTTCCGCACCCAGGGCTACGGCGCGCCGGAAGTGCTCGCCCCGCTGCTGTATCTGCTGAAGCACAAGCCGGATTTCCGCTCCCTGGCCGTCATCAACCAGGATTACGCCTGGGGGCGCGACAGCTGGGAGATGTGGAAGGCCGGGATGGATGCGCTGAAGCCCGGCGTGCGGGTGGTGGCGGAGTTGTTCCCCCGCCTCGGCGCCACCGACTACAGCACCGAGGTCACGCGCCTGCTGGCCTCGCGCCCGGATGTGATCCTATCCACCAGCTGGGGCGGCGACCTCGTCACCTTCGTCCGCCAGGCGTCGGAGCGGCGGCTGTTCGAGCGCTCGACCTTCGTGCTGCCGGTGGCGGAGGCGTCGCTGCAGATGCTCGGCCGCACCATGGCCGCCGGCCACGTCATCGGCGCCCGCGGCGACCACTGGAACAACCACCCGCGGCCGAAGGACCCGGCGCGGCTGGCGAAATTCGTCGCCGACTACCGGGCGCGGTTCAACGAATACCCGATCTATCCCTGCCACCACATGGCGCAGGCGATCTCGGCCATGCAGGCCGGCTTCGCCAAGGCCATCGCGGCCAAGGGCGGCGGCTGGCCGAATGACGAGGAACTCGCCAACGCTTTCCGTGGCCTGACTTTCGACACGCCCACCTCCTCCATCACCCTGCGGGAGGACGGCCAGGGGCTGGAGGACCAGATCGTCGGCCTCAGCACCTTCACCGACCGCTTCCCCTTCGCCGTACCGAAGGACATGGTGATCTTCCCGGCGGCGATGGTGAGCACTCCGGTCGGGCAGAAGAGCGTCGAGTGGATGAAGACGCTGAAACCGGACATCCTGGCGCAGATGCCGGCGGCGATCGCCGGCTGAAGCCCGCATGACCGCCTGGTTCACCGACAACGGGCTGCTGCTCGGCCTCGCCCTGCTGGACGGCCTTGCCTATGCGGCACTGGTCTTCATGGTGGCGGTGGGGCTGAACCTGGTGTTCGGCGTGCTGCGCATCGTCAACGTGGCGCATGGCAGCCTGTTCGCCATCGGCGCCTACACCGCCGCCTCCATCGGCCTGTTCCTCGCCGCGCACGGCCTGCCGCCAGTCGCCAGCTACGGTGCCCTGCTGCTGGCCGCGGTGCTGGTCGGCGCCGTACTCGGGCCGCCGATCGAGCGGCTGGTGCTGCGCCGGGTCTATGGGCATGAGGATGCGTTGCAGCTGCTGGTCACCTTCGCCCTGTTCATGATCCTCGAGGATGTGCAGAAGCTGGTCTGGGGCGTGCAGCCGGTCGCCAATGACGCGCCGATGAAATACCTCGGCACGGTCGACGTGCCCTTCGGCGAGGACGTGATCCCCTTCACCGCCTACCAGCTCTTCGTGCTGCCCGGGCTGGCGGTGCTGACCCTGGCGGGCCTCGCCTGGTTCCTGCGGCGGACCCTGACGGGGCGCGTCATCGTCGCCGTCACCACCGACAAGGAGGCGGCGATGGCGATGGGCATCGACGCCACAAGGGTCACGCTGCTGACCTTCACCTTCGGCGCCGCACTGGCCGCCTTCGGCGGGGCGCTCGCCTCGCCCACCACCTCGCTCGTGCCGGGGGTGGGGGCGCAGACCATCGTGCTGTCCTTCGCGGTGGTGGCGACGGCCGGGCTCGGGCAGATCGAGGGTGCGGCGGTCAGCGCTCTGCTGATCGGCCTCGGCCGCAGCGTCGCCGTCTACTTCGCCCCGGAGTTCGAGGTGGTGGTGCCCTACATCATCATGGTGGCGGTGCTGCTGGTGCGGCCGCAGGGGCTGTTCGGCGTGCCGGAGACGCGACGGGTATGAACCGCCCTCTCGAAGCCGGGCTGGCGGTGCTCGGCGCCGCCGCGCTGGTGCTGGTCGCCTGGGCCGCGCCCTGGCTGAAATTCGTCCTGACCCTGGCGCTGGCCAAGGGCATCGCCGTGCTCGGCATCCTGCTGCTGCTGCGCGCCGGCCAGGTCAGCTTCGGCCATGCCATGTTCCTGGCGACCGGCGCCTATACCGTCGCCTTCCTGGCGCCGGAGATGCCGGAGGCGTTGCTGCTGCTGCCGCTCGGCGCGCTGTTCGGCACGGCCCTCGGGCTGGTCGTCGGGCTGTTCGTGGCGCGCTACCGCGACATCTTCTTCGGCATGCTGAACCTCGCCCTCTCGATGGTGCTCTATTCGCTGCTGGAAAAGCTCTACGCCCTGACCAAGGGCACCGACGGCATTCGCGTCGCCGGCCTGACCTTCGCCGGCGCGCAGCCGGCGCGGGAGATCCAAGAATGGATTATGTTCGCCCTCGCCCTCGGCCTCGCCCTCGGCTTCGGGCTGCTGGTCAGGGCTTATCTCGGCTCGCCGATGGGACAGGCGCTGGCGGGGATCAAGACGCGGGAGACACGGCTGGAGTTCATGGGCGTCCCGGCGCGGCGGGTGCTGCTGTTCGCCTATGTGCTCTCGGCCTGCATGGGCGGCACCGCCGGGGCGCTGGTGGCGATGACCAGCCGCCATGTGACGCCGCAGCTGGCCTATTGGACCTCCTCCGGCGAGCTGGTGTTCATCGCCATCCTCGGTGGCGCGGGCAGCGCCCTCGGCCCCTTCCTCGGCGCCGTCGCCTTCGAGCTGGTGCGGGTCTATGCGGCGGCGCAGGTGGCGGATGCCTGGCAGATGATTTTGGGAGGAGTGCTGCTGGCGGTGATCCTGTTCGCGCCGGGGGGGGTCTGGGGCATCCTGGCCGCCCGCTTCAAGGCCCGCGCATGAGCGCGACCGCCCCCCTCCGGCCGCTGCTCTCGGCCCGGAGCCTCCGCCTCGCCTTCGGCGGCGTGAAGGCGGCCGATGGCATCGACCTTGACGTGATGCCCGGCGAGTTCCTGGCGATCATCGGCCCGAATGGCGCCGGCAAGACCACCTTCATCAACATGACCACCGGCTACCTCAGGCCGCAGGGCGGCAGCATCGACTACGAAGGCCGCTCGCTGCTCGGCCTCCGCCCGCGCGCCATCGTCCGGCGCGGGATCGGCCGCAGCTTCCAGCTCCCGCAGCTCTTCACCGAACATACGGTGCTGGAGAACGCCGCCCTCGCCATCGCCGCCCGCGCCGGGCTGTGGTCGCCGCTGACGCCGCTGCTGCGGCCCGGCTGGCGGGCTGAGGCCGAGGCGCTGCTGGACCGCTTCGGCCTCGGCGCCGTGGCCGGGGCCCGGGCCGATGCGCTGAACGAGGGCGCCCGCAAGCTGGCCGACATCGCCATGGCCGTCGCGCTGAACCCCCGGCTGCTGCTGATGGACGAGCCCACCAGCGGCGTCGCCGCGTCCGAGAAGATGGGCGTGGTCGAGACATTGGTGCGGGTGCTGCGCCAGGCCGGTGTCACCGCGGTCTTCGTCGAGCATGACATGGACGTGGTCGCCCGCTTCGCCGATCGTGTCGCGGTCTGGAGCCAGGGCCGCATCGTCGCCCTCGGCCCGCCGCAGCAGGTGCTGGCGGATCCGGTGGTGCGGCGCGAGGTGATTGGCATCGAAGCCCATGCTTGAATTGCACGACCTCTCGGTCGACATCGCCGGCGTGCCGGTGCTGCGCCGGGTGCACCTCAACGTCCCGCCTGGCGGGCGGGTAGCGCTGATCGGCCGCAACGGCGCCGGCAAGACGACCACGCTGCGCGCCCTGATGGGCCTGTTGCCGGTGCGGGAGGGCCGCATCACCATCGACGGGCGGGACGCCACCGCGCTGCCGGCGCATCATCGCCCACGGCTCGGCATCGGCTACGCGCCGGAGGAACGCCGGCTGTTCGGCAGCTTCTCGGTGCGGGAGAACATGCTGCTGCCGGCCCAGGTGCTGAAGCTGCCGGCGGCCGAAATCGCCCGCCGGCTGGACGCCGTCTTCACCCTGCTGCCGGAACTGCAGGACCTCGCTCCCCGCCGCGCCGCCGGGCTGTCGGGTGGCCAGGGCAAGATGGTGGCGCTCGGCCGGGCGCTGATGGTCGGCACCAGGGCGGTGCTACTGGACGAGCCTTTCCAGGGCCTCGCCCCTGCCCTCGCCCAGCGCTATGCGGAGGCGCTGGCCCGACTGCACCAGGCCCTGCCCGAGGTCGCCATCCTGATCACCGAGAGCAACCCGGAACTGCTCCGCTCCCTGGTCGAGCGAAGCTTCGCGATCGAACGCGGGGAAATCCTGCCTGCGTAACGGGATGCCGGTATAGGTGGGCATCGACACGCCGAATGGGCGGCATTCCGATGCGCAGGGTGCTGCTGGCGACGCTGGCGATCTGCCTCCCAGGCCGCGAGACCGGCCAGGTCGCGCCGCCGCTGCCGGACCTGGCGGCGATGGCTGCGCATGAGGGGAGATCACGGCCCGCCCTGGGTCCCAGGGGAACTCCCCTGGGTGGCGCCGCCGGTCGGTTATGCACTGCCCGGACCCGGCCACTACTATGCCCCTTGGCCCCGGTACTGGGAGCCTTGGCCGGCATCGGCCTTGGGGTCCGGTGCGGCACTGGTGAAGTGGCATCGCGGGCGCCGCTGACGCGCTGGCGCACCCTGCCCCGGGCGGGCGCGGTTGCGCCCTCTGACCCCTTCCCTTATACGGCCCCCTTCCTGCGGCCGGTCGGTATCGGCGGCACTTGAACGCACGAGCACGCCATGAAGTCCGACATCCATCCCGAGTACCACGAGATCAACGTCGTGATGACCGACGGCACCACGTACAAGACGCGGTCCTGCTACGGCAAGGCGGGCGATACAATCCGCCTCGATATCGATCCGAAGTCGCATCCGGCCTGGACCGGCGTGCAGCGGGTGATGGACACCGGCGGCCAGGTGGCCAAGTTCAACAAGAAATTCGCCGGCATCGGCGCCCGCAAGAAGTAGCCTGGCGACCGCTTCGCCGTCGCCCTATCGGTGTTTTTCGGCAGCGCCGCCCCTCTTGAACCGGGGGGCGGCGTTTGCCAATTTCGCCCTGTCAGGAATGCCCGCTCGGGGTTCCTGGCGCGGTTCCCGCCGCCATCCGGTGCCCGCATGGGGCCGACTGGCGAGGAGCCGCCGGATCAATCGGACCTTGCTCCCGTCAGGAGGTTCCAGACCATGAATGCTCTCGATTTCTCGCCCCTGTTCCGCACTGCAATCGGCTTCGACCGGTTGGCCCGTGTGCTGGAGACGGCGCGCACCTCCACCGAAAACCAGGGCTACCCCCCCTACAACATCGAGAAGACCGGTGAGGACACCTATGTCCTGACCATGGCTGTTGCCGGCTTCGGCGAGGCCGACCTCGATATCGTGGCGCGGGACAATGTCCTGACCATCACCGGCCGCGCCCCGCAGCCGGAGGAGGGCCGCAGCTTCCTGCACCGTGGAATCGCCGGCCGCGCCTTCGAGCGGCGCTTCGTTCTCGCCGACCATATCGTGGTCGATGGCGCCCAGCTCGAGAACGGGCTGTTGCAGCTCGGCCTCAAGCGGGTGGTGCCGGAAGCGCTGAAGCCGCGCCGGATCGAGGTGCAGAGCCGCCGGCCGGCGCTGGCGAACGATGCCCCGGCGCCGCAGGCGGACAACACCCAGGCGCCGCAGGCCGCGGCCGCCTGAGCTGAGCGATTGGTGCCCGGTCACGACGGGCGCCGACCCGGCCGGCGGGTCATCCCGCCGGCCTTTTTCTGCCTCCGTCAGCCAGCGCCGGGCGGCCGGCGGAACAGCGCATCCACCGCGCCCCGATGCGCCTCCCGCGTCGCAATCGCCGCTTCGGCCCGGGCGATCTCCGCCTGCAGCCGGGCGATGTAATCGCGCAATTCTGCCACACCCCAACTGTCCAGCACCGCGGGTGTGAAGCCGGTGACCGGCCGTGGGCGTTCCTCCTCGATCATGCGCATTCCTCCCTCACGCGCCAGGACGGGCAATTCCTTTTCCGTTGCGGGCTTTGACCCGGTCCGGCACCGCCTCTATATGCCACGCCATTGCCGCGGCGCGGCTGCCTGCCCCGCGCCTTCCGGAAGGTTCATTCCATGACCCAGCCTCTGATGCCGAAGGCCACCGCCGTGTGGCTGATCGAAAAGACTTCCCTGACCTTCGAGCAGGTTGCGGATTTCGTCGGCATGCACCCGCTCGAGGTACAGGCCATCGCCGACGGCGAGGTGGCTCAGGGCATCATTGGTTACGACCCGGTTCTCAACGGCCAGGTCACGCGCGAGGAGATCGCCCGCTGCGAGGCCGATCCGAACGCCCGGCTGCACCTCTCCACGACGGCCCTGCCGACGCCCAAGGCCCGCGGCAAGGGGGCCAAATATACCCCGGTTTCCAAGCGCAACGACCGGCCGGACGCCATCGCCTGGGTACTGCGGAACCATCCGCAGCTGACCGATGTGGCAATCGGCAAGCTGCTCGGCACCACCAAGGAAACGATCGCCAAGGTGCGCGACAGGACCCATTGGAACAGCGCCAACATCAAGCCGCGCGACCCGGTGATCCTTGGCCTCTGCAGTCAGTCCGACCTGAACGCGGCGCTGATCGCCGCCGGCGATCGCGCGCCGGATACCGCGCCCCCCCCGGCCTACCCGGACCCGGCCGAGGAGAACGCGGCCTGAAGCCAGGCGTGTCGGGTCAGTCGCTGCGGCGAAGCCGTTCGATCTCCTCCTTCAGTCGCAATTTTTCGAGTTTCAGCCGGGTGAGCATCGTCTCATCCGGTTTAGGCCGGGCATCCTCCTCGCCGATTTGCCGTTCAAGCACCGCGTGCCGTTGCTCAAGTGAGCGGAGCCTCGGACCTTCGTGCATGCGGCAACCTCCTTTGCAGTTGTATCGCTGGGCAGTTCTGGATTGGCATGGCCGTTGGCAGAGGGCGATGGCGCACTGTTGCGCCCGCGCCGGGGCATGGTAATGGCGGCCTCCATCGGATTGCACCCTTTCCTTCAGCGCCCGAGCCCCCGCCCCGATGCTCGATGATCGTGAATCCTTGCTGCGCCGCCTACACGAGATGCGGAGCGAGCATCGCGACCTGGACACCGTCATCGCCCGGCTGGAAGGCGCCCGATCGGATCAGCTGCAGTTGCAGCGGCTGAAGAAGCGCAAGCTGAAGCTGAAGGATGAGATCACCTGGCTGGAGAGCCGGCTTGTCCCTGACATCATCGCCTGAGTCCGGCCTGGCCACCCCCGTGGTCGGCATCATTATGGGCAGCCGCTCCGATTGGGAGACGATGCGCCATGCCGCCGAGACGCTGGAAAAGCTGGGCGTTCCGCATGAAACCCGGGTCGTCTCGGCCCACCGCACCCCGGCGCGGTTGGTGGAATACGCCAGCGGCGCCCGCGACCGCGGCCTCCGGGTGATCATTGCCGGGGCCGGCGGGGCGGCGCACCTGCCGGGCATGGCGGCGGCGATGACCCCGCTGCCGGTGCTCGGCGTGCCGGTGGAAAGCCATGCTCTGAAGGGCATGGACAGCCTGCTGTCGATCGTCCAGATGCCGGGCGGCGTACCGGTCGGGACACTGGCCATCGGCCGCGCCGGCGCTATCAACGCGGCACTGCTGGCGGCGGCGATCCTGGCACTCTCGGATCCCGCGCTGGCGCAGCGGCTGGATGAATGGCGGGTGGCGCAGACCGCTGGCGTGCCGGACGAGCCGGCATGAGCCAGGCCGCGGGCTCCTTCCCATTGCCGCCGGGCAGCACCATCGGCATCCTCGGCGGCGGCCAGCTCGGCCGGATGTCGGCGATGGCGGCGGCCCAGCTCGGCTACCGCTGCCACGTCTTCGCGCCGGACGCCGACAGCCCTGGCATGCAGGTGGCCGCCGCCGCCACCGTCGCGGCCTATGAGGATGCCGCCGCCCTGGCGCGCTTCGCCGCCGCGGTGGATGTGGTGACCTTCGAATTCGAGAATGTCCCGGCCGAGACCCTGGCGGCGCTGGAACCCCTCGCCCCCTGCCGCCCCGGCGTCGGGGTGCTTCGGGTCTGCCAGGACCGGCTGGCCGAGAAATCCTTCCTGGAACGCGCCGGGGTACCGGTTGCCTCCTGGCGCGGGGTCGAGTCGGAGGCCGGGCTGGCCGAGGCCATCGCCACCGTCGGCCTGCCGGCGGTGCTGAAGACCACCCGCCTCGGCTACGACGGCCGCGGCCAGGCGGTCGTCCGCACCCCGGCGGAAGCCGCCGAGGCTTTCGCCAGGCTGGCGCCGAAGCCGTTGATCCTGGAAGCCTTCGTGCCCTTCGTGGCGGAGCTCTCGGCGATCGTCGCCCGTGGCGCCGATGGCGCGGTCGCGGTCTATGACGCGGTGGAGAACCGTCATCGCAACCATATCCTCGATCTCAGCTTCGCCCCGGCGCGGGTGCCAGCGGCGGTAGCGGAACAGGCACGTGGCCATGCCGCTTCGGTGGCGACGGAACTCGGCCTGGTCGGCGTGCTGGCGCTGGAGCTCTTCCTGCTTGCGGACGGCAGGCTGCTGGGCAACGAGATCGCGCCGCGGCCGCACAACTCCGGCCACTGGACCATGGACGGCTGCGCCACCAGCCAGTTCGGCCAGCATATCCGCGCAGTCGCCGGGTTGCCTCTGGCATCGCCGGCTCGTCATCACGACGTGGTGATGAAGAACCTGGTCGGGACCGAGGGGCTGGCGCTATGGCCCGCGCTGCTGGCTGAACCGGATGTGGTGCCGCACCTCTACGGCAAGGCGGAGGCCCGGCCCGGCCGCAAGCTGGGTCATGCAAACCGGCTTTTTCCTTACGAATCGATGGCGACGCAGGACGAAGCGGAGCTTCTGTCCAGGCTGTGACGAATTTGCCATGACCGCCTGTGGCATCAGCGCCACATCGATCCGGATTTGGTCGTTCCCCGGGTGCCACGGATCGCTTCCGATGCTAGGTTGTAATCGATGCAGCGTTGCGACCCGACCTTGATGCGGTACGGCGCAGTGGCTGTCAGCCTCTATGAATCCGAGGAGAATGTGAGGATGAACCTCAAGAAGGCCCTTCTGGCCGCTACGGTGCTGGCGCTGCCGGTGGCCGCGCAGGCCCAGCCCGTCACGGGCCTCTACGTCGGCGCCGGCGCTGGCCTGAACTTCCACCAGGATTCCAACGACAGCGGCACCCGCGTGCGCTACGAGGATGTCGGCGGCGTCGGCCTGGCCTCCATCGGCTGGGGCTTCGGCAACGGTCTCCGCGCCGAGGTCGAGGGCAACTACCGCCAGAACGCGGTCGACCGCGTCACGGTCAGCGGCGTCCGCGCCGGCTCCAGCGGCTACCTCAACAACTACGGCGTGATGGTCAACGCGCTGTATGACTTCAACATGGGCGCCCTGTCCCCCTACGTCGGCGTCGGCGTCGGCTACGGCTGGGTCGAGGCGAAGAACGTCCGCCTCGCCGGTCCGGGTGGCGTGACGGGTCGGGTCGACGACACCGACAGCCAGTTCGCCTACCAGGGCATCGCCGGCGTGTCCTACAACCTCACCCGCATGGTGCCCGGCCTGGCGGCGACCGCCGAGTACCGCTTCTACGGCACGCTGGACCCTGAGTTCCGGGTGACCAGCAACATCGGCTCCACCACCGTGAAGCCGACCAACTACAACCACAGCGTGCTGATCGGCCTGCGCTACGCCTTCAACACCCCGGCCCCGGCGCCGGTCGTGGCCCCGGCCCCGGTTGCGCCGGAGCCCGCCATCGCCCGCACCTATCTGGTGTTCTTCGATTGGGATCGGGCCGACCTGACCGACCGCGCCCGGCAGATCGTCGCCGAGGCCGCCTCCGCCGCGCCGCGGGTGCAGTCCACCCGCATCGAAGTGGCCGGGCACGCCGACCGCTCCGGCACGCCGCAGTACAACCAGCGCCTGTCGCAGCGCCGCGCCGATGCGGTGGCGGCCGAGCTGGTCCGCCGCGGCGTTGCCCGCACCGCCATCACCGTCACCGCCTTCGGCGAGAGCCGCCCGCTGGTGCCGACCGCCGATGGCGTGCGCGAGCCGCAGAACCGCCGCGTCGAGATCGTTCTGCGCTAAGCCGCAGACCGACCTCTTCGCATTGACCGGAAAGGGGCGCCTCGCGGCGCCCCTTTTTGCGTCAAGGGTGCAGCGCATCACGTTCAGCACTGCCGCAGTCCGGACAGCAGCAGCGCCGGCCGCATCGCGGCGGCTTTGGCCCAACGGTGGTCATCAACGTTTCGCGCGCAGCGAACTCTCGATCCAGGGACGTCGGGCGGCCAAGCCCGCCGCCCTCGCAATCCAAAATTGCGACCGTAGGTTATGGCAACGGCAGGCAATTTAATGCTGCGCGACAAAATCACCCGCATTGCCGGCGCCGTGTACTGCACCTTACGCCGGCCGGCGCTGGACTCTGTGGCTTGGCGGCAACAGGCGGCAGCGATGCATCAGCCCCGGCGAACCCGGAGCGGCCAGCTTCATTGAGGTAGCGACCGCATACTGTTGGAGCACCGGTTTCCCGCTTCGCCCTGGCAGTTGCGTCGTTGCAACGGAGATGACCAATGAACTTTAAAAGGGCCCTGCTGGCTACAGCGCTGCTGTCGGTGCCGGCCCTGGCGAATGCCCAGCCAGTCACCGGCCTCTACATCGGCGCTGGCGCCGGCGTGAACTGGATCAACAATCCGGAACGGTGGGACATTTCCGGCAATACCGTCGCCGGTAACTTCGGGCTGCCGCCGGGCGTCCAGATCAACAATGCCGGCAAAGCCAATTTCGAGACTGGCTGGGCCGGCGTGGTCAGCATCGGCTGGGGCTTCGGCAATGGCGTCCGAGCGGAAGTCGAAGGCAATTACCGCAGCAACGAGGTCGACAGCATCCGCGGCTTCGGCCTGGCGCCGGTCGGTCGCACCGGCGGGTTCCAGCAAAGCTACGGCGTCATGGTGAACGCCTTCTATGACTTCGACTTCGCCAACTTCGGCCTGGGCCAGAGCATCTTCCAGCCTTATGTCGGCGCGGGCGTCGGCTATGTCTGGACCGATTTCCGCAACATGCGTGGCGTGAGCGCAGCCAACGGCCTGGTCTTCAACGCCAACGACACCGATGGGCAATTCGCCTATCAAGCCATTGCCGGCGTCGCCACCCCGCTCACCTGGCTTGGCATCACCGGCCTGACCCTGACCGCCGAATACCGGTTCATGGGCACCCTGCAGCCGGAGATCTTCACGACGGTCAGCAACCCTGCCACCGGCAACGCAGTGGCAGCCGGCACGATCGAGGTGGAGAAGTACAACCACTCGGTCATGCTTGGCCTGCGCTACGCGCTGTTCCAGCCGCCGGCGCCACCGCCGCCGGTCGCCCAGGCCCCGGCGGTTGCCCCGGCTCCGGCGCCGGCCCGGACCTACCTGGTGTTCTTTGACTGGGACCGTGCCGACCTGACCGCCCGTGCCCGCGAGATCATCGGCGAGGCGGCGACCAACTCGCGTCGGGTGCAGTCCACCCGCATCGAAGTGGCCGGCCACGCCGACCGTTCCGGCACGCCGCAGTACAACCAGCGCCTGTCACAGCGCCGCGCCGATGCGGTGGCCGGCGAGCTGGTGGCCCGCGGCATCAGCCGGAACGAGATCACCGTCACCGCCTTCGGCGAGAGCCGGCCGCTGGTGCCGACCGCCGATGGCGTGCGCGAGCCGCAGAACCGGCGTGTGGAGATCGTCCTGCGCTGAGCAGGACGCGTCGAAGCACTGCCGTGAAGGGGGGGCGCCGCAAGGCGCCCCCTGTTCAATTCGCATCCCGGCGCGCAACCTCGGAGCGGTCGCCAGAAGGACTTCGAGGCGCGTGGCGCAACGCGCCTGGGTCAGCCGCCAGCCATAGGTGCCGGGACGCCCCCGATCTGCCGGTGCAGCCCTCGGCGGCGCTGCGCCTGGCTCGGATTAGAGAACGTTGAACAGATAAAGCAGGATGATGATTGGAATGGGGAGACCGAGAAGCCAAAGCAGGATGCCGCGCATGGGTGCCTTCCGTTGCGTTTCGATCAGGACCGAACGCCGCCCGCCCCGTTACGTACCTAGGCTCCCGTGTTCGTGACAGCATTGTCCCGGCGGCGCACTTTGGCGGCACTGCTCGCGCTCGGCGGCTGCGCCAGCGACCCAACAGCGGATTACCTGTTCGGCATCGGCGATCCAGTGCGTGGCGCTGCGCTATACGCGCCGCGCAATCTCGGCGACACCAGCCGCTGGAACGGCCGTCCGGCCGAGGCTGCGGTGGCCGTTGAACAGCTCGAATTCCTGGCCAATGAGCTGGCCACCAGCCCGCGCTACGCGCCGGAGGTCAGCCCCTCGGTATTGCAGCAATTGCAGATGGCGCGGGCGGAGATGCGAGGCTTCCTCGGCATCGCCGACACCGCCGCGCCGCCGCTGGTCATCGAGGCGATGCGTCGC
The DNA here is from genome assembly GCF_014283215.1 of Siccirubricoccus deserti. Classification (GTDB taxonomy): domain Bacteria; phylum Pseudomonadota; class Alphaproteobacteria; order Acetobacterales; family Acetobacteraceae; genus Siccirubricoccus; species Siccirubricoccus deserti. The sequence goes on from NZ_JACOMF010000004.1 coordinate 230,396, forward strand.
ACCGCCGAGGCCTTGCGGCGTGGCAGCCGGGCGGCGGCGGAGGCGGCGCTCAGCGGCCAGGCCTTCACCGCCGGACCGACCGTGACCCTCGCCCGGCTCGGCGCCATGCCGCGACTGCCGCGTACATCCGAGGCAGCGGGGGCGGTGGCGGCCGAGCTCGACCGGCTCGATCGCCGCCGCTGATCCATCGCATTCACGCCAAAGGGCTGGTTCCTGATCGGCCCGAGCGCGCTTTTGCGTACCTTGTCAGATCGCGGGGCGCTTGCGGGTAACCTGAACCCGCAAGGGCCAGGCCGCGGCTGTCAGAAGGCAATCAACTGCCGCACCACATGGCCGCCCTTCAACCGGGCGAAGCCCTCGTTGATCTCCGCCAGCCTGAGCTGGCCGCTGATCAGGTGGTCGAGGTGCAGCCGCCCCTGCTGCCACAGGGTCAGCAGCCGCGGCATGTCGGTGCGGAAGTGGTTGGAGCCCATGGAGGAGCCCTGGATCCTCCGCTCGCGCAGGAAATCGTAGCCATGCAGCTCGATCTTGGTGCCGAAGGGGACCATGCCGATGATCGTCGCGGTGCCGCCCGGGCGCAGCATGGCGAAGCTCTGCTCGGCGGTCTTCTTCAGGCCCAGCGCCTCGAAGCTGTAGTGGACGCCGCCGCCGGTCAGCTCCCTTACCGCCAGCACCGGGTCGTCATTGCCGACCAGCACGGTGTCGGTGGCGCCCATGGTCTTCGCCAGTTCCAGCTTCTCCGGCAGGGTATCGAGGGCGATGATGCGGGAGGCGCCGGCCAGCGCCGCGCCGTTGATGGCGGACAGCCCGACGCCGCCGCAGCCGATGACCGCGACGGTCGAGCCCGCCTCGATCCGCGCTGTGTTGATCACCGCACCGACCCCGGTGATGACGCCGCAGCCGACCAGGGTGGCACGGTCCAGCGGCACCTCCGGGTCGATCCTCACCAGCGCATTCTCATGCACCAGCATCTGCTCGGCGAAGGCCGAGAGGTTGAGGAATTGGTGCATCACCTCGCCGTCCTTCCAGGACAGGCGGCGCGACTGGCCGGGCACCATCTTCACCTCGGTGTTCTCGCACAGCACCGTCCGGCCGGAGGTGCATTGCGCGCAGGCACCGCAGAACACCGACAGGCAGCCGATCACATGGTCGCCGGGCTTGAGGTAGGTGACATCGGCGCCGACCTGCTCGACCACCCCGGCGACCTCATGGCCAGGGACGGTGGGCATCGGGTGGGGGTAGAGCCCCTCGATGAAATGCAGGTCGCTGTGGCAGAGCCCGGCAAAGGCGGTGCGCACCAGCACCTCCCGCGCCTTGGGCTTCTGCAGCGTGACCTCTTCCACGGTCAGCGGCTGGTTGACCTCGTGCAGCACGGCGGCCTTCATGGCGGCTCTCCCCCCTCTTGTGTGTCGTCCGGCCGCGTTACGCGCCACAATCGGACCGGGTCCGGTGGAGCCTAGCACGGCGTCCCGGTATAGATTCCAGAACGGGATCAGACGGAGGAACACCATGGCACCCGAGCTGCTGCAGGAGCGCACCGAGGGCGTGCTGCTGCTGACGATGAACCGGCCCGAGGTGCTGAACGCGCTCGGCGGCCGGATGATGTGGGATTTGCTGGAAGCCCTGCAGGGTGCCGCGACCGACCCCGAGATCGGCTGCGTGGTGCTGACCGGGGCCGGGCGTGGCTTCTCGGCGGGCGGCGACATGAAGGCCCGGGCCAGCGGCGCCAAGCCGCCGCCGGTTACGCCCGAGGCTGGCGCCGATGAGCTGCGCAGCCGCATGGAATGCTCCCGCCTGCTGCATGAGATGCCGAAGCCGACCATCGCCATGCTGAACGGCGTCGCCGCCGGCGCCGGGATGTCGCTGGCGCTGGCCTGCGACATGCGCATCGCCGGCACCAGCGCGCGAATGACCACCGCCTTCGCCAACATGGGCTTCTCCGGCGATTTCGGCGGCCACTACTTCCTGGCCAAGCTGCTCGGCCCGGCCAAGGCGCGGGAGCTGTACTTCACCAGCGCCAAGCTGGATTGCGAGGCGCTGGAGAAGCTCGGCCTGGTCAACCGCGTGGTGCCCGACGCCGAGCTGCGGGAGGCGACCATGGCGCTCGCGACCCAGCTCGGCCGAGGCCCGCGCGTCGCCTGGCGCTACATGAAGCGCAACATGAAGGTGGCCGAGGAAGGCACGCTGGCCGAGGCGCTGGACGCCGAAGCGATCGGCATGATGCGCACCCGCGAGACCGAGGACCACAAGGAAGCCCTCCGCGCCTTCGTCGAGAAGCGCCCGCCGGTGTTCAAGGGGCGCTGAGCCGCTGCCCCTTACTGTATGATGCGTTCGGGATCGCCCGGCGGCCATCAGGCTGCCGGGCTCGCCGCCGGCCCGGACGGCGGATCAGCTTGCCGTGCCGGTCAGGCGTCCATGTTCCAGCAATCGACGTCCCACTTCCACGCATCGCCCTCCCGCTTCCAGAGAACGACATATTTCAGCGATACGGGCGCGGCGCCCGGGGCAGTGAAGATCTCGGCGCGGCCGACTTCCGCGGCACGGTCTCCGGTCACGGTCAGCTCCAGCGAATGCAGCTTCGCCCCCGTCACGCCCAGCCCGGCGACGGCCGAACTCCAGTATTCCCGGATGCCTGCCAAGCCGGTGATCGCCGGGACACCGGGCGACAGCAGCCGGGCATTGGCGGTGTAGACCTGGTCCAGGGCGCCGAACTCGCGGCGGGCAATGACCGCCTCCTCGAAGATGCGATTGGTCCTGCCGAATGCCTCGTTGGACATGTGCGCCTCCATCCTGCCGTTGCAGGTTTGCACCGGCAGGATGGGCCGCGGCATCACACCCGGGTGACGTCGCTCAGAACCGCAGCGGCACCGCCTGCACCACCAGCGGCAGGGCGCGGACCTCGGCCAGCACCGGCTCGGGGATCGGCCCGTCCAGCGAGACCAGGCAAATGGCATCACCGCCCTGCGCCGCGCGGCCCAGGTGGAAGGTGGCGATGTTGATGCCGGCATTCGCCAGCACCATGCCGAAGCGGCCGATGAAGCCTGGCCGGTCGTGGTTGGTGACGTAGAGCATGTCGGCGGCGAAATCCGCCTCCACCGCAATGCCCTTGATCTCGACAAGACGCGGCTTGGCCTCGCCCACCAGCGTGCCGGCGACGCTGCGTTCGTAGCGGTCGGTCACCACCGTGACCCGCAGCAGGCTGGCGTAGTCGCCGCGGCGCTCGTGTACGGTCTCGGCCACCGAGATGCCGCGCTCCTTCGCCACCACTGGGGCGTTGACCATGTTGACGGCGCCGAGCAGCGGGCCGAGCACGCCGGCCAGCCCCGCCGCGGTCAGCGGCCGGCGGTTCAGCTCGGCGACATGGCCCTCGTATTCGACCCGGATCGCCTTCAGCGCGCCATCCTGCGCCTGGGTCAGCTGCCCGGCCATGGCGCCCAGCAGCCGCGCCAGCTCCATGTAGGGCTTGAGGCGCGGCGCCTCCTCGGCGGTCACGCTCGGCATGTTGATGGCGTTGGAGACCGCGCCGCTCAGCAGGTAGTCGGCCATCTGGTCGGCGACCTGCAGCGCCACATTCTCCTGCGCCTCGGCCGTCGCGGCGCCAAGGTGCGGGGTGCAGACCACGTTCTCCAGCGTGAACAACGGGCTGTCGGTCGCCGGCTCGGTTTCGAACACGTCGAGCGCGGCGCCGGCGACGTGGCCGGATTTCAGCGCGTCATACAGCGCCGCTTCATCCACCAGCCCGCCGCGGGCGCAGTTGATGATGCGGACGCCCTTCTTCAGCTTCGCCAGATTGGCACGGCTGAGGATGTTGCGGGTCTGGTCGGTCAGCGGCGTGTGCAGGGTGATGAAATCGGCCCGCTCCAGCAGCTCGTTCAGCTCGACCTTCTCGACGCCCAGCTCGACCGCGCGCTTCTCCGACAGGAAGGGGTCAAAGGCGACGACCTTCATGTGCAGCCCGACCGCGCGATCGGCGACGATGGAGCCGATGTTGCCGCAGCCGATCAGCCCGAGCGTCTTGCCGAACAGCTCGACGCCCATGAAGCGGTTCTTCTCCCACTTCCCGGCCTTGGTGCTGGCGCTGGCCTCCGGCAACTGCCGGGCCAGCGCGAACATCATGGCGATCGCATGCTCGGCGGTGGTGATGGCGTTGCCGTAGGGGGTGTTCATCACCACCACGCCGCGGGCGGTGGCGCTGGTGACATCCACATTGTCGACGCCGATGCCGGCGCGGCCGACCACCTTCAGATTCGGCGCCGCCTCCATCAGCTCGCGGGTGACCTTGGTGGCGCTGCGCACCGCGAGGCCGTCAAAGGGGCCGATGATGGCGCGCAGCTCGGCCGGGGAGAGGCCGGGGCGGAACTCCACCTCTATGCCGCGGCGGCGGAAGATCTCAACCGCGGCGGGGGAGAGCTTGTCGGAGATGAGGACCTTCGGCATCACGCGGCCACCTTCGCGGCTTCGGCTTCAACCTGGGCGAAGGCCCAGTCCAGCCAGGGCAGCAGCGCCTGGATGTCGGCGGTCTCCACCGTGGCGCCGCCCCAGATGCGAAGGCCGGGCGGGGCATCGCGATAGGCACCGGCGTCGAGGGCGACGCCCTCCTTCTCCAGCAGCGTGGCGAGTTTCTTGGCTGTCGCGGACTGCGCCTCGGCGTCCAGCACCTGGAACCAGGGTGCGACGATCTTCAGGCAGATCGAAGTGCAGGAGCGCGTGGCCGGATCCTCGGCGAGGAAATCCACCCAGGGCGTCTTCGCCACCCAGCCGGCGATGGCGGCAAGGTTGGCTTCCGACCGCGCGATCAGCCTTTTGAGGCCGCCGACGCTCTCGGCCCAGCGCAGCCCGTCCACCGCATCCTCCACCGCGAGCATGGAGGGGGTGTTGATCGTCTCCCCCTTGAAGATGCCCTCGTTGAGGCGGCCAGCCTTGGTCATGCGGAAGATCTTCGGCATCGGCCAGGATGGGGTGTAGCTCTCCAACCGGGCGACGGCCCGCGGCGACAGCGCCAGCATGCCATGCGCCGCCTCGCCGCCCAGCACCTTCTGCCAGGACCAGGTGACGACATCGAGCTTGTGCCAGGGCAGGTCCATGGCGAAGGCGGCGCTGGTGGCATCGCAGATCGCCAGCCCCTCGCGCGCATCCGGGATGAAATCGGCGTTCGGCAGGCGGACGCCGCTGGTGGTGCCGTTCCAGACGAAGACCAGGTCGCGCGTGCCATCGGCCGCCAGCGCCGGCAGCCTTCCGTAGGGCGCCTCGATCAGCCGGACATCCGCCAGCTTCAATTGCTTCAGGATGTCGGTCGCCCAATCCTTGGAGAAGCTCTCCCAGGCCAGCACGTCGACGCCGCGGGCGCCGAGCAGGGACCACAGCGCCATCTCCACCGCGCCGGTATCGGAGGCGGGGACGATGCCGAGCCGCCAGCCTTCGGGCAGGCCGAGCAGCGCCTTGCTGCGCTCGATCACCTCGGCGAGCCGGGCCTTGGGGTCCTTGGCGCGATGGCTACGGCCGAGGAAGGCGCCCGAGAGCGCATCCAGCGTCCAACCGGGACGCTTGGCACAGGGGCCGGAGGAGAATTTCGGATTGGCCGGACGCAGGTCCGGCTTGGTGGCGATCGCCATATGCGGCTCCCTTCCAGAAGCGAATGCGCCCCGGTGGGGGGGCGTGGCCCGGGGCGGGAGGTACGCCTCGGCCGGCGATGACGCAAGCGTTCCGTGCGACCGGAGGCCCGCTGCCGGCTCAGGCCAGCAATGACAGCAGCGGGCTGCTGGCGCCGCCGCCCTCATTGGCCTTGGCCATGACGTAGCGCTGGGCGATCTGCTGCAATTTCCTCGGGTCGTTCAGATCCGCCAGCTTGAGCCGGGCGGTGATGGCCCGTGCCTGGGTTTCGACCGATTGCACCGCCATGGCATCCGGCAGCCCGAGCGCCTTGGTCACCACCCGGCGCATCACCGAGTTGCCGAGGATATTGTAGACGTCCGTCGCGCCCGGGGCATTCTTAATGAAATAGAGCGCGTCGGAGAGGCCAGCGTTCTTCTCGTCCAGCCCGCGCTGATACTGGTACTGCAGGTAGCCCTCGGTCAGCGTCTTCTGGAAGGCCGGGTCCTTCAGCGCATCCAGCCCCTTGGTGCGCAGGTCGAGCGAGGTGGCCGCCGCCTTGAAGCGGCTGTCGAGTTTGGCGAGCAGCCCCTTGCTGTCGGCCGGATCGGCCATCAACGCCTTCTGCACCAGCCCGGGATACTGCAACTGGTCGCTCAGCCCGAGCGAGGGCAGCAGCACGGCCAGGATGCGCGGATCGCGCAGCGCCGAGTTCACATCCTTGGCCTTGTCCAGCGCCTTCTGGAATTGCTGGAGCGCGGTGATGGTGACGGGATCCTTGCGCTCCGCGGCGACACCCCGGGCCTCGGCATCCTTCGCCTGCGCCGCCTTCAGCGCCAGCACGGCGGAGGCGGCATCGCCGGTGGTGGCCGCAGCCGGCGTCCCGCCGAACAGGCTGGATAGCAGGGCCGCGCTCAACGCCATGGCGGCGATGCTGTCAGGGGAGGTGACGACGGGCGCATTCGGGGTGCCGGGCATCCACGGGAGGACCGTCGGAGCATGGTCCCAACCTGCTGAAGCCTCGGTTAACGCACGGCAGCGGGCCGGGAAGGCGCCCCCTTCCCGGCCCGCCCCGTTGCGTCACCCGCGCGGACGACGGCGCGCGCCGGTGCCGCGACTGCTGGAGGCAGCACGCCCGCCCTTGGCTGCCGCGGGAGTGCGGCCTGCCGCGCCCTTCGAGGCGCCGCGCTTCGTCGCCGCGCCGTTGGCGCGCTTGGCAGCCGCACCGGCCGCAGGCTTCGTTGCCGCGCCAGTGGCGCGCTTCGCCGCCGTGCCAGTGGCACGCTTCGCCGTCGTGCCGGTCGCGCGCTTCGCCGCCGTGCCGGTCGCACGCTTCGTAGCCGTGCCAGTGGCACGCTTCGCCGTCGTGCCAGTGGTACGCTTCGCCGTCGTGCCGGTCGCGCGCTTCGTAGCCGTGCCGGTCGCGCGCTTCGAGGCGCCGCTGGCCCGCCCGCCCTTGGCGGCCGCCGCGGTGCGCCCGGCGGCTCCCTTGGCGGTGGAACGCCGCGTCGCCGCCGCTCCGGTGGCGCGCTTCGCGGTCGCGGCAGTGCCGCGCTTCGCCGTCGTGCCAGTGGCACGCTTCGCCGTCGTGCCAGTGGCACGCTTCGTCGCCGTGCCGGTCGCGCGCTTCGAGGCGCCGCTGGCCCGCCCACCCTTGGCGGCCGCCGCGGTGCGCCCGGCGGCTCCCTTGGCGGTGGAACGCCGCGTCGTTGCCGTCCCCGCCCGCTTGGCCGTGCCGGCGCTGGCCCGACCGCCCTTGGCCGCCGCCGCGGTGCGCCCGGCGGCACCGGTTGCCCGCTTGGCGGGGGTCCGGGCGGCGCCGGCAGCGGTGCGGGTCGTACGCTTCGCCGCGCCAGCCCGCGCCGCGCTCTTCGCGCCGGTGCCGCGGGTCGCGGATGCCTTGCGTGCCGCGCCGGCGCCACCGGCCTCGCGGCCGGCCTCGGCCTGCGCCGAACGTGTCGCGGTGCGGCGGGTCGGCTTGCGGACGGCTGCCGGGGTGCCGCCCTCCTCGGCCGTGGAACTGGTGCGGCGGCTGCGACGCGGCGCCGCCTCCGTCTCCGCACCATCCGCACGACGGCGCGGCGCGGCGCGGCGGCGCTTCGGCGCCGGCTCTGCCGGCATCTCGGAAGCCGGCGCCTCGGACCCGGCCTGCGGACCGTTCTCCTCGCCTTCGGCGGGCTGCGTGTCGTTGTCCTGCATCATGGCCTCCTGTTGCTGGGGGTCGTGCCCCCAATTCATCAGCGAGTAGCGCCAACGCGTCGCCGCGATGTCGCCCTCCGGTCGCTGCGCCAGATGGCGACGGATGTAGCCCACCACCACGCGCAGGAAGTCCTCCTCCGCCTCGCCGCCTTCGAGGATCTCGAGGATGCGGCGGCCGGATTGGTGGCCCACCGCCTCATCCTCGCCTGTCGGGGTGAAGCCGACGGAGCGGCTTTCCTCGGTCTCCAGCCAGCGCCGCAACTCGGCGGCGGGGATGTTCACCAGGGCGCGGAAATCCGCGGCGATGCCCTGCGGCTCGTCCTGTTCCATGCGATCCCTCTGCTCCCTTGCCTTTGGGTGCCGCGCCGCTGCGGCCTTTGCCGCGACATCGGGCGGCTGGGCGGAGAACTGCCGCCCGGCGGCCTTGTCGCGCCGCTTGGCGGCGGTGCTCCGGTGTATTCCTCCTTGGCCGGCGCCTCGCACGCGGCGCGTGGGAGGTAGCGCTTACCGATCTCGCCCGATGCCTTGCCGGAGCGCGTGCCCCACGCCTCCCGCGCCCAGCGGTCGAGGTGATTGCCAGGGGCTTTCGGCCCGGCATAGCCACCGCCGCGTCGCTGGTATTCCGGCGGCGAGTTGCGCCTTGCGGGCGGAGCACTGGCCGGGCGCACCGCCGTTGTCCGCGCGGTGACCTGCGCCTTCACCGCTTCCCAAAGTGCGGGGTTGGTCTTCCGCGCAGTGCCTGGCATGTGCGCTGTGCCCCTCCCTGCAGGTCGTGTTGAATCTCGCAACGTCACGCCACGGCAAGCGTTCCCGCGCGCCGCATCGCGCGGCGCATTTCACCGCCGATTGCGCGCGACATGTGACCAGAGGGCTCAGCGCGTCGCGGTCAGGCGCAACCGCGCATCCAGCGACTCGCCCGGCAGCAGCATCGTCATCGGTCCGAAGGTGGCGAGCGCCGGGCGGTTCGGCGCATCCGGCAGATGACTCACCGGCTCGATGCAGAGCACCTTGCCGCCGGCTGGGGCGAAGAGCTGGAGGTTGTGCGCCCAGGCGCCGCTGGCTTCGATTCGCAGCGCGCAATCGGGCCGGATGATCGTCGCCACGCCATCCCAGCCGGCGAAATGCGTGTCCAGCCCCTCATAGGCGGCCTCGTCGCCATCGATGCCGGCCGTGGGCTGCGCCGCCACCGGCAGGGTCCGCGCGTCGCGGGCGAACAGCGTCGTGGCGTGCAGGTGCAGCCGCGTCCCCGGCGGCCGCAGGAAGAAGGGGTGCCAGCCGAGACCGAAGGGAAACGGCTGCGCGCCGTCATTCACCAGCCGCAGCGCGAGCGTCGCCGCGCCGCCGGCCAGCTGCAATTCGAGTCGTGTGGTGAAACGCCAGGGGATGCCGAGCGGTGCGGTATCCATCGCCTGGGTCAGCACCACATGCGCCGGCGTCGCCTGTTCCACCTGCCAGTGCGCATCGCGCACCAGGCCATGGATGGCGGTGCCATCGGCCGGGCGGTTCACCGGCAGGTGGTAGGTGGTGCCGGCAACCGGCAGCATCCCGCCATCCAGGCGATTGGCCCAGGGCGCCATGGTGAAGGCGCCACAGAAGCTGGTATTGGGGTCGGCACCAGCGGGCAGCGGCATCAGCAGGTCGATCCCGCGCCAGGTGAGCGCGGCGAAGGCGCCGCCCTGCGCCGGCAACAGCGCCGCCGACCATTCACCGGCTTCCAGCGCGACTCGGTCAGCCGCCATCGATCAATCGAGCGCGAAAGCATCGCGCGGCGAGGGCGCGCTGCGGGAATACCCGATGCTGGCGTAGCCGCCGCCCTGGTAGCGTTCCTCGACCGGATCGCCCGAGACAATGTGGCCGACCTCCGCCCGATATGCCTCGGCGCTGTCCTGCGGCTGCCAGCCGATGCGGTCGCGGTGGTCCTTGCCCCAAAAACTGGCCGGGTTGTCGGAACACGCCCAGATGACGCAATGCCCGCTGCGCGGCGCCAGCACCGCCGCGGTCGCCAGCCTGATCAGGTCGCCGAAAGACAGCCAGGTGGAGAGCATTCGCGCATTCACCGGCTTCGGGAAGCAGGAGCCGATCCGGCAGTTGACGTTCTCGACGCCATGCTTGTCCCAATACGTGCGGCCCATCAACTCGCCATAGGCCTTGGACAGGCCGTAATAGCCATCCGGGCGCAAGGCGCAATCGACGTCGAGCTTCGGAGCATTGCCCTGCGGTCCAGAGGCGTCCGGCCGCTCGTGGAATCCGATCGCGTGGTTCGAGGAGGCGAACAGGACCCGTGCGCCCTCTCGCCGGGCCGCCTCATACACATGATACAGGCCGCGCAGGTTGGGCCCGAGCACGGTCTCGAAGGGCTGCTCCACGCTGATGCCGCCGAAATGCAGGATGGCTCCGCACCCTTCCGCCTGGCGCAGCAGCGCGACGCCGTCATTGAGGTCCGCCTGCACGAAGCGGGCGCGCGGCGGCAGCGGGTCCGGGAAGGGGGCGATGTCGGTCAGCCGCAGGGTCCAGCCCTGTGCTGCCAACCCCTGCGCCAGCACCCTGCCGAGATTGCCGGAAGCACCGGTGAGCAGGACGGGTTTCTGCGGGTGGGCCATGGTGCGGACACCTCTTGCCGGGACGTAGGGCGGCATTCTGCGGCGGCGTGGCGGCCGATGCCACCGCGGCGCGACGCCCCGGCCACATCGGCCGGGCAGCGTGGCCGCCGTGCCGCCCCGGCGACGCCGGCGCGAGCGGCCGCGGGGCAAGGCCCGCCGAGGGGTGTTTCCTCCCCGATGGGGTTTGCTCTAGCGTCAGGCGGTGCGCGACACCCCGGACGTCATCCCCCCTCGCCCCGGCTTCACGCAGCGCGAGGTGCGTACCATCGTCCTCGGGCTGACCCTGGCGCTGTTCCTGTCGAGTCTCGATCAGACCATCGTGGCGACGGCGCTCTCCTCCATCGCCGGAGATCTCGGCGGCTGGGATCTGATGCCCTGGGTGGTCTCGGCCTATCTCATCGCCTCCACGGTGACGACGCCGATCTACGGGCGGCTGTCCGACCTCTATGGCAGGAGACCGGTGCTGCTGGTCTCGGTGACGGTCTTCGTGGTCGGCGCGGTGCTCTCGGCGCTGGCGCCGACCATGCTGGCACTGATCGCGGCACGGGTGGTGCAGGGGCTCGGCGGCGGCGGGCTCAGGGCCATCGCCCTGGCCGTGGTCGGCGACATCCTGCCGCCGCGGGAACGCGGCAAGGTGCAGGGCTACCTCTCCGCGACCTTCGCCACCGCCAACATCATCGGCCCGGTGCTGGGCGGGCTGTTCGTCGAGTACCTGTCCTGGCACTGGATCTTCTGGGTGAACCTGCCGCTCGGCGCCGCGGCGTTCGCCGCGACGTATTTCCAGCTGCGCAGGCTGCCGCTGCCGGGCAAGCGGCCGAAGATCGACTGGCTGGGGGCGGCGCTGATCGTGTTGTCCTGCACGCCGATGCTGCTCGGCATCACCTTCGTCCAGCGCGCCGGCTCCTGGCTGGCGCCGGAGGCGCTGCTGTGCTTCGGGCTGGGGCTGGCCTTCCTGGTGGCGCTGATCCTGCAGGAGAGGGTCGCATCGCAGCCGATGCTGCCGCTGCACCTCTTCGCCAACCGGATCTTCACCGCCGCCATCTGCATCACCGCCCTGGCATCGATGGTGATGATGGCGCTGGTGATCCTGGTGCCGCTGCACTACCAGCTGGTCGGCGGGCTTTCCGCCAAGGATGCCGGCCTCCGGATGATAGCGATGACGCTCGGCAACGTCATCGGCAGCTTCCTGGCCGGCCAGGCGGTAAGCGCGACCGGGCGCTACCGCTTCCTATCCCTGCTCGGCAGCAGCGTCGCGGTGGGGATGTGCCTGGTCATCGCCTGGCTCGGCCTCGGCCATTCACTGGTGCAGGACAGCGTGGTGACGCTGCTGCTGGGGCTGTCCTTCGGCTGCCAATTCTCGCCCATCACCATCACCATCCAGAATGCGCTGGAGCCGCGGGACGGCGGCATCGGCATCGCCTGCATGATGTTCTTCCGGCTGATGGGCGGCGCCTTCGGGGTGGCCTTCCTTTCCTCCCTGCTGCTCGGCGCGCTGCCGGCCGGGGCGACCGGCGCGGCGGCGGAGCCGGCCTTCGCCATGGTGTTCGAGGCGGCGGCGGTGGTCGCCGGGCTGTCGCTGCTGGCCGGGCTGGCGCTGAAGGAGATTCCGTTGCGCGGGCGGGATTAGATCGCCCGCAGGAACCGGCCGCTGATCGCTCTCGATCGGCGCCTCGGCACGCCTTCCGCGGCGAATCACAGGCGCTCCTGCCTTCAGCGTACCGGCTGGGGCAGATACGACCCTCCGCCTTCACCGCGACAACCTGATAGCACCGCCTGCGAGGGCGATGCTCCCTCCCGTAGGCGCTACGCCGCCGTGACCCGCGCGCCGCTCGGCGGGCGGAAGGCCGGAATCACCCGCTCGGCGAAGAGCTGCAGGCTGCGGGTAATCTTCGCGGCGCCGTAATAGGGCGGGTAGTGCAGCAGCAGGCTGGTCATGCCGGTCTTCGCCTGCAGCGCCCGCAGCTTGGCGATGATGGTCTCGGCTGAGCCATGCAGCAGGGTGGTCTCCAGCAGATCCTCGTAGCGCAGCTCCTGTCCTTTCTCCGAGACGCTGCCGAGATAGCCGCCGGTGCCGCTGCCGCCGAAATGCGTGATGTGACGAAGGATGTGCTCCTCGGTGTCGGCGCGCGCCGCGGCGTCGGTCTCCGCCACATAGACGTAGCGGGCGATGTCCACATCGCCAGCCGCCGGGTTGGTGCGGAGCTGCGCCGGCGCCTCGGCCAGGGCAGCGCGGTAGATGGCGATCTGCCGCGCCAGGGTCTCGGCCGAGGGCAGGGTCGAGAGCATCAGCCCGAAGCCGTGGCGCCCGGCATAGCCGATGGAGCGGTCGGTGCCGCCGGCCATGTAGAGCGGCGGATGCGGCGCCTGCACCGGCACCGGCAGCATCTCATACGGACCTTCGACGGTGCCGCGGTAATGCCTGCCTTCATGGGTCCAGCGGCGGCGGTGGAAGGCCTCGAACATCAGCCCGACGGCTTCCTCCACCTGGTCGCGCCGGCTGTCGAAATCGCGGCCAAGCCCGGTGAACTCATAAGGCCGGTAGCCCGAGCCGATGCCGAGCCGCAGCCGTCCGTTCGAGAGCACGTCGACGAAGGAGGCATTCTCCACCACCCGGATCGGGTCGTAGAGCGGCAGGGTGATGACCCCGGCTGCCAACTGATGCGTGAGGTACGGGCCGCGAGATAGGCCAGGTAGGCGAAGCAATCCGGCATGATGCCGTAGCCGGTGGAGAAATGATGCTCGGCGATCCAGGCGGTGTCGAAGCCAAGCCGTTCCGCCGCCTCGACCTCTGCCGTGGTGCGGGCGTGCACGCCGTGATGGGGGTAGGGCTCTTCCTGCGGATTGGGGTGGGAGGTGAAGAGGACGCCGAATTCCATGACCATTTCCCCGGACGCTTTTGTCCGGCAGTCTAGATCAGGTCATTCGTCCGTCCACCCCTTGGCCGCTCCTCATGCCGCCAGCGGCAAGCCCGGCGCCTCCAGCCGCATCATCGCCTCGCGGAAGCGGTCGCGGCGCCAGCACAGCAGCCGCCAGGCGCCGCGTGCCGCGATACCCGAAAGCCGGCCGCGCGGCTCAAGGCCCACCGCCTTGAAGACCATGCCCATGCTGCGCTCGATGTGCCGATAGCGGTAGAATCCCATGGCGCGGCCCATGTAGCCGGCGGAGCAGCGGGTGTGGTCATAGGCCATCGACAACGGCTCGTTCGCGCAGTGGAAGGCGAAGGCCAGCTCGTCATCCTCGGTCTCGCCGATCCGCCCGGCGGCGACACGCAGGCGCTGCAGGAAGGAGAGGTCCTCCCGCGCCAGGTAGCGCTTCATGTGGTCGTAGAAGAGCTTGAAATGCCGGTACTCATCGGCGGCGATCTGCTTGCAGACCTGCCGCAGCACCGGCTCCTCGGTCGCCTCGGCCAGGGCGGTGTAGTAGCTGCTGGTCCCGGTTTCGACCATGCAGCGGGCGATCAGCTCCCCGGTGCGGGAGCCGCGGATCGAGGCATCGGCGGAGGTGTCGATCTTGTAGCCGGCGCGATATCGGGCGAAGGCCGCGGCATAATCCCAGCCCGGGTCGGCCAGCGAAGCCCAGCGGCCAAGCGCGTCGCCGTGCTGAATCTCCTCCTCGGCCCAATTCTCCGCGGCTCGGCGGAAATCCGGATCGTCGTGGAAGACACCCTTGAGGTACAGCGCGTAGTCGTCGCCGTTGCGCTCCACCATGGCAGCAGCCTTCACCAGCGGCACGATCTCCGGATCGACCTTCGCGGCATCGAAGAGATCCCAGGACAGCTGGTCGACACGCCAGTGCTTCATGGCTTTACCGCGGCCTATCGCAGGCCATCCCCATCCCCGACAGCGGACAACGCCGCCTCGCCCGCAATGTTCTCAGGTGCCGGTGCCGTTTCAAGATTTATGGCGGCAGGGCCACGGCAGTGATGGCAAATTTTCCGTAATGTTGCAGCCATGCCCCAGGGGAAGTCCAGGAGTAGCGCCGCCGTCCCAGGCGATCAGGCCGCCTGGGCGGCCTCCACGGCGGTGCGCATCGCCAGCACCCGGGCCAGCGCGGCGTCGCGCTTCGCTTCCGGATCGCTGGTCTGCACCTCGCGCAGAGCCGCCTCGGCCTCGGCCAGCCGCCGCTCGGAAGCGGCGCGGGAGAGGCTGGCGAGCGGCGTCGCCTCATCAGCCAGCACGGTCACCCGTTCCGGCGACACCTCGGCGAAGCCGCCGCCGACGAACAGCGTCTCGGTCTCGGCGCCATTCTCGCGCACCCGGATGATGCCACCGCGCAGCGCGACGATCATCGGCGCATGGCCGGGCAGCACGCCCATCTCGCCCTCGGCGGCGGGGATGGTCGCCATCTCGACCTGGCGGGAGAGCAGCAGCTTCTCCGGCGAGACGAGTTCGAACTGGAAGGTGGCCATGTCTCGATCCTTACTCGCCTACCGTCCCGCCGGGGCACGCTAGCAGCGTGCACCCGGGGAAGCGGCGCCTGGTGCAGACTGCCTGCTCAGGCGGCCTGCTTCAGCGTCTCGCCCTTCTTCACCGCTTCCTCGATGGTCCCGACCATGTAGAAGGCGGCTTCCGGCAGGTGGTCGTATTCGCCCGAGACGATGGCGGCGAAGCTGCGGATGGTGTCCTCCAGCTTCACGAACACGCCCGGAGTGCCGGTGAAGACCTCGGCGACGTGGAAGGGCTGGCTGAGGAAGCGCTGGATCTTGCGCGCCCGCGCCACCACCAGCTTATCCTCCTCCGAGAGCTCATCCATGCCGAGAATGGCGATGATGTCCTGCAGCGACTTGTAGGTCTGCAGGATGCGCTGCACCTCGCGGGCGACGCGGTAGTGCTCCTCACCCACTACCCGGGGATCGAGGGCGCGGCTGGTGCTGTCCAGCGGGTCGACGGCCGGGAAGATGCCCAGCTCGGCGATGGAGCGGTTGAGCACCGTCGTCGCGTCCAGGTGGGCGAAGGAGGTCGCCGGCGCCGGGTCGGTCAGGTCGTCGGCCGGCACATAGATGGCCTGGACCGAGGTGATCGAGCCCTTCTTGGTGCTGGTGATCCGCTCCTGCAGCGCGCCCATGTCGGTCGCCAGGGTCGGCTGATAGCCCACCGCCGAGGGGATGCGGCCGAGCAGCGCCGAAACCTCCGCGCCCGCCTGGGTGAAGCGGAAGATGTTGTCGATGAAGAACAGCACATCCTGGCCCTGCTCGTCGCGGAAGTACTCCGCGACCGAGAGGCCGGAGAGCGCGACGCGGGCGCGGGCGCCCGGCGGCTCGTTCATCTGGCCATAGACCAGCGCCACCTTGGAGCCGGCGGTGTCGCCCTCGTTCAGCTTGATGACGCCGGCATCGACCATTTCGTGGTAGAGGTCATTGCCCTCGCGGGTCCGCTCGCCCACGCCGGCGAAGACCGACACGCCGCCATGCGCCTTGGCGATGTTGTTGATCAGCTCCTGGATGGTCACGGTCTTGCCCACGCCGGCGCCGCCGAACAGGCCGATCTTGCCGCCCTTCAGATAGGGTGCCAGCAGATCCACCACCTTGATGCCGGTGACCAGGATTTCCGCGCTGGTCGCCTGATCCTCGAAGGGCGGTGCGTCACGGTGGATGGTGTAGGTCTTCTCGTGCGGGACCGGGCCGCGCTCGTCGATCGGCTCGCCGATGACGTTCATGATGCGGCCAAGCGTGCCCTCGCCGACCGGGACCGAGATGCCCGCGCCGGTGTCGACCACTTCCTGGCCGCGCACCAGGCCGTCCGTCATGTCCATGGCGATGCAGCGGACGGTGCGCTCGCCAAGGTGCTGCGCCACCTCGAGGACCAGCGTGTTGTCGCCATTCTTCGTGGTCAGCGAGTTCAGGATGGCGGGCAGCTCGCCGGGGAACTGCACGTCCACGACGGCGCCGAGAACCTGGGCGATCTGCCCGACGTTGTTCTTCATAGCTAAGGGCTCCTCAGACGGCTTCGGCGCCGGAGATGATCTCGATCAGCTCGCGGGTGATGTTGGCCTGGCGGGTGCGGTTGTAGTTCAGCGTCAGCTTGTTGATCATCTCGCCGGCGTTGCGCGTCGCATTGTCCATCGCGGTCATCCGCGCGCCCTGCTCGCCGGCGGCGCTCTCAAGGATGGCGCGGTAGATCTGAATGGCCAGATTGCGCGGCAGCAGCGTGGCGAGGATCTCCTCCTCGGTCGGCTCGTAGTCGTACAGCGCTGCCAGCCTGTCGGTCGCGGGGGCCGCGGCCTCCGGGATCGGCGCTGGGATCAGCCGCTGCTCGGTCGGGATCTGGGTGATCACGTTGCGGAAGCGGTTATAGATCAGGCTGCAGACGTCGAAGGCGCCTTCCTCCAGCAGTTCCGTCACCTGGACCGCCACCGCCTCGGCATCGGCGAATTCAACGCGCTTGCGGCCGGCGAAGCTCACCTCGGCGATGAAGCGGCTGGCGAATTCCCGCTTCAGGAAGGACGCGCCCTTGCGGCCGACGGTCAGCAGCTTGACCTGCTTGCCCTCGGCCTCCAACGCGCGGATGCGGTTGCGGGCGAGGCGGCCGACGTTGGTGTTGAACGGCCCTGCCAGGCCGCGATCCGCGGTGACCACCACCAGCAGATGCACCCGATCGGCGCCATTGCCCACCAGCATGCGCGGCGCGGTCGGCGAGCTCGCCACCACCGCGCCGAGCGAGGCGAGGATCGCCTCCATCCGCTCCGCATAGGGGCGCGCGGCTTCCGCCTGCGCCTGGGCGCGGCGCAGCTTCGCCGCCGCCACCATCTTCATCGCCTGGGTGATCTTCCGCGTGGATTTCACGCTGTTGATCCGCCCGCGCAGATCCTTCAGGCTGGCCATCGGCCCTTATCCCCTATGCCGAGGCGTCAGGCCGCGAAGGACTTGGCGAAGCTGTCGAGGAAGGCCACCAGCTTATCCTCGGTCGGCTTCTTGATCTCGCGGTCGTTACGGATCGCGTCGACGATCTCGGGCGCCGAGGCCTTCAGCTCACCAAGCAGCTGGCGCTCGAAGGCGCCGACCGCGGAGACCGGCAGCTTGTCGAGATAGCCGCGGGTGCCGGCGAACAGCGAAACCACCTGTTCCTCGACCGGCACCGGGCGGTACTGCGGCTGCTTCAGTAGTTCGGTCAGTCGGGCGCCGCGCGCCAGCAGCGCCTGGGTGGAAGCGTCAAGGTCGGAGGAGAACTGGGCGAAGGCCGCCATCTCACGGTACTGCGCAAGCTCGAGCTTGATGCGGCCCGCAACCTGCTTCATCGCCTTGATCTGCGCCGCGGAGCCGACGCGGGAGACCGAGAGGCCGACGTTCACCGCGGGGCGGATGCCCTTGAAGAACAGCTCGGTCTCCAGGAAGATCTGCCCGTCGGTGATCGAGATGACGTTGGTCGGGATGTAGGCCGAGACGTCGCCTGCCTGCGTCTCGATCACCGGCAGGGCGGTCAGCGAGCCATTGCCGAAGTCGTCGTTCATCTTCGCCGCCCGCTCCAGCAGGCGGGAGTGCAGGTAGAAGACGTCGCCCGGATAGGCCTCGCGGCCCGGCGGACGGCGCAGCAGCAGCGACATCTGGCGATAGGCGACCGCCTGCTTCGACAGGTCATCGTAGAAGATGACCGCATGCATGCCGTTGTCGCGGAAGAACTCGCCCATGGTGCAGCCGGTGTAGGGCGCCAGGAACTGCATCGGCGCCGGATCGGAGGCCGTGGCGGCGACGACGATGGAATATTCCAGCGCGCCGTTCTCTTCCAGGGTCTTCACCAGCTGGGCGACGGTGGAACGCTTCTGCCCGACCGCAACATAGATGGTGTAGAGCTTCTTCGACTCGTCGCCGGAGGCGTTGATGCCCTTCTGGTTGATGATGGTGTCGATGATGACGGCGGTCTTGCCGGTCTGCCGGTCGCCGATGATCAGCTCGCGCTGGCCGCGGCCGATCGGGATCAGCGCGTCGATCGCCTTGATGCCGGTCTGCATCGGCTCATGCACCGACTTGCGCGGGATAATGCCGGGGGCCTTCACCTCGACGCGCATGCGGGTGGTGTCGACCAGCGGGCCCTTGCCGTCGATCGGGTTGCCGAGGCCGTCGACCACGCGGCCGAGCAGGCCCTTGCCGACCGGGACGTCAACGATCGAGCCGGTGCGCTGCACCGTGTCGCCTTCCCGGACCTCCTTGTCGGAGCCGAAGATCACGATGCCGACATTGTCGGATTCGAGGTTCAGCGCCATGCCGCGCACGCCGGCGCCGGGGAACTCCACCAGCTCGCCGGCCATGACGTTCTGCAGGCCGTAGACCCGGGCGATGCCGTCGCCCACGGTCAGCACGGTGCCGACTTCCGCGACATTCGCCTCGGCATCGAAGCCGGCGATCTGCTGCTTGAGGATCTCAGAGATCTCGGCGGGACGGATGTCCATGGTCAGGCGGCCCCCTTCATGGCGAACTGCAGGCGCTGCAGCTTCGATTTGATGCTGTTGTCATAGAGCCGGGAGCCGATCCGCACGATCAGCCCGCCGAGGATCGTCGGATCCACGCGCTCTGCCAATTTCACGCCGGAATAGCCGGCCTCGGTCAGCCGCGCCGCGATCTGGGCGCGCTGAGTGTCGCTCAGCGGATGCGCACTGACCACATCGGCAACCTGCTGGCCACGCCGCGCGGCGAGCAGCGCGCCGAAGGCGGCGGCCACCTCCGGCAGCTTCGAGAGCCGGCGGTTGGCGATCAGCACGCCGACCAGGTTGCGCACCTCGGCGCCGATGCCGACGCGGTCCAGCAGCGCAAAGGCACCGCGCTTCTGCGCCGCGGCATCGAGGCGCGGGTCGGCCACGAAATGGCGGAAGGTGCTGTCCTCCGACCACACCGCAGCCAGCCGCTCGAGATCGGCGGCGATGCGGTCGAGCGCGGTGGGGTCGGCCTTGCGTCGGTCGTCGGCCAGGGCCAGCAAGGCCAGCGCGTAGCGCGCGGCGAGGCCGGTGGGATTGAGCGCTTGGGGCGACGCGGAGGCAACGGTCTCGATGGAGGCCACGAGCAGTCCCGGTCCTGTTCCTTGTTGGTGCGCAAGCGCAGATCCGCACCGGCGGCAACCGGCGTGGCGGCGCGGCTTTACCATGGGGTTCACAGCCCCGCAATCCAGCCGTCACCCGACAATTCGTTCCCCGGCGAAGTTGTGGAAGCCGGCTTTCGGCTAAGCTCCACGAGGGATAGGTCCGGAAGCGACATGGCACGAGGGTTCTTCGGCTGGCAGGTGGTCGCGGCCGCCTTCATCCTCGCCATGTGCAGTTGGGGGATCAATTTCTACGGCCCCTCGGTCTTCCTGCACGCGCTGCACCTGCGGGAAGGCTGGTCGCTGTCGCTGATCTCCGCCGCCATCACCCTGCATTTCATTGCCAGCGCAGTGGTGGTGACGCGGCTGCCCAGCCTGCATCGCCGGTTCGGGCCGGTGGCGGTGACCCGCGGCGGGATGCTGTGCTGCTGCCTCGGCCTGCTTGGTTGGGGATTCGCCGCGGCGCCCTGGATGCTGGTACCGGCGGCGCTGCTGACCGCGGCGGGCTGGGCGGTGACCAGCGGCGCGGCGATCAATGCCTATGTCGCCCCCTGGTTCGACCGCCGGCGGCCGGCGGCGCTGGCCATGGCCTATAACGGCGCCAGCATGGGCGGGGTGGTGTTCACCCCGGTCTGGGCCCTGCTGATCGGCGGCCTCGGCTTCGCCTGGGCAAGCCTTGCCGTGGCGCTGGCGGCGCTGGCAGTGACCTGGCCGCTCGCCGGGCGCTGGTTCGGCCGCACCCCGGCGGCGCTGGGGCTGTTCGCCGATGGCGGCACGGCAGCCCCGCCACCCCGGCCGATGCCGGCCCCGGCCGGGCCGCTCTGGCGGCAGCGCGGCTTCCGCACCCTCGCCCTGGCCTTCGCCCTCGGGCTGACGGCGCAGATGGGGCTGCTGACCACGCTGTTCTCCATCATGGCGCCGGCGCTGGGGCCGCAGGGGGCGGGGCTGGCGGTGAGCCTCACCACCGCCTGCGCCGTGGTCGGGCGGACGGTGGTCGGCACCATGCTACCGCCAGGGATGAACCGGCGGGTGGCGGGGGTGCTGAACTTCCTGCTGCAGATGACGGGGTCGGTGCTGCTGGCGCTGGCCGCCGGGCAGTCGGTGCCGCTACTGCTGACGGGGACGGTGCTGTTCGGCCTCGGCCTCGGCAATCTGCTGTCGCTGCCACCGCTGATCGCTCAGCGGGAGTGGCCGGCCGAGCAGGTGACCGCCGTCATCGCCCTGGTGACGGCGGTGAACCAGGCCTTCTACGCCTTTGGGCCCGGAATGTTCGGGGCGGCGCTGGAGGTCTGGGGGCCGGCCGCGCCGCCGCTGCTGGCGGCGGGGCTGCAACTGGCGGCGGCGACGGTGCTGGCGATCCGGGTGCGATAGCCAAGCCAGGAACCGCCCGCTTCCTGTTGTCCTATCCGCGGCTTTGCTGCGGAAGGCTGTGTTGAAGCGGCGGTCGGGAGCGCCCCTCCGCCCCGCGGGCAAGGCCGCAAAGCGGCCTCGTGGGGAGGGCTAAAGGAACCCCACCGGATCCACATCCACCTGCACCCGAACGCTGTTCGGCACCTCGACCCGCGCCAGCCATTCCCGCAGCACCGGCTGCACCGCGATGTCCCGCCGGGTCTTCAGCAGCAGCCGCCGCCGGTGTCGGCCGCGCAGCAGGGCCAGCGGCGCCGGCGCCGGGCCCAGCACCTGCACCCCCTCCCCGCCCGGCGCCGCCAGCCCCAGGTCACGGGCGGTGCGCTCTGCCTCCCGCTCATCCTCCGAGCTGACGATCAGCGCCGCCAGCCGGCCGAAGGGCGGCCAGTGGCCGGGGCGGCGCATCGCCGCCTCCTCCCGCATGAAGGCGTCGAGGTCGCCGGAGACCAGCGCCCGCATCACCGGATGCTCGGGCGAGAAGCTCTGCAGCAGCACCCGGCCCGGCGCCTCGGCCCGGCCTGCCCGGCCGGCGACCTGGTGCAGCAGCTGCACCGTGCGCTCCGCCGCCCGCAGGTCGCCGCCCGCCAGGCCAAGATCGGCATCGACCACCCCGACCAGGGTCAGATGCGGGAAATGCCAGCCCTTGGCCACGATCTGGGTGCCGATGATGAGGTCCACCGCGCGGTCCTGGATCGCCTGCGCCGCCGCTGCGGCCGCCGCCGGGCCGGGCAGGGTATCGGAGGCCATGACCACGCGCCGTGCCTCAGGCCACAGCGCGATGGCTTCCTCCAGCACACGCTCCACCCCCGGGCCGACGGCCGTCAGGCTGTTGGCGGTGCCGCATTCCGGGCATTCGGCAGGAGGAGCTTCGGCATGGCCGCAGTGGTGGCACTGCAGGCGGCGCTGGGCGCGGTGCTCCACCAGCCAGGCGGTGCAGTTCGGGCAGCGCATGCGATGGCCGCAGTGCCGGCAGAGGGTCAGCGGTGCGTAGCCCCGGCGGTTGAGGAACAGCATCGCCTGCTCCCCCCGGCCAATCGTTTCGCTGACGGCGGCGATCAGTGGCGGCGACAGGAACCGCCCGCGCTCCGGCGGCGCCTGGCGCAGATCGACCATCTCCACCGCAGGCAGGGTCGCGCCGCCATGCCGCTGCGGCAGGTGCAGCGCCTGGTAGCGGCCGGTTTCGGCATTGTTCAGCGTCTCGAGGCTTGGCGTGGCGCTGACCAGAACGCAGGCGGCCTTCGCCAGCCGGGCGCGCACCACCGCCATGTCGCGGGCGTGGTAGACCACGCCATCCTCCTGCTTGAAGGCGGTCTCGTGCTCCTCATCCACCACCACCAGGCCGAGGTCGGGGAAGGGCAGGAACAGCGCCGAGCGGGCGCCGACCACCACCGGCGCCTCGCCCTGCGCAACCGCCCGCCAGGTATCGCGCCGGGTGCGGCTGCCGATCTCGGAATGCCAGAGAGCAGGAGCGACGCCGAAGCGGGCGCGGAACCGGTCGAGCCATTGCGCGGAAAGGGCGATCTCCGGCAGCAGCACCAGCGCCTGGCGGCCCTGGCGCAGGCATTCGGCGACGGCGTCCAGGTAGACCTCGGTCTTGCCGGAGCCGGTGACGCCGGTCAGCAGGGTCACCCCGAAGGCACGGGCGGCGACCCGTTCGACCAGCGCCGCCGCGGCGGCGGCCTGCGCGTCCCCCAGCACCGGCCCGGGATGGTCGGGGTCGGGCCGGGCGAAGCGGCGCGGGTGGGGCAGCAACGCCGGGCGGATCAGCCCGTTATCGGCCATGCCGCGCAGCACGCCGAGGGAGACCCGGGCGGCTGCGGCGAGCTGGCCGCCGGCCTGGACCTCGCCTGGCCGCATCGCATCCAGCACCCGCTGCCGCTCAGGTGTGATGCGGGGCTGGCGGTTGCCGCCGGGTCCGGCCAGGACCCAGCCAGCCTGCGGCGTCGGCGCCTCCAGCGCCGCCGGCACGCTCATCGCCATGCGCAGCACCGCGCCGGGCGGGCTGAGGGTATAGGCGGCGACCCAATCGACGAAGCGGCGCAGACTCTCGGTCATCGGTGGCGCCGGCAGTACGGCAGTGATGGCGCGCAGCCGATGATCCGGCACTGGTTTGGATTCTCCCTCGGTAGGCGAATCCCAAACCACCCCCAGAATGTCTCTCTGGTTGAGTGGAACGACTACGAAATCTCCTATTTTGAGTGACAGCGTCCGAGGAACGCGATAATCGTATGCGCCGGCAAGCGGAAGCGGCAACAGCACCTTCAATCGTGGCTCAACGGCAACGCTCAGCGTGTCTTTCATACCGCGGTGCTTTCCCCGCCCCTCGCGCATCGGCTATCCTGACCTGGAACAAAGCTGAAACGATTTTGCCTCCACGCTTCCCCTCCCGGCAGGCCAAAGGACTCCCCTTGCCATGAAGTTTTTCGTGGACACCGCAGATGTTGCCGACATTCGTTCCCTTGCGGAGGCAGGGCTAGTCGATGGTGTGACCACCAACCCGAGCCTGATCGCCAAATCCGGGCGGAAGATGGCAGAGGTGATCGCCGAGATCTGCGCCATCACCCCGGGGCCGGTCTCTGCCGAGGTCACCGCCACCGAATACGAGCAGATGCTGGCCGAGGGCCGGCACCTACGGCAGATCGCCACCAATGTCGCGGTGAAGGTGCCGCTGACCGAGGCCGGGCTGCGCACCTGCCGGACCCTCACCGGCGAGGGTACGCTGGTGAATGTCACGCTCTGTTTTTCCGCGGCGCAGGCGCTGCTGGCGGCCAAGGCAGGTGCCACCTTCATCTCTCCTTTCGTCGGGCGGCTGGATGACATCGCCACCGACGGCATGCAGCTGATTGCGGATATCGTGAAAATATACCGCAACTACCCTCATATTAAGACTGAAGTCCTTGTCGCGTCCATTCGTCACCCGATCCATCTCGTCGAAGCCGCAAAGCTCGGCGCCGGTGTCGCCACCCTCCCACCGGCCGTCATCCGCCAGCTCCTGAAACACCCGCTGACCGACCGGGGGCTTGATGCCTTCCTGGCCGATTGGCGCAAGACGGGCCAGAGCATCCTGTGACAGCCATCCTCCCCGAGACCAGAATCCTGCCGGCTCCCGCGGAGTCGGCGCTGCCGGTCCCCGAGGCCGTCGTCGCCTTCCTCCGCGCCTACCCGGAATTCCTGGCCGAGCGGCCGGAGCTGTTCCGTGTGCTGGAACCACCGAAGCGGGTGCATGGGGAGCGCATGGCGGACCATATGGCGGCGATGCTGGCGGCCGAGCGCCGCCGCGTCCGCAGCCTGGAGGCCGAGGTCGATGCCGCGGTCACCGCCGGCCGTGCCGGGCATGGGCTGACCATCCGGGTTCGCCTCGCGGTGCTGGCGCTGATGCGCAGCACTGACGTAATCGACACGGTGACGCAGGAGCTGCCGGCGCTGCTCGGCATCGAGACCTGCGCCCTGGTGAGCGAGCAGCCGGACCGCCGCGGCGTGCACCGCCTGGCGCGCGGCACGGTGGCGCGGCTGCTTGGGCCCGGGCGGGATGCGCTGGTCCGGCCGACACCGGCCGACGAGGCCGAGCTGCTGCACCAGGAAGCGGCGCCGCTGGTCTGCCGCGATGCGCTGGTCCGGGTGCCGGTCTGGACCGGGCACCCGACCCTGCTGACCCTCGGCGCCCGCGACGCCGCGGCGCTGCCGGCCCGCCAGGCCATCGCGACCTTGGCCTTCCTTGGCCGCGCGGTGGCCGCAGCCCTGGCGCGCTAGAGGCGGCGGGGCCGCGCATGATGCCCCGCCCGCCGGCATGACCGGCGCCGAGGCGCGCGCCCGCTGGCTCGACTGGCTGGCACGCGAACGGCGCGCCGCCACCAATACGGTCGAGGCTTATGGCCGCGATCTGCGCGACTTCCTCGGCTTCCTCACCGGCCATCTGGGCGAGGAGCCGGATACCGCCGCCCTTGCCGGACTGCGCGCCGCCGATCTGCGCGGCTTCCTTGCCGCCCGCGCCGCCGAGGGCGTCGGCACCGCCACCCTGGCCCGGCAGGTCGCCGCCATCCGCAGTTTCCTGCGCTACCTCGGTCGCACGGAGGGCCTGCCCACGCCGGCGCTCGGCGGGCTGCGTGGACCGCGGCCGAAGCCGCCGGTGCCACGGGCACTGACCCCGGCACAGGCCCGCGAAGCCGCCGCCCAGGTCGGCACGGTGCACGACCCCGCCCGGTCGGAGGCGCCAGCCGAGCAGGCGGCGCGCGACATCGCCCTGTTCACCCTGCTCTACGGCTGCGGCTTGCGCATCAGCGAGGCGCTGGCGCTTGACGTGCGCGACGCGCCGCTGCCGGGCAGCGAGGCCGGGCTGCGGGTGGTCGGCAAGGGCGCGAAACCGCGGGTGGTGCCGGTGCTGCCGGTGGTCCGCCAGGCGATTGCCGACTACCTCGCGCTGCGCCCCGCCGCCGGGCCGGGGGAGCCGTTGTTCCGCGGTGCCCGCGGCGGGCGCCTTGACCCGGCAGTGGCGCAGAAGGCGATCCGCGACTACCGCCGTCTGGCCGGCCTGCCGGAGCATGCGACACCACACGCCATGCGGCATTCTTTCGCCACCCATCTGCTGGGCGGCGGCGGCGACCTGCGATCGATCCAGGAGTTGCTGGGCCATGCCAGCCTCTCCACCACCCAGCGCTATACGGTGGTGGATGCGGCGGGGCTGCTGGCGACCTGGCGCAAGGCGCATCCGCGGGCGGGCTGATGACCACCGGACCAAGCCGCGGCGTCACGAGATCGGGAGGCGAACGACACGCGGTTGTCCGCCGCCCCGCAGGCATGGTCCCCTCGCCGCCGACGTCCTGCCGAGGCACCCCGATGGCGTTGGCGAGAATGGCTGGATGGCGCCGCCTTGGGCTCGCCGCGGCACCGCTGTTGGCGGCCTGCGCCGGACCCGGCCCTGGCGAATACGCAGATGTCGCCCGCGCCGGCGCCACCTACACCGAGGCGCTGGACCCGGTGCTGGTCGCCGTGATGCAGACCCAACTCGATGCCTCCGGCGAGGCGGCGCTGGCCGAGGCCCGCTCGCCACTCGGGCAGCGTCAGGCCCGGCTGCGCCGCACCGCTGCCTATCAGCCCACCGATCCTTTCAATGCCGCGGACTGCCCGGCGATGGACGCGCCGCAGGCCGAGCCGAACAGCCCGGCGGCGCGGCGGCTGCGGGATTGTGCCGATCGCCGCTACGTCGATTCCCTGTTGCTGCTCCGGCAACACAATCAGCAGCTCCGGAGCTATTTCGCCGCGGTGCTGACGCTCGCCACCACCGATGCCCCGGCCCGCGCGAAAGCGGCGGCGGCCTCCGCGCTCGCCGCTGCCGGGACTGTCACCGGGCAACTCGGCATCGCGGTGCCGGCCGAGCTTGTGGCGGCCGGGCCGATCACCCGAGGGGCGGCCCAGGCGCTGCAGCGCAGCGCGCTCCGCGCCGAGCTGGAGGACCATGCTCCGCTGATCCGCTGGCACCTTGCCCTGCACGACCGGCTGCTGCGGAATGCCGAGCGCGAGGTCGCGCTGAACCGCCCGGCGGCGATGCTGGCGCGCTACCAGCGGCAGGTCGGCCTGCCCTGGTGGAGCGGCGAGGCCGAGCAGTCCGGCGACGCCTGGATCGCCGACCGCACTGCCGCCTTCATGGCGCCGCGCCGCACCTCCGAGGTCGCCGCGGCCCGCCGGGCGCTGGACAGCCTCAGCGCCGCCTACGAGACGCTGGCGAGCGGCGGCGACACCCTTGAGGCCCGGGCCACCCAGGCGCTGATGGATGCCGATGACGCGCTCGATCTTGCCGAGCGGCTGGCGCCGCCCGCGCCATGAGCAAGCCCGGCGAACGCGCCGACAGGCGCCATGCTGAAGCGCCACAGCCTGCGGGCAGAAGCTGCTGCGGGGCAATATCGCAACGGTTGTCCTTGAGCGGATCGCCGCCGCCCTCGCCGAGGAGGATGAGCTGGAGGCGGCCACCGCCAACCTCCGCCGCGCCCTGCAGGAGCAGAACGACACCATCCGCGTCATCGAAGCCACCGCCGCGGCGCTCAACACGGCGGCGCGGATGCTTGCCCTGGCGGCCTGAAGGGCCGCCCTGTCAGGAGTCATCCGCCAGCCAGGCCGCGCCAGCCTGATCGGCGCCGGAGGGCAGTGGCGCCGCGGGCGCGGCGATCCAGGCGCGGATATCCTCGGCCACCACCGCGCGGTCCAGGTCGCGCAGCAGCAGGTGCCATCCTTCCGGGTAGAAGGCGACCCGGGCCGCGCCGGGCGGCTGGCTGCGCAACACGCGGCGGGCAGTGCGCACCGGGATGATGCGGTCCTTGGCGCCGATCAGCACCAGGGTCGGAGCCATCGTCCCGGCCAGCCCCCGGCAGCAGCCGGGCAGCGCCGCCACCGCCGCATCCATCAGATCCACCAGCCCATGCGCCGCATCGACGCGGGTGATCTTGATGGTCAGCGGGTCGCGCCCCCAGCGGCGCAGCGCCGCCTCGTTGTCCGAGGCGGCGAGGCCGCCGACGGCATCCGGGAAGCCTACCAGCGGGATGGTCCGCGCCGCCAGCCAGAGCCCGCCACGTATGATCCCCGGCATGCCGGCGCGGCCCCAGAGCGCGGGCGCCGAGAGGATGTAGCCCTCCGCCGGCGGCGGCTCCGGCCCGCTCGCGGCCAGGACCAGCACCGCGGCCCCCATGCTCTCGCCGAGCAGCAGCAGCGGCAGGCCGGGGTGGCGGGCGCGGATCAGCCGGGCCGCCACGGTCGCATCGGCGGCCAGGGTGGCGCCACCAGCCCAGATGCCGCGGTGCGGGGCGGCGCCGAAGCCGCGCTGGTCATAAGCATAGACGGCGATGCCGCGGTTGGTGAACTCCGGCGCCGCATCCGCCATGTAATTCTGTGCCGCGTCGTTGAAGCCGTGCAGCGCCAGCAGCACGGCATGCGGCGGGCCCTCCGGCAGCCAGGCGTGCAGCGGCAGCCGGGCGCCGTCCGGCATCACCAGCGCATCCCGCGCCAGCGCCGCCGGCCCCAGCGCCGGCCCGGCCGGCAGCACCCGCGGGGAGCACGCGCCGAGCAGCATTGCCAGCAACAGGGCCGGAAGCAGGCGGATCATGCGGGGCGACGACGGGTCATCGGTTGCTGCGGGCTGGTCCATCGGAGCCATGCCCACTATGGTGCGCGGCGATCCAGCATGTCCATGAGGAGCCCGATGCGCGACGCCAAACTGACCGGCTACGCGCCGAAGCCAACCCCCGGCGTGACCCCGGACCAGCGCATCGAGGTCGAGCGGCGCAGCATCCCCTGCGATGGCGAGATCGGCGTCGGCGGCCTGGGCCATCCGCGGGTCTGGCTGCGGATCAACGATGGCGAGTCCGAGGTCTGTTGCCCCTATTGCTCCATCACCTATGTGCTGAAGGTCGGGGCGGGTGGCGACGACCACCACTGAGGCCGGCGCCGCGCCGCCCGAACTGGCCGACGGCGCTGCCCCACCCCCCGTGGCTGGCCGGCCGCGCGGCAATGCCCTGGCCGAAGCCGCGGCCGAGGCGGTGCCGGTCACCCCGCCCGGGGCGAAGCACCTCGTCCTGATCGACGGCTCGGGCTACATCTTCCGCGCCTTCCACGCCCTGCCGCCGATGACCCGGCCGGATGGCACGCCGGTGAATGCCGTCTTCGGCTTCACCCAGATGCTGTCGCGCTTCCTGACCGACCACCGCGGCAGTCATCTGGCGGTGGTGTTCGACGCCTCCCGCCTCACCTTCCGCAACGAGATCTACCCGGACTACAAGGCCCACCGGCCCGACCCGCCACCCGAGCTGATCCCGCAATTCGCCCTCATCCGCGAGGCGACCGAGGCCTTCGGCGTCGCCCAGGTGGAACAGCCGGGGTTCGAGGCGGATGACATGATCGCCGCCTATGCGCGCGAATTCGTCGCCCAGGGCGGCGAAGTCACCATCGTCTCGTCCGACAAGGACCTGATGCAGCTGGTGCGGCCGGGCGTGCAGATGCTCGACCCGATCAAGCAGAAGCCGATCCGTGACCCCGAGGTGTTCGAGAAATTCGGCGTCCCCCCCGAGAAGGTGGTGGATGTCCAGGCGCTGGCTGGCGACCCGACCGACAATGTCCCCGGCGTGCCCGGCATCGGCATCAAGACCGCCGCGGCGCTGATCCAGGAATACGGCGACCTGGAAGGGCTGCTGGCGAACACCGGCAAGATCAAGCAGCCGAAGCGGCGCGAGGCGCTGGAGCAGAATGCCGAGAAGGCGCGCATCTCGAAGCGCCTGGTCCAGCTCGACGACCAGGCGCCGCTGACCCTTGCGGTGGAGGCGCTGGCGGTGCGGGCGCCGGACCCGGCGATGCTCTCAAGCTTCCTCGCCGCCCAGGGCTTCCGCAGCGTCATCGCCCGCATGGGCCTCGGTGAAGCAGCGGGCGATGCCGGCACCCGGGCACGCCAAGCCGCCGTCGCCGCCGCCCAGGCCGCGACCGCGCTGCCCGAGATCGACCGCGGCAGCATTCCCTTTGGCCCCTATGAGACGGTGACGACGCTGGAGGCGCTGCACGCCTGGGTCGCCGAGGGCATGCAGGCCGGGATCATCGGCCTCGACACCGAAACCGACAGCCTGAACGCGCTGCGGGCCAATCTCGTCGGCGTCTGCCTCGCCACCGCGCCGGGCCGGGCCTGCTACATCCCGCTGCGCCATGTCGCCGCCGGCACCAACCAGGGCGACATGCTGGCCGCCCCGGTGGAGGCCCCGCCGCAGATTCCCTTCGACCAGGCGATGGATGCGCTGCGGCCGCTGCTGACCGACCGGGGCGTGCTGAAGGTGCTGCAGCACGCCAAATATGACCTCGAAGTGCTCCGCCGGCCGGAGAACGGCGGCATCGAGGTCGGTCCGATCGACGACACCATGCTGATCTCCTATGCCATGGAGGCCGGCAAGCACGGGCATGGGATGGACGAGCTTTCTGTCCTCCATCTCAACCACAAGCCGGTCGGCTTCGACGCCGTCACCGGCACCGGCCGCACTCGCATCTCCTTCGCCCAGGTGCCGCTCGACAAGGCCACCGAATATGCGGCGGAGGATGCCGACGTCACCCTCCGCCTCTGGCACGTCCTGCGCCCGCAGCTGCGGGAGGAGGGCGCGCTGGCCCTCTACGAGCAGGTGGAGCGCCGCATGGTCGCGGTGCTGCGCGACATGGAGGTCGCCGGCATCAAGGTGGATGGCGCCGAGCTGGCCCGCATCGGCGAGGATTTCTCCCAGCGCATGGTGGTGCTGGAGCAGGAAATCCACACCCTGGCCGGCCGCCCCTTCAACGTCGGCTCGCCGAAGCAACTGGGCGAGATCCTGTTCGACGAGATGAAGCTGCCGGGCGGCCGCAAGGGCAAGGCCGGCGCCTGGGGCACCGATGCCTCGGTGCTGGAGGAGCTGGCGGCGCAGGGCGTTCCGCTGCCCCGCAAGGTGCTGGACTGGCGGCAGCTGGCGAAGCTGAAATCGACCTATGTGGACGGGCTGGCGGCGGCGATCGACCCGCGCGATGGCCGGGTCCACACCGATTTCTCCATGGCCAACACCAGCACCGGCCGCCTCGCCTCCACCGAGCCGAACCTGCAGAACATCCCGATCCGCACCGAGGAAGGGGTGAAGATCCGCCGCGCCTTCGTGGCGGAGCCCGGGCATGTGCTGCTGGCCGCCGACTACAGCCAGATCGAGCTGCGGCTGCTGGCGCATCTGGCCGAGGTGCCGGCGCTGCGCGAAGCCTTCGAGACCGGCCAGGACATCCATTCCCGCACCGCCGCCGACATCTTCCGCCTGCCGCCGGATGCGGTGGACAAGGAAGCCCGGCGGCGCGCCAAGACGATCAATTTCGGCATCATCTACGGCATGTCCGCCTTCGGCCTGGCCGGGCGGCTCGGCATCGGGCCGGGTGAGGCGCGTGGCATCATCGACGCCTATTTTGCCCAATACCCCGGCATCCGGGACGCCATGGAGCGGCTGAAGGAGGAGGCGCGGCTGCGCGGCTATGTCTCCACCTCCTTCGGCCGTCGGCTCTGGGTGCCGGACATCAACGCGAAGGACATGGTCCGCCGCGCCGGCGCCGAGCGCGCCGCCATCAACGCCCCCTTCCAGGGCGGCGCCGCCGAGATCATCAAGCGCGCCATGGTCCGTCTGCCCGGAGCGCTGAAGGCAGCCGGCCTCGCCGCTCGCATGCTGCTGCAGGTGCATGACGAGCTGGTGTTCGAGGTGCCGGAGGCCGAGGTGGAGCCGACCGCCGCCCTGGTGCGGCAGGTCATGGAAGGCGTCGCCACCCTTCGGGTGCCGTTGGCAGTCGAGGTCGGCTCAGGCCGGAGCTGGGCCGAGGCACATTGATCCAGACTCGGTCCAAAATCGTATGTTATTCCGGATCGCGCAAGTCACGCTGAAATGATAAGATATTCGTAACTGGTCGCACCATCGTGCGGCTTTGTTGCGAAAGGGGTTCCATGCCTGCGGGCAATGGCGGGAGTGCTGCGGGCGCATTGAACCGACAGGTGCCGCTTTCGCTGCGCATCCTGCTTGTCGCCTCGATCCTGGTGCCCTTGCTTTTCCTGCTTGGCACCGCGCTCTATGACCGCCAGCAGCTGACCGCACAGGCCTATGCCGATGCCGACCGGCTGTCCGCCATCGCCAAGGAGCATGCGCTGAAGGTCGTCGAGACCAATGCGCTGGTGCTCGACCGGATCGAGGACCGGATCCGCGGCCTTAGCTGGGACCAGATCGATGCCGAGGCCGAGCCGATCCAACGCTGGATGGTCTTGCTTGACGAGGCGGTGGCGCAGTCGATCTCGTTGCACTTGGTCCGGCCGGACGCCAGGGTCGCGCTGCTCAGCATCGCCTGGCCGACCCCGCCGCTCGACCTCAGCACGCGGGGATATTTCCGCAGCCTGGTGGCGGGCGAGCGCGGGCTGGTGTTCGGCCCGCCACGGCTCTCCCGGCTGACCGGCATCGTCACTTTCGTCATGGCGCGGCGGCGGGAGACGGCGGAGGGGCGGTTCGACGGCGCCGTCATCGGCTCCATCCTGCCGGGCTATTTCCAGGCCCAGTGGCACGCCATGGACCCGGAGGGCAGGGCCACCTTCACGCTGCTGCGCACCGACGGCCAGATCCTCGCCTCCCATCCCACCAAGGATGGCAACGGCCTGTTCGATCCGCCGGAGCCGGGCAGCGTGCCGGCCGCGGTGCTCCACCCGAGCGAGGCCGGCGTCGCCATCCAGCGCTTCGGCGAACGCCAGGAATGGCTCACCGCCTTCCGCAAGGTGGGCGAGCACCCGCTGGTGGTCTCGGTCACCGTCTCAATGGACCGGGTAGCGGGGGAATGGCTGCGCAACACCGCCCTGACCGGCAGCATTTGCCTGGTCGTGGCCCTCGCGCTGAGCCTCACCACGGCGCTGGCGATCCGCCGCTGGCGTTCCGAGCAGCGGGTGCAGGCACGGCTTTCGGTGACCGCCGACGAGCTGCGCGGCGAGATCGCCCGGCGGGAGACGGCCGAGGCAGGGCTGATGCAGGCCCAGAGGCTGGAGGCGCTGGGCCGGCTGACCGGCGGCATCGCGCATGATTTCAATAACCTGCTAACCGCCATCCTCGGCACCGTGCATCTGCTGGAACGTCATATCGGTGCCGCGGCGGATGACCGGGTGCGCAAGCTGCTGGGCGTGGCGCGGGATGCGGTGCAGCGTGGCGCCAAGCTGAACGCCAGCCTGCTGGCCTTCGCCCGGCGGCAGCGGCTGCACACCGAAAGCCTCGACGCCAACGAGCTGGTGCAGGGCTTTACCCCGCTGATCCAGCGCGCCCTCGGCGAGGCCGTGACCCTGGCCCTGGTGCTCGACCCGGAACTGCCGGCCTGCCGGGCCGATGCGGCGCAACTGGAAGCGGCACTGCTGAACCTCGCGATCAATGCCCGGGACGCCATGCCGCGCGGCGGCACGGTGACCTTGACGACCCGTCCGGCGCGGCTGGACCAGACGCTGCTGGCCAGCAATCCGGATGCCAAGCCGGGCGACTACGTGGCAATCTCGCTGCGCGATGTCGGCACCGGCATGCCCGCCGCGGTGCTGGAGCGCGTCTTCGAGCCCTTCTTCACCACCAAGCCGCAGGGCAAGGGTACCGGCCTTGGCCTGTCCCAGGTATTCGGCTTCATCCGCCAGCTCGGCGGCCATGTGGCGATCGACAGCACCCCTGGCGAGGGTTCGGTGGTGACGCTCTACCTGCCCGAGGCGGAGGAGCTGCCGGCCGCGCCCCGGCGCCCAGCGCCATGTTGCCGCCCGAGACCGTCGCCGGCCTGGCTCGCGCCACCATCCTGGTGGTCGAGGATGACGAGCGGGTGCGGGAGGTGGCGGCGGAGACGCTGCGCGATGCCGGCTATCGGGTGATCGCGGCCCAGGATGCGCTGGAGGCCTTGGCCCTGCTGCGCCGGGGCGAGACGCTGGACCTGCTGTTCAGCGACATCGTCATGCCCGGCGGCATGAACGGGATCGAGTTGGCCCAGGCGGCGCTGCGGCTGCGGCCGGGCCTGCCGGTGCTGCTGGCCACCGGCTTCGCCGGCACGGTGGAAGGCGCCGATGACCATGGATTCGAGGTGCTGGCGAAGCCCTACGATCAGACCGCGCTGGTGCGGCGGATCGCTGAATTGGTCATGGCCCGCAAGGTCAACGCGGCCTGACCGGCTCCACCCCGCCCGGCGCGGCGAGGCCGCGGGCCTGAAGGCAATCACGGTAGGCGCGGGCGCTCACGACCTGCTGCTCCTTGGCCAGGCGGTCGGTATTCCATTGGTTCAGGGTGTTGCGCTGAGCGTTCAGCGCGGCGACGCCCGGGGATCTCTGGGCTTCCGTCCGGCATGCTTGGTGGCCGGGGGTATCCTCCCCCAACGGGACCTGGGGGACCGTGCGGCCGCAAGCCGCCAGCAGCAGCGCCAGCCCCAACCCGGCCAGCCTCATGCCCCGGTTGTCCGGTCCTGGGGCATCCCATGAGCCAGCCAATCCTCAATCAGTCGGCGGGCGATGCTGTCGGCCCGCGGCAGGGCGAAGCCATGCGCCGCCGGGTCGCGGATCTCAGCCCGGCTGAACCAGCGGGCGTCGCGCAATTCCTCGGGGTCGATGGTGATGGCCTCGGTCAGCCCCTCGGCATGGAAGCCGAGCATGATCGAGGAGGGGAAGGGCCAGGGCTGCGAGGAATGGTAGCGGACATCGCCGACCACGATCCCGCTTTCCTCCAGCACCTCCCGCCGCACCGCTTCCTCGAGGCTTTCGCCCGGCTCCACGAAACCGGCAAGGGTCGAATACATGACCGTATTGGGAAAACGGGTGGAATGGCCGAGCAGGCAGTGGTCGTCGCGCACCACCAGCATGATCACCGCCGGGTCGGTGCGCGGGAAATGCTGCGCCTTGCAGCCGGTGCAGACCATGGCGTGGCCGGCCGAACGGGGCTCGCAGCCGGACCCGCAGATGCCGCAGAAGCGGTGCTTGGTGCGCCAGTGCATCAGCCCGCGGGCATGGGCGAGCACGCTGGCCTCGCCGGCCGGCAGCAGCCCGGCGACGGCGCGCAGATCGGTGAAGCTGCCCATGCCCTCGGGCAGCAGCGGCAGCGGATCGGCCGCCTCGGAGCAATCCACGGCGAAGACCGGGCGGCCTTCCCACAGGCCGAGGAAGCTCCAGGGGCCGCCAGCCATGCGCACCGCCTCGGCGGCGGCGCCAGTCAGCAGCACCGCTTCCGGGCGCCCCTCCTGCACGCCCTTCATCAGGCTGCGGGCGCGCCACACCGGCACGAAAAGGGTTTCCGGATCGGCCAGCGCGGCGGCGATCCAGTCGGCGTCCTCCCGCCGCAGCGCGGCGCGGTCGAGGGGGCTGCCGGTATAGGCGTTGGGGCGGCTGGCGGGGATCGAGAGCATGCAGACCGGACCCTGCCACGCGCCCGGGGCCTCGGCAACCGGGGGTGGCGCCGGCGCCGGCGCGGCGGATCCGCCGCGGCACGGATCCGCAGGTTTCGCGCGCAACCGCCATACCATTACGCCAGGTGGCATTGTGCGCCTCCCCCTCTGGCATGATATGGTGTCCTCGGAAGGTCGGCGGTGGACGGGCTCCTCGCCAACCCGGTCAGGTCCGGAAGGAAGCAGCCGCAACGGGTTCTTGCCCGGGTCGCTTGCCGGCCTTCCACCCTTCGGTGCGGATCGCCGGGGAGCGGGCGCGCTCCGAGGCGGGAATCCACGCCGCCATGCGGCTCGGCTCGGCGGCCACCGCCCACCAGGATTCCGCCCCCCGCGCATGTCCTCCTCGCTCTTCGGTCCCGCCGATCCGCCCGATGCCCCCGAGGTCGAGGCGCTGCCGGAGCCGCCGCCGCCCGAAGGCCCCGGCCTGTTCGGCGATGCCCCGGCCGAACCGCCCCAGGCTGCGCCTGTCCCGGCCGCGCCCGCGCCGCCGGCCGCCGCCGCTACCCCGTACCGGGTGCTGGCCCGCAAATACCGCCCGAGCACATTCGCCGAGCTGATCGGCCAGGAAGCCCTGGTCCGGACCCTCCGCAATGCCTTCGCCCAGGATCGGGTGGCGCATGCCTTCATGCTCACCGGGGTGCGCGGCGTCGGCAAGACCACCACCGCCCGCATCATCGCCCGGGCGCTGAACTGCATCGGCCCCGACGGCCGCGGCGGCCCGACCCCCGAGCCCTGCGGCGTCTGCCCGGAATGCCTGGCGATCCTCGCCGACCGCCACCCGGATGTGCAGGAACTGGATGCCGCCTCCAACAACGGCGTCGACGAGGTACGGGAGCTGCGCGAACGGCTGCGCTACCGCCCGGCCCAGGGCCGCTTCAAGGTCATCATCCTGGACGAGGTCCACATGCTGTCGAACGCGGCGTTCAACGCGCTGCTGAAGACGCTGGAGGAGCCACCGGCCCAGGTGAAATTCATGCTGGCGACGACCGAGCTGCGCAAGGTCCCGGCCACCATCCTCAGCCGCTGCCAGACCTTCCACCTGAAGCGCGTGCCGCAGGCCGAGCTGCGCGCCCATTTCGCCCGGATCGCGGCGAAGGAGCAGGTGGAGGTCGACCCGGAAGCCCTGGCCATGGTCGCCCGCGCCGCCGACGGCAGCGTGCGCGACGGGCTCTCGCTGCTCGACCAGGCCATCGCGCTCGGCGGGCCGGATGGCGCGGTCACCGCCGATGCTGTCAGGGACATGCTGGGCCTCGCCGACCGTGGCCTGGTGCTGGATCTGATGGAGGCGCTGATGGCCGGAGATGTCCCGGCGGCACTGGCCACCCTTGACCGGGCGCATGAGCGCGGTGCCGACCCGGGCATGGTGCTGCAGGATCTGCTGGAGCTGACCCACACGCTGACCCGGCTGCGCAGCGTGCCGGCGCTGAAGGATGACCCCGCGCTGACCGAGGCCGAACGCACCCGTGGCGCGGCGCTGGCGGCGAGGCTCTCGGTGCCGGTGCTCGGGCGGGCCTGGCAGATGCTGCTGAAGGGCCTCGGCGAGCTGGCTGGCGCGCCGGACCGCCGCGCCGCCACCGAAATGGTGCTGATCCGCCTCGCCCATGTCGCCGAGATGCCGCCGCCGGGCGATCTGGTGAAGCGGCTCATGGACGGCGGCTCGCTGCCCGCCGGCGCTCCGCGGCCGGCGCCGAATGGCGGGGGCGGCGGGCTGCGGGCGATGGGTGGTGGCGGCGCCATGCTGGCCGAGGCTGCACCCGTGGCCGCCGTCGCGGCGCAGCCGCAGGCCTGGCGCGACGTGGTTGCGCTGGCGTCTGGCCGCAAGCCGCTGCTGCACTCCTACCTGCTGCACCGGGTCCATCCGGTGCGCGTCGCCCTCGGGCAGATCGAGATCCGGGTGCTGCCCGACACCCCGCGCGACCTCGCCGCCCAGCTCGGCGCGCTGCTGGCGGAACAGACCGGCGCCCGCTGGACCGTGGCGCTAAGCAATGCGGAGGGCGAGGCGACCCTCGCGGAGCAGGGCCGCAATGCGGAAGCCGGGCGGCTCAGCCTGGCGCAGAGCCACCCCCTGGTGCAGGCGTTGCTCGCCGCCTTTCCCGGCGCCAGCATCGAGCGGGTACGGGATGCCGGCGCCGATGACTACGGCCTGCCGCTGATCGCGCCGGCCGAGGCGGCGGAGATGGAGCCGGGCGACATTCCGCCGACCGAGCTGGAAGAACCGCCCGACTTCGACGATGTTCCACCCCCAGACGACGACAGATAGGCCAATGCCATGAAGAACCTCGGCAACATGCTGAAGCAGGCGCAGCAGATGCAGTCCCGCATGCAGGAGATGCAGGCGAAGCTGGATGCGACGCTGGTGGAGGGCGCGGCCGGCGCCGGCATGGTGAAGGTCACGCTCACCGGCAAGGGCGACCTCAAGCGCGTCTCGATCGACCCCAGCCTGATGGTCGCGGATGACCGCGAGGTGCTGGAGGATCTGCTGGTCGCCGCCCATGCCGACGCCAAGCAGAAGGTCGAGGCGCAGATGGCCGAGGAGATGCAGAAGGCCACCGCCGGCCTCAGCCTGCCGCCCGGCATGAAGCTGCCGTTCTAGGCATTTCCCGCTGCGCGCCCACGATCCGATCGAGCATTTGATCGGCCTGCTGGCGAAGCTGCCCGGCCTCGGCCGGCGCAGCGCGCGGCGGGCCGTGCTGAAGATGCTGATGCAGCCGGAGCAGGCGATGCTGCCGCTGGCCGCGGCGCTACGCGAGGCGGCTGCGGCGGTGCGGCCCTGCCGGATCTGCGGCAATCTCGATGACCAGGACCCCTGCCACATCTGCCGTGACCCGCAGCGCGACCGCAGCGTGATCTGCGTGGTGGAGGGTGTCGCTGAGCTCTGGGCGCTGGAGCGCGCGCATGCGCATCGCGGGCTCTACCACGTGCTGGGCGGCACGCTCTCGGCCTTGGGCGGGATGGGGCCGGAGGATCTGTCGGTGCAGCCGCTGCTCTCCCGCATCGCCGAGGACAAGGTGGAGGAGGTGATCCTTGCCCTGCCGGCCACGGTGGATGGCGCCACCACCGCGCATTGGCTCGGCGACCGGCTGCGGCCAAGCGGCGTGCAGGTCACCAGGCTGGCGCAGGGCGTGCCGATCGGCGGCGCGCTCGACGTGCTGGATGAGGGGACGCTGGCGGCGGCGCTGAAGGCGCGGCGGGTGGTGTAGCGAAGGACATCGCACCGGTCCCGGCGGCTGCGCCGGACTGGCGCACAGCAGAAGCGCCTGGGCCGGACGCAACTTTTCCATCTGCAACAAATAAGCTGCATCGCTTCGGAATATTCATAACATAACAACATTGTTGGGCGTGTGGTATGGTTACTGGTCGTGTGCTACGGCTGGCGCCCCTTAGAGCCCATCCGGGAAGTTTCGATTCACGCTGAGGGCTTTCTGGCCAGCCGGCGGAGCATGATGCGGATCATTGCCATGCGGACGAAGGCGGCGGCGATGCGGCAGTGTCGCTCGAAGTCGCGGGCGAGGCGGCGGTTGCGGCTGATCCAACCGAT
>NZ_JACOMF010000040.1 GCF_014283215.1 Siccirubricoccus deserti
CGCTGACCAGCGCCTTCAGCTCGGCCGGCGACAGCGCGTCAGGATCGGCGGGCGGGACCATGCGCCCGAGCGAATCAGACCAGCCGCCACCTGGGAAGGGCAAACTGCACCCTCGCCACAGGTTTTGCCCCTCTTACCCGCACCATAAGTAAGCCTCTGGTTTTCCAGAAAGATCTTTGGGGCCGTGGAAGACCCGGTCCTCTCCGCCTCGGGCTGCCCGAGGGCGCCCAGCGGACGTCCCTGAGCCGCTAGGCCATGCGGCCAAGCCGAAGACCTTGGCCGATGCTCTCGGCCTTAAGGGCCGAGATCCCAAAGTAGGCCGCTACAAGGACTAAACCGACAAGGCCTTGAAGCTATTCCACGGCACCGTGGGAAGAAACCGCTTGCCGAATTGAGAACGGTCAATCTCCGGAACTCGAAACGGCGGTTCGGCGCATGCCCACCGGCACGGACAAGACGCAAGCGCTTTCCAGCGTCACCTTGGCAAAGCACGTCAGCTTCATGCGCAGCCTGCCGGCGCTGGCATGCGGAATGGGACTTGCGGGCGGTAAGCCGGACCCCTTCGCCAATTTCCGCGACGGCCGCGTGAAGAGGACCAGGGTGCGAAAGCACTTTACGCCCGATGACCTCGACAGGCTGTTTGCCGGGATGGAGAAGCGTTGGCTCAAGGATACCTCCCTGACGGCGTCTGGATATCGCTCCTGGCGCCGTTCCACGGCCTGCGCCGTGAGGACGTCTGCCAGCTTCTCAAGTCCGACGTGCGCCAGACCGATGGGATTTGGCGCCTTCATATCACCACGCCTCCCGACAGCGACGACCTTGAGGACGCAGCGGAGATGAAACGGCTAAAGACCGAAAGCGCGGACTTGCATCCCGATACACCAACACATCCTCGATGCGGGCTTCCTGGCTTATGTCCCGTGTGACTGTTGGTTCGGCGTTGGTCCAGGCGCCACGACTTGTGTGGTTGGCGAGGCTGGGCTGCGTAGTGTTGCGGGCCAGGCCACGAAGGTGGGAGCGACCGCTTCCGGCGCTGGCGGCCTGAAGCGAGGGAGGCATGCGGGCGTATGGTGTTGTAGTGCCGATGCCAGCTTTCGATCACCACCTCGGCTTCACGCGGGCTGTAGAAGCTCTCTCCATCCAGCAGCACGTCACGCCGACGGGCCTTGAACGACTCAACATAGCTATCAGCACCTGAATGGCGAAGGAGGGCGGCGGCGTGCCTGGCTATGACAAGGCGCCGGTCGTAATCCATCTGAAGGGGCGCGAAGTGGGGATCATCATTGATGTCGGCCTCGGCAAGGCCTGCGTCTGGACCTGCGGTCTGACGCACGGCTACATCGACATCAATGGGTCGCATCGCAGTTAATAATATATACTACAATCTGTGATCGAATTTCTCCTCCCGGCACTGCTGCCGGCGCTGACCTTCACCGGCCTGGCGATCTGGCGCTGGCGGTGGCTCCGGCTGCCCGTGGTGCGGGCGGAGGGGCGCGTCACCCTCATCCTGCCGGTCACCGGGCCACAGCCCGGCCTGCCCGCACTGCTCGCCTGCCTTGGTGCCCAGACGCTGCTGCCGCGCCGGCTGGTGGTGGTGATCGAATCGGCGTCTGACCCGGCCTTGGCCCGAATCAACGCCCTGGCCC
The DNA here is from genome assembly GCF_014283215.1 of Siccirubricoccus deserti. GTDB lineage: Bacteria > Pseudomonadota > Alphaproteobacteria > Acetobacterales > Acetobacteraceae > Siccirubricoccus > Siccirubricoccus deserti. The sequence continues at coordinate 1,647 of NZ_JACOMF010000040.1, forward strand.
CCGGCTGCCCCTTCCCGGTGGAGGTGGTGCTGGCCGGCGGTGTCCCCTGGCGCGGCCAGAAGAACACCAACATCATTGCCGGCATTCGCAGGGTGGATGCCGAGGATGACGCGGTGCTGCTGCTGGATGCCGATATCCGGCCACAGCCCTGGTGGCTCTCCGCCGCCGCCTCCCCGGCCATCCTTGGCAGCCATGACGTGATCACCGGCTTCCGCTGGCAGTTGCTGGACGGGCGCGGGCTGGTGGGCCATCTGGTCGCCTGGATCGACCGGATGGGGGCGGTACTTATCCTGCCGCCGCGCTTCGGGGTGATCTGGGGCGGCACCATCGGGCTGTCGCGCAAGGCGCTGGCGGCGCTCGATCTGCCGCGGCTGCTGGACCGGGCATTGGTCGATGACCTCACTATCGGCCGGGCGGCGAAGCAGGCCGGCCTGAAGGTGCTGTCGCGCGGCGCCATCACCGTGCCGACGCCGAATGATGGCGACGCCTTGGCGCAGCTGCGCTTCATGCGCCGGCAGCTGCAGGTGGTGCGGGTCTGCCAGCCCCGGCTGTGGGTGGCGCTGCTGATGGTCTCGCATCTGGCGGTGCTCGGCTGGCTCTACACGCTGCTGCTGGTGCCGGCGCCGGCGTCGGTGCTGCTGCTGGCCCTGCTCTCGGCCTGCGGTCTGGTCCGGGCAGTGGCGCATGCCGGTGTCGCCGCCCGGGTCGGCGTGCCGGATGCGCCGGCTGGGCTCGCGGTGCAGCTGCTGATCGGCGCCATCCCGCCGCTGGCCGATGGGCTGCTGGCGGCGCTGTGCTGGACCATGCTGTGGACCCGTCGGGTGCGCTGGCGGCATGTCGAGTACCGGGTGGATGGGCCAGAGGCGGTGCGGGTCACCGCGCGCTTCCCGCATGCCGGCTGAGACTCCACCGCCCTGCCCGATCACCGGCGAGCCGGCGGCCGAGCTGCTGCAATCCATCCCGGCCAAGCTGCTGTACGACCTCTGGCGCCGCGGCGCGCGGGTGGATCCGGCGCCGCTGCGGCGCGACCAGGGACGGGTGAATCTCTGGCGCTCGCCCTGCGGCCTGGCCTTCTTCGACCCGCCGCTGCCGGGGGGCGAGGGCTTCTACCGCACATTCTACGACAAGGTCCGGGCGCATGAGACCGTCGCGGAGCAGGCGGCGACACGGGGCGACTTCCTGGCCGGCGCGGCGCAGGCTCAGCCCGGCGATGCGGTGCTGGATGTCGGCTGTGGCCATGGCGCCTTCGCCGCGCTGGTCCCCGGATGCCGCTACCAGGGGCTGGAGCCGCATGGCACCCTGCCGGTGGGCGGTCCGCCGATCCTGGCCGAAACCGTCACCGCCCATGCCGAACGCCACCCCGGCGCCTATGACCTGGCCTGTGCCTTCCAGGTGCTGGAGCATGTGGCGGCACCGCTGGCAATGGCCGAGGCCATGGTGCGCTGCCTGAAGCCCGGCGGGACGCTGGTGCTGGTGATGCCGATCTGGCCCTCGCCGCATACCGACTTCCCGAACAACCTGGTGAACCTGCCACCGCACCACCTCAGCTGGTGGAACGCGGGCGCCTGCCGCGCCCTGTGTGACCGTCTGGGGTTGGAGGAGGTGGAGATCCGCCCGCTCGGCACCTACCCGTCGCAGGCCTCGCTGCACTGGGCGCTGCGGCTGATGCCCTTCCGCACCGCGCCGGGCGCCTGGGTGAAGCCCTATTGGCGCTGGCATCTGGCGGGGGCGGCGGCGCTCTGGCTCGGGGTCTGGGCGGCGCGGGTGTTCGGCCTGCCGCGCGGCGCCAGGCCGGTGGATATCCTGCTGGTTGCGCGAAGGCGAGGGCGCCCCGCCTGACTGCGGCATCTTCATGCGCCGGCGCGTTGACATCCACCCGCGCGTGGCGATCCTGACCTGCCACCGCCCCCGAGGTTGCCTTGCCGCCTGATTTCACCCCGCTGCGCACCGCGCGCCTGATCCTGCGCCCGCTGGCCCTTGAGGATGCGGCGCCGCTGCACCGGCTGGTGAATGACTGGGAAGTGGCGAAGACCCTTGCCCGGGTGCCGTTTCCCTACCCGCGCGAACTCGCCGACGAATGGATCGCCTCGACCTGGGTGCAGATGGCGGAGGGCGAGGCCTGGCACCTGGCGATCGAGGCCGCGGGCACGCTGGTCGGCTGCGTCGGGCTGACGCTGGATCGCCCAGGGGGCGGCCAGCCGGGTGGACCGCCGGGCGGCAAGGGGGCGGAACTCGGCTATTGGGTGGGTCGGCCATCCTGGGGCCAGGGGCTGGCGCCGGAAGCGGCCGGGGCGCTCAGCCGCTGGGCGATCGAGTCGCTGGGGCTCTCGACCATCCATGCCAGCGCGCTGCGCGACAACCTCCGGTCGCAGGCGGTGCTGCGGCGGATCGGGCTGCAGCCGGCCGGCGAGGCGATGCAGCCCTTCCTGTCGCGCGGCGGGCCGATGCCGGTGCTGCTGTTCCGTGGCGGCAAGGCGGAGCTGCAGGCCGCGGTGCCGCCGAAGCCGGTGGTGCTGGTGGCGGCGGTCGCGCTGATCGACCCCGATGGTCGGATCCTGCTGGCGCAGCGCCCGCCGGGAAAGCCGATGGCCGGGCTGTGGGAGTTCCCCGGCGGCAAGGTCGACCCGGGCGAGACACCCGAACGCGCGCTGATCCGCGAGCTGAAGGAGGAGCTGGACATCGACGTGACCGAGGCCTGTCTCGGTCCCTTCACCTTCGCCTCCCACGCCTACGAAAAATTCCACCTGCTGATGCCGCTGTACCTGTGCCGCCGCTGGGGTGGTCAGGTGCGCGGGATGGAGGGGCAGACGCTGGCCTGGGTTCGGCCGCAGAAGCTGGCGGAGTACCCGATGCCGCCGGCGGATGTGCCGCTGGTGGCGATGCTCAGGGATTTTCTTTGAGCATTGCGACATGCTACCAGATATTGATGGCGTGGAGACCGGCATGCCCGGGTGCTTGTCCGTCGCTTCCCGAGACGACTGTCGAGCGGCTCAGGCGCCAGGCGGTGGCGCACGGTACGTCGCTGGAAGCGACCTGCGTGACCGCCTGGTCCGTGACGCGGAGAACGACCGCGCCGGCACCCTCGCCGAGATCGATGCTCTGCGGGCTGCCCAGCCGCCGCAGCCTCCCGATTCCACCGCCCTTGTCCGGGCAAGGCGCAATGGTGAGCGCGACGAGGATTGGTGGTTGTCGTCGACGCCAGCTGCGCGGTGAAATGGCTCGTCCCGGAGCCCGAATCCATGGCTGCCCGGCACCTCATTCTGGCCGATCTGCCGCTTGTGGCGCCGGATATCGGTCGCTCGAGGTGACCAGCGCGCTGCTGCGGAAGCAGCATCGCGGCGAAGGGGAAAACGGCATTGCATCGGCCGCGCTCGGGCATCGGGCCGCGTTGCGCGTGATCGTGGTGCCGAATGCAGCGCTCCTCCAGGAGGCGGCTGCCCTGTCGCAGCGAATGCGCCATGCGGTATATGATTGCCTGGTCCTGGCGCGGCGTCGGCAGTTGCGTGTCGCCACCTTCGACCACCGGCTTGCCGGTCTCGCCACCACCCTCGCCATCCCCCTCTGGCACCCCGAGGCACCATGACCGCAAGCCCCACAGCCTGCCTCCTCGTCATCGGCAACGAAGTCCTCTCGGGCCGCACCCGCGACGCTAACCTGCAGTATCTCGCCACCCGCCTCGGCGAGATCGGCATCCCGCTGCGCGAGGCGCGCGTCATCCCGGATGTGCCGGAGACCATCATCGCCACGGTCAATGAGTGCCGGGCGAAGTTCACCCATGTCTTCACCACCGGCGGCATCGGCCCGACGCATGACGACATCACCAGCGAATGCGTGGCGCGCGCCTTCGGCGTGCCATGGGAGGTGCATGAGGAAACCCGCGCCATCATGGCCGCCGACTACGCCCGCCGCAGCCCGCCCGTGGAGTTGAACGCCGCCCGGCTGCGCATGGCGACCCTGCCGCGTGGTGCCGTGCCGATCCGCTGCACGGAGACGACGGCGCCCGGCTTCTCCATGGCGAATGTCCATGTCATGGCCGGGGTGCCGCGCATCATGCGCTCGATGTTCGAGGCGCTGGCGCCGACACTCGAAGGCGGCGCGCCGATCCTGTCGCGCTCGGTGCATGCGGATTTCGTCTATGAGGGCCAGATCGCCGACGGGCTGAGTGCGATCCAGGCGGAATACCCGGCGCTCGACCTCGGCAGCTATCCCTACTACCGGCGGCGGCCCGATGGCGGGATGGGCGGCGGCGTGGCGCTGGTTGCCAAGGGCACCGATCCCACGGCGGTGGCTGCCGCGGCGCAGGCAATGTATGCGCTGCTCGCCCGCTTCGGCGAAGCCGCGGAGGGCGAGCCGGCACCCGAGTAGGCGGGCTCACCGCCGCTCAATCGTCCGCGAATCGCGCCAGCCGCACCGCGGTATGCCCCGGGCTGGTGCGCAGGCCGGGCATCACCAGCACGCAATTGTCGTAGGGCGTGCGGATCTCGGTGTCGCCGTCCAGCGCCAGCAGCGTATTGCGCTCCGGCACCACCTGGCCGCCGCGGAAGGGGCGGACGAAGGCAAAACCCGGCGTGCGCGCCGTGATTGTCCGCGTCACCTCCGCCAGCCGCGCCGGCCCCGGGCCCGGCAGCTCGGGCAGCAGCACCGTATCCGCCGGCCCCACCGTGCCGAGGTGGCGCAGCAGCCGCGCCGCCGTCGCCTCCATGGTGGCGACGGTCGTCGCTTCCCAATGCGAGCCCGCCTCGACCAGCAGCGCGACGCGTTCTGACCCGGCTGCGCTGAACGGCTCGTAGTCGAGCAGCCGCCTGCCGCCGATGTGTCCGTGGTCGGCCACCACCAGCGGCGGCACGCCGAGTGCCAGGCCAAGCGCCGCGGCGTGCGGCGACTGGCCGGTGAGGATCAGCGGCTCCGATGGCCAGAGCATCGAATGCAGGTCGAGCAGCACATCCGCCGTCTCAATCAGCGGCCGCAGCACCCGCGCCCGCCGCAACTCGCAGGAACGCCTGCCACCCTCCAGCGTCTCGATGTCCCAGACCCGGTTCAGGTCCTCGTCGACGAAGCGACTGGCGGTCGGGTCGTCCGGATCGAAGCGGGCGTAGGCGTCAAGGTTGGCGAAGACCAGAGAGAGCCGCCCGCGCGCCGGCCGCAGCCCGGCCCGCAGCCATCGGTCCAGCACCACTGCGCCGGCGATCTCGTTGCCATGCGTCACCGCCAGGACCACCACATGCGGGCCCGGCTCCGGGGCGGTGAAGCTCCAGACGCCGGGCAGCGCATTGCCGCCAAGGAAAGGGCGGATGTCGGGGGCCGTGATCCGCACATCGAGCCGCGGCAGCCCACGCAGCGTCTGGCCGGCAACGATCGCGGCGAGCGCGGGAGGGAGAGGAATGTTGTCCGGCATCGTCAGGCCACGAGCGTCCCGCCCAGCCGGTGCAGCACATCGAGGCAGGCTTCGATCTCGGACACTGCAATCCATTCCTCCGGCTGATGCGCCTGGGCGATGTGCCCGGGGCCGCAAACGATGGTGGCGATGCCGGCGGATTGGTAAAGCCCTGCCTCGGTACCGTAACTGACCCGGCCGGCGCTGTTGCGTCCGGTCAGCCGTTGCATCAGCAGGGTCAGCGGCGAATCCTCCGCCAGGTCGAAGCCGGGCAGCACGGAGCGTGGCGCGATCCGCAGCGTGCAGCGCGGCCCGCCCGGCAGCAACGGGGCGAGTGCCACGCGCTCCATGTGGTCAAGGAAGGCGCGCAGCACCGCCGCCACGTCATCGCCCGGCAGGCTGCGGACCTCGAAGGTGAAGTCGGCGCGGTCGGGCACGGTGTTGAGGATGCTGCCGGCGTTGCAGGTGCCGGCGTGCACGGTGGTGAAGGGCGGGTCGAAGCCTTCGGCGCGGCGGCCCTCCCGGGCGAAGCGGCGTGCCTCGGCGGCCAGCCAGGCGATGCCCTCGGCGGCGGCGTGCAGCGCATTCGCCGTCTCGCCGGCACGGGAGGAATGGCCGGACAGGCCGGTGACGATGGCGTCCCAGCTCGCATAGCCCTTCTGGGCGATGACCGGCGCCATGCCGGTGGGCTCGCCGACGATGCAGAAGCCGGGCGGCGGTTCCTGCGTGCCGAGCATCGGCGCCAGGGCGCGGGCGCCATTGCCCGTGGTCTCCTCGTCATAGGTCAGCAGCAGGTGCACCGGGCGGGCGAGGTCGAGCCTGGCGTAGCGTGGCATCATGGCGATGGCGCAGGCGGCGAAGCCCTTCATGTCGGTGGTGCCGCGGCCGATCAGCCGGCCATCCTGCCGGCGCAGGACGAAGGGGTCGGCAAGCCAGGCCTGGCCATCCACCGGCACGCAATCGACATGCGCCGAAAGCGCCGCACCGCCGGCGACGCGCGGCCCGACCACGGCATGCAGGTTGGCCTTGCGGCCTTCCGCATCGAGGCTGATGCGGCTGTCGATGCCGCGTTCCGCAAGCCATGCCCGCACCGCCTCGATCAGCGCGAGGTTGCTGTTGCGGCTGGTGGTGTCGAAGCCGACCAACCGGTCGAGCAGGTCCACGGCCTCGTCGAATGCCTCGCCGATTTGCGCCATCCCATTGTCTCCCGTCGCCAGTCTATACGGGGCAGCGAGGTGGGCAATCCGGAGGACGGCCGCATGGATTCGACGCGAGTGCCACGGATTGCCATCCTGGGCCTGCATTTGGAGGCCAATGCCTTCGCGCCACCGACGGTGCTGGAGGATTTTCGCCGGCAATGCCTGGAGCGTGGGGCGGCGATCAGCGCTCTGGCGCGAGGCGGAACCAGCCACTTGCCTATGGAGATCCCGGGCTTCTACGCCCGCATGGATGCGACCGGACCCTGGGAAGCCGTGCCGCTGCTGATCGCCGCGGCGCCGCCGGGCGGACCGGTTGCGCAGGTGGTGTTCACCGGCTTCATGGATGAGATGCAACGCGGCCTGGCGGCCGCCCTGCCGCTGGATGGCGTCTACATCGCCAGCCACGGCGCCAGCAGCGCCACCGGCGACGAGGACAGCGACGGCACCATCGCCGCCATGGTGCGGCGCCAGGTCGGCCCGGCAGTGCCGGTGGTGTGCAGCCATGATCTTCACTGCAATGTGAGCGAGGCGCTGGTGCGGGCGGTGGATGCGCTGGTGGTCTACCGCACCAACCCGCATGTCGACATGGCGGCCCGCGCCGCAGAATCGGCCGATCTGCTGCGCGCCATGCTGGGCGGGATGCGTCCCCATCGGGCCTTCATCCGGCTGCCGCTGACGCCGCCGAGCGTCACCCTGCTGACCGCCGAGGGTCCCTATGCCGATCTGATCCACGACGCTGAGGTGCTGATGCGGGACAATCCGGCGGTGCTGAACGCCTCCGTCGCCGGCGGCTTCGTCTTCAGTGACCTGCCGAAATGCGGGATGACAGTGACAATAACTGCCCGCGATGCCGCGACTGCCGAGGCGGCGGCACATCGCCTGGCCCACCGCGCCTGGGCCGAACGCGAACGCTACCGCCGCCCATTGACGCCATTGGCCGAGGCGGTGGCGCATGCCACCGCCGCAGGGCGGGGCGAGGCGCCGCCAGTGCTGCTGGCCGATGTCGCCGACAACCCGGGCGGCGGCGGCCGTGGCTCCACGGCCTATCTGCTGCGGGCACTGCACAAGGCCGGGGCGCAGGGTGTGGTGCTCGGCGTCTTCATCGACCCGGCTCTGGCGGCCGAGGCGCAGGCACTGGGCGAGGGCGCGGCCTTCGAGGCGGTGTTCAACCGGGTTGAAAGCGAATTCTCGGAGCGCTTCGCGGCGCCGGCCCGGGTGCTGGTGCTGCGCGACGGTCGCGGCGTCGGGCGGCGCGGCACCATGGCGGGGCGCCGCTTCGACCTCGGCCCCTCGGCGCTGCTGGAACTGGCGGGGTCGGGGCTGCGGGTGGTGGTGGGTTCGCTGCGCCGGCAACTGCATGAGCCGGCGATGCTGGAACTGCACGACATCGACATCGGTGCGGCGCGCTGCGTGGTGGTGAAGAGCCGCGGCCATTTCCGCGCCGGCTTCGACGAGTACTTCGCCGGGGATCGGATCATCGAGGTGGATGCGCCGGGGCTGACCAGTCCGGTGCTGGGGAATTTCGCCTGGAAGCGCCTGCCGCGGCCGGTCTTTCCGCTGGATGAGGATGCGGTCTGGGCGAGATGAGGCAGCGGCCCCGTACGCTGCCGCTACGGCTCCACCATCCCTGCCACCCATGCGCAGTACCGCGCGGCGGATTTCGCCAGCGCCGCCTGGCCGCCGGCGACGATCTCCCGCTCATGGAAGGCGCCGTAGATCGCGTCGAAGGCCAGGCTGGCGCAATAAGTCGCCATGCGCCGTACCTCGGCCGGCGGCAGCGGGATCAGGCAAGGGTAGCTGCGCATGAAGCCAAGGTGCTTGCGGTCCGGCATCACCTGCAGGATGTCGCCGGAGAGCAGCGCGCCGCGCCCGCCCGCGCCCGCCGCCCAATGGGCGATCGCCCCGCCGGCGAAATGCCCGCCCAGCCGGTGCAGGGTCAGCCCCGGCAGCACCGGCTGCGACTCACCCTCCCAGAACCGCAGGCAGGGGTCGGGGCGGGTAACGTGCTGGCGGTCGGCGGCATGGACCCAGACCGGCACCCCGAAGGCCCGGCCCCATTCCACCATGGTCGAGTAGTAGTGCGGATGGCTCAGCGCCACCCCTGCCAGCCCGCCCATGGCGCGGATGATCGCCATCGTCGCGTCGTCCAGCAGGGCGATGCAGTCCCAGAGGAAATTCCCCTGTGGCGTCCGCACCAGCAGCGCCCGCTGGTCGATGCCCACCGCCGGCACGCTGCGGATCGCCAGCAGTTCCGGCTCCAGCGCCCGCCAGGTGTTGGCGTGGCCGCCGCGCAATTTCTCCAGTGTCGTCCATTGCTGGCCCCGGGCCGGGACGTATTGCCGTTCATCCTCGCAGATCGGGCAGGCGGCGGGCGGCGTGGCGCTTTCGGCGAATTGGATCGAGCAGGTCTGGCAGAGGAAATGCGGCATGGCGCGGCTCCGGCGGCAGGGTGGCAGCCTCGCGCGCCGTGGCGCCGGCTGGAAGAGGGCTGATCAGCCGCCGCGCCGGGTTCGGGCTTCGCCAACCAGCCGTTCCAGGGCCGCCAAATCCACCGCGCCGGGCACCAGCGCCTCGCCGATCACCATGGCCGGGGTGCCCTCGATCCGCAGCGCCACCGCCAGGCGGCCATTCGCCTCGATCCGCCGCTGGATCGCCGGGTCATCCATCTCCCGCCGCAGCCGCGCCCAGTTGAGGCCGACCCGCTCCGCCTCGCGCCGCAGCACCGGCTCGGCGGGCTCCTCGCGCAGCCGCATCAGCGCGTCCTGCAGCGCCGCATACTTGCCCTGGGCCTGCGCCGCCAGCAGGGCGCGGCTGGCCAGCACGCTGTTCGGGCCGAGGATCGGCAGGTCCTTCATCACCAGCCGCACATCCGGCTGCCGCCGCAGCAACTGCTCGACCACCGGATGCAGTTGCTTGCAGTAGCCACAGCGGACGTCGAAGAACTCCACGATGGTGACGGCGCCCTGCGGGTTGCCCTTCACCGGGTCGGCCGGATCGCGCAGCAGCGCCTCGGCATGGGCGGCGATGGCGGTGCGGACGGCGCCTTCCCGGTCACGGGTCTCGGCGGCTTCCAGCGCCATGAGCGCCTCGCGCAGGATGCGCGGGTCCTGCCGAAGCGCCTCGCGCAGGATGTCGATGATGGCGCTGCGCTGCTCCGGCGAGAAGCCGGGCGGGGCGGTGCCTTGTGCCGCCAGCGGTCCTGGCAGCAGCAGGGCGGCCAGGGCAAGAACCCGGAACATCTTCATCGCGGCCTCCGTCGCATGGCGTCGTCCTGGTCGCGCTGTTCCCGGGTCAGGTTGTCCCGTTGCGCCGCATGGCGCAAATCCTGCGCCCGCAGCTTCAGCGGGCCGGGCGGCAGCGCCTCCTCCGCCCGCCGGGCCAGGAAACGGGCCCGGGGGAAATTCCCCTCCAGCATAGCCTCCTCGGCCAGCGCCAGATCGGCCTGCGGCATCTCGCCCAGCCGGCCATGCGCGGTGCCGAGCTGGCGCCAGGCGAAGCTGCTGTCGCGCTCGATGCGCAGGCTCCATTGCAACTCGCCGACGGCCTCGCGCAGCAGCCTGAGATCCCCCACCTCCATCAGCGCCCGGCCGAGCGCGGTCCGGATCAGCGCCTCCGACGGTGCCAGCCGCACCGCCTCGCGCAGCGGCGCCAGCGCCTCGCGCGGCCGCCCGGCCTCGAACAGGATCTGGCCCTGCAGCTCGCGCAGCCAGGGGTTGCCTGGCTCCTCCTTGACCAGCGGCGCCAGGATCTCCAACGCCACATCGGCGCGGCCGGAGCGGTACTGGGCAATGGCGCGCGCATAGCGCGCCGGGGCCGAGGTGTCGCTCTCCGGGTAGCGCCGCCAAGTGGTCATCGGCGCGTCCACGAAGCCGTCCAGCTTGGCCCGCACCATGCGGAAGGCCGGCTCGAACCCTGGCGGCAGACCACCGCCGGACCGCCGTGCAACCACCTCGGTAACGAATTCCATCCGGTCGCGCGATAGCGGATGGGTGCGGAAATAGGGATCCTGGCGGCCGACCGTCAGCAGTTCCTGCTCCTGCATCCGGCCGAGCAGCCGCAGCAGCCCCTCCGCCGGCCAGCCCAGCCGTTCCAGATAGGCCATGCCGGCCTGGTCGGCCGATTGCTCCTGCGCCCGGGTGAAGGCGAGGAGCTCGGCCATCGCCAGCGATTGGCCGCCGAGCATCGCAGCCCCCGCCGCATTGCCGCCAACCTGCCGGCCGCCGGCCGCCACCGCGGCGCCGCCCACCAGCATGCCGGCGATGGAGCGGATCATCGCGTTGCGCATCTCCTCCGGCAGCCGGGTGACATGGCCGCCTGCGATATGCCCGGTCTCATGCGCCAGCACCCCGATCAGCTCGCCGACGCCATCCGCCTGCTGGATCAGGCCGGTGTTGATGAACATGCGGTTGCCGGTGGTGACGAAGGCGTTTATGGGCCGCGCCTGGATCAGCGTGATCCGCACCAGGGCCGGATCGACCCCGGCGACGCGGAACAGGGGGTGGGCGAAGGTGCGGAGCAGGGATTCCGTTTCCGCATCGCGCACGACGACGACCGCGCCCTGCTGGGCGTGGGCGATGCCGGGGCGCACCACGCCGACCAGCAGCGAAGGGGCCAGGGACGTCAGCATGAGGACCAGCGCCGAAACCGCGCGAGCGAAGATGGGCGCGCGCGCGTCCGATGACCGGGGCGCCCATCGGCGCGGAGGTCCTGATCGGCCGCGCCAGGCTGCAAATGCGATCCGCATGGCCGCACATCTAGCGCCTGCCGACCGCCCGCGGCCAGCCGCATGGCGTTGGGGTGCCCTGGTCGCCGCGGTGCTGGCGCTGCCGGGGTGCGAAACCTTGGGGGGCATCGTCGGCAGCGGCCCGCCGCAGGGCAGTCCCGGATTCGTCCGCGGCTTCCTGGGCGGCGTCGCCACCGAGGATCCGGCGGCGGCGCTGGCGGCGCGGCAGGTGCTCTCGGCCGGCGGCTCGGCCACTGATGCGGCGGTGGCCGCCGGCTTCTCCCTGGCGGTGACCCTGCCGTCCCGCGTCGGGGTCGGCGGCGGCGGCGCCTGCCTGGTGTTCGACCCCGCCAAGGCCGCAGTCGAGGCGCTGACCTTCCTGCCCGGCCCCAGGCCCGCGACGGCGGAGGCCGACCGCCCCGCCGCGGTGCCGCTGCTGGCCCGCGGCCTGTTCGCCCTGCACACCCGGAAGCCGGTCCGCCCCTTCGAGGAGCTGATCGCCGCCGCCGAGCAATATGCCCGCTTCGGCACCGAGGTGAGCCGCGGCCTGGCCGCTGACCTCGCCGCCGTCTCCGGGCCGCTGTTCGCCGACCCCTCTGCGCGGGCGGTCTTCGCCCGGGCGGATGGCAGCCCGAGGCAGCCCGGCGATCCGCTGCTGCAGCCGGAGCTCGCGGCGACCCTCGGCCAGCTGCGCCTGGCCGGCGTCGGCGATCTGCACCAGGGCTCCCTGGCGCGGCGGCTGGAACAGGTCTCGCCAAATGCCGGGGCCGGGCTGACCCTCGACCAGCTGCGCGCCGCGCTGCCGGATCTGGCGCAGCCCTTTGACCTGCCGAGCCGCGGCGGCGACCGCATCGCCTTCTTGCCGCCGCCGGCCGATGGCGGCATCGCCGCCGCCGCCGCCTTCGAGGCGATGCGCACCGGGGCCTCCCCGGAAGCCGCGCTGGCCCGTGGGCTGGCGGTGGTCCAGACATTGCGCAGCCAGGGCGGTGACCCGGCGGTGGTGCTGGCCGCGGCCGGGCTGCCGGAAGCACGCCCCGCCGCCCTGCCGGCCTCGGCCGGGCTGGTGGTGTTCGACCGTCAGGGGGTGGCGGTGACCTGCGCCTTCACCCTCAACAACCTGTTCGGCACTGGCCGGATGGCGCCGGGCATGGGCTTCCTGCTGGCGGCGGCGCCTGGGCTCGGCACGGTGCAGCCACCGCTGCTCTCGGCTGCCATCGCCTATAATGCCAATCTGAAGGCGTTCCGCATGGCGCTGGCCGGCTCCGGCCAGCAGGACGCGCCATTGGCGGTGGCCGGGCCGGCGGCCCTGCACCTGCTGCGGGGCAGGCCGCTGGCCGAGGCGATCGGCACCGGGGCACCGGGCATGGCACGGGTGCAGGTGGCGAATTGCCTCAACTACCTGCCGGGCTACCCCGACCGCTGCGTGGTGATGACCGATCCGCGCGGTGCCGGCGTGGCGCTCGGCGCGGTGGACAACTGATGACCCCGGCGAGCGAGGGGTGGCGATGCTGAAGACCGGCCGCGGGGCGGAAGCGCCGCCCTTCCTGGTGATGGATGTGATCAGCGCGGCCAATGCCCGCGCTGCCGCCCTGCCGCCGGGCGCGCCCGGCGTCATCCGCATGGAGGTCGGCCAGCCCGGCACCGGCGCCCCGCGCGGCGCCGCCGAGGCGGCGGTCAAGGCGCTCGAGGCCGGTGACCCGATGGGCTACACCGAAGCCTTCGGCCGGGCATCGCTGCGCGAGCGCATCTCGGCGCATTACGCCGAGCGCTACGGCGCCGTGGTCCCGGCCGAGCGCATCGCGGTGACGGTGGGGGCCTCCGGCGCCTTCCCGCTGGCCTTCCTGGCGGCCTTCGACCCCGGCGATCGCATCGCCATGGCGGCACCCTTCTACCCGCCCTACGCCAATATCGTGACCGCCCTCGGCATGCGGCCGCTGCTGCTGCCCTGTGATGCCAGCACCCGCTGGCAGCCGAATGTGGCAATGCTGGAGGCGCTGGACCCGCCGCCGGACGGGCTGATCCTCGCCAGCCCCTGCAACCCCGCCGGCACCATGCTGCCGCCGGAGGAGTTCTCCGCCATTGCCCGCTGGTGCCATGCGGCGGGCGTGCGGCTGATCTCGGACGAGATCTATCACGGCCTCAGCTACGGCACGCTGCGGGAGGCGACCGCCGCCACCGTCTCGGAAAGCGCCGTGGTGGTGAACAGCTTCTCCAAGTATTTCTCGATGACGGGCTGGCGGATCGGCTGGCTGGTATTGCCGCCGGATCTGGTGCGGCCGGTGGAGTGCCTGGCGCAGAACCTGTTCATCTCGGCGCCGCATGTCGCCCAGGTGGCGGCCGAGGCAGCCTTCGACTGCCGGCCGGAGCTGGAGGCCAATATCGCCCGCTACCGCCGGTCCCGCGCCCTGCTGCTGGAGGCGCTGCCGAAGGCGGGGCTCGACCGGCTCTCGCCGGCGGATGGCGCCTTCTACCTCTGGGCCGACATCGGCCATCTGACCAATGACAGCGTCGCCTTCTGCGCCCGGCTGCTGGCCGAGGCCGGCATCGCCGCGACGCCTGGGGTGGATTTCGACCGCGACCGGGGCAGCCGCTACCTGCGGCTGTCCTATTGCGGGCCGGAGGCGGATATGGCTGCGGCGCCAGCGCGGATTGCGGCCTTCCTCAAGCGGTAGAACTTCCCGCAGGACCGCTTCGTGGTTTTACGGAGGGCGATGATCCCTCCCCCCGATAAGGGTTTCGCCACGCCTTCCGCGGCAAAGCCGCGGAAGGGCACCAGCATCCGCTTGACTGCCCTTCGAAAAAAATCCGAAACGGCCAGTGTCACCAGGCCGGGAATGCCGCCTGGCTGTCCGCCGGCGCCTGCTCCCGCCGCTCCGCCATGCCGTAGTCGCGCAGCACCGCCGCGACGCGCAGCCGGTAGCCGGCGAAGATGCCCTCCCGGCCCGCCTGCTGGCTGGCGCGGTGGGTGTCCTGGGTGCGCCAGCGGGCGACCGCCGCCTCATCCTCCCAGAAGGACAGGCTGAGCAGCTTCGCGGGGTTGGTCAGGCTGCGGAAGCGCTCCACCGAGATGAAGCCAGGTATCGTCTCCAGCTCGGTGCGCAGCCGGGCGGCATGGGCCAGGTAGTCGTCGAAGCGGCCCTCGGCCGGCTCCACCTCAAAGATCACGGCAATCATCGGCGATTCTCCCTGTTGCCCAACCTGCCACGCTAATGTCCGCCCGTCCTTCGTCCGGCGGCGAAGTCAGGGCCGCAATGGACTGCTAGGGTGCCGCCATGCCGACCCCCACCGCCTTCGCCGGCCTCGCCGCCCTGATGGGCGACCCCGCCCGCGCCGCCATGCTCCAGGCCCTGCTGAGTGGCGAGGCGCTCACCGCCGGCGAACTTGCCCGCATCGCCGGCATCGGCGCCCCCACCGCCAGCGCGCATCTGGCGCGGCTGGTCGAGGGCGGGCTGGTGGCCGTCCACCCGCAGGGCCGCCATCGCTACCACCGCTTGGCCTCGGAGGAGGTGGCGGCGGCGATCGAAATGCTGGGCGGCCTCACCGTCTCGGTCGGGCCGCCGCGGCGATGGCCGCATGGCGAGGAATTCCGCGCTGCCCGGCTCTGCTACGACCATCTGGCCGGGCGGCTCGGCGTCGCCCTGCATGCGGCGCTGGTCGGGCAGGGCTGGATCGCCCCGGCGGCCGGCGGCTGGTCCTCGACTGCGGTGGGGGAGGCGGGGCTGGGTCGCCTCGGTGTCGATCTCTCCGCTGCCCGCACCGCCCGGCGCTTCGCCTGCGACTGCATGGACTGGTCGGAACGCCGGGCGCATCTGGCCGGTGGCCTTGGGCGGGAGATCGCCGCCTGCTGTCTGCGCCAGCACTGGCTGGCCCGGCTGCCACCGGCGCGGGAGGGCGATGCGCTGGCCCGCCGCCGGTTGCGGCTGACACCGGAGGGGGCGCGGCGGCTGGATGCGGCGCTGGGCGTGAGGCTGGCGGCGTGATGGATGGCACGCTGGCGCAGCGCCGCGAGGCGCGGCTCTCCCCGACGCTGCGGCTGTTCCTGGCGCTGGCGCTGATGACCGGTGCCAGCCAGTTCCACCGCGCCGCGCTGGGAGTGGTGGGGCCGGAGCTGGCGGCCGACCTTGGCGCCGGGCCGGGGCTGCTCGGCGCCGCCAATGGCGCCTTCTTCCTGGCGTTGCTGCTGCTGCAGATCCCGGTCGGGCTGGCGCTGGACCGGCTGGGGCCGCGGCTGACGGTGATGCTGCTGTCCGTTCCGGCGGCGCTCGGCGCGGCGCTGCAGGGGCTGGCGCCGGACGCCGGCTGGTTCCTCGCCGCGCGCTTCCTGCTGGGCCTCGGCTGCGCCGCCTCCTTCATGGCCTCGGTCGTGCTGTGCGCCCGCTGGCATGCCGGGGCGGGTCTGACCACCGCCTTGGCGCGGGTGTTCGCCAGCAGCCAGCTCGGCGTGCTGCTCGCCGGGGCGCCCTTCGCCTGGCTGGCGGAGGCGATCGGCTGGCGCGGCGCCTATGCTGCCTCCGGCCTGCTGACCCTGTTGCTGGCCTGGGGCTGGTGGGTCTGGGTGCGCGACGACCCGCCGGATCGGCCGCCCCCGCTCCGCCCGGCCGAGGGGCTGCTGGGCGCCCTGCGCGGCCAGTTGGTGGTCTGGCGGACACCGGGGCTGCTGCCGGTGCTGGCAATGCATCTGGTCGGCTATGCCGCCATGGCGACGGTGCTGGCGGTCTGGGCCGGACCCTACCTGGCCGAGGCGCATGGGCTGGCACCGGGGCCGCGCGGGATGGTGCTGGGTGCAATGGGGGTGGCGCTGGTGTTCGGCCTGCTCGGCGTCGGCCCGGTGGAGCGCCGGCTGAACACCCGGAAATGGCTGGTGGCGGCACTTGGCCTGGCCTCGGCGCTGGTGCTGGCGGCGCTGGCGCTGTGGCCGGCGCCGCCGCTGCCGGCGGCGGCGGGGCTGCTGGTGCTGCTCTGCCTGTTCAGCTGCTACCCGGTGGTGGTGGTGGCACATGGCCGCAGCCTGTTCCCCGACCATCTGGTCGGGCGCGGCGCGACCACGGTCAATCTGGCGCAGACCTTGGGGTGCGCGGCGCTGCCGGCGCTGACCGGTTGGGCGGTCGCCTGGGCCCCGCCCGGGCAGGCCTGGCCGATGGCCTTCGGCCTGCTGGCGGTGGTTCTGCTGCTGGGGCTGGCGGGATACCTGACCGGCCGAGATTCGCCGCCGCGAGGGTAGGGCCGGCTTCTCATTTTCCTGTGAATTCTGACACGGTTTCGTGTATCGGATACGAAGCCGCGCCGGCACCATGCGTGCCGGCCCAATCCGAGCTTCAGGAAATAGGTTGGATGCAGAAGCCACAGAGCCGGCCAGAACAGATGGAAATCCGCGCATTGACGGCAGCCGTGGCCTGGATGCTGCTGGTTCAGCTCGGTTGCGTGCTGCTGTGGGACGGCGGTTGGTTGACCCGGCAGGCTGCGCTGCTCCACTGGCTGGTGGTGGGGGTCCTGCCGCCGGCCCTCGCGCTCTGGGGAATGCAGCCGCCCGCCGAGGCAAACTGATGCAAAATAATTTCTTTCCGGTAGGAAACTCCGGTGCTGCTGCCGCTTTATTAGAGGGGCATGCCTGACTCCCTATCCCTCCCGCCGCCTCCCCTGGTGCCGGGCCTCGGTCCTATTGCGCGCGCAGCGCTGTTCCTTGATTTCGACGGCACATTGGTGGAGATCGCCGAGCGGCCGGATGCGATCCGGGTTGCGCCGGCGCTGCCTGGCCTGTTGAAACGCCTCGGCGAAGGCCTCGCCGGGGCGCTTGCCGTTGTCAGCGGCCGACCGCTGCGGGATCTCGACCATTATCTGCCAGTGCCGATCGCCAAGGCCGGCGACCATGGTGCCAGCCTGCGCCCGGACCCCCTCGGGCCGCCCGAACTGCCCGACCTGCCGCACCCACCTGCTGCCTGGCGCGTCCAGGCCAATGCGCTGGTCGCCCGCCACCCCGGTGCACTGATCGAGGACAAGGCGCATGGCTTCGTCCTGCATTACCGCCAGGCGCCGGATGCCGGGCCCGAGGCGGCGGCGCTGCTCGCCCGGCTGGTGGCCGAGGATCCCGCCGGATTCGGCCTGCTGGAGGCCCGCATGGCCTGGGAGATACGCCCCCGTGGCCCATCCAAGGCCACCGCGGTGCGGGCGCTGATGGCCCGCCCACCCTTCAATGGCCGCGTCCCGGTCTTCATCGGCGACGACGTCACCGATGAGGAGGGCATGGAGGCCTGCCGCAGCCTTGGCGGGCATGGCTGGCAGCTGGAGGAGGCCTTCGGCTCGCCGGCGGTGCTGCGAGACTGGCTGGCCCGGGCGGTCGCGCCGGATGACCCGGATGCGGTGCTGCCGCCGCTCGTGACCGAGCCGCACTCCCCATGAGTCGGCTCGTCATCGTCGCCAACCGGGTGCCCAACCCGCGGGACCGTGGCGCCACCGCCGGCGGGCTGGCGGTGGCGCTGAAGGATGCCTTGGCCCGGCGCGAGGCCATGTGGTTCGGCTGGAGCGGCCATACCGCGGAGGCGACCGCCACCACCCCGACCCTCGCCACCCGCGGCCGGCTGACCTATGCGACCCTCGACCTGGGGCGGGAGGATTACCGCCGCTACTACCAGGGCTTCGCCAATGCCTCGCTGTGGCCGACCCTGCACTACCGGCTCGGCCTGTCGCAGTTCAGCCGGGAGGATTACGCCGGCTACCGCACCGTGAACGCCGCCTTCGCGGTTGCCCTGGCGCCGCTGCTGCGGCCAGACGACATGGTCTGGGCCCATGATTTCCATGTGATTCCGCTGGGCGCCGAGCTGCGCCGGCAGGGGGTTCGGCATCGGCTCGGCTTCTTCCTGCATGTGCCCTTTCCGCCGCATGCCCTGTTCTGCGCCCTGCCACGTGGCGAGGAGCTGATCGCCGACCTCGCGGCCTATGACGTGATCGGTGTGCAGACCGAGGATGACGCCACCCATCTGCGTGCCGGCCTCGTTGCCGCCGGCCACGCGGAAGCCGCGGCCCGGGTCGCGGCCTTCCCCATCGGCATCGAGGCGGAGAGCTTCACCCGCGCCGCGGAGAAGGCCGCGGCAGGGGCGGAGACCGCGCGCTTCCGTCAGAGCCTGGTCGGCCGCACTCTGGTCATGGGCGTGGACCGGCTGGACTACACCAAGGGCCTGCCGCACCGGTTCGCCGGCTATGCCAAGCTGCTGGCGCGGTTCAAGAGCCACCACCAGCAGGTCACCTATCTGCAGGTGGCGCCGGTCTCGCGCGGCGATGTGGCGCAATACCGCAGCCTGCGGCGTGAGCTGGACGAATGGGCCGGGCGGATCAACGGGCAATACGCCGACCCGGACTGGATGCCGTTGCGCTATATGACCCGCGCTGTCGCCCGCAACACCCTGGCCGGGTTCATGCGGCTGGCACGGGTCGGGCTGGTGACGCCGCTGCGCGACGGGATGAACCTGGTCGCCAAGGAATATGTCGCGGCGCAGAATCCGGAGGATCCCGGGGTGCTGGTGCTGTCGCGTTTTGCCGGCGCCGCGCCGCAGCTCGACGGCGCGCTGCTGCTCAACCCGCTCGACCCTGATGAAATCGCCGAGGCGCTGGACGCCGCGCTGACCATGCCGCTGGAGGAGCGGGTGGCACGCTGGCGCAGCATGGAAGGGCCGGTGCGGGAGGCCGGAGCGAAGGCGTGGTGCCGGGATTTCCTGAGCACGCTGGAGGGCAGCCCGGCGGCGATCGCAGCGTGAGGCAGCGCGGGTGAGCACACTGCCGCTGCGATTGTCCGCAGCGGCGCTGGTCAGTTGGCCGCACCGGCGGCGATGCGAGGTCCGTTGCCGTGGCTGGCCGAGCCTCCCTCAGCTCAACGGTACCGCCACATGCGTCAGGTACGGCGTCCGCGCCTGCAGCCGCTCGTACCAGGCCTGCAGCCGCGGCAGCTTCGGCCGCTCCACCGGCAACGCGAACCAGCGGTGCAGGAAGCCGCCCATCGCCATGTCGGCGATGCTGAAGGGGCCGGCGATGTAGTCCCGGCCTTCGAGCTGCGCCTCGACGATCCGCCACAGCCGCTCGGCATTGTCGCGTGCCCTGGCCGCCGCCGGCAGGTTACGCTCGGCCTCCGGGGTGCGGACGAAGGTCCAGAAGATCACCCGCATCGGCTCGTTCAGCGAGGCCAGCGTCCAATCCATCCAGCGCTCGACATCGGCGCGGGCCTCCGGCGCTTCCGGGTAGAATGCGTTGCCGCCCGGCTGGACGCGGCAGAGGTAGCGCAGGATGGCGTGGCTCTCCCACAGCGTATAGCCATGCGGCATGACCAGCGTCGGCACCGAGGCGTTGGGGTTCATCGCCGCGTAATCCGCATCGCGGGTCCGGCCGAAGGCGCCGCCGGCCTCGATGCGGTCGAAGGGGATGGCCAGCTCATCCAGCAGCCACAGCACCTTCATGACATTCACCGAGCTGGCGCGTCCCCAGATGGTGATGATCCTTGGAGAGGCGATCATGCCAGCGGCACCGCGACATGCTTGCCGAAGCCCGGATGCTCGGCCAGCAGCCTGGCGTACCAGCCTTCCAGATTGGGCATCGGCGGTCGTTCGATCGGCAGCGCGAACCAGCGATGGATGTACGGGCCGAGCACGATATCGGCGAGTGAGAAGCCGCCGGCGACGTATTGCCGGCCCTGCAGCTGCCGGTCGACGATTGCCCACAGCGTCTCCGCCTCGCCACGCGCCTTCGCGGTGGCCACCATGTCGCGCTGGGCTTCCGGTGTGCGGACATAGGCGAAGTAGATCGCCGTCATCGGCCCGCTGAGCGTCGCCAGCTGCCAGTCCATCCAGCGTTCGACATCGGCGCGGAGCTTCGGCGCGGCGGGGTGCACCGGGTCGCCCGGGGCGCGCGTCGCCACCAGGTAGCGCAGGATGGAGTTGCTCTCCCACAGGCTGTAGCCGTCCGGCTCCTCGATGGTGGGAACCCGGCTGTTCGGGTTCATCGCCAGGTAGAAAGGCTCCTCGGTGCGGCCGTATTCGCCGCCGGCGTCGATCCGCTCATGGGGGATCGACAGCTCCTCGCAGAGCCACAGGACCTTCATCACATTGCTTGAACTGGCTCGGCCCCAGAGTTTCAGCATGGTTCGACCCTCCTCTGTTGTCGGCCAGCCTAGAGCAGATCGCCGAAGGGCGGAAATGCCCCGAGGCGTGAAACGCTCTCCAATCAATGGAATAGAGCGTCTCCACGATGCAGCGTCGGCGCGGAGACGCCCAGTGGCTGGGCTGCGGGCCGGTCCGGTTGCGTCCCGCCGCCGGCCGCGCGACACAGGGCGGATGACGCGCATGTTCCTGTTCGCATTGCTCGCCGCGGCGGCACCGCTCTTCGCCCGCGCCAGCGAGGGGCTGTGGGGGATCGCTCCCTGCGAGCTCTGCCTCTGGCAGCGCTGGCCCTATTGGGTGGCGGCGGGGCTGGCGGTGCTGGCGGCGCTGCTGCCGGGCTGGCGGCGGCCGCTGGGCCTGCTGGCGGTGGTGGCGGTGCTGGCCTCGGGCGCCATCGCCGGCTTCCATGTCGGGGTGGAGCAGGGCTGGTGGCCCTCGCCGCTGCCGGGCTGCCAGGTGCCGCGGGCCGCCGGCGGCACCAGCATCAACGAGATGATGCGGGCGCTGGCGCCGGCCCCCTCCAAGCCTTGCGACGCGCCGACCTACCTGGTGCCCGGCCTGCCGCTCTCGATGGCGGCGATGAACCTGCTCTACGCGCTTGGCCTTTCGGCCGCCATGCTCATCTGGATGCGCAGAGGAGTCCGCGCATGACTGATACCAATACCACTCGCCGGTTGCCCGGCGACCTCACCCCGCGCCAGCAGGTGGCGCGCGCCATCCGTGTCGATCACGCCGGCGAGTATGGCGCGAAGCGCATCTACCAGGGGCAGCTCGCGGTGCTGCGCGGCACGAAATGGGAGCCGCTGGTCCGGCATATGCAGGCGCAGGAGCAGGCGCATCTCGACACCTTCTCCCGGCTGATCGCCGAGCGCCGGGTGCGGCCGACCGCGTTGCTGCCCTTGTGGCATGTGGCGGGCTTCGCGCTGGGCGCGGCGACGGCGCTGCTCGGGTACCGCGGCGCCATGGCCTGCACCGTGGCGGTGGAGGAGGCGATCGACGAGCATTACCAGGCGCAGGAGGCGGCGCTCGGCGAGGATGAGGCGGCGCTGAAGGACCACATCGGGAAGTTCCGCGCCGAGGAGCTGGAGCATCGCGACATAGGCCTGGAACATGGGGCGGAGCAGGCGCCGGCCTACCGGCTGCTCAGCGCGGCGATCAAGGCCGGCTGCAAGGTGGCGATCAAGGTGAGCGAGCGGGTGTAGAGCAGACCCACCGAGTTGGCCCCGCCTGAACGGGGCAGCCGGCATGCAGGGACATATTGCCGTGGCGGTTTCCGTGGGTCACGTCGGATGGAAATCGCTCCAGCGGTCCGTTGTGCGGCGGATCGGCATCGAAGGAGACAGATGATGGAAAACCTGCCGTTGCCCGAGGCCGATGCGATCACCACGGCTGCGGTGAAGGACTGGTTGTCCCGCTTTGCCGCCTGCGTGCGGGAGGTCGATTACGCCAGCGCCTATCCCTTCTGGCACGATGGCATCGTCATCTTCGGCACCTATCAGGAACTCGTTCGCAGCCGCCGGGCCTGGACCGACACGCAATGGGACAATGTCTGGCCGCGTACCGCTGACTTCGCCTTCGACCTGGCGAACACCCTGGTGCTCGCCTCTCCGGATGGGGTGATGGCGGTGGCGGTGACGCCCTGGACCAGCACCGGCTTTCACCCGGACGGCACCGCCTTTCCACGACCAGGGCGCGCGACCATCGTGCTGGCGAAGCAGCCCGACGGGCGCTGGGTCGGGGTGCACAGCCATATGTCGCTGCAGCGTGGCGTGCCGCAGGACAGCCACGGCCGGCGCCCCGTCAAGGCGCGGTAAGCCGTGCCGCCAAAACCTTCGTCATGACCCGCCGCGCCGGCATTGCCTGCGCGAG
This sequence comes from Siccirubricoccus deserti, assembly GCF_014283215.1. Taxonomy (GTDB): domain Bacteria; phylum Pseudomonadota; class Alphaproteobacteria; order Acetobacterales; family Acetobacteraceae; genus Siccirubricoccus; species Siccirubricoccus deserti. The sequence continues at coordinate 23,952 of NZ_JACOMF010000040.1, forward strand.
CAGGCGCCGGCGACCCCAGGGCGGATGGCGAGGAGGATGCGCTGCGGGCGGCCAGCCTGGAAACCGTGCGGGAAATGGCGGCGGCTGGGGCCCGGGGGTCACAGCCTGGGGCCGCTGCTGGCGGTGCGGGCGGTGGATGCCCGGCTCGTGCTGCGGCATTTTGCCCCGGGGTACCGGCGCGCCGCATCGGCATGGCCGGGCGGAAGGTCTTGCCGCGGGTGGCCGCGATCCGGCGGCTGGGTGGTCTGGTGCGGGACAGCCTGCCAGAGGGGATGCGGCCGGTCGCGGCGCCTCCGCGCGGGCGGCCGGCGCCGGCCCTGGTTCAGCTCTCCAGCTCGGAATCCCAGTACAGGTAGTCGCGCCAGCTCTGATGCAAGTAGTTCGGTGGGAACGACCGTCCGTTCTCCTGCAGCTCCCAGCTCGTCGGCTGCCGTGGCACATGGCGCGGATGCATGTGGCACTCACGCGGCAGGCGATTCCCCTTGCGCAGGTTGCAGGGGCCGCAGGCGGTGCAGACGTTTTCCCAGGTGGTACGGCCGCCGCGGCTGCGCGGGATCACATGGTCGAAGGTCAGGTCGTGGGTCGGCCGCCCCTCGCCGCAGTACTGGCATTCGAAATGGTCGCGCAGGAAGACATTGAAGCGGGTGAAGGCCGGGCGGCGGGCCGAGGGAATATATTCCTTCAGCGCGATGACGCTCGGCAGCCGCATCGACAGGGTCGGCGAATGCACCTCCGTCTCGTACTCATTGAGAACCGAGACACGATCGAGGAACACCGCCTTCACCGCATCCTGCCAGCACCAGATGGAGAGCGGGAAATAGGATAGGGGTCGGAAATCCGCGTTCAGGACGAGCGCCGGAAAGCCCTGGCCACCGATGAACGTACTGCCGTCAGGCAAGCGCCGCTCCCTGTCAGGGGCGGGGCCGACCAGTGCTGGGGCCTGCCTCGGCGGAAAGGCCCCAAATACTGTGGCGCCGCCGATTCCTCACGCCATTCTTGCCAGCCCCCATGCCGCGGCGCAACAGGCGCCAGGATTGTTTCACCCGGCCGTCACACCGAAGCCTCGCGCCAGTGCCGCGGCGCCGGCCGCCAGCCCTACCTCGTCGATGCCATGCGCGAGGCCGGGGCGGTACAACGCCTCCACCGGCACCCCGGCCGCCCGCAGCGCCTGTTCGGCCATGCGGCCCGCCGTTACCGGAACGATATCGTCGGCCTCGCCATGCACCAGCAGCACCGGCGGGCGCACGGTAATCTCCTCGGCCAGCCGCTCGCCTCCCAGCAGCGCGCCGGAATAGCCGAGCAGCGCGGCCGGGGCGACGCGGCGCCGCAGCCCGGTGAACAGGGTCATCATGCAGCCCTGGCTGAAGCCCGCCAGGGCCATGGCCGAGTCCGGCAGGCCGAGTCGTGCCAGCTCGGCATCCAGGAAGGCATCCAGCACCGGCGCCACCGCGCGCACCTCGGCCTCGATCCGCGCCGTGCTCCGGTCCTGCAGGCTGAACCATTGCCGGCCATACGGCGCCATGTCGCAGGGCGCCGGCGCATCGGGCGCGACGAAGGCGGCATGCGGCACCGCCGCGGCCCAGTTCGGGGCAAGGCCGATCAGGTCCGCACCATCGGCGCCGAGTCCGTGCAGCACCACGACCAGCTGCCGCGGCGCGCCGCCCGCCAGGGGGCCGAAGCGGGGTCCATCCAGTCCGGCCATGCGGCTTGCTCCTGCTGTCGGCCCTCGCTACCGGGGTGGAGCGATGCCCGCAACCGATCCAACAGCCGGCCCCGCTTCGGGTTCGCCACCCGCGCCGGGGCCGACGACCCGCTTCGCGCCGAGCCCGACCGGGCTGCTCCACCTTGGCCATGCCCATGGCGCGATCTTCGCCTGGCGCCGGGCGCGCGAGGCCGGCGGGCGCTTCCTGCTGCGCCTGGAGGATATCGACGCCACCCGCTGCCGCCCCGAGTACGCCGTCGCCATTGAGGCTGACCTGGCCTGGCTCGGCCTCGACTGGGATGGACCGGTGCGGGTGCAATCGGCCCATTGGCCGGAGTATCGCGTAGCGCTCGACCTTCTGGCGGCGCGCGGACTGCTCTACCCCTGCTTCTGCACGCGGGCGGAGATCCAGCGGGAGGTGGCGGCGGCCGGCCATGCCCCGCATGGGCCGGACGGCCCGCTCTACCCCGGCACCTGCCGGCGGCTGAGTACGGCCGAGCGACAGGCGCGGATCGCCGCCGGCACGCCCTATGCGCTCCGCCTCGACATGGCGGCGGCGCTGGAGGAGGTGCCGCGGGACCTGTCCTTCCATGAGCTGGGCGAGGGCCGGCTGCGCTGCGACCCGGGACAGTTCGGCGATGCGGTGCTGGCGCGGAAGGAAGTGCCCGGCAGCTACCACCTCTGCGTCACCCATGACGACGCGGCGCAGGGCGTGACCCTGGTGACCCGCGGCGCGGATCTGAAGCCGGCCACGCATCTGCACCGGCTGCTGCAGGCGCTGCTCGGCTGGCCGGAGCCGGCCTATGCCCACCATAAGCTGCTTACCGATGCCAGCGGCCGGCGCCTCGCCAAGCGCGACGGGGCGCCCACCCTGCGCGCCCTGCGCGAGGCCGGCCGCAGCCCGGAGGAGGTGCGCGCCCTGGCCGGGTTTCCCGGGCCGGTCCACAGTGGCGCAGCGTCCGGACATGAACGCACTCCGTTGTAGGCCCCTGGCTATCGCCAGACGCCCAGGATGTCCTCGGCCTTCGCGGTTTCCACCTGCTGCCCGAAGCGCTCGCTGTAGAGCGTCATCAGCGCATCATGCGTGCGATCGGAGGAGCTGCAGATGGCGTCGGTCGGGATGACGACGCGATAGCCCAGATCCACCGCGCCGAGCACGGTTGCCAGTACGCAGACATCGGTCTCCGCCCCGCTCACCACCAGCGTGTCGATCCCGCGCGCCCGCAGCCGGGAATGGAGCGTCCCGTCCTGCCAGGCTGAATAGGTCCCCTTGTCGAAGACCTCGGCGGGCGGCGTCAGGCGCGCAAGCGGCGCCACCAGATCCACCATCCCCGGCGCCAGCGCCTCCAGCGTCATCGAGGACCAGCGCTCATAGTAGCGGCGCCAGGCGCCTTCCGCCTGGTCCGGGCGGAGGGCCGGGATGAATCGGGTGAAGAGGGTCTGTCCCGGCCGTGCCTCGGCGAGGCGGGTCACCACCGGCAGCACGCGCTCCATCCAGGGCGTATGCCACTCGGTTTTCTCGGCGAAGATCCGCTGCATGTCGACGCAGAGATGCAGGCAACTCGCCGTCAATGGCCCGTGCGGAAGTCCACTCCTGGCCATGCCTTCTCCTCTCGTCCCCGCCGCCGATTAACCACTCTTCAATCGCCGGGCGGCTTGCTCCGCGAACCTTGGCTACGCGCCATGCGGCGCGGCGCCCCTTCGGGCGCTCGGCGCGAAGGGAAAATTCATGCCGCTGGCATTACTCCTCCGGCAACGCGCGACGCAGCTCCGCGATCCAGGCATTGGCATTGCCGTCGGAAGGCGCCCGCCAGTCGCCGCGCGGCGAGAGAGAGCCGCCGGCCGACACCTTCGGGCCATTCGGCATGGCGGACCGCTTGAATTGGGCAAAGCCGAAGAACCGCCAGAGGAACACCTCCATCCAGCGGCGGATCTCCGGCAGCCCATAGGCGATGCGCTTCTCCGGCGGCAGGCCGGCCGGCCAGTCGCCGCGCCCGGCATCGCCCCAGGCTTGCAGGGCGAGGAAGGCGATCTTCGACGGGCGGAAGCCGTGGCGCAGCGTGTAGAACAGGGTGAAATCCTGCAGCGCATAGGGGCCGACCTTGGCCTCCGTGCTTTGCGGCGCGGCATCCTCGCCGGCCGGGATCAGCTCGGGCGAGATCTCGGTGGCGAGGATCGCTTCCAGCGTCTCCGACACCTCGGCGCTGAACTCGCCGGTGGCCGCGACCCAGCGGATCAGGTGCTGGATCAGCGTCTTCGGCACGCCGCCATTGACGTTGTAGTGCGACATCTGGTCGCCGACGCCGTAGGTGCACCAGCCGAGCGCCAGCTCCGAGAGGTCGCCGGTGCCAAGCACCATGCCGCCCTCGTGGTTGGCGGCACGGAACAGGTAGTCGGTGCGCAGCCCGGCCTGCACATTCTCGAAGGTCACGTCATAGACCGGCTCGCCCCGGGCGAAGGGATGGCCGAGATCGCCCAGCATCTGCCGCGCGGCCGGGCGGATATCCAGTTCGCGCGCGGTGACACCAAGCGCCTGCATCAGCCGGTGGGCGTTGGTCCTGGTGCCCTCGCTGGTGCCGAAGCCGGGCAGGGTATAGGCGATGATGTCGGTGCGCGGCCGGCCCATCAGGTCCATGGCCTTCGCCGCCACAATCAGCGCCTGGGTGGAATCGAGGCCGCCGGAGACGCCGATCACCAGCTTGCCGCCACCGGTTGCCGCCTGGCGCTGCACCAGGCCGGAGACCTGGATGTTGTATGCCTCGTAGCAATCCTGGGAGAGCCGGGACGGGTCGCTCGGGACGAAGGGGAAACGCTCGACCGCGCGTTCGAAGCCGATGTCGGTCTGCGGCGGGTCGAGCCGGAAGCCGATGCGCCTGAATCGCTCCGCTCCCGGCTGGCGGCGCCGGTTGTCGTCGAAGGTGCCCTGGCGCGCGCGTTCCTGGCGCAGCAGGTCGAGGTCCACATCGGCGACCACCATCTGGTCGCCGGACGGGAAGCGCTCGCTCTCGGCCAGGGTCGCGCCATTCTCGAAGATCGAGACCTGACCGTCCCAGGCGAGGTCGGTGGTGGATTCCCCCGCCCCGGCGGCGGCGTAGAGATAGGCGGCGAGGCAGCGGGCGGATTGCGACTGGCAGAGCAGCCGTCGCGTCTCCGCCTTGCCGATGGTGATGTTGCTGGCCGAGAGGTTGGCGAGGATCGTGGCCCCGGCCAGCGCCGCCTCGGCGCTCGGCGGGACGGGCACCCAGAGGTCTTCGCAGATCTCGGCATGCACGGTGAGGCCCGCCACATCCTCCGCGACGAACAGCAGATCAGGCCCGAAGGGGGCGCGCAGGGCGCCAATGGCGATCTCCCCGCCCTCCGTGCCGAGGCCCGAGGCGAAGTGCCGGCGTTCGTAGAATTCGCGGTAATTCGGCAGATGGACCTTGGGCACCACGCCCAGCAGCCGGCCGCCCTGCACCGCGACCGCGGTGTTGTAGACCCGGCCGGCGTGGCGCAGCGGCGCGCCCACCAGCAGCAGCGGCCGCAGCATGGCCGAGGCGGCGACCAGCTCCGCCACCGCCTGCTCCACCGCATCCAGCAGCGTGTCCTGCAGCAGCAGATCGTCGATCGCGTAACCGGACAGGGCAAGCTCGGGGAATACCGCGAGCGCCGCCGAGCGGGCATCGCAATCCCGCGCGACCTTCAGGATGCGTGCCAGATTCGCCGCAGGATCAGCCGGGGTGCAACGGGTGGTGCAGGCGGCGACGCGGGCGAAGCCGTGCTGGTAGATCGAGTGGAAATTCATCGCGCTGGCAGGGCCGAGGGCATTGCGGAGATAAGGCGGCGGCGGGCGGGCGGTTCCGTCGCCGGCAGGGGGCGGCATCGCGGTCCGGTTGCTGTTCGAGGCATGTGCCTGATTTCCTCTCTCATCATCGGCCTTCGGCCTGAACCTCGTCCCTGGGCGCGTCCGGGCGCCTGACGACTCCGAACGCCGGCATCCGTGTCGTGCCCGTAGGATTCGCCGAAGCGGGCGTTCGGACAAGGCGGGACGCCTTCAGGCCGCGGGTTCGGGCAAAACGCCGCCATTCGCCGGCGGCCACCTGGGTGGCGCTGATTATTCATGCATGTTCATTCATCTTGCGATGTCGCGGCCGGTCAGGCTTCTGTCCGATGCGGGGCGGCCTCGCGCCGTTCCGGCAGAGGCATGAGCCATGACATTGACCGAGGCGGACCCAACTCCGAAAGGCCGGCTTCGCCGCCTGCCACCTTCCGGCTGTTGGGAGGTCCACTAGGCCGTGGCGCCGCCGGCGGCGGCCCGCCCCCGCCACCGGCCCGGGAGGGCAACCGGACCAGCAGGGCTGCGCCTCAGCCGGCCCGGCAGGATCAGATCAGGCCAAGGTCGTTGCCTATCCCCGCAAACTCATCGCGGACTGAAGTGAAGGCATCGTTCAGCCCGGCCACGGCACCGCCGCCGAGGTCCTGCGCCCAGCCCTCCAGCACCTGCTCCAGCACGCGCAGCCCGGCATCGCCGCTGGCGGGCGGGTCGCTGTTGTAGACATCCCGCAGGAAGGCCAGGCCCTCATTCCCCTGCGGTGCCGTCGGGATGAAGATATGCCCGCCACCGGCCGCCGCATCGGCCAGCTCCTGCACATAAAGCTCAGGTTCATGCCGCGCGGGATCGAGCTGCGACAGTGCCGCGACATCCGCCTCCGGCGCCAGCTGCCCGTCCCTGGTCGGCAACAGGATGATGTCGCCGCGGTTCTCGTAATTCACCGTCAGCGAGCCGAGCGAGGCCAGCGCCTGTTCCTGGGTCAGGCCCGGCAGCTCCTCGGCCGCGCGCTGGGCGGCGAGTTCCGCGAGCTCGTCATTGGCCCGCAGCACCTCACCGATCTCGGCCCGGTGCGCCCCGAGGTAGACAGCCGGATCATCGGCGATGACGTAATTGGTTGGCCGCGCATCTCCGCCCGGCGGCAGGATGGCGCCTGGTGAACCGAAGGTCGCCGCGTCATAGGTCAGCCCGCCCGGCTGGTCCGGGTGCGCCTGCATGTAGAGCTGGGCAAAGGCGCCGCCGAGGCTGTGGCCGGTAACCACCACCTGCTGGTAATTGCCCGACGCCGCTGCCGCGTCCACCGCCTGCACCAGATTGGCGAATAGCGGGAAGTCGCGGTTGATGCCGTTGAGGTCGGACTGGCTGTCGAGGCCATCGTCGCTGCCGCGGAAGGCGACGACGAGCGAGGTCTTGCCATCCAGCACCGCCTCGGTCACCGCCGCCGCGGCGTTCTGGTTGCGGTAGACGCCGCCGGCAAAGCTCTCGCCGGCCCCGAGGGTGATCGGCAGCTCCTGTGCCGAGAGCGGCGTGAAACCCGGCGGCAGGCCGGCGAGGGTGTCGGAATAGGCGGCAAGGGAAAGCTGCGCCAGGATGGCGTCGGTGGCGATGGTCACTGGGGATCTCCTGCCGGCCGGCGTGGCCGGCGCTGGGGCGGGGGCCTCTGCGGCCCGGATGAGTGGAGCAAACACCGCGCCGCGGGAGCGGTTCCGTTCGCGCCGCGGCTCGTCCTTGCAACGCCGAAATCGCGCCGGATTGAGCGTGGCGCGCCACCCGTGCCGGCGTTGGCGCGGTAGCGTTGGCCTGCTGGCGGCGGCCAACATGCCGCACCTGGATCCAAGGAGCAGCGCCATGGGACACCTCCGAACGATCGCCACGCTGGCCGTCCTGGCACTCGCCGCAGGTCTGCCCGGCGTTGCCCGGGCGCAGCCCCAGAACTGTGCCGACGTCATCGCCCGCGACCGGCAGCTCAGCCGCGCCACCCAGGCGCTGAGCCGTACCGGCATCCTCGACAACCTTCGTGGTGTCGGCCCCTTCACCATCTTCGCGGCTACCGACCAGGGCATTGCTCGCCAGCCGGAGAATCTCGGGGCGCTGCTGTTCCCACAGGAAGGCTCGGCCCGCGGCGGCCCCTCGATGGATCCGGTGCTGGCGCCGAGCGTGGTCAATGCGCATATCGTCGATGGCCGCTACCCGGCGGCATCGCTGCGCCTTGGCCAGGTTCTCCGCAGCCGCAGCGGCGGCTCGATCGAGGTGGTGAGTAGCGGCAACGAGCCGGTGGTCCTGCGCGCCGGGCCCGGTGGCTTCTCGGTTGGCGCCACGCCGGGCGATGCGCGCATCACCGAGGCTGATATTCCCTGCACCAGTGGCGTGATCCACAAGATCGACCACCTGCTGGTCCGCTGACATGGTCTGGCCTGTCATCGCTGACCGCCTGCTTGCCGTGCTGCGCATCGTCGCGGCGCTGCTGTTCATGGAACATGGCACGCAGAAGCTGTTCGGCTTCCCAACGCCGATGGGCGGAGCGGGGCCGGCGATGTTCTCGCTGCTGTGGTTCGCGGCGGTGCTGGAGCTTGTCCTTGGCCTGCTGCTGCTGCTCGGCCTGTTCACCCGGCAGGCGGCCTTCCTCGCCTCCGGCGAGATGGCCTTCGCCTATTGGATTGCGCATGCGCCCCGGAGCTTCTTCCCGGCGCTGAACGGTGGCGATGCCGCCATCCTGTTCTGCTTCGTCTTCCTCTATCTGATGGCAGCGGGCCCAGGAGCCTGGGCGCTGGACAATCTCCTCGGCTCCAGGTTCGAGCACGCTGACCGTACACACTCGGCCTGACGCGCTGCGGTGGCTTGTCAGCAGCAGCTATGGCAGGATTGCGCTGCCGCCTGCACGCCAATCCGCCGTAGCCTGTTGTCTACAGGGCGAGTTCAGCGCCTCAGCGGCCACTCTAACGCTTCATTTGCTCCAGCCCATGCTGTTCCCTGACGGCGTGGAAACGCAGCATCGGCCATTCCTCCTCGGCCCGCTTGCGCCGCCAATCGGAACCGAAGAAGGCAACCAGGGCGCCGTCATGGTCCTCTCCGGCATCGCGCCGGTTGGTCTGGGCGAAGCGGTCGAGCGCGGTGCGGTCGTCGCTCGTCACCCAGCGCATCATCGACCAGATGGTGTCCTGGAAGCCGGCAGGCACGCCGTATTCCACCTTCAGCCGTGACTGCAGCACATCGAGCTGCAGCTGACCGACCACGCCGACCACCGGCAATGAGCCGTCCAGTGGCCGGAACAGCTGCACCACGCCTTCCTCGGCGAGTTGGTCGAGCGCGGTCTTCAGCTTCTTCGCCAGCATCGGATCCTCCAGCCGCACATGGCGGAGGATTTCCGGCGCGAAGCTCGGCACGCCGCGGAAGTTGAGCTGCTCGCCCTCGGTCAGGGTATCGCCGATGCGCAAGGTGCCGTGGTTGGCGACGCCGACGACATCGCCCGGCCAGGCCTCCTCGGCCACCTGGCGGTCCTTGGCGAAGAAGAACAGGGGCGCATTCACCGGCACCTGCTTGCCGGTGCGCACCTGCTTCAGCCGCATGCCCTTGACCAGCCGACCGGAGCAGAGCCGGACGAAGGCGACGCGGTCGCGGTGGTTGGGATCCATGTTGGCCTGGATCTTGAAAACGAAGCCGGTGAGCTTCTCCTCCGCCGGCAGCACCTCGCGCGGGTCGCCGGCCCGGGCGCCCGGCGGCGGGGCGTAGCGGGCGAGGCCGTCCAGCAGGTGGCCGATGCCGAAATCGCGCAGTGCGCTGCCGAAGAACACCGGGGTCAGCGTGCCCTGGCGGAAGGCCTCCAGGTCGAATTCGGGGCAGGCCGCCTCGGCCAGCGCGGCCTCCTCGCGCAGCGCCGCGGCGCGGGCGGCGCCGACCAGGGCATCCAGCTTCGGGTCGTCCAGCCCGGCCAGCTGGATCGCCCCGCTGTCATCCGCATCGACCGGCAGGAAATGCTTCTCCAGCAGGTCCCAGGTGCCGGCGAATTCGCTGGCCCGGCCGACCGGCCAAGCGACCGGTGCGGCGTCGAGCGCGAGGGTCGTCTCGATTTCGTCGATCAGCTCGAAGGGGTCACGCGCCTCGCGGTCCATCTTGTTGACGAAGGTGATGATCGGGATGTCGCGCAGCCGGCAGACCTCGAACAACTTCCTGGTTTGGCTCTCGATGCCTTTCGCCGCGTCGAGCACCATCACCGCGGCATCCACCGCGGTCAGGGTGCGGTAGGTGTCTTCGGAGAAATCCTCGTGGCCTGGGGTGTCGAGCAGGTTGAACACCAGCCCATCCCGTTCGAAGGTCATGACCGAGGTGGCGACCGAGATGCCGCGGTCCTGTTCGATCTTCATCCAGTCGGAACGGGTGCGGCGGGCATTGCCCTTGGCGCGCACCGCGCCGGCGAGCTGGATGGCGCCGCCGCGCAGCAGCAGCTTCTCGGTCAGGGTGGTCTTGCCGGCATCAGGGTGGGCGATGATGGCGAAGGTGCGCCGCCGGGCCGCCTCGGCGGCGACCTGCTCGCGCGCGCCGTCGGCGACGGCAGGGGTGAGGGCGTCCAAACTAGGATCTCTTTCTGAGGGGGTTCGCCCCCGATCTAGGCGCGGCAGGGCCGAAAGACCAGAAGCGAACGCGGCGGGAGCCGCTTCGGCGCTGGCCGACGGGCAGGAAATCCCCTGAAATCAGACACTTTCAGGGTAGGAGATTCAGCCCGCCTCGGCCAGCAGCGCCTGCAGGTCGAACCGGCGGTTGGTCATCGCCAGCTTGCCGGCGGCATCGCGCGGCCATTCGATGGGCGGCCGATCGCGGTAGAGCTCCACCCCATTGCCGTCCGGGTCACGCAGGTAGATCGCTTCCGAGACGCCATGGTCGGAGGCGCCTTCCAGCGGCACCCCGGCCTTGAGCACCCGCAGCAGGGCAGTGCCGAGCGCGGCCCGGTCCGGGTAGACCAGGGCGACGTGATAGAGGCCGGTGCTGCCAGGCGGGGGCGGGGCGCCGCCCTCGCTCTCCCAGGTGTTGAGGGCAATGTGGTGGTGATAGCCGCCGGCCGAAAGGAAGACGGCCCGGTCCCCCATGCGCGCCTGAACCTCCAGGCCGATGACGTCGCGCCAGAAGGCCAGAGCGCGGTCAATGTCGGCGACCTTCAGATGGACATGGCCGATCCGGGCCTGCGGATGGATCGGGGCTGCGAGGGGTGCGGCTGATTGCGGCAGCGTGTCTGGCATGGGGCTCTCCTGTCTTGCCCGTCAGGCTGGAGACGGGCGGGCGGGGACGCCAATCACCACCGGGGATGCTGCCGATGGATGGTGGAAATGACTGCGGCGGCGGGGTGTCCCCCGCCGCCGCGTGTTCATTCCACGAGCCTGCGCCCTACCTCAAACCGCGAGCCTGCGCTCGACGATCTGGGTCTTCATGCTCTTCTGCAGCTTCTCGAAGGCACGGACCTCGATCTGGCGGACGCGCTCACGGCTGATATTGTACTGCTGGCTGAGCTCCTCCAGCGTGGTCGGCTCATCCTTCAGCCGGCGCTCGATCAGGATGTGCCGCTCCCGCTCGTTCAGCGTCTTCAGCGCCTCGCCGAGCAGCATGCGGCGGTTGGACAAATCCTCGCGGTCAGCGAGTTCGGATTCCTGGGTCTCCTGCTCATCGACCAGCCAATCCTGCCACTCGCCTTCGCTGTCGGCGCGCACCGGCGCGTTCAGCGAATGATCCGGGCTGGCGAGGCGGCGGTTCATCGAGACCACATCCTGCTCCGGCACCTGAAGGACCCGGGCGATCTTCTCAACCTGTTCCGACTTCAGGTCGCCGTCCTCGAGTGCAGACATCTGCGCCTTCAGCCGTCGCAAGTTGAAGAACAGCTTCTTCTGCGACGCGGTGGTGCCCATCTTCACGAGCGACCAGCTGTGCAGAATGTATTCTTGAATGGCGGCGCGGATCCACCACATGGCATACGTCGCCAAGCGGAACCCACGATCCGGATCGAAGCGCTTTACCGCCTGCATCATGCCGACGTTGCCTTCGGAGATCAGTTCGCCGACGGGCAGGCCATAGCCGCGATAACCCATCGCAATCTTGGCGACGAGCCGAAGATGCGAGGTCACCAGCTTGTGGGCCGCGCGTTCGTCGCTTTGTTCCTTCCAGCGCTTGGCGAGCTGGAGTTCTTCCTCCGGGGAGAGCATCGGGAATTTCCGAATCTCCTGGAGATAGCGCGAAAGATTGCCCTCAGGGGCAATGGGGATAATGGAGCTGGAAGCCATTTGGAACATCTGCCTCCTGCACCGGCAAGCCTCCCCGTGACGGCGGGGCCCAAACCGGCGAGCGATCCTGGCAGTTCGAACGTCCCTCAAGCCCACCCGAACCCGCATGCCCCGGTCACGACAGGGCGAGCAAACGGCGGGCGCGAGCCTCAGCGGCACCTGGAGACGCTGCCACGACCTCTTGTACCAATTCCGGTGCTGGCTGTCCAGAAAAACCGAGTATCAGGGTTGGTTACTCGCCGTTACTCTCCAGCAACTTGATCAGCGCAACGAAATCCGCCGGCAACGGACTGCTGAAGCTGAGCGGCTGGCTGGTGACCGGGTGGCGGAAGCCGAGCGTCGCGGCGTGCAGCGCCTGGCGGGGAAAGGCAAGCAACACGTTCCGGACCACCGCGGGCAGCAGCCGGGCGGCGGCGGGGGTACGACGAAGGTAGACCGGGTCCCCTATCAAAGGGTGTCCGGCCTCCGCCAGATGCACACGGATCTGGTGGGTGCGGCCGGTTGCCAGGCGGCAGCGCAGCAGGGCGCAGGCGGCACCCCAGGCGCGTTCGGTAGCGTAGCGGGTCAGCGCCGGCTTGCCGTTGCGGGTCACCACCGCCATGCGCTTGCGGTCGGCCGGATGGCGGCCGATCGCGCCCTCGATCTCGCCCGCCGACGGCAGCGGCAGGCCCCAGGCGAGGGCCAGGTAGTCACGCTCCAGGTCGCGGGTGGCGAAGGCGTCGGACAGCGCCCGGTGCGCCTGCTCGGTCTTCGCCACCACCATGACGCCGGAGGTATCCTTGTCCAGCCGATGGACGATGCCCGGGCGCTTCTCCCCACCGATGCCCGGCAGATCCTCGCCAGCATGCGCCAGCAGCGCGTTCACCAGCGTACCGTCGAGATTGCCCGGGGCGGGATGGACGACGAGACCGGCGGGCTTGTCGAGGACGATCAGGTCGCGATCTTCGAACAGGATGGTCAGTGGGATATCCTGTGGCTGCGGCAGCGCCGGCGTGGCAGCCGGGATGGCGAGGCTGTAGGCGCTGCCGGCACGGACCGCTTCCGCCGCGTCGCTCAGCGGCCGGCCATCGCGGCTGGCGGCGCCGGCGATGATCAGCGCCTTGACGCGCGAGCGCGAGAGCGAGCCTATCGCCTCCGCGAGGAAACGGTCGGCCCGGCTGCCCGCGGCCTCCGGGCCGGCGGTGACGGTGATGGTCTCGACGGCGGAAGGGAGGGTGGAGTCGGTGCGTGCGCTCAAGGGCCTGGTCATTGGAATGGGGGTGCTGATCGTGGTCGGCACCCTGACGTTGGTCGTGCTGCTCGTCCAGCGCGGCGGCGGCGGTACGGGCGGTGGCACGCGCTGGGAGGCTGCGCTGGGGCAGCCGGAGGATGCGCGTATCGCGGGTGTGGCGGCGGCGGAGAGCGGCATCGCCGTCTGGGTGCAGCGGCCGGATGGCGACCGGGTGGTGGTGGTGGAGCCAAAGCACGGGCGGGTACTGGGTGAGATCCGGGCCGGGCGATGATATCCGCAAGCCGCGAACTCCGGAAAAGGCGGGCAGGGTGCTTGATCCGTACGGCGGGGGCGGCTAGAAGGCGCGCCTCGCCACCGGGTCCCCTTCGTCTAGAGGCCTAGGACACCGCCCTCTCACGGCGGTAACAGGGGTTCGAATCCCCTAGGGGACGCCAATGTAATCAAGGCGTTGGAAGCCACTTCGCGTAGCTTCTCCAATCCCATCTCCCATATGCTTAAAAGCTTCCTTGCTGAGTATTCGGGCGTGGGCAGACGTAGTGCCCCACCGCGTGGTGTAGGAACGGTGTTCCGTTGCGGGCTAGGCCGCCCGGTCAGGCGGCCACGGCTGGCAGGCTGACGGCGGCAGTTTCGCTAAGAGGGCCGATGGTTTCCAATGTCATTTAGCGCGAGCGCTGGGTCACCCATTCATGGGACTGCTCGAGGAGGATGGCGCCAGTTAGCCTGATGGCAGCGGCCTCCTTCGGCTGCCTGCACCTTCCGGATTTGCGCCCCCTTGGTACTCTGGCTGTCGATGATGCCCGGCGTCGGACTGGCCTCCCGCCCTGCCTTCTGCCGCACCTCGAGGTAGAGCGCATGATGGATGCGCGTCAGCGTGCCGTCCCACTCCCAGCGGTCCAGGTAGTCCCACACCGTGCTCCGCGGCGGCAGGTCCTTCGGCAGCGCCTTCCATTGGCAGCCGGTCCAGAGCACGTAGAGGATGGCGTTGAGCGCCTCGCGCACATCCACCGTCCGTGGCCGACCGCCGCGCTTCGCCGGCCGGATCAGCGGTGCCACCAGTGCCCATTCCGCATCCGTCAGGTCGCTCTCGTGGCGCAAGCCGCGCCGCATCGCGGCGCGACGATGTTCCGGCTTCCACATGCGCCATCCCCCAGCACGGTCGCCGCCCGGGAAATCACAACCGCTTCCAAAGACTCAGTCTCTTTCCGGAAGGGATCTAAGTCGGCGCCATGAAGGTCAAATAGGCACCGACCGCTTCCGACGCTGCCAGTAGGGTCTTCCAGACCGATGGGCTATAGGCTCGCCTTCGATGGCTCATCGCCACCGCTATTTGCCCTTATTGCCTCCATTGGGCTACTGCCCGTCACAACGTCGCAGCTTTTGGTTTCTGCGAGTTTGAGCGAGTAAGATCCTGCACATAAAGGTCGCAGGTGACGGCTCATCTTCTACGGGGAGCCGCAGAAAACCCGGGCTGTGACGGTGTTGCGACTCTAAAGCAAGCTACAGGCGAAGAAGGAAACATCGGGCCCAGGATGAGGAGCTGAACTGAGGTTCCCGGTCCCGTCCCATCGTGGGCGCGCCGCAGCATCAACCAAATCGCGCGGTCGCCGTAGGGTAAGCGAGGCCTACGGGCCCTTGCGGCCTTCGCTTGACGCGCGGCGGCTTTCGTCGGGCGCCCAGTGCCACGGCATGAGTTCGTTGATGCGGCTGTTGGGCCAGCCGTTGACGAGGCGGGTCAGCACCTCGGTGAAGTAGCGCTGCGGGTCGACGCCGTTGAGCTTGCACGTTTCCACCAGAGAGGCCACGGCCGCCCAGCGGGCCCCGCCATCGTCGCCGGAGGCGAACAGCGCATTCTTGCGGCTGAGGCAGATCGGACGGATGGCGCGCTCCACCGTGTTGGTATCGAGCTCGATCATGCCGTCCTCGAGGAACTGCACCAGGCCCTCGCGGTGGTTCAGGGCGTAGCGGATGGCCTCCGCAGTGGGACTGCTGCTCGGCAGCCGCGCCAGCTGCGCCGTCAGCCAGGCGAACAGATCCTCGACGAGAGGTCGGCTCTTCTCCTGGCGGGCGGCGCAGCGGATGTCGGGCGGTTTGCCGCGTACCTCCGCCTCGATCGCGTAGAGGGCGGCGATCCTCTGCAGCGTCTCGGCGGCGATGGGCGCGGTCTTGCCCCTGGCGAGCTCAATGAACTGCCGACGGACATGCGACCAGCAGAATGCCAGGGTGATGCGCTCGCTCGCCGCGGCGAGCGTCTTGCAGGCACCATAGCCATCGCACTGCAGGACCCCGCGGTAGCCGCCCAGCAGCGCCTTGGCGTGCTCGGCGCTGCGGCCCGGCGCGTATTGGAACACCACCGCCGGCGGGTCGGCCCCGCCCCAGGGGCGGTCGTCGCGCGCCATCGCCCAGGCGTAGCCCTTCTTCGTCTTGCCGCGGCCGGGATCCAGCACCGGCATGGTGGTCTCGTCGGCGAACAGCCGTGGCGAGGCGAGCAGGATCTCCCGCATGCGCCGGACCACGGGGACGATCTCCGTCGCACCCGTGCCAGCCCAATCGGCCAGCACTTCGCGGCCGATCTCGATGCCTTGGCGCGCCAGGATCTGCGACTGCCGATACAGTGGCAGGTGGTCGGCATATCGGGAGACGAGCACGTGCGCGACCGTCGCCTCGGTCGGCACCCCGCCCTCGATCAGGCGGGCCGGCGCGGGCGCCTGCAGGACCACGCCGGAGCAGGCGCGGCAGGCCAGCTTCGGCCGCTTCATGACGACAACACGGAACTGGGCAGGGATCACGTCGAGCCGCTCCGCGGTATCGGCGCCGATCTCGACCAGCGGGCCCGCGCAGCAGGGGCAGGCCGCCGCCTCGGGCGCCAGCAGCACCTCTACCCGCGACAGGTGCGTCGGCAACCGGCCCCGGCCGGCCCGGCGCCGCTTCGCCTGACCCTCCCGCAGGGTGGCAGACGCCTTACCCGCCTCAGCCGCGTTCCCGGCCAGCGTCGCCTCGATCTCTTCGAACGCGAACAGCAGTTGCTCCTCGGGCAGCCGCTCGGATTTCTGCCCAAACTGCCGGCGCTTCAGCTTCAGCAGCAGGTGCTGGAGGCGCTCATTCTGGCTCGCTAGCGCGTCACGTTCGGCGACCAGGGTGTCGACCAACGCCCGCGTCTCGAGCAGCAGCGCCCGCAGCGCTGCGGCGTCCTCCGGCAGTATCGGCGTGTCGTCTCCCGCGGCGCGCATCGTGCCGCGGATTCTACGCAGGTGCGCTAGGCGTGGGAATCTCTCGCACCGCCTGAACTCGACGCCAATCAATCCCGTCGAACAGCGCGGCGAACTCCACCGGCGTCAGACGCACCATGCCGTCCACCACCGCCGGCCAGCGGAACGCGCCGCCCTCCAACTGCTTCCAAACAAGGACCAGGCCGCTGCCGTCCCAGATCAGGATCTTGATCCGATCGGCGCGGCGCGAGCGGAACACCAGGACCGCGCCCGAGAAGGGATTGGCGCCCAGCACATCGGCTGCCAGCGCAGCCAAGCTGTGCGCGCCCTTGCGGAAGTCGACCGGCTTCGTCGCCAGCAGGATCCGCGCGCCGGCCGGTGGCGCGATCATGCCGCCGACGCCCGGATCGCCCGCAGCACCGTCGTCAGCAGCTCCGTGTCGGTCCCGGGCGCCACACGCAGCACCGCGTCGGCAAGCCTCACCTCGATTGCGGGTGCCGCGCGGGCCGCCGCAGCTATCGGCTCGGGTGTCGGCACCGGCGCCTCCGCCACGATCGGTATGAAGCTCTGCCGCACGGCGGCGCCGGCACGCATCTCCCGCCGCCAAGTGAACACCTGCTGCGAACAGACCTGCCAGCGCCGCGCCACCTCGGCCACGACAGCGCCCGGCTCCAGCGTCTCCGCCACGATCCGCGCCTTGTCGTCGTCCGACCACTTCCGCCGGCGTCCAGGCCTGGTCAGGACCTCTACCCGCCGATAGCCGCCATCCTTCGCGTCATCGCTAATGTCGACCATAATGTCGGCCCGAAGCTCCATGCTCCAGGCCGACCCAGCACATTCACCGCCCGGGCGGGAAGACGGGCCTCGTCGCCGCGCTTACGCCGTAGGCGCTCTACGCGGTGTTCATGGCCTAGCTGAACTGGGCTGCCGAAGATCTTGCTGCACGCGCAACCTGCCGCTGGTCCGGTCCTCGCGCCGGCGGGCGAGTGAGTGTCCGTCCCAGGCTCACCACCCCTCCTGCATCACCTTGAGGATGTCCTGGCGCGCCAGCACTCTGGTGCAGGTTTCCCAACCCTGCTGCCATGCCTTCTGGTCCATCTGCAGTGTTGCACCCGTGGCGGTGCTACCCAGCGGATGTCGAAGGCGTTAGCTTGCCGCTTGCGGTCGGCGTACTTGCGCAGTTCCTCCTCGAGCCGCGCCTCGTCCCCGATCCACTCGTCTTCGAGCGTGTCCGGGAGCTGGCCGAAGATGTCGAAGCGGTGCTTCATGCGGGACGATAGGCGATCGTAGATGACCTGATCTCGGCTGCCCTCGTAGACGAGGTTCAGCATGTCCACGACTTTGCGCGCCTGCCCGAACCGCTTGATGGTAGAATGTCGGCTCCGACACGCCGAGCTTGCGGCAGATCTCGGCCACCGCCGTGCCACTCTCCGCCTGCCTTAGGGCGAAGGCGATCTGTTTGTCGGTGTATCGCTTCTGCTTCATGGCACCACCCCTCCCCGGGGTTCACAGTGCCCGAAAAACCTGCGGCCCAAATGGAGCAGTTTCGAGGGTCAAGACCAATCTCTCTGACCTTTCCCAGATCCAGTTCAAGGGTGCGGGTCACCTCCCATGTGGCCTGCTGTCACAGATCCTTCATGACCTTGACGACAGCCGGTCCAGCCATCACCAAAATTATGCAAGGCAATATGAAGATAATCAGGGGAACCGTGAGCTTGACTGGCAGACGCGCTGCGCGTGCCTCAAACTCCGT
>NZ_JACOMF010000041.1 GCF_014283215.1 Siccirubricoccus deserti
CAACATGGCGGCGGCCGATGCGCTGACCCCGGAGAGAAGCAAGAGCTCCGCAGGCTCCTTCATCCCTCATCCACTCAGGCCAGGAGCAGCAAATGAGGAGTTGCGCCATGCGCCCCGAATAGAGAAGAAGTTTC
Source organism: Siccirubricoccus deserti (assembly GCF_014283215.1). Classification (GTDB taxonomy): domain Bacteria; phylum Pseudomonadota; class Alphaproteobacteria; order Acetobacterales; family Acetobacteraceae; genus Siccirubricoccus; species Siccirubricoccus deserti. Next base: position 135 of record NZ_JACOMF010000041.1, read on the forward strand.
CCTGCGCAGCCTCTTTCAGGATCTGCTTGTCGAGCGTCAGCTCCGCCACCGCCCACTTCAACCGCGCATTCTCTCGCTCAAGGTCCTTCAGCCGACGCGCCTGGTCCACCTTCAGGCCACCGTACTCAGATCGCCAGCGGTAGAACGTCGCCTCCGATACCTCGAGCCGGCGGCAGATCTCCCCCACCGTCCGACCCTGCGCAAACTCCACCTCAGCCTGCCGCAGCAGCCCGATGATCTGCTCCGCCGTGTGACGCTTCCTTGGCATCACTGCCCCCTTCCAAGGAGGCCAACTCTCTCATCACAGATGGATCCCAGGCAGGGGGGAAGGTCACTTGGCCGCGGCGAATTGGCCGAGGCCGAAGCCGCGCTGGCGCAGCTCGACCCCGCCGCCCGGCGGAACGAGGTGCCGGCGACCGTCGCCGCCATGCTGCAGCTGGCGCGGCTGCAGTTCACCGAGGCCCGGGCAGGCTTCGAAGCGGTGCTGCGGCAATATCCGGAGAGCGTCAGCGCCCGCATCGGCCTGGCGCGGGTCGGCTTGACCCAGGGCACCGAGGGCGAGCCGGAGCGGCTGCTGGGCGAGGTGCTGCGGCGCCAGCCGGCCCAGCCCGAGGCGCTGTCACGGCTGACCGCGCTGGCGACATCGGGCGGGCCGCGCGCCGTGACCGCAAGGGTGGCGCTGACGGCGGCCCAGGAGGCCTCGCCCGGCGAGCCCGCCCTGGCGCTGGCCCTTGCCCAGGTCCTGCAAGATGCCGGTGACGCCGCCGGCGCGGTGGCGGTGCTGGAGACCGAGCCGCTGCTCACCCCGGGCCGTGGGGCGGCGCTGCCGCTGGCCCGGGCGCGGGCCTATGCCGCCATGGAGAAATGGTCGGAGGCGGAGGCGGCCAGTCGGGCCGCATTGGCCGAGAGTCCGGAGAATGCGGTGGCGCGGCGCCAGCTGGCCTCGCTACTGGTGCGCGGCGGCGACCCTCGCGGCGCGGAGGCGCTGCTGCGGGAAGGGCTGCGCAGCCGCCCCGCCGATCCGATGCTGCAACAGGGCCTGATCGGCCTGGTCAACGAGACCCGCGGCCTGGATGCGGCGCTGGCCGTCGCCGACCAGCTGGCGCAGCAGCCTGAGGCACAGCCGAACGGACGATTGCTGCGCGGCGACCTGCTGCTCGCCAGCCGGCGGCCGGCGGATGCGGCCCGGGCCTATGCCGCCGCCCATGCCGCCGCACCCTCGGCGGGCCTCGCCCTGCGCACCGCCGGGGCCTGGCTCGCCGCCGACCAGCGGGCGGAGGCGGAGAAGGTGCTGAACGCCTGGCTGCAGCGCGTCCCCGAGGAGGTCGAGGTGCTGAACACGCTGGCGCAGTTCGACATCCAGGCCGGCCGGACCCCGCAGGCGGTGCAGCGGCTGACCACGTTGCTGCAGCGCGCGCCGAACAATGCCGTGGCGCTGAACAACCTGGCTTGGCTAACCTCGCAGGAGCCGAACCCGGCAGCCCTGGAGCGGGCGCGGGAACTGTCCGAACGGGCGTATTTCCTGCTGCCCAGCCCGGAAACGGCGGACACGCTCGGCTGGATCCTGGCCCGCCTCGGCCAGACGCAGCGGGCGCTGCCGCTGCTGCGCGCCGCCGTCTCGGCCAGCCGCCGTAACAGCGCGCCGGATTTCGGCGGCGCCTATCGCCTGGCCTTCACCTTGCGGGCGGCAGGCGAGCGCGCCGAAGCGCAGCGGATCATCGACCAGGTCCTGGCCAATGGCGGCGCCTTCCGCGAGCGCCCCGAGGCCGAGCGGCTTCAGGCGGAGTTGCGTGCCGGGCGCTGAAGGCGCCGCAGAGCAGATCGCTGGAAGGCTGTTGGCGTAAATCTGCTCTGAAAGGAAAAGGTTGGAGCGGATCGCGGTCCCGACGGACCGCGATACCCACTGGCAGGCCCGTTCCCGGTGGAAGCCCGGCCCCCCGAGCACATTCCGGCAGGAAATCCGGCACCGAGAGGTACCGCTCGCCGGTGTCATAGTTGAAGCCGAGCACCCGTGCCCCTGGCGACAGCGCCGGCAGCGTCTGGGCGATCGCCGCCAGGGTGGCGCCGGAGGAGATGCCGACCAGCAGCCCTTCCTCTCGGGCCGAGCGCCGGGCGTATTCCTTCGCGTCATCGCCCGAGACCTGGATGGTGCCGTCCAGCAGCGCGACATGCAGGTTGGCCGGGACGAAGCCGGCGCCGATGCCCTGGATCGGATGCGGCGTATGGGTGCCGCCGGAGATGACCGGGGAGGCGCTGGGCTCCACCGCGAAGACTTTCAGCCCCGGCCACGCCGACTTCAGCACCTGGGCGCAGCCGGTGATATGCCCACCGGTGCCGACACCGGTGATCAGCGCATCCAGCCCTTCCGGGAAATCCGCCAGGATCTCCCGCGCCGTCGTCTCCGCATGGATGGCGATATTGGCCGGATTCTCGAACTGCATCGGAATCCAGGCGCCCGGGGTGGTGGCGGCCAGGGCCTCGGCCCTGGCGATGGAGCCCTTCATGCCCCCGGCCCGCGGCGTCAGCTCGAAGCTTGCGCCATAGGCCTGCATCAGCCGCCGCCGCTCGATCGACATGCTGTCGGGCATGACGAGGATCAGCCGGTAGCCCTTCACCGCCGCCGCCATGGCGAGGCCGATGCCGGTGTTGCCCGAGGTCGGCTCGATGATGGTGCCGCCGGGCTTCAGGCGGCCGGCCTTCTCCGCCGCCTCGATCATCGCCAGGCCGATGCGGTCCTTGATCGAGCCGCCGGGGTTCGCCCGCTCCGACTTCACCCAGACCTCGGCCTGGGGGAACAGGCGGCCGAGGCGGATATGCGGCGTATTGCCGATGGTATCGAGGACGCTCTGGGCCTTCATGCGATGTCTCCTGGTGCTTCTCTGTGCGGCGAAGGATCGCTAGCACGACAAGACGCCGGTGTATCGGGTCCGGTGGAACGCCCTGGTGGTGGTCAGAAGGCGATCCGCGTCCCCACGAACAAGCTGCGGCCCTCGCCCGGGTAGAAGACCGTGGTGTTGGTGCCCGGCACCCTGGCATCGGCGATGGTGCCAAGGTCGGAGACATAGCGCTTGTTGGTCAGGTTGCGCGCATCGAGGAAGACCGAGACGCCGGGCGCCAGGGTCAGCCCCACCTCCAGCCCCAGCTTCACATAGCTGTTGGCCCGCAGGGTATTGGCGTAATCCGCCCAGGCGCCCTGCGGCACCCAGTCCAGCACCGGGGTGATGAAGCCCTCCGGCCGCGCATAGGTCAGCGAGGTCCGCAGCACATGCGGCGGCAGGCCGGCGATGCGGTTGTCGCCGAAGCGCGCATCGCCACGGAAGCGGAAGTCGTTCCAGGTCCAAACCTGGCCGAGTGTGACCCGGTCGCCCTCGGCCAGCACGTCGCGCAGCAGATCGACCCGGCCGGCCAGTTCGACCCCCTGGTTCACCGTCTGCCCGGCATTCTGCACCGCGGTCAGCCCGGTGTCCGGGTTGATCAGGAACTGCAGCAGCTGACCGCGGATGTTGGAGCGGAACAGGGTCAGATCCCAGCCGAAGCGGTCCAGCCGGCCGCGGGTGCCGACCTCCACCGTCCAGGCGCGCTGCGCCTGCATCGGCACGAAGCCGGTGTTGATGGCGGTGCTCTGCACCAGATCGGAGAAATCCGGCACGTCGGTGCTGCGGGTGATGTTGGCGAAGGCCTGGATCTCCGGCCGCGGCTGCCACAGTACGCCGATGCGCGGGTTGAAGCCGTCGTAGGTGCGGCCGAGCGTCACCGCGCCGCGGCTGTTCTGCAGGCCCCGGCCGTTGTCCTGATAGTCGCGCTCGCTGCGGAACAGCTTGGCGCCGGTGACCAATGCCCATTCCGGGCGGAGCCACAGCCGGTTCTCGGCGAACAGCTCGTAATTCTGCGCCCGCTGCACCGAGCTCAGCGTCTGCCGGCCGCGTGAGCCGCGGTTGTTGAGGTACTGGTCGGCGTCGTTGGTGCCGGCGAAGTAGCGCGCCCCCACCACCAGTTCGCTGCGCAGCCCGGCCAGGTCGAAGCTGCCGGACCAGCGCGGCGCCACGCCCCAGGTCAGCCCGTCCTGGTCGATCACCTGAAAGATTGGGTGGTACAGCCGCTTGTGGATTAGCCAACTGTCGACGTCGATCTGCCCGACCTCCAGCCGCATGGTGGTGCGGTTGGCGATGCGCTCGGCCCAGACATTGCGTGCCTGGTTGCCGCTGAGCGCCTGGGGATTGGCCATGCGCGGCCGGTTCAGCGCATCCGACAGGCTGAGCGCGCCGGGCAGCTGCTGGCGGACAATATAGGCGCCGGCGAAGAACCGCGTTTCGATATTGTCCGAAATGCGGTAGCCGACATTGGCGTTGAACTGCTCGTATTGGCTGCGGCTGTGCTGCCGCCAGCCATCGGCATGCGCCACCGAGGCGCTGCCCAGCACATCCCAGTCGCCGAACACCCGTGATGCCTGGCCGGAGAGCCGCCAGGTGCCGAAGGTGCCGCCCTCGGCGCGGAGGATATTCTCCGCCTCCGCCGTACGGGCCGTGGGGGTGATGAAATCCACCGCGCCGCCGAGGGTGGAGGTGCCGAAGCGCAGGGCGTTGCCGCCCGGGTAGACCGCGGCGGCGCGCACCGCCAGCGGGTCGATCTGGTAGAAATCGCCGCTGCCATCGGCGAGGTTTACCGGGATGCCGTCCTGCAGCACCTCCACCCCGCGCAGGTGGAAGCCGCGGGAGATGCCGGAGCCGCGGATCGACAGCCGCAGCTCCTGGCCATAGCGGTTCTGCGCGAAGACACCCGGCGTGTCGGCCAGCATGTCGCGCAGGGTGAAGGCGTAGCGGTTGCGGAAATCCTCGCCCTCGATGAAGCGGACCGCCGCCGGGGCCTGCTCCAACGCCCGGCGCTGCTCGGCGATGGACGGGGCGGTGAGGGAGCCGGGCGCCTGGGCCTCCACCTCGATGGGGGGCAAGGTGGCGACAGGCTGAGCGAGGGCGGCGGCCGGCAGCAGGGCCAGCAGGGCGGCGCCGCGGCGGGCGCGCGAAGGCGTGGACATGATGAGCTCCTGACGATTCGGGACCGCGCCGGCGGGATGCGCGGCGCCTTGGCTTCGTCAGGCGAGGGGTGGGGCTCTCGGTTGCTGCGGCGGGGCGCGGGCCGGGGCCGGAGGCAGACCGGCGACCAGCGCCGGCAGGACCCGCGCATAGGCGACCGGCGCCGCCGGCAGCGCCGGGGCCGCGGGTTGCAGCGCCATAGCGCCGGGATGGAGAGGGCAGCTGTCGTGCTGGACGGCGCCGGGGGGCTGCTCCTGCCCCTGGTCATCCAGATGCAGGGTGCGGAGCCCCTCGGCGGTGCAGATTTCCGTGGTCAGCCCGCTGCCGCCGAGTCCCGCCAGGCAATGGCCGAAGGCCGCGGCCCATTGCAGCGCCAGCAGCACGGCAACCAGCGGACCGAGATGCAGGGCGCGGCGGGACATTCAACTGCTATGCCGCAACATTATCGCTGCGTCACCGGCCGCGCGGCAAATTGACCGCAACGCCCCGCCGGGGGAGTGTTCCGCCATGTCCACCGTGACCTCCGGCGACCAGCCCTTGCCCTCCTCCCTCCTCGACCGCCTGGCGGCGGTGCTCGGCCCGCGCGGCATCCTGACCGGGACCGCCGATGTCGAGCCCTACCTGGCCGATTGGCGCGCGCTGTACCACGGCCGCACCCCCTGCGTGCTGCGCCCGGCCAGCACCGCGGAACTGGCGGAACTCGTGAAGCTTTGCGCCGCCGCGGGCGTGCCGCTGGTGCCGCAGGGCGGCAACACCTCGATGGTCGGCGGCGCGACGCCGGATGAGGGCGGGCGGCAGGTCGTCGTCTCCCTTGCCCGGATGAACCGGGTGCGGGACATCGACCCGCTCGACATGACGATGACCGCCGAGGCCGGCGTCATCGTGAAGGCGGCGCAAGAGGCGGCGGAGTCCGCGGGCTGCCTCTTCCCGCTGTCGTTCGGCGGGGAGGGGACGGCGACGGTGGGCGGCGTGCTCTCGACCAATGCCGGCGGCAACACCACCGTGCGCTACGGCAATGCGCGGGAGCTGATGCTGGGCCTCGAGGTGGTGCTGCCGGACGGGCAGGTATGGAACGGCCTGCGGCGGCTGCGCAAGGACAACACCGGCTACGCGCTGCGGCATCTGTTCGTCGGCGCCGAGGGCACTCTGGGCTTCATCACCGCCGCCGTGCTGCGGCTGTTCCCTCGGGCGCGGGAGACCGAGGTCGCCTTCTGCGCGGTGCGCGACGAGGATGCCGCGCTGGCGCTGTTCCGCCGGTTCCGGGACCGCGACGAGGCGGCGGTGCGGGCGTTCGAATACATGTCGGGCACCGGCGTCGGCCTCTACCGGACCCAGATCGAGGGCGGCAATGTGCCGCTGGACGGCGCCGACCACTACGTGCTGGTCGACCTCGCCTCCTCCCGCCCCGATGCCGGTCTGCGCACCCTGCTGGAGGCGGTGCTGGAGGAGGCGCTGGAGGCGGGCGAGGTGCTGGACGCCGCCGTTGCCGAGAGCGAGGCCCAGCGCGCCGCCATCTGGCGCATCCGCGAGGAGCACCCGGAGGCGCAGAAGCGCGAGGGGGCGAGCGTGAAGAACGATGTCTCGGTGCCCGTCAGCCGGACGCCGGAGCTGATGCGGCGGTCCTCCGCCGCGCTGCGGGCGCTGATCCCCGGCAGCCGGCCGGTGCCCTTCGGCCATCTGGGCGACGGCAACATCCACATGAACCTGCAGCAGCCGCCGGAAATGGACCCGGCCGCCTTCCTGGCGCGCAGCCACGACATCATGGATGCGGTGAACGAGATCGTCCGCGACCTGGGCGGCAGCTTCTCCGCCGAGCACGGCATCGGCCGGCTGAAGACCGACATGATGGAGGGCTGGCGCGGCGGCGCCGAGCTCGACGTCATGCGCCGGGTGAAGGCGGCGCTCGACCCGGCGGGGCTGATGAATCCGGGGAAGGTGCTGCCGTAGCTGGCCGCGGCGGGATCTGTCGGGGACGGAGGCCAGCCCGCATGAACGCGCTGCCGCGGCCTGTCCCCGGCCGGATGACCGCCGACGCGTTCATCGCCTGGGCCATCGAGCATGACGCCGGACTGGTGGAGGGCAAGGTCTAGGGCATGGCGCCGGGGCGCGATGCCCAGGCCAAGGGTCGCGCCTACCGCGCCTTCGGCGATGCGATCCGGACCCCGCGGCTCGGTTGCGAGGCGCTGGTGAATGGCATGCTGGTGCGGATCGACGACGGCACCGTCTGTCAGCCGTGCGGGCCGGTCCGCTGCGGCCGCCATTGCCGCCCGATGCGGTGGAGGTGGCCGACCTCGTCATCCTGGTTGAAATCCTGCCGCCCGCCACCCAGGCGATCGATGCCAGCGCCAAGCTCGCCGGCTACTTCCGCCTTCCGTGTGGCATTCCCCAATCCTGCGGCCGGGGAGGGGACCCCTCATCCACCACGCCCGCGGCGGCGATGGCGCCCCACCCGCATCCCGCGGGAGGGCAGCTGACCTGGGGAGGGCCAATCGATCCGCCGACCGGCGCTTTCGCCCCCGGCTCCCCGCCGCTAGGGTGCCGCCGGCACCAGATGACCCGAATCGACACCTACATCTTCCGCCAGCTCGCCCTTGCCCTGCTCGCCGTCACCATCGGCCTGGCGGCGCTGGTCTGGCTGACCCAGTCGCTTCGCTTCATCGAGCTGGTGCTCGACCGCGGGCTGTCGTTCCTGGTGTTCATCGAGCTCACCGGCCTGCTGCTGCCGAGCTTCTTCGCCGTCATCCTGCCGATCACCACCTTCGTGGTGACGCTCTTCGTCTATGTCCGCCTTGCCGCGGACCGGGAGCTGGTGGTGATGCGCGCCGCCGGGCTGTCGCAATGGCGGCTGTCCCGCCCGGCCCTTGGCCTGGCGCTGCTGACGGCGGCGCTGTGCTACTGGTTGAACCTCTCCGTGGTGCCGGCGACCCAGGCTGCCTTCCGAGCCTGGCAGTTCGAGATCCGCAACGAGCTGGCGGCGATCCTGCTGCAGGAAGGCGTGTTCAGCTCGGTCGGCGACGACCTCACCGTCTATGCCCGCTACCGCGACAAGGATGGCACCTTGCGCGGCATCCTGGTGCATGACGCGCGGGAGCGCGGCGCGCCCACCACCATCCTGGCCGAGGCCGGCCGCATCACCCCCACCCCCACCGGGCCCCGTGTGACGCTGGAGAACGGCCAGCGCCAGCAGGTGGAGCGGGTGCCGCCGCCGCCCGGCGCGCCGCCTGGCACCCCGGCGACCACCCGGCTTTCGGTGCTGTCCTTCACCGAGAACAGCGTCGACCTGGCCCGCACCGCTCGGGGCGAAACCGACAGCCGCTACCGCAACGCCCAGGAGCGCACGCTGGGTGAGCTGCTGCACCCCGATCCCGCGGAACGCATCCCCGACCGCGACCTGAAGCGCTTCCGGGCGGAGGCGCATCAGCGGCTGACCAGCCCGCTGAACGCCATCTCCTACTGCCTGGTGGCGCTGGCGACGGCGCTGACCGGGCAGTTTCGCCGGCATGGCGGCGGCCTGCGGCTGTTCACCGGCATTGCCGTGGTGGTGGTGTTGCTGGCCGCCGGGCTGATCACCGGCAACCTCGCCGCCCGGCAGAATGCGATGATCCCGCTGCTCTGGGTGAATGCGGTGCTGCCCGGGGTGCTGGCCGTCTGGGCGATCGCCGGCCTGCCCGGCCTGCCGCGGGGCCGCCGCCGGCCCCTGCCGGGCCCGCGGTAATGCCAGGCATCCCGGCATGACCCTGGCGACCACGCTGACCATCTACGTCGCCCGCCGCTTCCTTGGCGCGACCTTCGCCATGCTGGCCGGGCTGACCCTGCTGGTGGCGCTGTTCGACTTCATCGAGCTGCTGCGCCGGGCGGCGACCCGGCCGGATGCCGGCTTTGCCCTGGTGGCGCAGATCGCCGGGCTGCGCGTGCCCTTCGTGGCGCTGCAGATCCTGCCCTTCGCCATCCTGCTCGGCGGGTTGCTGGCGTTCTGGCGGCTGACCCGCTCCTCCGAGCTGGTGGTGGCGCGGGCGGCGGGGATTTCCGCCTGGGGGTTCCTGTCGGGGCCGGTGCTGGTGGCCTTTGCCTTCGGCCTGCTGGGCACGGTGGCGATCTCGCCGCTGTCCTCCGCCATGCTGGCCCGGGCGGAGCGGCTGGACTACGCCTATCTGCGGGCCAGCGCCGGCATCACCGCGCTGGCCGGCGGCCGGCTCTGGCTGCGCCAGGCGGATCGGGGGCTGGAGCCGCAGGGGGTGGCGATCCTGTCCGGCCGGCCGGTGTCGGAGCGTGCCACCGGCCGGGTCGCCGTCTTCGCCATGACCGATGTCAGCCTGTGGCGGCTGTCCGCCAACGACCGGCCACTGGCGCGGATCGAGGCGCCGCGCGCCCGGCTGCTGCCCGGCCGCTGGGTGCTGGAGGATGCCGTGACCTTCAACGCCGACCGCACCGCCGGGCCGCGCCAGGAGCTGAGCTTCCCCACCGACCTGACCCCCGCCCGCATCGAGTACAGCTTCGCCTCGCCGGATACGCTGAGCTTCTGGGCGCTGCCGGGGTTCATCGCGGTGCTGGAGCAGGCCGGCTTCTCGGCGGTGCGCCACCAGCTGCATTTCCAGACCCTGCTCTCCCTGCCGGTGCTGGCCATCGCCATGGCGCTGCTGGCGGCCGGCTTCTCCATGCGCTCCTCCCGCCGCGGCGGCACGGCGCAGATGATCGCCGCGGGGGTCGCCGCCGGCTTCGCGCTTTTCGTCCTGGACAAGATCAGCGGCGAATTCGGCGAAGCGGGAACGCTGCCTGTGCAACTGGCCGCCTGGGCGCCTACCATTGCCGGTCTGCTGCTCGCCCTCGCCCTGCTGCTGCACCTGGAGGATGGATGAGACGTCACGCCCCGTGCGGCCTGCCGGTGCTGGCCCTGGCCGGCCTGTTCGGCCTGGTCCTGGCGCCGGGCACGGCCCGGGCGCAGATCGACCAACCGTCGCTGACCCCGCGCGACGCGGGCCCCGGCCTTGCCACCACGCCGCAGCGGCAGGAGCCGCTGGGCGGCATCGGCGGCGGGCCGCAGCAGGATCCCAACGCGCCGGTGACCTTCACCGCCGATGAGGTGGAGTACGACCGCGACCGCGGCCTGGTGATCGCCCGCGGCCGGGTCGAGGCCTGGCAGGGCGAACGCCTGCTCCGCGCCGATGAATTCACCTATGACCGCAACACCGGGGTCGCCACCGCCCGCGGCAATGTCCAGCTTCTGGAGGCCGACGGCACCGTGCTCTTCGCCGATGAGGCGGAGCTGAAGGACCGCTTCCGCGACGGCGTGCTGACCGGGGTGCGGGCGCTGCTCGCGGCCAATGCCCGGCTGGCGGCCAATGGCGCGCGGCGCACCGGCGGCACCATCAACGAGCTGGGCCGGGTGGTCTATTCGGCCTGCGATCTCTGCGAGGACGACCCGACCGCGCCGCCGCTGTGGCAGGTTCAGGCGCGCCGCGCCATCCAGGACAAGGACGCCCGGCGGATCACCTACCGCGACGCGACGGTGCGCTTCGCCGGCGTGCCGCTGCTGTACACGCCCTACCTCTCGCACCCCGAGCCCGGCACGCCGCGCGCCTCGGGCTTCCTGTTCCCCACCATGGGGATCACCCGGTTCCTCGGCGCCTTCGTCGGCTTCCCTTACTACTGGGCGATCGACGACAGTTCCGACCTGATGATCACGCCGATGTTCTCGGCCCGGCAGTACCCGAACCTCGGCCTGGAATACCGCCGGCGCCTGAACAGCGGCGAGATCATCGGCAGCGCCTCAATCGGCGGCTTCAACGGCAACGACACCGGCGGCAAGGACGATATTGCGGGCCACGTCTTCCTGAAGGGCCGCTTCACCGTCGACGAGAATTGGCGCGCCGGCTTCGACCTCAACCGCGCCAGTAACGAGCTGTACCTGCGCACCTTCCGCTACGAATACCGCCGGGTGCTGACCAGCCAAGTCTATACCGAGGGCTTCTTCGGCACCGAGGGCTACGCCCGCGCCGATGCCCGCGCCTATCAGGGGCTGCGCAGCTCGGACGACACCAGGCAGGTGCCCTATGTCCTGCCGAACCTCTATTACGAGCACGCGCCGCACGGGAAGGTGCTGGGCGGCTTCGTGACCGCCGACGTCAACGCGCTGGGCATCTACCGCGACATCGGCAGCATGAGCCAGCGGCTGGCCACGCGGGTCACCTGGGAGCGGCCGGAGGTCGGCCCGCTCGGCGATCTCTGGACCTTCCGGCTGCAGGGCGACGCGCTCGGCTACCGCGCCAGCGGCCAGCAGGAGCCGCCGACGAACCTGCCCGACGCCAATGGCAACAACGCCGTCGGCAACATCCGCGCCGCCATCGACTGGCGGATGCCCTTCGTGCGTTCGGCCGGCGAATGGGGCAGCCAGACGATCGAGCCGCGGGTGCAGTTCGTCACCGGCCCGCGCATGGGCCCGCAGCGCCGCATCCCGAATGAGGACAGCGTCGATTTCGAGTTCACCGACGCCAACCTGTTCCAACTCAACCGCTTCACCGGGCGGGACCGGCAGGAAGGCGGGACGCGGGTCGATACCGCCATCCGCGCCGCCTGGGACTTCCCGAACGGCGGTCAGGTGGAGGGGCTGGTCGGCCGCTCCTTCCGCTTCGACGACAACAGCTTCAACCCCTATCCGGGCTCCGGCCTCGATCGCCGTGCCTCGGATTACGTGGCGCGGCTGCGGGTGGCGCCGACCAGCTGGTTCGAGGTGCTGGGGCGGGTGCGGACGGATAGCGAGAACCCGTTCGACCGACGGCTGGTCGATACCGTGGCGACCCTCGGCCTTGGCAATGTGACGCTGAATGCCGGCTATCTCTATTCGCCGCCGCTGCCCTACCTCCTCCCAGTGCGGGCGCGGGACGAGGTCTCGGTCGGCGTCTCCGCTCGGATCGGCGAGTACTGGCGGGCGAATATCTCCGGCCGCTACGACCTCGGCATCGAGCGCCCGGTGCTGATCGCCGGCAGCGTGGGGTACGAGGATGAGTGCTTCATTCTGGAGGGCCGCTTCATCAAGCGTTTTGCCCAGGATCCGACGACCCAGAGCAATTATCCGGCCGATACCGTGGTGCTGGTGCGGATCGGGCTGAAGACGATCGGCGACTACTTCCTCCGGGCGATCTGAGCCAGGCGATGGCCGCCGATCGCGTGATCGACGGCCAGGCGATCAGCGCGGCGGGCGGGCGAAGCCGCGCGGCTTCGGCAGCGGCTTCGGGCCCATCACCGCGTCGATCTCCGCCTTGGCCCGGTTGAGCGTGTCCGCCAGGGTCACCGTCAGCGAATCCCGCGTCACCTCACGCGGCGCACCGCGGTTGGCCGGCGGATGGATCACCACGCTGAAGCCGGCCTTGCCGTTATCGACCACTTCCATCCGATGCAGGCGGTATTCCCGCACCTGGACCACCATGAGGTTGGGCATGCCATGCTCCGTCTTTTCGGAGCGGTTTCCGTTCGCCTCGGCGCACGGAAGCCGCTTCAGCCTTCTGTTTGGGCGATAAACTCCGATCCAGCGCTTCCGCCTGACCGGAGTTTGCTCTGGGCATGGTTTAGGGCATCCATGCTGCAATGCAACATGAGCGTGGCGGAGCGCCGCACGCTTCCACCCTTCGGGGCGGGTTGTGGTTGCGGGCGAATACCCTGACGATACGACAGAAGCCGGTCGCGGCAGATTGGCATGGGCCGCGTCACCAGACGCCGGATCTGCATGCGTCCGGATCGAATCACAGGGAGAGAGTTCAAGGCAGACCCACAGCTTCGGCCGCCGCGCCGCCCTCGCGCTCGGCCTGCTTCCCGCGCTTGGCCCACTGGCGCGCCCGGCAGTCGCCCAGGCGGGCTTCCCCAACTGGCCGATCCGGCTGGTGGTGCCCTGGCTGCCCGGCGGCTCCTCCGACACCCATCCGCGGGTGCTGGCCGACATCGCCGACCGTAAGCTCGGCCAACCGGTGATCACCGAGAACCGCCCCGGCGCCACCGGCACCCTGGGCGCGCTGATGATGGCGCAGGAAGCCAAGGGCGACGGCCACTTGGTCGGGCAGATGCCGATCAGCGTGTTCCGCATCCCGGCCATGTCACGCCGGCCGACCTTCGACCCGGCCACCGACTTCAGCTGGATCATCCACCTGACCGGCTATGTCTTCGGCGTGGTGGTCCGCGCCGACCAGCCCTGGAAGAGCTGGCAGGAGCTCATCGCCTTCGCCAAGGCGAATCCCGGTAAGGTCACCTACGGCACCCCCGGCGTCGGCAGCACGCTGCACATCACCATGGAGCGCATTGCCCAACAGCTTGGCATCGAATGGCTGCACGTGCCGTTCCGCGGCGGCGCCGACAACATCCAGGCGGTGCTCTCCGGCCAGACCATGGTGAACACCGACAGCACCGGCTAGGCGCCGCTGGTGGATGACGGGCGGCTGCGGCTGCTGGTGGTCTGGACCGCGGAGCGCGCCAAGCGCTTCCCCAACGTGCCCACCCTGCGCGAGGTCGGGATCGATATCGTCGCCGACAGCCCCTTCGGGCTCGGCGGGCCAAAGGGCATCGACCCCGGCGTGGTGCGGGTCCTGCACGACGCCTTCAAGGAGGCGCTGTTCGACCCGAAGCATGTCGAGACGCTGGATCGCTTCGACATGCCGCTGCGCTACATGGGCAGCGAGGAGTACGCCACCTTCGCGCAGCGACTCTACGCAGAGGAGAGCGCCATCATCCGCAAGCTGGGGCTGCGAATGGATTGATGGCTGCGACGGGCGCAGCCCGGCCGGGGCCGCGGCCCGCTTCCATGGCCGCGCCGTCAGGAGGGCAGGCCGGCGCCATGGCGCGGGCTGGAGGCCCGCCCCGCGGTTTCCGATGCGGCCGGCAGGCCCCTGCTGCGGCTGGCGCGGCGGCACGGTCGAGGGCATGCTTTCCGGCAGATCGGCTTCCCAAGCCGGCACGTCCGAGGAGGTAACCATGCCGAAACCTGGCTTCCACCGCCGCAGACTGCTCGCCGCCGCCGCCCTGGCGCCGCTAGGCCGGCCCGCCCTGGCCCAGCCGCGCTTCCCGGACCGGCCGATCCGCGTCTTCGTGCCCTGGACCCCAGGCGGGGCCACCGATGTACAGATGCGCTCGGTCTGCGAGATCGCCCAGCGCCACCTCGGCCAGCCGGTGGTGGTGGAGAACCGCCCGGGCGCCAGCGGCACCATGGGGGCGATGGCGATCAAGGAGGCGAAGCCGGACGGCTACACCCTGTCGCAGATGCCGAACGGCGTGTTCCGGATGCCGGCGATGCAGGCCCGGCCGCAATGGGACCCGGTAAAGGACTTCACCTGGATCGTCCGGCTGGTCGGCTACATGGGTGGCGTGGTGGTGCGGCCCGACGCGCCGTGGAAGACCCTGCCGGAACTGGTGGAACACGCCCGTGCCAACCCCGGCAAGCTGAGCTACGGCACCCCCGGCGCCAATACCACCGAGGTTCAGATGCAGCGGCTGGCCAAGGCCGCCGGCATCGACTGGGTGCCGGTGGCGTTCCGCGGCGCGGCGCCCAACCTGCAGGCGCTGCTGTCGGGCGACATCCATTTCTCCGCCGAGACCTCCGCCTGGTCCGACATGGCGCTGGAGGGGCGGCTGCGGCCGCTGGCGGTCTGGATGAGCGAGCGGGCGAAGCGCTTCCCCGATGTGCCGACCTTCCGCGAATGCGGCTACGACGTGCTGGGCGAGAGCACCTACGGCATCGCCGGCCCGCGCGGCATGGACCCCGAAGTGGTGCGTACCATTCATGACGCATTCAAGGAGGCGGTGCACGATCCGGCGCATCTGGCGGTGCTGGCGCGCTTCGACATGCCGGTGCGCTACATGGATTCCGAGGATTTCGCCAATGACGCGGCGGCACTGGTCGAGGAGGCAAGGCGAATCGTCCAGGAACTCGGGCTGCGTATCGGCTGATGCAGCCGCGGCTGCACCTGCGCTGCGGCGACGATCTGCGGGTGCCGTTGCAGCGCGCCGGCATCGCCGGCGAATACCTCTGCTTCTCCGACCCCGTCTGCCAGGGGCCGGCGCGGGACGAAGGCGACCTGATGGCCTGGCTCGGCCTCCGGGCGCGCTTCGTCGCGCTGCATGCCGGCCAGGATGTCGGTGCGGTGCGGCTGCGGCTGGGCCGCGAATACACCGCGCTCTCGGCGCTGCACCGGCATGACGCGGTGTGGCTGTGGTTCGAGCACGACCTCTGGGACCAGGCGGCGCTGATCCGGGTGCTGTCGCTGCTGGCGGAGAAGCGGCTGCTGCGGGGCCGGCTCTGGCTGCTGCCGGCGGATGGGGTGCGCTGCTTCCCGGAGCTGTCGGACGTGGAACTCGGCCGGCTGCAGCCGGCGCCGCTCACCGAATTGCAGATCGAGCAGGCGGCCGAGGCCTGGGCCGCCTATTCGGCGCCGGATCCGACCGCGCTGGATGCCCTCAGCCGGCGGGAGCTGGCGCTGCCCTTCCTCGGCGCCGCGCTGCGCCGCCACCTGCGCGACCTGCCCTGGACCACGGATGGGCTGGCGGAAACCGAGCGGCTGGTGCTGCGCGCGGTGGCCGAAGGCGTCACCGATGAGGCCGGGCTGCTGCGCGCGCTGCGCACCGCCGATGCGGTGTTCCACCAGACCGACCTGATCCTGCGGGATGTGGTGGGGCGGCTGCGGCTGGGGCCGCGGCGGCTGCTGCACCAGGCGGAGCCACTGGGCCTGACCCCGCGCGGGGCGGCGGTGCTGGCGGGGCGGGAGAGGCATCGGCCGCCGCCGCGCAGCGAAGGCGGTGTCAGCGTGCTGCCCGACCCGCCCTGGCTGTACGATCCGGCACGGGCCGGGGTGGTGCGTGGCGCCGAGCCGGGCGAGCGTCGGACCTAGAGCCCGACCGCTTTGGCCTGAAGCGATCGGGCTCCACGGCGGAGTGCGTTCATGTCCGAACGCCGATCCGCTGTAGGCTGCTGTGTGTGGAGTGGCTTCACGCTTCAGCCGCATCGGATGGCCGCGTGATCGCCCTCTGGTGCTCCAACCTTGGGCGATCACACCCTTCAGCCGTGCGGCTGCAGCGTAACGCGCTCCGCCATGACCGGCGTGGCGGGCGCGGCTCGGTAGACCACCTCGGCGTTCTCGCCGCCGCCCACCAGCGCGGCGGCCGGGGCGCGCAGCGCACTCACCGTGCCGTAGCTGTAGCTGCGGTCCAGCCCGCCGCCGGTAACCTGGGCGACGCCGCCGCCCACGACATTCTGCGGCGTGCCGGCATAGGCGATCGCCACATCCTCGCCGCCGCCGATGAGGCGGGCCGAGGATTCCGCCCGGGCCGCGCCGGCGGCGCCGAGGACGAGGACGGAAGCGAGGATGATGTTGCGGACCATGGTGTGTCTCCTTCGGGGTGTTGCAGTGCGCCGCTAGATGCCAGCGCCGTGACCCGAAGTATGTGCGCCACGTCACAACACGCCCAATGCTGGGTACGGATGCAGCCGATCCGTCTGATGGATTACGCCGCTGGCGCTGCAATGCCGGAGCAACCGGCGGATGGCGCAGTCGCGGCGGCGGCGCAAGCCTGCGGGCCGATGAGGGAGCCCGCCATGACCGCCTTTCGCTGCATCGCCATCCCGACCGCAACCGCCGAACGCTTCCGCCGCACCGGCCGCGATGACCGCGGCCAGACGCTGCACCGCCGCGTGGTGGATGGCCCCGGTTTTCCCTGCCGCCACTGCCTGCAACTCGGCGAGCCGGGCGAGGTGATGCTGCTCGGCAGCTACGATCTGCCGCATCCGCAGGGTGTCTACTGGACGCCGAGCCCGATCTTCCTGCACGAGCGCGACTGCGCCCGCTTCGCTGCGACGGACAGCATCGCGCCCATTGTCCTGGCGAACGGCATGGTGTCGGTCCGCGCCTATGATGCCGAGGAGATGTGCCTCTACGACCTCGGTGCGGTGAGCGAGGGCGGCGCGGTGGCGCCGCTGCTGCAGCGCGCGCTGGAGGATCCGCGGGCGCGCTACGTCAACATCCATACCGCGCGGCCGGGCTGCCTGCTGACGGCGGTGGAAAGGCTGTGAGAGGTGCCGCGTCTCCGTCATGCGCGGGCACGTCCACGCATCCAGACATCCGGTGAACAGGGGCGGCCAGATGGCCGGATCAGGTCCGGCCGTGACGAAGGGGCGGTGCTACGGGGCCGCTTGCGACGCCATCGGCCTCAGGCGGCTTCCAGCTTCTCCTGCAACTCTAACCATTCGGCTTCGAGCGTCGGCAGCACCTTGCCGATGACGGCGCGCCGCGTGGTGGCGCGGTTGATCAGGTCGGATTTGTTGCCGGCGTAGAGGCGCGGGTCGGCCAGCGCCTTGTCGATGGTCGCCGCCTCGTCCTGCAGCTTGGCGATCTGCGCCTCGATCTGCTTCGCGCGCTCCTTCAGCGGCGCCAGCGCGGCACGGCTTTCGGCCTTGCCGCGGCGGTCGTTGCCGCGCGGCGCGGTGCCCGGCTCGTTGCGCGCAGCGCGGCGGTTGCCGCCGCCGAGCAGGGCGCGGTAGTCGTCCAGGTCGCCATCGAAATTGGTCACCGCGCCATTGCCGACCAGCCACAGCCGATCCGCCACCAGCTCCACCAGATGCGGGTCATGGCTGATGAGGATGACCGCGCCATTGTAGTCGGCCAGCGCCTTCACCAGCGCGTCGCGCGCATCGATGTCGAGGTGGTTGGTCGGCTCGTCGAGGATCAGCAGCTGCGGCGCCTCCCGCGTGCAGAGCGCCAGCAGCAGCCGCGCCTTCTCGCCGCCCGAGCAGGCCGAGATCTTCGTCGTCGCCCGCTCGACGTCGAGGCCGAAGCGGGCGAGCTGGGCGCGGCATTGCGTCACCGTCGCCTGCGGCAGCGCCGCCTGCATATGGCTCAACGGCGTGCCGTCCATGTCCAGCTCATCGGTCTGGTGCTGGGCGAAGTAGCCGACCTTCAGCTTCGGCGAGCGGAATTGCGTGCCTGACATCAGCGGCAGCCGCCTGGCGAAGAGTTTTGCCAGGGTCGATTTTCCGTTGCCATTGGCGCCGAGCAGGGCGATGCGGTCGTCCTGGTCCAGCCGCAGGTCGAGACCCTTCAGCACTACCCGCTTGTCGTAGCCGATGCTGCCGCCCGAGATCGACAGCACCGGCGGCGCCAGCTCGGCCGGCTCGGGGAAGGCGAAGCGGGTGGCGTGGTCTTCCACCACGCTCTCGATCGCCGGCATCCGTTCCAGCGCCTTGATCCGCGACTGCGCCTGGCGGGCCTTGCTGGCCTTGGCGCGGAACCGGTCCACGAAGGACTGGATATGCGCCCGTTCGGCAGCGAGCTTCTCGTTCTGCGCCTGCTGCTGCGCCTGGCGCTCGGTGCGGACGCGGACGAAATTGTCGAAGGCGCCGGGGTAGAGCGTCAGCTTGCCGCGGTCGAGATGGGCAATGGCGTCGACGCAGCGTTCCAGCAGCCCACGGTCGTGGCTGACCACGATGGCGGCGCCGGAGAAGCGCTGCAGCCAGCCCTCCAGCCACATCGTCGCTTCAAGATCGAGGTGGTTGGTCGGCTCGTCCAGCAGCAGCAGCTCGGGCTCGAGGAACAGCACCCGCGCCAGCGCCACGCGCATCCGCCAGCCGCCGGAGAACTCGGTGCTCGGCCGCGCCTGGGCGGCGGCGTCGAAGCCGAGGCCGGCCAGGATGGTGGCGGCGCGGGAGGGCGCGCTGTCAGCCTGGATGGCGATCAGCCGCTCATGGATCTCGGCCATGCGGTGGGAGTCGGGGTGGCCCTCGGCCTCGGCCAGCAGCGCCGCGCGCTCGGTATCGGCGGCGAGCACCGTCTCCAGCAGCGTCTCCGGCCCGCCCGGGGCTTCCTGCGCCACATGGCCCATGCGGGCGCGGGCGGCGAGGCGGATCTCACCGCCATCCGGCTGGATCTCCCCGGTGATGGCCTTCAGCAGGGTGGATTTCCCGGCGCCGTTGCGGCCGACCAGCCCGACCTTGCGGCCGGGGTCGACCACCAGGTCGGCGCCTTCCAGCAGGGCGCGGCCGGCGATGCGGAGCGTGAGGTCGCGGATGGTGAGGACGGTCATGGCGGGGCTTTCCTAGCCCCTGGAGGCGCCCGCCGCCACCGCTTTGCTGCGGTTGCTCAGCCCGCCGGGCGTTCAGGCTCCGGCGGGGGGTCGCCCGTCCATTCATCGGTCACCATGCCCTGCTGGCTGCTGATCAGGTCGATGTCGGCCTGGGTCGGCGGGCGTGGGACGCCGGGCGGCAGGGGGGTGCCCTCGGGCTTCGGTTCGGGTTTGGTCATCCTGGCGCTCCTGGCATGGTATGGACGCCAACGCCCGGGCCGTCACCGGGTTGGGCTTGCATCCGGCCCGCGCCCCGCCTATCCGGCCGCAACCGTCACGCCCCCCTTCGCAAAGGAATGCCCCATGGCCGTCGAGCGCACCCTCTCCATCATCAAGCCGGATGCCACCCGCCGGAACCTCACCGGCAAGATCAACGCGAAATTCGAGGAGGCCGGGCTGCGCATCGTCGCCCAGAAGCGGCTGCAGCTCTCCGAGGCCCAGGCCGGCGCCTTCTACGCGGTGCATGCGGCGCGGCCGTTCTACAAGGATCTGGTCAGCTTCATGATCAGCGGCCCGGTGGTGGTGCAGGTGCTGGAAGGCGAGGGCGCCGTCCAGAAGAACCGTGACATCATGGGCGCCACCAACCCGGCCAATGCGGCGCCGGGCACCATCCGCAAGGAATTCGCCGAGAGCATCGAGGCGAACAGCGTCCACGGCTCGGACAGCGCCGAGAATGCCGCCACGGAGATCGCCTTCTTCTTCGCCGGGACCGAGATCGTCGGCTGAAGCTGCCCGGCAGCCTGCCGGAGGCGGCGTCGTAGCGCCGCCTCCCCGTCCTGGCCGGGCTTGACCCGGCCATCCCTAACTTGCTGTTTTTGCTGGGGGCGAGATGCGCGGGTCAAGCCCGCGCATGACGAGAGGACGGATGCGCGTTCCCGGCTCTCCTCAGCCCTCCGCCAGGATCGTGTCAGCCATCTTCTCCGCCGTCATCAGCACCGGGAAATTGGTGTTGGCGCAGGGCACCACCGGGAAGATCGAGGCATCCACCACCCTGAGCCCGGCGACGCCGCGCACCCGGCTGCTGGTGTCGACCACCGCCATCGGGTCGTCCTCCCGGCCCATGCGGCAGGAGCAGGAGGCATGCCAGACGCCGATCGTTGCCTTGCGGATGAAGGCCTCCAGCGCCTCGTCATCCTGCATCACCTGCTGGAAGGTGAAGCCTTCCACCACGTAGCGATCGATCAGCCAAGACCGCAGCGCCTGCGGCCCGTCGAGCATCGTGGCGATCGCCCGGGTCAGCCAGCGGTTCTTCTCGTTTACCACGCCGATCTGCCGCACCTTGTCGCTGTAGCTGGCGGGGAAGGGGTCGGTGGTGACGGCCGCCAGCGGCGGGCTCATCTGCATCGCCGCCATCATCTTGAAGCAGTTCATCAGCCGGTCGAGGTCGCGGCGGTCGCTCAGCAGGTTGAACTCGACGACCGGTTCTGATCGCCAGTCGCGGGAGGCGAGCCGTACCTGGCCGGTCTCGGAATAGGTCTTGTTCACGAAGGCCAGCATCGAGGCGATCTGCACCCCCACCGCATGCCAGGCGGATTTGCTGGCGACGGCGACGAACATGTCGCCCTTCGGCGCTTCCGGCAGATTCGAGGAATAGCGCAGCCCGACCAGGATGTGCCGGCGCGACGGGTCGCTGTCGCGCATCCGCGCCGAGCGGCGGATGAAGGACGACAGCGAGATGGAGGGGTGGTCCATCAGCCGCTGCCCGACCCCTTCCACCGCCGCCAGCACCGGGATGCCCATGTCGCGCAGATGCCCCACCGGGCCGATGCCGGCGCGCAGCAGATGCGCCGGGCTGTGGATGGCGCCGCAGGAGAGGATGACCTCCTTCGCCCGGAATTCCTGTTCCTGCCCGTCCACCACGGCGACCACGCCAACGCAGCGGGTGCCCTCGAAGACCAGCGACTTTGCCTGGGTATTGGTGGAGATGGTGAGATTCCGGCGCGCCCGCGTCGCGGCATCGAGGTAGCCGAGGGCGGCCGAGACGCGCTTCTCCTCGGCGTTCGAGATGGTGACGGGGAAGTAGCCGTCGGTGAACTCGCCGTTCTGGTCGGGCAGGTACTTGAAGCCGGCCAGCTCGAAAGCCGCGGCGGCGGCCTTGGCGTGCGCGTTCCAGTGCTGCTGCGGGATGCGGCGGACCGGGATGCGGCCCTCCTTCCCGTGCCACTCGTCCTCGAAGTCGAGATCGCGCTCGACCTTCTTGAAATAGGGCAGGACGTTCTTCCAGGACCAGCCCTCGGCGCCGCGGGCCTCCCATTCGTCGTAGTCGGTCGGGGCGCCACGATTGGCCATCTGGCCGTTGATCGAGGAGCCGCCGCCCAGCACCCGCGCCTGCTCGTACTTGCGGAGCGGCGGGCGCTCGGCATCCGGGTTGTTGTGGGAGACGATCTGGGTGTGGACCTTGAGGTCGGTCCAGTGGAAGCGCGGGTCGAAATAAGCGGTGCCGGGATAGGTGTCGGAAATCTCCTTCGGCACATTGTCAGGCGGCGTGTCCTGCCCGGCTTCCAGCAGCAGGACGCGGTGGGCGCTGCGGGCCGAAAGACGGTTGGCGAGGACCGAGCCGGCCGAGCCACCGCCGACGATGATGGTGTCGTAGTCCAAGGATTCTCCCCCCAGGGATGCTTTGCGACACAGCCTGCGGGAAAATCCGCCAGGGCGGAAGCCCACCGTGGGCGCTGGCTTCGTCCGGCGGGCGCCTCTATGCTTGCCGCCGCATGCCACCGGCCCCGGCCGCCCGCGCCCGCCGCCGCCCCGCCCCCCCCGCGGAGCCGCGCGCGCCGCGCCGGCCCGCCCCTTCCGCCGCCCGCCCCGCCCCCCCGCGGCCGGACCCCGCCCGCTCCACCGCGCCCCGCCGCGGCGGCTGGCGCTGGCTGCGCTGGGCTGTGCTGCTGCCAGTCTGGGGGCTGGTCGCCCTCGCCGCGCTGCTGCTGGTCTTCGCCTGGGACCTGCCACGGCCGGACAGCATGCCGGCCGCCACCCGCCGCCCCTCCGTTACCCTGCTGGCCGCCAATGGCGGCATGCTGGCGACCCAGGGCGATCTGTACGGGGAGACGGTGCGGCTGCGCGACCTGCCGGCGCATCTGCCGGCCGCCCTCATGGCCGTCGAGGACCGCCGCTTCCGCAGCCATTGGGGCCTCGACCCGATCGGCCTGGCCCGTGCCGCCTGGGCGAATTGGCAGGCCGGGGAAGTGGTCCAGGGCGGCTCCACCCTCACCCAGCAGCTTGCCAAGAACCTGTTCCTCTCGCCCGAGCGCAACTTCCGCCGCAAGGTGCAGGAGGCGCTGCTGGCGCTCTGGCTCGAACGTCGCTTCACCAAGGACGAGCTGCTCGAGATCTACCTCAACCGGGTCTATCTCGGCGCTGGCGCCTATGGGGTCGATGCGGCCGCCCGGCTGTTCTTCGGGGTGCCGGCGCGGCGGCTGGTGCTGTGGCAATCGGCGCTGCTCGCCGGGCTGCCCAAGGCACCCTCCCGTTACAATCCGCGCGCCTCGCCTGACATCGCGGTGGCCCGCGCCGCCGAGGTGCTGGAGATCATGGTGGCCGCCGGCGCCATTTCCCTGGCGCAGATGAATGCCGAGCTGGACCGCATCCGCCTGCCGCCGCCGCAATCCCGCCAGGCGGGCTGGTTCGCCGATTGGGCGCTGGAGGGGGTGGCGGAGAGCTTCCCCGGCAATGCCGACCTGACCCTGCGCGGCACCTTGGAGCCGCGGCTGCAGGCGCTGGTGGAGGCGCGGCTGGAGGCGCTGCTGGCCGGCCCCGGCGCGCGGGCCGGCGTCACCCAGGGTGCGGTGGTGGTGCTGGAGGCCGGCAGCGGCGCGGTGCGCGCCATGGCCGGCGGCCGTGACTACCGCGCCAGCCAGTTCAACCGCGCCACCGACGCCCGCCGCCAGCCGGGCTCCGCCTTCAAGCCGGTGGTCTTCCTGGCGGCGCTGGAGCATGGGCTGGGGCCGGAGGATGCGGTGGCGGACGGGCCGCTGAACCTCGGCGGCTGGTCGCCCGGCAACGGCCAGTGGCGGAGCCGCGGCGAGATCAGCCTGGAGGAGGCGCTGGCGCACAGCGTCAATACCGCCGCCGTCCGGGTGCTGCTGCGCGGCGGCGGGGCCCGCGCGGCGGCGGCGGTGGCGCGCCGGCTCGGCATCGAGGGGCGCTTTCCGAACGATGCCTCCCTGGCGCTCGGCACCGGGGAGGTGACCCTGCTCGACCTCACCGCCGCCTATGCCGCCTTCATCAATGGCGGGGTGCGGGTCACCCCCTTCGGCATCGCCGCCGCCCGGGCCGAGGGCAGGGCGGTGCCGCTGCCGCGCCGCACCGCCGAGCGGGTGGTGGCGCCGGAGCATGCCGCGGCGCTGCGACGGATGCTGGAGGCGGTGGTGGCGCGCGGCACCGGGCGGGCGGCGGCGATCCCCGGCCGCACCGTGGCCGGCAAGACCGGCACCACCCAGGATTTCCGTGACGCCTGGTTTATCGGCTGGGCCGGCCAGGCGGTGATCGGCGTCTGGCTCGGCAACGACGATGCCCGGCCGATGGATGACGTCCGCGGCGGTACCCTGCCGGCGCGGCTGTTCCGCGAGGTGGCGGAGGCGGCCGCCGGCGGCGCGCGGTGAGCCGCCGGGTAGCGTTTGGATGCCGAATCGGCCGGCTGACATCTACGGCAGAACATCGTGACCGCCCGGCCGCCCCGCCCGAAGCCACGCCAAATCGCCGCAACCGGTGGCCGAAGCCAGGCAAACCTGGGGGAGGGGGCTTGCCAGGGCCGCAAACACCGCCTAGGCCCGCTCCGGGTTCCGTGTTAACCCCCGCGCCCGCCCCCGGGTTATCCCGTTGGCGCCTTCAGCACTGTCTGGGCGTTGAGGTAACCGGGACAAGCGCCGCAGCATGGAGACTGGTACCCGATGAGCGAGACCGCCGAGAAGGTTAAGAAGATCGTCGTCGAACACCTCGGCGTTGACGAGGCCAAGGTGACCGAGGACGCATCCTTCATCGACGACCTGGGCGCCGACAGCCTCGACACCGTCGAGCTGGTCATGGCCTTCGAGGAAGCCTTCGGGGTTGAGATCCCGGATGATGCGGCCGAGAAGATCACCACGGTAAAGGACGCCATCGCCTATATTGAAGGCCAGAAGGGCTGACGGTGGCGGCGGGCGGATCCCTGGAACGACGGAGAGGCTGAGCGTGTTCCCGAACGACGCCGCACCGCGGCGAGTGGTCGTCACCGGCATGGGCATCGCCTGCCCGCTCGGGCTGGGAGTCGAGAATGTCTGGAAGCGCCTGCTGGCAGGCGAAAGCGGCATCTCGGCCATCCAGTCCTTCGACGTGAAGGATCTGCCGGCCAAGATCGCCGGCCAGGTGCCGATCGGCTCCCGCGCCGAGGGGAAGCTCGACCTCAACGAGTGGATCCCGGTCAAGGACCAGAAGAAGATGGACCGCTTCATCCAGCTTGCCGTGGTGGCGGCGGTGGAAGCGGTGGAGGATTCGGGCTGGCTGCCCAAGGCGGAGGAAGACCAGGCCGCCACCGGGGTGATGATCGGCTCCGGCATCGGCGGTCTGACCACCATCTACGAGGCGTCGCAGCAGATCGCCGCCGGCAAGGCAAAGCGCGTCTCGCCCTTCTTCATTCCCTCGGCGCTGATCAACCTGGCCTCCGGCCATATCTCCATCCGCTACGGCTTCAAGGGGCCGAACCATGCCGTCGTCACCGCCTGCGCGACCGGGGTCCATGCGCTGGGCGACGCGGCGCGGCTGATCGCCTTCGGTGATGCGGATGTGATGGTCGCCGGCGGGGCCGAGGCCGCGGTCAGCGAGATCGGCATGGCCGGCTTCTGCGCCTCCCGCGCCCTCTCCACCGCCTTCAACGGGACGCCGCAGCAGGCCTCCCGCCCCTGGGACGAGGGGCGCGACGGTTTCGTGATGGGCGAGGGCGCTGGCGTCGTGGTGCTCGAAGAATACGAACACGCGAAGAAGCGCGGCGCGAAGATCTATGCCGAGGTGATCGGCTACGGCATGTCGGGCGATGCCTATCACATCACCGCTCCCTCCGAGACCGGTGACGGCGCCTACCGCTCCATGCGCGCGGCGCTGCGGAGTGCCGGCGTGGCCCCGGCCGAGGTGCAGTACGTCAACGCCCATGGGACTTCGACGCCGCTCGGCGACGATCTGGAACTGGGGGCGGTGGAGCGGCTGTGGGGCGACGATGCCCGCGGGCTGGCGATGTCCTCGACCAAATCGGCGATCGGGCATCTGCTGGGCGCGGCCGGGGCGGTGGAGGGCATCTTCTCCATCCTGGCGATCCGCGACCGGGTGGCGCCGCCGACCCTGAACCTCGAGCAGCCGTCGCGCGAGAGCCCGATCGATCGGGTCGCCAAGGTGGCGCAGGAGCGGCCGATCACGGTGGCGCTGTCGAACAGCTTCGGCTTTGGCGGCACCAACGCCAGCATCGTCTTCCGCGCCGCCCCCTGACGGCCATACCCCGAGGATGAGCCTGGGGCGCAGGATGCTCCGCTGGTTTGGCGGGGCCGTGCTCGCCCTGGCGGTGCTCGGTGGTCTGGGTGCATGGCAGGCGTGGGAATTCTACCGCGCTGCCGGGCCGCTGGCGGCGCCAGCGCAACTGGTGGTGCCGCGCGGCGGCACCGAGGCCATCGCCGCCGCCCTGACTAGCGCCGGCATCATCGACCAGCCCCGCCTCTTCCTCGCCGCCGCCTGGCTGACTCGCGACCAGGGGGCGCTGCGGGCGGCTGAATTCGCCTTCCCGGCTGGCGCCTCGATGGCCGAGGTGCTGGGCATCCTGCGCCAGGCCCGCCCGGTGCAGCGCCGACTGACCATTCCGGAAGGGCTCACTGCCCGGCAGATCCTGGCGCTGCTGGATCGTGCCGAGGGGCTGACCGGCACCGCCACCGCCCCGGCCGAGGGTATGGTCCTGCCGGAGACCTACGCCTATCAATGGGGCGACGACCGCGCCGCGCTGCTGCGCCGGGCCGAACTGGCGATGCAGGCGGCGCTGTCCGAGGCCTGGAACACCCGCGGCGAGGGGCTGCCGCTGGCCACCCCGCGGGAGGCGCTGATCCTGGCCTCGATCGTCGAGCGGGAGACCGGGGTGGCGGCGGAGCGGTCGCGGGTGGCCGCTGTCTTCCTCAACCGGCTGCGGCGTGGCATGCCGCTGCAATCCGACCCCACCATCGCCTATGCAGCGGCCGGCGGCGGGGTGCTGGACCGGCCGCTGAGCCGCGCCGACCTCGACCGCGACCACCCCTTCAACACTTACCGCAACCGCGGTTTGCCGCCGGCGCCGATCGCCGCCCCCGGCTTGGCGGCGTTGCGCGCGGTGCTGCGCCCGGCCGAGACGGATGAACTGTACTTCGTCGCCGACGGCAGCGGCGGCCATGCCTTCGCCCGTACGCTGGAGGAGCACAACCGCAACGTCGCCCGCTGGCGCGACCTGGAGCGGCGCCGCGCCGAGAACCCGTAGCCGCTGTCCCGCTGAGACGGGCGGCTCCTGATCCTGCCAGGTTCCGGCGCCCTGGAATGCCGGATGCCGCGGCAGCCAGCCCGGCTCGTCGGTATGTCCCGCCACCATTCCGCTGCCGCGAAGGCAACCCGGCCGCGGCTGCCGGTTTGCCATTCGCGCAAGCGAAGGAGGACAGGTGGATGTGGCAGTTTCGAACAATCCTGATGGTGGCGGCGCTCGGGCTCGGGGCCTGCACGGGGCAGGGCAGCCCCTCGCTGTCGTCGGCGGACAACAATTTCATCATGCAGGCCGCGGCCGGTGGCATGAGTGAGGTGGCGCTCGGCCAGATGGCGCAGCGCTATTCCTCCAACCCCGCAGTCAAGCAGTTCGGCGAGCACATGGAACGGGACCATAGCGCGGCGAACCAGGAGCTGATCGCCATCGCGGGCCGGAAGGGGGTGATCCCGCCGACCACGCTGGACCCCGGACGGGTTAACGCCAACCGGCAGCTCTCGATGCTGAGCGGGACGGCCTTCGACCAGCAGTACATGATCCAGCAGGTGCAGGATCATGAGCTGCAACTGGCGTTGTTCCGGCAGCAGGCGCAGTCCGGCTCCGACCCTGATCTGAAGGCCTTCGCTGCGAAATACCTGCCGGTGGTGCAGGCACATGCCAATGCGGCGCAGCAGCTGCTGGATAGCGTCTCCCTGCCTGCCGCCCCGGTCGCGCCACCGGCGCCGCGGACGCGACGCTAAACCGGGCCGCTGCCGCGGCAGGGCGAGACACGCCCTGCCGCGGCCCGTGCTGCCGCATCAGAAGCTGCTCATGAACGGCAGCCGGGCGAGGGCGTAGTCGATCGCCGCGATGAAGCTGCCGATATAGGCGAGAGCCGCGGCGAACAGGTCGCGCCATTCCACGCCGTACAGCCGAATTCCGAATGCCATTGCCGTTCTCCCGCTGAATGCCGTGGCGAGGGGAGTTCGGCAGGAATGGTGGGCCTGGCCGGTGACGCCGCGTATCAGGTGGCAATTGCCCGGTCGCTCGGGCCAATCGGTCCTGGCGCCGGTGGCCCGCACCGCCGCGCGTCACATCGACCACGCCGCCTCCGGCGTGCTCGTGCGGTCGACACCGCCGCCATCCCCGGGCAGGCTGCGCCCCGCCCCATGCGCCGCCGCAAAGGAGTCCGGGATGACGACGACCGCACCCAGCCCGCACCTGCCCGTCCGCCCGGACTGGCTCGCCTCGCGGCCAGAGCCGGTGCTGGAGCCGGCGCTGCCGATCGTCGATCCGCACCACCACCTCTGGGACCGCGAGGGCAATCCCTACCTGCTGCCGGACCTGCTGGCCGATATCACCAGCGGCCATGCGGTGCGGGCCACCGTCTTCATCGAATGCAAGGCGCGCTACCGGCAGGGCGGCGACCCATTTCTGGCGCCGCTGGGCGAGACCGAATTCGCCGCCGCGGCGGCAGCCGAATGCGCCGCCGGGCCACAGGCCGCGGCCGGCGCCTGCGCCGGCATCGTCGGCCATGTCGATCTGCGCGCCGGGCCACGGGCCGATGAATTGCTGCGGGCGCAGATCGATGCCGGCGCCGGGCACTTCCGTGGCATCCGCCACAGCGCCGCCTGGCACCCGGATCCGGCGGCCAAGGGCTCCTCCACCTCGCCGCCGCCCGGCCTGTACCTGGACCCGGATTTCCGCGCCGGCTTCGCTTGCCTGGCGCCGCTCGGCCTGAGCTTCGACGCCTGGATGTTCCACACCCAGCTGGCGGAGCTGCGCGACCTGGCGGATGCCTTCCCGGAGACCACCATCATCCTCGATCATGTCGGCGGGCCGCTGAACATCGGCCCCTATGTTGGCCGGCAGGCGCATGTGATGGCGGAATGGAGCGCTTCCATGCGCAGCCTGGCCGCTTTCCCGAACGTCCATGTGAAGCTCGGCGGCTTCGGCATGCGGCTGTTCAACTGCGCCTGCTATGGCCAGGCGCTGCCGCCCTCCTCCGAGGAGCTGGCCGAGGCCTGGCGGCCCTATATCGAGACCTGCGTCGCCGCCTTCGGCGCCAAGCGCTGCATGTTCGAGAGCAACTTTCCGGTCGACAAGGGTGCCTGCAGCTATGTCGCGCTGTGGAACGCCTACAAGCGGGTCACCGCGGGCTGGTCGGCGGAGGAACGGACGGCGCTGTTCTCCGGCACCGCCAGCCGGGTCTACCGGCTGGGGCAGTAATTCCCGCAGCCCTTCAAGCGGCTATCCCGGCGTTCGCCGCCGCGCTTATGCTCGGCCGCAACGAAGGGAGGTACACCATGACTGGACGCCGCAGGCTCATCGTCACCATGGGCGCCGGCGCGCTGGCCGGCTCCACCATCGCCCGGCCGGCCCGCGCCTCTTGGCAGCCCAGCCGGCCGGTGCAATGCATCATCGGCTTCGCGCCGGGCGGCGGTGCCGACCAGATCGCCCGCGCCATCTGCGAGGATGCCGGGCCGCTGTTCACCCAGCCGCTGGTCGTCACCAACCGGCCCGGCGCCGGCGGTTCGATCGCCGCGCAATTCGTCGCCACCCAGCCGCCGGACGGCCATACGCTGTTCATGGCGGGCGGCAGCGAGACCACCAGCCTGCCCGCCTTCCGCGACCTGCCCTATGACCCGAAGCGCAGCTTCCGCGCCATCATGCGGCTGATGCGGCAGCGGCTGTTCATCTTCACCCGCACCGACAGCCGCTTCGCCACCTTGCCGGATGCCATCGCCGCGGCGCGCGCCAGGCCGGGCACGGTGAGCTATGGCACTTCCGGCATCGGCTCCATCCCGCACGCCGCCTTCCTGGTGCTGGAGCGCCAGGCGCAGATGGAGATGCTGCACTCGCCCTACACCGGCGGCGCGCCCTCGGTGCAGGCGGTCGCCGCCAGGCAGATCGATCTCGCGGCTGCGCATCCGGAGGAGTTCCGCGGCCTCGCCGATGCCGGGCTGATCCGCGTGCTGGCGGTCGCCTCAACCGAGCGGGCCCCGCAATACCCGGATGCGCCGACCCTGAAGGAACTCGGCTACGATGCGGTCATCGAGAACATGAAGGGCTGGGTGGTGCCCGCCGGCACGCCGGATGAGATCGTCCGCGCGTTGCATGACCGGTTCCGTCAGGCGATGACGGGCCCGGCCTGGCGCAATTTCCTGGAACGGGCCGGGGATACCGACGGCTACCTGCCGGGGCCGGAGTTCCAGGCGGCGATGGACCGGCTGCTCGATACCGTCCGGGTGGTGGCCCGGCCGGGGTGATCCGCGCAGGCGCTCAGAAATCGTAGAGCCGGGCCGGGTTCTCCACCAGGATCGCCTGGCGCGTCGCCTCGCTCGGCGTCCAGGCGGCGAGCAGGCCGAGCAGCGCCGCCTCATCCGGCTTTGGCTCCGGCGCGTTGGGATGCGGCCAGTTGGAGCCCCAGACCACGCGCTCCGGCACCGCCGCGATCACCGCCCGGGCGATGGCGGCGACGTCGGCATACTCTGGCGGGCCGCGCCGCGACACGCCATAGGGCGAGGAGGCCTTCACCCAGGCCCGTCGGCTCTCCAGCAGCCGCAGCAGCACGCGCACCGCCGGCGCCTCCGGGGTCACCGGCGCATGGAAGCGGCCGATGTGGTCGATCACCACCGGGCAGGCCAGGTTGCGGATCAGTGCCTCCCGCATCGGCAATTCGCCGCCGTCGAACTGCAATTGCACATGCCAGCCGAGTGGCGCGACATGCGCCGCCAGCGCGCCCAGCCGGTCCCAGGGCAGGATGCCGCCGCGCAGCATGACGGCGCGGGCGCCGCGGGCGCCGGCGGCGTGGAGGCGGTGGAGCTCCTCCATCGGGGTCTCCGGCGTGACCGCCACCACCGCCCGTGCCGCCTGCGGCCCCAGGGCCGCCACCGCGTCCAGGGTGCAGCGGTTGTCGGTGCCATAGGCCGCCGGCTGGACCACCACCATGCGGCTGAGGCCGAGCCGCGCCTGGACCTTCCGATAGGCCACCAAATCGCTGGCGAAGGGCACCGGCGAGGGGTTGGTCGGCGCCACCGGATAGCGGTCCGGCGGGCCGTAGATGTGCATGTGGCAATCCGTTGCGCCGATCGGCGCGACAGGCATCGGCGTGGCCGGCATGGCGTTCCTCCTCGGTCGAGCCGCAGCCTGTACCCTGACCCCGCAGATGGTCCCGCCGCAATGGCCTGCACCCCAGGCGAGGCCGGCCGATGTCCTGCCGTGCTCGCGCCGATGCTCCGGCTAGGCTTGGCGATGCGCGCCTCATCCCGCGGCGGGCACCGCGCAAGCTGCCAGTCAAAGGCGTCCGGGTGACCGCTGCTGCTCCCGCTTTGGCGGATAACAGTCTTCAAGCTTCCGGGAGTAGGCGGCAACGGCATGGAAACTGCGCTGTTCTTGCTGGATTACTTGGAAGCGTAGTGAGAGCGCCTGACGAACAGCAGACGAGGGACGCCCCATGGACCTCACTCTGAGACTGGAACGGGCTTTCGAACAGGTTGAGCTGGTCAGTGGAACCATCGGCAATCCGGGCGAGCGCAGGATGTGCCTGATGTCCCTCGTCGCCTTCTTGGCGGGTGAGGATCACTCGGACGCGCCGCGAACCGCCTCGCCGCTGATCCAGACCTTCGCGGTGTCGATCAACGATCACATGCCGCACCGGGTGCGCCAGCGCCTCAAGGCCTTTGCGCCGCGAATCATCGGCACCAACGATGGGCTGGATGAGGAGCGCGCCCGCCTGCTGCGCCAGCTTCTCGCCGAGGAGGTCCTTGCCCGGGCGCCCGGCCAGGATACGCTTCAGCCGGCGGTCCCCGCTACGGGCGGGTTCCTGAACCTCCGGCGCCTGTGGCGCTGGTTCGGCAAGGACGCGCAGCACCACCTGTTCGAGGTCGCGCTGTCCAGCGGCGACGACCGCAGCATGGCAAGCGAGGCGGCGCGACTGATCGCGCGGCGCGCCCGCAACGCCGTCGATGCGCGGGAGCAGGAATGGTACTGGAATGCTGCCATCGGCGTGCTCGACCGGCTCTGCGACGTCGGCGCGCAGTGGCGGCAGGCACCGGGCATCCCGGCCGAGCGCCTGGCGCAGCTGGAAGCCCTTTCGGCGCAGCACCAGGATCGCGGCCGGCGAAAGGAAGCCCGCTCGGCACTGGACCTGCTGCACTGGTAGGGCACGGCCCGGCATCCGACCGGGGCAGGTGACGCCACGGGCGCCGGGCGTGGGCCCGGCGCCCGTGAGCTGCGGTCACCCGGCGGTTGACGGCTCCTCATCGGCGCCGTCGCGCAGTCGTGCCAGCAAGTCACGACGCACCGGCTCCGGCGCCGCCTGCAGCGCCGCGCTCAGCCGCCGCAGCGCGTGCCGCAGGCCATGCACCTGATCGAGCAGATCGAGCGCGATGGCGACCCCTTCGTCGTTCACGCCCATGGCCTCCCGCATCTCATGGATCAGCCGGGCCCTGGCGAGGTCGAGCTCGGTGAATTTGCGCTCCGGCCCCGCCTCCTGCGGCAGCAGCCAGCCGGCCTCGATCCAGCTCTCCAGCGAGGCGGCGTCGAGCCGCGCCCGCAGCAGGAATTCGCGGCTCTCGAGCATCTACCCCTCCATCCCTGCCCTCGGTTTATGCGCCTTCCCGGCCGTCCAGCGCTCGGCGAATGCCCCGAGCTCAGGGTCCGGCTGATCCGGCAACACGATCCTGAGCGTGACATAGCCATCGCCGCGGGTGCCATCCGGCCGCAGTACGCCGCGCCCCTTCAACCGCAGGACCGTGCCGGAGTTCGACCCTTTGGGCACGGTCATGGTGACTGGGCCGGTGGGCGTCGGCACCTCGATCTTGCCGCCGAGCACGGCCTCGGTCAGGCTGACCGGCAGGTCGAGGTGGATGTCGTCGCCCTTCCGGGTGAAATGCCGGTGCTGGCCGACCTCGATCTCCACCAGCAGGTCGCCCGGCGGGCCGCCGCCGCGCCCGGCGCTGCCCTTGCCGCGCAGCCGCAGCACCTGGCCGTCGCGCGTCCCGGGCGGCACGGTGACGTCGACGGTCGAGCCATCCGGCAGGCTCAGCCGCTTCGTCGTGCCGTTGACCGCTTCCAGGAACTCCAGCGTCAGCCTGCCCTGCAGATCGCCGCCGCGCATCCGGATGGTGCCGCCGCCGCGCCCGCCGGCGGCCCGGCCGAACAGCTGGGACAGCAGGTCGTCGGCATCCGCCATGTCCGCGAAGCCGGCATCGCTTGCATAGGAATAGGGCCCGCCGGCGGCGCCTTCGGCGAAGTCGCGGTAGTAATGCTGCTGCGGGCGTTCGGCGCCCGAGGCGTCGATCTCGCCGCGGTCGTAGCGGGCACGCTTCTCGGCATCGCCGAGCAGGTCATAGGCCGCGCCCACCTCCTTGAACCTCTCCTCCGCCGCCCGGTCGCCCGGGTTCAGGTCGGGGTGGAGCTTCCGCGCCAGGCGGCGGTAGGCGCTGCGGATCTGCTCGTGCGAGGCGTCGGGCTGCACGCCCAGGATTTCATATGGGGTCTTGCTCATGCTTGCTTGCCTCATGGGCCGAGCCCAGGCTTACGGGGGCTGCCTCGGTGGAGGCGGGCCGCATCACCCGGCAGATGGCCGTCGCTCTGGCTTGGTTCCAGCCCGGGGTGCCGATCATCTCGTGGTCCAGCAGGAAGCGAGTTCGGGTCGTTCCGGCATGAGAATCCCTGGCGAGGCGGCCTGGGCGCATCGCGAGGGCGGCGGCGGATTGCGCCGCGGCTGCACGCCACGACGCTGCGCGCACCACCGTTGCGCGCAGCGGCATCATGCCGATTGTCGCAACGCTGCATGTCGCGCGATGGTGGTTACGATGCGTTGACATTGCTCCCAGCGGCCGCCATCGATGCCCGCTCATGCTATCGAAATCGCCACGCAGCTGGCGCCCGGGAGGAAGACATGCCGCTCAGTGTCAGGATTTCGCGCCGTGCTGCGCTGCGCGGCGCCCTTGCCACGCCATTCCTGGCGGCGCCGGCCCTTGCCGAGACCTGGCCGAGCCGCCCTGTCCGCCTGGTCATCCCCTTCGGCGCGGGCGGTTCCGTCGATGTCGTCGGCCGGCTGCTGGCGGAGAAGCTCGGCAGCTTTCTCGGCCAACCGGTAATGATCGACAATCGCCCAGGCGGCGCGACCTCGATCGGTGCCGTGCATGTCGCGCGCTCCGCGCCCGATGGCTACACGCTGTTCTACGGCACGCCGGCGACGCAGATCATCAACCCGTCGCTGCTGCCGAATCTGCAGTACGACCCGGACAAGGATCTGGTCGCCACCGGCAGCGTGATGCGGGCACCGAACCTGCTGCTGGTGCATCCCTCGCTCGGCGTGCGCGACATCGCCGGCCTCGTCGCTCTGGCGAAGCAGCGGCCGGGCGCGCTGACCTATGCCAGCAGTTCCGTCGGCTCCTCCAACCATCTCTCGGGCGAGATGCTGTGCCGGCTGGCCGATATCCAGATGCTGCACGTGCCCTATCGCGGCATCAGCCAGTATGGGCCGGAACTGCTGGCCGGCCGGGTGCACATGTGCTTCGGCACCATCTCCGATATGCTGAAGCTCAGCGAGAATGGCGGGCTGCATCGGGTTGCCGTCACCTCGGAAAAGCGCAACCCGCTGCTGCCCGATGTGCCGACGGTGGGCGAGACGGTGCCGGGCTTCGAGGCGACCGCCTACAACTACATCGCCGTGCCCTCCGGCACGCCGCGGCCGATCATCATGGCGGTGAACGCCGCCTTCAACCGCGCGCTGGCCGATCCGCATGTGGCGGGACGGATGGTCGAGACCGGCCTCGAGCCCCTCGCCACCGATACGCCGGAGCAGGCATCTGCAACCATCCTCAGCGAGCGGGCGCGCTGGAAGCAGGTGATCGAGGCGGCGGGGATCAAGCTGGAGGGGTAGCGCTTCGGCAGCGCCACCCCGTCCCCCTTACCAGCCCAGCGCCCCGCGCATCATCGCCGCCAACCGGTCCAGCACCCTGGCCGAGGCGGCGATGGCCTTGCCCATCGGCAGGAAGCCGTGGATCTGCCCCGGCACGCGCCACAGCGTGACCGGCACGCCGGCTTCGGCCAGCCTTCGCCCATAGGCCTCGCCCTCGTCGCGCAGCGGGTCGTGGCTGGCGGTCAGCACCAGTGCCGGCGGCAGCCCGGCGACGCTTGCCGCGCGCAGCGGCGAGGCGCGCCAATCCGCGGCCTCCGCCGTGTTGTTCAGGTAGTGGTCGCGGAACCACAGCATGCTCTCGCGGGTCAGCAGATGCCCGTCCTCGAAGCGGCGGTGGGACGGTGTGTCCATGGCGAAATCGGTGGCCGGGTAGAGCAGCATCTGCCAGGCGATGGCCGGCCCGCCGGCGTCACGCGCCATGAGGCAGAGCGCCGCCGCGAGGTTGCCGCCGGCACTGTCACCGCCGACCGCGATTCGCGCCGGATCCAGCCCAAGCGCCCCGGCCTGCGCCGCGACCCAGGCGGTGGCGGCGCCGGCATCATCCAGCGGCGCCGGGAATTTACGCTCCGGCGCCAGCCGGTAGTCCACCGCCACCACCACGCAGCCGCTGCGCTCGGCGAGGTGCCGGCACATGCCGTCATGGGATTCGAGATTGCCGAGCACCCAACCCCCGCCGTGGAAGAACACCAGCGCGGCCGCACCTGCTGCGGGTGCCGCTGCCGGCCGGTAGAGCCGCAGCGGGATGGGGCCGTGCGGGCCGGGCGCGACGAGGTCCTTCACCACCGCGACCGGCATCGGCTCCGGCGCGGTTGCCTGGCGGCCCGCCATGTAGGAGGCGCGCGCCTCGTCCGGGCTCAGCGTGTGCCAGGGCGGCCGGCCGGCGGTGCGGATCATCTCCAGCACTGCGGCGGCGTCGCGGTCCAATTCCATGCGCGTTCCTCCATGGTGGTTGCCGGTCCAGCCTGGGCCCGGTGGCTGGCGCCAAGGTTGCGGGCCGCCCCGGCCGGTTGCAAGCCGTCACGGCGCGAGACGCACCCTTCCATCCGGCGCACATGCCCAACGACGAGGTGCTGCGCGAGGCGGCGCCGGCCACCTTCGGTCGTGCCCCATTGCGTGGTGTAAGAAGCGATGATCCCTGGCGGGCCGGGTCGCCGCGTCATTTGGCCAGGGCGGGCAGGCTGACGGGTGCGGTATCGCTGGCGGTGTGGATTGCTTCGAGAATTATGTAGCGGGATTGCCGGGTGGCCCATTCGTCGGATTGCTCAAGGAGAATGGCGCCGATCAGCCTGGTGAGGACGGCTTCGTTCGGGAACATGCCGACCACATCCGTACGGCGCTTGATCTCGCCGTTGAGCCGCTCGGTCGGGTCGCTGGAATGGATCCTGGCGCGGCGCTCGCGCGGGACGTCCCTGTGGGCCAGGACGTCACTCCCGACGGCATCCCTCGGTTTGGCAAGCCTTGGGACTTTCGAGCGGAGCTGGTCGGCAACCCGGCGCCACCGGGCATGGCCGGCCGGAGCATCGGCTTTGACGAAGGCGGTGCCGATCCAAGCGAAGGCCGAGCGGCAGTGGCGCACCGTGGCCGACCAGCGCCGCCCCAAGGTGCCGACGCTCGCTGCGCTGATGGACAGCGCCGAGGAGGAGGTGCTCGCCTACATGCACTTCCCGCCGCGCACCGGACGAAGTTGCACGGCACCAACCTGATCGAGCGTCCGAACGGCGAGATCAAGCGCCGTGCCGACGTGGTTGGCATCTTTCCCAACAAGGCCGCCGTCGTGAGGCTCGCCGGCGCCATCCTCCTTGAGCAATCCGACGAGTAGGCCACCCGGCGCGCGCGCTGTATGAGCCTGCAAACGATCAGTGCCATCAGCAATGCTGGCCACGTCAGCCTGCCCGCCGTGCCAGCCTGACCCCGCGGCACAGCCCGCCAGGAGCCAGCGCTGCTACACCACCGCAGGGGAGGCGACCTCTGCCGGTTACCGACGCTCCGGGCTCAGATGCCGCTCCGCACTCATGAGGTACACGCCGAAGACCCACTCGGCGCCACGGACCATGGTCTCGAAGTCTTCCCCGCGGTAGTCCAACGTCTCGAGCCGCGCCACCAGCCGCGGCCAGGCAACTGCCTCCTCGGGGTGGTGCGCCAGAAACCGCGTCGCGCGTCGTCCAAGGTCATCGCCGTGCTCGGCTACCTTGCCGAGCAGGATCAGATTCCCGAGACGGGAGCCCTCAACCGCGTAAAGCGCTCCCCAAACCTCCTGTTCGCTCTGAAAGAGCCTCTCGATACTCAGGCGGCGCGGCGGATCGGCACGCAACTCGGCCAGATCGGCCTCCAGCGCCAACAGGCGCGAACGGCCGTCCCAGCCCGGAAAGAGGCGAGCCGCACCCGCATATTCAAGATCTGGAACAATAGAGCCGAGGGCCGCGTGGTGGATGATGAGCAGTCGCAGAAGGTGGAGCGGCTCGCCAAGGCAGGACGCCTCGATGATCCGGTCGAGGCGGGCATGCAGGCTCGCGGTTCTGGCACGGAGCCTGAGACGCGTACCGGCCTGGCTCTCCCTCGAGGTCAAGACGTGGCCGGCCACGGCATCAGGCCGACGGCGGCGTGCCGCCGCCGCTCGCCGCACGCCCTTCGGCCGCGACAGCGAGCGGCGCGGTTAGAACAACCCTGGTCCCCGGCCTGTTGTCCTGGAACGCCATTTCGCCCCTCACCTGCGCAACGAGCAGGCGCGTCAGCCGCGACCCGAATCCGCCCGGTCGCTCCGCCCGCTCCATGCCGCCCCCCTGATCCGCGACGACGATGCGGATGCTTCCATTCGGGCCACCGGCGACGATGACATCGACTGGCCCCGGCACGCCTCGGTAGGCGTGCTTGACGACGTTGGTGAGGAGCTCCGTGATGACCAGTGCCAACGAAACCGCCGCATCGGTGGGCACGAGCATGGGCTCCGCACGGATCCGGAAGTGCTCGTCCCAGGCGCTGCCCCACTCCTCGACGAGGTCGTCCCGAAGCTCGCGCAGGTAGGTGTCGAAGCGGACGCTCTGGATCTGGTCCGACCGCCAGAGCCGCCGGTGCGTCGCGGAAACGGCGAGGATCCGACGCCGCGCCTCCGCGAAGCGCGTCGTGACGGCCAGCTCCGTCGCCTCCCCCTCCTGCAGCCGCAGCATGGAGTTGACAAGCTGCAGGCTGTTCTGGACTCGGTGGTGGACCTCGCGCATCAGAAGGTCCTTCTGCGCGATCAGCGCCTCCTTATCCGCCAAGGCCTGCCTGAGCTGCCTGTTTAGCTGCTCCAGCCTCCGCTGCCGGCCGAGTTCCAAAGCCACGCCGTGGAACCGCCGCGCCGCGTCCACCTCGGCCGCCGTCCAAGGTCGCGAGCGCCCGTGCACCGTCTCGCGCCAGAGCTCGAAAGACGCGCGGGGCGTGAGCGTCCCGAGCACGGAACCGGGCTCAGCGGGCTTGTGCGGGTTGCCGGCCCACTCGATCACCTGGGCCCGCTCCGCCCGGAACCAGAGCACCACCAGCGGCTCCTCGCGCGACACCATGGTCGCCAGCAGCCCGCTTGCCAGGGTGCGGTAGGCCAAGGCCGGAGCGTGGCATCCGGACAAACGGTCGGTGGCGAACGGGTCCTGCGCGCCGCCGTCGCGCAGCAGCCAATCCGCCAACCCCCGGACCTCGTCATCGGACGGGCGGTGGCCGGCGCCGGTGACCTGCCCGCCGCAGCAGACTGCCACGCCGTCCGAAGGGACGATCGCGAGCAGCTCCGGGGCGTGTTCGGCCAGCGCGCCTTCGATCGGCCCCTCCGCGCGCGCCAGTGTCACCAGGAACTCGTCTCGCGCGTCCGCAAGGCGCCGTGCCTGGGTGTAGGCCTCAGCCTCCTCTCGCGCGGCGATCTGCTGGGAGAGGATCTGGCCGACGCGCTTGCACGCTTGGCGCAGCTCGTAGGGCACCGGCATTGGCGTGCGGTGGTGGCATGCGATGAGGCCCCAGAGCACGCCGTCGCGCACGATGGACACGGACATGGAGGCGCCGACGCCCATGTTCTTCAGATACTGAATGTGGATCGGCGACACGCTGCGCAGTGCACAGTTGCTCATGTCGAGCGAACGGGCCGTGGCCGGGCAGACCGGCGGCCTCAGCGGCGACGGCATGTAATTCACGTCAGGGATGACGCGGATGACGTTGCGGAGGTAGAGCTCGCGCGCCTGCTTGGGAATGTCGGAGGCCGGGTAGTGGTGGTTCAGGAACGACGGCAGCTCGGCGGCCCTGTCCTCCGCAAGCACGTAGCCCGAGCCGTCCTCGAGGAAGCGATAGACCATCACCCGATCGAAGCCGGTCAAGCGGCGCAGCTCATGCGCTGCGGTCTGACAGGTGCGCGGCAGATCGGGCGCCGCCTCCAGCGCAGCCCCGATCGCCTGCATCTCTCCTAGCAGATGAGCGGCCGAGAGCCGGGCCGCCGGAGCGCGCTCGAGTTCGAGGATGACAACGCGGTCCCGCCGGTGGGCGATGACGTCGACTTCATCGCGGGCGGACAGCCTGACCGAGCCGACATAAACCGGCTCAGCGCGCAGCTCGACGCCCGCCGCCCGGACAAAGTCCTCAAGGGGAAGGCCCAGAACCTCGCCGACCCGCCGACTGAGCGGCGGCGGCGCATGGCCGAGTATGCCCTTCATGTCCCCCGCAGCCTGGACGATCTCCTCCGAGGCCGGATCCACCACGAGCAGAACGCCGTGCGGCTGAACGGCACCCGGGATGTGGATCGGCTCCCGGTCGCAGTCGTTGAGATCAATGGATTGCACGCACCTGGTCCGGTATTGGTTTCTGCCAGTCTATCGTAAGAATTCTAGCCGCGTAGACGTGGGAGCATTCGGCTGCCTTTTCGGCCCAAACCGCGCTTAGTTGCAATTTCGAAGCAAGTACAGAGAGCCTGTTGCTCGGTTGAAGGCCTGATCGGTCCTGCTGATTGGGTTGCCGCTTTGGGACGGGCATTCCTGAGGTGAGCGATGCGAGGGATGTCGAAGGCGGCACTGAGTGTTGCCCGTGAGGCGCTGGCGGTCGGGCAGGCAGCGCTGCCGCCCTATGGCAGCCGCTTCTCGCGGCATAACTATACTCATACCAAATCCTGCTGATCAGAACCCGTGAGCCCAGTCGCGCAGGCCGATGGACATGATGGTTGAGGGCTGTTCGACGAGCCGGTTCCAGGCGTGGCAGCAGTGGTCGACGATGTCGTCATAGCAGCGGAAGATGCGGTTCGAGAGCCAGTTGTCGCGCATGAACTGCCAGGTGTTTTCCACCGGGTTGAGCTCGGGGCATTTCGGCGGCAGCGGGATGAGGGTGATGTTGGGCGGCACCTCGAGCTTCTCCGACAGATGCCATCCGGCCTGATCGAGCAGCAGCACGGCATGCGCGCCCGGCGCCACGGCCGCCGAGATCTCGGCCAGGTGCAGGCTCATGGCTGCGGTGTTGCAGTAGGGAAGGACGAGGCCCGCGGCCTTGCCTGCCTTGGGGCAGATGGCGCCGAAGATGTAGGTCGAGGCCGTCCGCTGATCCTGCCGCGCCACGGGCCTGGTGCCGCGTCGGGCCCAGCGCCGGGTGATCTTGTTCTTCTGGCCCACTCTGGCCTCATCGGCGAACCAGATCTCTAGGGCGCTGGCGGCAACGCCCTTCTCGCGCGCGACTTCCTCCAGGCGGGCGGAGAAGCTGTTTTAAAAAGATCGACCGCGCCCTCCGCCTGCGCATGGTGGCGCGGCCGGGCCGAGAGCTTGCGATAGCCGAGCGCGCGCACCTCGCGGCTCATCGTCTGCTTGGCCACCGTGACCCGGAACTCCTCCCACAACCACTGGCAAAGGTCGATCAGCCGCCACCGCACCACCCCGTGGATGGCCGGCATCGGGCCGCTCTCCAGCACCGCAGCCAGGGCCACCCGGTGACTGTCGTTCAGCCGTGGTGCCTGGCCTGGCGCCTTGCGGCCGGCCAGCCCGGCCGGGCCTTCGGCGTTGAACCGCAGGACCCAATCCCGCACGATCTGCAGCGTCACCCCGCTGATCCGAGCGGCCTCGGTGCGTGATGCCCCATCGTAGATCGCGGCCAAGGCCAGTAGGCGGCGAGCCTGGGCCGCGTTCTTCGTCTGCCGCGCTGCGGTGCGTAGTCCGCCCGCATCGAAATCAGCCCGGAGTGGGATGGGCATGGCGAACCTCCGCTGGCCGCCATGTTGAATCAGCGCGCCGCTCGTACGGGAATCCTCGACGAGTCACGCTCTCGGGGACTTGGTACCACGAGACCTGTGCGCGGAAGTGCTTGAGGCGACGCGGCGTACTCTGATTCCATGGCGGCACCGGTAGGAGGTGACGATGGCGCGTCGGCGGATTGGCCAGGAGGATCTCATCGCGCGTCCGGAACCTCGGGCGGCGTCTTCGTTGGCGGAGCTTGCTGCGCTGCTCGACTGGACCGAGATCGACCGCCATCTGGCTGGCATCTCGGCGGCGGTGAAGGGCGAGCCTGGATGGCCGCCGCTGGCCCTGTTCC
>NZ_JACOMF010000042.1 GCF_014283215.1 Siccirubricoccus deserti
GACCACTCCTATGACCGGTCTCGGCCGCCTCCGCCTCGATCTCCAACGCCACCTCCGCCGCATGCCGTAAAGCGACACGGCATCATCAGCAGGGCGTTTCGCAAGGTGAGGTCAGGACGACGGTTACAAATGTCCTCTTATGAGGGGAAATCTATCGGATTGTGCATGGGAAATACAACGTTTCACCTGACCTGGTAATCAGTTCCCGGCCCTTATAGTAAGAACCAGGAAAATAGACCCAGCACAATCCGGTCCTCTCATCGAAGCGAGTTATGCTCCGAAATCGTTCAGGAATTGGCCCTACTCGACCATCCTGCTCCATGCCATCAACCGATGCTTGTGTATAAACAAATCCAAGGTACTTGAAGTACGTGACCCCCGCAGGCCCCGTTCGTACATACTCGGCGTGAGCGGGGCTGATCGCCGCCATAAGAAGCGCAGCGGCCCAAACGAAGCGCCGAAGGGCTATGGGTGGTCGTGTTTCGCACACCGCCGGGTTCTCACGTTGAATTTCGAATTCAGGATAATATCTTTTGTCATACGATTGAAGCAGAAATCCGCGATGTGTCGCAGTATCTCTCCCTGCACCGGCGCTGCACTTTTTTAGGGTGCCTCTGTGGCGGCGAGGACGGCGGCGCAGGTGATGCGGGCGGCGGCCACATTGGGGCACCCTTCGCTATCGCCTAGCACGCCGCTAAGTGCATGAGCCAACCGAAGCCGCATTCGACCATCAGCGCCGAGGCGGCGCAGCGAAGTCCTTCTGATTGGGCGGGTGAGTTACGACCTCGTGACAGATGCCGTGCAGATTGGACCACTCGCGGCAGCGCTCGTCCAATCCGTCCGCCAGTGCTCGTTAGGTCCGCGCCCAAAAAGCCGCGCCGCACTTGCAGCGAACCGTTCCCTCCTTCCCCATAGGAAGGTTGAGGCCCGTCGAGCAACTCGAGCACCAGCGGACCACTCTGCCATGCCCCTCCGGCAGACGACTGTTCTGCCTGGCGGTGGAGTCCTTGGGGCTGGCGCGCTGACCAATTTTCCCTGCATGCGGATCCGGTACGTCAGTTGGTCGAGGCATCGATGGTCGTACTGGGTAAGTTCCTGGTTCACTTGCCACAAAGAGGAACCAGAACAGCCCAGCACCCAAGCCTACCAGCAACAGTATCACCCCAGCTTCGGGTCTAGGTGCCTTATTGGCGACGAATAGGGTTGCCAGGATCGTAGGCAGCAGCAAGGCCACCCAACGGTGCGCATAAACTGTGTTCTTTCGTTCGAATAAATCTACCGCATCGGCGTATCGCAGCCAGGCAGCTCGGGCTTCCAGGGAGCGGCGCTCCTCGTTGGCGGCGGCGCGAGCCCTTGCTGCCGCGGCTTCGTTCTCTTTTGCCTCTCGTACTTTTTGCGCGTGACGTTCGCGCGCCTTGGCCTCTTCCCGGGCCAGACGTTCGCGGGTTTCAGCCTCTTCCCGGGCAAGGCGTTCTCTGGCTTCGGCTAGCTCCCGGTCCCGACGAGCCGTCTCCCTGGCCTCACGCTCTCGTTGTGCCCGGGCAGCCTCTACAGACCTGTCGAACTCACAGTGACGCCGCAAGTCGGAGAGGCGAACCAACCTGACTTCGGTGCTCTCGGCTGCCTTCTGGGCTTGGCGGGTAAAGCCGGACCGGGCGACAACCATCGCGAGGTTGGCTCTGTAGTGCTTCCGAGCGAAGAAGACTTCTTGCACAGCGGCCAAACCGGCTGGCCCCTTCCAGTCTTTGCACTGAATGACGATGCTAGTGGTACCGAAGCGGGCGATTACGTCGGCACCATAGT
Source organism: Siccirubricoccus deserti (assembly GCF_014283215.1). GTDB lineage: Bacteria > Pseudomonadota > Alphaproteobacteria > Acetobacterales > Acetobacteraceae > Siccirubricoccus > Siccirubricoccus deserti. Next base: position 1,804 of record NZ_JACOMF010000042.1, read on the forward strand.
CGCCGCTGGCCCGCGTCTGCTCAACCTCCCAGCCGAGGTGCCTAAAGGCATCGGCGGTTGCGCGCTCGAAGGCAAGTCCGGTCATTGACCTGTTGTCACCGTCGGGTAGTCCTCATTCCGAAGCAGGACCGAGGCTGGTGCCATTGCCTTTCTCACGCATTACGTTCTTGCGCTTCTCTAACATATTTGGAGCGCTCAGCTAGTCGTCAGGTGGGAAGAAACGCGCGAGGTAGGGCGCGAACCTTGGGCGAAGCCAAGCTCTTCGTAGAGCCCGCTCGGAAGGCTGGTACGGACGAGACGGGCGAGGCATCCGCGTTCCGCTACAACCAACGCATCAAGCTCGGGGTGAACGACTACCAGCGCGCCCTGATTGCCCTACGCAGCATCGAGGGCAAGCGCCTGACCTATCGACGGCCTGACGTGGCCTAAACCGAGAGGCAGAGGGCGGCGGCGTTCCTTGCGTGGCGTTACAAACAGCTTCGTCGCCCAGGCTAGCGCTGCCCGTCCGGCTCTGTAAGAGTTTGGAAGCTCCGGGCGACTAGCAGCAGCCCGTCTCCACGGCACAATCCAGGCTCTCCGTGTGCAGACGCTGGCGACACGGATCAAAACCCGCAATCTACCACTTACAGTAGACCAGAGCGGCGACGGAGTTCGGATCCTGCTCGATCCGAACGATCGTGTCCTGGTTCGAGAGTTCGTGAACCTAATTACTGATGTGTATTTAAGCAGCCCTACCACAGGAAAAGAGTGGCGAGCCCACGTTAAGACACCGGCCTAGAGCAACTCGCTTCCTTCGGTGCGATAAACAGGGAATACCCCTCGCAGGACGGGACGCCTTCCATAGTGGATAAAACCTGACGCTTGGTTCCCATCGAGTAGATCGGCTCCCGGCAGCGACGGTGGACATATCACTTGTCGCTGTGCACCTAATCGGGCTGGTGGCGGGGCCGGCCGGGCTTGCCGCACACCGGCATTACCGCATCGAGCACCGCCCCGAGGTCGACAGCGTCATTGTGGTTGGCGGGGCTAAGCGTAAGGCTGAGCGGCGTGCCCGATCCATCGACCAGGAGGTGCCGCTTCGTCCCTGCCTTGCTCCGCTCCACTGAGTGATCAGCCCCCATCGGGTGGTCCGCGGTGAATGTTAGTTCAGCGTTGGCCTGGGCGCCACGGCTTGTGCGCTTGGCGAGGCCGGTGCGCGTAGTGCCGCGGGCCATGCAGCGAAGGCGGGCAGGACCAGCCCCGGCGCGGGTGGCCTGAAGCCGAGGGATGCGTGCGGGCGTACGGTGTTGTAGTGCCGGCGCCAGCTTTCGATCACCACCTCGGCCTCGCGCAGGCTGTAGAAGATCTCGCCGTCCAGCAATTCATCGCGCAGGCGGGCGTTGAACGACTCCACGTATCCGTTTTCCCACGGACTGCCCGGGGCGATGTAGGCGGTCTTCGCGCCCACGGCGGCGATCCAATCCTGCACTGCCTTGGCCACGAACTCGGGGCCGTTGTCCGACCGGATGTGCGCGGGCACGCCGCGCAGGATGAACAGGTCCGACAGGAGGTCGATCACGTCCGCCGCCTTGAGCCTGTGCCCGACCCGGATGGCGAGGCACTCGTGGGTGAACTCGTCGAGGACGTTGAGCATCCTGAACTTGCGCCCGTCGTGGGTGCGGTCCTCGTGTGAAGTCGTAGCTCCAGACGTGGTTCGGCCGCTCCGGCCGCAGCCGGATGCAGGAGCCGTCGGCCAGCCACAGCCGCCCGCGCTTCGGCTGCCGCGGCGGCACCTTGAGCCCCTCCCTGCGCCAGATCCGCTCCACCCTCTTCTCGTTCACCAGCCAGCCCGCGTCCCGCAGCAGGGCCGTGACCTTGCGGTAGCCGTAGCGGCCGTACTGCCGGGCGAGCTCGATGATGTCGGCCGTGAGGTGCTCTTCGTCGTCGCGGCCCCGTGGCACCTTGCGCTGCGTCGAGCGATGCTGGCCGAGCGCCGCACAGGCGCGGCGCTCGGAGACGGACAGTGTCCGCCGCACGTGCTCGATGCAGGCGCGCCGGCGCGCGGGGCTTAGTAGTTTCCCTGTGCGGCCTCCGCCAGGATCTGCTTGTCGAGCGTGAGGTCGGCTACCGCCTTCCGCAGTCGGGCGTTCTCGGCCTCCAGGTCCTTCAGCCGCTTCACCTGGCCCGACTTCAGGCCGCCGAACTCCCGCCGCCAGCGGTAGTAGGTGACCTCCGTCACCCCGATGGCCCGGATCGCATCCGCCACCGACTGCCCCTGCGAGACCAGGACATCCACCTGCCGCAGCTTGGCCACGGCCTCCTCGGGCCGGTGCTTCTTGCTCGCCATCTCGGTCCTCCTCCGGTTCGAAGCCATACCTCAAGGCGGACCACTTCAAAGGGGGAGGATCACGACTCTAACGCTCGTTTCCCGATACAGCTTGCGTCCGAACTTTCAGCGGTATCGGGGGTCTTTGCAGTTGTTCGCCTCCGAGAAGTCGGCCAACTCCCGCTCCTTGCCCCAGATCTTCTTTCCGGCCCTTCTGGGGTGCTGCGTGAACTGCGCGTTTCGGTCCGCGAAGTACCGGTTGATCGCCGCCTTCGCATCGTCCACCGTCTTGTAATCGCTGTTGTGGATGATTGAGCGGGCCATGCCGCTGAAGATCGACTCGATGACGTTGAGGAACTGGGCGCCCGACGGCAGCGGAACGGTCTCGACCGTTGGCCCTCCGCCGTTCAGGACAGCCGCATTGTGCTCCTTGACGCACTGGTGCAGACGTTTCGAGATGTGCCAGGAGGCCGCGTCCCAGGACAGATACAGCTTGCCCCGGTCGCGGTACCTCTCAACCAGAAGCTCCATCATGCGGATCATCTCGGCCGTGTTCTTCTTTAGGCTGTAGAAGTGCGTGACCTGGTTGCCGGACAGTTCGAGTGCCGCTGTCAGGATCAGGCAGCCCCGAGACCTCTGCCACTGCGGCACGACGCGCTGCTCGCCCGGAGCGCTCAGCACGCGGCCGGGCTGCATCTTCACGGCGAACGGGCCAAACTCGTCGATCGAAAAGAAGGCCTCGTCCGGGCGAAGCTCCGAGAGGATGGAACGGATGCGGTCGAGCTTCTCGGTATAGTTCGGATCCGACGACGTGAGCACGACGCGCGCCTTGCGCCAGCGATAACCGGCCGCCTTTGTGATCTTGCGGATCACCTCGGGACAGGTGGGGTGCCCCGTTTCGCGGAGAACCCGCGACAGGTCAGGCATGATCCACGTCGTGCGGTTGATGCCGTGGTTGGAGGGCGGCTCGTGCAGGAGCCGGAATACCGCCTGCTTAAGGGCCTCGCTGTCGAACTTCCGCGTGGACTTGGTCTGGCGTGCGAACAACGCAGTCTGGCCGCCCTCCTCGAATGTCCGGAGGTACTTGCGGTGGACCTTGCTGTCGATCCCGAGAAATCTGCAAACCATGCCGGGGGCCAGCCCGTGACGGTCCGCGAGAATGGCCATGGACCGGTTACGGTCGGACAGGCGCCCGTCGTAGAGGCGGTGGAGCAAGGCGCTGAGATCAGGGACATCGCCAACGTCGTGGTGTAGCGCATCCGGGACGATGTCCTTCTGAAGGACGGCACGCATCCAATCGAACGCGGCCTGCTGTGCCTGCGCCCGCCTATCAGGTTTCGGAGCAGCGCTGACCACCCGACCGGCGTCGCGGAAGAACCGCTCGGTGCGCCGAAGAGAAATCACCGGTGGATCGGCACGGGACAGCAGGAAGAGGAGATCGACCGCGCGGCTCCTCTCCAGCGATACCAGCAGGTCGTACGCATACTCCCAGATGCAGCCGCTATCGGCCGCTATCGGGCGCGCGTAATCCTTGACGGAGCCATAGCTGCCGAGGAAGCCCTCCTCGTCGCGGATATGCTCGTGAATGGCCTTCAAGGAAAGCCGCGCCTGTGGCGGCAAAGTCGAATTTTTCCGGAGTAGGCGCTGGATCGAGGCGGTATGCGGACCGAGCTTCGGATACCTCCGGCTCCTCGGCCCGTACGGTCTGGGCAGCGGGTAATCGAGCATCTTGCGAACGGTCTTGGGATTAATGCCCGTCTCGCGGGCAACCTGCCTGATCGAGACGCCTTTCCGCAAAATTCGGTTCCGGATATCGGACCACTGCCCTGCGTCGCGATACATGGTTGGCCATCCTCCGCGAGAGATGCGCGCCGGTCTCCCCCTGAAGTACTCAGGCGCGCAGGCGCGCCGTGGCTGCGTGCGCCTCCGACCCTTGGTATGCGACGAGGCGCTTAACCGAGCGCGGCCAGCGCCTCCTTACCGCGCCTGACCTTTTCGATGATCCCGTCCGGATCTGCGGTCTAGACGAAGGGCCTTATACCAGATCCTGCTGATCTCGACCTATCGAGAATGGGGCGGCTCGATGCGGACCCGCCCCGGCTCCGGTGTAGCCGCTAAACTGCATGGGTTCTAACCAGCGGGATTTGATATTAGGCATTCGTTGGCCTCGGCGAGGAAGCGGTTGATGGCCGCCTGGAGATCGACAACTCCGCTGAAGACGCCGCGCCTAAGCCGCATACCTTGCATTGCGATCACTTCCTGAAAATCCAGCAACGGCGCCCGTTCCATTGCGCATGGCAGGATGATTTCCAGTGGCGCGTTGAAAAGGCACACAATTCACGGAATGATCTGTTTAGGAAAGTGATCCTGTTACTGGTAGCATAGTGGTAGCACGGGTCGCTAATCACAGCGAAAACGCCATGTAATCTATTGGAAAACAATGATATTTTTTCCGATAGCGCTTTGCTGGGGGACAAGGGGTCGTGGGTTCGAATCCCGCCGGTCCGACCACCCCCACTCTCCTGTTTTCAGCCGATCAGGATGCTGGACTGGCGCGTGGGACTGGCCATGCGCCAGCATAAAGCCTTTGATTTTGATGCTTTGATAGGTCAGCCGCGCGGCCATTTGGTGCTGTGGCGTTTTGTTCGCGACCTATGTTCAGGCAACCCCCCAGGCTGATGCACAGCCCGCGACAGCAGCCGCGTTCATGTCTGTCGCTAATCCGGTTTGAATGATTCTTCATGGAATGACTTGGCGTTGAGGCTCGCTGCGCTCCGCTCTCAGCGGGACCCAGCCCGGTCGTCACCGCGCTGGTTTATGGATGCGGTTTCACATATCCCGGGACAACCTACCCAATCACGGCAGGTCAGATCCTGCCTGCGACCGCTGCCGCATTGCCATGGCAGTCTCGCTTCTCCCGGAGAAATTCTTCCAATGTCCAGCATTGCCGCCACGCCAACGCGTGGCGCCCCCGCCAACCCACGGTCTCGCGTCATCCTGGCGAGCCTGGTCGGCACCACCATCGAATTCTACGATTTCTACGTCTACGCCACCGCTGCGGTGCTCGTCTTCCCGCACCTGTTCTTCCCCGCAGGCAATGAAACGACGGCGCTGTTGGCCTCCTTTGCCGTATTCGGCGCGGCAATGGTGGCGCGGCCGCTGGGAGCGATCTTCTTCGGGCACCTCGGTGACCGGCGCGGACGAAAGATCATCTTGGTGGGCGCGCTGCTGACCATGGGAACCGCGACCTTCCTGATCGGCCTGCTGCCAACCTATGCCACCTTGGGCTGGCTGGCGCCGGCGCTGCTGGTGGTGATGCGGCTGGCGCAGGGCTTTGCGCTGGGCGGGGAGTGGAGCGGTGCCGCGCTGGTGGCCACCGAGAACGCGCCGCCGGGCAAGCGCGCGATCTTCGGAACCTTTCCGCAGCTCGGCGCGCCGATCGGCTTCATCCTCGCCAATGGGCTGTTCCTGATCATTGCCGCGGTGCTGCCCTCCGACGATCCGTCGCGGCCGTCACAGGCCTTCCTGGAATGGGGCTGGCGCATCCCGTTCCTGTTCTCTGTTGTCATGGTGGCGGTCGGGCTGTGGGTGCGGCTGAACTTGGTGGAGAGCCGGGCCTTCGAGAAGACGGTGCAGGCCGGCAAGGTGCGCAAGCTGCCGCTGGCCACGGTGTTCAGCACGCATTCGCGGGAGCTGATCCTCGGCACCTTCTACATGCTGGCGACCTATGTGCTCTTCTACCTGATGACGACCTTCTCCCTCAGCTACGGCCGCGCGGCGACGACCAGCCCGCTGCCCGGGCTGGGCTACGACTACACGCGCTTCGTGCTGATGATGATCGTGGGCGTGGTGTTCTTCGGCGTTTTCACCCTGGTTCCCGGCCCTGGGCGGAACGCTGGGGGCGGCGGAAGACGTTGATCCTGGTGACCATCGGCATCATCGCTTTCGGGCTGGTCTGGGTGCCCATGCTGTCGGCCGGCACGCTCGGCGTGCAGGCTTGGCTGATCCTGGGCTTCGCCCTGATGGGCATGACCTTCGGCCCGATGGGAGCGCTGCTGCCGGAGCTTTTCCCGGCGAACCTGCGCTACACCGGCTCGGGTATCGCCTACAACCTGTCCTCCATCCTCGGCGCGGCGGTGGCGCCCTTCATCGCCGTGGCGCTGTGGAGCGCGGGTGGCGGCAGCCCCTTCTGGGTGGGGGTGTACCTGTCGGTGATGGCGGTGCTGACCCTGGTGGCGCTGCTGCTCGGGAAGGAGACGCGCGAGGTGGATATCGAGTCCTAGAGCAGATCGCCGGACGGCGGCCTCGTCCGGAGGCGCGAATCCACTTAACAAACAACAGGCTACAGCGGTTTGGCGGTCAACCATGACCGCATTCCGCTGTAGAACGGAATGCGCAGACCGGGAGCGGCCTGCGCGAAAAGCTGCTGGCTCCTACTCCACCACGGCGCCTGAGGCCCGGATGATCGGCGCCCATTTCGCGGCTTCGGCGCGGATGAACGCCTGGGTCTGGGCCGGGGTTTGCGCCTGCCCCAGCTCCACCCCGAGCTCGCCGAGGCGGCTGCGGACCTGCGGCACCGCCAGCGCGGCGTTGAGGTCGCGGTTCAGCCGCTCTACCACCGCCGGCGGCGTCCCCCGCGGTGCCATCACCACGACCCAGGTATAGGCCTCGAAGCCGGGCAGCCCGGCCTCCGCCATGGTCGGCACCTCGGGCAGGCTGCCCGCGCGCCGGGCCGAGGCGACCGCCAGCGCGCGCAGATTGCCGGAGCGCACCAGCCCCGCTGCGGCGGTGACCGGGTCGATGGCGAAGGTGATATGGCCCGCCACCAGATCGTTCAGCGCCGGCGCCTCGCCACGATAGGGCACGTGCCGCACCTCGGTCTTCGTCATCTGCCGGAACAGCTCCGGCGCGATATGCATCGGGCTGCCCACCCCGGCGGAGCCGAAGGCGTGGCGGTCAGGCTCGGCCCGCAGCAGCGCGATAAAGCCTGCCAGGTCGCGGACCTCGAGCTTCGGGTTCACCACCAGCACCAGCGGCGTCAGCCCGATCATGCCGACCGTCACGAAATCCCGCTCGGAATCATAGGGCAGGGAGCGGAACAGCGCCGGGTTGGTGGCATGGGCAAGGGTGGTGACCAGCAGGCTGTAGCCATCCGGCGGCGCCTTGGCGACGAAGCTGGAGCCGACCGTCACCCCCGCGCCGGGCCGATTGTCGATGACGATCGGCTGGCCCAGGCGCTGTGCCATCGCCTCCGCCGCGATGCGCGCCACCACATCGGTGGTGCCGCCGGCGGGGTAGGGCACCGTGAGGCGGATCGGCTGGCTGGGGTAGGCGGGCGATTGCGCCGTCGCCGTCGCCGAGGCCGCCAGCAGCGGCAGGGTCAGCATGGCGCGGCGCGAGAGGCCACCGTGATTGCTCTGCATGGTCGTTTTCCCGGATTGATGATGTCGTGGTTCTCGGCCCCGCCTATGCCAGCGCGCCGAGGCGCCCGATCACCCCGGCATCGGCGCTGTCCGGCAGTTGCAGGCAGGCCTGGAGCAGCGTCTCCACCTGCACCTCGCCCAGGCGCAGGCGGGCCAGTGCGCGAAATTTCCCGGCGAGTTGCACATCGCTCATCGGCCGTTCCAGGCTGCCGGTGGCTTCGGTGATGGCATGGCGCAGGATGGTGCCGTCCTTCAGCCGGATCTCGACCCGGGCCTGGCCGCTGGCGAGGGCGGGATCCACCTGGGCCTGCATTCGCTCCTGCAAGGCGCGGATGCGAGGGTCGGCGATCGCCGAGGCATCGCCTTCCTCCAGCCCCGCAGCGCCGCGCAGCAGCGCCGCGGCGGCCCAATGGTACAGGCTGACCTGGGCTTCCGGTGGGGTGACCGGAAGCTTGCGCCAGCACAGCGCCAGCGCATCGGCATGCACCGCGAGTTCCACCGCCGCGATCGCCTCCGGCGCGGGGCAGCGCCCGGCCAGGGCGAGGCAGGCATCGATGCTCGGGTGAATGACGATGCCGCAGGGGTAGGGCTTGTAGGCATTTCCCAGCATCTCGTAGCGGCCGCCAAGGCCGTGCAGGATCGCCTCCGGCTCGGCCTGCGGCGCCAGCACCGGCAGCAACCCGTTGCGGCCCTCGATGACCGCCTCGCTGCAGGCGAAGCCGGCAGCCGCGAAATGCGCCGCGGCGACGCCGTTGCGCGCCGCGATGCCCGGCACGAAGGCCACGGACATGCTGCCATGGGTTGCCCGGACGCCGCTCGCCTGGGCTGCCGCCAGGCCGAGGGCCGCGACCAGCTCCGTCCGGCTGGCACCCAGCAGCCGTGCCGCGGCGGCGGCGGCACCGATGCCGCCGGACACGCCGGTGATGTACCAGCCCTGGCTGGCGCCGGAGCCGGGCGCGGTGATGACGGCGCTGATGCGGCACTCGATCTCGATGCCGATGGCGAGTGCCAGGAGCAGCGTCCGCCCGGAGATCCGGCGGGTGTCGGCGAGCGCCAGGACCGCCGCGGCAACCGGGCCGGTCGGATGGGTGATGGTGCTGAGATGCGTGTCGTCGAAGGTATCGGCGGCGGAGGCGAGGCAGTTGAACAGCGCCGCATCCGCCGGCTGCAGGCGCTCCGCCCGGCCGAGCAGCGGCGTGGTACCGGTACCGGACATGGCGGTGAGGCCGCGGAGCGCCGCCTCCGCCGAAGCGGAGCGCGCGCCACCGACGGCGCAGCCGGTCCAGTTCAGGAAGCTGCGCACCGCCTCGCGTTGCACCGCAGTCGGCAGATCCTGCCACCGCATGTCGGCTGCGAACTCCGCCAGGCGCGCCGAGACGGCGTTTCGGCTGCCAAGCGCTGCGGCCTGTGCATTCTGCATGCGTCCTCCCTCATTGGTGCTGGTGCGGAGCCGCATCCAGAATGTCGCCGGTCCCGTGCCGGGCGGCGCGTAAAGGATGCTAGCGCTTGCGGGTGGTGCAGCCCAGGGTGCGAAGCGCACCGCTTGGCAGGCGTCACGCCGGCAGCGACAGCACCACGCGCAGCCCGGGTTGATGATCCTCCAGCCGTAGCGCCATGCCGTGCAACTCCGCTACCGCCGCCACCAGCGCCAGGCCGAGGCCGCTGCCCGGCGTGCTGCGCGCCGCATCCAGCCGGTGGAAGCGCCGTAGCGCCAGCTCCCGCTCCCCGGCCGGGATGCCCGGCCCATCGTCCGCCACCACCAGCGCCATGGGATCGAGCGTCACCGCGATCCGCCCGCCGGGACGCCCGTGCTTCACCGCATTGTCCAGCAGATTGGCCAGCAGCTGGGTCAGCAGCTCGCGGTCGCCCTGGCAGGCGATGCCGGGGGCGATGGCGGTCTCCAGCCTCTGGCCACGCTCCTCGGCGGCGGGGGCGTAGACCTCGGCGGTGGTCTCGGCGATGGCGGAGAGGTCGCAGCGGGTGAAGCCGGCGCGGCGGGCGCCGCTCTCAACCTGGGCGATGCGCAGCAGCGCGGCGAAGATCTCCAGCAGGTGGTCGGCCTCGGCGATGGCGGCTTCGATGCTGCCGCGCCAATCCTTGGCGGGGCTGCGCAGCATCGCCTCCAGCCGCTGCCGAAGCCGGTTCAGCGGCGTCCGCAGATCATGGGCGATGTCGTCGGTCACCTGGCGCAGCGTCTGCATCAGCCCTTGCACCCGGTCGAGCGCGGCGTTGATCCGCTGCGCCAGCCGGTCGAATTCATCGCCGCCGCCGCGCACCGGCAGGCGGTGGCCGATCTCGCCGGCCTCGACGCGGGCGAGCGCCGCATCCATCGCCGCGGCGCGCCGGGTGACGCTGCGCCCGATCAGCACCCCGCCGCCGAGGCCGAGCAGCATCGCCGCGCCGCCGACCCAGCCGGCGGCGCCGAGCAGCAGCGTTTCCAGCCGCCGCACCGGCGCGACATCCCGCGCCACCACCAGGAAGCCGCCACCGGGCAGCGCCGTGCCGAAGCCGAGCAGCTCGGTCTCCGGCGCCGCCCCGCTGCGCTCCAGCCGCAGCCGCCCCCAGCCCGGGGCGCGCGGGGCGCTGGCGAGATTGCCGGCAAGCCGCGCCCCATCCGGCGCAGCCAGCAGGAAATACTGCGTGCCATTGGTATCGGCGGCGATCCGTGCGTCGATCGAAACGGCCAGCGAGGCGATGCCACCCAGCCGCCCGGCCTGCAGCAGCACGCCAGTGTCGTGCTCGACCTCCTGCGACAGCTGGCGCAGGGCGAAGCCGGTGGTCGCCCACCAGACCACGGCCGAGAGCGCCAGGGTGCCGAGCAGGGTCAGCCCAAGGTGCAGCAGCGTCACCCGGAATGCCGTGGTGCGCCACCAGCCGGCGCGTGGCTCAATCCGGCGCACGGATCACGTAGCCGGCGCCGCGCAGCGTGTGGATCAGCGGCGGCGCGCCCTCCCGGTCCAGCTTGCCGCGGAGCCGGCTGATATGGGTCTCGACCACGCTGGTCTTCGGATCGAAGTGGAAGTCCCAGACGCCCTCCAGCAGCATGGTGCGGGTCACCACCTGGCCGGCGCGGCGCATCAGGTATTCCAGCAGGCGGAACTCGCGCGGCTGCAGGTCGATGCGGTGACCGCCGCGGGTGACGTTGCGCTTCAACAGGTCCATCTCGAGGTCGGCGACCCGCAGCAGGGTCGGCTCGGCGCTGAGCGGCGGGCGGCGGGCGAGGGCGTTCAGCCGGGCCAGCAACTCGGCGAAGGCGAAGGGCTTGCCAAGGTAGTCGTCGGCGCCGGCCTCCAGCCCCTCCACCCGGTCGCCGACCCCGGCGCGGGCGGTGAGGAAGAGGGCCGGGGTACGCACCCCCGCCGCCCGTAGCGCCCGCACCAGCCCAAGCCCGTCCAGCTTCGGCAGCATCCGGTCCACCACCAGCACGTCGTAGCTCCCGTCGCTCGCGAGGAACAAGCCGTCCCGGCCATCGGCGGCGCGATCGACGGTGTGCCCGGCCTCGGTCAGGCCCCGCTGCAGCCAGGCCGCGGTCTCGGCGTCATCCTCGACCAGCAGGATCTTCACGGCACCCCCTCCGAACCATACCGATCCGTATGGTCGGGGGCAGCATCCAGGCAAGCGGTCAAGCGCTTCATGGCGTTATGCCGCCGGATCGGGCGGTGCCTGGACAACGAGGACACAGATGCTGCAGATCACCCCCCGCCGCGCCAGCGCCTTCGCCGCCGGCGCCCTGACCCTGGCGCTCTCCACCACCGCGCTGACCCGCTGGACGCCGGCCGAGGCCCAGTCCTCCGCCCCGGCGCCGGGCACCGCCGTCGCCCTGCCGCGCCCGGTCGGCCCGGATTTCGCCGACCTCGCGGCCCGCGTCGCCCCTGCCGTGGTGCGCATCAGCATCACCGGTCACACCGATGCGACGCCGGTGCAGCTGCCGCCCGAGTTGCGCGGCACGCCCTTCGAGCGCTTCTTCCAGCAGCGCCAGCGGATGGCGCCGCAGGGCCGCCGCATCGCCGGCCAGGGCAGCGGCTTCATCATCGACAGCGCCGGCTACGTGGTGACCAACAACCATGTGGTCGGCCGGGCCGATGCGGTGAAGGTCGAGCTGGCGGACGGGCGGGAACTGCCGGCCAAGGTCGTCGGCACCGACCCGAAGACCGACCTCGCGCTGCTGAAAATCGATGCCGGAGGCTCCCTGCCGACCGTCGCCTTCGGCGACAGCGACCAGCTGCGGGTCGGCGAATGGGTGCTGGCCATGGGCAACCCCTTCGGCCTCGGCGGCAGCGCCACCGCGGGCATCGTCTCGGCGCGTGGGCGGCAGATCGGTGCCGGACCCTATGACGACTTCATCCAGACCGACGCCTCGATCAACCCGGGCAATTCCGGCGGCCCGCTGTTCAACGCGGCGGGCGAGGTGGTGGGCGTGAATGCCGCCATCTTCTCCCCCTCTGGCGGCAACATCGGCATCGGCTTCGCGGTGCCCTCGGCGCTGGCCCAGCATGTGGTGGAGCAGCTGAAGGAGCATGGAAAGGTCGAGCGCGGCTGGCTCGGCGTCTCCATGCAGCAGCTGGACCCGGCGCTGGCCGGCGCCCTCGGCACCGGCGAGGCGCGTGGCGCGCTGATCGGCGCGGTGGAGCCGGACGGGCCGGCGGCAAAGGGCGGGCTGCAGCCGGGCGACGTGGTCACCCAGTTCAACGGCCGCGCCATCGTCCAGCCGCGCGACCTGGCGGAGGCGGTGGCCGAGGTGCACCCGGGCAGCGTGGCGACCGTCACCGTGCTGCGCAACGGCAAGCGGGTGGAGGAGCGGGTCACCATCGGCCAGACCGCTGATACCCGTGAGGCGCGGGCCAGCGAGGAGGCGCCGCAGCAGGGCCTCGGCCTGGCCCTGGCGCCAGGGCGTGGCGGGCAGGGGGTGGTGGTTGCTGGTGTCCAGCCCGACAGCATCGCCGCGGCCCAGGGGCTTCAGCCCGGCGACGTGATCCTGCGGGCTGGCGACCAGGCGCTGCGCGCCCCGCGCGACCTGGCCGAGGCGGTGCAAAGCGCCCGCCGCGACAACCGTCCGGCCATCGCCCTTCAGATCGAGCGCGACGGTGGCCGTGCCTTCATTGCCCTGCCGCTGAAGGCGAGCTGATTGCCGGCACCGGGGTCGCATCCTCGGCCCCGGTGCCGGGTTGGACGGGTGGTGCCGGGGACCCGGCTTGGCCAGTCCTGAGGAAGAGCATGATGACGGTTGTCCCGCGACCCGACAGGCTCTCGACGGTCACCGTGCCTTCAACACCTTCGACGAACTTGCGCCCCATCGGCAGCCTGCGTCGGGACGATCCACCTAGCGCGGCGGCTACGGTGGATTGCGTTCAGGCCGGAACGTGGATCCGCCGCAGCCTCTTGCATGCAGAGCGGATTTACGTTCCGAGGTGTCCGCGCCCCGGCGCGATCCGTCCTATTCCGGCCGCAACCCGACCCGCTCGGCGGTCTCCCGCCACTGGGTGATCTCGCGCCGGATCTGCGCCCCGTAGCTGGCGGCATCACTGGCGACGACGCTGTATCCCAGGCCCTCCAGCCGTGCCTGGATCGCCGGCTCCCGCGCCGGGGCCAGCAGCAGGGCGTGCAGCCGCTGCCGCAGCGGTGCCGGAACGCCGGCGGGGGCGATGAAGCCCCACCAGCCGACCGTATCCACCCCCGCCAGCCCGGCCTCCGCCATGGTCGGCACGGCAGGCAGGGTCGGGCTGCGGGTCGGTCCGGTCAGCGCCAGCGGCCGCAGCCGTCCGGCCTGCACATGGCTCATGGCGGAGGAGATGGCGACGAAGCCATAAGGCACGTCGCCGGCCACCAGCCCGGTGAGCTGCGGCCCACCGCCGCGATAACCGACAACCGTCGGCTCCAGCTTCGTGGCAAGCTGGAACTCCACCGTCGCCAGATGCGTCGGCGTGCCGATGCCGCCATGCGAGAGCCCGGTCGGCCGCGCCCGCATCTCCGCCAGCATCGCCTGCAGGTTCTGCGACGGCGCGGTGGGATGGGCGAGCAGCAGCAGTGGCGCGGTGACCGCAAGGCCGAGCGGCGCCAGGTCGCGTTCGGTGTCGAAGGGCATGCGGTCGCGGAACAGGCCGGGGTTCACCACCAGGGCATTGTCGGCGGTGCCGATGGTGTAGCCATCGGCCGGCGCCGCGGCCACCGCCTGGGTGCCGGGGATGGCGGCGCCGCCGCCGCGGTTCTCCACCACGAAGCTCTGGCCGGAGAGTTCCGTCGCGCGCTGCGCCAGGATGCGGGCGACGATGTCGCTGCTGCCGCCCGGCCCATAGGGGACGATGATGCGGACGCTGCGGGCGGGAAACTCCGCGGCCGGCTGCGCCGCCGCGACGGCGGGCAGCAGCGCGGTGGCGGCGAGCAGGCTGCGCCGGCGCACCGGCTCAGCCTTCCAGCCGGACATTGGCGATGCGCACCACCTCGCGCCACTGGGCGATCTCGCGGCGGACGAAGTTGCCGAACTCCTCCGGGGTCATCGGATCGGCGGTGGTGCCGAGCTCGATGAGGCGGGCGGCGAAGGCGCGGTCGCGCAGGATGGCGACGACATCGGTATTGATCTTGCTGGTGATCTCCGGCGGCAGCCCGGCCGGGCCGCAGAGGCCGGTCCAGCCATAGGCGCCATAGCCCGGCGCCACCGTCTCGGCGATGGTCGGCACCTGCGGCAGCTTCGGCGTGCGCGTCGGAGTGGTCACCGCCACCGGCAGGACGCGCCCGGCCTGGATGTTCGGCAGGGCGGAGGCGACGCTGTCCATCATCAGCGTGACATTGCCGGCCAGCAGGTCGGCTACCGCCGGGCCGCTGCCGCGGTAATGCACCATGTTGAGCTTGATATCGGTCTTATGCGCGAAGAGCTCCGCCGCCAGGTGCTGGCTGGTGGCTGGGCCGGCGGTGGCCAGGTCGATCGCGCCGGGCCGCGCCTTGGCCGCCGCCACCACATCCTGCACGCTGCGGCCGGGGAAGCTGGGATGGGCGACGATCAGCAGCGGCACCATGGCGATGTTGCTGATGAAGGTGAAATCCCGCTCCGCGTCATAGGGAATGCGCGGCAGCACCGAAGGGTTGACGCCGAGCGTGCCTGAGGTGCCGGCAACCAGGGTGTAGCCATCCGGCGCCATGCGCGCCGCGGCCTCCAGCGCCGGGGCGCCGGCGCCGCCGCCGCGGTTCTCGACCACCACGCGCTGCGGCCACCGCTTCGACAGTTCGTCGGCCACCAGCCTGGTGACGATGTCGGCGGCCTGGCCGGGCGGGAAGGGCACGATGATGCGCACCGGCTTGTCCGGCCAGGTGGCTTGTGCGCGCGCGGCGAATGGCAGCAGCATGGGTGCTGCCAGCAGTGCGCGCCGTCTCGGGTGCAGCATGAGATCCTCCCGGGTTTGCTTGGCCCGAGGATAGGGTCCGGACAAGCAAGGGGAAAGCGTTCTATGACCGGATCGAACGCGGTGCGCATTGCGGTGCTGCCCGGCGACGGCATCGGCACCGAGGTTACGGAAGCAACTCTGGCGGTGCTGGAGCCGCTGGCGAAGCGCCACGGCATCGGCCTCGCCACCGAGGTGCTGCCGGCCGGCGCCTTCCACTACCAGGCCACCGGCGACGCCTTCCCCGAGGCCAGCTTCCGCGCGGCGGAGGCGGCCGACGCCATATTGCTCGGCGCGATGGGCTGGCCCGGTATCCGCTACGCCGACGGCACGGAGATCGCGCCGCAGCTCGACCTGCGGTTCCGGCTGAACCTCTATGCCGGGGTCCGGCCGGTGCGGGCGATCCCCGGCGTGCCGGTGGCGCTGGCCGATCCGCGCGCCCGCGACATCGATCTGGTGATCCTGCGGGAGAGCACTGAGGGGCTGTTCTTCTCCCGCGGCCGCGGCCTGGTGACGGAGGAGATGGCGGAGGAGACGCTGCGCATCACCCGCGCGGTGACGGAGAAGCTGGCCCGCTTCGCCTTCCGCATGGCCGAGCGGCGGGCGAGGCAGCGCGGCCGGCGCGGCTGCGTGACATTGGTGGACAAGGCCAATGTGTTCCGCGCCTTCGCCTTCATGCGGAGCGTCTTCGACGGGGTGGCGCGGGAGTTCCCGGGCGTTGCCGCGGCGCATCACTATGTCGACGCCATGGCGCTCGACCTGGTGCGCAAGCCCTGGGCCTTCGACGTGCTGCCGACGGAGAACATGTTCGGCGACATCCTCTCCGACCTCGGCGCCGGGCTGGTCGGCGGCATGGGCTTCTCGCCGAGCGCTGATATCGGCGACCGCCATGCGCTGTTCCAGCCGGCGCATGGCACGGCGCCCGACATCGCCGGCAGAGGCATCGCCAATCCCACGGCGACCCTGCTCTCGGCGGCGATGATGCTGGACTGGCTGGCGGCGAGAGGGGCTGGGCAGGGCTTCGCGGATGCTGCGGGGGAGTTGGAGGCGGCGGTGGATGCGGCCTTCGCCGGAGGGCTGCGCACCGCGGATATCGGAGGCCGGGATGGCACCGCGGCGGTGGCTCGGGCGGTGGCCGCGAAGTTCGGCGCAAGCTGATCCGGAATCCCGAACACCAAACTCCCGGCAACAGAGGGGGGCACAGGGGAATACGCCGCCCCCGCTCTTCCATCCTACGCCTCCAGCAACTCCGGAAACGGCACGATCGTGCTCTTCACCGTCCGCATCGCCATCGCATCCGCGACCGCCCGCGTCACCCCATCCGCGTCGAAGGGATAGAGGGTCTGCATCTCGTACCAGGGGTATCGGTCGCGCGCCGCGTGCAGCATCTGAACGCCGAGTGCCAGGTCATTCGCGGTGAAGGCCCAGGACCCCATGATGGTGATGTCCTTGGCGACGAAGCGGTGCCAGTTGGTGCTGATCGGCCCGGCGTCGGTGAACTGGCCCATCTCGATGTAGAAGCCGGAATCACGCAGCATCTCGATGCCTTCGGGCCCGGCCGAGGGATGGCCCGTGCAGTCCATGACGAGGTCGGCGCCGTGGCCGCCGGCGATCTCGCGGACCGCCATGATGCGGGCCTCCGGGTTCGCGTGATCCTCAATGTTCACCGTCGCCTCAGCGCCGAAGCGGCGGGCGAGGGCGAGGCGCGGCGTCTCCGGCGCGCCGATGCAGATGACGCGGCCGGCGCCCATCTCCCGTGCCGCGGCGATGGCGAGGATGCCGATCGGCCCGCTGCCCTGGATGACGACCGTGTCGCCCCATTTGAAGCCGCCCATGCGCTGGGCGCGGGCGAGGCCGCGGATGCAGGAGGTCAGCGGCTCCGACAGCGCACCGAGGCGGAGGGGCATGTCGTCCGGCAGCCGGTAGATCTTCGTCCCCGGCAGGTCTTCCAGATCGACATAGACGTATTCGGCCCAGCCGCCCCAGAGATGCGGCGGCTTATCGAAGCCAAGATAGCGGCCGTAGTAGACCGGCGTCTGGCAGCGGTTGGCGTGCTCCGGGTAGTGCTTGCAGTAGTAGCAGGACCCGCAGGGCATGAAGGGCGGGATCATCAGCTTTGATCCTACGGCGATGGGCAGGTCCATCCAGTCGGTCTTCAGCTCCGGCCCGATCTCGCGGATGATGCCGGTCATCTCATGGCCGAGGGTGAAGGGCCAGGGCAGGGGTTTCGGCCAATGGCCCTTCAGGATGTGCAGGTCGGTGCCGCAGACGCCGCAGGCGCCGATCTGGATCAGCGCCGCCTTGCGGCCGACCTTCGGCCAGGGCACTTCGCGGATCTCGGGCGCGGCGCCCGGCCCTGCGAAGGTGGCGACACGGATGTTCGGCATGGCGTTCTCTCCCTGGCTGACGGACAGGCTACGCCAGGACCCTGTGTGACGTCAGCGGCCCGGCCGCGAACCCTCGCTTGCGCCGGACGTTTCGCCAGCCGGGAGGTGCCCATGACACCCGAGACGCTGCTGCTGCCGGACGACGGCACGGTCCCGAACAACCCGCGGCTGCCGGCGCTGCTCTACCGCGCCGCCGTGCCGGCCGATGACCCGGCGGGTGCCGAGGCGATCTTCGCCGCGCATGGCTGGCCGCCCGCCTGGCGGAACGGCATCCATCCCTACCACCACTACCATCCGAATGCGCATGAGGCGCTGGCCATCGCCCGCGGAACGGTGCGGGTGCAATTGGGCGGGCCGGCGGGGCCGGTGCTGGAGCTTGCGGCGGGGGATGTGGTGGCGCTGCCGGCCGGTGTCGGCCACCGCAACCTCGACGCCAGCGCCGATCTGCTGGTGGTCGGTGCCTATCCGGCGGGCCAGGAGCCGGAGGAGAACCGCGCCGATCGCGCAGTGCATGACGCCGCGGTCCAGGCCATTACCGCGACGCCGGACCCGCCCTGCGAGCCGGTGCGGGGCAGGCCTTGGCCGGGGCTGGATGCCTGACAGGCGTCGAACGACCGGAGTTGAACCTTCCCGTCATGCACGGGCCTGATCCGTGCATCTGCTTTCCACGAGAAACAAGGCGCTGGATGGCTGGGTTAGGCCCGGCCATGACGGTTGCAGCTTGTGCAAGCCCGGCAGCGGGTTGTTGCCTACACGGCTGGCACCTCAGCGCAAGGCGTCGCCGAGCTGCTTTAAGGTAGTGATCACCGTCGGGCGGATCGCCAGCGGGGTGAAGGGGTTCTCGTCCAGCTCCTTGATCAGCGGCTCGCTCGCCACGTATTGCGCGTAGCGGCCGAGGATCGCCCGGGCCTCGGTGCCGAGCTTCGCCTGGGCGGCGGCATCGGTCGCCTTCGAGGCCTCGGCCAGCTTTTGCGCCAGAGCCAGGTCGAATTTGTCGATGGCCGGCTGAATCCTGGAGGCGTAGGCCTTCTCGATCTCGCCGACGATCTCCTGGCCCTGGTAGGTCTTGAGGATCTCGGCCTTCAGCTTGTCGACCTCGGCCTGCACCTTGGAGCGGGTGCCGATCCAGGCCCTGGCGGATGCCACATGCTTCGCCGCGATCTCAGGGCTCGCGGGCGCGGCCTTCTCGGCCTCGACCTCCTGCTCGGACTCGCGTTCGGCGCTCTCGGTTTCCTCGGCGCTGGCATTGACCTCGGGCGACGGGGAGGGAGGGTCCGCGGATTTGGCCTCGGCGCTTTCCGACTCCTCTGCCATGCTGGATGGCGGCGGGGCGCCAGGTGTGGCGCCGACGCCCGGCTGAACGCCCTCCTCCTCCAACTCCTGCTCGGACGGGGAGCCATCCTCGAAATTGATCAGGACCTTGGTGTAGCCGGTCCCCTTCAGGGACTTCTTCAGCTTCTTGCCGAGGCCGGTGACGTTCTTGTTGAGGGTGAAGATGACCAGCTTGGGGTCGTTCTCGGTATCGACCTCGGCCTTGCCCCAGCGCACCAGGGTCGCCTTGGGGTAGCGCTTCTCAAGCTGGGTGGAGACCGCCTTCGGCGCCTTCACCTTGTCGAGCACGATGACGCCGAGCGTACGGTCCTCGCCGGAGGCAGCAACGGCGCAGTTCACCGGCTCCGACTTCGACTTGCGCAGCAGGACCTTCAACTCGTCCTTGTCCATTCCGATGACCGGTTCGGCCATGCTTGCCTCCCATTTCGGTGTGACGCCCGCGGCGCCTGATCAGAATTCCAGCTCCACCTTGCTGTAGCCGGCGCCCTTCAGCGTCTTCACCAGCTTCCTGGAGAGGCCGGAGGAGGGCTTGTTCAGCACGAAGCGCACGGTCCTCGCATTGCCGTCGGGCATTGCCTGCACGGTGCCGAAGCGGGGATTCGCCAGTTCAGAGAATTGCTCCTCCAGATCCTTCAGCACCGCCTTCGGTGCCTTCACCCGGTTGATCCGCAGCAGCGCGATGGTTCGGTCATCGCCGCCGCCGATGGCGCAACCGAGCGGCGCCTCGCGTGACAGGCCGAGCAGCCGCTTCATCTCGGCGATCTCCATGCCCGTCGTAGGCGGTTCAGCCATGCCTCATCGGCCCCCCGGAACAACAGGAGTTTGCCGCATCGAAGCGTGGGCGCCAATCATATTCAACCTGGAAGGGAGGTGATAGGCTTCCGCACCGACATGTCCGGGCCAGGGTGCACGAACCGGGGCGGAGGGGAATGCCATGCAGTATGCGGTGAACTTCGGCAGCCTGAGCAAGGCGCCGCGGGCCAGCGGCCCGGTCACCAAATTCCGCCTCGCCGTCTTCGGCGATTTCTCGGGCCGGGCCAATGCCGGGCTGCTGGAGACAGGGGCGAAGCTCGCCGCCCGCAAGCCGATCAAGATCGACGTCGACAATCTTGATGACGTCCTCGCCCGGATGAAGCTGAAGCTGGCCCTGCCGGTGGCGCCAGAGGGGGGCATCGTCGCCCTCGACTTCGCCGAAATCGAGGATTTCCACCCTGATCAGCTGTTCGACAAGCTGGAGGTGTTCGAGGGGCTGGCCGATCTGCGCAAGCGGCTGATGAACCGCGCCAGCTTCGACCGTGCCGCCAAGGAGGTACTCGGCTGGGGCGGCGAGGCGCCGCTGCCGCCGCCCTCCCGCGCCAGGCCGCAGGGCTATGCCATCGCCACCGATCGCAGGCTGGATGATTTCGCCCGCCTCACCGGCCGCAAACCGGCGCCCGCCGTCGAGGCCTCGGTCGAGGATTGGATCCGCCGCATCGTCGGCAGCCACATCCTCCCCGGCAAGGACAGCCGGCAGGATCAGCTGGTGGCGAAGGTGGATGAGGCGCTGTCAGCCACCATGCGCAGCGTGCTGCACCACCCGGATTTCCAGACGCTGGAAGCCACCTGGCGCAGCGTCGAATTCCTGGTCCGCCGCATCGAGACCGGCGGGAAGATGGAGATCGTGCTCTACGACATCTCCGCCGAGGAGCTGGCCGCCGACCTCGCCGCCACCGACACGCTGGAGGAGACCGGCCTTTACGGGCTGCTGGCCGAGGCGCCGGTGATGGATGCCCACCAGGGCGCGCTCTCCGCCGTCGTCGGGCTCTATGGCTTCGAGCTGGCGCCGCCGCATGCCGATCTGCTCGGCCGGTTGGCGCGGATCTGCGCCGCGGCGAACTGCCCCTTCCTCTCGGCGATCGGCGCCGATGCGCTTAGCATCCCTTTTCGCGACCAGCACCCGCTGATCAAGGATGCCTGGGGCGCGCTGCAGGCGGCGCCGGAAGCCGCCTACATCGGCCTCGCCGCGCCGCGCTTCCTGCTGCGCATGCCCTATGGCAAGAAGTCCGACCCGATCGATAGCTTCGCCTTCGAGGAATTCACCCGCCAGGGCGGGCTCGGCAGCATGCTCTGGGCCAACCCCGCCGTGCTGGCCGGGCTGCTGCTGGCCGAGAGCTATGCCCGCGGCGGCGCCAAGCTGAAGCTCGGCAGCGTCATGTCGGCCAGTGACATGCCATATTTCCTCTATACCGACGCCGAGGGCGAGCAGGTGCCGCTGCCCTGCACCGAGCGGCTCTGGAGCGAGCGGCAGGCGGTGCAGGCGGCAAGCTACAAGGTGATGCCGCTGGTCAGCCTGCGCGGCCGGCCGGAGGTGCGGCTGGCGAGCTTCAACGCCCTTGCCGGACGACCGCTGGCCGGCTTCTGGGATCCGGTGACGGACCGCTCCCCGGCCGCCGCCGCGCCCGAGCCAGCACCGGCTGCGCCCGCGGCACCGCCAGCCCCCGCGGCCCCGGTCACGGCCATGGCCCCCGCCGAACCCGCGCCCGCCGAGGCGGCGGCGGAGGCCGATGACCCGGACGCGCTGCTCGCCAGCCTCGGAACGCCGGCGGCCACGCCGGAAGCGGCATTGCCCCCCGCGCCCGAGCCAGCACCGAGCGGCGCCGATGCCGGGTTGGACGATCTGGACGCACTGCTGGCCAGCCTCAGCGCCCCGGCCACGCCACCGCCGGCGGATGCGGATGCCACCGAGCCGGACCTCGATGCGCTGCTTGCCTCGCTGAGCTGAGGTTTGGAGATTTGGGCTAGGCCCCTAGTGGTGCGATCGACGCAAAGGTTTCCCGGTGGCCTGTCTTAAAGCCGGGCAGAACGCCCAGGACGTCGCGGCGGACCGGATTCTCAGGCCGGAATCATCAGTGTCGACCGCACCACTAGGAGTGGCCGGGGCGCTGCGCTGAAACCTCCGCCGCCGGTGCGCCGAGCGTCGACATGCGGAGGTGGAGAAAAAGGTCCTGCGGACGACATGGGTGATATTGCGGCAACGCGTGGGCGTGCAGGTCTGCCCTATCCGCCGCCCGCCGCCTGCTGAAAGCCGGCCTCCACTGCCGCCTCCAGCGCCTCCGGCTGTGGCAGCACCATGGCGCGGCGGTCGGCGGTCAGCAGCGCCTCCCGCTGCATCTGCGACAGGATGCGGCTCACCACCTCGCGCCGGGTGCCGATCCGCGCTGCCAGCTCGTGATGTGGTGGTGGCGGCGAGATCACCCGCCCGCCGCCGCCGGTGCGGGGCCGCGACAGCCGCAGCAGCAGCGAGGCCAGCCGCAGGCGTACCGGCAGCGCCACCAGCTCGATCAACCTGGCGTCGCGTTCCCGCACCCGCGCCGTCAGCAGCCGCAGTAGCTGCAGCGCCGCGCCCGGGGTGGAGAGCACGAAGGCCATGAAGGGCGCCGAGGGCAGGGCGCAGAGCCGGGATCGGGCAAGCGCCACCACCGCCGCCGAACGCGGCTCGCCGTCGATCGCTGCGTACTCGCCGAACAGCTCGCCCGGGCGCAACTCGTTCAGGATCAGCTCATGCCCGCCGCTGGTCCGGCCGAGCACCCGCACCATCCCCTCGGCCACGAAGAACACCTCGCGCGAGGGATCGCCGCCTTCCAGCACCATCTGGCCGGGCTCGAAGCTACGCCAGCTTGCGGCCGCCGCCAGCGGCGCCAGGGCTTCGGCAGTGAAGCCGCGGAAGAAGGGAAGGCGGTCGAGCGATTGCATGGGTTACGGCGTACAATGCAAACGGGCTTCGGTGCGTCGGGCAATGGAAGGTTGCTGCCCCTGCACGGGCTTGTGAAGCGAAAGCCGCCGAACTAAGGGCGTTGCAGGCCGAGTAGAGCGATCCTCTAAACCGCCCCGCGTACTACGCGGCCGGCGGTTGCGCGGTATCACGGAAATACGGCTCGACACTGCCCTGCAGCTTCATGGTCAGCGGCTTGCCATGGCGGTCGACGGTCTTGCCGACGCTGAGGCGGACCCAGCCCTCGCTGACGCAATACTCCTCGACATTCGTCTTCTCGACGCCCTTGAACCGCACCCCGACTCCGCGGGCGAGGGCGGCGGCATCGTGGAAGGGGCTCTTCGGGTCGACGGAGAGGCGATCGGGCGGGGTGTCGGTCATCGGGGCGTCCGTATCCTGGAGTGCCGTGGTAGCGCCACCACGGGCGGAAGCCAATTGCCCGGGTGGGTCGGCCGCATTGGTCAGGCCATGCGGGCTCGGCCCATCTCCGGTTGCATGGTCCAGGCGGCATGATAATGGCAGAGGTCTGCGCCGGGGGACGCACCGGACGTCGGCAGCCATTGCGAAGTCGGCAACGTCCAGCCTGCCTTCGGCGCCGAGCCGCTCAGCCTGTTCCGCTTCTCTCCGGCCGATACCGCCGATCTGACCGCGGCACTGGCGGTGGATCTCATCGGCATCGGCGCGCTGGAGCACGCGTTGCTCGAGGTCGTGCCGCAGTCGCGGCCGGAATTTGGGGCCGGCGACCGCCGCTGGTATCTCCGCCCATGCCTTCACCTACCCCGAACGGGTGCCGGATCCGGTGGCGCGCGAGGCGATGTTCGCCCGCCACTGGACCCAGCTGCAATTCTTCCGCCGGGAGCTGCTGGAGGATCTGGCGACGGCGGAGAAGATCACGCTGCACGCCAGCTATGGCTGCTCCACCTTGAGGCCCGTTGCCGGCTGTTCACTGCGCTGCGCCGCCATGGGCCGAAGACCCGGTAATACCCCGGGCCGGCCGATGCCAAACATCTGGGCGGCAGCCTGGGGGAGGTGGAGGAAAGGCTGATGCTCGGCCGGCTCGATGGCTTCGTCGGCATCCACCGGGCGATGCCGAACTTGCCGGATTGACTGAAGCCCTGCCGTGCGGCGCATGCGCTGTGGCAAGAGTGGCGGAAGGAGCAGGGCGGATTAGCGCCGGTAAGGAGGGAACACCGGAGCCCCCGCAAGGCCATGCAGCGGTTTTGCGGGAGTCAGGGCGCGGGGTAGTCACCGGCGTTAAGCACCCAGCCGGAGGTCGCGGAGAAATCCGCCCGCGGCGGGCAGAACACATCGACCAGCGTGTTCATTCCCGCGCCCACCGCCTGGGTGGTGTGGATCGCCGGCGGTGGGATGACGCAGACCGAGGGGCTGCCGCACTCATGGTGCTCATCCGCCCGCCACTTGGTCATGTCGGTGGTCCAGGGCCAGCGCAGATGGTGGGTGAAGGCGCCTTCCAGCGCCAGCGAGCCCTGCTCGAAATCGTCGTGGTGGTGCGGCGACATCTTGCGCGGATCGCGCTTGCCGGGCCAGCCGTAAAGGCAGTTCACCATCAGCGTGGTGCAGCGGAAGATGCGGCCGAAGCGGTCGGGCGAGGCGGGCACGTCCAGGCTGTAGGCACGCACCTTGAAGCCGCCGGGCGGCGCGGGCCAGGACACGGCGGGCGCCACATGCCGATGCGGCGTCGCATAGGCCGCGGCATTGCCGCAGCTGGCGGCGAGATCCGCCGAAGCCGTGGTCAGGATGCGCCACAGCATGCCGCCCTTGACCATCCGCAGGCTGCTGTCGCCCGGCGGCAGCACCACCAGGCTGTGCCCGGCGATGCGTTCGGTGCCCGCCGGGGTCGTCACCTCCACCACGGTCGCGGCATCAGGCAGCAGCGCCATATATTCATCGGGCTGGGCGGTGCGGGCGAGCACCGCGCCGGGTTGAGTCTCGCTACAGGCGACAAGGAAATTCTGTCCGCGCGTCAGCCAGGTGCGGGCCAGCGGCTCCACCTGCTGCGGCGGCTCGCGGTCGTAATGGCCGAGGCTCGCGGCATCGAAGGGGCCGTTGGTCGGCTTCGCGGTGGCGGCGGCGAGCCGCGCACGCGGGTCGGTGTTGTCGTACATCCTGTCCCTCTTCCTGGCGCGGAACTTGGGCCGCCGCACCAGTGCTGCCTGGTTTCGCAGCACTGGCGCCGCCGCTTCGCCCGTAATTGGACGATAGGCGATCAGTCCACGCTGTCCAGCGCGCAGAGTCGATCAGCAGGCCATTGCCGAAGCCGCGGCAGCGCGGCACGCTTTTGCGCCGCAATACCGGGATTTCCGCCATGCCGCTGATCGACACCGCACGCTTCCTCCGCGACCTCAACGAACTGCGGCAGATCGGCCGGTACAAGACCGGAGTGCACCGCCCGACCTATTCGCCGCAGGATATGGAAAGCCGCCGCTGGCTGCTGCAACGGCTGGAGGAATGCGGGCTGAAGGCGGAGATCGACGGCATCGGCAATGTCTTCGGCCGGCACAAGGGGCCGGGGCCGCATCTGCTGGTCGGCAGCCATATCGAGAGCCAGAATCAGGCTGGCTGGCTGGATGGCGCGCTCGGCGTCGTGGCCGGCGTCGCGCTGGCACGGGCCGGGCTGCCGGTGGATGTCGCCGCCTTCGCCGATGAGGAAGGGCATTTCGAGGGCGGCTTCCTCGGCAGCAAGTCGATCATCGGGATCCTCGGCGAGGAGGAGATCGACCGCAGCCGCAGCCGCAACGACGGCACGCCGCTGCGCGATGCGCTGGCTGCCGCGGGCCTTGCCGGCAAGCCGCGGCTCCGGCTCGACTCTGGCCGCTACAAGGGCTTCTTCGAGATGCACATCGAGCAGGGGACGCAGCTGGAGAATGCCGGGCTGCGCGCCGGCGTGGTGACGGGCATCGTCGCGATCTGGCAGTGGCGCATCACCATCGAGGGCATGCAGGACCATGCCGGCGGCACCACCATGGCGGAGCGGCGCGACGCGGGCCTGGCCGCGGTGCGGCTGCTGGCGATGATCGACCAGGAGTTCCCGAAGCACTGCGGTCCACGCAGCACCTGGACCTGCGGCCGCATCACGGTGGAGCCGGGGGCGCCGAGCATCATCCCGGGCAGGGCCGACATCCTCTTCCAGTTCCGCGACATCGATATGGCGGTGCTGGAGCGGCTGGAAGCCTGCCTTCGCGCCTGCGTGCAGGAGAGCAACCGGCGCGAGCGCACGGTGGCGACATTGACCAACATCAGCAAGTCGCTGCCCGCACCCTGCGACCCGGCGATGATGGCAGCGCTGGACACGGTCGCCGAGAGGCATGCCCCCGGCCTCTGGCAACGCATGCCGAGCGGCGCCGGGCATGATGCGCAATACATTGCCCGGGTGATGCCGGTGGCGATGCTCTTCACCCCGAGTATCAAGGGCATCAGCCACCATTGGGCGGAGGACACCAGGGAGGAGGATCTGGCGGTGTGCTGCGAGATTCTCGGCGACGCCGCGGCGGCCTACCTTAAGGGGTAGCCTGCGCCGCCGGCCCCGGCGGGACATGCGCGGTGACGATGCGCCAGCGCCGCCTTCGCCGTCGGGCTGCCGCCGGCGGCGAAATACCCGGCGAAAGCGTCCAGGGCGAAGGCCGGTGGGACTGTCATTGGCGCAATGCTTCAGCAGATCTTCGGCGGCGCGCAGCAGCGCGCTACCCGGCGCCAGCATCCGGGTGATCGCCACGCGCCGCTTCATGCTGCCAGAACGCCTGAAGGTCGTGCTCTAGAGGCGTTTGACCCTAGAGCCATAATCCGCTCTAGCCGGCGCGCAGTTCACGCACCGGCTTGCCGGCCATGTATCCCTCGATCGCCTCCACCGCGGCGGCGAAGTAGACCCGATAATTCTCCTCGGTGACGTAGCCGAGATGCGGCGTCAGCACGGTGTTCGGCGCGGTGAGGATCGGATGGCCGGGCGGCAGCGGCTCGGTGTCGAAGACATCGAGCCCGGCCCCGGCGATGCGGCCCTCCTGCAATGCCGCGATCAGCGCCGCCTGATCGATCAGCGGCCCGCGGCTGCTGTTGACGATGACCGCCGTACGCTTCATCCGCGCCAGATCGCCGGCGCCGATGATGCCGCGCGAACGCTCCGACAGCACCAGATGCAGGGTGACCACGTCGGCCTGCTCCAGCAGCGCCTCCTTGCTCACCTTGGTGGCGCCCGCGGCGGCGGCCTTCTCCTCGGTCAGGTTCGGGCTCCAGCCGATGAGCTTCATCCCGAAGGCGGCACCTACCTTGGCGACTCGGCTGCCGAGGTTGCCGAGCCCGACGACGCCGAGGGTCTTGCCCTCCAGCGTGCTGCCAAGCCTGACCTGCCAGCGGCCGTTGCGCAGGCTGGCCTCCTGCTCCGGGATGTGCCGCAGCAGCGACAGGATCAGCCCCCAGGTGAGGTCGACGGTCGGGTGCCCGTCGCTCGGCGTGCCGCAGACGGTAATGCCGCGCTCGGCGGCGGCCTCCATGTCAATGGAGCGGTTGCGCGGGCCGGTGGTGATCAGCAGCTTGAGGTTGGGCAGGCGCTCCAGCAGCGCCCGCGGGAAGGGCGTACGTTCGCGCATGATCAGCAGCGCGTCGAAGGGCGCGAGCCGCGTCACCAGCGCTTCGAGGTTGGTGATGGTATCGCGGAACACGTCGATCCGCAGACTGTCCGGCAGCCGGTCCCAGGGGCCGAGCGCCAGGGTGACGCCCTGGTAGTCGTCGAGGATGCCGAGGCGGGTGAGTGTGGGCATGGGGGTTTCCTCCAATGCCGCTCACTGCGCCGGATGCGCGCCCGCAGGTCAACCCCACCAACCGTGGCTCTTCGTTCATGCTGGCGACGTCACGCCTCCCCAGCGCAGGCGCACAATGCGCATCCTCGATTCATGCACGCAGCGCGCGCAATGCATTGACGATCGCGGCGACATTGATCGCCTCCTGCAGCAGCGCGCCCTGCACCGGCGTGAGCCACCCCGCCGCCGCGGCGAGCATGCCGGCGGTAGCAAGGCCGATGCCGGCGCCGCCGCTCTGCAAGGCGATGCGGCGGCTGCGGCGGGCGATGCGGATCGCCTCCACCACCCCGTCGATGCGGTCGACCAGCACCACCGCATCAGCCGCCTGGGCGTTGGCGGCGGCACCCCTGGCGCCCATCGCCACGCCGACATCGGCGGTGGCCAGGGCCGGTGCGTCCTTCACCCCGTCGCCCAGCATCAGCACCGGGCCCTCGGGCTTCTCGCGCAGCACCGCGGCGACCTTCTCCGCCGGGCTGCGGCCGGCCAGCACCGCATCGGCGCCGACCTGCCGGCCAACCGCCTCCGCCACCTCGGCACGATTGCCCGAGAGCAGTACCACTCGCTGGATGCCGGCGGCGCGGGCGGCGGCCAGGGTCGCCGACGCCTCCGGCCGTAGCGGATCGGCCAGCAGCAGCACCGCCGCCGGTGTCCCATCCACCGCCACCAGGCTGCGCACCGTGCCTGGCAGATGCGCGCCATCCGGTGGGAAGTTGCCCGGCGCGACATGGTTGGCGATGAACTCGGCGCCGCCCACTGCCACCGCATGCCCTTCCACCCGGCCGGCGACGCCAGCCCCAGTGGCTTCCTGCACCTCCTCCGGTGCCGCCAGCGCAAGCCCGCGGTGCCGCGCCGCCGCCACCAGCCCGGCCGCAACGGCATGGCCGGAGGCCTGCCCCAGCGAGGCGGCCAGCCGCAGCACCTCCTCCGCCGACAGGGCGCCGAGCGGTTGCGCCTCGACCAGCCGGATCTGCCCGACGGTCAAGGTCCCGGTCTGGTCGAGCAGCATCACCCGGACCCGCGCCAGCGCCTCCAGCGCCGCGCCGCCCTTCACCAGCACTCCGGCGGCGGCGGCCCGCGACAGGCCCCCGACCAGCGCCACCGGCACCGCCAGGATCAGCGGGCAGGGTGTTGCCACCATCAGCACCGCCAGCGCCCGCAGCGGGTCGCCCGAGGCGAGCCAGGCGGCGCCGCCGATCGCCACCGTCGCGGCAAGGAAGCCCAGCGCCCAGCGGTCGGCCAGCCGCGCCATCGGCGGTCGCTCGGCCTGGGCCTGCTCCACCAGCCGGATGATCCCCGCATAGGTGCTCTCGGCGGCCGGCCTTTCGACCAGCAGGTCGAAGGCCTCGCCGATGTTGATGGCGCCGGAGAAGACCGGGTCGCCAGCCGGCAGCCGCAGCGGCATCGCCTCGCCGGTCAACGCCGTGGCATCCAGCACCGCGGGGCCGAGGGTGTGGCCGTCGACCGGCACCATCTCGCCCTGGCGGATCAGCAGCCGGTCACCGGGCCGAAGGGTGGTCAGCGGCACCACCTCCAGCGCCCCGTCCGCGTGGCGGGTCGCCTGACGCGGCTGGCGGGTCAGCAGAGCGGTCATCTCGCGCCGTGCCCGCCCTTCCGCGAAATCCCTGAGGAAGGTACCGCTGGTGAACATCAGCGCGACCACCGCGCCGGCCAGGGGCTCGCCCAATGCCAGCGCCCCGCTCATGGACAGCGCCGACAGCAGGTCGAACCCGGCAGTCC
Source organism: Siccirubricoccus deserti (assembly GCF_014283215.1). Lineage (GTDB taxonomy): Bacteria > Pseudomonadota > Alphaproteobacteria > Acetobacterales > Acetobacteraceae > Siccirubricoccus > Siccirubricoccus deserti. The sequence continues at coordinate 30,923 of NZ_JACOMF010000042.1, forward strand.
CGCCGCCGAGCCGGCGCAGGATATCGCGCAGCAGCACCGCCAGCACCGGCAGGGTGGCGAGGCCGAGAACCAGTGGCGCCGCCGCCGGCCATACCGCCCTCAGCAGCAGCCCGAGCGCCAGCCCGCCCGCTGCCCAGCCGAGCAGGCTGCGGCGCAGCCGGTGCCGGCCCGCTGCCGGATCCGACTGCTTCATGGCTGCCGTCTCGGGCCCATCGTGATGTGGCGCCGTTACGCCGGCGGCAGCAGCAGCCGGGTCGCCGCCTCGCGCAGCCGGGGCGGCAGCGGCACCGCACGGTCCTGCTGGGCACGGGATACGTAGACGTGGATGAAATAGGCCTCGGCGCTCGCCGCATCCTCGTCGTTGCGGAAGACGCCAAGCTCGTAGCGGATGGAGGAGGTGCCGAGCCGGCCGCATCGGATGCCGCAGGTGACGCGGTCAGGAAAGGTGATGGGCGCCAGATAGCGGCACTGGGTCTCCACCACCAGCCCGACCTCGGTGCTGGTGGCGAGGTCGAGCACCTGGTTCTGCATCAGGAACAGCGCCACCGCGGTGTCGATGAAGCTGTAGTAGGTGACGTTGTTGACATGGCCGTAGACGTCATTGTCCATCCAGCGTGTCGGCATCTCGGTGAACCAGCGGTAGTCGGCGCGGGTCGGCACCGCCGGCCGGCTCATGCGAGCGCCTCCTCGACGATCGCTGCATCGACGCAGGCCTCGAAGGGCAGGATATGCGTCATCGCCCCGGCGGCGACCATGGCGCGGCCGAGCCTCTCCAGCGCCTCGGGCGGGAAGCGTGGCCCCGCGCCCCAGAGGTCGAGCGCCTGGTAGCGGGCGATAGCGCGGCGGCGGTGGTCCTCCGGCACATCGGCGAAGCGCGGCGCCAGCAGCGCGGCGACCTCGGCCGCCGGGGCGGCGCGGAGGAAGCGCAGGCTCTCGTCCATGGCGCGGATCATCGCCATCAGCTCCGGCCGCCGCGCCGCGATCCCGGCCTCGGTGGCGTAGAAGGCGGTATAGGCGGTCAGGCCGCGGTTGGCCTGGGCGTGCAGCACCGCGCCGCCGGCGTCCTCCACCCGGCAGGCGAAGGGCTCGAACATCTGGGCAATATCGAGGTCGCCGCTGGTGACCGCCGCGGCATTCTCCGCCATGCCCGGCCCTGCCGGCGGCGGCAGCGGCGGCAGCCCGGCCTCGGCGAGGTCGCCAGCCAGGCACCAGACCGGCGTCGGCACCTCGGAAACCAGCCCGACCCGCGTCCCGGCGAGATCCGCCAGGGTGAAGCCTGGGCGCGGCGCCGGGCCCATCAGCAGGAAGGGGTCGCGCATCACCACGGCGCAGAAGCTGCGCAGCGTGCAGGACGGATCGCGGCTGCGCATCAACATCGGCCGCATCGGCCCGGACCAGGCAAGGTCGGCCTCGCCGGCCAGCAGCTTCGCCGCGGCGGCATCGGTGCCGCCGGCATCGACCAGCCGCACCTCGCCCCCCTGGCGGGCGAAGGCCCCGCGCGCCTCGGCCAGATAGAAGGGGGCGTAGAACAGGGCCCGGAAGGGCTGCAGCAGGGTCATCGGGCGCAAGCAGGTGCTCCTTGGCGCCGTCCCGGCGGGGCGCGGCATGGCGTGGATCAGGCGCCATTATGCCGCCATCGCGGCCGGCGCACAGGGCGGCCGCCGATTCCCCGCGCCGGATGCCGCATTCGGGCTTCGCCGCGCGGCTTGCCGCCGCTATAGACCCCGGGCGGGTCGGCGCTCCATGCTGTCCAGCCAACCCCCGAGATTCGTGTCGAGTCCCCTTTGAGCCAGACGCTGCCAGAGACGTTCCGATTGCGCGCCGGCAATTTCAACCTGCTGGTTCTGCGGTTGCTCGACCCACGGCCGGAGGCGGTGCTGCCCGCGCTCGGCGACCAGTTCCGCCGGGCGCCCGGCTTCCTGCGCTTCGCCCCTATCGTCATCGGCCTTGGTGACCTGGAAGCGGCGCCGGAGGAGGTGGATTTCCGGGCACTGATCGAAGGGCTGCATGCGCTGGAGATCGTGCCGATCGGCACCAGCGGCGGCTCCGCCGCCATGCGCAAGGAAGCCCTGGCGGCCGGCCTGCCGCCGCTGCGCGCCGTCGGCGGCAAGGATGCCGAGGAACTGCCCGCCGCCGCGCCGCCGCCTGCCGCCGAGCCGACCGAGCCCGCGCCGGCCGGGCCGGATTTCCAGGGTTCCGGACGCAGCGCGATGGTGGTGACGGAGCCGGTGCGGTCCGGCCAGCGGATTTATGCCCAGGGCGCCGACCTGATCGTCACCGGCACGGTCAACCCGGGCGCCGAGGTGATTGCCGATGGCAATATCCATGTTTATGGCGCGCTGCGCGGCCGGGCCGTGGCCGGAGCCCAGGATGACACCGAGGCGCGGATCTTCGCCTTGCATTTCGACCCCGAGCTGATCGCCATCGCCGGCTTCTACGCGGTGCGCGAGCAATTGGGGGATGCGCCGATCGGCCGCCCGACACAGGTGCGGCTGGACGGTGAGGAGTTGCGGTTCGCGCCGCTGGGCTAGGGCAGCTTCCGTTCACATGGGATCACGGAAGTTGCTCTATCGCATTGTTGGCAGGGCAGAATCACGTCGTCGGGCGATGCCGCCCGGCGGCGATATGCTCTAGAACCAGGGGACGGGGAGCTGCAGAGGGGGGATGCGTGCATGGCGCAGGTGATCGTTGTCACATCGGGCAAGGGCGGTGTCGGCAAGACCACGACGAGCGCCGCCTTCGCCACCGGGCTGGCGCAGCGCGGCAAGAAGACGGTGGTGATCGACTTCGACGTTGGGCTGCGCAACCTCGATCTTATCATGGGGGTCGAACGCCGGGTGGTGTTCGACATCGTCAATGTCATCCAGGGTGAGGCGCGGCTGAACCAGGCGCTGATCCGCGACAAGCGGACCGAGGGGCTGGCGATCCTGCCGGCCAGCCAGACCCGCGACAAGGATGCGCTGACCCGCGAGGGGGTGGCCGGCATCATTGAGGAACTGTCGGCCGATTTCGACTACATCCTCTGCGACAGCCCGGCCGGCATCGAGAAGGGCGCGCTGCTGGCGCTGTACTTCGCCGACCAGGCCATCGTGGTGACCAACCCCGAAGTCTCCTCGGTCCGCGATTCGGACCGCATCCTCGGCGTGCTGCAGTCGAAGTCGCGGCGCGCCGAGGAGAAGCGGGAGAAGGTGAAGGAGCACCTGCTCGTCACCCGCTACGACCCGAATCGGGTCGAGCGCGGCGAGATGCTGAAGCTCGAGGATGTGCGCGAGATCCTGGCGATTCCGCTGCTCGGCGTCGTCCCGGAGAACGAGAGCGTGCTGCGGGCTTCCAACACCGGCACGCCGGTGATCATGGACACCGAGAGCGTCGCTGGCCAAGCCTACAAGGATGCTGTCGGCCGCTTCCTGGGCGAGGAACTGCCGCACCGCTTCCTTGAGCCCGACAAGAAGCCCGGGCTGTTCAAGCGGCTCTTCGGGGGGAGGGCCGCATGATGAGCTGGCTCGACTATTTCCGCAGCACCCGCAAGCCCGACCCGCCCAGCGCCAGCGCGGCGAAGGAGCGGCTGCAGATCGTCCTGGCGCATGAGCGCATCGGCCGCACCCGAGAGGATTTCCTGCCGAAGCTGCAGCAGGAGCTGGTGGCGGTGGTGGCGCGCTACGTGGCGATCGACCCCGGCAAGGTGAATATCAACCTCGACCGCGGTGGCGACATGTCGACCCTGGCGATCGAGATCGAGCTGCCCGGGCCGCCTGCCACGGCTGGCGCGGCGCGTACCTCGGCCGCGGCGGCTCGATAGGGCGAAGGCCGCTTCGGCGAACCCGAGCCATTGGCGGGAGACTGACGGCCTCGGTCGTAGCAGCGGCTCCGTTTCCTGGTTACCGCGCCAGGAACAGCATGGCGTCGCCGGTGGCCAGCAACTCCTTCGCCGTCACCGGCCGGGGCGTGCCGTCGGCCGCCAAGCGGCGCAGCGGGAAGCGCCTGGCCATGGCGTCCAGCAGCCGCTCGGGCGCTCGGCAGCGCTCGGCCGAGAAGTTCAGCAGCAGCCGCACCGCCGGGCATTCGGACAGTAGCTGCTGCATGCCGTCCCAGGCCGCTTCCTCCGCGCCGCAAAGGTCCAGCTTCACCAGATCCGGCCGTAGCGCGGCATGGTGGTCGAGCGTCTGCACCGGCACCTTGATGCCGGCCTGCGGCTCCTCCGCTCCGGCTGGGCCATGGAGATCCTCCGGCCGCAGATGCGCGCCGGCCGGATCACCCTCCTGCAGCAGCAGCGGCAGGGCGAGCGGAGCACCGGGGCCGGCCAGCGCCGCCTGCACCACCTCCACCCGGTCGGTCACGCCGTTCAGGGCGATGTTCCGCCGCAGCAGCGCGGCGCTGCGCGGGTGCGGCTCGATCGCCACCACCCGGCCCTGCGGTCCGACCAGCTCGGCGGCCAGCAGGGTGAAGTAGCCATAGCCCGCGCCGGCATCCACTACCCGCGCGCCGGGGCGGAGCTGGCGTACCAGGCAGGCGGTGGTCCACCATTCCCAGAAGCCGTCGATCGCCAGATGCGGGCCATGCGTCAGGTCGGCGGCGTCGACCAGCAGCTTGTGACGGCCGAGGCTGCGGCAGAGCAGGACGCGGTCGGCCAGCGGTACCGCCACGGCCAGCGCCCGGACCGCCGCCTCGGCCCGGGCCCGGTCGCCCCCGGCGAGCCGGGAGAGCGGCAACGGCCGCTGCCGCGGCCGCCACAGGTCCAGCAGCGCCGAAACAGCGCGCATCGGCCCGAACCCAAAGGCCCTGTCGCCCTGCGGCATCCTGTGGGAGCCCTCTCCATCAGCGGTAGAGGGTTGTAGAGCAGCCCGCCAGGGGTGGAAACCGCCGGCCTCCGACCGTAGCGTCGTTGCCATGACCCGAATCCCACCGCCGCATCCCACCGCCTGGTCGCCCGAGCCGATGGGCTTCGATCCCGCCGGGCTCGAAGCTGCCGTCGGCTTCGCCCTGGCGCATGAATCGCCCTGGCCGCGCGACCTGCACGCCCATATCGCCGGCGGCTATTTCGAGCCGCCGCCGGACAACGCCATCCTCGGCCGCACCGCGCCGCGCGGCGGGCCGAACGGGGTCGTACTGAGGCACGGCCAGGTGGCGGCCCGCTGGGGCGACACCCGGCAGGTCGACATGACCTTCAGCGTGGCGAAATCCTATCTGGCGATGCTCGCCGGCCTCGCGGTGGGCGACAGGCTCATCTCCGATCTCGACGCCCCGGTCGGCGCCCAGGTGCGGGATGGCGGCTTCGCGGGGCCGCACAATGGCGCCGTCACCTGGCGGCAGCTGCTGCAGAACACCTCGGAATGGGAAGGCTCGCTCTTCGGCAAGGCGGACACCATCGACCGCGGCCGCAACCTGGTGGTGGAAGGGCAGGGGCGGAAGGGCATGCCGCGGCCACTGCACCCGCCGGGGCAGTACTGGGAGTACAATGACGTGCGGGTGAACCGCGTGTCGCTCGCCTTGCTGCGGGTGTTCGGCCGGCCGCTGCCTGAGGTCTTCGCCGAGCGGGTGATGCGGCCGATCGGTGCCTCCGCCGATTGGCGCTGGGAAGGCTACGAGACCTCCTGGGTCGAGGTCGGCGGCCGGCGGGTACAGAGTGTCCCGGGCGGCGGGCATTGGGGCGGCGGCGTCTTCATCCATGCCGAGGACCAGGCCCGCATCGGCCAGCTGGCGCTGCAGGATGGCGTCTGGGACGGTCGTCGCATCCTGCCGGAGGGGTGGGTGGCGCAATGCAGCACGCCCTGCGCGCTCAACCCGCAGTACGGGCTGCTGTGGTGGCTGAATACCGGGCGGAGCCGCTGGCCCTCCGCCAGCGAGGCCAGCGTCTGCTTCTCCGGCGCCGGCGGCAACATCACCTGGATCGACCCGGCGAGCGGTGTGGTCGCGGTGCTGCGCTGGGTCGATCCGGCGCGACTGGACGGGTTCATGGCGGCGGTGGGCGCGGCGTTGCGCTGAAGTCCGGCTGCGGGGAGGGGGGCTACGGATCCGCGGCGTTGGCTGCGTGCGGCGGGGCATTGTCTTGGCATGGCCAAGCCGTCGGGCGCGGATTCACGTCCCGCCGCGATCCGCTTAGAAATCAAGCGATGCCCCGCCCTGATTTGCTGCCGCCGCTGCTCACTCTCGCCGCCAGCCTGGTGCCGATGGGTCGCCCGGCCACGGCTTTGCCGCGCTGGAGCCGGCGGCCGGGGCGATGTTCGGGCACCTGCTGTTCTCCATCATGCCTGCATGATGCCAATGGCGGCTGAAACGCCCGGATGCATCCCAGCCGACCCGAGGCCTATCCGGTCGGCGGCCGCAGGCAGGTGCGGGATATGGCCAACGCGCGGTAGTTGTTCACCCTCGGCGAGCCCTGGCTGCGCCGCGACGCGGAAGAGATCCGCGCCACCTTCCCGGACCTTGCGCTGACCGAATCCCTTGGTGTGCGCTTCGGTGAACCTGCCTTTGCGTTGACAAGGGCAGGACGCGCAGGACGCTGACCCCATAGCACCGGCCCGTTGGTACGATGCCGCCGACCTGCCGCTGCGGGGTGGCCAATGGCAGATCTTAAACGTATCTATATACAATTTATTAATCATTTTTGATACAAAATCTTGATCTTTCCCTGGAACATCCGTTCGCCGAGCGCGACCTCGGAGAGCAGGGCTGCCTTACACACGGTTCGTCCCCGGTTTGCCTGACGCCGTTCCGGCACGGCCGCAACGGTGCGGCCATCTGAGCAGGGTACCGGCAGCCGGCAGCAGACCAACCTGTAAGCCATTCAGATCAGGGCGCTGCGGTTAAGACAACTGCGGGCGCACCGCATCCACGCCAACCCAACATGGCTGGTTTGACCCGCCATGCTTACGCGACGAAGGAATTTTTACTTACAATATACAGGAATATTTTCTTAAATCGCATTAAAGGTTTGAAACTCTGAAAACTATGCTCTCGACGCGCTGGTCGCAGGTACTGGTCAGAGTTGACTCATTTGTGACGTCTCATTAGATGGCCCGTGTGCCGATCCTTAAAACAAATATGAGTAATTGAGAGGGGATTTGCTGTGCAAAATTTCACCAAAAGATTCAAGTCGTTGCGACGGAGCCTGCTTGCCGCGGCGATTCTGGCGTTCAGCGCCCCAGCATCGATGGCGGCGGTGTCACTCACCGTTGGGAATTTCGATTTTTATATCGACGGCTGCAGCCTGACGCCGACCGATTGCTCCAACCTCACCCTCACCGCGCACGGCAGCGGCGGCGTGTCCATCAGCGCGCCAGGTGCCCTCGTCGCAAATGGCGACGATCTTTCCTTCACCCTCTTCATCACGCCGCTGAACGGAGTGGAGATCGCCCAGCTGAGCGGCATCCTCATCAACGGTGCGGGGGCGACATTCGGCTGGATCATCAACGACGCCTACGGCAGCGGCCTTGTCGACCTGCCCGCTGGCAGCGCGACCGCAAGCAGCAACCAGTTCGCACCGCAGTCGGACTACATCGAGGTCACCCTGGACCTTAATGCCGAGAATGGTGGGCCCATCCACTCCTTCATCGTCTCCGCCGTCCCGGCGCCGGCGAGCGTGCTGGTGTTCCTGGTCGGTCTGGCCGGGCTGATCGGCGCCGGCGTCTCGCGCCGCGCCAGCGCCACCTGACCGCATCCATCGTCCACGCGCGGCTCAAAGCCCGGGTGCACTAGCGCGGCGCCGTCCTTCGAATCGACCAAGGCCCTGCCGCGCGCGGGGCAAGGCAGCACTCAGGATCCGACCCCATGGAGATCACCCGCAGCTTCGCGAATGTGACCGATGACGGCTTGCTCTTCAGCAACATCCACGCCTCCGAAATCTCGGTCGGCACGACCAACTCCGCCCTGGGTGATGCCGGGATGGCCCCGGTGGGCGCGGTCAACCCACCAACAGGGGCAATCGCCGGCCTGCGCTGGAACAGCTTCGTCGCCGGCGCCAGCGGGCCAGGGTCGAGCCTGACAATTACCATCGACTATGACGTGACCTCGACCGATCCGATGCGGCTGATCAGTGCGATCCGGACCAACTCCTTCGTGCCGGATTCCGCGGTACCCGTCGGCGTCACGCTGTCGCTCAGCGAGGAGATCTTCGATGCCACCAACACGCTGGTGGCGTCGAGCACCTTGACCCGGACGCAATCCATCAACGACACCGTCGATCCCCCCTTCGAAACCGGGGACCTGCAGCTCAGCGCCGGCTACGCCACGCTGCATGTCCGCGTCACGGTCACCGTCTCGATCGCGGAGAGCGCCGCGGCGGGTGCGGCCAGCACCTTCAGCGTGATGAACCAGACGTTCAACACGGCCGCCGCTGCCCATGCCTCGCTCGGCGACTACGTTTTCGAGGACCGCAACGCCAACGGCGTCCAGGACAGCGGCGAGGCCGGGATCGCCGGCGTCACCGTCGAGCTGCTGGACGCCGCCGGCGCCGTGGTGGCGACCACCATCACCGGATCAGCCGGCGCGTACCGCTTCACCGGGCTGGTGCCCGGCACCTACAGCACCCGCTTCGTCACCCCGGACGGCTATGTGCCAACCGTTGCCAACCAGGGCAGCGACGATGCCGCCGACAGCGATGCGGTCGGCGGCGTGACCCAGCAGGTCACCCTGGCCTCGGGCGAGTTCAACGGCACGCTCGATGCCGGCTTCTACCGGCCGGCCTCGCTCGGCGACTATGTCTTCGAGGACCGCAACGCCAACGGCGTCCAGGACAGCGGCGAGGCCGGGATCGCCGGCGTCACCGTCGAACTGCTGGATGCCACCGGCGCCGTGGTGGCGACCACCATCACCGGATCAGCCGGCGCGTACCGCTTCACCGGGCTGGTGCCCGGCACCTACAGCACCCGCTTCGTCACCCCGGACGGCTATGTGCCAACCGTTGCCAACCAGGGCAGCGACGATGCCGCCGACAGCGATGCGGTCGGCGGCGTGACCCAGCAGGTCACCCTGGCCTCGGGCGAGTTCAACGGCACGCTCGATGCCGGCTTCTACCGGCCGGCCTCGCTCGGCGACTATGTCTTCGAGGACCGCAACGCCAA
>NZ_JACOMF010000043.1 GCF_014283215.1 Siccirubricoccus deserti
GTCGCCACGGTCTGAAGGAGAGCCCATGTCCGGGACAACAACCCCACGCCTGGCCCTGCCCTATATCGCGGTAGGGCAGGCGCAGAAGGAACTCGCGCATAGCCAGGGGCTGAACCGGCTCGATGCATTGGTGCAGGCCACGGTGCAGCAGGTGGGGCTGAACACCCCACCCGGCAGTCCGGTCGAGGGGCAGGCCTGGATCCTGGGCACGGCCCCGACCGGCGCCTGGGCCGGCTGGGCAAACCGGCTGGTGCAGCGCATCGGTGGAGCGTGGCAGTCCTATGCCGCCTTTACCGGGCTGGTGGTCTACGACGCGGCGACGCTGACGCAGTGGGGCTGGACCGGGGCGGCCTGGGTGCTGGTCGCGCCGCGCATCATCGACGCCAGCGCCATCTACGATCCGCCGAGCATCGCGGCCGGCGGCGGGGTCACGACCACCATCGCGGTGACGGGCGCCGCGCTCGGGGACATTGTCCGGGTGAGCTTTGGACTCGACCTGCAAGGCCTCACCTTGACTGCATGGGTCTCCGCCTCAGGGACCGTCGCAGCGCGGTTCCAGAACGGCACGGCTGCGGCGATCGATCCGGGGAGCGCGACGCTGCGGGTGCGAGTGGAGAAACCGTAGATGCTGGCAAACGTATCGGCGTGCGGCGCCAGGCAGGGGAAGTTGGCCCTGGGGTCGCTCGTCAACTCGACAGGGAATTCGCGCTGGCCCATTGGCTGACGAGCGGCACCTCGGGCGGGCGGTTGTTCGTGCGGGTGTTCGATGGGGCAGGCAATGTCCGCGAGGACATCGCGGGCGACGTGCTGGCCTCGATCACCATCATGCAGTGGAACGGGCCGGCCAAGGGCTGGAATGCCGGCGCGCCGATGGATGACGCCAACTTCAATCGGCGGCAGACCATCCACGTGGGCGCGCCCGTGGCCTATGCGCAGGTGGGGGTGATTGGCTTCGATGGGCCGATCGATCTGCAATCGTTGCGGCTCTACGGGCCGCCCGAGGCCGCGCCCGCGGTGCTGAATGGCACACCGCTGTTGACGGGTGCGCTGTTCGGCTCAGGGCGACGGGAGTTTGCCGCGGAGGTGTCCTGGGATCTGCCGAGCCTGGCGCCGGGGGCGACGGCGCTGATCGATGTCACGGTGAACGGGGCACGTGCGGGCGACCTGGCAACAGCATCGCTGGTGTCGTCGACGCGCTTCATCGAGCTCGATGCGGCGGTGTGGTCGAACAACACGGTGCGCGTCATGGCGCGGAACATCTCTGCGGCGACGTTCGATCTGGCGGCAGCGACGCTGTCGGTGGGGGTGGCGAAGCGGCGGCTTCCCTAAGCTTGGGCCCATCGTCAGCCCAACCACAGGGCAAGCGTAGCGGCCGACCGTGCCACTATCCTTTTCCACCTCGGTGCGCGGCCGCTTCAATTCTTTGCTCGCCGCTGTTAAGCCAGCGTGCCGGGCGGTCTGGCTCCAGCGGAAGGCCAGGGGGCTATCCGGTGCATCGGTAGAGCACCGCGACCCACCTCCCATGCGAAGGGATGCGGGAACGCGTGAGCACAGCGTACGATGACTTACTTGTCGGTCTGAATGATGCGCAGCGTGTAGCGGCGGAGCAGCAGGCTCCATGCTTGGTCATTGCTGGCGCCGGCTCCGGGATAACGAGCACGCTTACCGCCCGGGTCATGCGCTTGCTTGGACGCGACCAGCTCCCTCCCGAAAGACTACTCTGCATCACATTCACGAACAAAGCCGCAGCGGAGATGCGCAAGCGAATAGCCGCTCGCATCGGGGCTGATCATGCGCCGTCGTGGGTGGGCACATTCCACGCCATCGCCGCCCGTCTGTTGCGAGAGGATGGCCGAACGGTGGCCGGGCTCCCTCCGGGCTTCACCATCCTGGATCAGCGGCAGGCGCAGACAGCGATGGGCGCGGTGCTGGGGTCGGAAGACCGCAAAGAGATCGAGGAAGTCCATGCGGCAGTCTCGCTTCTGAAGAACTGCCTGATCCTCGATCGGGCAAGCCTGGGGCGCCCGGAAGTCACTCGGACACCAGCCTTCCGCCGGTTTGAATGGGATGTCCTCAACCGAGCTATGGCGGTCATGCCGCGCTACCAAGATGAGCTGAAGCGACGCCAGGCGCTCGACTTTGACGACCTGCTCGTATTGCCGGTCACGGCAATGCGCGCCGATCCATCGCTTGCCTCGCGCTGGGCTGGGCGGTTCGACGAGATCCTGATCGACGAGTACCAAGACACCAACCACGCACAGCATGCGATGGTGCAGTTGCTATCGTCGAGACATGGTCGGGTCTTCGCCGTGGGCGACGACGCGCAGGCGATCTACGGATTCCGCGGCGCCGAGGTAGCCCATATCCGGCGCTTCGTGCAGGACTATCGTTCCGCCAAGCCAATCCGCCTTGAGCAGAACTATCGCTCGACCGGTGCCATTCTTGCAGCCGCGAACGCCGCAATCTCGCGCGATAGAGACACCATTCCAAAGCGGCTCTGGACCGAACAGAAAACCGGCCAAAGGCCCACCGTCCGAAGTGCGGCAACAGCGGAAGACGAGGGGCGGTTGATCGCCACCACCATCCAATCGCTTCGTTCTGAACGGGCGGGCGACACTCCGTGGAGCGAGTTTGCCGTGCTCGTCCGTGCAGCGTTCGTGATGAAGCCGATCGTGGAGGCCCTGCGGGTCGCCGCGATCCCGTTGAGGCGCGTGACCGACCGGGCGCCGGAGGTCGCCACCGAAGTCCAGGCCGCTATCGCATGGCTGAGGTTGGCAGCCAGTCGCCGCGTTGAGGGTGGACGCGAGCGCTGGGACCCAGGTGCCGATGATGCCTTTCGGCGCGCATGCGTGCTGCCACGTCGCGGGATCAGCGGAAGCCAGTTCGGGCGTCTCCGAGACGCCGCGAGCGAAAAGGCAATCGCGTTCGCCGATGCTGTTCGAGCGGCCGATCTGTCACCGGAGGACCGAAGCACATTTGAACCCATAATCGAGATCGCCCGGCGGATCGCGTCTGCGCTGCCCGGGCTGGCCGCCGATGATGCTCTCAGGCTCGCGGCCAAGGAAAGCGGCACGGCCGCCCTCATTTCTGCGGCTGGTCTCAGGGCAGAGGAGGACTTTCAGGCGACGTGCACCGCCGCGATCCAGGCTGGCAGCCTGGCCGGCTTCGTCGACGTGGCAGCGATCGATTTGGCTGAAGAGATCACCACTGCCGCTGATGGTGTTCAAGTCATGACGCTGCACGCGGCCAAGGGGCTCGAGTTCGACCACGTATTCCTCGCCGGCCTCGAGGACGGTCTCTTTCCGAGCAGGAAGGCCGAGGACCAAGGAGCCCTGCCCGAGGAGCGCCGGCTCTTCTATGTGGGCCTCACACGAGCTCGACGAACTCTCCATCTGAGTTGGGCGCAGAGCCGCCAGTATCCGAGCAGGGCGAGCCGATTTCTGTCCGAGATCGAGCCGCTGCCACTGCTTCCGACGATCGAGCTAAAGTCTCCCCGACCTGTCCCCCCGAAGACGAAGAGCGCGCCGGTACGGCGGACAGCGCCTCCGTCTGAGGCGGAGGTCAAGCGGCTCGTGGAGGACTACTACAAGCGCACAGGCAAGCGGCCTCCCGGGTAATCAAGGCTCCGGGCCACGAACCTCCGCCGCCGTGGAGCAGGCGACTGCCCGCACGACATAAGGGCACAAATCACAAATCGACATGTCGTTCATATTGACATGTCGCTTCGTCTGATATCTAACCTCCCCATGATCGCCGTCGAGCCATCCCTCTCCGATCTGGCCGCCGCCTCTGGCATCGAGGCGCGGACCATTCGCTCCTGGGTTGCGCAGGGCCTTCTCCCCGCGCCCCTTAACCGCGGCCCAGCCGCCCGCTACCCCGCCGATACTCTCGAACGGGTTCTGGCCATCCGCGCCATGCGTGACGTCCTCGGGATGCCGCTGGCCGAGATCCGCAAGGAACTCCTGGTTGCCAGCCCGGATCAGATCCGCGCCTATGCCAGCCGTGTGCCGGGCTCGGCGCAGGAGCCCGCGCCGCCACCAGCAGCATCGAGCGCCCTCGATTACATCAGCGCCCTCCGTGCCGGACCCGGCGTTGCGTCCAAACCACCCCCACCTGCGGCCGCGCCACTCGCCGCGCCGCCGCTGCAGGGCTTCGACGCGCTGGAGCACCGTCTTGGCCAGGGTCGCGCTGAGCCTGCCCGCAAGGCACGCGCCGAGGAGTGGCTCCGCATCCCCATCACCCCCGACGTCGAACTCACCGTCCGCGCCCCGCTCGATGCCGAGCAGCGGGTCCGGCTGGAGCGCTGCGCCGACCTGATCCGCGACATTCTGCTTGGGAGAGACCGATGACCGACAATACGCTCACCCTCACCGCCGGCCTCGACCGCACCCGCGCTTGGGAGGAAGGCGGCTCGGTCCGCTACCTCGTGGCCGAGCTCGCGGCAGAAGATGCGACGACACCGCGCCCCGAGGGGCCTGCGCTGAACCTGGCGCTCGCCATCGACGTCTCCGGCAGCATGGCCGGCGACAAGATCGACGCAGCGCGTCGCGCGGCCCGCGCGGTGGCAGAGGCGCTGACCGAGCGCGACCGCCTCATAATCATCGCCTTCGACAGCACGGCCGAACTGCTTCTCGACGCCCGCCCAATGGACCGTGCCGGTCGTGCCGCGGCCATCTCCGCCATCGCCGGCCTTGCAGAGCGCGGCGGTACGAACCTGTTCGACGGCTGGCTGCTGGCCGCTGAGCGGGTGGCGGTCGCCATGGCAGCGGCGCCGCAGGCATCGCACCGCGTGCTGCTGCTGTCTGACGGCCAGGCGAATGAGGGCGTGACCGAGCGCGAGGAAATTGCGCGCCACGCCGGCGCCCTGCTCGAACGCGGGGTCGTCACCTCCGCGCTCGGCATTGGCAATGGCTATGATGAGGAGCTGCTGGGCGCCATCGCCGAGGCGGGCGGCGGCAACCTGCACGATGCCGAGCACGCGCCCGAGATCGGCGAGGTCGTGCTGGGCGAGTTGCAGGCGGGCCGCGCTGCCCTGGTCGAGCGCGTGACCCTGCGCGTCACCGTGCCGGCCAACCTGCGGGCCGAAGTGGTCGGCGCCTGGGCGCATGCCGCCCTGCCGGGCGTGATCGAGGTGATGGTCGGCAGCCTGATGCCGGAGCAGACCAAGCGCGTGGTCTTTCGCCTCCATTGCCCGTCCGGCGCCCCCGGCACAGCCATCCTGCTCGGTGTCTCGGCTGGTGGCGCATCACCGGATGGCGGCGATGCGATCGACGCACGCCCGGTCGAGGTCGAACTGCGCCTGGCGCGCGGTTCAGAGAACAACGCCCAGCCGCGAGACGCCGCCCGCAGCCTTGCTGTCGTCCAGGCCTGGCAGGCGGAGGCGCTGCGCCGCGCCGTGCGGATGAACCGCGAGGGCGACCGCCGGGCAGCCAAGCACTTCCTGGAGCGCGAGCTGCGCTGGATGGAGCCGTATGCACGTGGGATCCCCGGCACTGAGACGCTGCTGGCTGAACTGATCCTGGTGCAGCGCCGGGTCAGCGAGGAATGGGACGAACGGACCCGCAAGGAGGTCTATGCGGCTTCCTACAAATCATCGCGGTCAGAGCCGGACCTGCGCGCGGCGCCACGCGCCACGCTCACCGAGCGGTTTCGGTCCCCGCCGAAGTCGCCTTGAGCCGTCCCCGCTCCCTCTCGCGCAGGCTTCGCCGTCAATGACCATGCTCGCCGACCTTCCTGGCCTGCTCCAACCCGTCATCGCCATGGCGGAGTCGGCGGGGCGACTGCTTGCGGCAGAGTTCGCGCGGCCTGACGGCCCGCGTGGCGCCAGCAGTCATGCGGACGTGGATGACGAGATTGAGGTGATGCTGCGCGAGCAGTTGCCGGCGCTGCTGCCCGCTCGATGGCTGGGTGAGGAAACGGGCGAGCAGGTCGGCCCTGGAGGCGGCTGGTGCTGGCTGGTCGATCCGCATGATGGAACCAGCGCGTTCCTCGATGGGCATCGCGGCTCGGCTGTTTCCATCGCGCTGCTCCGCGAGGGGGTACCGGTGCTGGGCGTCGTGCATGCCCCGCTCTCGCCCGATCGCGGTGCGGACACGATCGCCTGGGCGGAGGGGCTCGACCATCTGCTGCGCAACCGAGCGCGGGTCACGCCCTGTCTGGCCAAGGGCGCGCTCTCAGCCGGTGCGATCGTTTTCGTCAGCCAGGCCGCGCCGGAATGGCCGGTCGGCAACGCACAGGCCGTGGCCCCGGCACGCTTTGTGGCGCTGCCCTCGATCGCCTATCGGCTGGCGCGCGCGGCGGTAGGCGACGGCGTGGCGGCGGTCTCGCTCAACAGCCCCTGCGGCTGGGACTATGCGGCGGGTCATGCCTTGCTACGCGGCGCCGGTGGCGTGCTGCTCGATGAAGCGGCGCGAGAGGTGACCTACGCGGCGGACGGTCGCAGCAGCACGCGGCGCTGCTTCGGCGGTGCTCCTATCCCAGCCCGCGTACTCGCGGCACGGGATTGGGGCGCGGTCCGCAGCGGACGGCGCCAACCGCATCGGGTCGCACTTGGATGGCCCCGCATGCCTGAACGCGTTGCGCTGGACCGCGCCATTGGCTGCCTGCTCGGGCAGGTGGTGGGGGACTCCCTTGGCTCACTGGTCGAATTCCGATCGCCGCGGGACATCGCACGCCAATACCCGGCCGGCGTGCGGGACCTCGCAGACGGCGGTACCTGGAACACCATCGCCGGGCAACCGACCGATGACAGCGAACTCGCGCTCGACCTCGCGCGTACGTTGGTCGGTCAGACGTCCTGGCCATCCGAGGCGGTAGCAGCCGCTTATGCTGGCTGGTACGCCTCGCGGCCCTTCGACGTCGGCGGCACCACGCGCCAGGCGCTGTCCGCCGCCGCGGCGGCCGCACAGGACAAGGCCGGCGCAGCCCGGAAGGCGGCGAAACGAGAGAGCCAGGCGAATGGCGCCCTGATGCGCTGCGCGCCCATCGGCGTCTGGGCACGCAACGCCGCCGAAGCTGCAGCTGCAGCAAGGCAGGATGCGGCGCTGACTCACCCGCATCCGATCTGCCAAGCAGCATCGGCAGCCTTCGTGGCAGCGATCGCGATCGGCGTCGCTGGCGGCGACCGGGAGACGATGCTGACAGCGGCGGAGGCGGCAATGGCGGAGCAAGAGGCGGCGCCACTGCGTGCCGCGCTCGCGCGCGCGCGGGCTGGCCAAGGTCCCGGTGACTTCATGAGCCAGCAGGGCTGGATCCTGATTGCATTCCAGAATGCGTTTCGTCACCTGGCTGCCGGGACGTCCATCGAGGACGCCCTCATTGAGACGGTGAGTGCCGGCGGCGATACCGATACGAATGGCGCGATATGTGGTGCGTTGCTCGGCGCAGCGCAGGGGCGTTCGGCAGTTCCCACAAGGTGGAGCGTACCGGTCCTGGCTTGCCGGCCCGCGCGCGAGCTCGGGTCGCCGCAGGCGCGACCCGCGTGCTACTGGCCAGACGATCTACCGGCCCTGGCCGAGGCCCTGCTGGCCCGGCGAGCGGGCGCGCGCTCTTCGTGATTGCTCGAATCAGCACAAGCTTTACGCTGCAGCAGCCCAAGTAAGCAGGGCACAATGGGGGGCGATGGAATGGCCTTGAGCGAGCTCGGCCAGCGGTTCAAGCGGTATGCAAGGCAGAAGATTCTCGATTTCGTCCGCGCCGACGGGCCGCAACTCGACAAAGACGCAACATACCGGGCGATCCGCCAGGGCTTCGAGGGTGGCCCTGATGCGGCGGCAGAGCTCGACGCCGTCAGGGAGGGTGACACCACACAGTGGCTCACGTGGACGCAAGAGGCAGTTGCTGAGTTGGTCCAAGCCGGCATCCTAATGCCGGCCGAGGGCGTCGGCCAACTGCAAGCGACTGAACTGGGCATCGACCTGTCGCGGCTGCCGGCGGGCTTCCGGGATACGCAAAAGACACGCGAACTCTCAGCGGCTTTCCAGGATGTGCAGCCCGACGCCCAGTTCGAGAAGCAGGCACGGGCAAAGCTTGACGAATTTGCTCGCCGGTTCCCACCCGAACGGCTTACTTCACTGAAGCTGAACGATTACGCGATGGGCGGCGGCGGTCAGGATAACTTGTCCTGGTGGCTTGAGCGTGGGCTAGAGAAGCTGGGTAAGTTCTCGCCGGGCAATGCGCTCCGCCATCTGATTTACCTCCAAAAAGACGGATCCGTGTACCTGGCGCCCCAGGTCAAGCATCTGTCCGTCGACCAAGCGGTCGCGGAGGTTGCTGGGTGGCACGCGGAAGCCGTCGCTGCAGCGGGGCGCGATCCCGACAGCGTCGACTTGGATGCTCACGGCGTACCGGCACGCTTCCTAAAGCTGGTGAACAGCTACTTCCCGGATAGCTTCCTCCCCGTGAACAGCCGCTACCATCTCGAGCGGTTCCTGATCGACTTCGGCGTCTCGGACGCGGAAGTTCCGAGTGGTTCAGCACAGCGGAACAGGCTGCTTTACCAACTCTACGATGCTATCGCGCGCCCGCGAGGCTTGAGTCCTTGGGATTTCATGAGGATCCTCTACACGCGCTTCGACCCGCGGCGCATCAAGTTGGATCCGGGTCGGCTTCGAGGTTCAATTAGGTTGTTCCGATGGGTGTTCGGCGAGCGCTTCGCAGGACACCGGTATCTCGAGACAGAGCGAAACTACAAGGAGGCGATCGCCGAGCGATGGCAGAAGGCCGCTGCTGCCTCGTCGCTCGATGCCGCCATCGCAGAGGGAAACTGCGTTGCGAAGGCGCGAGAGCTATTTCGCGCCCTGACCGACAGTCCGAGCAATCTGCTTTCCTTCCGGTACCATGCACCTATCACCAATCTGACGAACGAAGCGGATGCACGGCTACTCGTCACGGCGGTTCGGGACCTGCTGCAAGGTGCGTCGAGCGAAGATGGCGTCCCAGACGTCGGCGCCTTCAACGCGCGGATAGCACCGCTCTACGCCCGACTGGATGAGACGCCGAGGAAGGCTGCTTCGCGTTCGATTCCCACCCTGATGCTGTGGCTCTCGTTTCCAGAGCGCGAGATCTTCGTCAGATCGGAACTCTTCAATCGCGCTCGTTCAGCCCTGGGCGCAAAATCTGGCCCTAGCGACGACGGACTGCTGTCGACATCCGCATACGCTGATCTGCGCGCGTTCGCCGAGGTCGTGCGCGATGGCATTGCCGAGCTTGAGCCGGCGGACATGATTGACGTGCAGAGCTTCCTCTGGTGCGTATTCCAGCACTCTGATGTCTGGTTCGGGGGTGCCACCTACGATAAGAAGGACATGCTGCCTGCGTTTCGAGAGCGCGGGATCTATGCGGTCGGATATGGATCATCCGAGGCGCTGCGACCACTCCTCGCAGATCTGGAGAAGCTTACCGCCGAAGAGCGGAAGGCACGGATCGCGACCATCGGCACGCTCAGCGCTTCGAAATCCGAGATGCAGGCTCTGACCGCCTTCGTGGAATTGGCTGTGAAGCCAGGGGCCATCATCATCGCCAAGTCGTCATTCTACCATGGTGGTGCCAAAGAGAGCGTCATCCGAATCAAGGGTACCGCGACGAAGGAAGAGGGCGGGGGATACGACACAGAACTTGGGCACTTCGTGAAGGTTGACTGGGGCGACCCCGTTTCCGTCGACCTCAACGCGGGGAAATTTTATCCGCTTGTGGGCGGCACGCTGGCGAGCCTGAAGCTCGCGGACGCGCTGAATTTGCTAGGGGGCGACGAACTGCCGCACGTCGTGAAGCCGCCGTCCGAAGGTCCAGCCGTACCACCCGAGCCGATCTCTGACGCACCGCCTCTTCCCACAACACCTCCGACGCCAGTCCTCGACTTACCAAAGAACCTGATCCTTTTCGGCCCGCCCGGCACCGGAAAGACGTGGCACGCCCTCCAGACGATTGCGCCTCGCTTCGGTCGGAATTGGCGGATGGTCACATTCCACCCGAACTTCGCCTACGAGGAATTCGTGGAGGGCCTCCGGCCGGTCAGCGAGGAGGGCAAGCCCGTCCGCTACGATGTCTTGCCTGGAGTCTTCCGCTTAGTCTGCGAGGAGGCGAGTAAGCACTCGGAGCAGCCCCATCTGCTGATCATCGACGAAATCAACCGCGCCAACCTCGCCTCCGTCTTTGGTGAGCTGATCACTCTGATCGAAGAGGATAAACGGGACAGCGCGCGCGTTATACTTCCGTACTCCAAGAAGGAGTTTCGGGTGCCCGGAAATCTCTGGATCGTGGGCACAATGAACACGGCGGACAGGTCAATCGCGCTGATGGACGTCGCGCTGCGGCGCCGCTTCGTTTTTCGGGAGACGCCCGTGGAGTACTCGGTGCTAGCCGACGATTTCGGGAAGGCCACCGACCCGGCGCTTGCCGGGCTCAATCTGGCGGACGTGCTGAGCACAATGAACCGCAGGCTCCGGGTGCTGCTCGGCCGAGACTACCAAATCGGGCATGCGTGGCTCCTCGACGTACGCACGCTGGACGAACTCCGCCGGCGCTTTGCCGAGCGCGTGCTGCCCCTGCTTGCAGAATACTTCCACGACGACTGGAGCCGCGCATGCCTGGTGCTCGGCGAGGATCCACGGAAACCCTCGGCCTCGGGTTTGATCCGCCGGACGGCCGCGAAGATGGCGGACCTTTTCGGTACCGGGGCGGACCATCTGGGAGAGGACAGGATCCTCTTTGACATCGGTAACCCTGATGGCTGGCAAGCGGAGACGTTTGCCGCGATAGCCGGCGGGACGACGCCTTCGGAAAGCGAGGACGGCGCTGGCGCGTGAACACGGCAGTCCTCACCTGCCGCGAGCACGCTGACCTCCTGGTGGGCGGCGCCGGTGGCCTCACAGCCCCTGAGCTGGACTACCTCGTTCGCCTGCGAGAGAGCGGTGCCTCATTCTTCGCGGAGCGGAGGACAGGTGGCGCTTGGACCTGCAGGTTCGCCGGTTATGCAGGGGCGATTGCTCTGCCCGGTGGCCGCACTTTGGAGGTCCTGCCCAAGACTGTCGGCGAGGAACCGCACGTCGCCCGTGCCGCAGTGATGCGGATGCTCGCCGAAACCGGCTTGGCGCCTTCTGTCGAGGGCGACCTTGGTCAGTATGCGGCGTGTCCACATCTGATCGAAGCGTACCTCCGGGTTGCGGCCCAGTTGACCCAGGACGCCACGCGTTTTGGCCTCGTTCAATCTTACCGCCGTGAGCATCTCCGCTCACCTGCCATCCGGGGCCGATGGCGCATTGGGGCCCAGCTCGCGCGGCTTCCAGAACGGGTCGACGCTCATCTCCTGGACGCCGACGTATTCACGGCAGACACGACCGTTAACCAAGCTCTCAAGGCGGGCGTAGGCTGGGTCGAGCGGCTCACGACGTCGCAGCCGACCCTCGCGCTGTGTCGATCGGTGCTCGCTCGAATGGATGTGGTACGGAATCTAGCGCTGTCGCGGGCCACGCTGAAGCCGATCTTGACGGGGCTGACCTTGGATCGTCGTCACGCCCACCTCGAGCAGTCGCTTGCCGCGCTCCGTCTGGTCGTTGGCGGTCATGGGAGTGCCATCGCTGCGGGAGACAACGCCCCTGGACCCGCCTGGCTATTCTCAAGCGACAAGCTGTTTGAGGTCTACATCGCCCAAAGGATGCGGCGGATAGCTACACAGCTGAGCATCGTTACCCAGGGACCATCGCTGTCGTTCGACACCGCAAGACGCTTCTTCATGTTGCCCGATGTGACGGCTCATGAAAAAGGGAAGCCCCTCGCAATCTTCGATACCAAATGGAAGGAAGTCCGAGGTGTCCGAGACATATCGCAAGACGACCTTCGCCAGATCTACGCGTATGCGCGTGTGTACCGCACAAAATCGGCGATGCTGCTGTATCCGGCAACTGGAGGGAAGGCGGGAAAGATCGCCGACATCACCGTGCAGGATGAGGCGAAGACGCGCCTCGCTGCCTGGCGTATCCCCCTTCCGGAGACCACGGCCGCCGACGGAGATGGGACGCTGAACGCATTGCTGGCAGATATCGACCAGCCCGCCTTGGTCTAATCGGTATGCCTCATTGCACGCGGCTTTCTACCACCTCTCCAAGGCTCCAGCCTGGAGACCGTTCGCATCCAGGCGTACTCCCTCCGGCGGCTATCCTTCGTCTATGCGGCCGGCCCAACCGGCTACGGGCTGCAGCGGCAGATCGCTGCGCTCAGTCACGACTGCGCCGTGGTCGCGCCCTCGCTAATCCCGAAGCGCCCGGGTGAGCGGGTCAAGACCAACCGGCGCGACGCGCTCTCCCTGGCCCGACCGCATCGCGCCGGCGAACTCACGCGGTCTGGCCCAACTCCAACATTGCGAAATCGCAACTTTCTGAAATCAAACGGACACTCCAGATCGGCGCAATCACCGCTCGCGCTTTCAAAATAGCTTTAGCAAGTCAACTGGTTAGTGCTGGTTGAAAAGCTGAACCCGGCCGTCGGCACGACAAACAGGGCTGAATTCCGTTTCCTCCTTTAACTACAAGTACTTGCGCTGCCGCACTGTTTAAATTGGATTTGGGTCCCAAATCCCGCCCATAAGGCCGCGCAGGACCCGCGTTGCGTGCCGCACCGGCTCGCCCAGATTAGCCCTTTGTGAGCACCGCCACCGCTACAGGATCCAGCAATCGATGGGGGCGCGATAGCGCGCCGCCGTGCCGGGTCGCCGCGGCGGCGAGCCCGCGGCAGCAGACGCGGCGGCGTCCACCTTCGGACCGAGCTGCAACACCTGGCGCGGCGGGATGCCGGGGCCAACGCTGCCGATCACGCCCCCGCCGTGGCGGCAGGCCAGTGGCGCAGCCGTTGCCCGCAGTCCACGCTGCTGCGGCCCATCTCGGCGCGGGCCCCTTTTTTGATGCGTGACGCCGTGCGGCCGCGGGAACGAACTGTTGGGGTAGCGGTTAACGCGGCGGCACTCTCACCAGTTGGAGGCCTCGCAATGCCTACCCGGAATCCCGAGAGCACGGCCAGCATCATGGGCCACCCGCTCCACCCGATGCTGATCCCGTTCCCAATTGCCTTCCTTGTGGCGACCTTCGTGTGCGACCTGGTCTTCTGGCGTACAGGTAACCCGGCCTGGGCGACGGCCTCGCTTTATCTACTCGGGGCAGCGTTGATTACGGCGGCGCTCGCGGCAGCGGCAGGACTCGCCGATTTCCTAGGCGACAGCCGGATTCGCAATCTGAGTCCCGCTTGGCACCACATGATCGGCAATGTCATTGCCGTGCTGCTGTCCCTGTGGAACTGGTGGCGCCGCTACGACGCCCCGGATGCAGGGGCGGTAATCCTGCCAACCGGCCTGATCCTGTCGCTCATCGTGGTGCTGATCCTGCTCTACACGGGCTGGCAGGGGTGGGAGATGGTCTACCGCCATCGTGTCGCAGTTCACGACGCACGGCTATGAATCTGGCCGACGACTGCACACGCCGGGCCCGGCCCCTACCGATGCCCTAGAGATGTCAGCTTCGCGCGTCGAATACGCGTTGTCGATCCCGGCGATGACACGATCAGCGTCCCCGGGGTCGACTCTGCGGAGCAGGGCACCGATTCTTGCCTCCACGCAGTCGTTGCCCTCCTTCGACTGCGGCGAGTCGACAAAGAGCAGAAGGGCGAGGCCGGCGACCTGCAGGAACTTTGAGTGTCAGTTCTCCAGCGTGCCGCGCATCATCTGCACGTGATAGTCCGAAATTTGGACAGGCTGCTGGTGGAGTCCGAGGACGCCGTCAAAACGCCACCGGTCCGGGGCCAGACTTTCGGGCGTCTCCTCGCGGTCACGCCATCGGCAGCTGGACAGGCAGCCGTGCCTGAGGAGTTGCCCCTGCGCATCCCGTCTACGCCCTTCCGGGCCGGTCCCGACCAGAAACCGGGTGGGCAGCAGCGGCGGAACAGGAAAGAACCACCCGAGGACGAGCCCGTTAGGGCTGCCATACAAAGACGTGCCCTGCACGCTCTTCGTCCTGACGGTGGAGATCGAACAGGAGCACGGCACAACGGGAGTATGGCCAATGACCGGAAGTGAAAGGGCCAAGGAGATCTACCTAACTGGCCTGCGGAACCAGCACGGGGTCGAGGCCCAGGCGATTGAGACTATTGAGCGCGAACTGGACCGGATGGAGCCTTATCCTGAGCTGCACGCGCGCATGAAGGAAGAAATCATCCGCTCCAAGACGCAGCAAGCGCGGCTGGAGACGCTGTTATCAGGTCACGGCACCTCCCCGTCTGCGACGAAGGAGATGGTGACCTCGATAGTCGGCAAAGTGGCGGGCGTAGTGCATCTGCCAGCCTCTGATGAGGTGATCAAAAACCTGCTCGCCGCTATTGGCTACAAGGCCTATGAGGTCGGCTCGTACAAGGCGCTGATCACGATGGCCAAGGCGGCCGGTGCGGACGGGGATGTGCAGTCCCTCGAGCAGTCAATGCACGAGGAAATGGAAATGGCTGAGTGGCAGCTCAACCACCTGCCTCGTATTGTTGAAGCCTTTATCAGCCGCACAGAAACCAAATAGGGACAGCGCATTCGTCGTCTCGACGGAAGACGCGATCGCCGCCTCCCGTCGAGAGGCCTTGCCTCTAAACATTCTGGCGATTTACTCCTTTTTAAGAAGAATTTTGTCCATGATCTTCGCAGCGTTCCACCTCGAAAAGTGGAACCCAATCTGATTAGACTACCTCGTCCAGAGAATTTCGTATCCCGGTTCCCAACGCTGCTCCAGTCGGTTTCCTTACAACCTGTCTCTCCCGACCAGGGCACCGCGCTGAGGCGCAGGTTTCCTGCGGTTTTCGGCTGCGACCTTGAGGGTTCGAGGCCGGAACGAGGACGGTTCTTCTCTCCGAAATGCCGGAGACTCTCCCCACCTTGAGGGTAGGCCGATTTTTCCAACAAGGTCTGACCCTTTGTTTTTACTCGATCTCTGGCCCGGCTGGCTGGCCAGAATTCAGCGGACCGACTGCCGGGCAGAGAACGGAGAATCTCGCTTCGGTCCCAAGCGGGCGAGCGTGCCTGATGGTCGCTTTCCGCCAGGGGCAGGCCCGCAGGTCAGTTCCATTGGGCTGAGCTGACTCACATCGCCACGGCTCGCTCAACCAGCTCGCCGCGCCTCCGTCGCGGGCCGTTGGACTACAAGGGCGATCGCGCCCAGCACGCAGACCAGGGCCGCCACATCGAAGGTGCCGATCTGGCGCTGCAAGAGCAACGCGCTGCTCGGGACAGCGGCATGGCCGCGCCGATGGTGCTGGACGGACCGATCAACAGCGTCGCCTTCCAGGCCTATGTCGACCAGGGCCTGGTCCCCGAACTGCAGCCCGGCGACATCGTAGTGATGGACAACCTCGGTAGCCACAAGGGCGCAGGCGTCCGCGCGGCGATCGAGGCTGCGGGCGCGAGCTTGCTGTACCTCCCGCCATGCAGCCCCGAGTTCAACTCAATCGAGAATGCCTTTACAAAGCTGAAGGCCATGCTGCGCAAGGCCGCTGCGCTCACCGTTGAGGGCCTCTGGAACACCATTGGCTGCATCGCCGACACCTTCACGCCAGCCGAGTGCGCCAACTACTTCGCCGCCGCCGGCCATGACCCAGACTGATCGGAAACCGTTCCAGGTCAAAGGCCGGCTTCAGCGCGGTCAATACCTGCTCTGATTTCCTCCGCTCCACGGTTGATCGAGACACCCCGCAAGCGGACGGTATCCGCCGATGGGGTGCATGATGACGACAGAGACGATGGATGCCGCTGGTCCTGGCCGGGGTGGTCGGATGTCGCGGCAGCGCAAGCGGGACGCGGTGCTTCGGCTGCTGCGTGGCGAGGATCTGGAGACGGTCTCGCGGGCACTGGGTGTCACGGCGGCGACGCTGAGCGGCTGGCGCGACGCCTTCCTGGCGGCTGGAGAGGCGAGCCTGGCGACGCGGCCCACGGCAGGGGAGGAACTCGAGAGCGAGCGGCTCAAGGCGCGGCTGGGCGAGATGCTGCTGGAGCGCGAGTTGCTGGAGGCCAAGGTCGCAGCCCTGGAGGGCGGCAGCCCTTTGGCCCGGCGGAGGTCACGGCCATGAGCCTGACCATCTCGCCCAGCAGCGGCAGGCCCTATGGCTTGGCGCGAGTCTGCCGGGTCTGGCGCATGGCCCGGGCCACGGTCTACCGCCATCGCGCACCGCCCCGGACCGAGCCGCCCAGGCGATCTGGGCCGGTCGGGCCGATGCCGGATGCGGCGTTGCTGGAGGCGGTCCGGGCTGCCCTCGCCGCCAGCCCCTTTCATGGCGAGGGCCACCGCAAGGTCTGGGCCCGGCTGCGCATGGAAGGTGTCCGGACCTCCAGGCGCCGGGTGCTGCGGCTGATGCGCGAGCACGGCCTGCTCGCCCCCTCGCGGATCGGCAGCCCCCGGGGTCCGCGCTTTCTCGTCAATCACCCGAGGTGGGCCGAGTGCGTTAGCAGCGCACGCTCGGATCTGTTCGGGGGACTCGGGGTAACCTGCGTCCCTACCGGGTAGCGCGGCCTGGTTCACTCGGCGGGATCGCAGCCGCGACTGCCCACCTGGAAGGCGTAGAGTTCGCCGATGCACCGAAGTACCTCGGCGGTCAGCGGTGCACCGCTGCTATCTCAGTGGCGACAGCTATGCCCCAGGCCTGCCACCCAAAGTTACACCCGGCGCCCGGAGCATGAATCCAATGTGCGATGACAATCTGTCTGTTGTCGCGGTCACCCCGATCCATGACGGTCGAAGCAAGCCTTGACGCCAAAGTATTGCAGCCACTGAGGCAACGTTGACGCCAACCTGTGCCTCCAGCCATGCAAGCGTACGATGCTCACCACCAAGGAACGAGGCCGGCAAGGCGCAGAACAAGGCGAGCGCCTCGGGCAAGCCCCTGGAGTCGATTTGCACGCTGTAGGCAAGGCGCCGCCCTTCCAACGCCAAGTCGGGGTCGCGGCCGCAGAGCGTGGCGAGCCCGGCCCGGAGCCGAGACGCTGCAGAGACGAGATTTGTTGTGCGACCGAGCGAGGCAAGATCGCCCGGCTCATAGCGCCGCCGCCGCCAGTACAGCTCCACCCGGCCCGTGGAATCGAGGCCAAGATGGAACAAGCGCAGGCCGACTGTGCTCATCGGGCGCCAGGCGTCAGCTTCCCGAAGAAGGTCCGCGGCTGTTGGCCCCGTGCCGACATAAAGCTTATAGCGATCTCCGTCCGCATCATGCCGACCGCCCAGCCAGATGCCGCGTCCATTTCCCATCACCGCCGCACGCCGCGCCAGGGCCACCGAAGCGGATGGCAAGGCCGTTCCGAGGGCATCTAGGCGCCTGAGGGCTGCCGGCATTCTGTCCTTCGCCGGAATCTCCGGCGGCGCCGGCTCAGCCGTCCAGAACAGACCGGGGCAACCCGGCCGCCAGATCAGTTCCGCCGGGAAGCCGCCGGGGGCGATGTCGCTAAAGCGCCAGGCCACCTCCGGCCAGGCCGAGCCGTCGAGCGGTGCCAGCGTGCCGTGCAGGGCGGCCCGGCCGCGGGCCACGGCGGCCGGCGCTTCCACCGCAAAGCGATCGATCACGTCAGCCAACATGGGCCAGCCTGAGGTGGCGGCCAGGCTCATCCCGGAATGCCGATCAGCGTCTCCCGCGTAGTCTCCGGCGGGCGCTGCACCATGCGGTTATCCGTGCCGATGACGGTGACGCGGTAGGTGAATTCGCGCCGGGTCCGGTCGCGGATGGACAGGCTGAGCGGGCGGATCGCCTGATCAGCGCCGGTGAAGCTTAGCCGCTCGAAGCGATCGATCCGGTTGGCCGGGTCGGCATAGGTGACATCGATGAACACCTCCCGCACCTGCGCCGGGTCCCAGAGCGGGATGAAGCGGATGTCGAGCGCGGTGTCGAAGGGATCGTCCATCGCCACCGCCTGGGCGGTGCTCTGCAGCGGGTCGTCGCGCAGCACGGTGCCGTCCTTCAGGTGGTGCACCAGGGTGTAGCTGAAGCCCTGCGTCACCGGCGCCGAGGTCCGCACCCGCCACAGCTGCGGCGCGTCCCCGGCGCGCACCGTCAGGGTCCGTTGCGCGACCCAGCCGGTGGCGGGGTCGGTCAGCGACAGCTCGACCTCGATCCGCTCCACCGCGGCGGCATCGATCCGGTTCGCCACCACGCTGACCTCATGGAAGCCGAGCACGCCATGCGGCGTGACCACCAGCGTGCGGTCGGCGGTGTCGCGCGGCGGCATCTCGTAGGAGAGCTTCTCGCCATCCCAGCCGGCATCCGGCGCGAAGTGGAATTGCTCGGCGACCCGGTAGGCGGTGGCGAGGGCCGGGCTTATGAAGGTGGTGAATGTCTTCTGCTCCGGATGCGCCGGATCGAAGACCATGTCCGCATGCTTCAGGGTCGCGGGCGCGCCTGGGTCGCCATAGTCGATCGCCAGCTGGGCCGAGACCATGCCGATCCGGGCGAAGTCGATCGGCGCGTCCACCGTCACCTCGAATTCGCGGAAGAACGGGTCGTCCAGATCGACCTCGACGAAGTGCTTCGCGGGATCCTCGAGATCGGCCAGCAGCAGGCCGAAGAAGCCCTGCGGCGCGTAGGTCCGCTGCACCGCCTCGGTGCGGTGGTAGCGCAGCGTCAGGGTCTTGCGCTCCTCCGTCGCTATCGCCTTGAGGCGGAAGGAAACCAGCGCGGGCGTGCCGGCGGAACCCGCAGGCGTGCTCGGCTTCTCCGGGGTCTCGGGCTTGTCGGGCTTCTTCGGCTCCTCGGGCTTCTCCGGCTTGGCCGGCATCGCCGCGCGTTCCAGCCTGCCGCGCACCACCACTTCCGGGGTCGTCTCGGCGGGCGGCGGCGGGGGCGGGGGTGGCGGCGTTGTGCCGGCCACCTTGCCGGTGATCCGCACCACGCGCCATTCCGGATCGTCGTCGGTGCCGAGCGCCTTGGCCTGGTCATGGCCGGTGGCCTTGTCGGACTGCACCAGGGCGCCGCCGCGCAGGCTGGCGCGGGCCACGGCCACGCGCTGCTGCGACAGGCTGCGGTCGCGCGCCACTCGCGCCACCGGCTCCGGCTGCAGCGGATCCTTGCCCGGCGGGAAGCGCTCGAAGCTGGCGAAGCCTTCCAGGTTCACGGTGCGCGGGCTTGCCAGCGTCTCCAGCCAGGCGCGCAGGCGGTCGGCGCCCAATGGCTCGCCCGGCTGCGGCATCGGCTTGCCGTCCACCCGGCTGGCGGCCTTGAAGCGCTTGTCGTCCGCCCCGTTGCCGGCATAGCTCAGCGCCATCGGATGGGTCGGGCTGAAGCCCGGCGTCACCGCCGGCTTGTCCTTGTCGAAGAACAGCAGGAAGGTCTCGGTGGTGGTCGCCGGCGTCGCGAGCGGCGTCGGCGTAGGCGGCGTCGGGGTGGGGGTCGAGGCGGGCCAGCGCACCTCGATCTGCCGCTTCGCATCCGCCGGCAGCTCGACCAGGATGGCATTGCCATCCACCTTCGCCGGCTTGTCGTCCACCTTGGCCGTCCAGCCGGCCGGCCCGGTCACCGTCACCCGCTCCTCCAGCCCCGTGGCAGCGGGCGTGTGGGCGATGGCGTGGCTGCCGGGCGGCGGCTCGGGCGTGCGGGTTACATCCTTCAGCGCCGCTGCAGGGCGTTCCGCCGGGGTGGCGGGCGTCGTGCCGCCCTCCGCCGGCTTGGTCGTCGTGCCGCCTTCGGTCTTGGCGGCGCTGCCTCCGGTCAGCGGCTTCGCCATCTCCTGCGCGCGCTTCAGCACCGCGTCCAGCGCTTCCGGCTTGGCCATCCGGCTCTCGACATCCGCCGGCGTCAGGGAAGGCTCGAACCACTTGGCCAGAAGGTTGTCCTTGAAGAAGTCGAGCGCCCACTTCTCCTTGTCCTCGCGGTCCACCGCGCCGGTGAAGTCGATGACCTCGATCTGGATCGTGCCCTCGGCCACCAGCTTCTCGAAGGCCGCGTCGATGCCGGCGCGGACCCAGTAGACTTGGGCCTCTACCCCGGCACTGAAATGCCGCCAGATCCGCTCAAACTCGGCCTTGATCGTCACCTGCAGGGCGGGGCGGAGGATGGTGTATTTCAGGTCGTAGACCACGCCGACCGGCGCGGTGCCCTGGGTGAAGGCCTGCTCCAGGATGATGGCGCCTTCCTGGCTCAGCGAGAGGGAGAAGGCCGCCGTGTTGTCGCCGGCGAGGGAGGGGATGGAGGCGCCGCGGATCGCCTCCACCGCGCGGAAGGTGCCCGGGGGCGCATCGGCCGGCGCGGCGGTGCCGCCCGAGCCTTCGAGGTCGAGCGCGATGCAGCGCACCGTGCCCTCGTCGAAGGGCACCGCGGAGAGGCGCGGCTGCCCGCCCCGCACCAGCGCGGCGAGCTGGCTGCGGATGCGCTGTTCCGTCGCCGGCGGCAGGCGGAGATTCACCTCGAACATCGCGAAGCCACCGCCCTTGGCGCCGCCGGCGACAGCCGCGGGGCGGTACTTGATGAAGGTGAAGGCGCCGCTGTTGTCCGGCCGGCGCGCCAGGGCGACCGGCGCCGGCAGGTACCAGAACTGGAGCGGGTCCGCATGGTCCGCGAACACCGTCACCCCATCGACGGTCAGCGTGCGAGTTCCAAGCTGCTGCATGACAGCCTCCTCATGCACTCATTGCGGGGCAGCGATCTCCAGCTCATCCGCCTCGGCGGTCTGCCAGTCCTGCCGCTTCGTCATGCCGTTGCCGAAGACGTAGAGGGCGCGCCATTCGTAGAAGCTGCGCGCAGGATCGACATAGTTGAACTCGAAGGCCTTGCGGCCGCCCGGGGCGGCGAAGCTGGCCTTGTCCTCCACCAGCAGGCCGTTCGCCTCGTCGGCGAAGCGCAGCTCGACATCCACCCGCTGCAGCTTGGCGCGGGCGAAATCCTGCGGCGGCCGCACCGCGATAATGCGATGGCCGCGCATATCCGGCGAGACCAGAATGCGCGGCGCCTCGGTGGCGGAGCGCGGCACTTCCAGCACCGCGCCGCCCTTCAGGATGGTGGTGACGCGGTACTGCACCAGCTTGTGCTCGCGGTCCTTCCGCTCCACCAGGAAGGGCTTCGGGCTGCGGTCCGTGGCGTTGAAGGCTAGGGATTCGGCGGTGTGCACGCCGTTGCGCGCATCCTCGTATTCCAGATCGACGAAGATCTGCTCGATATCGTCCCAGCGCGCGACCACCGGCACGACATCCACCCGCAGCCGCAGCGGGCCGACCGGGTCGCGCACATCCAGCAGGTCGGCATCCAGCGGCTGCCAGGTGGTCTCGATGTCGCGCCCATCGGCGGCGCGGTGCGAGAGCCGGGCGGAGACGCCGCGCAGCGTCTTGTCGAGGGCAAGGTAGGACCAGTCGGGCGGCGTCTGGCCCTTGGTCAGGGTCAGCGTGTCGTCGGTGCGGATGCCGTGCGCCGGATCCTCGTAGCGCAGCCGCGCCTGCACCTGCGGGTAGCGGTCCCAGGGATAGCTGGGAGAGGCGATGACCGGCAGCTTCACCCGGGCATAGAGCTCGGCCGGCTGCACCTCCAGCACCTCGCCCAGCACCGTCCGCGGCTCCGCCTGCGCCGAGAGGGGGCGCTCGCCGCCCTGGTCGGGGCGGAAATTCACGGTGAACTCGGCCTCGACCTCCTGGCGCATCCGGCCGTCCTCGACGGTGGAGGCCCATTCGACGAGCTGCTCCTCGCCGGTCTTGCGCAGCACCAGCTCCTCCGTGTCCGTGCCGTAGCGCAGGCGGACCGCCACGCTGTCGATGCCGTCGCGCTCCATCTCGCCGCGATTGGTGATGCGGATCCGGCGGCGCTGGAAGAAGGGGTCGTTCGCGTCGATCTCCCTGATGTAGCGCTTCGGGTTGTCGCCATCCCGCAGTGGGCGGAACAGGCCGCTGACATGGCCCTGCGGATAGCTGCTACGCAGCACGGCGGAGCGTTCGGAGATCTCAACATCCAGCCGCTTGCGATCGATGCGGTCGCGGGTCTGCTTCTTGTAGGTGAAGGTGCCGATGGTAGCGGCGATCGGCCCGAGCGAGGCCTGCATCGCCTTCTGATGCGCCTCGCCGAGGATATCTGCCGCACGGTCCCAGCCATCCGGCCGCGTCGTCATCGGTGGCAGGCTGGATTCGAAGAAGGCGTCAGTGATCATCTCCTCCACCCGGGCCCGGGCGGCGTTGAAGCGCGCCGTCTCCGGGCTCGCGGCGTCGGGCGCGTCGGCGACGAAATTGTCGGCGGTGAACTCGATCGCGCGGGTTTCGCGCAACTTGTCCACGGATTTGCCGATCTGGGTGGAGGTGAACATCCCCTCATGCCCGTATTCCTCGTCCAGCGCCTCCTGCACCCGGTCCCAGTCGATCTTCAGCCGGACGGAGAAGGCCGGCCGCAGCGCGACGTAGTCGAGCTGATAGACTACGAGGATGGGCGCCATCTCGCCGAGCAGCGCCTGCTCCATGATGGCGGTGCCGGCGGGGTCGAGCTGCACGGAGAAGGCGGCAGCGTTGTCGCCGTAGAGGGAGGGCTTCGCCGCGTGCTGCATCTTCAGCACGAAGCGCGGCCCGGCCTCGGGCGTCGTGGCCGGCGCCGGGGAGGTGCCGGGGCGGGGCGGCGGCGCGGGCTGGCTGTCCTGCCCGAAGATCATCAGCCGCACCTTGCCGTCGGTGACCGGCACGGGCGACAGCCGCGGCATCTGCGGCAGCCGGCCGAGCCGCTTCACCTCGGAAGCCAGGTCGTCCAGCTCGCGCGGCGAGAGCCCGAGATGGACGTCGAGGCTGAGGAAGCCGCCGGAGCCCGCCGGCGTCTCGGTACGGTACTTGAGGAGGAGTAGGTGCGGCGCCTCGCGCCCCGTCGCGGGATCGGGCGTGGTCCGCAGCCTCGGCGCCAGCGGCATGTAGTAGTGCTGCAGCGCGTCCTCATGGTCGCGGTACACCAGCACGCCGTTGACCATGTAGAAGGGCGGTTCCAGGTACATCATTGCACATCCCTCCTCCTCTCTGCCGTCAGGCGGCCGGCGGCTCCAAGACCAACACCTCGTCGCTCACCTCAAGGGGACCAACCTCCTGGCGGACGCCGCCTTCGAGGAAGTACTTCGCGGACATGGTGTATTTGCGCCGCGTCTTGTCCTTAATGCCGACGCTCCAGATGGAGGGCGGGGTGTCTTTGCGGATGGTGAAGGTGTCGTTGTGAGCGATCTGGTTGCCCGCATCCTCGTAGCTCAGCGTCACCGTTGCGAGCCGCACCTTGGTCCAGTCGATCAAATCCGGCTCGATATGCACCTCCAGCACCTCCGGCCCGATGAGAAGCGTGTTGCCCTTCACGTCGGACTCGCCGATCGGCTGGGCCTCGCCGGTGCGGAACAGGATGTTGCCGGTGTAGCTCAGCGTGCCGCCGCGGTCGTCGATGACCGGGAACACCCAGTCCTCGAAGCGTTTGCCATCCTTGCTGAAGGCCATGGATTTGCGCTGCTGGAAGCGGTTGGCTTGGTCGTCATAGACGAGGTCGACGAAGATGGTCTCGATCGTCCGCTCGAAATCGCCGCGGGTGCGGAGCGACACGGTGCGGAGCTGGAAGGGATCGTTGATGTAGAGCTGCTCGCCCTCCGCCTCCTTCTCCGGCACCGCGATCTCGCTGCCATCCTGCATGAAGTACTTCACGGCATAGCGGCAGGGCTTGTCCCGCGTCTTGAATATCACCTCGCGGATCTTGTGCTCGCGGGTCTGGTCGGTAATGGTGAACTGCTTCTCGATGCGCACGCCGGCGCCGTCGTCGTAGCGCACCATGACCTGGGCGGAGGTGACCTGGGCGAAGTTGATGTCGCCCGCGACCACATCCATCTTCCAGATGCCGAGCTCGCCGACATTGATGCTGAGGTTCGACTTCGTCTTGAGCTGCGGCGACTTGTAGACGTTGGACTCGCCCTTGTAGTTGACAAGGTAGGAATAGGTGACCTCGCCGTCGCCGCCGTCGAGGAAGGCCTCGAAGCGCTGGATGTCCTCCGGCTTCTGGAAGGTCCAGGTCTTGGCGTGCTTCTGCCCCTGCGGGCCCTTGTACTCCATTGCCACGTCGACGCCGAAGATCGGCAGGTCGGCAAAATCGGCATTGACCTGCACGTTGATGCCGAAGCTCTTGAAGAACGGATCGTCGGCATCGATGGTCTGGATCACCTGGTTCCAGTCCACCGGCTTGCCGTCCACCGTGACGGTCTTCAGCGATGGCAGCTTGCCGGGCGGATGGACCACCTGCTCGATGACGCGGTTCTCCTTGTACTCGACCGTGACGCTCGAGATGCGGGTCGCGTTGACCGTGCGGATGACGTTGTCGAAGCCCTGCTCGCGCAACTTGGAGACGTCGCGGTTCTCTGGCGGGATCGCCTCCAGGATGTTGCGCTTGATCCCTTCGGCAAGCTGGTTGTTCACCCGATCCTCGACCGCGATGAGCGCCTTCTCGAAACCGGCGGGATCGGCGCCGGGCGGTGCCGCGGGGCGCAGGATCCACTCGACCTTCGAGGTCTCGGACTTGCTGATGAGCTCGGTGATCTTCTCCTCGTAATCGTCCTCGGCAAACCAGCGCGTGTCGTCATGCATCTCCTGGCGGAAGGTCATGAAGCTCGAGGCCTCCCAGAAGCCGCGGATATGGCCGGGCGGCATGCGCCCCTGGAAGGTCAGGGTGTAATTGGCCTGGACGAAGGACTCGCCGATGCCCTTGATCGCCTCCTCGAAGATCCGGGCGCCGATATCGGAGAACTCGACCTGGATGGCGACGGCATTGGTGCCGTAGAGCGAGGGCGCGCTCGGGGCGCGGATCTTCTCCACCAGCGCGCCGCCGCTGTCGAAGCAGACGACATCCACCTTGCCGCTGAGGAAGGTCGGGCGGTCGAGGCGGAGCACGGCGCCCTGGCCGGGCTGCAGCCGCCCCTCGCGGCGCAGCCTTTCCTCCAGCACGGCGCGGATCTTCTGCTTCTGCGCCTCGGTCATTGCCAGCTCGACCTGGAAGGAGGCGAAGCCGCCGCCCTTCTTGCCGTTCGCCCGCTCGATCGGCATGCGGTACTTGATGAAGCCGAAATTCGGCCGCCCGCCGGGCAGGATCTGCCAGCTCACTTGGTTCGGCAGCAGGTAGAATTGCCGGAAATCCTGGTCGTCGCCGAAGACCTGCACGCCTTCGATCGTCTCGGACTTTGCGATGGACAGCATGGGTGTTTCCTCCGCATCGGCGCTTGCCGCGCCTTGGTGAAAGCCTCGGGCTCCGTCAGCCGCCGCCCAGCCAGCCAGCGAGGTCGGCGGTCAGCTCCAGGGTCAGCGGCGCGGCTTCGGTCCGCGTCGCCTCCGCCTGCACCGTGGTGCGGGCGCCCGGCCCCGCCGTGCCGGTCCGCGCCAGGCTCTGCACCGCCTGCGCCATGGCGGCGCTGCGGACGGTGCGGCGCAGCTCCTCGCTGGCGCCGGGATCGGCCTGCTCCGACCACTTCGCATCGCCCGTCTCGATGGCGCAGCGGATGGCCGCCTCGGCTCCTGCGGCGTCGATCTGGCCGGTGCCGTCCAAATGGTTGGTCAGGTCGCCGGCGAGCGCCGCGGTGGCGGCCCGCCGCCGCGGCAGGGCGACGCGGTAGAGCACCCGCAGCCGCCCGGCTTCGCCGCGCAGCCCGGCCAGGGCGGTGGCCGCGCGGCTGTCCCTGAGCACGGCGGAGAAGGCCGCCGCTTGGGGCGGCAGGTCGGAGGCGCGGGCGGTGGCGATCTCGGCGAAGCCCTCCGCCTCGGCCACCTCCAGCGCGGCGTGGCGCATGGTGAGCGCTGCGGGGTGCAGCTCCGCCGCCGGCCCGGCGAGCTGCGCCACCTCCTGCTGTAGCAGGGCCATGGTCGCCTCCGTCGGCTGCAGGCTGGCGCCGACCGAGAGCATGGTCATTCCCGCCGCCTCCAGCGCCGAGACCTGCGGCCGGCCATTGGCATCCAGGAGCGGCAGCGGCTGCTCGGCCAGGTAGAGCCAAGCGCCGTCCTCCGCCCAGAGGCGCACGCCGGCGATGGTGCGGCCCGGCAGCGCAGTCCCGATTCCGTTCATGCGGCGTCTCCCAGCGCGATGACCAAGGGCCCGGGGCCGCGATCCGGCGCAGACCAGGGGGCGCCCGGGGCGTGGCGGCGCCAGCGCAGGCCGGGCCGGAAGGGGTCGCGGCAGAACCAGCGGAAGATTCGGGCGGGCTCGGCTTGCGTGAAGGCCAGGGTGACCGGCTCCGCCCCCTCCGCCGCATCCTCCGGCAGCAGGTCCAGCGCGGCCAGGGTGGTGCCGGCGGCCAGCTGCACCTCCACCCGCAGGTCGCGCGGGCCGAGGCCCGGCACATCCTGCAGCAGCAGGCGCCGGTCCTCCGCTGGGAAGGGCGGCAGGCTCAGCCGTGCCCCGCCGGCGCCGCACAGCTCCGGCGCGATGCTGGCGGCCGTCGCATCCGGCGGCAGGCCGAAGACGGCGGCGGGGCGCTGCCGGTCCAGCTCCGCCTCGGCGCGGAAGGGGCCGCCGGGCAGCTGCGCCGAGAGCCGCAGCAGCAGCGTGCCAAGGCCAAGCAGCGCCGGCTCCGCCTCCAGCTCCACCAGCCGCAGCGGCAGCAGCGCCGGGGTCAGCAGGGGGCGTGGGCCGGCGCCCTCGACCTCCTCGGCCTGCAGCCGCTCCACCCGGCGGCCATCGGCGGCCGGGACGAAGGCGAAGCCCTGCAGCCGCCAGGCGAGCCTCTCGCCCGGGGCCAGGCGGACGGCGAGCTCCGGCGCCGACGCGCCGGGCGAGAGCTCCAGGTCGTGGCGGATCTCCTGCGGCCGGTCGGGGGGATTCGGCGGGAACCGGATCCGGGCGCCGAGGCCGAGGATGCCCGCCACGGGCTGCGGCACGGTCTGCCCCAGCAGGAGCCGGTGGAAGCCAAGGCCGAGCGGCGCCGCCGTGCCCCTCGCCACCAGCGACTCCGTGCTGCCATGCCCGGCCGCCAGCGCCAGCGCCGCGGCCACGGGGTCGAGCCGCAGGGCGACGGGCCGCGGCGCCACCAGCCGCTCCGCCAAGTCGATGTCGATGCGCTCCGGCAGCGCCTCCCCGGCCGCCGGCAGGCGGAGCATCGGGGTGCCGTCCGGCGCGCTGGAAGGGGCGGGACGCAGCAGCTCCCGCGCCCGTAGCCGGTCCAGCACGGCCAGGGCCAGGAGGTCGGGCGGCAGCCCCTCCGGCAGCGGGCCGAGGCCGATGCCGGGCTGCGCCGGCTCCAGCCGCAGCCGCGCCAGCAGCACCTCGCGCGGCAACAGCCCGTCCGGGCCGGCCAGGGTGCCGAGCCAGGCGAGCAGCGCGCCGACCTCCAGCCGCAGCGACAGGCCGGGCAGGCGCGGGGCGATGCCATCCACCTCCAGCTCCGCCAGCGCGTCGAGGCCGAGCCCCCTGCCGGCGGCGAGCAGCCCTTCGACCAGCGTCGCGGCGGTCTGGGAGAGCGGCAGGGCGAGCCGCGCTAGGCCGAGCCCGTTCCAGTCGAGCGGGAGCGGCGCCAGCAGCTCCGGCGGGATCGTGCCGAGCGCCGCGGCGGGGCGCAGCCGCAGGCTGCCGCGCGCCACCCGGGCGAGCATGGTGCCGGGGATGTCCTCGCCTTGCAGCCGCAACCGCAGCTCCAGGCACCCCATGCCTTCGGCCGGCGGCAGGGCGCGCAGGACCGAGAGGCGGAAGGCCGGCCTTCCATCCGGCTCCGTGGCCAGGGTGACCGCCCGGGGCAGCAGGACCGGTGGCGCCAAATCCCCTTCCGCGGCGAAGGCGGTCCCGCCTTCCAGCGTGACCGGTCGTCCCCAATCCGGCAGCATGGCGGGCACGGCTCAGCCCTCCTTCGGCAGCAGGGGGACGAGGAGGTCGCTGCTGTCCTCCCGCCACTCGCTGTCGGTGGCGCGGGAGGAGCGGCGGATGACGCTGCAGCGGTAGCGGTAGCCGGATGGGCCCGCGGCGCTGCGCAGCACGATGCTGCCGATGGGAATGGGCAGCCGCAGCTCGGCCTCCGGCTTCTCCGGCGTCAGCTCCAGCGTGGTGCCGCGCTCGAACTGCACCAGCACGGCCAGGGCGGGCTCCGCGGCATTGCCGTCCGGCGCCTCAAACATCGCGGGGAAGAGCTTCACCCGGATGGTGCGGCTGATCTCGTTCGGCGTGGTGGTGTCGAGGATCACCTCCCACAGCCCGGCGGCGTCGGGGCGGACGCGCAGCCCGTCCAGGTCCAGCACCGGCTGTGCCTCGGCCGGCGCCGGCGCCGCGGGGGTGAGCACGCAGCTCAGGCTGGCGCCCGGCGCCAGCTCCGCCGGCAGGGGCTGGGAGAACTCGCCGATCGTCGCCGCCACATCCTGCCCGGCGGCGCGCAGCAGCCCGCCCAGGCTGGCGACAGTGAGAGGGCTCTCGATGGCGTTCGTCAGAGTCAGCGCGAAGCTGCCGGGGGCCAGGCCGGGCGCTGCTTGCACCTCCACCAGGTTGCCGTTCATCGTGTCGAACCGTGCCTCGAAGGGGATGCGGTCGGTGACGCCGCTGCCGAGATCGACCCGCACCTCGCCGCGCATCAGCGCGACGGAGCCGCCCATCAGCGCGTCGTACACCGCCTGGAAGGCGGGCAGCGGCAGGGTCTCGACATGGGTGAGGCCGGAGCGGAGGTCGATCAGCGCGCCGGGCCGCTCGGTGAAGCCGACCGCGCCGGGCAGCGCCATCCACAGGCTGGCCTTCTCCACCTGCAACGGCTCGAAGACGATGTCGTCTGGGCTGGCGCCGGCGGGCAGCAGCTTGGCCGCTAGGGCCTGGCGCGCGGCCGCTAGGCGATCCGGGTCGGTGAAGGGCGTGGCGACGAATTCCAGCACCATCGCCGCGTTTTCCGGCCCGGTGGCGCCGGGGGCGAGGCGGGTGGCGACGACCGGCAGGAAGGGCGCCGGCTTGCCGCGCCGAGCCAGGCGGAAGGCGTTCGGCAGATAGTAGGCGGTGTTCGGCCGGGCGGTGTCCTGCCAGTAGGTGTGGAAGCGGTCGCCCTGCGCCACCTGATGCGGCGAGAGGCCGAGCTGCCCAGCGCCGGGCCGCGGCCCCTCGAACAGGTCGCGGTTGAGGTCCGGGTTGAAGAAGAAGGGGTTGGGCTCCGCCACCTGCTCCAGCGCCCGGGTGACGGGACGGAAGCGGTTGGGGCTGCCCACAACGGGAATGGCGACGCGCACCGAGCGGGTGATGAGCAGGCCCGCGCCGCCTTCCAGATTGGTGACGGCGGCCAGAGCCTGGTCGCGCTCGGCGGGGCCGGAGAAGCGCAGCGTCGCCACCAGGGAGAGCCCATCGGCGGTCTCGCCGATCTCCTGGAAGGCGAGCTCCTTGGTGGCGCCGCCACCGCCGGCCAGCACCAAGCGGTAGGTCAGCCGCAGCAGGATCTCGTGCGGCAGCTCCGCCGTCGCGGTGCCGGCCGGGATCTGCGGCGCGCGCTGCTTCTCGAGGCGCAGGGTCAGGATGGGGGCACCATCCGGCGCCTGGCCGAAGCGGATCTCATAGCCCCCGGTGCCGGTCGTGCCGCGGCGGGCGAGGCGGTATTGCGGCAGGTGCATCGGCGGCGTGCCGGGCACCGCGGGCTCGTAGGTGACGGTGTCCGTCACCTCCTGTCCGGGCGCCACGGGCAGCGCCAGCTCCTCCCGGCTCAGGCCGGTATCGCCGGCATAGGCCAGGCCCTGGCATTTGCGGCACCAGCGCCAGCCGGTCTGGCCGGGTGCGTTCGGGTCGTTCATCGGCACCGCATAGGCACCGCTGCCGCCGTGGTCGTGCTGGCCGCCGGCCGGGCACGGCCCCGGCGCGCCGCCGCCATAGGCCAAGCCCTGGCATTTGTGGCACCAGCGCCAGCCGGGCTGGCCGGGCGCGGCGGGATCGTTCATCGCGACGGTGTAGGCGGCGCTGCCGGTGTGGTCGTGCTGGCCGCCGCGCGGGCAGCGGCTCTGCGCCACGCCGCCGCCATAGGCCAGGCCCTGGCATTTGCGGCACCAGCGCCAGTCCGGCTGGCCGCGCGCCTGCGGGTCGTCGCAGGCGAGCGTATAGGCGGCGCTGCCATTATGGTCATGCACGCCCCCGGCCGGGCAGGTGTTGAGCAGCACGATCGGACGGGGGCGGATCTTCACCACCTGGTCGAAGATCTGCGGATTGACGATGCGGGTCTCGTCGAGCGTTACGTCAACGCGGGGCCGGACGAGCCGCGGCGCGAGCGCTGCTGCGGGGATCGCCTCGGCCAAGTTGCGTTGTGGCGCGGGCATGATGTCGGCTGAGGCTG
Source organism: Siccirubricoccus deserti (assembly GCF_014283215.1). GTDB lineage: Bacteria > Pseudomonadota > Alphaproteobacteria > Acetobacterales > Acetobacteraceae > Siccirubricoccus > Siccirubricoccus deserti. The sequence continues at coordinate 30,224 of NZ_JACOMF010000043.1, forward strand.
CTTCGGCGACGACTGGCCTGAAGCTTGCCGCGGCGCCGACGCGCGCGAGAACGAGCCTGTTACTCGCCATGACGATCTGCCTCCCCGTCGCTGGGTCACCTGCAGCGCATCGCGCCCGAGCGATTGAGTCATTTGTAGACGACATTCAGTATCGGGCGATTTGATGGGTTGTATCTCCTGGTCGGCCATCGCGTCGGTGACATTTCGCACAATGGATGGAGGCAGCGAGGCGCAGAGAAGGTTCTGCAGCTCATTGCGAAAGCCTTCGGTCTAGCCTGCCCTTCTCACCAGGGGCGGGTCTGATGGCGTGAGCGGCTGATGGTGGCTGGTGTTCTGGCTTGATAGCCGGCGTGTGGGCGGAACGGCTGCTCTTCGGCCATGCCGCGCCATCGCCGCGTGCTGTGCAGCGTTGGCGGGGCCTATGGCGGCTTGCGATGTCTGGGTCGTCAGGGCGCTGCGGCGGCGGTCAATCGAGCGTAGGCCAGAGCAAACTCGGCCTGGTGCGGATGGGCTGACGCCATGGCGATCTTGATACGGCGGACGGAGCGGCGGACCTGTGCGCCGATCTTGAGCAGGGCAAGGCGCAGCGTGCCGCAGGTAGCCTGGGCGAACTGGGTGTGGGCGAGACCGATGCGGCGCAGGGCGCATAGCAGGACGTAGGCCATGGCGGCGAACCACAGGCGCAGCTGGTTGGCCCGCATGGTGGCCGCGGATGCGCGGTCGGCGAAGAGATCGAGCTGGCACTCCTTGATTCGGTTCTCCATGTCGCCCCTGGCGCAGTAGACGCGCTCGTAGAGGCTGCGGGCCTCGATCTCGGCGGGGCGAAGCGAGGTGACAATGAAGCGCGGGTTGGCCTCGCCGCGGGTCCACTCCGCCTTGCCGATCACGCGCCGCCGGCGCGACCAGCTGTCCAGCGTCGACCAGCGGAAGTCGCGGAAGCGCCGCGCTGGCTGGCCGGTCCTGGTAGCCTCCTCCTCGGCCCAGGCGAGATCGATGGAAATCTCCTCGACCAAGCGAGCGTTGCGGGCCAGACCGAAGACGAAGTCGATCCGGTTCGCCTCGCACCAGGCCATCAGTGCCTCGCGGGCGAAGCCGCTGTCGGCCCGCAGCAGAATGCGAACCCGCGGCCAGCGGGCGCGGATGCGGCCGATGATGCGCGCGACCTCCTCCACCGCGCCGGCCGAGGCGTCAATGTTCGACCGCCGCAGCCTCGCCGCCAGCAGGTGCCGACCGCAGAAGATGTAGAGGGGGAGATAGCAGTAGGCGTCGTAGTAGCCGTGGAAGAAGCGTCCTTCCTGATGCCCGTGCAGCGGGATGTCAGTGGCGTCCAGGTCGAGGATGATCTGCCGCGGCACCGAGCGATGCGCGTCGAGGAACCAGTCCACGAACAGCGCCTCGATCGCCGCGCCGTCGTGGCCGATGAGGTGATAGCGGCCAGGCTCGTCTGCCGGCGCATGTTCCAGTCGGTTCAGGGTGCTTTTGCCGGCCAGCGGGGCACAGCCGGCTCGGCGCGCCTCCAGCTTGCCGGCAAGCACGGCCAGCACCGGGTCGTGGCGGAGTTGGTCATGGTCGACCACGTCCTCGTGGCCAAGGGCGATGCCGAAGACGCGCTGGCCGACCAGGGGGGTGACCTCGTGCTCGGTGCGCTCCGGCATCCGTGCGTCGCGGAAGCAGGATGCGAAGCCACGGACCAGACCGATCGCCCGGTCCGTGGCGCCGAGCAGCAGCGCGCCGGCATTGGAGGTGATCGCCCCGACGTCGAAGGCCGCGACCACGGCGCGGCCCTCGACGGGCGCGAAGCCGAACGGAGACGGATCGTGGTCTGTCGGCATGGGCGAGCTCCTCCGCGCGGTATTGGTCCCCCCGAAAAGGGACAACCCGATCGGGAATGCCGGGCGACAGGATCTTGTTTGCCCCTCGCAGCACACCACTGCATCGGTGGCGCGGGCCGCGCTCAGCCGAACAGGCGCCGCGCATTCCCGCCGAGCAGCAGCCCCGCCGCCCCCACGCCGAGGCCGGCCGCGGCCGCCGCCGCCAGCGCCCGGCCGGGGTCGAAGATCGGGCAGTCGCTGCCGAACAAGACGCGCTCCGGGCCGAAGCAGGCCACGGCCTGCGCCACCGCGCGCGGGCCGAACGAGGCGGTGTCCACGTGGACCCGCCCGTGCCGCAGCCGCTCGGAGGGCGGCGGCGCCCCCGGCCGCTCCCCGCGCGCGACCTCGTCCATGCGCTCAACCAGGAAGGGGACGGCCCCGCCGAGGTTGGCGACCTGCACCGTCACCCGCGGGTAGGCGTCGAGCAGATCCGAGAGGCCGAGCGTGACCACGGCCGAGGAGAGCCGGGCCTGCGCCTCCAGCACGATGCGACGCTGCCAGGCGGCGTGCGCCGACGCTTCGCCCACCGTGCGTTCGGGCAGCGGCGACACCGGGCCGGGGTGGACGAAGAGGTGCGCGCCGAGCCGATCCGCCGCGGCCAGCACCGGTCCGAGGCGGGCCGCGTCCTCCGGCGTCAAGAAGGCGTCGGCGGCCAGGACCGCACCGCGCAGGCCCGCGCCGTGCGCCCGCTCCAGCTCCGCGGCCGCGCGTGCGGGGTCGGCGAGCGGCAGCGCCGCGAGCGCGGCGAAGCGGTCCGGCGCGGCGGCGATCGCGGCGGCGGCGGCATCGTTGAAGGCGGCCACCAGCGGGAGCGCCTCCTCGGCCGGCAGGCAGTCCACGCCGAAGAGGCTGCCCAGCGAGAGCACCTGCCGCGCCACCCCCCACCCGTTCATGGCGTCCAGCCGCGCGCCGAGGTCGCCCATCGCCGCGTCGAAGGGCAGCTCCTCTTGGAAGGTGACGAGGCGCTCGCCGCCGCCGCCGCTCGGCGCCGGCCCGATGCGCGGCGCCGCCCGCCGGCAGCGGAGCAGGGCCGCGAGCCCCGGCGGGATCCAGTGCGCGTGGCAGTCCACCGCGCCCGCGGCCATCCCCTACCGCGCCCTGCCGAACACGGCGACGCGCATCCCGTCCTGCACCTCGATCAGGCCGCGCAGGAAGCGCGCGGCGTCCTCGGGTGAGCCCCGCACCGTCTCCATCCCCAGCTCGGCGAAGCGCCGGCCCAGCGCCGGCGAGGCCGCGGCGCGGTTCGCCGCCTCGCTCAGCCGCAGCACCGCCGCCCCGGGCGTGCCGGCCGGCGCGAACAGGGTCACGCCGGCGTTGTAGACGAGGTCCGGGTAGCCCGCCTCGCCGATGGTCGGCACCTCGGGCAGCTCCGCCAGACGCGCGGCCGAGAGCAGCGCCAGCCCGCGCAGGTGCCCGGCGGCGACCTGCGGCAGCAGCGGCGCGGCGGCCTGCACGACGAAGGACACCCGCCCGGCCATCAGGTCCGCGACATAGTTGTCGCGGTAGGGCACGTGCACCGCCTCGATGCCGGCGCGGCGGCAGAACCGCTCGGCCTGGAGGTGGAAGGAGGTGCCGATGCCCGGCGAGGCGAAGTTCAGCACCCCAGGACGGGCCCTCGCCAGCGCCACCAGCCTGGCGAGGGAGTCCACCCCGAGCGCGGGCGAGGCCGCGACGACCCAGTGGTCGCGTGTGACGCGGGCGACCGGGACGAAGTCGCGGAAGGGGTCGAGCGGCGGCCGTTCGGCCATGACGAAGGAGTAGATCACGGCGTCCGTGCTGCCGATCAGCAGGGTGTGGCCGTCGGCCGGGGCGCGGGCCACGTGCTCGGCGGCAAGGCTGCCGCCCGCGCCGGGGCGGTTCTCCACCACGACCGGCTGGCCCAGGAACTCGGCCATCGCCTCGGCGGGGAGGCGGGCGATGACGTCCTGCCCTGGCGGGAAGGGCACCACGACCCGCACCGGGCGGCTGGGGAAGCCGGGCGTCGCCTGCCCCCACGCCGCGCGGCCTCGGAAGGCGCCGCCGCCCACCGCGGCGAGGCACACCGCCCCCCCGAGGAGATGCCGGCGCAAAAGGCGGTGGCGGGTGGAATGCATCACGGCCATGTCCGGACCTCCCTGTGCCCCGGGCCGCCCCGCGCGGAGCGGGGGTCGGACCCTGTACCCCCATGTGGCGCCGCCGCGCGCGCCGCGGCAGTCACCGCGTCGGCACTTCACTTGTGAGCGGATTTCACGAGACTGCCTCTGAGATAGCGGAGCCCCGGCCATGGACCGCCTGCGCCAGATCGAGATGCTGGTCCGAGTCGTGGAGGCGGGCAGCTTCACCCGGGCCGCCGCGGCGCTGCGGGTGACGCCCTCGGCGGTCAGCCACGGCATCGCCGAGCTGGAGGTCCGCCTGCGGGTGCGGCTGTTCCACCGCACCACGCGCCAGCTCCGCCTGACCCCGGAGGGCGAGGCGGCCTACCGGCGCGCGCGGGGGATCGTGGACGGCCTGGACGCGATGGACGGCGCGGCGGCGACGCCCGCGCACCCCGGGACGCGCCTGGAGGGCACGCTGCGCGTCGGCGCGGCCATCCCGATCAGCCGCTGCGTCGTCGCGCCGCGCCTCGCGCCCTTCCTGTGCCGGCACCCCGGGCTGCGGGTCGAGCTGCTGGTGCAGAACGAGGCGCAGGAGATGCACGCCGGCGGGATGGACCTGCTGCTGCGCGTCGGCCCGCTCGCGGACTCGCGGCTGGTGGCGCGCCGGATGGCGCGGCTGCGCTTCGTCGCCTGCGCGGCGCCCGCCTACCTGGAGGCGGCCGGGACGCCGGCGGGCCCGGACGACCTGCCGCGCCACGCCTGCCTGGTCCACAAGCCGCCGTTCGCGGTGAAGCCCTGGGACGAGTGGACCTTCGAGCGGGGCGGCGAGCGCCGGCGGGTCGCGGTCCCGGCGGCGCTGGTGACGGACGACCGCGAGGCGCTGCTGGCCGCCGCGCTCGCCGGCGCGGGGGTCGTGCGCGTCGGCATGTTCGACCCCGGGCTGCTTGCCTCCGGCGCGCTGCGGCGGGTGCTGCCGGACTGGTCCTGCCCGGGCGGCCCGGCGCTGCACGCGCTCTACCGCCGAACCGCGGAGCCGGTGCCGAAGGTCGCCGCGTTCCTCGACTTCTTCGCTGCAGCCCTTGTCGAGTTCGACCCCGAGGGGCTGACGCTGACGCCGGTCCGGCGGTGAGCGCCGCACGCCACCGCGTCCGGGATCCGACGCCTGTGCAGACCCGCTTTCGAACCACACCCTGTCCGTGTCGAAGACTCCTGCCGCCCAGCAGCAAGCCTTTGCCGAACAAGGGCTTTTTCCCTTTCCGTAAGCCCGTGCACCGGCCCATGTGAGAAATCCGGGCTAGCCTCACCGACGAGGCCAAAACGCAAGCCCCATCGTAGGACTGCCGTGCGCCCCACCTTCCAGGCCGCCTTTGCCCTACGACAGCGAGCCGGCGAGGTCTAAGCCGAGACGGCCGCTGCGCCATGTAGCTTCCATGAGACGGCAGCGCAGGTGACCTGGAGGGGGCGGCAAGTCAGTCGATAGAGAGCTTCAGCCGGGTCACCATCCGCTGCTCGTACTCCGCACGTTCCCGCGCAAAGGCGGTGTAATCAGCGGGGCCGAGATACTCGTCCGGC
>NZ_JACOMF010000044.1 GCF_014283215.1 Siccirubricoccus deserti
CACCGGAAGCGGTGTTGCCCTGGCCGTCTGGCCCCGCCTACGCTCCGCTCCGGCAGGGCCAGACGGCCAAGCCAGAACATGGGTCAAGTCTCTCATAACCCGTGGATCCCCAAGTGGGGGCAGGTCACCACCGCTTCCGTACCCGCTCAGACACCGAATCCATCCTGCACGGCTGGCTGCAATGGGGGACCGGGGTGCTGGAGCGGCTCTCCGGCATGTTCGCCTTCGCCCTCTGGGACCGTGGCCGGGGCGAGTTGCTGCTGGCCCGCGACCGGCTGGGCGAGAAGCCGCTGCACTATGCGCTGCTGCCGGACGGGACACTGGCCTTCGGCTCCGAGATCGGCGCGCTGCTGGCGCTGCCGGAGCTGCCGCGGCGGATCGACCCGGTGGCTGTGGATGACTACCTGGCCTTCGGCTACGTCCCCGACCCGCACACCATCTGGCAGGGCATCCGCCGGCTGCCGGCGGCGCATGCGCTGCTGCTGCGCCGCGGCACCGCCGGCCTGCCGGCGCCGCGCCGCTACTGGCAGGCGCCGACCCGCACTGCCGCCGCTCCCGCCGATGCGCCGCGGGAGCTGGCCGCAAGGCTGGATGCGGCGGTGCGCGCCCAGCTGATGGCCGATGTGCCGCTCGGCGCCTTCCTCTCCGGCGGCGTCGACTCCAGCGCCGTCGTCGCCTTCGCCGCCCGTGCCAATGCGGAGGGCGTCGGCGGCCCGCTCGCCACCTTCACCATCGGCTTCGCCGGCGCGGCGGATGAGCGCGCCCAGGCGGCTGAGACCGCGGCGCGCTTCGGCACCGCCCACCATGCCGAGGCCGGCACTGCCGACTATCTCACCGCCGCCCGCGATCAGGCCCGCATCTTCGGCGAACCCTTCGGCGACCATTCGGCGGTGCCGACCCTGGCGGTCTGCGCCCTCGCCCGCCGGCACGTCACCGTGGCGCTCTCGGGCGACGGCGGCGACGAGGTTTTCGCCGGCTACCGCCGCTACCGGTTTCATGCGATGGCCGAGGCGGTGCGGAGCTACATCCCCGCCGGGGCGCGCAGCCGGGTGCTCGGCAGTCTGGCACGGATCTATCCCAAGCTCGACCGTGCGCCGCGCTGGCTGCGGGCGAAGCACACCCTGACCGAGCTCAGCCTCGACGCCGCGCTCGGCTATTACCGTACCCTCTGCAAGCTGCACGAGGATTGCCGGCATGGGCTGTTCTCCGTGGCGCAGCGCGGCGCCGTGGCCGGGCACGATCCGGCGGCACGGATCGCCGCGCTGATGGCCGAGTGCGACCCGGAGGACGGGCTGCTGCAGGCGCAATACGCCGACCTGCACAGCTACCTGCCGGGCGACATCCTGGTGAAGACCGACCGCACCGCCATGGCGGTGTCGCTGGAAGTGCGGCCGCCGCTTCTCGACCCCGCGCTGGTCGGCTGGGGCATGGCGCTGCCGGCGCGGCTCAAGCTGCGGCGCAACACCGGCAAGCATGTGCTGCGGGAGGCGCTGGCGCCGCTGCTGCCGCCAGCGCTGCTGTGGGGCGCGAAGCGTGGCTTCGCGGCGACCATCGGCGGCCAGTTCCGGGTGCAGGCGGCGGAGGTACGGGCACGGCTGCTCGGCGCGCCGATGCTCGACAGCGGCTTGTTCGACCCCACCGGCCTTGCCCGGCTGGCCGATGAGCACGCCTCCGGCCAGTTCGACCACGCCCAGGCGCTGTGGCAGCTGCTGGTGTTCGAGGGCTTCCTGGCCGGCACCGGCGGCGCCGCGATCGCCGCCGCCACGACACCCAATCTGGTGCGGGCCTGAGATGGCACGGCTGATCCCGCACCCAGCTGAGTGGCCTGGCCGGTTGCTACCGTCAGGGGCGCATCCAGATCACATCGCCGGCTGGGGCGCCCGGCAGCGGAATGGCCCTGCCGTCGCCGTCGACACCATATGGCGCCAGCCCAAGGCCGCGCAGCAGCGCGACGATGTCCTCCAGCCGGTAGCGGTAGCGCGAGGCGTGGCGCTCGACGAGTTCGGTCTGGATAGCGATGTCGGGGCTGGCCGCGATCGTCGCCCGGGCCCCCTCAAGCACCGGAAGTTCGAAGCCTTCAACGTCGATCTTCAGATAGTCCACCACGGTGATGCCAAGCGCCGGCAGGGCGATGTCGAGTGTCGTGAGCGGCACCGCCACATCCTTTCTGTCCGGCGCGCCGGCGCGGGCGACATGGGTCTCGCCGGGATTAGCCTGATCGAAATGCATGGCGATCTGCCCCGGCGCCGCGCCAAGCGCTTGGTTGAGGGCGGTGACCTGCGGCATGGCGTTCATCGCCAGCCCTCGCGTCAGATAGTCGTAGGTGTAGGGATGGGCCTCGAAGGCCACCACTCGGCCGGCCTCGCCGACCAGGGCCGCTGCGGGAATAGCGTAGGTGCCGACATTCGCGCCGGCATCGACGAAAACGCTGCCAGGCCGCAGCCGCTAGCTGATGAAGCGCCAGATGTCGGGGTCGCGCGCGCCATCGACAAATATCGCAAAAGAGCTGAAGTTATTTCGCATCGTGGCGAAACCCAGCCCCTGCGGGGTGCGGAAGGTGATGTCGCCGCCCACCATCTCGGACAGGGTGAAGCGGGCGGCGCGGAGCGTCGTGCGGATCGGGCGGCGGGCGAAGCTTTCGGTGCTGGCCATCCAACGCAGGCGCCAGCGGAGGGCACGGATCGGCGCTGGCACCAGGCGGCGAAGTTCCGGCATGAGCATCGGCTCCCATATGGCGGGCCTGAGGTCGCGCCGCCACTGCATGGCAACATAATTTATCGTGGAACAATTGTCTGCCGCCTCGGGCGGCGCTGAGACGCGGGGGCGGACATCACATGAGCAGCACGCTGGCACGCACGGCGCACGGGGCGGGTTGGGTGGTCGCTTGGCGGATGACCACCCGCCTGCTCGGGCTGGTGAGCACGCTGGTGTTGGCGCGACTGCTGACGCCCGCGGATTTCGGCTTGGTGGCGCTGGCCTATGCCTGCCGCAGCACGCTCGATGCATGCACGAACGCCGGCGTCGAGCAACAGATCATCCGTAGCCCGAATCCGACCCGCGAGCTCTACGATACCGCATTCACCCTGAATATGGCTCGGTGCCTGGCAATCGCGGCGCTGCTTGCCCTGGGCGCCGCCCCCCTGGCGGTTTTCTTTGGCGACCCGCGGTTGGAGACGGTGCTGTTGGTCCTGGCGCTGCTGCCTGCAATCGGCGGCTTCACCAATATCGGAGTGGTGGATTTCCATCGCGACCTGGCGTTCCGCCGCGAATTCCAAATGATGATCCTGCCGCGCCTGGTCACCTTCGTCACCTCGCTGGGCGCGGCCCTGGTGTTCCGAAGTTATTGGGCGCTGGTCCTCAGCATGGTCACCGGCAGCATCTGTTCGGTGACAATGAGCTACCTCATGCACCCCTTCCGCCCACGGCTGTCGCTGGTGGCATGGCGGGAACTGGCCGGCTTCTCCTTCTGGATCTGGGCGCTCAGCGTCGCTAGCGTGGTGCGGGACCGCGCTGACAGCTTCTTCGTCGGCCGCCTGCTCGGGCCATGGTCCCTCGGGGTCTACAGCCTCGGCTCCGAGATCGCGACGCTGCCAGCTTCCGAGGTCGTTGGGCCGATCTGCCGGGCCAGCTTCCCCGGCCTGGCCGCCTCGCAGCGCGAGGGCGGCGATGCCGCGACCCGCGACGCCTTCTTCCGCATCATCGCGCTGACCGCGCTGGTGATGCTGCCGGCCGGGGTCGGAGTGGCCATGGTGGCGGCACCGGTGGTGTTCCTCGCCGTCGGCCCGGCCTGGAACGAGGCGGTGCCGCTGGTGGCGGTGCTGGGCATCGCCGGGGTGGCGCTACCGTTCGGCAACATCAGCCAGGTGCTGCTGACCGCGCAGGGGCGAATGCGGCTGCTGTTCGGAGTTTATCTGGTCGCGGCGCTTGCCCGGCTGGGGCTCATGGCTGCGTTCATCCCCTGGCTCGGGCTGCCCGGCGCGGCGCTCGCGCTGGGCCTTGGCTTCCTGCTGGACGCTGTGATGATGGTATATTTCGCCACCCGGATGCTGCGAGTCAGACCGGGCGCGGTACTGCTGCCCTGCTGGCGCCCCGCGGCCGCCTCCGCCGCCATGGCGCTGGTGCTGTGGGCCACCGGACTCGGCTGGGCGCCGGTGCCGACGGATGCCGCCGCGGCGATCCGCGCGCTGGCAGCCGGGGTCGGCTGTGGGGTCGTCGTCTATGCCGCCATTGCGGCGGCGCTCTGGCTAGCCTGCAACCGGCCGGCAGGGGCGGAGAGCGACCTGCTGCGGGTGATCGGCCAAGCGACGCAACGGCTGCGGCGGGTACGGTCGGCGGCGGTGCCCGCCGGCCCGGCGGAGTGATTCCTGCCGGCGCCTCCGGCGTCACGCCGTGCAGGTGCCCTCCGTAGCGTGTACGCCTTGACGCCATTCCGGCGATCCGCTGTAGCCTGTCGTTTGTCGCGCGAATTCACGCTCCGGCGCGTTCATGCCCCACCGCGATCCGCTATCCCCGCCGAAGCGCCAGCAGCCGCGCCTCGGCCGCATCCGGGGTGGTGTCCAGCGCCGCCTCCGCCACCTCCCGACTGAAACCGGCGCGGGCCAGGGCGGCCAGCGCCTTCACCCTCGGCACCTCGTCTCGGGCGAAAGGGCCGATGCGGCGCCGGCGGCAGTGCGCCAGGGCGGCGTCGAGTTCCGCCGCCGCATCCGGCAGCGCCGCCGCCGCGACCTCCCGCGCCACGCCCTTGCCCGCCAGATGCGCCGCGATGGCACGGCGGGACCGCCCGCCGCGAGCCAGCCGCCGGGCCCGGGCCTCGGCGAAGGCGGCGTCATCCACCACCCCGGCGCCGGCCAGCCGCTGCGCCACCCGCGCCGCGGCGGCACGCGCCTCGACGGCGGCGGCGGCAATGGCGGCCGGATCGGCACCCTCCGCCTCCGCCCGGCGCGCCCAGCGGTCCACCCGACGCTGCAGCACCCGGCGCAGCCCGGCCTCGGTGGCGGCGAAGCGCGCCAGATGCGCCAGCGCCGCCTCCCGCAACCGGGCTTCGCTGGGGGCGGCGCCGGCCGGCCGCGGGGGCCGTCGCGCCGCTGCCGGGGGTTCGGCCTGCGCTGTCATCCCGCCATCCTGCCACGGCCGCGCCGCCCGGCCCATGCGTGAAGGGGGGGCTGGCAGCGATGGCCCGGACGCGGCACAAGCGAAGCCCCGAGGGAGAATACACTCACATGGCCCGCTACCCGACCAACGGCCTGACGCTAGCCCAGGCGAACACCATCGCGACTGCCGCCCTCGCAAAGGGGCGTGCGCTGAAGCTGCTGCCGCTGACGGTGGTTGTGCTCGACGCCGGCGGCCAGATGAAGGCGATGCAGCGGGAGGATGGCTGTTCCCTGCTGCGGCTCGAAATCGCCCAGGGCAAGGCCTTTGGCGCCCTGTCGCTCGGCCTCGGCGGGCGGGAGTTGGCGCGGCGGTCGCAGGCCATGCCGGGCTTCGTGAACGCCCTGTCGGACCTGGCCGCGGCGAAGGGCATGGGCGCCGTGCCGGTGCAGGGCGGGGTGCTGGCGGTGGATGCGGCGGGGGTCATCCTCGGCGCGGTCGGCATCAGCGGCGATGTCTCGGCCCAGGATGAGGTTGCCGCCATCGCCGGGATCGAGGCAGCCGGCCTGCAGCCGGACACCGGCGACCCGGCCTGAGCCGCAACCCTGCCGGAAGCCGCCCCGTGCCGCCGATTGACGCGGCGGGGGGCGAGGCCAAACTGCCAGGGACCAGGATAACCGCTCAATGGGGGAGACCCGGAATGTCCAACGACGCCCTGATCGCCGTGAAGCCGGAGATAGCCGCGCACGCCCTAGTCAACGCCGAGCGTTTCCGGGCGATGACCGAGGCGGCGGCGCGTGACCCCGAGGGCTTCTGGAAGCAGGAAGCCTCCCGCATCGCCTGGATCACCCCGCCGACGAAGATCAAGAACGTCGATTTCAACGGCGACGTTGCCATCCGCTGGTATGAGGATGGCGTGCTCAACGCTTCGGTCTCCTGCCTCGACCGGCATCTGGCGACGAAGGGCGACCAAGTGGCGATCCTCTGGGAGGGCGATAACCCGAACAGCGACGCCCGCGTCACCTACAAGGATCTGCACGCCAAAGTCTGCCGGCTCGCCAATGCGCTGCGCAAGCTGGGGGTGAAGAAGGGCGACCGGGTCTGCATCTACCTGCCGATGATCGTCGAGGCCGCGGTCGCCATGCTGGCCTGCGCCCGGGTCGGCGCCATCCATTCCATCGTCTTCGGCGGATTCTCTCCGGACAGCCTGGCCTCGCGCATCCAGGACAGCGCATGCAGCGTGCTGATCACCGCGGATGAGGGCCGCCGTGGCGGCCGCACCGTGCCGCTGAAGGCCAATGCCGACGACGCGCTGGCGACCTGCCCCAGCATCAGCCACGTCATCGTGGTGAAGAACACCGGCGGCCAAGTCGCCATGCAGGCCGGCCGCGACCATTGGTACGAGGCGATCACCACCGGCGAGCCGGCGGAATGCCCGCCCGAGCCGATGGGTGCCGAGGATCCGCTGTTCATCCTCTACACCAGCGGCAGCACCGGCAAGCCAAAGGGCGTGCTGCACACCACCGGCGGCTACATGGTCTGGGCCAGCTACACCCATGAGCTGGTGTTCGACTACCGCCCGGGCGAGATCTACTGGTGCACCGCCGATGTCGGCTGGGTCACCGGCCACACCTATATCGTCTACGGCCCGCTGGCCAATGGCGCGACCACGCTGATGTTCGAAGGCGTGCCGAACTACCCCTCCGTCTCCCGCTTCTGGGAGGTGGTGGACAAGCACCAGGTGAACATCTTCTACACCGCGCCGACCGCCATTCGCGCCCTGATGCGCGACGGCGAGGCGCCGGTGAAGAAGGCGAACCGCAAATCGCTGCGCATCCTGGGTTCGGTCGGCGAGCCGATCAACCCGGAAGCCTGGCTCTGGTACTACCGCACGGTCGGCGACGAGCGCTGCCCGATCGTCGACACCTGGTGGCAGACCGAGACCGGCGGCATCCTGATCTCGCCGCTGCCCGGCGCCATCGCCCAGAAGCCCGGCTCCGCCACCCTGCCGCTGCCAGGGGTGAAACCGGCGCTGGTCGATGCCGAGGGGAAGATCCTGGAGGGCGTGGCCGAGGGCAATCTGGTGCTGCTGGACAGCTGGCCGGGCCAGATGCGCACCATCTACGGCGACCATGCGCGGTTCGGGCAGACCTACTTCTCCACCTTCAAGGGCATGTACTTCACCGGCGACGGCGCCCGCCGCGACGCCGATGGCTACTACTGGATCACCGGCCGCGTGGACGACGTCATCAACGTCTCCGGCCACCGCATGGGCACCGCCGAGATCGAGAGCGCGCTGGTGGCGCACCCCAAGGTCGCCGAGGCGGCGGTGGTCGGCATGCCACATGAGCTGAAGGGCCAGGGCATCTACTGCTACGTCACCCTGAAGACCGGCGAGGAGCCGACCGAGGCGCTGCGCAAGGAACTGGTCGCCTGGGTGCGGAAGGAGATCGGCCCGATCGCCTCCCCGGATGCGATCCAATGGGCGCCCGGCCTGCCGAAGACCCGCTCTGGCAAGATCATGCGCCGCATCCTGCGCAAGATCGCGGCGAACGAGACCGACAGCCTGGGCGACACCAGCACCCTGGCCGATCCGGCAGTGGTGGAGGAGCTGGTGGCGAACCGGGTGGGCTGACCCGCATCCCTGATGGTCCTGCCGCGGCTTTGCCGCGGCAGTCCGTGCCAAAGCGTGGGGCGCGCATGCGACCAACCGCCCCCCGTGACGCCGCGAAGCGGCGTCGCGGGGAGCATCAGCCGGGCCGGGCCGCGGTCAGCCCGCCATCCACCACCAGCTGCGTCGCGGTGATGTAGCGCGCCTCATCGCTCGCCAGGAACACCACCGCATTGGCGATGTCCCAGGCATCGCCCATCCGCCCCATCGGCACGCTGGCGTGGCGCTTGGCCACCAGCGCCGCCGCGTCATTGGCGCCGAGCTGCTTGGCCAGCCGGTGCTCGACCAGCGGCGTATGCATCGTCCCCGGCACCACCGTGTTGACCCGGATGCCCTTCTTGACGAAGGCGATCGCCGTGCTGCGGGTAAAGGCCAGCACCCCCGCCTTCGACGCCGCATAGGCCACGTTGGTCCTGCCATCCACCTGGTGGCTCATGCAGGCGACGGAGGAGATGTTTACCACCGCCCCGGAGCCCTGCCGCTCCATCACCGGCAACACATACTTGCAGCCGAGGAAGGCGGTCTTGAGGTTGTGGTCCATCTGCGCATCCCACACCTCCTCCGCCATCGTCACCGGATCGCCGGGCGCCGAGCCGCCAACGTTGTTCACCAGGATGTCGATGCGCCCGAAGCGGGCGAGGCAATCCTCGACAGCCGCCTCCACCTCGGCGGCGATGGTCATGTCCACGGTGCGCGTCGCGCAGGTGCCGCCTTCCGCTGCGATCAGCCGCGCCGTCTCCGCCACCGCCTCCGCATTGCGGTCGAGGCCATAGACCCTGGCGCCCTGCCGCGCCATCAGCACCGCCGTGGCCTTGCCATTGCCCCAGCCCTCGCCCACCGAACCCGCGCCGGTGACGAAGGCGACCTTGCCAGTCAGATCGAGCATCCTGGTCCCTCCCCATGATGCGGGCCGGCTGGCCCGCGTGCGCCGGCAGCCAAACGCGCTGGCTTTGCATGGGTCAAGCCGGGCCTGTGCTGGTAATGACCCGCCGGTCCGGGAGGCGATGGCGTGGAGCAGGCAGGTGAGGTGCGCGGCAGGTTCACCGCGGATGGCATGCGGCGTGGCGCCAGGGCGGCGCTCGGCCTGACTTTGGGGCTGATGCCCTTTGGCCTCGTCGTCGGCATGACGGGGGATGCCAGGGGGCTGTCGCTGCTGGAGATCCTGCTGATGAGTGGTCTGGTCTTCGCCGGCACCAGCCAGCTGGTGGCGCTGGAGCTCTGGGCCGACCCGGCGCCGATCCTGGCGGCCAGCCTCGCCTGCCTGGTGATCAACCTGCGCATGGCGCCGATGGGCGTGGCGCTGGCGCCGGTATTCGACCGGCTGCACGGCATCCGGCTCTGGGGCTCACTGGCGGTGCTGGTCGACAACGCCTTCGCCCTGACCGTCGCCGAGATGCGGGCCGGGCGGCGCGATGCCGGCTTCCTGGTCGGCGCCAGCCTATGCATGTGGTGCAACTGGATGGTCATGTGCACCATCGGCCACAGCTTCGGCGCGGCACTGCGGCTGCCGCCCGGGCATCCGCTGTTCTTCGCCTCGGTCGCGGCGCTGATGTCGATCCTGGTGCCGATCTGGCGCGGCCGGTCGGATCTGCTGCCCTGGCTGGTGGCGGCCGTGCTGGCGCTGCTGGTGCATGGCATCGGGCTCGGTGCGCCCTGGCCGGTGCTGGCCGGGGCGCTGGGCGGCGCCGCCGCCGGCGCGGCGCGCGACCTGCTGCAGGCTGCGTCCCGGCCGGCCGCCCGATGAGCCTGCGCTGGGATGTGCTGGCGGCGATCCTCGGGATGGCGCTGGCAACCTTCCTCTGCCGCGCCGGCGGCTATGCGGTGCTGCGGGTGGTGCGGCCGCCGCCCTTCGTCCAGGCCATGCTGCAGCACCTGCCGGGGACCATCTTCTGCGCCTTCCTCGCCCCCGCCCTGATGCAGGGCGGCTGGGCGGCCTGGCTGGCCGGGGCGGCGGCGCTGGTGGTGCAGGCGCGGTTCCGCGCCCTGGCGCTGTCGATCGTCGCCGGCGTCGCCACGCTGTGGCTGCTGCGGGCTGCCACCGGCGGGATGTGAGCCAGCGGCCGTGGCCGCTCGCCGGCCCGGCCGCTGGCGCCACGGCCCTACTCCGCCGCCCGCTGCTGATCCTGCCGCCGCATCAGCGGCAACAGCGGCTGGTGCGCGATCTCGATGCCCATTGCCTCGAAGCGCTGCTTGATCCGCCGCATCATCTCGCGCTGCACCGGCCAGCGCTGGGTCGGCTCGGTGCGCACCCGTCCGCGGATCTGCACGCCGGTCTGGCCGAGGCTGTCGACGCCCCAGAGGTCGAAATCGTCGCGGATCGCGGTCTGCCAGCGCGTCTCGCCGCGCATCTCGCTGACGATCTCCTTGATCGCCGCGCCGGCCTGGTCGGTGTCGGTCTCGTAGGCCACCAGGATGTCCAGCATGGCGAAGGCGAAGTCGCGCGTGCTGTTGGTGACGGTGGTGACGGCGGAGAAGGGCACGATGTGGATCGCGCCGTCGCCGTCGCGCAGCTTGATGGAGCGGATCGACAGATGCTCCACCACGCCGCCCTTGCCGCCGACGTTCACCACATCGCCCACCGCCACCGCATCCTCCAGCAGCAGGAAGACGCCGGTGATGACGTCGCGCACCAGGGTCTGCGAGCCGAAGCCGATGGCCAGACCGACGACGCCGGCACCAGCCAGCAGCGGCGCCACGTTGATGCCGAGCTGCGACAGTGCGTTCAGCACCACGAACACCAGGATGAACACGCCGATCACGGTGCGCAGCATCGGCAGCAGGGTGCGCACCCGGGCGCTGCGCGCCGCTTGGCTGTCCCGCCCCACCCGCACCAGCCGCCGCTGGATGGCGCTGTTCGCCGCCTCCCACACCACCAGCCCCAGCACCAGGGTGCAGCCGATGGAGAAGAGCGTGGTCACCAGCCGGTGGCCGAGCGTGCCGATGGCGAACCATTCGAGGCTATTGAGCCCCCAGGTCTCCAGCATCAGCACCAGCGCCGCGGCGCCGAGCAGGGTGGAGATCACCGCCCGCAGCACCGGCGCATAGCCCGCCACCCGCGCCGGCACTCCAGGCCAGCGCTTTGCCATTTCGGAGGAGGGGTTGAGCACCTTGTCGATCAGCCGGTCGATCCCCTCGTCGAGGCCCTTGGCCACGCCGATGATGACGAGGGTCAGCAAGGTGCCGGTCAGCAGCCGCTGGAAGCCGTTCTCCAGCGCCAGCGCCCAGACCACCCAGGACGCGGCCAGCCAGAGGATGGCCAGCACGTGCCAGATATCGGCGAGCTGGTTGCGCAGCCCGCGCAGTGCAAGGCGAGAGCCGGAGGGCTCCTCGCCAGGCTCCAGTGGCGCGGCGCGCAGCACCTCGGCCACCGTCTCTCGCTGCTGCAGCACGATGCGCACCAGCATCAGCGACATCAGCAGCAGCGCCAGGTTGAGGATGGCGTCGTAGGCCGCCCAGGGCAGGCCGAACAGCAGCCCGGCCTCGGCCAGGGCGAAGCCGCCGACGCCGACCAGCAGCAGCCGCTGCAGCCAGTGGACGCAGGCGGTCGCCGTCTGGTCGGTGCAGGGGAGCAGCCGCAGCCGCTCGGTGCCCGGGGCGAAGAGCAGCCGGGCGACAACGAAGGCGGCACGCGCCGCCATGTAGGTATGCGCCAGCAGCAGCCCGACGAGCTGGGTCGTCGGCAGCGGGTGGACCAGCCCGAACAGCCCGTAGACCGCCAGGCCGAAGCCGGCGATCGGCAGCAGGTCCAGCAGCAGCCGGCCGACCACCAGCGGCAGCTGGCGCAGCCGGCGCCATTTGGCGTCCGGGGCCGGCGCCAGCGCGTCCAGCCGGCGGCGCGGCGCCCGCACCGCGCGGGCGATCACCGCCTCGGCCAGCAGGCCGAGGCCGATCAGCAGCAGCAGCTTCCAGGCGGCATCGACCAGCCGGGTGCGGGCCACCGGGTCGCGCGTCAGGTTGCTCAGCGCGGTCATCACCGCCGGCAGATCGGCCATCGAGCGCGCCGCCGTCAGCATCGAGTCGGACAGCGCCGAGAGGCGGCCGGACAGGCCGGACAGCAGCTGCGCGCCAAGGGTGTTGGGGGCGATCAGCGCATCGGGCTCGGCGGCCGGCGGGGCAGCGGCAGGGGGAGCGCCCGAGGCGGCGGCAGGGGGCGCGGCGGCTGGAGCGGTGGCCGGGGGTGCGGTCGCAGGTGGCGTGGTGGCCGGGGCAGCGGCGGGTGGCGTGGCCTCAGTACCCTCGGCGGCGCCGGCGGGCGGTGGGGCGGGGCGGGGCGCCGAGGGCGCGGTGCCCTCCCCGACCGTCCCGGCCTGGGCCCGGCTGGCGGCCGAAAGGGCTTCCAGCGTGCGCAGGAATTCGGCCCGCCGCGCCTCGTCCTGCAGCAGCGAGGTGATGCGGTTGATATCCTCGGCGTTCAGGCCGCTGACCGGGCGCGCCGGCTGCGCCGCGGCCTCTCGCAGCGGGATCGTCCCGGCCAGGAGCAGAAGGGCAAGGAGCGTGCGAAACAGGTTCATGGCCGCGGCAGCAACCCGATCGGCCAGCCTGGGTCAAGCGCTGGATTGGTCAAGCAACTTCCCGTGATTGCTGGAACAGGAAGGCGAGCAAGAGCGGGGGGAAGGGACTTCCCCCGAGCCTCCTTTGTATTCTCTGGGTCTTGCCTCATGGCGGGCCAGCTTCTTCGGCCAGGGCGGGCGGCCGCCGGCGTGCTGAACGCATGCACGGGTCAAGCCCGGCCGCGACGGGAAGGGTCAGAGGATATGGCAGGAAGGGTCACCGGAGGGGTGCGCAACGCCGCCCTGCGCCCGCCCTAACGCACCTGCCTCATGCATAGGCTACCCGCGCCCGCTGCCGCCAGAACAGCCAGAGGGCGATCACCAGGTGCATCCCGTTCCAGGCCAGCCCATTCACCACCGCCATGCGGTAGGAGCCGGTGAGGTCGAAGATCACCCCGGACATCCAGCCGCCGATCGCCATGCCCACCAAGGTCGCCGACAGTGCGATGCTGACCCTGAGCCCGACCTCCCGCGCCGGGAAATTCTCCCGCACGATCACCGCGTAGCAGGGCACGATGCCGCCCTGGAACAGCCCGAACACGCCCGAGATGACATAGAGCGGCACCAGCCCGTCGAACGGCAGGAACAGCGCCAACGCCACCGCCTGCAGCGCCGAGGCCAGCAGCAGAGTCGCCGTGCTGCCGATGCGGTCCATCACCACGCCGAACACCAGCCGGCTGACCACGCCGCAGGCCAGCATCACCGACAGCATCTCCGCCCCGCGCGCCGCGCCGTAGCCGAGGTCCACGCAATAGGCGACGATGTGCACCTGCGGCATGGCCATGGCGATGCAGCAGGCGATGCCGGCGACGACCAGCAGCGCCTGCAGCGCCTCCGGCGGCAGGCCGAGCGCGCTGCCGCCGCCGCCCGCCGCCAGCCCCGGCGCATCCTGCCGCGGCGGCGGCCGCCGCAGCACCAGCGCCAGCGGCAACATCAGGCAGAGGCAGGCAATGCCGACCAGCACATGGGTCTGCCGCCAGCCCAGATCGGCGATGCCCCATTGCAGCAGCGGCGGCCAGACCGCGCCGGCGAAGTAATTGCCGCTGGCGCAGAGCGAAACCGCGAGGCCGCGCCGCCGGCGGAACCACAGCGAGGTGTCGGCCACCAGCGGCCCGAACATGGCGCAGCTGCCGAACAGCCCGATCAGCGCGCCATAGGTCACCGCGAAGCCAGTGATGCCTTCCGCCTGGGCCGAGAGGATGTAGCCGAGGCCGAGCGAGACGGTGCCGAGCAGCACCGGCCACATCACCCCGAAGCGGTCGGCCAGCCGGCCCATCATGACGCCGCCGGCGGCGAAGCCGAGGGTGGTCAGCGTATAGGGCAGCGAGGCATCGGCACGGGCGGTGCCGAACTCCGCCTGCACCGCCGGCAGGGCGACGACGATCGACCACAGCCCGACGCCGCCGATGGTGCTAAGCGCGACGGCGACGGCCAGCCGCATCCAGGCATAGGGGGAGTCCACCTCGCTCGTGGCGCGATCGGCGACTGGCATTGCATTCCTCCGGGCGCGAGCGCGCCGTGCCGCAGCATCGCAGCATGCGGCCCGGCTGGGGAGGGGGCGCGCGGCCGTTGCGGCTCCGCGCCGGGCGGGCGTAGCCTGCGGTCATGGGGAGGAGGAGTCCGCCATGCTCTCACGAAGGGTTTTCGCGTCCTGCGCCATCTGCGGCGTGCTCGGGCTGACCGCGTCCAAGGTCTCGGCACAGCCGGCCGGCGGCATCAGCCGCACGCTGCTGCGGCGGGAGGATGTGCCGGGCACCAACTACGTCAACATCCAGATGCTGGTGGAGATCGAGCCCAACGCCATGGTGGCCCGCCACACCCACCCGGGGCATGAGGGCAGCTACATCATCGAGGGAAGGTCGGAACTGCTGGTGCAGGGCCAGGCGCCGCGCATGGTCGGCCCGGGCGACAGCTTCCTGGTGCCGGCCGGCGTGCCGCATGCGGCGCGCAACGGGCCGGCGAAGACCAGGATCTTCGGCACCTTCGTGGTCGAGAAGGACAAGCCGCTCGCCACGCCGGCGCCCGAATAGCGCGGCGCTATTCCGACCGCGCGCCGGAGGCGAGGATCAGCGGCCGGAGCTTCGCTTCCTGCGCCGCGCGGAAGGCGGCGATATCCTCCGACGTGGTCCACCAGGCGCGCGCGCCGAGTTCGAGATAGGCGCGCTTCAGATCCTCGCTCTCCAGCGCCCGCTTCGTCAGCGCCGACATGCGCCCGGCCATCGGCGCCGGAATGCCCGCCGGCCCGCAGAGGCAGGTCCAGGAGACGATGTCGAAGCCGGGGATGAACTCCCCGATGGCCGGCAGCTCCGGCGCCGCCGGATTGCGCTCGGCGCTGGTCACCGCCAGGGCGCGTACCTTGCCTTCCCGCACATGGCCGATGGTGCTTGGGAAATTGCTCAGCATGAGCTGGATGCGGCCGGCCATCAGATCCAGCATCCCCGGTGCCTCGCCGCGATAGGGCACGTGCAGCATCTCAAGCCCCGCGAGCTGCGCCAGCATGGCGCCGGAGAGATGCAGCGTCGTGCCCGGACCGGCGGAGCCGTAGGAGAATTTGCCCGGATTCGCCTTCACCAGCGCGACCAGCTCCGGCACCGTGCGCGCCGGGATGTCGTTGTTCACCACCAGGATGTTCGGCAGCTGCCAGAGCCCGGAGACGAAGGTGAAATCCTTCTCCGGATCAAAGGGCAGGTTGGGCTTCAAGGTTGGCGAGATGGCCTGGGAGGCGATGCCGCCGAGGCCGAGGGTATAGCCGTCCGGCCGCGACTTCGCCACCGCATCCAGCCCGACATCGCCGCCGGAGCCGCTGCGGTTCTCGACGACGAATTGCTGGCCGGTGATCTCGCTCATCTTCGCGCAGAACAGCCGCGAGAGGATGTCGGTCGACCCGCCGGGCGGGAAGCCGTTGATGTAGCGGACCGACTGGTTCGGCCAGGCGCCGGCGCCCTGGGCATGGAGCGCCGATGGCGCCGCCACCCCGGCGGCCAGCAGGAGCGCCGCGCGGCGCGGTAAGGGCGTTGTGGTCATGCGTTGTCCTCCCAATCGGCACGGCTTTTCCGCCGCGTCCATGGACCGAGCTTGGCATTGCTTGCCGCCGGCGCGGTCAATCGACCCACGCGCCGGAGGCGCGATCAATCCCCCACGCGCCGGAGGCGCGATCAATCCCCCACGCACTGGAGGCGCGATCAATCCCCCACGCGCTGAAAGCGCGATCAATCCACCTGCGCGCCGGCGGCGCGGATGACCGGCGCGAAGCTGGCCTCGTTCCTGGCGCGGAAGCTGGCGAATTCCTCCGGCGTGGTGAACCAGGTGGTGGCACCGTTCTCCTGGAAGCGGGCGATCAGGTCGGGCGCCTGCAGCGATTGCCGGGTCAGCGCCGAAAGCCGCTGCACCACCGCCGGGGCAAGGCCGGCCGGGCCCATCACCCCGCCCCAGCTGTCGATCTCGAAGCCCGGCAGGAACTCCGCCATGGTCGGATATTCCGGTGCGAAGGGGGTCCGCTTCGCGCCGGTCACCGCCAGGCCACGGAGCCGCCCTTCCTTCACCAGGCCGAGCGCCTGCGGGATGTTGTCGAACATCATGTGCACCCGGCCGGCAACCAGGTCGATATGCGCCGGCGCGCCGCCGCGGTAGGGCACGTGCACCATGTCGAGCCCGGCCATTGCCGCGAACATCGCACCCGACAGGTGCACCGTCGTGCCCGAGCCGGAGGAGGCGTAGGAGTATTTGCCCGGATTCGCCTTTACCAGCGCGATCAGCTCCGGCACCGTCCGCGCCGGCACGTCGTTATTGAGGGCGAGGAAATTCGGCAACTGCCAGAGGCCGGAGACGTAGGTGAAGTCCTTGTTCACATCGAAGGGCAGCCGGCGATAGAGCGTCGGCCCGATGCCGAGTGGCGCGACGCTGGCGAGGCCGATGGTGCGGCCGTCCGGCGTGGCGCGGGCGATCGCCTCGGTGCCGATGTTGCCGGCCGAGCCGCTGCGGTTCTCCACCACGAACTGCTCGCCGGTGATCTCCGCCATCTTCTGGCACCAGAGGCGCGAGAGGATGTCGGTGCCGCCGCCCGGCGGGAAGATGCCGATGAAGCGCACCGGGCCCGCAGGCCAGACCGGCTGGGCCAGGGCCGGCGTGGCGAGCGCGGCGGCGGCGATGGCGAAGGTGGCGCGGCGGCCGATGGCGCGATCCCCGGTCATGCGCCGGTCATTCCTGTTCATCCCGTTTCCCCCTGTATCCTGGCCTGGTCTCGGCCTTGGTGCGATCATGGCATGAATTCGCAGGGATTCCAGCCTCCCCGCGCGTCGCCCCGCCTGGACACCGAAGCCCAACCCATCGCTCCTCCTGTCATGCGCGGACTTGATCCGCGCATCCGCCTCCGCCGCAATCTCACGGGGATCAGCCCCCTCCCCATGTGACGCCCGGCGCCCCCGCCCCTGTCAACCTGCGCGCCACCGGGTGTAGGGTCCGCGCCATCCGGAGGAACGACGCATGGACGGCACCGCCCCATCGCCCGGCCGCGACCAGCAGGCCGCCTTGCAACGCCTCTATGCCGAGATGCAGCCGCTCAGCCTCTATCCGCTGTGGGAGGTGCTCTCGGCGCTGGTGACGCCGACACCGCGCTCCGCCGCCGTCGCGCATCGCTGGGAATACGGCCCGGCGCGGGATTACCTGATGCGCGCCGGCGGGCTGATCAGCGCCGAGCAGGCGGAACGCCGGGTGCTGATCCTGGAGAACCCCGGCCTTGCCGGCAGCTCCGCCATCATCCCGAGCCTCTACGCCGGCCTGCAGCTCATCCTGCCCGGCGAGGTGGCACCCTGCCACCGCCACACCCAATGCGCGCTGCGCTTCGTGCTGGAAGGCGACGGCGCCTTCACCGCGGTGGATGGCGAGAAGGCGTTGATGCGGCCCTTCGACCTGGTGCTGACGCCGAATTGGCAGTGGCATGACCATGGCAATGCCAGCGCCACGCCGATGATCTGGCTCGACGGCCTCGATATCCCGACCGTGCGCTTCTACGAGGCGAGCTTCGCCGAGCGCCTGGCGGAGCCGGCGCACAGCGAGACCATCCCCGCCGGCGACAGCCTGGCGCGCTACGGCCGCAACCTGCGCCCGTTCCGCGCGACGGCGGCCGACCGCCGCCCGGCGCACCAGCCGCTGTTCCACTACCCTTACGCCGAATGGCGCGCGAGCCTGCTGGCGCTGGCCGCCGCCGAGCCGCCCGACCCGCACCTCGGCCATGCGATGGAATTCGTGAACCCGGCCGATGGAGGGCCGGTGATGCCGACCATCGCCGCCCAGGTTCGCCACCTGCCGGCGGGCTTCGAGACCCGGGCGCGGCGCAGCACCGACGGCACCATCCTGGTGGCCGTTGAGGGGCGCGGCACGGCGCGGGTCGAGGGGCGGGAGTTTCCGCTGGAGGAGCGCGACCTGGTGGTGGTGCCGTCCTGGCAGGCGCTGGAGCTGCGCGCCGAGACGCCCCTGCTGCTGTTCGGCTATTCCGACCGCGCGGCGCAGGAGAAGCTCGGGCTGTATCGGGAGGCGCGGCTGTAGAGGCCGCGCCCGGCGGTGATTTGCGCTATCCGCCGCCCTGCGCCAGCGGGCAGCCGCCCTGGGCGAGCGGCCGATAGGCCTCCTCCAGCGGCACTTCGCGGATCAGCCGATAGACATCGTAACGGCCGGAAGATTCGCTTGGCGCCTTGGCCTGGAACACATAGACCGGGCTGACCCGGCGCCCATCCGGCCGGATCGCGCCACGTCCGAAGACCGCATCCTCCGTCGGGGTCGCCTTCATGCGGGCGACCACCGCCCGGCCATCCGTCGCCCTGCCGAGCGCTTCGACAGCCTTTAGGTAATGTATCACCGCCGCATAGGCATTGGCCTGAAGATCGGTCGGCATCCGCCCGCCCATCCGTTCGGCGAAGCGCCGGCCGAAGCTGCGCGTCCCATCGGTCATATCCCAGTAGAAATTGCTGACGACGATGGCGCCCTGCGTCGCCTCCAGGCCCAGTGACACAATATCCGAGATATAGACCGCGAGGCCAACGACGCGCTGTCCGCGCCGGGTGAGCCCGAACTCCGAGGTCTGTTTCATGGTGTTGATGAAATCGGCCTGGGAATTCGCCAGCGCCACCACCGAAGCGCGCGAGGCCTGGGCCTGCAGCAGCACCGAGGAGAAGTCGGTGGTCCCGAGCGGATGCCGGACCGTGCCGAGGACCCGCCCGCCGGCGCGCGTGACCGCCTCGCCGGATTGCCGTTCGAGGTCATGCCCGAAGGCGTAATCGGCGGTGATATAGAACCAGCTGTCGCCGCCCTGCTGCACCAGCGTCCGGCTCGGCACATTCGACATCGACCAGGTGTCGAGCGAGTAGTGGATGAGGTTCGGCGAGCACGCCTCACCGGAAAGACGGCTGGACACTGCGGCCGTTACCAATGCGACGCGATTGGCCGTGCGCGCCACCTCGCTGACCGCCAGGGCGACGGCGGAGTTGGGCAGGTCGATGATGGCGTCCACGCCTTCCGTATCGAACCACCGGCGGGCGATGGCGGAGCCGGTATCGGCGCGGTTCTGGTGGTCGCCGGACAGGATCTGCACCGGCAGGCCCGCCGCGCGGCCGCCGAAATCCTCCGCCGCCAATTGCGCCGCGACCACCGAGCCTTGTCCAGCCACATCGGCGAAGCTGCCGGAGAGATCGCTCATGATGCCGATACGGACCGCCTCGCGCCGCGGCGCCGGCTGCGCTTGCACCACCGCCGGCAGCCCGGTCGCCAGCCCGCCTACCAGTATGGCGGCCCTCAGTATTGCGCGTCGCATGTGGTGTTTTCTCCCTATGTCGGCCGATTGGCCGATCGTTCAGTATTGGTCCGCGCCGTCCGTGATGCGCGTCCGCAGCGCACAGGCGCGGGCCGGCTCCTCATGCTGGGCATGCTCGCTGGCCTCCAGCAAGACCGGACTGCCATGCTGGCCGCGGCAGGGTTTAGCTGCGCCGCGGGCAGCCTCGGGGCGGGTGCCTGGATAGGCCGGCACGGCGTGCAGGCTTCCACCGGAAGACGACCCATCATGCAGCCCGGCCGTTCCTGAACACCCATCCCGAAGGATGGCCGCCCTGTCCCTGCACGCCGCGGGTGCCTGAATTTCCATCACCTTCGGGCTGGCCGCATGGACGCAGGTCGGTCGACCTGACTATAAAACCGCATGAGGCGAACGTCTGGAATAACGCCTCGGAGCGAGGCGACGATGAATGAATTTGATCAATCCCTGCGTGAGTTCCAGGTTGCGGAACAACATCGGCGTGCCGTTGCGACCTGGCTCAAGGCCTTCGAGACGGCACTGATATCCCGTGATGCCGCGCAGATTGGCGCCTTGTTCCATGCGGACTCCCATTGGCGGGATGTCCTCGCCTTCACCTGGCACATGACGCCGGTCGCTGGCCGCGACAACATCGCCACGCGCCTCGCGGCGGAACAGGCACGCACGGCCGCACATGGATTTCACCTGCCCAAGGGCCGGAGGGCGCCGCGGCTGGTGAAGCGCCTTGGCATCGACAGCATCGAGGCGATCTTCGAATTCGCCACGGCGGAAGGCCGCGGTGCCGGCATCATCCGCCTGGCGCCCGCCGCCGAAGCCGGCGATGCGATGCTGGCCTGGCATATCTCGACCGCGCTCCAGTCGCTGACGGGCCATGAGGAGAAGATCGGCGCCAACCGGCCGACCGGCGCCGCCTATTCGCGGAACTTCGGCGGCGACAACTGGGCGGATGTACGGCGCAAGGCCAGCGCCTATGAGGACCGGAACCCGGCGGTTCTCGTGATCGGCGCCGCCCAGGCGGGGCTCTCGGTCGCCGCGCGGCTCAACCAGCTCGGGGTCGACACGCTCGTCGTCGAGAAATGGCCACGCATCGGCGACAGCTGGCGGCGGCGCTACCACTCGCTGGCGCTACATAATTCCATCCATCTGAACCATCTGCCCTACATGGAATTTCCGCCAACCTGGCCGAAATACATCCCGAAGGACATGCTGGGGAACTGGTTCGAGTTCTACGCCGACGCCATGGAGATCAATTGCTGGACGAATACCGAATTCGTCAGCGGCGAATGGGACGAGGCGGCGAAATGCTGGACCGCTTCGGTGAAGCACGCCGATGGCACAGTGCGCGTGCTGCGGCCCCGGCACCTCGTCTTCGCCAATGGCGTCAGCAGCTATCCCATGATCCCGGATGTCCCGGGGCTGCAGGATTTCAAGGGCCAGGTCATCCACTCCGAGGGCTTCGACAGCGGCGCGGGCTGGGAGGGCAAGAACGCGCTCATCCTCGGCACCGGCAGCAGCGCCAACGATATCGCGCTCGACCTGCACAGCCATGGCGTGAACACGACGCTCATCCAGCGTGGCTCCACGACCGTCGTCTCGATCGACCCGAGCGCCAGGCTCAATGAGGCGATCTGGGATGAGGACGGGCCGCTCGAGGACAAGGACCTGCTCTCGGCCTCGCCGACGCCGCCGATGATCATCAAGGGCTACAAGGCCGTCACCCAGCGCATGCTCCAGCTCGACAAGGAGCTGATCGAGGGCCTCAAGAGCATCGGCTTCCAGCATGATGTCGGCGAGGACGAAACCGGCCATCAGATGAAGTATTTCCGCCGTGGCGGCGGCTACAACCTCGATGCCGGCAGCTCGGCGCTGTTGATCAAGGGCGAGCTGGGCCTGTTGCGCTACGACCGGATCGAATGCTTCACCGCCGAAGGTGCGCTGCTGAAGGATGGCACGACGGTTCCCGCCGATCTCATCATCCTGGCGACCGGCTATTATCCGCAGCAGGAGCTGGTCCGCCGCGCCCTCGGCGAGGAGATGGCCAATCGCATCGGGCCGGTCTGGGGCATCGGTGAGGATGGCCAGCTCAACAACATGTACAAGCGCACGCCGCAGCAAGGCGTGTGGTTCATCGCCGGCGGCCTGGCGCAATGCCGGGTCAACTCCAAATATCTGGCGCTGCAGATCAAGGCGATGGAGCTTGGGAAGCTCGGCCCGCTCTGAGGCACCCCTTCGGGGAAGCTCCGTGTGACAGCGCCTCGACATGCGCCCGGCGTGGCGGTGCCAAGGCGAGGGTTGGTATTGTTCCGGGGCGGCGAAGCTATTGCGCCGCCTCGCCGCCGCTGGTCAGTGGCGCCATTTCATAGCACCCTGTGATGCGGCGGCGGCCGGGATGCCGCCGCGCACAACAGGGAGGAACCCCGATGGGGCAGGTCCAAGGCAAGGCGGCGCTGGTCACCGGCGCCGCATCCGGCATCGGCGCGGCCTGCGCCCGGGCGCTGGCGAAGGCCGGGGCCGCGGTGATGCTCACCGATCTCGACGATGCCCGCGGCGAGGCACTGGCCGCCGAGCTGCGGCAGTCCGGCGCCACCGCGCACTACCTGCACCAGGACGTCACCGACGAGCCTCGCTGGATCGAGGTGGTCGCCGCCTGCGAGGCGCAGCTGGGCAAGCTGGACGTGTTGGTCTCCAACGCCGGCATCGGCATCATCGTGCCGCTGGTGGAGATGCCGCTGGCGGAATGGCGCCGGCAGATGGCGGTCAACGTCGACGGCGTCTTCCTTTCGGTGAAGCACAGCGCGGCGGCGATGCGGCGGGCCGGCGGCGGATCGATGGTGCTGATCTCCTCGGTGGCCGGGCTGCGCGGCTCGGCCGGGCTGGCCGGCTATTCCGCCAGCAAGGGCGCGGTGCGGCTGTTCGCGAAATCCGCGGCGCTGGAGCTTGCCGCCGACCGCATCCGGGTGAACAGCGTGCACCCCGGCATCATCGCCACCCCGATCTGGGACAAGCTGCCGGCCAATCCGCTGAGCGGCCGCAATGCGCCGATCGATCCGAAGGAGATGGCCGCCGGCGTGCCGCTAGGCTTCCCCGCCGCGGCGGCGGATATCGCCGATGGCGTGGTCTTCCTGGCTTCCGACGCATCGCATTACATGACCGGATCGGAACTGGTAATCGATGGCGGGATGACCGCCGGCCGGGCTGGCAGCCTGGCGGTGCGGTAACGCTATCGGGGCGTCGGTCTGGCGCGCCTTTTTATCTGTGCGGCGGGCGAGCGCGCCCAAACCCACGCAGGGTCCGAGGGGCGCTTGTCCTCCCAGCAAGGGTTCGGGGACAGCGTCCCCGATCTAAGCGCTCGTTTCCTACAGATTTCCCGGGGTCGCCGCTTGCAGGGCCAGTCTCCGCCCGCAACCGCCGTGCCTGCCGCCGCGTTGGCCGCGGGACAGGGCGGAGGTGCGCATGGCGGACCCGATGGTGCTGACGGCGGAGGGGGTGCAGCCCACGCCTTTCGAGATCCCCGGATCGCGCGGGCAGTTCCGCATTCAGATCCTCAATGAGGATGCCGGGCGTGGGGTGGTGACCAGCATCGTCCACATCCCTGCCGGCGGCTTCATCCCGGCGCATTACCATGAGGCTGGGCCGGAGATGCATTTCGTTCTGGAAGGCGAGCTGACGGAGCGCGGCCAGCGCCTCGGCCCCGGCGCCTTCCTCACCCAGGCGGCAGGCGTGGTGCATGGCCCGCATGAAAGCGCGGGCGGCGCCCGGGTGCTGACGGTGCAGCACTGGCAGTCGCGCGACGGCGCCTTCGACTTCCACATCGCCGAGCAGGATGGCGCGCCGCGGCCGGGCGACGAGGCGCAGGCGCCACCGGCTGCCGAGGGCGTGCCGACCGAAACCCGGGCCGAAGCCGAGCGCGGCCTCGGCCGCGGCTACGGCTGAAGCGCTACAACACCACCCGCACCGGCCGCGCGGTGCCGCTGAAGGTGGTAGCGATGTCGTCGCGCACCGCGGTGAGGCGCCGGTAGTACTGGTGGGTGTAGTCGACCTCCTTCTCCCCCACCACATCCTGCACGCCGGCGCAATCGACGAAGCAGTACGGCCCCGGAGCGAAGACGCTGGCGTCGTCGCGGTCCGGCGGACCGATCTCGCCCAACCGCTGCATCGCGTTGACCCGCTCGCTCAGCCAGAGGATGCGGTCCTCGGCGCTGTGGTAGAGGGTGGTGCGGCGCGCCAGCGTGGGCATCGCCATCAGCCAGGGCGGCGCGCGGCCGGCCGCGGCCCAGTCGGAGTCCGAGGCGGCCAGCACCGCCTCGTCGAACCGTATGCCCGGGCTCTGGCCGCTGTTCTGCCAGGCGGCGAAGGCGCCCTGCAACGCGACATGGCCCATGCTGTGCGCCAGCAGGAAGACCTTGCGCCCCTGTTCCTGCACCTCCGCCGCCAGCGGCGCCAGCCGGTCGAGGCTGCGTGCCAGGTCGCGGCCGGAGCTGCGGGCGTTATTCTGATCGTCGAGGTAGCGGTTGGCGAGCGGCGTCCGGATCGTGCCCTTGATCGCGAAGCCGAGGATGGTCTCCAGCAGCTCGGCGACGCCGGCGGGGATGGTGCTGCCATCCACCACCCGTCCGGGCGAGGGCCAGGTGAACAGGATGACGGTGCAATCCGCCGCCGGATTGCCAGAAGCGGCGAACCATTCTCGATTGAAGGCGGCGCGTGTCACCGCATCGGCGAAGCTGTTGGCGAAGCCATGCACGAAGACCAGCAGGTTCTTGCCGCTGCCGAGGATGTCGTCCCGCACCGCCTGGCTGAACTCATCCTGGCTGACGTTGACGATCTCCTCCACCCGGCGCTGCTCCAATGTCGCCGGATCGGGGCTGGTGTTGCTGACGAAGGCAACGCCGCAGGAGAGCGAGCGCGCGTCCAGCGGGACCATGCCTGGCCCGAAAGCCTCGGCCGGGATGGCGCCCGCCGGGCCCGGAGCGCGGTTGGTGATGAAGTACACCGTGGTGCGCATGTGCTGATCCTCCCCGGCGTGGAGCCTATGCCGGTTTCACGCGGATCAGAAACGGTCTCTGTGAAATGACCTATGATCAAATACTCCTGGAGTAGGTTCCAGGCTGCCCGATGCGGTCAGCCGGAGCGTGCTACGATCATGCGCGAGGTAGCGATGGCGCCGGGCAAGCTGGCGGCCCCGGCATGTTTCCGAAGGTTGAGGCTTGGAACCTGGACCGCGCCTCGCGTAGCATGCCTCCATGCCTGAGTGGGCAGCCCCGATCGTTTGCCGGCTGGCCTGCATCCCAATAGGCGGGATGCAGGGAGCGTAGACACGCAGCCAGAAGAGCGGCTTACGCACCCCTTCGCCTCGCCGGAAGCGGACGGGGCCTGTTTCGTTGCCGTGCCCTGTCCATCGGCATTCTGATGGAGAGAGAAATGGCGCAGAACATCTACGACACATCCGAGTTCTTCGAGGGCTACAGCCGCCTGGACCGCTCGGTTCATGGCCTCGATGGCGCGCCGGAGTGGCCCGCCATCAAGACCATGCTGCCGGATCTCCAAGGTCGGCGTCTGATCGACCTCGGGTGTGGGTTCGGCTGGTTCGCCCGATGGGCACGAACGCAGGGCGCTTCCTACGTGCTTGGACTGGATCTGTCGGAGAACATGCTTGCGCGGGCGAAGGCGGACACCGCCGACCCGGCCATACGCTATGCAAGGGCAGATCTCGAAACCCTGGAACTCCCTGAGGGCGCGTTTGACCTCGCCTACAGCTCCCTGGCCTTCCACTACATCGAGGATTTCGGCAGGCTGGCCCGCACGGTGTTCCGTGCCCTTGTCCCGGCGGCGCACCTCGTGTTCACCATCGAGCACCCAATCTACATGGCCTCCACGCGTCCGGGCTGGCTGGTACGCGAGGACGGCCAAAGGACCTGGCCCGTAGACAGCTACGCGGCCGAAGGCGCGCGCACGACGGACTGGTTGGGCAAGGGCGTGGTGAAGCAGCACCGAACCCTCGGGACGACCTTGAATACCCTGATCGCCTCCGGCTTTACGATCCGCGAGGTCCAGGAATGGCACCCAACACCGGAGCAAATTGCAGAACGCCCTGCGCTGGCCGAGGAGATGGAACGGCCGATGATGGTCCTGATCTCCGCTCAACGATGAGCTGCAAGCAGAAAGAGCTCAGGTGCTGACGGCGCGTTCCGCAGCGCGCCGGAGCAGGAGGAGGGTGAAGGCGACGAGGTGCAGACCCGCCAGGGTCTCTGGCAGGCGCTCGTAATCGCGGGCAAGGCGGCGAAAGCGAGCCATCCAGCCGAAGGAACGCTTGATGACCCACCGTCTGGGCAGGAGCACGGAGCCACGCCTGGCCTCGGGCAGCAAGGTCAGGCAGGGCGCAACCAGCGCCCATTCCTCGTCAGACACATCGGACGGGTACGGCTTGCGGGACGTCATTCCTCTCAATGAAGCCATGCTCAGGTCCGTAACACTCTCCGAGGCGGGTCGTGCCCGGGATGGGAACACCAGTGGGCGTGCAGCGCGGCTGCGCCGCTTGACCCGTTGCCGGCCCGCCATCACTCTGCGGGCCGCACCAAGCGGGGGAGTCGCGCCATGTTGCCGTTGCACGGCGTGAAGGTCGTCGAGATCGGGCAGAATCTCGCCGGACCCTATGCCAGCGAGATCCTCGGTATGCTCGGCGCCGAGGTGGTGAAGATCGAACGGCCGGAGGGCGATGATGCGCGCGGCTGGGGCCCGCCCTTCCACGCCGGCATCGCCACCAGCTTCCATGCGGTGAACCGCAACAAGCGCAGCATCGTGCTCGACCTGAAGGACCAGGCGGCCCGCGACTGGCTGCAGGGCTTCATCGCCACCCGCGACATCTTCGTCCAGAACATGCGGCCGGGCTCGCTGGAAGGCTTCGGCCTGGGCGCCGAGGCGTTGCGGGCGGCCAATCCGCGGCTGATCTATTGTTCGCTGCACGCTTTTGGCGCGGTCGGGCCGCTGGCGATGCGGCCGGGCTATGAGCCGATCATGCAGGCCTTCAGCGGCATGTTCAGCGTCAACGGCCTGGCCGAGGCGCCGCCGGCGCGGGTCGGGATGCAGGTGCTCGACCTCGGCACCGGGGTCTGGGCGGCGCTCGGCTGCCTCGCCGCCTTGCAGCGGCGGCAGCTGACCGGTGAGGGCAGCATCGTCGATACCTCGCTGTTCGAGACCGGGCTCGGCTGGATGGCGCAGCATTTCTGCGGCTATTTCGAGAGCGGCCGGCAGCCGCCGCGGCACCGCAGCGGCAATCCGAAGCTGATCGTCTTTCAGGCCTTCGACACGCTGGATGGCGAGATCGTCGTTGCCGCGGCGAATGACCGGCTGTTCGCCAAGATGACCGTGGCGCTTGGCCACCCGGAATGGGGCGAGGATCCGCGCTTCCGGACCAACGCCGACCGCATCGCCCACCGCGAGATCATCATCCCGCTGCTGGAAGGCGCGATGCGGACGAAGACCAGCGCCGAATGGTCGGAGATCCTGGAGGCGGCGGGGATTCCCTGCTCGCCGATCCATGACCTGGCAGCCGTCGCGGCGCATCCGCAGACCGAGGCGATCGGCATGATCCAGACGATGCCGGGCTATGACTTGCGCGGCATCGCCCTGCCGGTGTCCTTCGACGGCGAGCGCCCGCCGATCGAGCGCGGCGCGCCGCGGCTCGGCGAGGCGAATGCGGAGTATGGCGCGCCGATGCCGCCGCTCACTCGCGCAGGTTGAAGCGGCGGATCACCGCCTCCCCGCGCGCCTTCTCTTCCAGCACCAGGGCGCGGAAGCTGTCCGGGTCGGTGCGCTCGGTGGCTTCGACACCAGACTCGCCCAGCTTCCGCCGCAGCTCCGGATCGGCCAGGGCGGCATTCAGCGCCGCGCCCAGCCGTGCGACGATCTCCGGTGGCGTGCCGGCGCGCAGCTCAAGCCCGGTCCAGGTGAAGGAGATCAGATTTGGGAAGCCCTGCGCCGCGGTGGTCGGCACCTCGGGGATCGGTGCCAGCGGCGTCTTGTAGCTGACCGCGATCGCCCGCAGCTCGCCCGAGCGCACCGCCGCCTGGATGCCCGGCAGCGGGATGAGGTAGGCGTCGAGCCGCCCGGCCAGCAGGTCGGTCATCAAGGGGCCGGTGCCGCGGTAGCGCACCTCCTCCACCTCGATCCCCAGCTCCTGCCCCACAAAATGCGAGGTGTAGCTGATGCTCGGGGAGCCGAAGCGCAGCGGCTCGCGGCGGGTGCGGCCATAGGCTTGCAGCTCCTGCAGGTTCCGCGCCGGCACCGAGGGATGCACCACCAGCACGTTCGGGCTGACGCCGACCAGGCCGACCGGCACGAGCACCTCAAGCGGGTCGAATGCCATCGGCGTGCCCAGCGCGCGGGCGACCAGCACCGCGGCGGTGGAGAACATCACCGAATAGCCATCGGCCGGCGCCTGCAGCACCGAGCTTATCGCCGGCACCCCGCCGCCGCCGCCGCGGTTCTCCACCACGATCTGCTGGCCCAGCTCGGCGCTCATGCGGGTGGCGACGGCGCGGGCCGTGAGATCGGTGCCGCCGCCGGCGGCGTAGCCCACCACCAGGCGGATCGGCCGGTCCGGATAGGCGGCGAGCGCCGGCGCCGCCAGGGCACCGGCCGCCAGCGCCAGGAGCCCGCGGCGCAGCAGGGAAGGCGGGCTGGCGTTCGGCATGTTGTTTCCTCCGATTATTCGGGCTTCACTCTGGCCTTCTTCAACGGCCTTGGTCCAGCGGGCGGCCTTACGCCGGATGCGCCCGCCGAACCCTGGCAGCAACTCCCCGAACCGCCGCAGCTTGGCACCGCCCCGGGACAGGTGCTCTGCCGCGGAGGCGTGCCCATGCGCCGATCGGGAGGGATCATCGTGGCTCCCGCAGAGGGCACAGCGGTTCTCCGGGCGTTCTCAGCCCCGCGCCAGCAGCTCCAGCGTCCGCTGATCCGGCACGCCGCCGCAGTATTTCTCCAGCGCCGCGCGGAACACCGAGGCGCCGGGCCGCGCCGTGGCGAAGAGCGTCATGGAGGAGTGGAATTTCAGATCGTCCGGGCTGCCGAAGATCGCGTGCAGGCTCCGGCCGGTGACGGCGTTGACCAGCGCCGTGCAGTCCTCCAGCCGCGGCCCGAGCAGCGGATGCGCCAGATAGGCCTCCGCCTCGGCCAGCGAGGCGATGCCGTAGTGCAGCGCGGTCGGGCTTTGCCCGAGGCCGTGCAATTGCGGGAAGACGAACCACATCCAGTGGGTCCGCTTCCGCCCCTCGGCCAGCTCCCGCCGCACGGCGGGCAGCACCCGGTCCTGCGCCTGCACGAAGCGGTCGAGGTCGAAACTCATTCCGGTTCGATTCCTGCCATCTTGACGAAGCGCGACCATTTCTGCTGCTCGTTCAACACCAGCGCGGCGATCTGGTCGAGGCTGTAGGCCGCCGGCAGGAAGCCGAATTCGGTCAGCCGGCTGCGCGCCGGCTCGGCCAGGATCGCGGCATTGACCAGGTCGTTCAGCCGCTGCGCCACCGCCAGCGGCGTCGCCGCCGGCAGGGCGACGCCGAGGAAGCCGGTCAGCACGAAATCCGGCCAGGTCTCGCTCAGCGCCGGCAACTCGGGCCAGCGGTCCCAGCGGCCCTGGCGGGTGATGGCGATGGCCCGCGTCTGGCCGTTGCGCAGATAGGAATCGCCGGCGGTGGTGTCGACGAAGATGAAATGCAGCCGCCCGGCCAGCAGGTCGGCGAAGGCAGTGCCGATGGCGCGGTAGGGCACGCCCTGGAAGCTGGCGCCCGACATCACCCCGAGCAGCTCCCCCGGCACGCGGGAGGAGGCGTTGAAATGCCCGAAGTTCAGCGTGCCGGGCCTGGCCTTCGCCGCCGCCACCAGCTCGGCCACGTCGCGCCAGGGCGCCTCCGGCCGCACCATCAGATAGGAGCCGTTGGAGCCGAAGAAGCCGATGGTGCGGAAATCCTTCACCGGGTCATAGGGCAGGTCGCGCATGGTGGAGGGGTTGGCGGAATGCGTGCTGGTCGTCGCCAGCAGCAGGGTCAACCCGTCCGGCGCCGCCTGCTTCACCGCCATGGTGCCGATTACCCCATTGGCGCCGGGGCGGTTGTCCACCACCACCGGCTGGCCGGTGGTGCCCTCGATGTACTGCGCGATCAGCCGGGCGGTGATGTCGCCCGAGCCACTCGGCGCGAAGGGAACGATGATGCGCAGGCTGCGCTGCGGGCCCTGGGCAAGGGCGGGCAGCGCCAAGGGGGCGGCGAGCGGGGCGATGAGGGTGGCGAGCGCCGCGCGACGCCGCATCATGCGAGCCCCCGGGCGCTGGCATCGATGAGGTGTAGGGTTGCTTTCATTCTGGTCGTTCCGGACGCTTCCTGCGGTGGGCGAGCTTCCCCCCATTCGCGCGTGACGACAACCGCCCGCGGGCGGCGAGCCCCCCCTATGAAGGCATGGGGTTTCGCTGGTTGAATGGCACAGGAGGATCGGGAAGATGGGATCGCATCGCTTGGCGCCGTACCGGCGCAGCCTGCTGGCGCTGCCCTTGCTGGCACGCACCGCGCGGGCCGAG
Source organism: Siccirubricoccus deserti (assembly GCF_014283215.1). GTDB lineage: Bacteria > Pseudomonadota > Alphaproteobacteria > Acetobacterales > Acetobacteraceae > Siccirubricoccus > Siccirubricoccus deserti. Next base: position 29,676 of record NZ_JACOMF010000044.1, read on the forward strand.
GAAAGCTGGCCGTCGCGGCCGGTGCGCCTCGTCATCCCCTTCGGCCCCGGCGGGCCGATCGACACTGTCGGCCGGATGCTGGCGGAGCATCTGCGTGACCGCCTCGGCCAGCCCTTCGTTATCGATAACCGACCTGGCGCCGGTGGCAGCATCGGCATCCGCGCCGTGGTGCAATCGCCGCCGGATGGCACTGCCTTCGTGCTGACCAGCTCCTCCCTGGCCAGCGTGCCGGCGCTGTATCCGAACCAGGGCCTCGACCCGCGCAGCGCGATGACGCCGGTCAGCCTGGTGGCCGAGGTGCCGACCGCCATGGTGGTACGGACGGATGGGCCTTATCGCAGCGTCGCGGATGTGGTGGCGGCGGCGAAGGCGCGGCCGAATACGCTCACCTATGGCAGCGGCGGCGTCGGCTCCTCCAACCACCTGTCGGGCGCGCTCTTCGCCTCGGCGGCCGGGGTCGCGCTGGAGCACATCTCCTACCGCGGCGCGGCTCCGGCGATGCTCGCGCTGCTCAGCGGCGAGATCGACATGGTCTTCGCCAGCACGGTGGAGACCCTGCCGCATGTCCGTGCCGGCCGCGCCCGGCTGCTCGGCGTGGCGACCGAACAGCGGGTGCCCTCGCTGCCGGACACGCCGGCGATCAACGAGCTGGTGCCGGGCTATGTCGCGCTGAACTGGTACGCCATCGCCGCGCCGCGCGGCTTGCCGCCGGCCATCCTGGCACGCCTCGCCGGGACATTGGCGGGGCTGCGCGAACTGCCGGAGATCCGCAGCCGTTTCGCCGCCGCCGGGACCGAGCCACTGCTGACCGGGCCGGAGGCGCTGACGCGGCTGCTGGAGAGTGACGTGCCAAAATGGCAGCGGGTGGTAGCGGAAGCCGGCATCCGGGTGGAATAATGCCCGCCGAAGGACCGCACCGGCGGCCGGAATTTGGGAAGGAAACGCAGATGAGCCGCACCGTGGGCCGGGTTCTGGCCGAAAGCCTGATCGCGCATGGCATCGACACCATCTGGATGGTGCCGGGCGAAAGCTTCCTCGGCCTGACCGATGCGCTGACCGAGGTGCCGGAGGTTCGCCTCATCGTCTGCCGGCACGAAGGCGGCGCCGGCTTCATGGCGGTGGCCGATGGCCGGATGCGCGAAGGCCGTGCCGGCGTGCTGCTGGTCTCCCGCGGCCCCGGCCTGTCCAACGCCATGGTCGCGCTGCACACCGCCTATCATGACGCGACGCCGCTGGTGGTGCTGTGCGGCCAGGTGGAGCGCAAGGATTTCGGCCGGCTCGCGCTGCAGGAGCAGAATTACTCCAAGCTGCTGGCCGATGTGACCAAGGACGTCATCGAGGTGAATGAGGTGGTGCAGGCGAGCGAGAGCATCGCCCGGGCCTTCCACCTGGCGGAAAGCGGCACGCCGGGTCCGGTCGCCGTCATCCTGCCGGAGGACATCTTCGACGAGCCGACCGAGGCGCCGGTGGCGAAGCCCCGCCCCCGCGTCTACGGCGGCGCCCGCGAGGAAGACCTCGACAAGCTTGCCGACATGCTGGCCAAGGCCGAGCGGCCGCTGGTCTGGGTCGGTGGCGCGCTGGCCAATGCCGGCGCCGGTACGCTCGATGAGCTGCGCCAGCTTGCCGAGCAATGGGTGCTGCCGGTCTCGCCGACGCATCGCCGGCCGCAGCTCTTTGATGCCGGGCACCCCAACTACGGCGGCTACATGGGCATCCGCGTGCCGAAGCAGCTGGTCGAGGAGATGAAGAAGGCCGATCTGCTGGTCTCGCTCGGCGAGCGCCTCACCGATTCGGTCAGCCAGTCCTACAGCTTCCCGACCGCGCCCGATCCGCAGCTGCCGCTGGTGCATGTCTGGCCGGATGCGAACGAGATCGGCCGCGTCTTCCGCCCCGACCTCGGCATCGCCGCCGAGCCCGCCGCCATCATCCGCGCCCTGCTGAAGCGCGGCGCGCCGGCCGGGGCGGCGAAGCGCGCCGGCTGGGTGGCCGGGCTGAACACGATCCACAACACGCTGATGCAGCCGAACTGGGACAGCATGAGCGACGGCGTGAATTTCGCCGCCATCTGCGTCGAGGTCGGCAAGCATCTGGCGCCGGATGCGGCGGTGACCTCGGATGCCGGGAATTTCTCCTCCTTCATCCATCGCTACATCGGCTTCCGGCCCGGGCAGAATTTCCTCTCCTCCGTCGTCGGCGCCATGGGCGCCGGCGTGCCGATGGCGGTGGCCGCCGCCATCCGCCGGCCGGGCAAGCAGGCGGTGGCCTTCGTCGGCGACGGCGGCGCGCTGATGTCGGGGAATGAGATCGCGACGGCCATGCAGTATGGCGCGGCGCCGATCATCATCCTCTCCGACAACAAGCGCTACGGCACCATCGGCATGCACCATGAGGTGCGCTACCCGAATCGCCCCTATGAGGATGCGGTGCGCCTGACCAACCCGGATTTCGCCGCCTGGGCCCGGGTGTTCGGCGCCGAGGGCATCACCATCTCGACCGAGGCCGAGGTGGAGGAGGGCATCGCCCGCGCCTTCGCGGTGAAGACGAAGCCGGTGGTGGTGCATGTCCACACCTCTGCCGAGCAGATGAGCGCCTGGCGCCGCCGCGGCGCGCCGCGGGTGCACGGGTGATGCTGCGGCGCAGCCTGCTACTGGCCGCGGGCGCCGTCGCGGCGCCGGCGGTGGTGCGCGCCCAGGACAACTGGCCCGAGCGTCCGGTGCGGCTGGTGGTGCCCTATGCGCCGGGCGGCCCCTCCGACATCCTCGGCCGCACCCTGGCCGCCGCGCTGTTCGAGGCCTGGAAGCAGCCGGTGGTGGTGGAGAACCGGCCGGGTGCCGGCAGCAGCATCGGCACCGATCTGGTCGCCCGCGCCGCGCCGGACGGCTACACCCTGCTGCTGGCGGCGACGGCGCATGTGATGAACCCGGCGCTGATGCCGCGGCTGCCCTTCGACGCGGTGCGCGACTTCACCGCCATCATCAACACCGCCTTCCACCCGATGGTGCTGGTGGTGCATCCCTCGACGGGCGTGACCGACGTGCCGGGCTTCATCGCGGCGTCCAAGGCCCGGCCAGGCGGGCTGACCATGGGCTCGGCCGGTGTCGGCAATGCCAGCCACCTGGCGGCGGCGCTGTTCGCCTCGGTCGCCGGCATCGAGTTCACCCATGTGCCCTTCGGCGGCGCCGCGCCGGCCCAGGCGGCGATCCTCTCGGGCCAGGTGCAGGCGGGATTCCTGAACTCCACCGTCGCGGTGCCGCAGCTCCGCGGCGGCGCGCTGCGCGGGCTGGCGGTGGCGGATGCGAAGCCGTGGCGGGAGTTGCCGGAGTTGCCGACCCTCGCCTCCCTCGGTCATGCCGGGGCGGAGGCGGGGTCCTGGTATGGCGTCCTCGCCCCGGCGAAGCTGCCAGCGCCGCTGGTACAGCGGCTGCACCGCGACATTCTGGCGGCGCTGCACCTGCCCGCGGTGCGCGAGCGCATCCTGGCCGCCGGCCTCGACCCGCTGGAGGTGGGGCCGGAGGCGTTCCAGGCGCAGATCGCGGCCGAGACAGCGAAATGGGGGAAGGTGGTGCGCGACGCCGGGATCACGCCGGACTAGGGCCTGTTGACATTGGGGATTCCTCCGGCTGGCCGGCTGTGATTCAAACTCCGCTTTGGCGGGGTTGGGGCGATGCTGGAACAGGGTCGGTTCGTGGTGGGCGACGCGGTGTGGGAGAAGGTCGCGCCACTGTTGCCCGGCAAGGCGTCTGACCCTGGTACGACGGCCAGGGACAATCGCCTGTTCCTTGAGGCGGTGCTGTGGCGGGTGCGGACGGGCTCACCGTGGCGCGACCTTCCGGGCGAGTTCGGCCGCTGGAACAGCGTCTTCCAGCGGTTCCGCCGTTGGGTGAAGGGCGGCATCTTCGAGCGCGTCTTCGCATGCCTGTCCGGCGAGCCGGACTTCGAATATGCGCTGATCGACGGCACTATCGTCACCGCCCACCAGAAGGCGAGTGGCGCCAGGGGGGGACCCGGAGCCAAGCCATCGGCCGCTCGCGCGGCGGCCTGACCACCAAGATCGTCGCCCTGGTCGATGCACTCGGCAATCTGGTGCGCTTCATCCTGCTGCCCGGCCAGCGCCACGACAGCGTTGGCGTGCAGCCGCTGATTGAGGGTGTCGTCTTCGGCGCTCTGCTCGGCGACAAAGCGTTCGACATCGACTGGCTCAGAGCGGAGCTTGACGGTCGTGGGGCCGCTGCGGTGATCCCACCCAAGGCCAACCGCAAGGCCGCTATCAACTTCGACCGCGAGATGTACCGCTGGCGCCACATCATCGAGAACACTTTCGCCAAGCTGAAAGAGTTCAGGGCCGTCGCCACGCGATACGACAAGACCGACACCAGCTACGCCGCCATCATTCATCTCGCGGCCGCGATCATCGCCTCGCGCTGAACGTCAACAGGCCCTAGCACTACTTCGGCACTTTCATTCGCGCTTGTGTAGGTCGATGAACTCGCGGCATCTGGGACATCGCAGCCGGATGGCGGCAGCGAGCTGAGCCAGCAGTGCGCGCCGGATGGCGGGCAAGGTGGG
>NZ_JACOMF010000045.1 GCF_014283215.1 Siccirubricoccus deserti
TGACGTTCGCAGCGTCGCCCTCCGTGCCGCGCAGGAAGTTGCGACCGAGATGACCGTCGCTCTTCATGTGGCCGATGACAGGCTCGATGGCGTTGCGGCGCCGCCGCTCGCGGCGGATGGTCGGGGTGATGCCGCGCTTCTGGCCCGAGACGAACATACGGGCCTTGTCGGCATCGTGGCCGCGGTAGCCGCGATCGACATAGGCGCGCTCGATCTCGACCCCGGTGAGGCGCTCGGTCTGGGCGATCTGCTCGGCCAGGGTGTGGCCGTCATAGGGGTTGCCCGGCAGGGCGCGGGCGCCGAGGACGAACTGACCGCCGGGTGCTGCGGCGTTGGTGGTGGCGATCGAGACCTTGCACCCGAACTCATACCGGGTCTGAGCCTTGCCCTTGCCGATGCACTCCACCTCGGGGGCGTGCAGCGAGTAAAGCTTGTCGCGGCCGCGATCTTCGCGCCGCTGCCGCAGCAGCCGGGCGATGAGCCCGAGTGGCCCGGCGACGGCAGCCTGGATGGCCGCATTGTGCGCGATCTTGCGGCCGATGTCGCGGACCAGGCGCCCCAACCAGGTGCGGAGGTGTCGGACCTGCCGCTCGGCCTGACGGCGGCGGCCAGCGTGGATCAGCTTGGCGGCCTCGCGCCTCGCCCGCTTCGCCACCCGCAGATAGGACTGGCGCAGCCGGACCCCATGCCGCCGGGCCAGGCGCACCAGGGTCTCGATACCGCGGTGGAGCAGCTTGCTGTCGGTGGGGTGCGTCACTGCCTTGGGCTGGACCGTGGTGTCTATGGTGACGCGGCGGAGGTGCTTCTCTTCCACCGCGCCGCCTCGCTGTGCCGCGGCCAGGCTCTCGGCGAGCAGCACCTCGAGCCGCTCAGGCCCGATGCGCTGGCGCCAGCGGGTCATGGAGGAGCGGTCCAGCGGCAGGGCATGCTGGAAGAAGGTCTCGCCGCAGAACAGCTGGACATAGGGGCTGTCGAGCCAGCGGGCGCAGACGAGTTCGTCGGACAACCTGTCCATGTGCTTGAGCAGGTGCAGGCCGACCATGAGGCGCATCGGCAGCCCCGGGCGCCCGCCGTCCACGTAAAGCGCGCCGAACTCCACCTCGAACCGGCGCCAGTCGATCAGCCCCGCCAGGCACACCAGCGCGTGCTGCGGGTCCACCAGGTTCTCCAGCCGGGCGCGGAAGAGATCCTCCTGCGGCTCGACGGCGGGTTGCTTGGGGCGCATCGGCCGGCTCCCTGCCAGGGTTTCCGCCGAGCGAATCACACGCTGCATTGCGCCGCAACTGGCAGGACGATTTGCAAGGTTTTGGCCGCATTCGCTGCCAAGCCTGCAAACTCTGGTATTTCCCAATTGCCAGAAATCCGCAGCAAACTACGCCTTTCAGCCCATTTCACAGCTGACTACCACTACTTCGGCAGATTTCTGTTGGCCTGAGATCCCGGCTGGTAAGCTGATGGACGTTCCGATTGAGGTGCGGCCCGGTGAGGTGGCGCATGATCGAAGCTGCTTGGGGCGCATCGGCCGGCTCCCTGCCAGGGTTTCCGCCGAGCGAATCACACGCTGCATTGCGCCGCAACTGGCAGGACGATTTGCAAGGTTTTGGCCGCATTCGCTGCCAAGCCTGCAAACTCTGGTATTTCCCAATTGCCAGAAATCCGCAGCAAACTACGCCTTTCAGCCCATTTCACAGCTGACTAGCTCAAGTGACACGAGCAGTCGACCGGCAGCAGCATCGGCTGATCCGGCTGCGCGCAGGCCATTGAGCAAATTTTCATTTGCCACTCGCCCAAACGAAGTATTATTATTTACGACTTCCTGTGCAAGGACAACATATCCACGGTCTGCAAAATCCTGCGAACTATAATAGACAGAAATATTTTGTTGCGCTGTACTGAGTTGAGTTGTCCCTGATTTAGGGCCGTCTGCGCAGTGTCCAGATGTGATTGTAGGGTTTGTATTTGGCTGGTGGAGTAAGTGGTCATTGCAATGGGCTCCAGATCTTTTCCAACTGGTGCCGTCCAGGCAACGGCCAGACTTGTCCTGGTGTCCCCGATGGGCCGAGCGCGCACCGCATGAACCCGGCGAGCCCTGCGTCGAGGGCCGGGTAGTCGGCGATGATCGGCTTATCGAAGTCCATCTCGACGCGGAGCGGGCCACCGATCCAGCGTTGCGCTGTACAGCCTGGATACCGGACGCTGCCGTCGATGCTGCAATGGAAAAGGTTCTCCGGTCCTTCGGGAGAGACATGGATCTCCCCCCAGCGCGATCCCCCCGCCGCCCGCGCGCGAAGAATGGTAAAGCCGAAGGCGTTGCGCTCGCCGTTTCGGTTCTCGTGGCCGTAGGCCTTGATAAACTCGTCCAGCAGCGCCTGCCCGTGCAGGAATTGCGGGTGGCCGAAGACCGTGATGCGCACGCCTGCGGAGAGCGGGATTTGGAAGGTCCTGGCCTGCTCGGCCGTGAGCGGCGCGAGGTTCGGCGCCCAGGCCTGCAACCTGACCGCGTCCTGTGGCCCGAACTCGGGCCGAGGCAGGCCGCCGCCCAGATAGGAGTTTGGAATGTGGAAGGTTTGCCCAACGAACTTGAACGTCGTGATCTGGCCCACCGGTTGCGCGATGCCCTGATCCCGGAAGAAGTCGCGCCAGCAATCCGCCGTGTCCTCCCTTCCGGCGCCGGAGGCGCTCGAGCCTGGCACCGATAGCGCCGTGGCGACGAGTAGCCATGCTCTAACGGCGTAACGTCGGGCCGCGCCTGCACATGCCTCCCCGAACCGATTACCGAGGCGTACGCAGCAGATCACGAGAGGACGTCCCGAGCGCAGCGGCGCTTGCCCACACGCGCCGGAATCAACGCCGATCCGGGACGCCTTGGTAGATGACGGATCATCCGGCGAAGGCGCCGAAGCGAGGCGGCGCCGGGACAGGCGGATGCAAAGCGAGGACGCGTGAGATGCCGCTTGGTACGAAGGCCGAAGACCTCCCGCAGGCATGCGGCGCGTCTGGTGAAGTGAGGCCCACGACGACATCGCGTCTGGCCATTGCGCTCTCCTAGACTAAGGGAAATGTTAACGCTTCCATACGACATCGAAAAGGAATTATTTTTGAAAGGCGGCCGAGAGCAGCCGCACTGCGAAGCCATTATCGTTGCAATTTGTGCCTCTAGTGCACTGACTCATTCAGAAGGTGCAGGAAGTCTGGCGAGCTTGCTGAGGATGGTATCTGCAGGCTTGGTCCAGACGAATGGCCTGCAGGCGGTTGGCCTGCCAGATGCGCTGCACCGCCCTCAGGCTGATGCCGACTGCAGGGACACAAGCACCTGATCACCGGCAAAAACGATTCGCCCGCGACGACCGACCTCGCCGGGTGGTCGAGCGTCCAGCCCTACTCCGAGACCGAACAGGACGGGGTCGGCATCGTGCTGTGCCACTACCCCTTTCGTACCTGGCGCAACATGAGCCGGGGCTGGCTGAACCTGCATGGCCACAGCCATGGCCGTCTCGCGCCCCTCACTCGTCAGACAGACGTCGGCGTCGATGCCTGGGACTTCCGTCCGGTGACGCTGACACAGATCACCGCCGCAAGGCGGACCCGCGCCAGGGCGGAGCCATCCAAGCAATCGCGGTAAGCCGATCCTATCCGGCCTCGTCACAGCCATCCGCGTTCACGGAAGCCGTTGAGATTGACGCCGGCCGGCGCGTACCAGCCGCCGGCGCGATAGCGGGCGCCGAGTTGGAGCGCAGCCTCCTTGTTGCCAAAGGGGATGCGCAGCGGTGTATCGCCGCTGGGGGTATCTGCGGATCGGTGCTCCGCCGCGGCTTGGCCGGATTGCTTCGCACGCGACATTCCGATGCTGCCTTTCCGTTCCTGGACAGCCACTTCGCGGCTCAGTTTGCCGCGTCTTTCGCTCTGCTCCGAATTGGCCCCAGCGGACGGCGCGTTGGTATCGCCCTGGTCCGGCGGGCGCCGCTTCGCCACCCTTCGCCGCACAGGGGGTGGTTGCCCGGTCCCGGGATCAACGGGCGCCTGCGCTCCGGCCTTCTTGGGCGCGTGCTGGTCAAGGAATGCACGGCAGGCGGCGCCCGAAGTCGTGTAGCCGCGCGGCGGTTTGAGCCCCTTCTGCCGGGCAAGACTATCAACGAAGCGCTTCATCGCCGGCGTGGGCGGCCGGTCCGCGCCTGCCTCCCGGGCGACACCGCCCAGCAGCGCGCCGTCTACGGAGCCGGTGCCCTCCTGCAGCCGGCCAATAATCCTGCTGGCCTGGGCGCAAACGGCATCGATCGCTCCGACCATCTCCTGCTGCCCGATCAGCACCTCATCCAGCAGGCGCTCCATCTGCGCTGTCACGCCAGGGTCGACCAGGGCCGGATCGGCTCGCTCAAGGACGGCAAAGAGGGCCAAGCCGCGTTCGGTCGGCACGATGTGCTTCCCGTCGGCGATGAGGAAATCCTGCGCCTTGAGGCCGCGGATGATCTCGGCTCGGGTCGCCGGCGTGCCGATGCCCTTGGCCTCCTTCAGCCGCTCCTGCAGCGCCTCATCGGCGACGAAGCGCCAGGCATTCTGCATCGCTTCGATCAGCGTGCCCTCGTTGTAGCGCGGCGGCGGCCGGGTTTCCCTGTCCTCAACTGTGGCGCCGCGCAGCGTGGCCGTCTCGCCATGTCGGAGGGCGGGCAGCAGCTGCGCGTCCTCGCCTTTCTCCTCGGCTGGCTGCCACTCGGGGAAGGCGGCACGCCAGCCGAGCTCGATCGGCTGCCGCCCCGCGGCCCGGAACAGGTGGCCGCGCATATCCAGCGTGACGGTGGTCTGCCGGTAGCGGAAGTCCGGCATCATGGCGGCCAGGTAGGAGCGGGCGATGACATCGAACAGCCGCCGCTCATCACCCGACAGCCGCGGCCAGACTTCCCGCAGCGTGTCCACCGTGTTGACGTTGGGGATGACAGCATGGTGGCTCGCCCCGGCCAGACCTTTGTCGTGGAAGGTGCCGCTCGCGCCCCGGCGGATGACCGGCGGCTCGGGCACCGGGATCTCGCTGAAGGCGCGCCCAACCCGCAGCCCGGCGATGATCCGCGGCACGTCCGGGATCAGGCTCTCCGGCAGGTAGCGGGTTTCGGCGCGGGGGTAGGTGATGACCTTCTTGCCCTGGCCGTCATAGAGCTCCTGCGCCACCTCCAGGGTCCGCGCCGCCGACCAGCCGAAGCGTGAGCCGCACAGCTTCTGCAGCGAGGGCAGGTCATGCAGCCGCGGCGGGGATTGCCGCTTGTCCTCGAGCCGCACCGCGAGCGACCCGGCAAAGCCCTCGGCGGCCGCGGCGATCGCCTCGGCATCTTCGCGCTTCAGGATCCGCTCCTTCGGCGCGTGCCGCATCCGCAGCTGCCCGGCTTCGACCTGGGCGGTGGCGACCACCTCGAAATAGGCCTGCGGGACGAAGTTCCGGATCTCCAGCTCGCGCTTGCAGACGATGGCCAGGGTCGGGGTCTTGACCCGGCCGACGCCGATGACGGTCCGCGCTCCACGGGCCAGGGTCACGGTGGCCGTGCGGGTCAGGGACAGGTTGTAGATCTGATCGGCCTGCCGCCGGGCGACAGCGGCGGCGTAGAGGCGGGCATACTCGGCGTTGGGCCTGGCGCGGGCAAAGGCGTCACGGATGGTCTGCGGGTCCTGGGCGGTGAAGATCACCCGCATGACCGTGCCGCGGTAGCCGTAGTGCTCGAGGATCTCCTGGCCGATCAGCTGGCCTTCGCGGTCGCAATCAGTGGCGAGCCACACCCGCTTCGCGCCCCGCAGAGCGTCGCGGATTGCCTTGAGCTTCGGCGCCTTGTTGCCGCCGGTGGCTGGCTTGGTGCCGTAGAGCCCCTCCGGCCGCAGCAGCACCGGCGTCCAGCGCTTCCAGTCCGGTGAGACCTCCTCCGGCTCCATGAGGTCGAATAGGTGGCCCTCTGCGGGAAGAATAGCGCCGTAGCGGCCGCCCACCGCCGTTCGGACGTCCTTCGCCTGGCTGGTCTTCTCGGTAATGACGATCTGGTCGGTCATGCGGGGGCTCCGCATGTTCTCTATATGTTCTTGGCTAGGTGCGCCATGGCTCTTTCGCGGGATCAGTCGCGGCAGATCATGCGGGGCTACCGCCAAGTCCGACCCGAAGCGGTCCATGACCTCCTGCCCGGCAAGGTCCACTTCTGACAGTGAGGCGGTCGTCTGTCGCAGTTTCATGGACCGGCGGCTCTGCGCCCTTGGCTGTGATCGGGGCGCGCGCTCACCAATCCCGAAGGTGGACATGGTGACGCAGGCTTCTGGCGGTTGGAGATCCGCAAAAGCCCATGCTCGGATCTGCGTCATCGAACCGGCCAATCCTGACACCTAAATTCAAAATCCTTGCCTGCGCGCCCGCTGGGGCGCCTTGGCTGCGGTATGCAACGGCCTCCGCGAGTGCCTGAGAGGCGTCCGTCGACTCCCTGGGCGATTGCAATGGAGCGGGATCGGCTTTGCGAGGGTCGAACTGAATCGCCGGTTCGAGACGCTTCGCTTCGGGAGAACAGCCGAGGATGGACCGCCGGTGTCATCCCGCAAGCACTATGCTGCCGGCGCACGTAACCTTCGTCAGGATTTGCTCTTCAGCGCAACTCCACCGAGCTTCAACATGCGCGAGGCGATACGGAACAGGTCGGGCATGTCCGCCCGGCCATCGGTCCGGTACGACAGCACGCCAATTCGAGACATGGCCGCCTCCAGGTCTTCCTCGGCGCCGTTGGTCAATGATTTCTGATACGGTGGCAAGAAGCCCTCGCTTGCGGCGGCCTTGGCGATGACGGCGACCGTGTCGCTGGCGATCCAGGCTTCGTGGATCTCCCGACTCTGGCAAGGAACCTTGAGTCCGGCGAGCGGTGCTAGAGCGCGCTTGATCCACGGATATTCAAGTGCGAGCTGTTCGACGCGTGTCTTGGACGCTTCCCGCAGCCCGTGGCGGATACCCTCGGCCGTGATTGCCTGACTTGGCGGCGACGGCGTGTGGCGCGCAGCCTCAACGAAGAGTTTTAGAAAGCTTCGCGGGGTCACCACGTCCCTTCCGTCTGCCAGGTGCTTGTACGTCCAGGGATAGGTGGCACCCTTGGTCGCGCTCTTCCCCATGTAGCGGCCTGCCAATCGATCGAACACGCGCCTCTGCGCGTCGTCGCTCCAAGCGAGTTCCCATTTGCGGAGCCGCTCGGCATTGGTGTCCGGCACCGGATATCCGGTCTGCCGACAGAGCGCCTCGAAGTCCTTTTCGCCGGCTTTCTGCTCCGCCTCGGCCAAGCGCGTGAAGAGTAGGCCGTACAGGTCGCTCCGCGACCAATTGAGCTCGACCCTGCCGCTTCTCAGCTTGGGAAGCTCGACGAATCTCAGTTGTTCGTCGTTGAGCTGGTCGGGGCGAATGAAGACCTTGGCGCGGACCCTCCGCCGAGCTCGGAGCATCCAACAGGCCTCGAACAGCGCGTCCGTCAGCTTGGTGAGTTGCGCCCAATCCCTCGATAGCGTGTCCAGCGCATCGAACAGGACGAGACAGGTCTTGTCTGAGGCTTCCAGCGCCTGATCAACGTACCGGAGCCGGGCCTCGAACTCCTCCGGATCCTTGTACCTCTCGGTGAAGGTGGCAATGTTCTCCTTGCCTTCGGGATCATTGATGGCGGCCAGCGCGCTTCGCAGGAGCACGGCCTGCCAGAACATTAGCGCCAAGTCATGCCCGCCGCTCTGCGTGCGTGCTTCCACCGTGCGCCTCGTGACGGCGGAGCTGGTGTCGAAGCCGTTGTAACCGAATGTCACCGTCACGCGATCGAGGCCGAGCCTGGGATAGACCTCCGCCGCGAGTTGACGCGTTTCGCGCTGGCCGAGGACGCCTGCCCAAAAGCTCTTTCCCGCGCCGCGGGCGCCCACGACAATCAGGGTCGACGGCGCCAGTGCGGAGGCGTGCTGCTCCGGCGCGAAGACATCGCCAACCGTCGGCCTGTGTTCGCCATCCGCGTCGTGATCGGTGGGCAGGTCTACCAGCCGCCGACGGATGTTTGCGAAGTTGATTGCTTCCACCTTAGGGCGTCCCCTCGCTCACGTCGGTGGGCTGGATGATTTCATCGCACAGCTGCAGGAAATGGCCATAGACAGCGGTATACACGCTCCTGCTCAGCCGATTCGGATATTTGAGCGGATCGAACCTAGCGTAAACGTCGCTCTCGTAAATATATGTTCCGTTGATCTCCGGCTCCATCACGCCCTCGACCGAGATCTTGTCGTCCCAGTCAACGGCGAACGTCGTGCGCAGATCATCTAGCGGGATTGGGGCGCTTGGTGCAGAATCGTACATTTTCGGGAAGATGTCGGCCATGTTTGAGATGAATCCGTCCGACGGACCATCGGCACCCACCCTCGCTTCGACTACGTGTATCCGCGTTAACCAGTCCGGCCCCAGAGTCAACGCCAGCTGGGCAAGCAATGCCCGGTACCCGGCATAGGTCTGCGGCTGGTCTATCCCGAAGACGAGCGTGTTGCCCTGCAGCGCGACCGCCGCCGCTGCCGTAGACTCATGCAGACCCGCGCGCGCGTCGACCAAGACGACGTCGTGGTCGCCAGCCGCGGTCAGGCCATCTATTAGCTTCTCAATCTTGGCGGCGAAGCCGTTGAGCGACGGATCGTTCTCCGACGGCAGGTATGCCCGGGCGATCTTTCCAAGCACGTTCACGGGGTTGTCGTTCGCCAGCGCTCCCAGTGCCGGCACCACCGTGATGGAACCACGCCCTCCGCTCAACTGCGAGGATCCCAGCATATCATTGAGGAAGCTGTCGTCCACCTCGGCCAGGTTAGTCTCGACGAGATAGTCCAGCAGGCCGAAACGGGGCAGCGTTGCCTGGTCCAGCAGCATGGTCCCTAAGCCTGGTGCCTCGAGATCGAGGTCGATCGCCAAGACCCGACGGCCGCCCGCGGCTAGGTGCGCCGCAAGAACGCAGAGCGCCGTCGAGCGGCCCACACCGCCCTTGACGCTGACGAAAAACAAGCGCGGGATCGCTGGATTGTCGGTACCCGGCCTGCGCAGCCAGTCGGCCCCCACCACGCGGCGATCTACGATGCGCACGAATCCTTGGAAGCTGGCCCGGTCAATCGGGACGGCCAAGCCGATTTCGGCGTCCCGCAGGCTCTCGTCGAAGAGCTCCTCGGGCGTCGCGACCGATATACCACTCGGGTCGGCGTAGCCGCCGAGCTGCGCGTTGATTATCGCTGACAGCTCTTCCCGCTCAGCTCCGGTCCTGCCGGGGTCGAGCACGACCAAGGTTAGGCGACCGAGCGAATCCCTGAGGAACACATTGCTGGCCACCGCGGCGCTGCCCCACGCTCCGGCGACGAGATCGACCATCAGGGGAAGGGATTGATCGAAGGTTGTCATCATGCACTCCGCGCGCGGATGTTCGCCGCAGCCAGTAGCCTGCGAGTGATGTGGACCCAGGCCTCGAACTGCTCCGACGTAGTTTTTCCCGTTGAGGAGTAGCGGTGATCGACGGCCCAGTCCGCAAAGATGTCGCTCTTGAGAAGGTTGTACATGCTCGTGAAGTTCGACCGCTCGCCGAGCCGCTTGCGCGCCGCGACCAATATGTCCGGAAGGTGCTGCGCCGGGGAGCGGTCTCCTGAGCCGAGCGATTCGATCCGGTATTTGATGGCGCACTCCGCCGAGAAGCCGATGAGATGGCCGGCATTGTCCAGCCGCCCCGCGTCCCGAAGCGCGGAGGCATCCTGGTAGTGCCGGAGCGCCGCAGCCTGATAATCCTCAGGCGTGCCATCCTTCAGCGGCATGACGCTACTCGTTCCGTTCGTTGTTCCCGTCATTGCGCGATTAGCACCCCGTGACGAGAGATGCGCGCCGGCAGCTGCCACGACGGACCGGACCTGTCCGTCCGGACGAACGAATGGCAAGCAGATTCGGCACGGTCAGTAACAATGAGCAGCTCTCCAACTTGATGCGCCTGCAACTTTCCGTCTACTCCCGGCCAGACCATGCCCGGGGAGCGCGATCCTATTCGACCCATTTCTATGTTCGCTTTTCTATGTTCGCTCTGGGGGTCCACCAGACCCTCAGGCCGCGAGCCTTCTAGCGCCGCTTCCCGCTTAAGGCGGTCAGTCGACGCCGCAGTGGGAGGGCTGCGCCAGACGTGAGCGCGCTGAGCTGTACTGCCCAGTTTATGGGAAACGGCTCCAGTAGCGGCGGCAGCGCCAGGCTCGGCGACTGCTGCCCATCCAAGATCGCCTCGACGACCTCCGGTGCGAGCAGCGTCAGCCGCAGCAGGCTACCCAGATACCCCCGCTCGATTCGCTCCTCCGCCGCCATCTCGCTGATCGACGCGTAACGCCCCCTCATCCAGCAGGCGCTGGTACTGGAACGCCCGCGCCAGTGCCTTCACCAGCGCCGGGTCGGCGCGCGTCGCCATAGCCGGCACACCCTCCTGTGCCGGCGTCACCACTGTCTTCTGGCCCAGCTGGCCTTGTATGGTCAGTGGCACCCAGATGGTGCTGTACGTCGCCTCATCTGTGCCATCGCCGTTACCCGAAGCAACGCGATTTAGTGTCTACACTGGAAACACTGTGCCAGCGAGTCGTAGCCTATATGCTCCATGGTGCGGCAAGCAGTTGGCTCACCGAGCGGGGAAAGTTCGACCGCACGAGCGGGAGCATTGGTGATGAAGCAGATGGATCATGAGGCTCGGTGCCGCGAGGACAAGACGCGTGAAAAGGTGTCCCCTCGCTGGAAAGGGCAGCATCTTGCTCCGATGGACCTCGATGGAGCGCCACTCGTGACATACCCACCGCCTCGCCATGGGGCCTTGTCCGGCTCGTTTCGGGTAGAAGGCATGCGCGTCGCCTCTGCAGCCGAAGGAAAGCGCAAGAAGGCGCCATATCCGCACGCAAAAACAAAAGCCGAAAAGCTTGCAAACAGGCGCGCGGGATTTAAGCCGAGTGGGGGGAGAAAACGCCAATAGGAAGATAGATTTCGGCGGTCAATTCGCTGATTGCCTCATAGCAGCTTGCCGCTGCTGCAATAGCATAGCGGACGTCCGCTGCTCCGCCCAGTCCACCGGGAACGGCTCCATTAGCGCTGGAAGTGTCATCCCCTCCGGCTGCCTCCCATCCAGTATCACCTCGACGATATCCGGCGCCAGCAGCGTGAGGCGTAGTAGCGTGCCAAGGTAGCCGCGCTCGATCTTCTCCGCCGCAGCCATCTCGCTGATCGATGCGTAGCATCCCTCGTCCAGCAGCTTCAGGTACCGGAATGCCCGCGCCAGCGCCTTCAGCAGCGCCGGATCGGCCCGCGTCGGGATGGCGCCCTCGCGCCCGTCCCGTACCGGCGTGACCACGGTCTTCCGCCCTGGCCGGTGGCGGATGGTCAGTGGCACCCGGACGGTGATGCTGGTCGCCACGGTCATGCCACCGGCCTCAGGGCGTCGGGCGCGATGGCCGTGAGATCCCGGACCAGCCCGGCCAGCCCCTCCACACGGAGGCGAATGTCGGCGCCGGCGGGACCGGCCACCACGCGCTCCACCAGAGCCCGGACAATTCGCGCCTGCTCCGCAGGGAAGAGCTCCCCCCATAGCGGGTCGAGCCGGAGCAGCGCCTCCCGAACCTCGTTCTCGGTGATCTCTGGCGCCTCGGCCCGCGCCGCCCGCCAGGTGCCGACGACCACCTCCGGCTGCCGCAGCAGCGCCCGCACCTGGTCCACCACCGCCGCCTCGATCTCCGCCGCCGACACCCGGCGCACGATGCTGGCGTCGCCGGCGGCGTCGCCCTTCAGCACCCGCTGCGCCACGTAGTATCGGTAGAGGCGGCCATTCTTCCGCGAGTGAGTCGGTGACAGCGCCCGACCGTCCACCCCAAAGATCAGCCCCCGCAGGAGGGCTGGCGCGTGCTGGCGGTTCTGGCCAGCCCGGATCCGGGGGCTGACCCGCAGGACGGCGTGCACCCGGTCCCAGAGGTCCCGCGGCACGATGGCCTGGTGCTCACCCGGGTAGACCTTTCCCTTGTGGCTGGCTTCGCCGACATAGGTCCGATTGTGCAGCAGCTTATAGATGTCGCCCTTGTCGAGCGGCCGGTCCGACTTGCTGGTCAGGCCCTCGGCCCGGAGCTGGCGGGCCGTCTCCACCCCGGAGCCGCTCTCGGCGAAGTACTCGAACACCCGCCGTACCCGGGCAGCCTCGACCTCGTTCACCACCAGCTTGCGGTCCCGCACCTCGTAGCCGAGCGGCACCTTCCCGCCCATCCACATGCCGCGGGCGCGGGAGGCGGCGAACTTGTCCCGGATCCGCTCGCCGATGACCTCCCGCTCGAACTGGGCAAAGCTGAGTAGGATGTTGAGCGTCAACCGGCCCATGCTGGTTGTCGTGTTGAAGCTCTGCGTGACCGAGACGAAGGTCACCCTGTGCGCCTCGAAGGTCTCGACCAGTTTGGCAAAATCCATCAGCGACCGACTGAGCCGGTCGATCTTGTAGACCACAATGACGTCGATCAAGCCCTGCTCGATGTCGGCCAGCATTCGCCGCAATGCCGGCCGCTCCAGCGTGCCGCCGGAGAAGCCACCGTCGTCGTAGCGGTCGCGGACCAGGACCCAGCCCTCGGCGCGCTGACTGGCTACATAGGCTTCGCAAGCCTCACGCTGCGCGTCGAAGGTGTTGAACTCCTTCTCCAGCCCCTCATCAGTCGATTTCCGGGTGTAGACCGCGCAGCGGAGCTTCTTCACCGAGGCGGGCATCGCCTCGGCGAGCTTGCGGCGGCTCATGCCCCGGGCCTCCCCTTCAGCCCGAAGAAGGTCCAGCCGTTCCAGCGCGTGCCGGTGATGTGCCGGGCAATGGCGGAGAGCGACCGGTAGGGTCGGCCCTCGAACTCGAAGTCATCAGCCCGGACCGTGACCACGTGCTGGACACCGTCGTACTCACGGACCAGGCGCGTGCCAGGCAGTGGGCGGCTGTCGGCGCGGATGCGGCGCAACACCAGGTTACCACCGTCGAGCTGCTCACCGAGCGCCTCGAGCCGCGCCCGAGTCTCGGGTTTCAGCCCGCCATAGGCGAGCTCTTGCAGGCGGTAGCTTAGCCGGCTGACCAGGTAGGGACGGTTGAAGGGCGGCGGCTCCTTGCCGAATAGGGTCCGCCACTGCTCCTTCAGCTCCGCCGCCGTCGCGGTCTGCAGCGCCGCGAGGCGCGGCAGGACCTGCGCGGGCGGGATCTTCGGCATGCTGGGCGCCAGCGGCGCCGCGTCCTGCTGCCTGGCCTTGCTGGTCGATCGTCGTGTCATGCGACTCCCTTTCTCTTGGGGTTCGCATGGAGGCGCGGCTGGGCATTGGAGTGTAGGCGAACCTCTCCCGACCCTCGGGCCTCTGCGGCGTCGCGTGCGAGATCCTCAGCGGCGCGGCTGCGGAGCCGCAGGATGCCGCGGGCGAGAATGTCGCAGACCTCCCGAAGGTGAGGCGGCAGGTGTGCGTTGGGCATAGGTGTCGATCGGCTGGGAATCATTGCGCTGCGACCATCTACCGCCAGCGCGACGGAGCGAAACAGCGGAGATGCAGCCAGCGAAGGCAAGCGACGAAGAAAGCAGCCGAGCGAAAAGCGCTGGCCGTGCAGCGCTACTCCGGTCGCGGTCCACGCCCGCGAGGTCGGCCAGCGCCGAGGGGGCCGGTGGGATCGCCGCCTGCCGCCAGCCACTCCCGCAGCTTCGACCAGCGCCGCCGGCCGGTCACGCCGCGCACGGCAATGGAGAGCGCCTTGCGCTGCCCGACCAGCACGACCAGCCGCTTGCCGCGGGTGACGCCGGTGTAGATCAGGTTCCGCTGCAGCATCGGGTAGTGCTGCGTCAGCACCGGGATGACCACCGCCGAGTACTCGGAGCCCTGGGACTTATGGATGGTGGTGGCATAGGCCAGCACCAGCGAGTCCAGCTCGCCGAAGGGGTAGGTGACGGGGCGACCGTCGAAGCTGGTCGTCAGCTCGCCTGCCTCCGGGTCGACCGCGGTGACGAAGCCGATATCGCCGTTATAGACCTCCCGCTCGTAGTCGTTGTCGACCTGCATGACCTTGTCGCCGGGGGCGAAGGTCCAGCCGAAGCGCTCCACCTTCGTGCCGGGGGCCGGGTTGAGCGCCGCCTGCAGCTCGAGGTTCAGCGACCGCGCTCCGACGCCGCCCCGGTTCATCGGGCAGAGCACCTGTACCTCGCGGATGGGATCGAATCCGAAGCGCCGGGGAATGCGGGTCCGGACCAGTTCGACGATGCGCTCGACCGCCGTCTCAGGATCCTCGGCCGGGATGAAATGGAAGTCGCTCCCGGGGTCGGCCCGGTCGGTCTCAGGCATCTGCCCCCTGTTGATGCGGTGGGCGCTGGTGATGATCCGGCTCTCCGCCGCCTGCCGGAACACCTCGGTCAGTCGCACCACCGGCACGGCGCCGGACTCGATCACGTCGGCCAGGGCCTGGCCCGGGCCAACCGAGGGCAGCTGGTCCACGTCGCCCACCAGGAGCAGGGCCGCTTCATCCGGCACCGCCTTCAGCAGCGCGTTCATCAGCGGCACGTCGACCATGGAGGTCTCGTCTACCACCAGCATCTCGCATTCCAGCGGGGTCTCGGCATCCCGTCGGAAGCCGCCATTGGCTGGGTCCACCTCCAGCAGGCGGTGGATGGTCTTGGCTTCCAGGCCGGTCGCCTCGCTCATCCGCTTGGCGGCGCGACCGGTCGGGGCGCAGAGGAGCAGCTCCACTCCCTTGGCCGCCAGGATCCGCAGGATGGAGTTCACGATAGTGGTCTTGCCCACCCCGGGGCCGCCGGTGACCACCAGCACCTTGGAGGCGAGGGCGAGGCGCACCGCCGCCTGCTGGCTCTCGGCCAGGGCGAGGCCGGTCTGGGCTTCGATCCAGGGGATCGCCTTGTCGGCATCGATGCGGTCCCAGGGCAGCCTACCGCGAGCCAGCCCGAGCAGTCGTTCGGCGACCGCCCGCTCGGCCCGGTGCAGCCCGGCGAGGAAGACGCAGTCGGCCTCGCCGACCCGGTCGGCCACCACGGTCCCGTCCTGCAGCTCCAGTTCCAGCGCCGTCCCGACCAGCTCGGCCGGTACCTCCAGCAGCTTCTCCGCCAAGGGCACCAGCTCCGCCCTGGGCAGGCCGCAGTGTCCGGCGTCCATGGCCTCGGTCAGGGCGTGGGAGATGCCGGCGCGCACCCGCACCATGGCGGTCTTCTCGAGGCCGAGACGCTGGGCGATGGTGTCGGCCGTCTTGAAGCCGATGCCACGGATGTCACGCGCCAGGCGGTAGGGGTTCTCGGTCATCACCTGGATGGCATTGGCGCCGTAGGTCTTGAAGATGCGCACCGCCCGCGAGGTGCCGACGCCGTGCGCGTGCAGGAAGACCATGATCTCGCGCACCGCCTTCTGCTCGGCCCAGGCGGCGACAATACGGCCGGCCCGCACCGGGCCGATGCCCTCGACCTCGCGCAGGCGGTCCGGGTTCGCCTCGATGACGTCGAACACCGCCTCGCCGAAGGCGCGCACCAGCTTCTTCGCATAGGCCGGGCCGATGCCGCGGATCATGCCGGAGGCGAGATACTTCTCGATGCCGGCGGCCGAGGTCGGGGTGGAGGTGCGCAGGAAGCGCGCCCGGAACTGCTGGCCATGGGTGCGGTCGTTGACCCACTCGCCACTGGCGGTGATCCACTCCCCGGCGGAGATGGTGGCGGCATGGCCGATCACGGTGACCAGGTCGCGGTGCCCGCGCGCCTTGGTGCGCAGGACGCAGAAGCCGTTCTCCTCATTGTGGAAGGTCACGCGCTCGACCAGGCCGGCCAGCACTTCCTGCGGCGGCGAGGCGGGATTCTCGCTCATGCCGAGGCCTCACTCACGACGCGGCCGGTGCTCCTGCTGGTGGGACGACGTCC
Organism: Siccirubricoccus deserti; assembly: GCF_014283215.1. Lineage (GTDB taxonomy): Bacteria > Pseudomonadota > Alphaproteobacteria > Acetobacterales > Acetobacteraceae > Siccirubricoccus > Siccirubricoccus deserti. The sequence continues at coordinate 15,907 of NZ_JACOMF010000045.1, forward strand.
TGTCGCTTACCGTTTGCGGCCGGCGGCGCGCCAGTCCCAGAGCATCTCGAAGCTGCCGGCCCAGATCCCCCGGCCTGCCCGGTAGGCATGAGCCTCGGCATCGGCGTAGTCGAGGGAGTACTGGTGGGAAGCGACAGCCCAGCCATTGGCGACCATCCAGGCCCCGAGGTCCTGGCGGCTGCGCCAGCAGACAGCCACAACCCGGCGAAACCGGTCGCGGCTACGCGGCTCACAGCGCACGGGTCCGTCGCCAATTGCCGCGGCCAGTTTTAGGGCAGCCTGCCGGCCGCAGCGCCAGGCATGCCCGGCAGCGGTGACGCAAGGCTGTCGGACTTCAGGTGCATCGATGCCGTGGATACGGATACGCTGGCCGTGGATCTCGATCGTGTCTCCGTCAATGACGCTGGCTCGGCCAATGAGGGGCTCCGCTGCCAGCACCGGCATGGCAAGCCAGGACATGCCGAGCAGCATGGCAGCGCGACAGCGTCTCACCGGCTACCTGAGAAAACCAATCGGATCAGAGCAACGCTGAGCGGCGAAGTCGGATGTTGATGGCAGTAGTCGCGCAGCCAGGCATGTAGGGATTCGGCGGTCATCTTCGCCAATGGATCGGTGCCGTGTTCAAGCTGTGCTCCAGCTGCGATAGCGCTGGCAAAACCAAAGGCCCACTGCTCCAGAGCCTCATCACCGCCGACATTTGCGACCCATTCCGAGCAGGAAACTCCTGCCCCGAGACCGATCATCGTGAGTCGCGGGGCCTGCGCTGATGCCGCGCTGATCGTGCCAGCAAGTGCGGCAGCAACGACCACCAGGGCAAAGCCAATCCGCCGCATCCTCGACCAAGCGGACGAGGTCACGGTCGCGCGGCGCAATGGGCTATGAAGCAAGCGGCTGCCACCCTGGCAGTATCTCCGGGCGCTGCTCCGGGGAGAGCAAGACTGCTCGCTCCACGATCGGCGTGGCCCCACCAGGCGGCAGATGTGTGACCGCACTGATGGTGAACCGATCGACGATCGTCGAAGTAGCTCCGAAAAGCGGCATCTCGTAAACAGGGCTGCCATCGTCAGGCACATCGGCGCGACCGATCAATCGGTACTCGCTTCCGTCGGAAAGATAAACTTTCAAAGGATAGAATTCCTTCTGCCGCCCCCTCGATCATGATCTCGATTTGACGAATAGCCAATCTCACAGCCGCCGCGCCATCCAGACGACCCGACCGATGATGTTCACCTCATCCGCGAGGCGCTCGTAGGTCTGGTACTGCGGGTTCACCGACGTGATCACCACCATCGGCGGGTCCGAGTTCGGCACGTGCTCCACCCGCTTCGCCACGACCCCCATGCCGTCCCAGATGACGAAGATCCCGGGCGGTACCGGTACGCGCTGGCTGGTGTCGACCAGGATGCGGTCGCCGGAGGCGATCAGCGGCTCCATCGAGTCGCCCTCGATGGTGATCATCCGCAGGTCATCGGAGCGGGTGCGGAACTCGTGCCGCACCACCGGCTCTGGGAACAGCCAGAACGCGGTCGCCTCCTCCGGCCCGTCGTGGAAGGCGCCCGGTCCGGCCGAGGCACGCACGTCGAGCTCGGCGATGCGGGCGAACCCCTCTCCGCTGCGCCGCCGTCGCGGCGCGGCGGGCTGGTCCGGCTCCTCCTCGCCCTTCGGGGCAGGCGGGCGTCCCGATTCGCGCGGCCGCAGTTCCTCCTCGTCGACGCCGAGATGGGCGGCCAGCGCCTCGCGCGCATCCTCCGGCAGCACCTTCGGCGTGCCGCGCGTGACATACTGGTGCAGGTAGGCGGCGTTGCGCCCGATCGCCAGCGAGGCGTTCTTCAGATCGGTGCCCGAGTCCTGGATCATCTTGAGCACCTTCAGGCGTATGGGGTCGAGCTCGACCATGGCTAACTCCTTGGCATCACGCTGATAGGGAATAGCCTATTTTTCCTGTTTGACCAGCATCGAAACGGCCGGCAATCCTATCGCCAGCTATGCGAACATTAAGCGAACAATTCCTCGCCGAGGTGGAGGCCTTCCTCGCCGCCTCTCGCATGAAGCCGACCGACTTCGGCCGGGAAGCCGTTGGCGATCCAAGCTTCATCACCCACCTCCGCCGGGGCCGGTCGCCCAGCCTGGCGACCGCCGACAAGGTCCGGGTCTTCATTCGGCGCTTGGAGGCGGAGGCCGCCGGTAGGCGCGCGCGGAGGGCATCGCCGTGACCGATCGTCCTATCGCGCACCTGAACCAGGTGCAGCTCGCCCGCCGCTGGAGCCTCAGCCCGCGCACCCTGGAGCGGTGGCGCTGGCGCGACCAGGGCCCGCGCTACCTCAAGGTCGGCGGCCGCGTGGTCTACCGGCTGGAGGACGTCGAAGCCTTCGAGCGCGCCTCTGCACGGCAGCCGGAGGCCACCCTGCGCTCAGGAGGCACGCTGTGAGGCCGCTTTCCCTCCCAGCGCCCTCGCCGGTCGGCGAGGCCGACCTGATCCTCTGGCTGATGCGGGCCGCACCCGGCGATCGCTTCACCTATTGGCGGGGGCATCTGGCGCGCGACGTCTGGCACTTGGCGCAGCGCTTGTCGGAGCCGGATCGCCGCCGCCTCGCCAGCGTCGGCCGCCTCGCCTGGACCATGGCGGAGCGCGGCTTGGTACACCTCGTCCAGCAGCGCCATGGCGAAGGGGATTTCAGCTACCTCGCCGTCGCCCGGCCGCGCTCGCGGCGCCCGACCGACACCCTGATGATCTCACTGATGCAGGAGGCGGCCTGATGGGCAAGGCGTCCCGCGACAAGGGCCTGCGCCGTGAGCGCGCCATCGTCGACCTGCACGTGAAGTGCGGGATCCGTGCCGAGCGCGTGCCGCTCTCCGGGGCGGTGCGCTACCGCGGCAACGGCGCCGATGTCGATCTCTATGTCCGCGGCGCCGAGCCGCTGAAGGCCGAGGTCAAGGCGCGAGGCGAAGGCGGCGGCTTCCGCACCCTGGAGCGCTGGCTCGGCGCCAACGACCTGCTTTTCCTCTGGCGCGACCGCGCGACGCCGCTGGTGGTGCTGCCGCTGCATGTCTGGCTCGAGCTGGCCGGCCGGAGCGCGCGACCGGAGGCCGGCCCCTCCGTGGATGCCGCGCCGTGATGCTCGATGCCACCCAAGCCCGTCGGTTGCGCGCGGTGGTCGACGCCCTCCGCATCCTGCTCGGCGGCGTCCTCCTGGCCGGCGGCTTCATCGCCCTCTGCTGGGCGACCGAACTGCTGGCGGTGCCGTGAGCCGCGTCCCCATGCCGATGCCTGCGCCTGCCCGGCCGCCGGCGTCGCCCATCCCGCCGGGCGATCACCCACAGCACGGGACCACCATGAGCAACCGCACCACTCTGGCGCAGCTGCGCGGGATGGACGCCGAGCGGGCCGCGCGCCTGCCCGTCGACCAGCTTGCGCTGCTGCTGGAAGAGGTCGGCGAGCTGAAGGCCGATACCAAGGGCCTCGCCGACCTGCTGCATGACGCGCTGCACACCCGCTTCGGCAGCGCCGCGGCAGCGGCCCGGCGCGCCGAAGGAAAGGACACCGGCCGGGTCCGCCTCGCCGAGGATGGCTTCGAGGTCGTGGCCGACCTGCCGAAGCGGGTGGAGTGGGACCAGCCCCGCCTCGCCGTGGCCGTCGCCACCATCCGCGGCTGGGGCGAGGACCCTGCCGACTACGTCGCCATCGAGAGCCGCGTGCCGGAGAGCCGCTTCCTGGCCTGGCCGCCGCGCATCCGTGCCGTCTTCGAGCCGGCCCGCACCGTCGCGGCCGGCCGCCCCTCCTACACCCTCGAAAAGAAGGACGCCGCCTGATGGCGCACGAACTCCGCATCCAGGTCGCGATCCCGCTGGAGGGCGACGCCGTGACGCGCGCGAAGGAGGTGGCCGCCTTCGAGCCGACGCTCGACGGCTTCGCCGAAGCGGTGGCCCGCGCCGGGGGCGACATCAAGGTCGACGTGATCAAGGCCAAGCCCCGCGCCGCGAAGGAGCCGCACTGATGGCGATCTCCCTCGACAGCCTCCGCCGCGGCGGCGAGGCGCGCCCGCCGCGCCTGCTGGTCTACGGCGTCGCCGGCGTCGGCAAGACCAGTCTCGCGGCCGAGGCGCCAAACCCGGTCTTCCTGCAGACGGAGGACGGGCTCGGCGTGCTCAACGTCCCGACCTTCGGCCTGCTGCGCAGCTACGCCGACGTGCAAGACGCGCTCGACGTGCTCGCCGGCCAGCCGCACGATTTCGAGACTGTTGTCCTCGACAGCCTCGACTGGCTTGAGCCACTGGTCTGGCAGGAGACGGCCCGGGTCAACAAGTGGGCCGACATCGAGCAGCCCGGCTACGGCAAGGGCTATCTCGCGGCGCTCGACGTCTGGCGGGGCTTCCTGGACGGGATGAACCTGCTCCGCACCGAGCGTGGCATGGGCGTGATCCTGATCGCGCACTGCGACATTCGTCGCTTCGACAGCCCGGAGACTGACCCCTACGACCGGTACGTGATCAAGCTCCAGAGCCGTGCCGCGGCGCTGGTGCAGGAGCACGTCGATGCGGTGCTGTTCGCCAACTATCGGGTCAGCACCGTCAAGACCGACGTTGGCTTCAAGAAGCAGGTGGTGCGCGGCGTCTCCGGTGGCGACCGCCTGCTGCACACCACCGAGCGCCCGGCTTTCCTCGCCAAGAACCGCTTCGGGCTGCCCGACAGCCTCCCGCTCGACTGGCCGGCGCTCGCCACCGGCATCCCCTTCTACACCCCCGAGCCCAGCACCGTCGCAGAAGGAGCCGCCTGACATGGCCCAGCTGAACCAGCACTTTGACGCCAGCGCCGTCGAGCCCGCGGCGCCTTTCGAGCTGCTCCCGCCCGGCAAGTATGCCGTGCAGATCGTGCAGAGCGAGATGCGACCGACCAAGGCCGGTACCGGCCAGATGCTCTGGCTGGAGATGGACGTGGTTGAGGGACCGCACCAGGGCCGCAAGATTTGGGATCAGCTCAACCTGGTGAACCCGAACCAGCAGACGGTGGAGATCGCGCAGCGCACCCTCTCGGCGATCTGCCACGCGGTGGGCCAGTTGCAGGTCAGCGACAGCGAGCAACTGCACCTGCGGCCGATGCTGATCACGCTCGCGGTCGAGCCCGACAAGCGGGACGAGCATCTCCCCCCGGAGGAACGGCGCAAGCAGAACAGGGTCAAGGGCTATGCGCCGCTGGGCAACGCGCCGGGCCCGCGCACCGCTCCGGCCGCCGCAGCGGTACCGCGGGCGTCCGCACCTCCGCCGCGACCGACGGCGACGGCGTCCGCCGCCACACCGCCCTGGCGCCGGGCGGGGTGAACATGGCATCACTGCCTCCTCCCGCTACGTCGACGGTGGATGCGATCTACGCCGCCTATGAGGCGGCGGCGGACGCCGGCTGGCGCGAACACCTCGGCGCCTCGGTGATCGGCGCCGAATGCGGTCGTTCCCTCTGGTACTCATTCCGCTGGGCGACGCGGGCACGGCACGCCGGCCGCCTGCTGCGGCTCTTCGAGACCGGCCACCTTGCCGAGGCGCGGTTCGTCGCCGACCTGCGCCGGATCGGCGTGACCGTGCTCGAGGTCGACCCCGACACCGGGCGGCAGTGGACCTTGCGCGACGCCACGGGGCACTTCGGCGGCAGCATGGATGCCGTTGCCAAGGGCTTCCCGGAGGCGCCGGCGACCTGGCACCTGTGCGAGTTCAAGACCCATAGCGCGAAGTCCTTCGCCCGCCTGCAGGCGGAGGGCGTCGCCGCGTCGAAGCCGCTGCACTGGGCGCAGATGCAGGCCTACATGCAGCTCGCCGGGATCGAGCGGGCATTCTACCTCGCGGTCTGCAAGGACACCGACGCGCTCTACCAGGAGCGTGTTCACCACGACGTCGAGGCCGGGCTGCGGCTACTGGCGAAGGCAGAGCGGATCGTCCACGCGGTGCGCCCGCCGGCACGGATCAGCGACGACCCGGCCTGGTGGCAGTGCCGCCTCTGTGACCACCAGGCGGTCTGCCAGGAGGGCGAGGCCGCGGAGCGCCACTGCCGGTCCTGCCTGCACGCGTCGGCGGTGGAAGGGGGCGCGTGGCACTGCGCCCGGCATGGCGTTGCCTTGTCCCGGCAGGACCAGGAGCGCGGCTGCTCTGCGCACCTCTATATCCCCGACCTTGTCCCCGGCGAGCAGGTCGACGCCGGCGAGGACTGGGTCAGCTACCGGCTGCCGGACGGCAGCGAGTGGCGGGATGGCGTGCCGGCTGCAGAACCTATGGTGGTGCCACATGGTCCCTGCAACCGCTGCGGTGCAGACCGATACGAGGTTGGCCCTGGCGCCGGCCCGCATCCCTTCCGCCTGACCTGCACTGCATGCGGTCACCGTGGCCGCTGGCTTGGCTACGCCCAGGCCGCGTCGAGGGGGATCGCGGCATGACCCTCTCCCTCCGTCCCTACCAGCGCGCGGCGATCGAGGCGCTCTACAGCTACTTTGCCGGGAACACCGGCAATCCGCTCGTCGTCATGCCGACCGGCACGGGCAAGAGCCTGTGTATCGCAGGCTTCGTCCGCGAGGCCATCGCTGCCTACGCCGACACCCGAGTCCTGGTCCTCACCCATGTGAAGGAATTGATCCAGCAGAACTTCATGGCGCTGCTCCGCGCCTGGCCGGAGGCGCCCGCGGGTATCTACTCGGCCGGGCTGTCGCGGCGGGACATCCGCGCCCAGGTGCTGTTCGCCGGGATCCAGTCGATTCACCGACATGCCTACCAGGTACAGCGCTGCGACCTCGTCCTGATCGACGAGGCGCACCTGCTCGGCCGCGGCGACAGCGGCATGTACCGCTCCTTCCTCAAGCAGCTGGACGAGATCAACGCCGGCCTGCTGAAGGTGGTCGGCTTCACCGCCACGCCCTATCGCCTCGACAGCGGGCTGCTGCACGAGGGCAAGGACCGGCTGTTCACCGACATCGCCTATGAGGTGCCGGTGCTGGATATGATCCGGCAGGGCTATCTCTGCCCGGTGGTGCCGAAACGGACCGAGACGCAACTCGAGGTGGCCGGTGTCGGTACCCGCGGCGGCGAGTTCGTGGCCAAGGAGCTCGAGGCCGCGGTTGACCGTGACGAGGTCACCCGGGCGGCGGTAGCGGAGATCGTCCGGCACGGCGAGGGCCGCGGCTCCTGGCTGGTGTTCTGCTCCGGTGTCGCCCATGCCCGCCACGTCCGGGACGCCATCCGCGAGCACGGCATCTCCTGCGAGACGGTCACCGGCGACACGCCTGCCCCGGAGCGCGACGGCATCCTGGCGGCCTTCAAGGCGGGGCGGCTGCGCTGCGTCACCAACGCCAATGTGCTCACCACCGGCTTCGACGCGCCGGGAACGGACCTAATCGCGCTGCTTCGACCCACCAAGAGCGTCGGCCTCTACGTCCAGATGGTCGGGCGCGGCACCCGCCTTGCCGAGGGCAAGGAGGACTGCCTGGTGCTCGACTTCGCCGGCAACACGGCGCGGCACGGGCCGATCGATACCGTGGACGGCCGCAAGAAGGAGCCGGCCGGCGATGGCGAGGCTCCGATCAAGGTCTGCCCCGGGTGCGAGACCATTAACCACGCCAGTGCGCGGCGCTGCATCGAGTGTGACCACGAGTTCCCGCCGCCGGCTGTGAAAGTGGCGCCGCAGGCCGCCTCCAACGCCCTGCTGTCGATGCAGATCCAGGCCACGTGGTGCGATGTCACGGCTGTCCGCTACGCCCGGCACGAGAAGCCCGGTAAGCCAGCATCGCTGCGCGTCATCTACGAATGTGGCCTAACGCAGCACAGTGAGTGGGTCTGCTTCGAACATACTGGCTTTCCGCGCGAGAAAGCCGTGGGCTGGTGGCGCCGCCGCGCGCCGCACCTGCCTGCACCGTCAACTGTCGACGAGGCCCTGCAGCACCGCGAAATGCTGCGCCAGCCCAGCGCCATTCAGGTGCGGCCTGCCGGCCAGTACACCGAGATCGCCGCCACGAGGTTCGCGTGAGATGCCGAACCTGCCGACGCCCCGCCTGGCATTGGAACTGGTGGCATCCGTCCCGAACGCTGCGGGTGCACTGGACCGTGCCGAGCTGCTCGCCCTGCTGCCTCAGCCTCTGGAGGGAACGCCGCGTGGTTGATCCCAATGAACAGGAAGTCGCCGCAATGCGCACGGCCGGTGACATTGCCGGCCAGTACATTGAGGCGGTCGGCCGCACCGACATGGCGACCTGGTCGCCTGAAGACTGGCGCGGTTTCATCGAGGCGGTCTGCGGCGCCTATGTCGACGCCCTGGTGGAGCAGCAGATCGCCATCAATACAGCGCTCTCGAAGGTCCAGGGGGTGCCGGCATGAACCTCGCTGCCTGGGTCTTGGTACTGATGCTGAATGGGCATCTCGCCACTGCCACCTTCAGCACCATTGATGCCTGCGTTGGCGCCGGGATGCAGTTGATGGAACGTGAGCCTCCCCTACGCGCCTGGTGCGTAAGCACGCAGAGCGGCGAGCTTCGCTGGCCCAAGCCTTCCAGCATGGCAGGCACCAGGCGGTGACCAGCACTTCCTTCATGGCGGATTATGGCGAGCGGCTGGTCGACAACGGCTATCCTGTCATTCCCATCATGCCGGGCAGCAAGGTGCCGGGGCGCTTCGGCGGTGGGGAATGGTCGCCCTATCCGGACTGGACCCGGCACTGCGACCGGCCGACCAAGCCCTTTGAGATCGACATCTGGCGGCGCTGGCCAGGCTGTGGTGTCGGCATCGCCACCGGCGCAGTGGTCGGCATTGATCTCGACATCCTGGACGGGGCGCTGGCCATCCAGCTTGGGGAGCTGGCGACCACCCTGCTGGGCGACACTCCCTGCCTGCGGATCGGCCGCGCCCCGAAGCGCCTGCTGGTCTATCGCGCTGCAGGACCCTTCGCCGGCCGCAAGCGCCATCCGCTCGAGCTCCTGGCCCGCGGTCAGCAGTTCGTCGCCTACGCCGTGCATCCCGACACTGGCCAGCCCTATGACTGGCCGGAGGAGAGCCTGCTCGACGTCCCCCTGGCCAAGCTGCCGGCGGTGGACGAGGCCGCCTGCCTGGCCTTCCTCGAGGCGGCTTGGCGGGTGCTGCCGGACGAGGTCCGGGTGACCTCCATCCTGGCCAGCGCGCCCAGCAGCACCTGGCGCGGCCCAAGCGATCCCAAGGGCACGCGGGAGGCGCTCGCTGCGTCGCTGGCCTACTTGCCGAACGACGACCTGCCCGGCAACGAGTGGATCACCGTCGGCGCGGCGATCAAGGCGGCACTCGGCGAGGAAGGACGCGATCTCTGGCTCGAGTGGTCCCGGCAGTCCCGGAAGTCGGGCCAGTCCGGCCGCACCGACACGCCGGAGCGACGCTGGGCCTCGCTGCGGCCGCATAGCGTCGGCGCGGGCAGCATCTACTGGCTGGCCGAGCAGCGGGGCTGGGTGCCAGATCCGATGCTGACCCTGAACGGTACCGTGGCCGAACAAGCGGCGCGGCCGCACCCCGCTGCTGGCTTGCTCGCCAAGGCGGCCGCCGCGCCGCTCCCGGCGCCGCCCCAGCCCAGGCCGTACCGCGTGCCGCCGGAGGTGTTGGAGGTGGACGGGGCGTTGCGGCTGTTCTTGGACTATGCCATCCGCAGCGCGGTCAGCCCGCAGCCCTTCCTGGCCTTGGGCGCGGCCATCTGCCTGGTCGGCGCCGTCGCCGGGCGGCGCTACCGCACCCCCACTGACCTGCGCAGCAACGTCTACGCCATCGGCATCGCCGACAGCGGCGGTGGCAAGGATCATGCCCGCCGCTGCGTGAAGCGGGCGCTCTACGCCACTGGCCTGGACCGATACCTGGGTGGCGAGGACCTCGCCTCCTCGGCCGGGCTGCTCACCTCCCTGCAGCGGCACCCCGCGCGCCTGTTCCAGGTGGACGAGTTCGGCCAGTTCCTGAAGCTGGTCCTCGCCCCCCGGGCCCCGGCGCACAAGGCGGCCATCTGGGCGGAGCTGACCAAGCTCTACACCTCGGCGGCAGAGCCTTACATCGGCGCCGAATACGCCGACCAGAAGGCGCGGCCGCGGGTCACCATCGAGCAGCCCTGCGCCTGCCTCTGGGGCGTCACCGTCCCCGGTCCCTTCTGGTCTGCGCTGGAGGGCGGCGCGCTGGCGGATGGCTCGATGGCGCGCTTCCTGGTCTTCCTCACCGAGGAGGACTACCCGGAGCGCAACGAGGCCCCGGCGGCCATGGATCCACCGCCAGACCTGGTCGCCGCCCTGCAGGGGATCGCCCGCGGGGTGCCGGGCCACAGCCATGGTGGGAACCTGGCCGACGCAATGGAGTCCTCGGCACCGATCCACGCCTACACCGTGCCGCTCACCGCCGAGGCTGAGGCCGCCATGGTCCGCGTGCGGCGGGAGGCGACCGAGCTCCTGCGAGCGCATCGCGGCACCTACGCCACGGCGCTGTTCGGTCGCTACGCCGAGAACGCCGCCAAGCTGGCCATGCTGGCCGCGGTCAGCCGCGACCCTGCCAGGCCGGTGACAGAAGCCCGCGACGTCACCTGGGCATCCCGCCTGGTTGAGCACTGCATCGCCACGCTGCTGCGGGAGGCGGAGCGGCGGGTCTCCGACAATGACACGGAGGCTAAGCACAAGCGGCTGCTGGAGATCATCCGCGACGGCGGGCGCCAGTCGCGCAGCGACGTCACGCGGCGCTCGCAATTCCTGTCGCGCCGCGAGCGCGAGGAGATCCTCGCCTCGCTGGTCGAGGCGGGGCTGGTCGTCGCTGAGCAGGAGCCCGGCACGACCAAGCCGACCACCTTCTACACCGCGGTGACGCCGAGCCGGCCGCCGCTCTTCACCAGGGGCACGCGATGAAGAATCTCGTCAGCATGAGGCATCTCTGGGCCGGAACCCCAGACGGACGGCCGGCTCGCGGCGGATCTTCAATAGCTCAATTTTTCACGCGCGCACGCGAATACACATACGCTCGCCCGGACAGGGGAGGAGAGAGACCTATTGAATTATCATTATTATTGAATCTTCTCCCCTCCTCAGGGGACGCCCGCACGTGCGCGCACGCGCGCGAGACGACGGTGGGCGGCGCATGACGCTGTCTGGCGCCCCTCGTCCCCCGCGATCCAGCCTCGATCGCGGCACGCGCAGCCCGACCAGCGACGCTGAGCTCAGCGCCATGCGTGCGGCCGCCTGGCACCGGCATGGCGTCGCGGCACTCGCCATCCACGACATTGCCGACCCTTGGCTGCGCCAGGCGGTCATTAACGAAGCCACGCGGCGCTGGGGCCCGCGCAACGGGGAAGAGGACAATGGCCGGTAAGCGCAGGGCAAAGCGGATCACGCAGAGCGCCGAGGATCTGTCCAAGCCCTCGAAGTGGCGGCTGCAGCACGGCGGCTTCTCCGAGCCGATCCGCGAGGCCGACCCGGAGACGGGCAGTCCGGTGCAGCACCGCCGGGCAGTGGACACGATCGGCCTGATGCTGACGAACGGCACCATCACTGCCGAGATGCACGACGCCGCCGTGCTGTTCCGGACCAGGTTCCGGGCGGCCGCCCTCGACGCCCTGCAGCCGATGCCGTGGGACCGTGTGCCTGGTGGGGTCGGCGACGGCATGACGGAGCGGCAGGCAATGGCGCGCCGGCATGTTGCAGAGGCGATGGACGTCCTTGGTGGCTTCGGGAGTGCGGCCGGCTCAACGGTCTGGCACGTGGTCGGGCTGGAGCGCTCCGTACGGGAATGGGCCCAGCGCCAGGGCTGGGGCGGCCGTCCGGTGGGGGCACCGCAGGCGCAGGGCATGCTGGTCGCGGCGCTCTGCGTGCTCGCTTCTCACTACGGCCTCACCCCGGGCAGGCGGGCAGCATAGCCCGGTGAGGGCAGCCTGAGGTCGGGCGGGCCGACTGGCGGAACAAGGCAAGAACATGCTATACGACCCGCAAATCCCAGGAGCTACCAGCCCATGGCTGCACGGAAACCCCGGGCGGCGCGTCCTGTCGACGCCGCCCTCAATCGCTTGCTGGCGCTCGCCGGCCGCGGCGTATCACCGAACCGCATGGCCCGCGAGGTGGATGCCATCGTCGCGGAGTGGCGGCAGGGTGTGGCGGGCGAGGACGGGGCCGACATCAAGGATCAGTTGGACGAACTCCGCGAGCAGCTCGTGGCCGGCGTCGCGGCGGCCGAGGAGGCCGTGTCCGACGTGGACGCAAGCGATGCGGGTGCGGTGAAGCAGGCGGGGCACCTGCTGGCGTCCCTCGTTGCGACGCGGGACGCTGCGCAGGATGCGCTGGCCGTGGCCTGAGCGGCGTCACCGATTCGGCTGACAGCGATGCTGGTCTCGGCTAAGGGCAGGGCGTCACGAGGAGCCGGTATATGTCGAAGAAGTTTCTAACTGACGTCATCGCTCAGTCCGCTGAAATGCCTGCGGCCGCCGCCGGTCGGGTGGCTGCAGACATCATTGCTGCGATCAAGGCTGAGATCATCGAGACCGGGCGCTTCACCATTCCCGACTTCGGCGCGTTCAGTGTGCGTGAGACGCCGAAACGCACCGCGCTCAACCCCCGCACAGGCGAGCAGGTGCCGGTCAAAGCGGGCGCGACAGTCAAGTTCAAGGCCAGCCCTGCCCTCAAGGAGGCGGCCTTCGCTGGTTTGAAGAAGGCCAAGCGCAAGGCTGCGAAGGGCTGACTACGAGTCCTGCGTGGGTGATGGTCTCGTTGGCCGCGCTCACGCTATCCGGTGCGCTGTTACAATTCACCCCGTGGCGCCCCAGAATCCGCATCCGGTAGAGTGTCGATAGTCGCTGAACCCGCGACCGCGCCGCGGCTGACTAGCCACAGCGTCACCTGATCGAGACAGTGGCTCTCGAGCCGCAGGGTCCTTCCTGCGCCCGCCGTATGCGGGGGGCGGAAGCGCGCAACATCGCTAGCGCCAGGCCATAAATCAGGGTTGCGGTTTGCAGCCTTCCCCCGCGGCTTCAAATCGTTAGCTGCAAACCGACGCCGGGCCGCTGCCCTGCAAACCTCCTGCAAACCGGATGGTGTAATGACGCTCCCCTGGATGGCGGCGAAGATCCTGCTGCGTCCGGTGGCGGAGCTGCGCCCGCATGCCGGCAACGCGCGCGTGCACAGCGCCGCGCAGCTGGAGCAGATCAAGGCCAGCATGCTGGCCTTCGGCTTCACCAACCCGCTGCTGGTGGACGAGGACTGCGTGCTGATCGCCGGCCACGGCCGGCTCGAGGCCGCGACGGCGCTTGGCATCGCCAAGGTGCCGGTGATCGTGCTGCGTCACCTATCCTCGGCGCAGAAGGAGGCGCTGCGCCTCGCCGACAACCGCATCGCGGAGAATGCCCCCTGGGACCAGGCGCTGCTGCGTGATGCGCTGGCCGCGGTGCAGGCGGTGCCGGACATCGACCTCGGCGCGCTCGGCTTCTCGGCGGATGAGCTCGCGGACATCCTCGCGGCGGCTGGAGATGCCGTGTCCGACGGCGACGCGCCCGAGGCTCTGTCCGCGGATCCGGTCGAGGGCGGCGGCGCGACTGGCGCGGCAGGCATCGAGGATGCGCCGGCGGAGGATCCCGCCGATGCCGAGCCGGAGCCGCCGCGCCAGGCCGTCACGCGCCCGGGCGACCTCTGGCAGCTGGGCGACCATCGCCTGCTCTGCGGCGACAGTACCGACGCCGCCAGCGTGGCGCGCGTGATGGGCGAGGACCGCGCCACGCTGCTGTTCACGTCACCGCCCTACGGCAACCAGCGCGACTACACCACCGGCGGCGTCACGGATTGGGATGCGCTAATGCAGGGTGTGTTCCAGCATCTCGACGCGGCGATGCGGCCCGATGGACAGGTGCTGGTGAACCTCGGGCTGATCCACCGCGAGAACGAGTGGCAGCCCTATTGGGCGGCCTGGCTCGACTGGATGCGCGGCCATGGCTGGCGCCGGTTTGGCCTCTACACCTGGGACCAGGGGCCCGGCCTGCCCGGCGACTGGAACGGCCGCCTCGCGCCGGCCTTCGAGTTCGTCTTCCACTTCAACCGCCAGGCCCGGCAGGCGAACAAGATCGTGCCCTGCAAGTGGGCCGGCACGCCGAACAAGGGCAGCGGGCTGCGCGCCGCTGACGGGACCATCTCGGAGTACCAGCATGCCGGGCTGCCGGTGCAGGATTTCCGGATCCCGGACAACGTGCTGCGCCTCACGCGCCACAAGGGCCGCGGGATCGAGACCGAGCACCCCGCGGTGTTCCCGGTGATACTGCCGGAGTTCCTCATGCGCGCCTACACGGAGGAGGGCGAGGTGGTGTTCGAGCCATTCGGCGGCTCTGGCACTACCATCCTGGCCGGCCAACGGTCTGGCCGCCGCGTGCGGGCCATCGAACTGGCGCCCGCCTATGTCGACCTGGCCATCGCCCGCTGGCGCATGCTGCACCCCGACCTGCCGGTGACGCTGGCGGACGATGGCCGCGACTACGACGCGGTCGCCGCGGCGAGGCAGGAGGTCACCGCCGATGCAGCCTGACCTCGTGGTCTCCGCCCTGCCGGTGGCGGCGCTGATCCCCTACGCGGAGAACGCGCGGACGCATTCGCCGTCCCAGGTGGCGCAGATCGCGGCGTCCATTGCCGAGTTCGGCTTTGTGAACCCAGTCCTGGTCGACGCCGAGGGCGTGCTGATCGCCGGGCATGGCCGCGTCATGGCGGCGAAGCAGCTCGGGCTGGTCTCGGTGCCGGTGCTGCAGCTCGGCCATCTCTCCCCGGCGCAGGCGCGTGCCCTGCGCCTTGCTGACAACCAGATTGCCCTCAACTCGGGCTGGGACGAGGCACTGCTCGCCGCGGAGATCGCGCGCATCCGCGACGAGGCGGTGGTCGATCTCGACGTGCTCGGCTTCTCCGGCATGGAATTGGACCGGCTGCTGGCCGCAGCCGATGCCGGTCTCGGCGAGGAGGCCGATGACGCCCCGCCACCGCCCGTGGTGCCCGTCAGCCGGGCCGGCGACCTCTGGCGCTGCGGCGAGCACCGCCTGCTGTGCGGCGACGCGACGAAGCTGGCCGACGTCCAGCGCACCCTCGGTGCCGGCCACCTGGCGGACATGGGCTTCGTGGATCCGCCCTATAATGTGGCCTACGAGGGCGGCACCGCCGCCAAGATGACCATTGCCAACGACGCGCTCGGCGGCGGCTTCCCCGACTTCCTCCGCCCGGCGCTGGCCAACCTGCTCTCGGTGACGAAGGGCGCCTGTTACGTCTGCATGTCCTCGTCCGAGTGGCCGACGCTGCATCGCGTCTGGCAGGAGGCCGGTGGCAAATGGTCCAGCACCATCATCTGGGCGAAGAACACCTTCGCGCTCGGCCGCGCTGACTACCACCAACAGTTCGAGGCTATGCTCTACGGCTGGAAGGCGGGCGCGCAGCACTACTGGTGCGGCGCGCGCGACCAGGGGAATGTCTGGCACTTCGACAAGCCGGCGCGGAACGACCTGCACCCCACCATGAAGCCAGTGGCGCTGGTCGAGCGCGCCATCCGCAACAGCAGCAAGCCACGCGACACGGTGCTGGACTGCTTCGGCGGCTCGGGCACGACGATGATCGCGGCGGAGCGCACGGGGCGGCGGGCCGTGCTGCTGGAGATCGACCCCTGCTACGCCGACGTCATCGTGCGGCGCTGGCAGGAAGCGACCGGCGAGGCCGCCGTGCTGGACGGCGAGGATCGCACGTTTGCCGACATCGCCACTGCCCGTGGCGTGCAGGCAATGGCGTGATCAGCGCTAACCATGTAGAATTCGGCGGCGGAGAACCTGTGCTGGCAGACGCCAGACATTCAGCCCGGCGGCGTAGTGCCATCGGAAAGCCGGCTGCATTCCGCCCTTCCTGTTGGTTGCTTTGCATGATGCAGTATCTGCGTGCTTTGGGGCCTTGCCTCTGGCGTTTATAATCTCTTGTAAATGCGCAGCAGAGCTGTATGGTGCGTGGGTCAGCCTTGTTTGGTTCGGCCTGCTCTCCCAGCTCGTGATCGAGCGCCGAGCCCGCTGCCCGCTCCCTACAGAAGTTTGATCCATCATGCGGGTCCGCGTGGTGGCACGTCATGTTTGATCGGAATACGTCTATGTCTAACGGCACCGTCAAGTGGTTCAACTCGACCAAGGGCTTCGGCTTTATTCAGCCGGAAGACGGCACCAGCGATGTGTTCGTCCACATCAGCGATATGCAGCGCGCCGGCATCCAGGGTTTGAATGAGGGTGACAAAATCACCTTCGACGTCCAGCGCGGCCAGCAGGGCAAGACGTCGGCCTGCAATCTTCGCCTCGCCTGACGCGCGCTCGCGCGACGACTAGTCGGGTGGGCGCCTCGGCGCTCACCCGTTTGCTTCATGCCCCATCGGAGTGTCTGGTGAGGGCCTGATTGGCGGGCGGCTCTATTGAGCGCCAACGGCTTTGTGCCGAGGCCGATCACACAGATACCCTTGTCACTCATTCGCTAAAAGGATCTCGGGAGCTTCGTCCAGGTGGGCGCCGCTGCCGACAACGCACATGCACGCACAAACCTTTCGGGATTCCGCAGAGCAGCCTTCGGCTGCTTCCGTGGCGCCTCAGCTGTTAGCCACTCTAAGCCCCGCACCACGTGAGCCAGAGCTTATCGGCCTTTCCCCTTCAGAAATCCGCCGGATTATTTTCGATCTCATTGGATAGTCCGCCCGGCGATCAGTCTCATAGAGGTGCCATTCCACTGTGAGATGTCATCCGGCCCTGGCGATGCGGTAAATAGTGTAGGATCCCCTCGCGCCCTCCTTGTTCGGGCCGACCTGGCGCACCCGCTCCAGCACGCGGACATCGATGCCCTTCTTCTTGAGCCCGGCGAAGAAGCCCCGGACTGTGTGCTGCGCCCAGCCCGTCGCCTCGGCGATCTGGGCGACCGTGGCGCCCTCGGGCCGGCGCAGCATGGTCAGCACCGTCTCCTGCTTGGTGCCTTCCCGCGGCTTGCGCGGTGCGGCGCCGGTGGTGGGCTTCGCGGCAGGCTTGGCCAGCAGGGCGCGGAGGCGCTCCATCGGTGCGTCCAGGGCGCCGATCATGTCGCCGTCGCGGTTCGTCTCGTCATCCCAGGCGGCGAGCACCGCCGTGGCGGTGTCGCGCAGGCTGGTACGGGGCAAGGCAGCAGGCGATGCGAGGGCCTGGTGCAGGAGAGCAATATCCTCCGCCAGGGACGTGCCCTGGGCGGCTTCGTCGGCGGGCGCGGGGATTGCCCCCGGCGCGACCTCCGGCGCCACCGTTGACCCGGTGTCAGCCACCCTGTCACCTTCGTTCGGATCGATGCCGATGGCGCGCATGCCTTCGTCGGTGATGCGCAGCACCACCCAGGTGCCCGCCTCGTCCTGGCGCCAGCCGAGGCCGACATACTCGCGCGGGGCGTTGATCTCGGTCAGCAGGTTGTTCTTGAGCAGGCTGCGGAACACCGCGTTGCGGGCCGCGGCCGGCAGGCTCTTCGGGGCGACGGCCAGGCGCGCCTCGTGCTGCGCCGCCTTGCTGAGGATCAGGCTCTGGGTCTCGGAAAGCGTCATGGTCGGGGTCCCTGGTGCCGCACCCGATCAGCCGGATGCTACGACCCCGAGCCCCGCCGGCCGTGCCGGGCGGGGCGGTGCGGGAGAGGTCCGCGCTATTCGGCGTGCTCGCCGCGCTTGAAGTAGGCGTCGGTCGCCCGGCGCATCTGCTCCGTGTAGGATTCAAGGTTCCCGACCTGGCCCCAGAGCACCGCCTCGGGGTCGGCGCCGAAGTGGTCCTCGCTCATCTGCTGCAAGTCGGCCAGCAGGGCATCAAACTCGGCCTTCTTCGCCAGGAAGGCTGCCAGGCTTTGCTGCTGGTTGGCTTCGCGCTTGGTGATCATGGTCTCCGTCCTGGTCATCGCGTGACGGTGTCATTCGCGCTGCGACGAACCCGAGCCAAGGTAAGAGGGGCAAAACCTGTGGCGAGGGTGCAGTTTGCCCTTCCCAGGTGGCGGCTGGTCTGATTCGCTCGGGCGCATGGTCCCGCCCGCCGATCCTGACGCGCTGTCGCCGGCCGAGCTGAAGGCGCTGGTCAGCG
>NZ_JACOMF010000046.1 GCF_014283215.1 Siccirubricoccus deserti
GCCATCACCCGCTACATCCGTGACCACAACAGAGCCGCCAGGCCATTCGTCTGGACCAAACCTGCAGATACCATCCTCAGCAAGCTCGCCAGACTTCCTGCACCTTCTGAATAAGGCAGTGCACTAGGTGCCGGTGCGAGGTCCACGCGCCTGTTACAGATTCGGGCCAACGGATACCTGTGGCCAGCCTAATCCGTCAGATCGTTGGCCGGCGGGACCCGCTCCACCTCCTGCATGGCGAGAGGGAAATACAATACGCCGATCATCCAGCCTTCCAGCAGGATGATCCCGTCCTCCGGCTCCGCCGGCCCGCCGTCCATGATGTCACGTCCCCCGTTGCGAAGGGCCGCAACGCCGGCGGGGTGGACGGGTTCCCCGGCTCAGTGGATCTCCGGCTCCGGGGTCAGCGGGCCATGTTCCAGGAAGTCGAAGTCGCAGCCCTCATCGGCCTGGCGGACATGCTGCAGGTGCAGCGCGGTCCAGCCGCGGGCGTAGCGCGGCGTGGGGGCGACCCAGGCGGCGCGGCGCCGTTCCAGCTCCGCCGGCTCCACCAGCAGGTCGAGGCTGCGGTTCGGCACGTCCAGCCGGATGAGGTCGCCGGTCCGAACCAGCGCCAGCGGACCGCCGACATGCGATTCGGGCGCCACATGCAGCACGCAGGTGCCATAGCTGGTGCCCGACATGCGCGCATCCGAAAGCCGCACCATGTCCCGCACGCCCTGCTGCAGCAGCTTCTTCGGGATCGGCATCATGCCCCATTCCGGCATGCCCGGCCCGCCCTGCGGGCCGGCCTGGCGTAGCACCAGCACGCTGTCGGCCGTGACCTCCAGCGCCGGGTCGTCGAGGCGGGCGTTCATGTCGTTATAGTTCTCGAACACCACCGCGGGGCCGGTGTGGGTCAGCAGCCGCGGATCGGAGGCGCTGGTCTTGATGACGGCACCGCGCGGGGCGAGCGAGCCGCGCAGGATGGCGACGCCGCCCTCACTCTGCAGCGGGCGGTCGAGCGGACGGATGATCTCCTCATTGTAGATCTCCGCGCCTTCCAGATTCTCCCCCAGCGTCGCGCCGGTGACGGTACGCGCGGTCAGGTCCAGATAGGGTGCCAGCCGTGCCATGAAGGCGCGCGCGCCGCCGGCGTAGAAGAAATCCTCCATCAGGAAGGTGTCGCCATTCGGCCTGAGGTTGGCGATCAGCGGCACTCGTCGGCTGATGGCATCGAAGCGTTCCAGGTCGAGCTGGAAGCCGCCGCGCCGCGCCATGGCGATCAGGTGCGGGATGGCGTTGGTCGAGCCGCCGAAGGCCATGGTCGCCGTCACCGCATTGTCGATGCTGCCCTGGGACAGAATGCGCGCCGGCGTCTCATCCTCCCACACCATCTCGACAATGCGCCGGCCGCAGGCGGTGGCCATGCGCGGATGCGCGGAATCGGCGGCGGGGATGGAGGAAGCGCCGGGCAGCGCCAGCCCCAACGCTTCCACCGCCAGCATCATGGTGGCCGCGGTGCCGGCGGTCATGCAGGTGCCGAAGCTGCGGGCGATGCCGGTTTCCATATCCTTCCACTGCGCCTGGCTGATGGTGCCGGCGCGCAGCTCCGCGTGATACTTCCACACATCGCTGCCGCTGCCGAGCTTCTTGCCGTGCCAATTGCCCGACAGCATCGGCCCTGCCGGGACGAAGATGCAGGGCAGCCCGGCGGAAAGCGCGCCCATCACCAGCGCCGGCGGCGTCTTGTCGCAGCCGCCGAGCAGCACCAGGCCATCGCAGGGATGGCTGCGCGCCAGCTCCTCCGCCTCCATCGCCAGCAGGTTGCGGTAGAGCATGCTGCTCGGCTTCTGGTACTGTTCCGTCACCGGATGCGCCGGCAGTTCCACCGGGAAGCCGCCGGCCTGCCAGACGCCGCGCTTCACCTCCTCCGCCCGCGTCCGGAAATGCGCGTGGCAGATGCTGAGGTCGGACCAGGTGTTGATGATGCCGATCACCGGCTTGCCGCGGAAATCCGCCTCGCTCAGCCCGGTCTGCAGCAGGCGGGAGCGATGGCCGAAGGCGCGGATGTCATCCACCCCGAACCAGCGGTGGCTGCGCAATTCTTCCGGCGTCTTGCGGCGCATCGGTTCCTCCAGAATGCAACGTCTTCCGAATGACCCTGCCATCTGCTATTGCAGTTGTCCATGGCCTGTGATGCCGCCGTGCCGATCGAGAAACTCGCCGAGGAGGAGACGCTCTCGCTTGGTGAGCGCGCGTATCGGCGGCTGCGGTCTTCCATCTTGCAGGGCGCGCTGGCGGCGGGCGCGCGCATTTCCGAACGCGGCCTCGCCTCGGCGCTCGGCATCTCCGCCCAGCCGGTTCGGGAAGCGCTGCGGCGACTGGAAAAGGATGGGCTGGTCGTCACCCTGCCGCGCCGCGGCACGGTGGTCGCCGAGATCGGGCCGGAACGCCTGGCCGAACTTGGCCGCATCCGCGCCGCGCTCGAAGGTGTCGCCGCCGCCCTCGCCGCCGAGCGCATGAGCGAGGACAACCTCGTCACCCTGGCGCAGCTGGTGCGCCAGATGCGCGCCGCCACCGCCGCCGCCGACCACGAGGCTCTGGCCGAGTGCAACGAACGCTTCCACGCGCTGGTGCAGGGCGCGACGGGCAACCTCTTCCTGATTCGCTCGCTGGAGGCGCTGGACGCCTATGACGCGCTTGGCCGGCCGCGCGCCCTCGGCAGTACGCCGAAGGAGCTGCCGCGGGTGCTGCGCGAGCATGCCGCGATCCTGGCGGCGCTGAAGGCCCGCGATGCGACGCTGGCCGAGGCGCGGATGCGGGCGCATGTGCTGCGCTCGCTGGTGGCCAACCGGGTGCCGTCACCAGCCCCGCGACGCTGAGGCGGGCGCCGCAGCGCCCGCCCGTGCGCGCTACTCCGCCGCGCGCAGCGCGGGCGCCGAGAGCAGCGGCACCGCCCCCGGCAGCGCATCGCCGGTCCAGAGCGAGGCCAGCAGCGCTTCCGCCGCCGCGGCGCCGATCGCCGGCACCGCCAGCTCACGGAACTTCTCCGACAACTCGGCATCGGAGAGCGGTGCGTCCGGGTCGCCCTTCCGGGTCGGCTGGTAGCGGAACAGCTCCCGCCCATCGGCCAGGGTGATGCTGACCTTCGCCGCGCGGCGGCCCGGATAATCCTTCGCCAGCTCGGAATCGAGGCTGACCGAGACCTTCGGCATCACCGCGCGGATCGCCGGATTGGCGAGGTTTTCGGGCGAGAAGGCGGCGATGCGCACGCCGCCCAGCACCAGCATGGCGCCGATGCAGTATTGCGCGGAGAAGCGCGCCTCCTGTTCGGTGGTCACCACCGGGCGGTCACAGACATCCTTGGTCGCGGAATAGCCGCCGACATGGATGCGCGCGACATCCTTCGCGGTGAAGCCATGCTCCGCCTGCAGGTCCCGTACCGCATCCAGCGCGGCGAAAATGTGGCCGCAGCAGCCGTGATTCTTGAAGGTCATCTCGGTGATGCAGATGCGGCTGTCGAGATCAGCCAGCGCCTTCTCCCACTTGCCGGTGTCCTCGCTGGTGGCGGCGGCGAAGCCGACCGGGCCGTGCAGCACGTCGAGCGCGCCGGTCACCCCGGCGGCCGCGCCGATCGCCGCCAGCGCGCCGGCATCGGCAGCATGACCGGGATGCAGCGGCTTCGACATGCCGTCGCTGCGGAAGGCCTGCTGCAGCCCGCCGGCGAAAGTCGCCGCGGTGGCGATGGCATGCGCCGTCTGCTTCGCGTCGCAGCCGAGCAGCACTGCGACCGCCGCGGCGGCGCCGAAGGTGCCGACCGTGCCGGTGGTGTGCCAGTACTTATAGTGGCTCGGCTGCACCGCCATGCCGATGCGGCAGGAGACTTCATAGCCCGCGGTGATGGCGCGCAGCAGCTGGTCGAGCGTCGCGCCGCGCGATTGCGCCGCGGCAAGGGCGGCGCCGATCACCGGGCAGCCGGGGTGGTAGCCGGCGTCGCGGAAGATGTCGTCGAACTCCACCGTATGGCTGGCGGTGGCGTTGATCAGCGCGGCGTGGCGCAGTGGCCCGGGCTGGCCATCGACGTAGCAGATGGCGCTGCCGGGCCCGCGCTCCGCCGCCATGGCGGCGGCCAGCAGGGTGGCCGGCGGATAGGCGCAGCCGGGCAGCAGCGCGGCGAACCAGTCGATCAGCGCCCGCCGGGCGTGATGCGCCACTGCCTCGGGCAGCGGCCGGCTGCGCCAGGAAGCGGCATGGTTGGCGAGGACGAGGAGCGGGTTGTCCATGGCGGCGTCCTTTCGTTGGTCCGTCTCGCGGGCGCTACGCGTTGCCGCGCAGCACCTCCTGGTTGATGACCACATCGGGGTCGAGCTTGCCGTCGAAGACCTGCAGGATGCTCTCGGCACAGGACAGCGCCATGCGCCGCAGCCCCTGTTCCGTCGCCGCGGCCGAATGCGGCGTCAATACCACATTGGGCAGCTTCAGCAGCGGGTTCTCCGCCACCGCCGGCTCCTCCCAGAACACATCGAGGCCGGCGCCCGAGAGATGCCCGCTGGTCAGCGCCCCGGCCAGCGCCTTCTCATCCACCAGCGTGCCGCGGGCGGTGTTGATCAGCACGCCGCCGCGCTTCATCGAGGCGAGGAATTCGCCATTCACCATGCCGCGCGTCTTCTCGCTGCTTGGCACATGCATGGTCACCACATCGGCCTCGGCCAGGCCGGCCGCCAGATCCTTCACCGGAATGAAACCGGCGCCCTTGATGGTGTTTTGCGGAATGAAGGGGTCGCGCACCAACACCCTCATGCCGAAGGCGTTGCAGAGCCGGGCGACACGGCCGCCGATGCGCCCGAAGCCCATCACCAGCACGGTGCGGCCGGCAAGGTCGAAGGTCGCCGGCACCGGCGGGGTGCTCCA
The DNA here is from genome assembly GCF_014283215.1 of Siccirubricoccus deserti. Lineage (GTDB taxonomy): Bacteria > Pseudomonadota > Alphaproteobacteria > Acetobacterales > Acetobacteraceae > Siccirubricoccus > Siccirubricoccus deserti. Next base: position 4,894 of record NZ_JACOMF010000046.1, read on the forward strand.
CTTCAAATCGCGGGTCTGGGCGTCGTAGAAGCGGGTCTGGCGGGCAATGTTGAGCAGCAGCATCATCGCATGCTCGGCGACGCATTGCGCATTGGCATCCGGCGTCACGGTCAGCGGGATGCCGCGTTCGGTCAGCGCCGGCACATCCACAGCATCATAGCCGACGCCATGCCGGGCGACGATGCGGAGGTTCGGCGATTGCGCCAGGAATTCCCGGTTGATCGGGGTGGCGCGGACGATCACCGCATCCGCCTTCGGCATGGTGGCGGCGATGGTGGCCGGGTTCACTGGATCGAGCACTTCCACGGTGACGCCGGGGCGGCTGCGCAGCAGCTCCAGCGCCTCCGGATGAACCGGTCGAAGACAGACGACATGCGGCATGTGTGGCTTCCCCCCTGGGGCGGCCGGCACACGCCGGCACGCTGTTTTTGCGGCGGATGACATCCTGGTCCGAATGCAACCCGCTGCAGCCTCTTGTCTGTAGGGCGGATCGACACCTCGGGGCCGTCGCGCCCCGCGGCGCTCCGTCCTAATCGGCGCTGGCGCCCGATACCTTCACGACCTCGGCCCAGCGCGGCAGATCCGCCTGCATGAAGGTGGCGAATTCCTCCGGCGTGTTGGGCGTCGGCTCGCTGCCCTGCTCCAGCAGGGTGTGGCGTACCGGCCCCTCGCGCAATATGGCGTTCAGCGCGGTAGAGAAGCGGGCGATCGCGGCGGCCGGCGTGCCGGCCGGAGCGAGGATGCCATTCCACAACGCGATCTCGAAGCCCGGGATGACCTCGCCCACCGTCGGCACCTGCGGTAGCGCCGCGGAGCGCCGGGCGGTGGTGACGGCGATCGGGCGCAGCTTGCCGGCCTGCACATTGGCCAGCACCTCGGACATTGGCGAGGCGATCATCTGGATCTTGCCGGCGATCAGATCCGTCGCCGCCGGCGCGCCACCGCGATAGGGGACATGCACCATGTCGAGCCCTGCCCGCGCGGCGAACAGCGCCCCGGCCAGGTGCAGCGAGGTGCCGGCGCCGGCGCTGCCGTAATTCACCTGGCCCGGCCGCGCCTTGGCATAGGCGATCAACCCGGGCAGGTCCTGCACCGGCAGCTCGGGGTTCACCACGATCAGGTTGGGCACGAAGCTGACCAGGCTGACCGGGGCGAAGTCACGGAGCGGGTCGAAGGGAAGGCGGCGATAGAGCGCATTATTGGCGCCGATGATGCCGCTGGTCGCCATGAACAGCGTATGCCCGTCCGGCGCGGAGCGCGCCGCCGCCTCGGCGCCGATATTGCCGCCGGCGCCGGGCCGGTTCTCGACCACCACGGGCTGGCCAAGGGGCCCCGACAAAGCCTGGGCGAGCAGCCGCGCCGTCACATCCGTGCTGCCGCCGGCAGCGAAGGGGACGATCAAGCGGATCGGCCGCTCGGGCGCCCAGGATTGCGCCTGCGCAGCAAGGGGCAGGGCAGCCAGGGCACCCAGCAGGCTTCGACGTTGCATTCTCGTATTTCCCCCGCGTTCTTCAATCTTTCAGGCCAGCGCGCTTACTGCAGGTGGGCGGCCTTGCCCATGATCGCCTCGCGCATGCGGGCCTGCAGGATGCTGGCCTCGCGCGGCGGCAGCACCAGCGGCTCCGAGGCCTCATCGATCTTGACCTGGGCGAAGATCGGCCCGGTGCCGGCGTGGACGGCGGCGCGCAGCGCGATCACCTCCTCGGCGGTGCGGACCAGCCGCGCATCGGCGATGCCGGCGCCCCTGGCCATCGTTACCAGGTCCACGCCGTGGCGGGTGTGGGTCTCCTGCATGCCGGTCTCGCCGTAATGCTCGTTGTCGAGCACGATGATCGAGAGGTTGCGCGGCTTCTGCACCGCGATCGTCGCCAGCGAGCCGATGCCCATCAGCATCTCGCCGTCCCCGGTGATGACCGCCACCTTGCGCGTCGGCTGCGCCAGGGCGAGGCCAAGGCCCATCATCGCCGCGCCGCCCATCCCGCCCCACAGCGGCAGGTTCTCCGGCACGTCGCCGGCGGCGGTGATATCCCAGGCCGGGGCGCCGAGGCCGCCGATGGCCAGCAGCCCGTCACGGTCCTGCAGCAGCGCCCGCACCACGCTGCGGCGCTTCAGCTTGCCGGTGGCGCCGAGTTCGATTCCGCTCATCGGGTCACTTCCCAAAGGTCTTGGCGCCGATGACGCGCTGGCCGATCAGGGTCGCGGTCGGGCGATAGGTGTTGAAGGCCATGCGCAGCGTCGCATTGACGGTGGGCGCCACATCCTCCGGCGTGTCGGAGCGCTTCACCAGCGTGCCCATGGCTTCCAGCACGGTCTGGGTGGCGTTGCCCATCGGCACCTGGAAGGGGTTGAACTCGCCGTAGTCGCCGCGCATCGTCACGATCATCGGGCAGGGCGTGCGATGGGCGATCGCCACCGACAGCATGTTGATGCAATTGCCCACACCGCTGCTCTGCATCAGCAGCACGCCCTTCTCGCCGCCGAGCCAGGCGCCGAAGAGCATGGCGATGCCCTCCTCCTCCGTCGTCAGGGTCGCCACCTTGATGTCGTTGTCGGCCAGGCAGCGCTTGATCAGGCGTGAATGGCCGGCATCCGGCACCAGGGCGACCTGGCGGATGTCGTGTTCCTTCAGCAGGGCGTAGATCTGATCCGGCCAATCGGCCGCGGCGTCCGACATGCGTTTCCCCTCGGGTCTCGCCATATCCTCCCGCCGCGGGGCCGCGCTGGCAAGACCGGGGCGGGCTGGCGGCCGCTATGGTGCGGGGTGCAGGGGCTGGCTCCGCGGCAGCTCCCGGCCGGAAGCGGACCGGCCCGATCTGTTCCGGCCGGCGCTGACCGGTTCATCCCAAGCTGAGGTCGCGACCCCCGATGATCCGAGCGGCCGATGACGGCCCGGCCTGGCTGAGCGTGACATGCGGGGCGTAGCCGAGGCGGATGGCATCCTCGTGGCCGGCCTGCTTGGCCAGGACGCGCCAGCTCCGCGCCGCCTGCACGACGGCGTCAACCATCGGCAGGGTCACGCCATAGGGCATCGGGTCGGCTGGTGCTGGCTCCGGTTTGTTGTATCCGCGGGCATCGCCATCCGATCAGATAATTCCATCGGACCGAAATCGGCTCTACTTCGCCGGCAGAGGAGAATGCCATGGGCTTCGCACAGGCGGTGGGAGGCACGCGCTACCTTTTCCCGGATCTGAAGACCCTGCTGGCGCGGGCGACGCCGCTGCGCTCGGGCGATGTGCTGGCCGGGGTGGCGGCGGAGACCGCCGCCGAGCGGGTCGCGGCCCAGCGCGCCCTGGCCGATCTGCCGCTGGCGCATCTCCTGGCCGAGGTGGTGATCCCGCCCGAGGTCGACGAGGTCACCCGGCTGATCCTCGACCGCCACGACGCCGCCGCCTTCGCCCCAGTCCGGTCGCTGACGGTGGGCGGCTTCCGCGACTGGCTGCTTTCCGCGGATACCGCCGCCCTGGCGGCGCTGGCGCCAGGGCTGATGCCGGAGATGGCGGCCGCCGTCTGCAAGATCATGCGGCTGCAGGATCTGGTGGCGGTGGCGGCGAAATGCCGGGTGGTGACCCGGTTCCGCAACACCCTTGGCCTACCCGGCCGGCTCGCCATCCGGCTGCAGCCGAACGACCCGCTGGATGACCCGCGCGGCGTGGCGGCGGCGGTGCTGGACGGGCTGCTGCTCGGCGCCGGGGATGCCGTCATCGGCGTCAACCCGGCCAGCGACAACATCGAGACCACGCTGCGCCTGCTGGAGCTGCTGGATGCGGTGCGCGACCGCTACGCCATCCCGACCCAGAGCTGTGTCCTCACCCATGTCACCACCAGTCTGCTGGCAATGGAGCGCGGCGCGCCGGTCGATCTGGTGTTCCAGTCGATCGGCGGGACGGAGGCGGTGAACCGCAGCTTCGGTGTCTCCCTCGCCCTGCTGCGGGAGGCGCATGAGGCGGCGCTGGCGCTTCGCCGCGGCACGCTCGGCAGCAACGTCATGTATTTCGAAACCGGCCAGGGCAGCGCCCTCAGCGCCGAGGCGCATCACGGCTGCGACCAGCAGACCCTGGAGGCGCGGTCCTATGCGGTGGCGCGGGAGTATGCGCCGCTGCTGGTGAACTCCGTCGTCGGCTTCATTGGGCCGGAATACCTGTTCGACGGCAAGCAGATCACCCGCGCGGGGCTGGAGGACCATTTCTGCGGCAAGCTGCTCGGCCTGCCAATGGGGGTCGATGTCTGCTACACCAACCATGCCGAGGCCGATCAGGACGACATGGACGCGCTGCTGACCCTGCTCGGCGTCGCCGGGGTGAATTACGTGATGGGCGTGCCCGGCGCGGATGACGTGATGCTGGCCTATCAATCCACCTCCTTCCACGATGGGCTCTATGCCCGGGCGGTGCTCGGCAAGCGGCCGGCGCCGGAGTTCGAGGCATGGATGCAGGGCATCGGCATCGAGGCCGCCAGCGGCGCCGGCCTGCTGCCGGGGCGGCTGGCGCCGGCGCTGGCGGGGCTGGAATGACCGTGCCCGATGACCGCAGCGGCGACCGCCGCGGAGGCCTGAATCGGTCGCGTCAAAATGCGCCCGATGACCGCGGCGGCGGAGGCGGAGGTCTGAATCGGCCGCGCCAGGACATGCCGGTAGCCTGGAGCGACCTCCGCCGCTTCACCGCGGCGCGGGTGGCGCTCGGGCGAGCCGGCAACGGGCTGCCGACCGCGGCGCATCTCGACTTCCAGGAAGCCCATGCCAAGGCACGGGACGCGGTGCATTCGGCGCTGGATGTCGATGCGCTGACGGCGGCGGTGGCGCCGCTGTCGGTGCTGCGGGTCGCCAGCCAGGCCGCCGACCGCCGCGCCTTCCTGCTGCGGCCCGACCTCGGGCGGCGGCTGCGGGAGGCGGATCGGGCCGCGCTGCCGGTCGCCCCGGGCAGCTTCCTCTTCGTGGTGGCGGATGGGCTCTGCGCCAGCGGGGTGCAGCAGCAGGCGCCGGCGCTGTTGGCCGCGGCGGTGCCGCTGCTGCAACGTGCCGGGCTGGAGGTGGCGCCGGTGGTGGTGGCGGCGCAGGGGCGGGTGGCGCTCGGCGACGAGATTGGCGCGGCAATGGGGGCGGCGATGGTCGCGGTGCTGATCGGCGAACGGCCGGGGCTGACGGCGACCGACAGCCTCGGCGTCTATCTCACCCTCGCGCCACGGCCCGGGCGAACCGATGCCGAGCGCAATTGCATCTCCAACATCCGCGCTGGCGGCATGTCAGCGGCGGCGGCGGCGGAGAAGCTGCTGTGGCTGGCCGGGGCGGCACTGCGGCTCGGTGCGACCGGCGTCGCGCTGAAGGATGCGCAGCCGGCGACGCCGCTGCTCCCCCGATGATCCAGGTCACCCGCCGCATCGCCATTGCCGAGGATGAGCTGCATGAGGATTTCCTGCGCGCCTCCGGTCCCGGCGGGCAGAACGTCAACAAGGTGGAGAGCGCGGTCCAGCTGCGCTTCGACGCCCGGCATTCGCCCAACATCCCGGAAGATGTACGGCCGCGGCTGGAACGGCTGGCCGGGCATCGGCTGACCCAGGATGGCGTCATCATCATCACCGCCCAGCGCTTCCGCATGCGCGAGCGCAACCGGGAGGATGCGCTGGAACGCCTGCTGGCGTTGATCCGCGAGGCCGCCGTGCCGCCACCGCCGCCACGTCGGCCAACCAAGCCGACGCTGGGGTCCAAGAAGCGGCGGCTGGAAGGCAAGTCGCGCCGGGCGGATGTGAAACGTGGCCGCGGGAAGCCGCCGCCGGAGTAGGGTAGGGGAATTCAGGCACCCACGGCCAGCGGCGCGACAGCGCAGGGGCCGAGGATCGCCAGTAGCTTGCGGTCGGCACGCTGCCGGGTCCGCACCATCTCCGACCGCATACGGCCGAAGGATGAGATTCGGGTTAGCGGGAGCCAGACATCACCTGGGCCACCGCGGCCTCAAGCTGCCTCAGTGCATCGGCCAGCGCCGCCGTCATCGCCGCCGCAGCATCGGCCGCCGCCAGCCGGGTCGGGTCCTGCTGGCCGCCGGCCAGCGGTGCGACGCCTTCCACCTGCACCTGCCCCAGCACCCGGCTGGAGCGGCCGCCCTCTGCCAGGATCAGCGCGGCAATGCCGGCACGCCCCACGCCGGCCGCCGGTTCCGCCTGCAGCCGGGTCAGCTCGGCTTCCAGCACGAGGTCGGCCGGGAGGCGCGAGCCGGGGCTGGTAACCGCGCTGAACCGGCCACTCGCGGTCAGCCAGCGCCGTATCGCCTCCTCCACCAGATCGGCCGGTGGTGCGACCCATTCGGACCAGAATTCCGTGATGACCTCACTGTTCGGGCCCAGGATGCGCAGGCCGCGGGCGTTGAGGCCCGGCGCCGACCGTAGGGTGCGCAGCAGCAGCACCGGGCCGCGCCGGGCCGGAGGACGAGATGGCGGCATCTCCGGCGCCAGGGCGAAGCGCTGCGATTCCTGATAGGGGCGGGAGGGCAGCACGCTGCACCCGCCGAGGCCGGCGAGGCCGAGCAGCACCCATCGCCGGTCCCGGGGCGTGGCCGCCCCGGGCCGGATGTGGTCCGGCGCGGTCATCGGCGCGCCTCCGGCGGCGGGGGCGGGGGTGAGCCGAAGATGGCCTGCGACGGGTAGCGCCGCAGCTGCTCCGTGGTGTCGCGCAGGTTGGCGACCGCGGTGCGCAGGTCGCGCAGGATCGGCGCCAGCTCGGCCTGGATGTCGCTGGTGGCGCTGCGCGCGGTGCGCAGCCCGGCGTCCAGGGTCTGCACGCTGCCGGGCAGCCTGGCCGTGGCGGTCCGCACATCGGCGGCGGCGGCGGCGAGGCTGGCCAGCATCTGCTTCACCTGTGGGGCGGTGATCAGCTCACGCGCGTCGGTGGCGGCGCCGCGCAGCTCGGCCATGGTGCCCGGCACGTCGGCGCCTTCTGCCTGGCTGTGCAGGACGCGCAGCAGCTGCGATGCCTCCTGCAGCGTCTTGGCGAAGTCGCCGTCATGCACCTGGGCACGGAGGTCGGCGATCAGCTCGGCGACATTGCTGATCACCCCGGGCAGGTTGGCATCCTGCAACCTGTTCAGCAGCGCCTCGGCGGCGTTCTGCACCTGGGCGACGGTGGAGGGGATAGCAGGGATGTAGGTGTAGCGAGGTTCCCAGGGCACCTCGCGCGGCGGGAAGCGTTCCGGATCGACGAAATCCACCTCCAGGTAGTTCACCCCGGTGATGCCCTGCGACGCCATGCGGACCCGGAGGCCCTGGGCGATGGCATCCTCCACCGAGGGTGTCTCGCCGATCTTCGCGGCATCGACCATGAAGCGGACGAAGACCAGCTGGAAGGCGGCACCGAAGCTGTCGCCGGCGGGCCGGCGGTACTGGGCGGAGACCAGCCCGACCTCGGCCACCCGGCCGATGGCGACGCCGCGGTAGCGCACCGGTGCGCCGACCTCGAGCCCCTGCACCGATTCCCGGATATAGGTCTCGTACATCACGGCGCCGCTGCCGAAGCGGTTGGCGGTGAGGAAGAGGACGAAGCCCACCGCCAGCACCAGCCCGGCCACCACCAGCCCGCCCACCCTGAGATAGAGGCCGCGCGACTGGGGCATCAGGCGGCGCCCGGCCTGGGGGGGCGGCCGCGATACGCCGGCGTCATGGCGCGAGCACCTCGCGGCGGAAGAAGGCGCGGACCACCGGGTTGTCGCTGGTGTCGCGCAGTTGTCGAGGGTCGCCCTCGGCAATCATGCCCTTGGCCTCCTTGTCCAGCATGATGCAGCGGTCCCCGATAGCCAGGATCGATTGCAGCTCATGCGTCACCACCACGAAGGTGGTGCCGAGATCCCGCGCCAATTGCCGGATCAACGCATCCAGCCCGGCGGAGGTGATGGGGTCGAGCCCGGCGGAAGGCTCGTCGAGGAATAATATGGGCGGGTCGAGCGCCATGGCACGGGCGATGCCGGCGCGCTTGGCCATGCCGCCGGAAATCTCCGCCGGCAGGCGCAGCGCCGCATCGGCCAGGCCGACCAGCCCGAGCTTCACCTGCGCGACCAGCGCCCGCGCCTCCGGCGGCAGGCCGGTGTGCTCCTCCAGCGGGACCATGATGTTCTCGGCCAGGGTGGAGGAGCCGAACAGCGCGCCGGATTGCCACATCACGCCGATCCGCCGCAGCAGCGCCTGGCGGGCCGCGCCCTCCAGCGTCTCGATCCGCTGGCCGAGGATCTCGATGCCGCCCTCGGCCGGCTCGTACAGCCCGATCATGTGCTTCAGCAGGGTCGACTTGCCGCAGCCGGAGCCGCCGAGAATGACGAAGACCTCGCCGCGGCGGACCTCGAAGGAGACCTTCTCGAAGATGGTCCTGCCGTCGAAACGGGCGGCCAGTTGCTCGACCCGGATGACGCTTTCGGCGGCCATGGCTACCAGCCCAGCCGGAAGAACAGGACGGCGCAGATGCCGTCCAGCAGCACGATGGAGACGATGCCGCCGACCACCGCCGCGGTTGCCGCATCGCCCACCGCCCGCGGCCCGCGCCCGGCCGACAGCCCCGCGCGGCAGCCGACCAGCCCGATGGCCAGCCCGAACATCGCGGCCTTGAACAGCCCGCCGACAAGATCCTTCAGCTTCACCGCCGCCTGCAGCTGGTTCACCACGGCGGCCGGGGTGAAGCCCAGCGAGGTCATCACTCCGGCCATGCCGATCAGCCCGGCCAGGTCCAGCAGCAGTGCCAGCACCGGCATCACCAGCAGCGCCGCCAGCACCCGCGGCAGCACCAGCCAAGCGATCGGGTCGATTCCCATGATGCGCAGCGCATCCACCTCCTCGTTCACCGTCATGGTGCCGAGCTCGGCGGCAAAGGCCGAGCCGGTGCGGCCGGACAGGATGACGGCGGCCATCAGCGGCCCCAGCTCCCGCAGCAGCGAGATGCCGACGAGGTTGGGGATGAAGATCTCGGCGCCGAATTGGCGCATCGGGATCGAGGATTGGAAGGCGAGGATCAGCCCGATCAGCACCCCGAGCAGCGCAGTGAGGCCGAAGGCACGCAGCCCGGCCTCGTCGAGGTGGCGCAGCAGCTCGGGCAGGCGCAGCCGCCAGGGGCGGCGGAGGATGCCAAGGCTGGCGACCAGCACCTCGCCGAGGAAGGCAACCCCGCCGAGCATGTTGCGGCCGGTCTGGACCGTGGCCTGGCCAATGTGGCCGAGGAAGGGCAGCGATGGCGGCGGCTGCGGCGGCGGCTGGGCCAGCGCCTGCCGCGTGCGGTCGAGCACCGCCTGGACCCTGGCGTCGGTCAGGCCCTGCCAGCTTGTCTTGGCCGCCTGGCGTTCGAGGTGCAGCAGGAAGGCGGCGCCACTGGTGTCGAGCGCGGTCACCCCGGCGAGGTCCAGGATCAGGCTCTTCGCCCTGGCGGCGTCGCGGCCGGTGGTCGCCCACAGCCTGCTGACCGCGGCGGTGTCCAGCGTGCCACGGAAGCTGAGGCGCAGCGCGGCGCCGTCCGGCCTGGCCTCCAGGGTGGCCGGCTCGGCGGCGGGGCCAGCGGCGGCTGCGGCGGTCACGCGGCCCCGCCCAGCGCGTGGAACAGCACCGCCGCGGCGGCGGCGACGTTCAGGCTTTCGACCAGGCCGCTGCCAGGGAGAGTGAGGCGGGCCTCGCAGGCCTCCAGCGTCGCCGGCGGCAGCCCATGCTCCTCATTGCCGAGCACCAGGGCGATCGGCCGGTCGCGCGGCAGGGCGGCGGGCGGGGCGCCGCCGGCGGCCACCGCGGCTACGGTCAGCAGGCTCCCGCGCATGCCGCGGAGCAGCGCCGGCAGGTCGCGCGCGCGCCAGACCTCCAACTGTTCCAGGCCGCCCTCGGCGGTGCGGAAGGCAGCGTCCGAGAGGTCGGCCTGCCGGCGGTCGGCCGACAGCAGCAGGGCGCGGCAGCCGAAGAAGGCGGCGGAGCGGGCGATGGCGCCGAGATTGTGCGGATTGCCGATGCCGTCCAGCACCGGCAGCAGCGGCGCCGCCAGCAGCCCCGCCGGCAGCCCCGGCCCCGCCAGCGGCGAGGCGAAATGCGCGACGGCGATGGCGCAGATGCCGCCATGGTGCTGGGTGCCGGCGATCCGGGCCAGCTCCTCGGCCGGCACTTCGCGATAGGGCCGGCGGCTGCGGGCGAGTTGCGCGCAAAGCGGGCCGGCGAGGCGGCGCTTCTCCGCGGTGTAGAACAGCCGCAGCACCTGCTGTGGCCGGCGCTGGAACAGGGCGCGCACCGGGGCCGTCCCGCAGATGCGGTTGGGTTCGGGCGGGCGGGGCGGGTGCGGGGCGGGATCGGATTGCAAGGCGATGGAGCGTATCAACCAGTGCATCCGACAGGGCAAGTGACTTCGGCGCCTGGCATTTCCGTAAGCGCCGGCCGCGAGCAGCGCCGCTGCCGATCGGCCCGACATCGAAATTTTTTCATTGCGCGTCGGAATGGCGGCTATGCCGGAACAGTTCCGATGCCGGTGGCGGAACCTGCCACCCGCGGCAGATGCCTCCGGAGTCTAGCGTGGCGGGCGCAAGGGCGGGTGGTACCTGGGGCCGGACTTGAACCGGCGACCCCGGCATTATGAGTGCCGTGCTCTAACCAGCTGAGCTACCCAGGCGCGGCCGGCGATATGGCGGGTTTTGCCCGCCGACGCAACCCTTGCTTCCGGCCTGATCAGCCGCTGCCCTTCAGCACCCGGCGGGCGATCGCCATGCGGTGGACCTCGCTCGGCCCCTCATAGATGCGCTGCACCCGCACCTGGCTGGCCATCAGCTGCAGCGGCAGCTCCTTGGTCATGCCCATGGCGCCAAACACCTGCATGGCGTGGTCCAGCACGTCCTGGGCCATTTCGGTGGCGAAGACCTTCAGCATCGAGGCCTCGTTCCGCACATCCTGGCCGGCGCTGAGCTTGGCCGCGGCGTCGCGCACCATCAGCCGGGAGATATGGATGCGGGTGGCCGCATCGGCGATCCACCATTGGATCGCCTGGCGGTCGGCCAGCTTCACCCCGAAGGTGACGCGCTGCTTGGCCTGCTCGCACATCATGTCCAGCGCCCGGCGCGCCATGCCGGTGCAGCGTGCGCCCATTTGCAGGCGGCGGACATTGAGACGGAGCTGCATCGGCGCGTAGCCGGCGCCGAGGGTGCCGAGAATCTGCCGCTCATGCACGCGGCAATCCTCGAACACCAACTCATAGGTGCGGCGGCCGCCGATCATCGGGATCTCGCGCTCGATGATGAAGCCCGGGGTGCCGCGCTCGACGATGAAGGCGGTGACGCCTTCCTGCCGCTTGCCCTCGCCGGTGCGGGCCATGAGGATGATGAAATCCGCCCGCGGCACGCCGCTGACCCAGATCTTGCGGCCGTTGATCACCCAGTGGTCGCCGTCCTTCACGGCGCGGGTGGTCATCCCCGCCGGGTCACCGCCGGCGCCGGGCTCGGAGATGGCGATGGAGGATCGCATCTCGCCGCGGGCATAGGGGTCGAGGTACTTCGCGCGCTGCTCCGGGTTGGCCACGGCCAGCAGCATGTGCAGGTTCGGGCTGTCGGGCGGGAAGATGAAGGGCGTCACGGTGCGGCCCATCTCCTCCTCGATCGCCATCAGCGCCGGCAGCGGCAGGTCGGCGCCGCCGAACTCCTCCGGTACGTCGAGGCCGACCAGGCCCAGCTCCTTGCACTTCGCCAGCAGCGGCGCCTCTTCCTCTGCCGTCAGGGCGTAGCGCTGGCCTTCGGATTCGCGCTTCAGCACCGCCGCTTCCAACGGCATCAGGTCGCGTTCGACGAATTTCGTGACCAGGTCGCGCACCATGCGGTGCTCCTCGGCCAGGGCCGGAATTGCGCCGAAATCGAAACCATCCATGGGTCGCTGTCCTCACCTCGTCCAGGGCAGATTAGCCCCGCGCCGCGGGCGCGCGAAGTCCCCCGCGGCGAGACGGTGCCGGAGGCAGACCGTTAATGGGCCGGCTGCGTCTGGCGATGGGCGAAATTGGTGACGTTCAGCTTGCGCCGATGGTCCTCGTACAGCAGCGGTTCGTAGCGCGCCGGGTTCGCCTCGCTGACGCAGCTCGGCACCGGGCGGATGACGGCGTCGTTGTTCGGGCCGAAGAAGAAGGGAATGGCGTAGCGCATGGCGTTGTTGGCGTTGACCACACGATGTGGCGTCGGCGCGAAGCGGTCGTTGGAATAGCGCCCCAGCATCTCCGCGGTGTTCACCACGAAGGTGCCGGGGATAGCTGGCGGGCGCAGCCATTCGCCCTCCCGCGTCCGCACCTCCAGCCCCGGCAGCGCCGATTGCGCCAGGAAGGTGATCAGGTTGGTGTCGATGTGCGGAGCGAAGCCGAAGCGGTCGGCCTCCTCTTCCGGCTGCGGCTGGTAGCGGATGAGGCGCAGGGTGCAGGTCGGGTCGGTGAAATCGCCGGCCAGGTAGTCTGGCGGCATGCCGAGCGCGGTGGTGACCACCGGCAACAGCTTCTGTGCCAACGCCTCCATGGCGGTGAAATAGGTCATGGTGGCGGCACGGAAGCCGGGGATGCCGGGCGGCCAGCGGTTCAGCCCGACGAAGGGCTTGCCGGCAAGAATATCGGGGTCGTCCGGCGCGCGGTCGCGGACGATGTAGAAGCTCTCGTTCAGGTTCGGCTTGCGGTTCTCCGCAATGCGGGAGGTGCGGATCACCTGCGCGCCGGTCGGCAGGAAGCCGATGTTCAGCTCGCCCACCTTCAGCGCCAGCTTCACCTCATCCGGCAGGGCGAAGAACTCCGCCGCGGCGGCGAAGCAGGCGGCGGGCAGGCCAGGGTCGATGCCATGGCCGGCGAGCACCAGGAAGCCGGTGTCCTCGCAGGTGCGGGCCACCTGCTCCGCCAGCGCCTCCCGCGCGCCGGGCACGCCGGCCAGGGTAGGTGCGATGTCGAGGACGGGGATGCGCCCGTCCGGGCCGGGCTCGCTCATGCCGATCTCCGTGCTGTTGGTGACAGCAGAGCATGTTGCCGGCATCGAAGCCAGATGGTTGCCTTTCGCCACGCATGACATAGGCTCCGGCATCCCCAGGGAGATCGCGATGCGCCGCATCCTTGCCGTCGTTCTCACTTTGCTGCTCGCCGCGTCGCCAGCGCTGGCCCAGCCGAACACCCTCCGCGCGGTGCTGAACCTCGAGCTGCAGGTGCTCGACCCGATCATCACCACCTCCAACGTGACGCGGGCCTATGGCTACCTGGTCTTCGACACGCTGATCAGCATGGACAGCGAGGGCCGCTACAAGCCGCAGATGCTGGAGGGGTGGGAGGCGAGCGAGGATCGGCTCACCTGGACATTCCGTCTGCGCCCCGGCCTTGCATGGCATGATGGCGCGCCGGTGACCGCGGAGGATTGCGTCGCCTCGTTGCAGCGCTGGGGCCGCCGCGACGGCCTCGGCAGCCGGCTGATGGCTGCGGCCAAGGGCCTCCGCGTCGTCGATGCCAGGACCTTCGTGCTGGAACTGCGCGAGCCCTTCAGCCAAGTGATCGAGGCGATCGGCAAGCCCGCCGCGCAGATCCCCTTCATGATGCCGGTGCGGATGGCGGCGATCGAGCATACCCGCCCGGTGACCGAGACCGTCGGCAGCGGCCCCTACACCTTCGACCGGGCCGAATGGCGTCAGGGCGACCGCGCCATCTTCCGCCGCAACCCGCGCTACAAGCCACGGGAGGAGCCGGCGGACGGCTTCGCCGGCGGCAAGGTGGCGCATTTCGAGCGCATCGACTTCGTCAGCCTGCCGGATTTCTCGACCCGCGTCGCAGCCCTGCAGGCTGGCGAGGTGGATTACCTGGAATTCGTGCCCACCGACTTCATCACCCGGCTGCAGCGGGACCGCAATGTCCGGCTGATCAACCCGCGGCCGATCGCGCAGATGATGGGCGCGATGGCGATCAACCACATCCACCCGCCCTTCAACAAGGTCGAGGTGCGCCGCGCGCTGCAACTGGCGATGGACCAGGGCGAGATCATCGCCGGGCTCGGCCTGCCCTCCGGCATGTCGCTGCCCTGGTGCCAGTCCATCTTCATGTGCGGCGGCCCCTACGCCTCCGAGGCCGGGACGGAGCGGCTGCGCGACCCGAGCATCGAGCGCGCGCGGGAAGCACTGCGCGCTTCGGGCTATGCCAATGAGCCGGTGGTGCTGCTGCACAGTACGGACAGCGTGACCCTGAACCCGATGGCGCTGGTCATCATCGACCGCCTGCGCCGCACCGGCTTCAACGTCGACGTGCTGGCCAGCGACTACAGCAGCCAGGCGCAGCGCCGCCTGTCGCGCGAGCCACCGGGGCGCGGCGGCTGGAGCCTGATGCCGGTGGTCTTCACCGGCTTCGACATCCTCAATCCGCTGGCGCATTACGCCGTGGCGTATAATTGCGGCAACAACTATCCCGGCTGGTACTGCGACCCCGCCATGACGCCGCTGATCGAGCAATTCGGCCGGGAGCCGGATGCGGAGAAGCGCAAGGCACTGGCCGCCGAGATGCAGCGCCATGTGCATGAGAGCGCGCTCATGCTCTTCAACGGACAATTCTCGGTGCCGGCGGCGCATCGGGCCGATGTTGCCGATGTGCTGCCGCTGGGCATGCCGGTGTTCTGGAACGCACGCCGCGTGGCCCGCTGAGCCCGCGATCGTCGCACCGCCCACCGGCGGTGCCAACAACCTTATGAGGGAACCTCCGCATGAGCTATCCGGAATTGCAGAAGCTGGTGGATGCCCTGCGTGCCCGTCCGGTGATCACCGACATCGGCGAGCGCCGCAGGGCCTTCGACGCCTTCGCCACCACCTTTCCGCCCGCCGCTGATGTCACGGTCGAGACGCTGGAACTCGGGGGCGTGATGGCGGAGAGAAGCCGCACACCGGGCGATGATGCCGCTGGCGCCATCCTCTACGTGCATGGTGGCGGTTACGTCTTCGGCTCGCTGGACAGCCATCGCCATGTGGTGACGGAGATCGGCCGCGCTGCCGGCGTGCCCGGCTATGCGCTGCACTACCGCCTTGCGCCGGAACATCCTTTTCCGGCGCCGGTGGAGGATACGGTCGCGGCCTATCGCGCGCTGCTGGCGCAGGGCATCGCGCCGGGCCGGATCGCGCTGGCGGGCGACAGCGCTGGCGGTGGGCTGGTCGTGGCGGCGCTGGTGGCCTTCCGCGAGGCTGGGCTGCCGCAACCTGCCTGCGGCTGGAGCATCTCGCCCTGGATCGATCTGGAGGCGCTGGGGCCCTCCATGACCGGCAATGCGGCCAGCGACCCTTCCGTGCAGCGTGACCCGATCCTCGAACTGGCGCGCCTCTACCTGGCCGGCGCCGACCCGCGCAGCCCGCTGGCCGCGCCGCTCTACGCCGATCTCAAGGGGATTGCGCCGCTGCTGATCCAGGTCGGCGCGATCGAGACGCTGCTGGACGACGCTGTCCGCCTGGCGGGCCGGGCCGCCGCTGCCGGGGTGCCCACGCGGCTCGATGTCTGGCCGGAGATGCCGCATGTCTGGCACCTGTTCCACCCGGTGCTGACCGCCGGGCGCAAGGCCATCGAGCAGGGCGGCGCCTTCGTGAAGGCGGCGATGCAGGACGGGGCGCCATTCACCTACCGAGGATAGAGGCGGCCAGCCCGGCGCCATCCACCGCGATGCGCGCTGGGGCCAGCACCACCTGCGGCACGTCATGGGCTGGCCGGTCGGCAAAGAGCCGGGGCATGGCTGCCGCGTTCAGCCGGCGATGATCGCCGCCAGGGCCTTCGGCTCGCTCAGCATCGGGTAATGCCCGGTGTCCAGCTCATGCCAGCTCGCACCGAGCGCCTGCTGCGCCCGCCGCTGGTGCGCCACCGGCGGGTTGGCGCTGCGGCGGCACCAGATGACACTGGCCTGCCAAGGCATCGACCAGAAGCGCGGCAGCACCACCTTGTCCACCATCGGCGAGATCGGGTGCTGGGTGATCCGCTCCAGCGCCCAGGCCCGGGTCGCCGGGTCCAATTCGGCGAAGAGCCGGGTCTCTGCATCATGTCGGCTGGGGCCACTGGTCAGCGCGGTGTTCACCGCAGTCGGCCGCTTGACGATGTCGGGCAGCGCCTCGCCATCCTGCAATGCCAGCGCGTCGGCGAAGACCAACCGACCTATCCGGTTCGGCACCAGCTCCGCCAGCCGGCACATCACCATGCCGCCGGTCGAGGTTCCGACCATGGTGACACCCCGCAGATCCTGGCGGCCAAGGTAAGCCGCCAGCTCCTCGGCCTGGCTTTCGGTGGTGATGCCGGGGCGCAGCGCGCCGGCCCGCTCGCCGCAGCCTTCGAGGCTCGGTGCCTCCACCCGGTGGCCGGCAGCCCGCAGGATCTCAGCCACGGGATCCCAGATCCAGCCGCCCTGGTAGGCGCCGTGGATCAGCAGGATATTCGCCATGCGGTTTCCTCCTTATTTTCGTCGCATCCTGCCTGGAAAATCCGATGGTTGACAGGCCGGACCGACGGCCGGAATGCTGTTGCCAACCAAAGAGGAGACGCGCCATGTCGAACCAGCCTGACCTGGTCATCCGCGGCGGCACCATCGTCGATGGCAGCGGCGGCACCCCCTTCGAGGCTGATGTCGCGATCGCTGGCGGACGCATCCAGCA
This sequence comes from Siccirubricoccus deserti, assembly GCF_014283215.1. Lineage (GTDB taxonomy): Bacteria > Pseudomonadota > Alphaproteobacteria > Acetobacterales > Acetobacteraceae > Siccirubricoccus > Siccirubricoccus deserti. The sequence continues at coordinate 21,481 of NZ_JACOMF010000046.1, forward strand.
GGTCGGCAAGGTGACGGCGCGCGGCGCGGAGGAGATCAATGCCAAGGGATTGATCGTCACCCCGGGCTTTGTCGACATCCATACTCATTACGACGCGCAGGCGACCTGGAGCAGCCGCATCGACAGCTCCTCCTACAATGGCGTGACCACCGCGCTGATCGGCAATTGCGGCGTCGGCTTCGCGCCGTGCCGGCCGGAACGCCGCGACGCGCTGATCAAGCTGATGGAAGGCGTCGAGGATCTGCCCGAAGTGGTGCTGGCCGAGGGCCTACCCTGGAGCTGGGAAACCTTCGGCGAGTTCCTCGATACCCTCGGCGCGCGCCACTACGACATGGACATCGCCACCCAAGTCACCCACGCGCCGCTGCGCGTGCATGTGATGGGCGAGCGGGCCGAGGCCCATGCGGTGGCCACGCCGGACGAGATCCAGGAGATGGCCCGCCTCGCCGCCGAGGGCATCCGCGCCGGCGCGCTCGGCTTCTCCACCTCCCGCGCCATTGCCCACAAGACGCTGGACGGCCGCCACATCCCGACCTTGGGCACGCCAGAGGCGGAGTTGGAGACGATCGGCCGCGCAGTCGGCGGCGCCGGCGCCTCCTGGATGCAGGTGATCTCCGACTTCGATGACCCGGAGGATGAGTTCGCCCGGCTCCAGCGGATCTGCGCCGCCTCCGGTCGGCCGATGACCTTCTCGCTGCTGCAGCGGGAGAGCCGGCCCTGGCTGTGGCGCCTGCTGCTGGAGAAGATCGAGGCCGCCAACCGCGCCGGGGTGAGGATGACCGGCCAGGTGATGGCGCGGCCGGTCGGGCTGATGCTGGGCTTCGAGCTGTCACAGCACCCCTTCATCGGCCGTCCGTCCTGGACGCCGCTGGCGGCGCTGCCCTTCGCCGAGAAGATGCGGGCACTGCACGACCCGGCGCTGAAGGCGCGGCTGCTGTCCGAGGAAGCGGCGGATCCGATGCTGCGGGCCCGGCTCAACACCTGGGACATGATCTTCAAGCTGGGCAGCCCGCCGGATTACGAGCCGCGACCGGAGACCAGTGTCGGCGCCATCGCCCGCGCCCGCGGCATGGACCCGGCGGCGCTGGCCTGGGAATGGATGATGGAGCAGGACGGCCGCGCCATCCTCAACCGCCCGATCATCAATTACGCCGATGGTGACCTGGAAGCGGTGCGCAGCATGGTCGAGCATCCGCAGACCCTGATGGGCCTCGGCGACGGCGGCGCGCATGTCGGCATCATCTGCGATGCCTCCTCGACCACGCATATGCTCGCCTATTGGACGCGCGACCGGATGCGCGGGCCGCGGCTGCCGCTGGAATTCGCGGTGAAGCGGCTGACGCGGGACAATGCGCTGGCGCTGGGCCTGGCCGACCGCGGCCTGGTCGCGGCCGGGCACAAGGCGGACATCAACGTCATCGACTATGAACGGCTGCAGATCCGCGTGCCGGAGATGCACTACGATTTGCCGGCCGGCGGCAAGCGGCTGGTGCAGAAGGCCGATGGCTATGTAGCGACCATCGTCAACGGCGCCGTGGTATCGCGGGAAGGCGTGCCGACCGGGGCGCTGCCGGGGCGGCTGGTGCGCGGGCCGCAGCAGGCGGCGCGGATGGCGGCAGCGGCGGAGTAGATCGGGGGCAGCCCCCAATCCCCCGCTGGGGCCCAGACCCCGGTCTAGGTTTGGGCGCCGCCGACCCGACCCTACCCTGGAATCCGAACCGGCAATTCCGTGATCCCATGGACGAAGGTGGAGTAGACCCGCTGCTCCGGCCCCACCACCTCGATGCGGTCGAAGCGCTTCAGGATCTCCTCCCACAGGATCTTCAGCTGCATCTCGGCCAGCCGGTTGCCGACGCAGCGGTGGATGCCGAAGCCGAAGGACAGGTGCTGGCGTGGCCGTGGGCGGTCGATGATGAAGCGGTCGGGCTCCTCGATCGCCGTATCGTCGCGGTTGCCGGAGATGTACCACATCACCACCTTGTCGCCCGCGCGGATCTTCTGCCCGGCGAATTCGACATCGGCGGTGGCGGTGCGGCGCATGTGCGACAGCGGTGTCTGATAGCGGATGATCTCCGGCACCATGGTCTCGATCAGCGCCGGGTTGGCGCGCAGCTTGGCGTATTCCTCGGGAAATTGGTTGAGGAACAGCATACCGCCGCTGATCGAATTCCGCGTCGTGTCATTGCCGCCGACGATCAGCAGCACGAGGTTTCCCATGAACTCGCGCGGTGACATGTCGCGCGTCGCCGGGGCATGCGCCAGCATCGAGACCAGGTCGGGCCGCGGCTCGGCGTTCACCCGCGCGTTCCACAGCGTGGTGAAATAGGCCAGCATCTCGGCGAAGGCGGCCTCCCGCTGCGCCTCGTTCTCGATGATGCCGCCCGGCATCGGCAGCGCCGTGGCGCAATCCGACCAGTAGGACAGCTTGCGGCGGTCCTCCTGCGGCAGGTCGAACAGCGTCGCCAGCATGGAGACGGTCAGCTCGATGGAGACCTTGTCGACCCAGTTGAAGGTCTCGTTGCGCGGCAGCTCGTCGAGGATCTCGCAGACGCGGGCGCGGATGATGTGTTCCAGCTTCGCCAGATTGCCCGGCGCGACGATGGGCTGCACCGCCTTGCGCTGCTCGTCGTGGCGCGGTGGGTCCATGGCGATGAACATCGGCAGCCGCAGGTCCTTCTGCCGGTCGCGGATGGTGATGCCGCCGAGGCTGCTGTCCGAGGAGAAGACCTTATGCGCCAGCTCCGCCTGCACGATGTCCTTGTAGGTGGTGATCGACCAATAGGGGCCGAACATGCTCTCGGCGCAGTAATGCACCGGCGCATCCCGCCGCAGCCGACGGAAATAGGGGTACCAGACGTCGTCGCGGAACAGTGCCGGGTCGCTGACATCGAGCTTGTCGAGCGGTGTGGTGGCGGCGATTTCGGCGTGGTCGAGCTGCACGGGCGCGTTCATGGCGGCGATCCCATCGGTCGCTTCGGGGAAGGCGATTAGTGCTGGGCTTCGGGCAGCCTGACGGTCAGGCCATCCAGCGCCTCCGAAACCTCGATCTGGCAGGACAGCCTGGAATTCGGCTCCGCCGTCGCGGCGAAGTTGAGCATGCTGGCCTCCTGCTCCCCGGGCGTGCCGGTCTTTGCCAGCCAGGCCGGGTCGACGTAGACATGGCAGGTGGCACAGGCGCATTCACCGCCGCAATCGGCGTCGATGCCGGGCAGGTTATTGTCAACCGCACCTTGCATCACCGAACGGCCGGTCGGAACCTCGATCCGGTGTTCGGTGCCGCTGTGCTCGATGTAAGTGATGCTGGGCATGGCGTTTCCATCTTGATGGGCGCTGTCAGCCGGTGAGCTCGCGCAGCGGCTGCGCGGCATCCCGCAGCAGCGCCGCGGGCACCCGCTGCTGCTTGGCGACAAGCAGGCGGCCGGCCATGAACTCGGCCGGCGCATTCACCGCCTCCACCGCCAGCACGCTGTCGTCGGCGGCGAGGTGGAACACGGCGAAGCCCTCGCCTTCGGCGGCCGGGCGCACCACCGCCTGGGCCGGGCTGAAGGCGAGGCCGGCCATCTGCAGCCGCAGCGCGAATTGGTCGGACCAGAACCACGGCACCTCGGGGATCGGCGGGGCACGGCCGCAGATGTCGGCCGCCGCCTGCTTCGCCTGCTCGATGGCGTTCGGCACGCTCTCCAGCCGCATGCTGCGGCCGTAGAGCGGCAGCGGCCGGAAGGCGCAGTCGCCGATGGCGTAGATGGCGGGATCCTCGGTCCTGGCGGCGAGGTCGACGGTGATGCCATTGCCGCAGGCGAGGCCGGCGTCCCGCGCCAGCCCTTCCTCCGGCACTGCGCCAATGCCGATCAGTGCCGCGTCGCAAGGCACCACCGTGCCGTCGCGCAGCTGCACGCCGCTGACGCCGGCGGCATCGCCGAGGATCGCCTCCACCGCCGCGCCCAGCAGGATCCCGACGCCCTGGGCGCGATGGTGGTCCTGCAGGAAGGCCGAAATGTTCTGCCCGGCGACCCGCGCCAGCACCCGCGGCTCCCGCTCGATCACCGTCACCTCGGCGCCGAGGGCACGGGCGGAGGCGGCGACCTCCAGCCCGATGTAGCCGCCGCCGATCACCGCCAGCCGCCGTCCGGGTTTAAGCGCCGCCTGCAGCGCATCGGCATCGGCGGCACTGCGCAGCACCAGCACGTCGGGCAGATCGGCGCCGGGCACCGGCAGCGGCCGCGGCCGGGCGCCGAGCGCCAGGATCAGCCGGTGGTAGCCGAGCGTCCCGCCGCCCGACAGAATCACCCGTTGGGCGGCGCGATCGATGCCGGTGACGCGCTCCCCCAGCCGGGCGGTGATGTTCTGCTGGGTGTAGAAGCGCGCCGGGCGCAGCGCCAGGCTTTCGGCGGTCGCCTCGCCCTTCAGCCAGGCCTTGGAGAGCGGCGGCCGTTGGTAGGGCAGGATCGGCTCCGCCCCGACCAGGGTGATCGGGCCCTTCCAGCCGTACTGCCGCAGGAAGGCCGCCGCTGACCCACCGGCATGGCCGCCCCCGGCGATGACGATGCCTGCTTCGCTCACGCGTGGCGACTTTCTCTGATCATGGCGGAATCACGCATGGCGGAACGCCGGGCGTCAAGGAAGGTCGAGGTCCGGCAGGCGGTAGCGGTCCTCCGGGTCGTCCCAGCCCTTGTACCGCGGCGCGCGCTTCTCGGCGAAGGCGGCGCGGGATTCCATCCGGTCGCTGGTGGCGCCATGGGTGTGCAGCTTCGCCGCGAGCCGTTCGTATTCCGGTGCCATCCGCGGCCGCATCCGCCGCATCATATGCACGGTGTTGACGCGGGAGGCGGGCGGCAGGGTCAGCAGATGCGCCGCCATCTCCAGCGCCGTCGGCAGCAGTGCCTCCGGTGCCACCACGCGGTTGAGGAAGCCGAGCGCGTGGAAGCGTTCCGCGGTGAAGCGGAAGCCGAGCGCCATCTCCATGGCGATGGGGAAGGGCAGGTTGGCCAGCGCCCCGTGGTTCCAGCCGCCGAGCAGCCAGCGCTTGGCCTCGGAAACCTCGAACACCGCGCCGTGCACCGCGACGCGCAAATCGGTGCGCTCCACCAGCATGAAGCCGCCGCCCATGGCGAAGCCGTTCACCGCGGCGATCACCGGCTTTTCCAGCGTGCCGTTCATGAAGGGGTCCTCCTGCGCCGGACGGCGCCCGCCTGGGGCGCCGTCGGCCAGGGATTCCTTCATGTCCTCGCCGGCGCAGAAGCCGCGGCCGGTGCCGGTGAGGATGGCCACCTCCAGCACCGGGTCGTGGCGGAAGCTGGTCCAGATGGCGGCCAGCTCGGTCCGCAGTTCCGCGTTGAGGGCGTTCATCCGCTCCGGACGGTTGAGCCGGACGACCAGCGTCTGCCCATGGGTTTCGGTTTCGACGACGGCCATGCTGTCCTCCCTGGCGTAGGCGGGCAGCTTGCCTTCAACCGAAGGCGCGCACCACCAGCCAAAGCCCGAGCAGCCCGAGCGCCGCCTGCACCAGCCGGCGGAACCGCGCCTCCGGCATGCCGTGCCGCAGCCGCTGCCCCAGCGCCATGCCGAGGAAGGCCGGCACCACCCCGGCCAGGGAGGCCAGGCCAAGGTCCGTAGGCAGCAGCCCATGCCCGGCCAGCCCCGCCGCCAGCGCGCCGGTCACCACCAGCACGCCGAGGCCGAAACCCTGGATGAACTGCTGCGGCGGCAGATGCAGCGCCGCCAGCCAGGGCGCCGCCGGCATGAGGAAGCTGCCGGTCATGCCGGCGACGAATCCGGAGGCGCCGCCCATCAGCGGCGACAGCCAGCGTTCCCGCCCCGCCGAGGGCACCGGCCAGGGCGGTCCGAGCAGCGCCAGCCCGGCCGAGGCCACCAGCAGCAGGCCGAGCAGCCCGGACAGCACCGCCGCATCGCTCCGCGCCAGCACGCCGGCGCCGGCCAGGCTGCCGAGCCCGGCGGCCAGCAGGAAGCCGTACAGCCGGCGCAGCGCCGGCCACAGCGCCGGGCCGGCCAACGCCTGCCACAGGTTGGTCAGCAGGGTCGGTACCAGCATCAGCGCCATCGCCTCCGGCAGCGACCGGCTCAGTGCCAGCAGGCCGAGGCTCACCGAAGGCAGGCCGAAGCCGGCGAGGCCCTTGACCAGGCCGGCGAGGAGGAAGGCGCCGGCGACCAGGGCGGCATCGGCGAAATCGATGGTGATGGGCATGGGGCTGCTTCTAGCCGACTTCCTGCCGTATCGGTTCGGTGCCGGGTGAAATTCGGGTGCCCGCCGGCCGCGGCGCCAGGGCCAGCAGCCCGGCCAGTGGCAACAGCCAAGCGATCCGCGCCTGATAGCGGTGGTGCGGACCGGAGAGCGCGCCGGTCGCCGCGGCATTCGCCATCACCCCAACCAGCACGCAAAGCACCAGCCCAAGCCGCCGCGGCTCCCCCCGCCGCGCCGCCCGCCACCCGGCGAGCAGCGTCGCCGCCGCGCCCAGCAGCAGCACCGCGGCATGCGGCCGGAGGAAGGGTGCCGCCGTGCCTGGCAGGAGCCCGCGTGCCTGCAGCCCAGCGGCGAAGCGTGCCTCCTCCGCCGCCGGAAAGCCGAGCGCCAACTGCCGTGCGACCGAAGGGCCGAGGTTGTCCGGCACCAGCGCATCGCCCACCCGCGCCATCGCCAGTTGGCGCAGCGCATTGCCGGCGGCGGCGCGCAGCACGCCCAAGGGCTCCCGCCACAGCGTCTCGCGCAGGATGGCGGCGGCCTCCGGCGCCAGGCTGATCGGGCCGCCCGGATGCGCGCCATCGCGGCGCGGCGCCCAAACCGGGCCGTCGCCGGACCAGAGGAAGGCATCGGCGTCATCCGGCAGCCGCCCGGCCCAGGCGCAGAGATGCCAGCCGCTGTCCGGGCAGTGCGCTGCGATGGTGCGGGCCGCCGGACCATCGGCGACCAGCCGGGCCAGGGCGAAGACCGCACCGAAGGGCGAGACGGCGGCGCGGCCATGCAGCAGCGTGTTGGTCGCCACCAGCAGGCCGAGCGCCAGGACCAGTGGCAGGGCGCAGGCCAAAGCCGGGCGCCAGTCCCGCCGCACCGCCAGCACCAGCAGCGCCAGCGCCATGGCAAGAGGTAGGTGCGAGAGATGCGCGGCACAGGCCAGAGTCGCCAGCGCCAGCAGGGCGTGGCGTTCAGGCCGCGTCAGCGCGGACCCGGCGAAGCCCAGCAGGAAGATCGCCAGCACCAGCGCCGGTGCCAGCCAATCCGGAATCAGCAGCGCGGCGAACCAGGGCGCGGCGGTGAGGGTGGCCAACCCGGCGCAGAGCAGCAGGTGCCGCACGGGACTTTCTAGGCCCGGTCCGGTGCGGGCCTGATCGTGGCCAGGTCTGCGCCGGCCCAGCGCTTCACGCCCCGGGTGTTGCCTTCCAGGGCGGTCGCGGGCCAGCACCCGTTGCACCAGCCAGAGCAGCCAGGACAGCGCCAGCCCTTGCGCCAGCGCCGGCAGCCACAGGCTCCAACGCCAGTGGAAGGCGTGCAGCGCCGGGCCGAAGACGAAGGGCTTGTCCCAAATCGCCCAGCCCTCGATGGTCTGGGCCAGGAAGGCGCCGGTGTCGCTGAACACCAGCGGGTAGTGGTTCAACCAGGCCGGCCACAGTAGCAGCGCGGCGCCGCCGGCGACGGCCCAGGCAGCGCACCATGACCGGCGCGACCGCTTCCGGCCTCCGCGGGCATCGGCGGCGGTCACCCGGCGGCGTAGAGCTCGACCACATTGCCCTCCGGGTCGGCGATGCGCAGGGTGCGGGGCGGGGTGCCGGCGGGGCCGGGCGGGTCCAGCACCGGCACCCGCGCGGTCAGCATGCGGCGATGCCAGCGGTCCAGCTCGTCATCCGATACCGGGAAGGCGAGCAGGATGCCGCTGTCGGCATGCGGGTTGGCCGGGAACAGCGCATCGCCGCGCGGCCGCAGCACCAGCTCCACCCCGCCAAGGGTGAAGCATGGCCTGGCACCGGTGCCTGAGAGGGGCAGGCCGAGGATGCCACCGAAGAAGGCCTCCTGCCGCCGCGGGTCGCGGCAGGCCAGCTCAAGCCGGGCCAGCGGGCCAAGGGTCACGCAGCCTCCCAGCGGGCGGCGGCACGGTCGTCCTCGGCTTTGGCCTCGACCCAGCGCTCCCGGCCATCGGCGAATTCCTCGCGCTTCCAGAAGGGCGCCCGGGTTTTCAGCCAATCGATCAGGAAGGCGCAGCTCTCCAGCGCCGCGGCACGGTGGGAGGAGGCGGTCAACACCAGCACGATCGGTTCGCCCGGCGGCAGCCGCCCGACCCGGTGGACCACGGTGCAGCCGGTCAGCGGCCAGCGGGCGCAGGCCTGCTCGGCGATGCCGGCGATGGCCCGCTCGGTCATGCCCGGATAATGCTCCAGCACCAGCGCCGCCAGGCCGTCGTCGGCGCGGCAGAGGCCGACGAAGCTGGCCAGGCCGCCGACATCCTCCCGCCCCGCGGTCAGCGCCGCGCTCTCGGCGGCGAGGTCGAAGGGCGCCTCCTGCACCCGGATGGTGGGACGCGCCGTCATCCGCCGGTCACCGGCGGGAAGAAGGCGATCTCGTCGCCGCGGCGCACCGGGTGGTCGGGTCCGGCGAAATCCTGGTTCACCGCGGCGCGGATGGTCTTCGCATTGGCGAAGGCCGCGGCATGACCGGGGCTGCGCACCGCCAACCAGGCCATGAGCCCGCCGATGTCCCGCACCTCATCCGGCGGGGAGACGGCTTCCTCGGCGACGCCCACCTTCTGGCGGACCCAGGCGAAATACAGCACGCGCATGAGCGATTCCCGTTGCCAGCGCCGCTCAACGCGGCGTCGGCACCACCTGCACCCCACCGTCGGGGGTGATGAGGGTGGTGGTGTTGCCGTCGCGCACCGCGGTGCCGGTCTGGCCACCTGGGGCGATGTAGGTTTGCACCCGGTCGGTGCCGCCATTGGTGACCACCGGACCGCTCGGCGTCTGGATCACCTGGCCGTCCCGCCGCGGCGGGACGCCGGTCACCGGCGCCAGCGGTGGCGCCGAGGCACGCGGTGGCGGAACATCGAACTGGCTGGACGGCGGCGGCGGTGGCGAGGAGCTGCCGCCGAGGTCGGGCGGCGCGCCACGCACCGGCGGCGGGTCGGTCGGCTGCCAGGTCGAGCGGCCGGCGGGGCCCGACATGCGGTCCAGCTCGCCTGGCCGGTAGGTCGGGATGCCGCGCAGCGCCGCATCCGGGTTGGCGAGGGTGGCGCGCGGGGCTTCCTGGGCCGGCCAGACATCGCCGGGCTCGACCGACAGGGCGGCGACCGCCGGCGCGGTGCCGCGGATCCGCTGGATGGTCGTGCTCTCCTCCGGGCTGCGCGGGGTCATGCCGCCCCAGGGGGCGCCGAAACGCTCGCCGGTGCCGGAGACCGCATTGGCCATCGAAGCGGTCGCGCTGTCGAAGCTGCTGCACGCACCGAGCGAGAGCGCCATTGCCAGTGCCGTCCCGATCGGGACCGTCCATCCGCCGTTCCGTCGCATAACCAGCTCCTCAGGCCCCGGCACCACGGGGCGTTGCAGGGAAGATGCGTCGGCCGGGGCCCGGCCTCAAGGCCGGATCGCCGGTTCCGCCCGCCGCGTCTGGTCCTCGGCCCCGGCATGCCGCAGCCCGGCCCAAAGATAGTCGCGACCGGTCAATAAAGTGAGGGCGGCGGCGGTCCAGAGCATGGTCTCGCCGATCAGCGAGACCGGCAGGAAGCCAAGCTGGAGCACGCTGGCGGCGGTGTCGCCGGCGAGCAGCGTGCCCAGCGCACCCATCTGGAAGCCGGTCTTCCACTTTGCCAGCCGGGTGACCGGCAGGCCGATGCGCAGCTGCGCCAGGTATTCCCGCAGGCCGGAGACCAGGATTTCCCGCAACATGATCAGGATGGCGGGGTAGAGCGCCAAGTCGGAGAGCCTGCCGTGCCCGGCCAGCAGCATCAGCGCGGCGCCGACCAGCAACTTGTCGGCGATGGGGTCCAGCATGCGGCCGAAGCCGGAGACCGCCTTGCGCTGACGGGCGATCTTGCCGTCGAAATAATCGGTGATGGCGGCGGCGGAGAACACCGCGCAGGCGGCGACATCGCCCCAGGGCGTGCGCAACGCCACCATCATCACCAGCAGCGGGATGGCGGCGATCCGGCTCAGCGTCAGGAGGTTGGGGAGGTCTGTCGGCATGGCGCGGGGCAGTCATGACGGAGCGGATGCGCCGGGGCAAGCCTGGGCAGGCGACGGTCGGGCGAAGAGGATATCGCCGGGCGCCAGGGCGGTGACATTCCGCGGGACGATGCGGTTCCCCAGGCCGGGGCGATGGTGCCATCGGTGCCGATGACGGCGAAACCCGCCTGGACCTCGGCCAAGGCGGTGACGCCGAGGCCGACGAGCCGGAGCCGGTCCTCGCCGGAGGTGAAAGCGCCGATGACGTCGAGGCCGGTGCCGCGCTCGGAGACGAAAGTGTCGGCGCCGGCCTCGCCGAACAGCACATCATAGCCGGCCCCGCCGAGCAGCCCGGCGGCGTCCTCCGTGCCATGCAGCGTTTCGTCGCAAGCGCCACCGATCAGCGGCTCCACGCCGCCCGGTGAGCCGGTGCCGAAGACATTGCCCTGGGTGCCGCCGCCATAGAGCACATCATCGCCGTTCCCGCCGGACAGCAGATCGGCGAGGTCGCTGCCATCGGCCGCATCGTTGCCGGCGCCGCCCTTGATCGTCATCGAGGCGCAACTGGCCCCGAGTACCTTGGCGTAGGGAGAAGCCGATCAAGGCCCCGGTCCGTGGCAGAACGCAGGAGAGCCGGCTGTCGTAGCTCACACAGGCGAGGTCGGTGTGGTCGAGCCCTTAGATCTTTGCCCATACCGGCCGATCGCTGCGGTGAAGGAGACGGTGTCGCGGCCAGCGCCACCATCCAGCGTCTCCGGTGCCGAACCCGCCAGCACCCTGTCATCGCCGTCCGTGCCACGGATGATCCCGCTCATCGGGCTGGGCTTTGTTCGATGGTTGCATTGTTGAAACCCTGTGGTGGGCGACCTGAGGAGCATCAGGTTGTGGGTGAGGACCCGCAGGATGATTTCGCGCGCCTGCGCGGCACCGCTGCGAGCGCTCAGAGCCGAGCCGAGGCGTCGTTT
>NZ_JACOMF010000047.1:0-25454 GCF_014283215.1 Siccirubricoccus deserti
CCACTCCTCTGCTCGGTCGGCCACTCGTGCGCGCCGGAACACTCGGGGTGGCGCACACCCTTCGCTGGGCGTTTCGCTGACCAGAGTGCACGCGGAAGGCTTGGCCGACCTAGCCCCACGCGTCCGAATTGTAGCCTTCGCAAAGGCCAATGATGAACTCGGCCATTTCAATACACCCGGCGTACATTTGGGCCGCCGTTGAGCGGAATGGGTGGCGTTAGCGAGGACGGCAGCGGACGGCCCTTCTGTCGATCCCACTCGACCGGAAACGGCTCCATAAACGTCGGCAGGGTCATCCCCTCAGGCTGACGCGCATCCAGGATCGCCTCAACGATATCCGGTGCCAGCAGCGTCAGGCGAAGCACGCGCGAGACGCAGGACGAGTTGATCTTCTCCGTGGCGGCCAGTTCGTCGGTCGTGCCGTAGCGGCCTTTCTCCATCATCCGTGTCGCCTCTCGCCAGCGTTCCGCAGTTCAAGCAAGCGTGCAGTTATAAGGGGATGGGAGCCTCTTCTTCAGAGACATACTGGCCGTTCTTGCCGACCCGATCACCGAGCCTGTAGCGTGTCACCACAAGGCGCCTCGGGAAAACCGCCCGCAAAAGGCGCCCATTGGGAAGGAGACAACATGGCAGTTTCTCGCCGTTCGCTTGCGACTATGGCCGCCGGTTCGGCCTTGGGCATGGCCGTTGCGCCGCGCCGATCTCGGGCTCAGGCCTATCCGGCGCGGCCGGTGCGCATCCTCGTCGGCTTCGCCGCCGGCGGCGCGACCGACATCCAGGCGCGCCTGATGGGGCAGTGGCTGTCGGACCGTCTCGGCCAGCAATTCGTCGTCGACAACCGCTCTGGCGCCAGCGGCAACATCGCCACCGAGATGGTCGCAAGGGCGGCGCCCGATGGCTACACTCTGCTCCAGATCGTGACCCCGCACGCGATCAACGCCGCACTCTATCCGAACCTGCCCTTCGATTTCATGCGCGACATTGCGCCGGTGGTATGCGCGGCTCGGCTGGCCTATGTCGCCGTGGTCAATCCGGCGTATTCGATTCATGCGATCCCTGAGTTGATCGCCCATGCTAAGGCGAACCCGGGCAGTATCAGCTATGGCTCGGCCGGCGCCGGTACGCCGCAGAACATCTCCGTCGAGCTGTTTAAGATGATGACCGGGGTCAACCTGCTGCATGTTCCCTACCGCGGCGGTGCGCCCGCCGTCGCCGACTTGTTGGCCGGCCACATCCAGCTGGTGTTCAGTCCGCTGTCGGAGGCGATCGAGCAGATCCGGGCCGGCAAGCTGCGGCCGCTCGGGGTCACCACCGCGGCCCGGCTGGACGTGCTGCCGGACGTGCCAAGGATCGCCGACTTTGTCCCGGGCTACGAGGCCAGCGGCTTCGCCGGCATTGGCGTGCCGCGCAACACGCCGGCCGCCGTCGTCGAACTGCTGAACCGCGAACTCAATGCGGGCCTTGCCGATCCCGGTGTCCGAGCCCGCATCCTCGACCTAGGGGGCACGCCGGTCGGCGGCACGGCGGCCGAATTCGAGGCGATTCTGGCGGCCGCTATCGAGAAGTGGGCACGGGTAATCAAGTTCGCGGGCATCAAGGCCGATTAGGCTCTGGGCTTATTGGCTAAACCAAAAGGTGAAGTCGGCGACGAGAGTGATTTCCCTTTCACCCAAGCCGGAAATCTCGCAGCGGCAAGGCTTTGTGCATGGGGCGGCGGTCAGTGGCCGCTCCCTGCAAGGGCAGAGGCGCTTCTCCGGCTCGCGCAAGCCAGCACCCCCGACCTCGTTACGGAGCTCGATTTCACTGTTTCGCAACGGTATGTGATCGCTGCCTCTCCCACTCCACCGGAAACGGCTCCATCAGCCCCGGCAGCGTCATCCCCTCCGGCTGCCGCCCGTCCAGGATCGCCTCGACGATGTCCGGCGCCAGCAGCGTCAGCCGGAGCACGCGCGAAACGTAGGACGAGTTGATCTTCTCCGCCGCCGCCAGTTCGTTGATGGTGGCGAAGCGCCCGGCCTCCATCATTCGCCGCCACCGGAACGCCCGGGCCAGCGCCTTCACCAACGTGGTGTCCGACGACGATGTGCCCCGGTTCGTGGTGGCGGCAGGCGCGATCATCAGCTTCCGCCCGCCCCGCTGCTTCCGGACCGCCAGCGGCACCCGCACGGTCAGCATCTGCGCGGCGCCGGTCACGCTGCCGCCCTCGCTGGTTCGGCCGACTGCGCGGCAAGGTCCCGCGCCAGGCTGGCCAGCCCCTCCAGCTTCAGGCGCACGTCAGCGCCGCCCACCCCGATGTCGACCCGGTCGACCAGGAGGCGGATGATCCGCGCCTGCTCCGCGGGGAACAGCTCCTCCCACAGCGGGTCCAGGCGCTCCAGCGCCAGGCGAGCCTCGTCCTCCGTTATAGCCGGCGCCGAGGCCCGTGCCGCGCGCCAGGCGCCCAACACCACCTCCGGCTGGCGCAGCAGCCCCCGAACCTGCGCGATGACCGCGCCCTCGATCTTCGCGGCGGAGATGCGCGCGGTCGCCGGGCCGTCCGCGGCGCTGCCCTTCAGCACCGACTGGCTGACGTAGTACCGGTACTGCTGGCCACGGCGCCCCCGCGCGTGGGTGGGCGACATGGCACGGCCATCGCTGCCGAAGATCAGCCCGCGCAGCAGTGAAGGCGTTTGACAGCGGGTGCGGTTGGCGCGTGTCTTCGGGCTGATCGTCAGCAGGGCGTGGGCCGCGTCCCACATCGCCTGCGGCACGATGGCGGCATGCTCGCCGGGGTGCGACTTCCCCTTGTGCATCGCCTCGCCGAGATAGGTGCGGTTGCTCAGCACCCGATAGACGTCGCTCTTGGTAAAGGCGCGGCCTCGCTTCGTGGTGGCGCCCTCGGCACGCAATGCCTGGACCAGCTTCGTGCCCGATTCCGTTTCGACGAACCCTTCGAAGATCCGGCGCACCAGCGCCGCCTCGGCCTCGTTCACCAGCAGCTTGCGGTCCTTAGCGTCATAGCCGAGCGGCACGAAGCCACCCATCCAGATCCCGCGCGCACGCGACGCGGCCACCTTGTCGCGGATGCGCTCGCCAATGACCTCCCGCTCAAACTGCGCGAAGCTGAGCAGGATGTTTAGCGTCAGCCGCCCCATGCTGGTAGTCGTGTTAAAGGACTGTGTGACGGAGACGAAGGTCACGCCATGCGCGTCCATCACCTCCACCAGCTTGGCGAAATCCATCAGCGAGCGGGAGAGCCGGTCGATCTTGTAGACCACGATGACGTCGACGAGGTCGGCCTGGATATCGCGCAGCAGGCGCTGCAGCGCCGGCCGATCCAGCGTGCCGCCCGAGAACCCGCCATCGTCGTAGCGGTCGCACACCAGGACCCAGCCTTCGGCACGCTGGCTGGTGATATAGGCCTTGCAAGCGTCGCGCTGCGCGTCGAGGGTGTTGAACTCCATGTCGAGGCCTTCCTCGCTCGACTTGCGCGTATACACGGCGGCGCGGATCTTCCGCACTGCCACCGGCATCGCGACCTCGGCGGTAAGCTTGCGCTTCATGCCGCGCCCCTCCGGTTCTTCAGGCCAAAGAACAGCCAGCCATTCCAGCGCGTGCCGGTGATGGCGCGCGCGACGGAGGAGAGCGACTGGTAGGGGCGCCCCTGATACTCGTAGCCGTCGTGCAGCACGGTGACGCTGTGCTCGACGCCCTGATACTCGCGGATCAGCCGCGTGCCGGTGATCGGCTTGTCGTCGCCGTGGATGCGCCGCAGGACGGGATTACCGCGGTCGAGTTGTTCACCCAGGGCCTCGAGGCGTTGGACGGTCTCGGGCTTCAGGCCGCCATAGGCCAGTTCCTGGATGCGGTAGGCCAGCCGGCTTTCCAGGAAGCGCCGGTTGTAGGGCGACGGCTCGGCAGCGAAGAGTTCCCGCCACTGCTGCTTCAGGTCCGGCGTCGCGGTGGTCTTCAGGGCGGCAAGCCGGCCCAGCACGTCGGCCGGCGGAATGGCGGGGATAGTCGGCGCCGGCGGAGTGCCGGATTTGGATTTGGTGGCGCGTGTCATGCGGGTCTCCGGTAGGTCCGGTTCGCATGCAGGCGCTGGGGGGGCGGGAAGTGTAGGCCGCGCTCTCCCCAGTCCGCCGCGTCGCGCGCAGCTTCCTCGGCAGCGCGGCTGCGCAGCCGCAGGAGCCCCGCGGCCAGGATCTCGCAGACCTCGCGGAGGTGCGGCGGGAGGTGGGCGTTGACAGGGTTCGACAGGGGCATCGGGATCCAGCACGCATTGTCCTGCCCCTCATCTACGGATTTCGCCGCCGCCATTCTCACGGCCGCGGCGCCTGCCAGCCGGCAGCCTCAGGCGGATTTCCGCTCCGCCTCCGGCGCGAACACCTTCCATGCCGCTGCAAAGCGCCGCTGAAGCGTGCTCTCATCCGGCACCTTCAGTCCCTGCTCAGCAAACCAGCCCTGCAGGTGGCGGATCAGCGCCCCCTTGGACGGGGGTACGCCGTCGAAGAACACCGTGCGGGCGAATTCCAGCCAACACGCGTCCCAATCATGCGTGGGCTGCACGCCGCGCCGCGCCTTGGGCGGTGCTTCCACCTCGGGCCCCGCCTCCTGCGCCTCCAGCCGCTGCCACTCCTCAAGGCAAACCCCCAGCTCGTCGCGCGTCACCTCCAGACCCGCATAGTCCGGATCGCCGGTCTCGATGTGGATGTAGTGGCCAGGCTCTGCCCGCAGCGAGGTCAGCACCCCGGAGCCACTGCGCAGAATCGTCCATCCGTCCAGCGCGTGGATGTCCACCAAGCCGTTCAACACGCGGTAGCCAGACGGGATCCGATGCACCTGGCCGTGTTCGTCATCCTCCTCCCATTCGCCGATCTCCACGCGCAGCCCCGCCACGGGAACCCTGAGGCGCAGCTGCCCCTCCGCCGCCATGACCCCCATGTCGACCAAGGAAAGGCCGAACCGCGCCGCCACATCATCGATGCCAAAGAAACGCTTGTGCTTGAGGCGCGCGGCCATGCTGCCCCCCCTCAACCAGTCGCAAAGGGGCGCACGCGCCGGTAGGCGAGCACTACCTTGCCGATGTCCCGCCGCATGTCGGGCGGCAGGCGCTGCGCCTCGACGAATAGCGCGTCGAGCTGAATGCCCAGGATGGCCGCCGCCCGTTGCACGAGCTCGTCGCTTGGCGGCTTCTCGATCTCCCGCTCCACGCGCGACCAGTAGCCGGGCGAAATGCCCATGCGCTCCGCCATGTCATTGAGCCCGATGCGCAGCTCCGTGCGCCGGGCGCGGACCGTTGCCCCGAAGGCCATCACACCCCTCCCTGGATGAGGCCGTAGCGCGCGAGGCGCACGGCGATGAACCGTTCCGACACGCCGAAGTCACCGGCCAGCGCCGCAACCACGCCGCCCACCGCCTCCGGGTCGTTACCCGCGGCCAGGATGGGGCAGCCCGGCCGGCCCTGGTGGGGGCCCCGGCCGAGCCGCAGCCCCTCACCACGGGCATAGGCCAGCAGCCGCGTGTGCAACGGCACGGGCGGTACCAGCAGCGCGCCCATGAACTCGTTGGCGCGCCCCTCCGCGCCACGGCCGACCCGATCCAAGGCCTGAGGGCAGGCCGCCACGGCCCGATACCGGTGCACCCCCTCCTCCAAGGCCGCGGGGACGTCGAACACGAGATGTCCGAGTTCGTGCGCGGCGGTGCTGAGCGCGAGATCGGGGCGATGTGCCGTCATCGGCCCATTCACCGCCAGGAAGGCCCAGTTCGGTTCGTCGGGGTCGGTGTCGCAAAGGCCCAGCACCTGGCGGCCCATCTCGTCGCGCAAGGCGCCGGCCGTGTCCCACGACACCGACAGCCTGCGCCCATTCACCGACACCTCGCGGCTGACCTGGAGGAGCGCCGCCAGCGTCACCCCGAGGTCGCTGGCCTCGCGCGGGATCTGCTGCCGCACCTGGGCGGCGACGTTCCGGATGGCGCCGGCGGACAGGCCGCGCGGCACAGCTCTCCCCGATCGGCAGGCGTAGTCGATGGTCAAGACCATAGGATGCGTGTCCTTGCGAGACAGCGTTTCGGCAACGGGTCAGCGCAATCTATGTTCCCGGTCCGTGCCAAGTCCAGCACGATGCATAGAGGGTGGTGTGGAAATCTGATTTCCGCACCAGCGGGGCCGGGGCAGGCTGCCAATATCCTTTAAGCCATTGAATTAAGGCCGGTGCGGAAATCCTCATCGGGCTTTTCCGCACCTTTCCGCACCTTTGCGCCCTCGTCGCACCGCCGAACGATGTGCTGGCTTGAGGTCATCGCAGCCGCCAAAGCCGAGGACCGCCGCCATGCACGAACAACAGTCAGAACAGGCACATAATCCGCCCCAGTAGGACAGCGATCGTATCCGAGTGGCATGCACCGCCGCCCGGTCCCACGCCCACCGCTTTGCGCGGCAGCGCCGGCTGGGTCGCGCCGACCGGGAGGATCTCGCCCAGGACATCCTGGTCGCCATCGTCGAGGCGGCCGACCGGTACGATCCATCCCGCGCCGCCTGGTCGACCTACGTGGGCCTGCTCGCCCAGCATGTGGTCATCGACCACGCGCGATCCATGGCTCTTCGCGAGACGGTCTGGCTCGATGCGTCCGGGGCTGACGGCATCGAGCACTGGCTCGCTGCGGACGAGCCCGACCATGACCTTCCCCTGGCGCTGCGCTCCGCGGCCAGTGATCTGCCGCCGGCGCCGATGGCGCTGCTCGGTCTGATCTTCGCGCATCGCGACATGGTGGACGCGCGCGCGGCGAGCGGCGTCTCGGCCGCGGGCTTCTATCGCGCGCTCAGCGATCTCCGCTGCTGGCTGCGCGCCGCAGGCCTGCATCCGACCCCGTCGCGGTCGTGAGAACGGATCCGCGCGGATCCGTATGAACCAGATGATCCCCCTGCGTGAGAAGGAGACCGGCCCCGTGCACCTTGCGCGCCCCACCCATCCGCTGAGCCCAACGATGTCGAGCGCGAACGCGCCGCTGGATGTCGTCCTGACCGAGAATGACCTGTGCGACCGCCTCGCGGACGCGATGGCCGGCGCCATCATCACCTACCACATCGGCATGCTGGCGCGTGACCGTGACAAGGCGGCATCGCAGTTGCCGCCCGACGAACGCCTCGAACTGATCGCCGTGGCGGAGCGCGCGCGCCGCTTCTCGGAGGCCGGCCTTGCGCATTTGGTGCAGCGCCGCGTCGGGGAGGAGCGCTTCGCCTATCTGCTCATCGTCCGATCGCGGCCGCGCAACGGCCGCAGTCCTCTCGCGCTCGCCATGGCGGGCTTTCTCCAGGGGGAGGCTGCGTGATGGACGCGCTCCGCACCAACCGCCCCAGCCTCGACGCGCTGCGCCACATGCCGGTGAGCGATGTGATCGCGCTCCCCGCCGAGCACCTCGCGCTGCTGCAGACGGATGCGCGCGAGGCGCTGGATGCCGCCAAGCGCATGCAGGACTGGATTGAGGCCGCGATTGCGCTCCGCTACGAGCAGCGCGCCATCGGCGCCCGTGCCGCGGCCGGCAAGGACACGGGCACGGTCCGCTTCCAGGACGGCGCCGTGGAGATCGCGGTCGACCTGCCGAAGAAGGTGGAATGGGACCAGGTGCGGCTCGCCGCGCTGTCCGAGCAGATCCGCGCCGGCGGCGAGGATCCGGGCCAGTATGTCGAGGTCAGCGTCAAGGTCTCCGAGCGGGCTTACACTGCCTGGCCGGAGCGCATCCGCGCAGCCTTCGAACCGGCCCGCACCGTGCGCACCGGGCGCGCCACCTATCGCCTCGCCATCATGTCCGAAACGGCGCTGCGCGACAGCCCGCATGGCGCCGGCGTCATCCCGCTGCGGGGAGGCCGCTGATGGCGCTGCGCATCATCACCGCCGACGAGCGGCAGGCCGAGGAGCGCGGCGTCAAGGCCGCCATCCTCGGCAAGCCCGGCATGGGCAAGACCTGGCTTCTGAACACGACCTGCGCCGTGACCACTCTCTTCATGGACCTCGAGGCGGGCGATCTCGCCGTGCAGGGCTGGCGGGGCGCTTCGATCCGCCCGCGGACGTGGGAGGAATGCCGCGACCTGGCGCTGTTCCTCGCCGGCCCGAACCCCGCGCTGCGCGACGACCAGCCCTATTCCGCAGCCCAGCATGCGCGGGTGGTTCGCGAGTACGGCGATCCGGCGCGCATGGACCACTACGTCACGCTGTTCATCGACAGCATCACCGTCGCCGGTCGTCTCTGCTTTCAGTGGTGCCGCGGCCAGCCCGAGGCCTTCGCGGAGCGCACCGGAAAGCCTGACGTGCGCGGCGCCTATGGGCTGCATGGGCGCGAGATGATCGCCTGGCTCACACATCTGCAGCACGCCCGCGGCCGCAACGTGATCTTCGTCGGGATCCTCGACGAGAAGCTCGACGACTTCAATCGCCGCGTCTTCAGCCTGCAGATCGAGGGCAGCAAAACCAGCCTCGAACTGCCCGGCATCGTCGATGAGGTGCTGACGCTGGCGGAGATCAAGGACCAGGGCGGGCCGCTGTTCCGGGCGCTGGTCTGCCAGACGCTGAACCCCTGGGGCTATCCGGCGAAGGACCGCAGCGGCCGGCTCGACCTGCTGGAGCCGCCCGACCTCGGCCGCCTCTTCGCGAAGATTCGCGGCACGGAAGCACCCAGTGCGTCGGCGCCCGCGCTGCCGGCGCCGCTCGTCACGACCGCCACCGACACCCCCAACACCTGATCGGAGCAGAGCACCATGGCTGCCTGGAACGACTACAACGACGCCCAGTCCAACCCGAACCTGATCCCCAAGGGGACGCTGGCCAAGGTCCGCCTCACCATCCGCCCCGGCGGCTTCGACGATCCGAGCCAGGGCTGGACCGGTGGCTACGCCACGCGCGGCAGCACCGGCGCGGTATATCTCAATGGCGAGTTCACCGTGCTGGAGGGGCCCTACGCGAAGCGGAAGGTCTTCACGCTGATCGGCCTCTACAGTCCGAAGGGGCCGGAATGGGCGGGGATGGGCCGCAGCTTCCTGCGCGGAATGCTGAACTCCGCGCGCGGCATCTCTGACAAGGATGTCTCGCCCCAGGCGCAGGCGGCGCGCCGCATCGGCGGCTTCGCGGATCTCGATGGCCTCGAGTTCGTGGCGAAGATCGAGCACGGCACGGATGCGGGCGGCGAGACCAAGAACGAAATCCGCATGGCGGTGACCCCGGACCATCGGGACTACGCCCAGGTGATGGGCCGGCAGGTGGCGCCGGCGGGTTATGCCCCGCCCGCCCAGGCCTATGCGCCGCCCGTGCACACGCCACCGCCCGTCGCACCGGCCATGCAGCAGGGCGCCTTCCCGGCCGCTGCACCGCAGCCCACCGCCGGGGCCGATCCCCGCCCCGCCTGGGCGCGCTGACGGAGGGCCGCACCAGCATGATGCTCCGCCCCCGCCAGAAGCTCTTCGTCGAGCGCAGCCTCCGTGCGCTCGGCGAGCACGGCAACACGCTCGGCGTCGCCCCGACCGGCGCCGGCAAGACCATCATGCTGTCGGCCACGGTGGGTGAGCATATCCATCGCGGCGGCGCGAAGGCCGCTGTCCTCGCGCACCGGGATGAGCTGACGGCGCAAAACCTGGCGAAGTTCCGCCGCGTGAACCCCGGCATCAGCACGTCGGTGGTGGATGCCGGTCAGAAATCCTGGGGCGGACAGGTCACCTTCGCCATGGTGCCGACGCTGACGAGACAGGCGAACCTGGCGGCTATGCCGGCACTGGACCTGCTGGTGATCGACGAGGCGCATCACGCTGTCGCCGGCAGCTATCAGCGCATCATCGATCGCGCCCGGGATCGCAACCCAGACTGCCGGATCTATGGCGTCACCGCCACGCCGAACCGCGGCGACAAGATCGGGCTGCGCCAGGTCTTCTCAAACGTCGCGGATCAGATCCGGCTCGGTGAGCTGATCGCATCCGGCCACCTGGTGCCGCCGCGCACCTTCATCATCGATGTCGGCGTGCAGGATGAACTCCGGGCCGTGCGGCGCAGCGGCGACGATTTCGACATGGGCGAGGTCGCCCGCGTAATGGACACCGTGCCGGTCACCGACGCGGTCGTGAAGCACTGGCAGGAGAAGGCCGGGGGCCGCCAGACCGCGGCCTTTTGCTCCACCGTCGCCCACGCCGAGCACGTCGCCGCGGCCTTCAACGCCGCCGGCGTCCCCACCGTCGTGGTGACAGGTGAGATGCCGGAGGGGGAGCGCCGTTCCGTCCTGGCCACCTATGCCCGGGGCGAGGCGCGCATCGTCGTGAATGTCGCGGTGCTGACGGAGGGCTGGGACCACCCGCCCACCTCCTGCGTCGTGCTGCTGCGGCCCAGCTCCTTCAATGCACGATGATCCAGATGGTCGGCCGCGGGCTGCGCACCGTGGATCCCACGGAGCATCCCGGCATCGTCAAGCGCGACTGCATCGTGCTCGACTTCGGCACCTCCTCGCAGATCCATGGCTGCCTGGAGCAGGACGTCGATCTCGACAGCCAGCCCGGCGAGGGTGAGCCGCCCACCAAGACCTGCCCCTCCTGTGAGGCGGAGGTGCCGATCGCGGTGATGGAGTGCCCGATCTGCGGGCATGCCTTCGAGCCCTGCGGGCGCGAGACGGCGCCGCTCACCGACTTCATCATGACGGAGATCGATCTACTCCAGCGCTCCGCCTTCCAGTGGTGCGACCTGTTCGGCGACGACGCCGCGCTGCTGGCCAACGGGTTCAACGGCTGGGCGGGCATTTTCTTCCTGAACGGGGCCTGGCACGCGGTCGGCGGCGCCAAGGAGGAGCGGCCGCGCCTGCTGTCCATCGGGGAGCGGCTGGTAGCGCTGGCCGCGGCGGACGACTGGCTGAACGCCTACGAGACGGACGAGAGCGCCCATAAGAGCCGGCGCTGGCTGCGCGAACCGCCGACCGAGCGGCAGTTGGTCCACCTGCCGCCGGCAGCCCGGGCCGATCTCGGCATGACCCGGTACCAGGCGTCGGCGCTGCTCACCTTCAAGTTCAACCGCCAGGCCATCCAGCATCTCGTGCGCAGCGCCCAGCCCGCGGTGCTGGGGCAGGCCGCATGATCTATGGCCCGCTCCCCGGAACCGCCCTGCGCCGTCTGCTCCCGTCCGGCGCGTGGCTTTGGTTGGTTCGACCCTGCGCCGCGGAAGAAGCCGCGGCCCTCGGTCTCCTTCTGCTGCATCGCCTGCCAGGCCTTCTGGTCGCGCTTGGCGGGGAGGTCGTCCGCCATGGTTGATCTCACCGAGCAGGAGAAGGCCGCGATGCGCGCGGCCATGCGCCGCGTCGCGGAGACCATGGCCGAGATCGGCTGGGGCACCCGCTTCCAGGAGCTCAGCGAGGCGCAGGTGCTGACGCTGATCGAGGTCGCCGTCGGCGGCTTCCAGGAGGCGATGCAGGCGATCGCCCGGCAGGACGCTAAGGCGGAGGTGCCCTTCTGATGCTCAACTTCAACAGCCGCAGCCAGACCTCCGCGCATGTGAATGCCGTCATCGACGCGGCGCTGGTCGCCGCCAATCAGGCGACGCCGCCGCGCAGCTACCTGGGTGGCTCCCGCCTCGGCCATGCCTGCGAGCGGGCGCTGCAGTTCGAGTTCGTGAAGGCGCCGAAGGATGAGGGCGCCGACTTCGACGGCCGTCTGCTGCGCATCTTCGGGATCGGCCACGCGCTGGAGGACGTCGCCGTCGCCTGGCTGCGTGGCGCCGGCTTCGATCTCTACACCCGCCGCGGTGGTGGGGAGCATGGCGAGCAGTTCGGCTTCTCCGTCGCCGGTGGTCGCATCCGTGGCCACGTCGATGGCATCTTCGCCGGCGGCCCCGCCATCCCCGGCATGGCGTTCCCGGCGCTGTGGGAATGCAAGACCATGAACGCCAAGGCCTGGCGCGAGACGTCCAGCAAAGGCGTCGCCGCAGCCAAGCCGATCTATGCGGCGCAGATCGCGGTCTACCAGGCCTACATGGATGCCGCCGTCCCGGGCGTGGCGGACAATCCGGCGCTGTTCACCGCCATCAACAAGGACACGGCGGAGCTGCACCACGAGCTGGTGCCATTCAACGCCGAGCTGGCGCAACGCATGTCGGACCGCGGCGTGCGCATCCTCGCGGCCACAGATGCGGGCGAGTTGCTGCCCCGGGTCGCAGCCCAGGCCGACCATTTCGAGTGTCGGTTCTGCCCCTGGGCCAAGCGCTGTTGGGCGCAGCCTGCATGAACGCATGGGGCGACTTCAACGATGCCGCGCCGCTGCCAGATGACGGCGTGAGCGAACTTCCCGCCGCTGGGCAGATCGCCCTCGATCGACTTCCTGGCGCTGGGCAGCCGATGCCGCCTCATGGCGGCCACGTCGCGCCGGACATCGAGCAGATCGCCGCCTTCCTGGACGTGGTGTTCGGCTATTGCGACGGGTTGATTCCGGTCCGCGGCTTCGTCGACCAGGGCCAGGGGCTCGACACCAAGCCGCACAACATCTGGGTCCCGGCCGATCGGCACGCCGCCGCATCCCTCAGCGCCTATGCCACCTGGGCCGCGCGCGAAGGCAGCGCCGTCTATGTCATCCCCGGCACCGTCGCCGAGCAGGGCCAGGCCCGCGCCGAGCATGTGCTGCAGATGCAGACCGTGGTGGTCGACCTCGACGCCGGTGACATCGCCGCCAAGCTGGCGCATCTGGTCCACCACCTCGGCGCACCGACCCTGCTGGTCGAGAGCGGCGGCCGCACCGGCGAGGGGGCCGCCAAGCTGCATGCTTGGTGGCGGCTGACGGAGCCGGCCGAGGGGCAGGATCTGGCGCGGGTCTGCGCGCTGCGCGGCGAGATCGCGGAGAAGGTTGGCGGCGACCTTCACTTCCGCTCCGCGCACCAGCCGATCCGCATGCCAGGCACCGTCCACCAGAAGCATGGCGTGCAGCGGCGGGTCATCATCCGGGAGCACCGCCCCAGGGCCGAGTTCGAGCTTCCCGACCTCGCCGCGGCCGTGGCTGCCATGCCCACCGTGCCGGGCCTGGAAGCGCCCATCGCCGCCCCTGGCGCCACCCGCCCCAGCCTCGATACGGTCCTGACCACGCCGGTGCGCGAGGGCAGCCAGGACGGCTGGACCCGCTTCCAGGGCGCCAGCGCCGCCATCGGCCACTTCGTCCGCATGGTCCACGAGGGCCGCCTGACCGGCGAGGAAGGGTGGGAGGCCATCTGCCAATACAACGCCGCCTGCCTCCGCCCGGCGTGGCCGCTGGACCGCCTCAAGGTCGAGGCGGACAGCATCTGGGCACTGCATGTCGATCGGAACGGGCCGCCCCTGCTGCGGGTCGCGGCAGCGCCGCCCGGCGCCATCCCGGCACACACTCTCGGCGCGCTGCTCGACGACACCTCTCTGATGCCCGACGACCTGATCGGGCCGCGCCTGCTGACCCCGGGCGGGATGCTGGTCCTCGGCGGCGCGCCGAAGGTCGGGAAGTCCGACTTCCTGATCAGCCTGCTGGTGCACGCAGCGGCCGGCACGCCGTTCCTGCGCTTCACGGCACCGCGCCCGCTACGAGTGTTCTATCTCCAGGCCGAGATCCAGTACCACTACCTGCGCGAGCGCCTGCAGCAGCTCCGGCTCGACCCCGCCATCGTGGCGCGCGCCCGTGACACCCTCGTCGTCACCCCCAAGCTGCGCATGCTGCTCGACGACCAAGGCGTGCCCCTCGTGGCCGCGGCCATCCGTGTGGCATTCCCCGACGCGCCGCCTGACATCATCTGCATCGACCCGATCCGCAACCTCTTCGATGGCGGGCCCGCGGGCGAAGGGGAGAATGACAACGCGGCGATGATGTTCTTCCTGCAGGGCCGGGTTGAAGCGCTGCGCGACCAGGTCGCCCCCGAGGCGGGCATCATCCTCGCCCATCACACGAAGAAGCTTAGCAAGCAGCAGGTCAAGGACGATCCCTTCCTGTCGCTCTCCGGCGCCAGCGCGCTGCGCGGCTACTACACATCAGGCGCCATCCTGTTTCGCCCCGACGAGGAGCAGACCGAACGCGAGCTGCATGTCGAGCTGCGCAACGGCCCTGGCCTCGAGCCGATGCTGGTCGACAAACGCGGCGGCGCCTGGGTCGAGCTCGACCGGAAGGGCGAACGCCTGGTCAGGAGGGACATCGGCCGCAAACTCGATGCCGAGCGCATGCGCCGCCACGACGTGATCCTGCGCCTGATCGCCGAGGAGGCGGAGGAAGGCCGGCTCTGCACCGCCAACGCCTTCGCGTCGAAGTTCGAGAACAAGCGCGGGCTCGGCGGGAAGGACAACATCCGCGAGAGGATCGGTGTCCTGGCCATGAAGGGCTACATCAAGTACCGGCGCGAGGCCCGCGACCTCGGGCAGCCCTACACCAAGTCGAAGAACGGCTACCTCGTCGTCCAGGACATGCTCCTCGCCACCGGGGAGGAGGCCGTCGATCCGGAGACCGGTGAGATCATCCCGGCCACCGTCCGGGTGCTCCCGAGCCACTTCCAATGCCCCCGGAGCGAGGCGCTGCTCGAGGTCGAAAACCCAGAAGTCTGGGTGCTGCACGACCCCGAGGAGCCCGCCTGATGGCCCTCGCGATGCGAGACCGCACTGACCGAAACTGCTCCCGAAACTGCACAGTTTCGGTCCGAATCTGCTCGGCCGCCGAAACTGCGAAACTGCTTTTCACCAATAAGATCAATAACTTCTGGCCGAAAGCAGTTTCGCGTAACGAATCTGTCCGAAACTGCTCCGAATTTGCTTTTTCCAAAACAAAGTCAGTGGCTTGGAGCAGTTTGGCAGATTCGGTTTTTCGCTACCCCCCTACGGGGGGTGTGCGTGTGCGCCTCAACGGCGCACGCACACCACACCCGGGGCGCCTGGTTTGGGCTCGTGGACCACCCCCACTGCGGCCACCCGACCCCAAGCCGGGCAGCAACGGCGAGCTCCGCCAAGAACCGCGCCGTCGCCGCCCTCACCAGGACGATCCCCTTCCGGAGACCACCATGGCACCCGCGACTCTCACCATGCCCGCCGCGCATGCAAGCGGCCCGCCTATCGCCCTCCCGCCCGCGATCAGCCTGGCGCACCACGCCGTCCTCGCCCTCGATCTCGGCACCACCACCGGCTGGGCGCTGCGCGGCCAGGACGGCGGTATCACTTCGGGCACCATGACGTTCCGCCCCAGCCGCTTCGAAGGCGGCGGGATGCGCTTCCTGCGCTTCCGCGGCTGGCTGGCGGAGGTCGCCGCCCTGTCCGGTGGTGTGGCGCGGATCGTCTTCGAGGAAGTCCGTGCGCATGCCGGGACGGATGCTGCGCACCTCTACGGCGGCTTCCTCGCCCACCTCTCGGCCTGGTGCGAGGAGCGCAGCATCGCCTACCAGGGCGTGCCCGTGGCCACGATCAAGCGCTTCGCGACCGGCAAGGGCAATGCGGACAAGGCGAAGATGGTCGCCGCCATCCAGGCTCGCGGCTTCGCGCCGGCCGACGACAACGAGGCGGATGCCATCGCCCTTCTGCTCTGGGCGACCGACCCCACGGGAGGCCGCCCATGAGCATGCACGGCGCACCACTGCCGCCCCGATCCTGCCTCGACCGCGGGACGCGTAGCCCGACCAACGACCGCGAGGTTAACGCCATGCGCGCCGCCGCCTGGCATCGCCACGGCGTCGCTGCCCTGCCCGTGGCCGAGATCGCCGACGACTGGCTGCGCCAGGCGGTCATCAACGAAGCCAACCGGCGCTGGGGGCGTCGCAACGGGGAGAACCACCATGGCCGGTAAGCGCAAGACCAAGGTGCTGAAGCCGAAGCACGATGATCTGGCGAAGCCGTCGAAGTGGCGGCTGCAGCATGGTGGCTTCTCGGAGCCGATCCGCGAGGCGGATCCCGAGACCGGCAGCCCAGTCCAGCACCGTCGCGCGGTGGACACGCTGGGCATGATGATGGCGAACGGCACGATCACGCCGGAGATGCAGGAGGCTGGGCAGATCTTCCGGACACTGTTCTGGTCCGCCGCGCTGGACGGCATCGCCACCTCGCAGCTGATCCGGCTGGCGGGCGCCACCGCCGACGCTATGTCGAGCCGGCAGATCGATGCCCGGCGCCGCGTGGCCGAGGCGCTGGACGCGCTGGGCGGCCACGACAGCCCGGCGGGCTCCTGCGTGTGGTTCGTCGTCGGGCTGGAGTTCTCGGTCCGCCAGTGGGCCATGCGCCAGGGCTGGTCCGGCCGACCGGTGCACGGGCCGGTGGCGCAGGGCATGCTGGTCGCGGCGCTCGGGACACTGGCCTCCCATTTCCGGCTGACGCCGCGGCAGAGGGCAGGGTGAATGCCGTCATTCCGAGCCGAGGATGTAGGCCATGGCGTCGGCGAGGCAGACGAAATGCAACCTCGTTATGCGAGCAGTCGCGGTTGCGGTGGCGCCGCGAGAGTCGCGTGCTTGAGAGTGGACGCGCTCGCGGCTACGCGAGTACGCTTCTGGCGGCGCACGGCAGGGCTTGCGCCGCCTGATTTTATCGGCCTGAGCTGCTGCCGAGGCGGTGACGAACGAGATGAGGAGGCGTCCATGGCAATCATCCTGGCCAGGCGTGCCGGCTCTGATCCTCTGACCGGCGCCAGCACACGTGACGTCATTATCGGCAGCGACAAGGCGGACCTAATCGGCGGCCGAGAAGGCGACGATTGGATCTTAGCGCGATCCGGTAATGACAGGATTTACGGCGACAACATCGGCGAGCCGGGTGGCCCGTTCGAGGTCGGCCCGCCGCCGATCCAGTTCGGCGGCGAGCCTGGGAACAATGTAATTTTCGCAGGCGGCAGCAATGATTTCGTTACAGCAGGCTTCGGCGCCGATGTCGTCTTCGGTGGAGGCGGCAATGACGAGATCCGAGGCTACGGCGTCTTCGACGGAACCATCGCAGCGGCTGACATCATCGCTGCAGACGGCCGGACCGCCTGTTCGGAGGACGTGGTGACGATGTGGTATACGGCGGTGGCGGCAACGACCTACTTGTTGGTGGCAAGGGCAACGATACCCTGACCGGTGGCGTGGGCGTGGACACGCTGATCGGCGGGGCCGATCTGGACGTGTTCGCATTCGGCTTCAGCCGAGAACCAGGTTTTGGCCAGATCCCATCGGCGGTGAGCTTCATTCTCGATACAGGCGTCGGTCCCGGTGAACGTGACCGCTTGGAAGACTTCGTTCAGGGCGAAGACAAGATTGATCTGAGCTTTGCCAGGCCGACTGGTCGCACCGGGGGGCTGCCGCCCGAGTTCCTCGGCACCGACAGCTTCGCGGCGAGCTTCGCACTGCAGGTGCGCTACGAGTACCAGGACGGGCAGACAATCGTTCAGTTCGCGACCTTCGCCGGAAATCCGCCGTTTGCCCCGACGCCCACCGGTCCAACCGGGGAAATCGAACTGGCAGGGATCCACCACCTCGTCGAAAGCGACTTCCTATTCTAACGCAGGCGTCCTGCCCGTGCTGCTCCCTGCGCGGGCCGATCCGCTGTCACTCGGAGCCGAGGACGTAGGCTGCGGACTCGGCGATCAGCGTGAACGGCAAGGCAGGATGATGCGCTAGGATGAGTTCGCACAAGGCCTGGTGTCGGCGTCCCCTGGCCGCGGGAAGGCGCCTGACGGGCGCAGAGCAGCCCGTGCAGCGGCCAGCACGGCAGCGCTCAGCCATGGCGGCGGCGGGTGTGACGAGGCGCCGTTGGGCATGTCCGACGATAGCTCCCCCTTATGAAACAAGACAAGAACATGCTATGGGACGGGCGAACCAAGAGGAGCTGAAGCCATGGCCGCTCGTAGGGCTGCACGGGTGCGTCCGGTCGACGCCGCGATTGTCCGCCTGATGGCGCTCGCGGCGAAGGGCGTCCAGCCGCCCCGCATGGCACGTGAGGTGGAGGTGATCGTCGCCGAATGGCTGCGCGCGCCAGAAGCCGACCCGTCCGAAGCGAAGGGCTGGCTTGACGAACTGCGCGAGCAGATCGCCATCGGCGTGGGCGATGCCGAGGAGCAGCTCTCAGACATCGACAGTAGCGAGCCAGCCGCGGTGAAGCAGGCGCAGGCCACGCTGGCTGCGCTGGTCGCCACACGGGATGCGGCTGAGCGTGCGCGAGCCGCTGTCCGTGCCTGAGCAGCCCTCGCAGGCTGTGTGTGCTGGTCCTGACAGACACCTTTGTCTCGGCTAATGGGCAGGCTTCGCAAGGAGCTTGTCTATGTCGAAGAAGTTTCTCACCGACGTCATCGCCCAGTCCGCCGACATGCCGGCCGCTGCCGCAGGCCGCCTGGCCGCTGACATCATCGCCGCGATCAAGGGACAGATCGTCGAGACCGGTCGCTTCACGATTCCTGACTTCGGCGCCTTCGTCGTGCGCGAGACGGCGAAGCGCACGGCGCTGAACCCGAAGACTGGCGAGAAGATCGCGGTGAAGGCCGGCGCGGCGGTGCGCTTCAAGGCGAGCCCGGCGCTCAAGGAAGCGGCCTTCGCTGGCCTGAAGAAGGCAAAGCGCAAGGCTGCGAAGGGCTGAGTGAATCTACGGGTGGGCGCGGTCGCATGCGGCTGTGCCCACGTCCCTCTTCCAGATACCGCTGTTACAATTCACCCCATGGCAGCGCGCAAATCGGGTTGGCTATGATGGTGACACGTCGAGAAGGTGCGTCGAGCACCGCGGCTCCCGAGCCACTCGCCAGTTGATCAGCCACTGTGGCTCTCGAGCCGCAGGGTCCTTCCTGGCCCCGCTGTATGCGGGGGGCGGAAGCGCGCAAGGTCGCTAGCGCCAGGCCATAAATCAGGGTTGCGGTTTGCAGCCTTCTCCCGCGGCTTCAACTCGTTAGCTGCAAACCGACGCCGGGCCTCGGCCCTACAAACCACCCGCAAACCGGATGGCATCATGGCGCTCCCCTGGATGGCGGCGAAGATCCTGCTGCGTCCGGTGGCGGAGCTGCGCCCGCACGCCGGCAATGCCCGCGTGCACAGCGCCGCGCAGCTGGAGCAGATCAAGGCCAGTATGCTGGCCTTCGGCTTCACCAACCCACTGCTGGTCGATGAGGACGGCGTTCTGATCGCCGGACACGGCCGGCTCGAGGCCGCGTCCGCGCTCGGCATGGCCAAGGTCCCGGTCATCGTGCTGCGGCACCTGTCCGCCGCGCAGAAGGAGGCGCTGCGGCTCGCCGACAATCGCATCGCGGAGAACGCGACCTGGGATCAGGCGCTGCTGCGCGATGCGCTCGCCGCGGTGCAGGCGGTGCCGGACATCGACCTCGGCGCGCTCGGCTTCTCGGCGAATGAGCTCGCGGACATCCTCGCGGCGGCTGGAGATGCCGTGTCCAACGGCGACGCGCCCGAGGCTCTGTCCGCGGATCCCGCCGAGGGGGGCGGTGCGACTGGCGCGGCAGGCACCGAGGATGCGCCGGCGGAGGATCCCGCCGATGCCGATCCGGAGCCGCCGCGCCAGGCCGTGACGCGTCCCGGCGACCTCTGGCTGCTGGGCGAGCACCGCCTTCTCTGCGGCGACAGCACCGACGCCTCCAGCATGGCGCGGGTGATGGGTGAGGACCGCGCGGCGCTGCTGTTCACTTCCCCGCCCTATGGAAACCAGCGCGACTACACCACCGGCGGCGGCACCGATTGGGATGCCCTGATGCAGGGCGTGTTCCAGCATCTCGACGCGGCCATGCGGGCGGACGGCCAAGTGCTGGTGAACCTCGGCCTGATCCACCGCGACAGCGAATGGATTCCCTACTGGTCCGGCTGGCTCGATTGGATGCGTGCCCGCGGCTGGCGCCGCTTCGGCCTCTACACCTGGGACCAGGGGCCCGGCCTGCCCGGCGACTGGAACGGCCGGCTCGCGCCGGCCTTCGAGTTCGTCTTCCACTTCAACCTTCAGGCCCGCCAGGCCAACAAGATCGTGCCCTGCAAATGGGCCGGCACGCCGAACAAGGGCAGCGGGCTGCGCGCCGCCGACGGCACCATCTCGGAGTACCAGCATGCCGGGCTGCCGGTGCAGGAATTCCGGATCCCGGACAACGTGCTGCGCCTCACGCGCCACAAGGGCCGCGGGATCGAGACCGAGCACCCCGCGGTGTTCCCGGTCGTGCTGCCCGAGTTCCTGATGCGGACCTACACGGACGGAGGCGACGTGGTGTTCGAGCCCTTTGGCGGGAGCGGCACCACTATCCTGGCCGGCCAGCGCAACAGCCGCCGCGTGCGCGCCATCGAGCTGGCGCCGGCCTATGTCGATCTGGCCTTGGCCCGATGGAGGATGCTGCATCCCGACCTGCCAGTGACGCTGGCTGATGATGGGCGCGATTACGACGCCGTTGCTGAGGCGAGGCAGGAGGTCACCGCCAATGCAGCCTGATCTTGTGGTGAGCAGCCTGCCGGTGGCGGGGCTGGTCCCGTATGCGGAGAACGCGCGGACGCATTCGCCGTCCCAGGTGGCGCAGATCGCCGCCTCCATTGCCGAATTTGGCTTCGTGAACCCGGTGCTGGTGGACGCCGAGGGCGTGCTGATCGCTGGCCACGGCCGCGTCATGGCTGCGAAGCAGCTCGGGCTCGCCTCCGTGCCGGTGCTCCGGCTCGGCCATCTTTCTCCCGCTCAGGCGCGTGCCCTGCGCCTCGCCGACAACCAGATCTCGTTGAACTCGGGCTGGGACGAGGCGCTGCTTGCCGCCGAGATCGCTCGCATCCGCGACGAGGCGCTGGTCGATCTCGACGTGCTCGGCTTCTCCGGCATGGAGCTGGACCGGCTACTGGCCGCAGTTGGGACCGAGACGTCTGGCGCCATTGCTCCGGGCGATCCCGACGCCCCGGTACCAGAGCCGCCGGAGGATCCCGTCACACGTCCCGGCGACCTTTGGCGGCTCGGCCAGCATCGCCTGTTGTGTGGCGATGCCACTAGCGCAACGGATGTCGCTCGACTGCTCGGTAACGCCCGACCACATCTGATGGCCACGGACCCGCCCTACGGGGTGAACTACGATCCCGGATGGCGGAACGAGGCCGGCGTCTCGGCCACCATGCGCACCGGCAAGGTGGCGAACGACGACCGCGCCGACTGGCGGGCGGCCTGGGCGCTCTTCCCTGGTGATGTGGCCTATGTCTGGCACGCCGGCGTGCATGCGCGGACCGTGATCGAGAGCCTGGAGGCGGCGGGCTTCGTGATCCGCAGCCAGATCGTCTGGGCCAAGCCGCGGCTGGTGCTGGGGCGTGGCGATTATCATTGGCAGCATGAACCCTGCCTCTACGCTGTGCGCAAGGGCGCGACTGGCCACTGGCAGGGCGCGCGGGACCAGACCACGCTCTGGAGCATCGGCAACGGCGGACCGGAAGACCTCGCCACCGTGCACGGCACGCAGAAACCCGTGGAGTGCATGCGCCGTTCGATCGTGAACAACAGCGTCGCGGGCGAGGCGGTCTACGAGCCCTTCTGCGGCAGCGGCACCACCATCATCGCAGCCGAGACAGCCGGCCGTGTCTGCCTCGCGATGGAGGTCAGCCCCGCCTATTGCGATGTGGCCATTGAGCGATGGCAGGCGATGACGGGACAGCCGGCTGTGCTGGATGCCGAAGATCGCGTCTTTTCCGACGTCGCTGCAGCACGTGGACGGGAAATGGCCGCATGACCCGCGACGCCGGTCTCTTATTCGATTGTGGCGCGCTCCCACTCGCGGTGCCACCGCCTGCTCCACAACGCCCCGGCAGCGTGCGGCAGGTCAGCCAGGAGCTCGAGCTCGGACGTGCCGCTGAGCACCTGGTCTGCGCCGATCTTCTGCTTGGCGGCTGGAGCGCATTCCATACGGCCCAGGGCATGGCGTATGATTTGGCAGTCGATGTCGGCGGGCGCGTGATCCGTGTTCAGGTGAAGGCGACGCTGCACCCGCGGCACCCGCAGCCGAACATGCGGGCCAATCCAGCGTATTTCTTCGGAATCAGGCGAGCGGGACGGGGTGCCGCGCGCGTGTATCGCCACGACGAGTTCGATGTCTACGCGCTGGTGGCTCTGGACCGCAGGCTCATCGGCTATTTCGCGAAGGCCGAGCTCCCCACACAGTTGATCACGCTTCGCATTCCTGGCGGTCGGTACGGGCTTGGCGGCAAGGGTGAGCGCGAGTTCGAAGGCGCTTCGTTCGGGCGGGCTCTTGCGGTCATGCACGAGCTCGCCAAACCGCGCGATCATGATGTGATCCAGACCGCCTAAGCATAGCAATTCCGCGCCGCTGCATCTTGCTTGGCTCGTGCGCGCCACAGCGCGAATGGTCCGTCACACGCAGAGCACCCAGCCCTGCACCACGACGGAGACCACCATGACCGACCTAGAAGCCCGCGCTGCCCGCAACCAGGAACGCAGCCTGGCCGCCTTCCTCGCGAAGAAGGCCGAGTTCGACGCCCTCCTCGCAGAACTTACCCAGGTCAGCGCGGACCACTTTGGCGCGGACCCCGAGACGGTGCTTTGGGGCGAAGCGGCCTGGCTTTCGGATGCCACCGCGAAGCTCAAGGACATCGCGGATCAGCATTTCCGCCGCGGCGAATACGCCGCCTGAAGCGGGCCGCTCCCGCACTGCCCCGACCGGCGTCGCCGGCGGGGCTCCCGGCAGTAGGGACCGATTGTCGGCACCCGGAACCGGAGACCACCACGATGACCAAGCTTTCCGACACACAGCGCGTGATCCTGATCGCCGCCTCGCAGCACGAGATGGGCCTCGCCCGCGCGCCGAGGAACCTCCCGGCCGCAGCCCGCAACGCAGTCTTTCGCAGCCTCATCAAGAACAACCTGCTGACGGAGATCAACGCGCCGCGGGAGCATGTCGGGCTCGGCTGGCGCCAGGATGAGGACGGCACCTGGATAGTGGCCCGCATCACCGACGAGGGGCTGCGCGCGATCGGCATCGACCCGAACGAGGGCGACGCGGGGGCCGGCGAGCCCGACTGCTCGGGCATCGAGGGCAGCGTGCCCGACACGGCACCTACGGTGGCGCCCGGCACCACGCCGGGGGAAAGCCCCGCGCCCGCCGCCGAGCCCGCCCAGGCCGCGCCCCTGGCGGAGGAAATCGCCCTGCTCGACCAGGCTCTCGCGGCGCGCGCCGCCACGCCACGGACCCACCTGCGCGATGCCGCCGCGGCGGTGCTGGCCGCCTGGGATGACGAGGCCAACCGCGCGGGCGACATGATCGGCGCCCTCGATGCGCGGATGGAGGCCCTGCGCACCCTGCTCGCCGGCAAGCCCGCCCGCGCCGCCCGTGAGCCCGGCGCGCCGCGCAAGCCGCGCGAGGGCACCAAGCAGGAGCAGGTCCTTGCCATGCTGCGCCGGCCCGAGGGTGCCACGGTCGCGCAGATCGCCGAGGCGACCGGGTGGGCGCAGCACACGGTCCGCGGCTTCTTCGCGGGGCTGAAGAAGAAGGGCTACGCGGTCCAGGTGCTGGAGCGGGTGCGGATGGTCGGCCCCAACAAGGAGGGGGCGAAGGGCAGCTATACTGTGTATAGCATTGCCATTTAGTGCACTGACACAGAGGGACAATTCATGCCCCTGTTGAGACGTGCCAGGCTGGGCGGATGGCTCAGAATGTTTGCACCATCATTGATGCTGGTGATCGCACACGGTTGGCCACGATCATGGCTGATTGGAGCCGCCCCCAGAAACAAGCTGAGCGTGCCAGGATTATCCTGCTGTCCGCCGACCGGCTGCCCATTGCCGAGATAGCCCATCAGGCCGCGGCGAGCCGACCGACGATTTGGCACTGGCAGGCCCGCTATGCGCAGACCGACGGATGATCTGCGGATGCTTACCGTCAACCGTAGCTTCGGCAGCGACACGCAGCCTGGGCGAAGTCCGACACTACCGTCCCGCCTTCACCGCGTCCCACCACGGGCAGACGCCGTCCATGCGCTGATAATTCCCTTCCATCACGTAGACTGGTGCGCGCAGCTCCTGGCCACCCGGCCGGCGGTCTGCCGGCGGCGGCTCAGGGGCACCAATCTCACGCATCAAGCCGTCATGGCCCCAGTAGCTCTCGACACTGGTCATCTCCGTGGGCTGCCAGTTGGTGGGGTTCACGGTGCGCCCACCCCAGCCGCATTCGACGAAGAAGTCCCCAGGCGTGCGCTGGTAGAAGGAGGTCACCAAGTCGTTGCAGTGGCGTCCCAGTGTCGCCACGACGCGCTCGGCGCCATCGGCCAATGCTAGGTCGTAACCCTGCCCAACATCGTCCAGGGAATACATTTCCACCATCAGGTGGTGCAGCATGTCAGCAGGCGCCTCGACCAACGCCAAGCTGTGGTGCCGCGCGTTGACGTGCATGAAATAGGCCTGGATCGGCGTGCGCATGAAGTCGCTGATCCGGAAGCCGAGCAGGTCACGGTAGAATCCGAGCGATGCCGCCATGTTCGTCGTCGTCATCAGCACGTGCCCCATGCCGAGCGGCCCGCAGCGAAAGCCGGAAACCATGCGTCCAGGCCGGAAGGGCGTGTCCGCCACCTGCGCACCGTGGAAGGCCTCCAGCCGATTGCCAGCCGGATCGGTAAAGGAGATCAGGCCAGAGACGCAGCGCTGATCGGCAAGCGCCACTGTCTCACGCTTCGCGGCGACGCCGGCGCGCTCGAGCTTTGTAGCCAGCACGTCCAGCGCCGTTGCGTCGGCCACTTCCCAGCCGTAGTAGCGCGTGCCCGTGGGCAAGGAGGCATCGGCAACGAGGCGCTGCCGCCGATCGTCCATCCGGAAGGCGCGCAGCCCGGCGCCGCGGTCGACCATCTGCATGCCGAGACGTGCGGTCGCGAAATCCGCCCAGTCCTCCAGGTTCTCCGCTCCGAAGCCCAGATAGCCGAGCGCCTGAATCTCCATAGCTCCCTCCTAGGCGAAGGCATACGCGGATGATCCGCGCGTGACAGCGGGAACGTTAGAGCATGACCCAAGCGTCGCGCATCGGTTTTATTCATCGCGCCCCCTAATGTACCCCGTACAAGCGCAGTCTGTTTGTTGTCTCAGGGACCAGAATCGCCAACGGCATGTTCATGATCGCTCCATGCTATCGGCTCGTGCTGCGCTGCGCCTATCTCTAGTTGTCAGCAATCTGCAGCGTTGGGAAACCGAGGCGGTTGAGCTCTCATCTCCCAGCGGCAGATCGCCTACGGTCGGCTCCGCAACCGCACTGCTAGCGTCGCATCCATTCGTCCAGGGTCGTACGTTTTGAACGGGGATGGTGCCTTCTCCCCCCGCCCATTGAAAAGGGTGCGCATCATCGTCGCGCGCGGCGGGAGGTCGCCGCCATGCCGGAACTTACTGCCTCCACGCGCGAGGCCGCGCGGCGCCTCGGCGTCAGCGACACCGCCATCCACAAGGCCGAGCGCGCGGGCCGCATTGCTCGAGAGCCGGACGGCCAGTGGGACATCGACAAGACCCGACGCCGCCTCGTGGAGACTGCCGACCCCGTCCGCTCGCCCCTGGCCAGCGGCGCCACCGCGGACGGCACG
>NZ_JACOMF010000047.1:25464-27868 GCF_014283215.1 Siccirubricoccus deserti
GCCAAGCTGATAAGGCGCTGGATTCGCATCATTCTCGGGCGCCCTGGCTGCCCCCCTCGCGCGGCGGGAGGTTGCCGCCATGCCGGAACTGACCGCCTCCACGCGCGAGGCCGCCCGTCGCCTCGGCGTCAGTGACATCGCCATCCACAAGGCTGAACGGGCCGGCCGAATTGCCCGAGAGCCGGACGGCCAGTGGGACATCGACAAGACCCGACGCCGCCTCGTGGAGACTGCCGACCCCGTCCGCTCGCCCCTGGCCAGCGGCGCCACCGCGGACGGCACGCCCTTCGCCCGGCTGAAGGTCGCGCAGCTCGCGCTGAAGGTAGAGGCGCAGCGCCTTTCGCTGGACGAGACCAAGCGCCGGCTGCTGGACGTCACCGAGGCCAATGCCGCGCTCGATGAGATCGGCAGCACCATGCGCGACGCGCTGCTGAACTGGCCGGCGCGCGTCTCGGGCCTGATCGCCGCCGAGATCAGCGTCGATCCGCATCTGCTGCAGACCATCCTGCAGAGCCACATCAACGACCTGCTCACGGAGGCGGCCGATCGCTTCGATCCCGCAGGCCTCGGAGGGGATCGGTCTCCGCAGCCGTGAGCATGTGCGCCGGCGTGTCGGCGCCATGCTCCGCCCGCCGCCACAACTCACCGTCTCGGAATGGGCCGAACGCCATCGCATGCTTGGTAGCCGGGCCTCGGCGGAGCCCGGCCCCTGGCGGACCAGCCGCACGCCCTATTTGAAGGACGTGATGGACGCGCTGTCGGCGGTGCATCCCGCCCGGCGGGTCGTATTCATGAAGGGCGCGCAGGTGGGCGCGACCGAGAGCGGGAACAACTGGCTCGGCTACATCATGCACCATGTCCCGGCGCCTGCGCTGGCGGTGCAGCCGACCGTGGAACTGGCCAAGCGCTTCTCGCGCCAGCGCATCGACCCGCTGCTGGAGGAAACCCCGGCGTTGCGGGAGCGGGTTGCCCCGGCCCGGGCGCGCGACAGCGGCAACACCATGCTGTCGAAGGAATTCCCCGGCGGCATCCTGGTCCTGACCGGGGCCAACAGCGCGGTCGGGCTACGCTCGATGACGGCGCGGTTCCTGTTCCTCGACGAGGTGGACGCCTATCCCGGTGATGTCGCCGGCGAGGGTGATCCGATTGCCTTGGCCGAGGCGCGGGCGCGGACCTTCGGCTGGCGGCGCAAGGCCTTCCTGGTCTCGACGCCGACCATCGCCGGGCGCAGCCGCATCGAGCGGGAGTACCTGGCCTCTGACCAGCGGCGGTTCTTCGTGCCGTGCACGGCGTGCGGGGAGATGCAGTGGCTGCGCTTCGAACGGCTGCTCTGGGACAAGGGTGCGCCGGAGACGGCGCGGTATCACTGTTCCGCCTGCGACCACCCAATGCAGGAGCACGACAAGACCGCCATGCTCGGCGGCGGCGAATGGCGCGCGACGGCCGAGGGCCAGGACCCGCACACCATCGGCTTTCACATCTCGGCGCTCTACTCCCCGGTGGGATGGCTGTCCTGGGAGCAGATCGCCCGGGATTGGGAGGCGGCCCAGGGCAAGCCCGAGGACGTCAAGACCTTCAAGAACACCGTGCTGGGGGAGACCTGGCAGGAGCAGGGCGAGGCCCCCGATTGGGAGCGCCTGGTCGAGCGCCGCGAGGATTTCGCCATGGGCGTGGTCCCGCCCGGCGCGCTGGTGCTCACCGCCGGCGTGGACGTGCAGGACGATCGCCTCGAGTGCGACGTCTGGGGCTGGGCGGAGGGCTTCACCTCCTGGCTGGTCGATCATGTGGTGATCCCCGGCAGCCCGCGGGATCGGGAACCCTGGGACGAGTTGGCCAGGCTGCTGGCGCGGGATTGGCCACGCCATGGCGGCGGCACCCTGCGCATCGCCCGGCTCTGCGTCGATACCGGCGGCCGCGACACCGCTGCCGTCTATGGCCATCTGCGCCGCCTGCGAGATCCCCGCATCGCGCCGACCAAGGGCATCGACGGCTGGAACCGCGCTCAGCCCGTCCAGGGCCCGACGCCGGTTGATGCGTTGGTCAATGGCCAGAAGCTCCGGCGCGGCCTCAAGCTGTGGACCGTCTCGGTCTCGACCTGGAAGGCCGATCTCTATCGCCGGCTTTGGCTCGGCCGCGGCGACGCGGAGGAGCTGCCGCCCGGCTGGGTGCATTTGCCCCGGGCGATCGAGGTGGAGTGGGTCAAGCAACTGGTCGCGGAGCAGCTGCGCACCACCAAGGACCGCCGCGGCTTTGCTCGGCAGGAATGGGCCAAGCTGCGGGAACGGAACGAGGCGCTGGACTGCGCGGTGCTCGCCCGCGCGGCGCTCTGGTTGCTCGGTGCCGACCGCTACGGCGAGCAGTTCTGGGCTCGGTTGCGGGACGAGGCGGCGGATGCGCCGCTCGC
>NZ_JACOMF010000048.1:0-23401 GCF_014283215.1 Siccirubricoccus deserti
GCAAAGGTCGATTCCCACTCCGCTGCCGCTTCGATCATGCGCCACCTCACCGGGCCGCACCTCAATCGGAACGTCCATCAGCTTACCAGCCGGGATCTCAGGCCAACAGAAATCTGCCGAAGTAGTGCTAGTCGGCCGTGAACAACGTGGAAGCCCGCGGAATTCCTGTGGTTTCCGGCCGGCGTAAGTATTCGCGCTTGCAAGATCGCGGTCCGGAGCGGGCGAAAGCCTGGCAAAACCGCGCCCCTGTTGAAGGCGGCCGAGCGGCGTGATTCCCTCGGCGCGTCGCCGCGCAGGAGCACGCCGATGCCGCCCGTATCGCCGCCGTCCGAGCAGCCCGAACTCTTCCGCTCGGCCCTGGTGAACCTCGTCGACCACCGCCATCCGCTGGTCCGTCTCGCCGGTCTGATCGACTGGGGCCGCTTCGCCACCGCCTTCGGCCCGCTCTACCGTGAGGGCGTCGGCCGTCCCGGCCTGCCGACCCGCCTGATGGTCGGCCTGCACCTGATCAAGCACATGGATGGCCTCTCCGACGACGCCGTCTGCGCCCGCTTCCTCGACAGCCCCTACGTCCAGCTCTTCTGCGGCGAGACCCACTTCCAGCACGCCCTGCCGCTCGATCGCTCCTCGATGAGCCGCTGGCGCAAGCGCATCGGCGCCGAGCGGCTCGAACTGCTGCTCGCCGAGACGCTCGCCGCCGCCGAGCGCGCCGGCGCCGCCGAGCCGAAGCACTTCGAGCGCGTGACCATCGACACCACCGTCCAGCCAAAGGCGGTCACCCATCCGACCGACAGCAAGCTCATCCACCGTGGCGTCGAGATCCTCGGCCGTCTCGCGCGCCGCCACGGCGTGGCGCTGCGCCAGTCCTACACGCGCGTCTCCACCCATGCCCGGCGCGAGGTCGCCAGGCTGATCCATCGCGGCCGCCACCGCGAGGCCGAGCGCAAGGTCAGCCGCATGCGCACCTGGCTCGGCCGGTTGACCCGCGACATCGCCCGCAAGATCGCCGGTGCCGCCGAGGCGGTGCGCTCCGCCTTCGCCTTGCCGCTCGAGCGCATCGGCCAGCTGCTCCGCCAGCGGCGCGACGACCGCGGGCGCGAGAAGATCTACGCGCTGCACGCCCCGGAGGTGGAGTGCATCGGCAAGGGCAAGGCCCGCACCCGCTTCGAGTTCGGGTGCAAGGTCTCGCTCGCCACCACCAACCGCCCGGCCCCGGGCGGGCAGTTCGTGATCGGCGCCCGCAGCCTGCCGGGAAACCCCTTCGACGGCCACACGCTGGCCGCCCAGATCGCCCAGACCGAGCGCATCACCGGCATCCCCGTCGAGCGCGCCTATGTCGACCGCGGCTACCGCGGCCACGACGCCGACAAGCAGCGCGTCTTCGTCTCCGGTCAGAAGTGCGGCGTCACGCCGACCATCCGACGGGAGATCAGGCGGCGCGCCGGCATCAAGCCGGTGATCGGCCACATGAAGGAAGACGGCCATCTCGGCCGCAACTTCCTCGCCGGCGCCTCCGGCGACGCCATCAACCTCGTCCTCGCCGCCGCCGGCCACAACCTCCGCCTCCTCCGCGCCTGGCTGATCCGCCTTCTCGCGTTCCTTCTCAGCCTCCTCGCGATCAGCGCGCCCGAACCTACGCCGCCCTCAGCGCAGCTCGCCGCGCGCTGAAACCGCATTGTTCACGACCGACGATCTATTCGAACCCGCCCGGCAGTAGACCCCGCGCAGCCGCCCCGTTGCGCGTGTAGGGCATCACCACTCCAGCCAAGCCAAGTGATCACCTCGGCGGTGAAGTGCCGGCCCTTAGAGGCCAAATTGGCCTTCAGCTTCCGCAGTCGATGATCCCGCGCCATACCCGAAAATGGTCTGCTCCCAAGGCTGGGGCAAACTCTGCAACAGAGCCCGCGGAACTGCATGAGGGTGACGAGGGCGAGCCGCCAGAGCGTGTAGGCGGGCTGGCCGAGCGCGGGGTAGAGGCCGGCGAAGCCGGCGTCGGCGAACACCGCCCCGAGCCGGTCGCGCAGGAGCAGGTAGGGATTGCCGCGCCGGAACGCCGCCCGGGCGATGCGGGCGGTGTCGTCGGGCACAGACGGGAGCGGCGGCTGCAGGCGGAGCGACATGGCCGGTCTCCGGGCGGGACACCCACCCTACACCCGTCCCGCACCCGAGCGCCCCGACTTCGCCAACAGTGTCCGACGCTCTGGCCTCAATAGGCTGCCGTGTCCGACATAACCGTGAGCCCTAGCTTGCAGATTGTCCTGCAGTTCAACCCTAGCCGGGCGGGCTGGGGCCAGACTTGCCTGCGACCTCTTTCACTGGGAGCGCAGGTCTACTGCACCTTCGCGCCGGTGGCACGGATTACCTCCGCGAAGAGCCTCTGCTGCGCGGTGCGGAAATCGGCTAGCTCCTGGGACGTCGTCCACCATGTGGTCGCGCCGTTCTCCTCAAAGAATCGGCGCAGCCCGGGATCCTGCAGCGCCTGCTTCGTGAGAGAGGACATCCGCTCGACGAGCGGCGCTGGTATCCCCGCTGGCCCGACCAGGCTGCCCCAGGAGGTTATCTCAAAGCCTGGGAAAAACTCTGCCATGGTCGGAATGTCAGGAGCCGCCGAGTTGCGCTCGGCGCTGGTCACCGCCAGAGCCTTTACCTGGCCTTCCCTCGCTGAAGCAATAACCGTAGGCATGTTGTCGAACATCAGCTGCACACGCCCAGCCAGTAGGTCGAGCTTGGCCGGGGCACCGCCACGATAGGGCACGTGCAGGATGTTCAGCCCGGCTCTTTGCTTGAACATCTCCATCGTGAGGTGCGGCGAGGTGCCGAAGCCACTAGAGCCGTAAGTGTATTTGCCGGGGTTCTTCTTCAGCAACTCGACCAGCTCCGGTAATGTCCGCACCGGCAGGTCTTTGTTGACAATAAGGAGGTTCGGAACCTTCCAGAGGCCGGAAATGAAGGTGAAGTCGCGCGCCGGGTCATAGGACAGATCCGGGAGGATGCTGGGCGCAATCGCCAGCGAGGCGATGCTACCAAGCCCAACGGTGTAACCGTCGGGCGGGGCTTGGGCGATGGCGGCTTGGCCGACGGTGCCGCCGGCACCGCTTCGGTTTTCTACGACGAACTGCTGCCCGGCCAGCTCGCTCATCTTAGTGCAGTAGACACGCGACAGGGTGTCTGTGGCAGCGCCGGGTGGGAAAATATTGATATAGACCACCGGCCGATCAGGCCAATTCGACGCCGTGCCGCGCTGGCCCGATGCCGCCCGGGCGGTGGCCAGTCCCGCGGTCCCCGCTACCATGCCAAGCAGCAGCTGCCGCCGCACAACGTGCGGGCTTCCTCTTTCCTGTTCCATTTTCAGCCTCCCAGCGCCCGGCTCATTGGCGGCCGGGCACGCGAGGATATGGGCAGGAGGTTAGCTGTCAAACAGGCTGAAAGCAGTGGCCGAAGCCTCAAAGCGGCCTGGCCAATTGCGACCCAGGACACGGGGGTAATTTGATCGGTGGCACCACGGTCTGGATCCCGCTGATGCTGGCCTGCGCCCCTGAACTGGCTCCGTTTTGGGAGAGAGTTGGCTTCCTGAGGGAGGCTGCGATGCCGAAGAAGGGGATGACGCCGGAGCGGATCATTGGGCTGCTGCGGCAGGCGGAGGTGGAGTTGGCCAAGGGCCGGACGGTGGGCGAGGTCTGCCGTGGGCTCGGCGTCTCGGAGGCGAGTTTCTATCGCTGGCGATCTGAGTATGGCGGCCTGAAGGTCGACCAGGTGCGGCGGATGAAGGGTTCGGGGCACTGCCCCGAACGAGCGGGAGAATGCCCGGCTGAAGAAGGCGGTGGCCGAACTCACGCTGGATAAGCAGATCCTCAAGGAAGCTGCTGAGGGAAAATATTAGGCCCCTAGCAT
This sequence comes from Siccirubricoccus deserti, assembly GCF_014283215.1. Lineage (GTDB taxonomy): Bacteria > Pseudomonadota > Alphaproteobacteria > Acetobacterales > Acetobacteraceae > Siccirubricoccus > Siccirubricoccus deserti. The sequence continues at coordinate 3,892 of NZ_JACOMF010000048.1, forward strand.
CGCCGGGCCTGTGTCCGTCATGTGCAAGGTGCGCTCAACGTTTCCGAACGTCGGGCGTGCTGCACTCTTGGTCAGCCGCGCTCAACGCAGCGCCGAACACGCCGCATCCGGGACGATGAAGCGGCAATGGCTATCGGCGGATCACAGCGATGCTGCGCACCCAGGGCTGGCGGGTGAACGCCAAGCGGGTGCAGCGCATCTGGCGGCGCGAGGGGCTGAAGGTACCGAAACGGCAGCCGAAGAGGGGGCGCCTGTGGCTGAATGACGGCTCCTGCATTCGGCTGCGGCCATGCTGGCCCGGGCATGTCTGGGCCTATGACTTCGTGCAGGACCGCACCCATAACGGGCGGCCCTTCCGCATGCTCACTGTCATCGACGAGTACAGCCGCAAATGCCTGGCCATCGTGGTGGCGCGCAACCTGACCTCGGATGACGTGCTGCAGGTGCTGACAGACCTGTTTGTTGAGCGTGGCCCGCCGGACCACATCAGGTCGGACAACGGCGGCGAGTTCACCGCCAAGATCGTGCGGGACTGGCTAGGGCGGATCGGCGTGCGGACACTGTTCATCGAACGCGGCAGCCCATGGGAGAACGGGTACAATGAATCCTTCAACAGCAAGCTGCGCGACGAGCTGCTGGACCGGGAGATCTTCTATTCGTTTAGAGAAGCCGAGGTGCTCATCGAGCGGTGGCGGCACCACTACAACACCGCGAGGCCTCACAGTGCGCTGGGATACCGGCCACCTGCGCCGGAAGCCATCTTGCCGCGCCCGATCAGGCCAGCCTACGCTACCCACCGGCACGCCCAGCCGGGCGCGCCGGAACATGGGCCAACTCTCTCATAACCCATGGAGCCGCGTCCGGGGTCAGGCCACGAGAACCTCTGGGCACGGCTGAAGGGTTCAGGGCAATGCCCTGAACCGTGCGGTTGCCACCCGCTACGAGAAGACCGCACGGTCCTTCCTTGGCGTGCTCTGCCTCGCAGCATCAGCGGACTGGATCAAAGTCAGCAAGCTCTAACCGGCCTTAAGTCGCCAGCAGTAGACCCCGGAAGAGCGCAAGAGGCGGCCAGCCCAACTCTCCCTTTGCCGCCGCCGAGATACCCGCGAGCGGGCTGGCGATCTCGGCCCAGTCGAGCAGGGCAGCAAGCTCCGTCAGCGACGATGCTGCCCGCGGCTCCGGCCGCGCTATGAGGTCCTCCTGCCCGATCCGCCGCCACGCCATGCCGACCTCCGCCGCCAACCCCGAAAGCGAATCAGCCAGAGCGCAGCCTGTCCAAACACTGCGCACAACTCTCATAAGAGGCGGTTTCCGCATATACCGAAGGTAGAGCTGCTCGTAGGGCCTCATCCTGAGAGACGGAACGATTACGGCGATGGACGGGCGGCGCCCCGATTTTCCTTGTGCCCCCGAGGGATCGGCCGAAACTCGCCACCTCGTCGCGGATCGGCCGCGAGCGATGCTTCGTCCGGAGGACTGAGGTGGCCCAGGACCCTTGGCAGCTTACCGGCGCCGGTCCCGAGAGCTACAAGCGCTACCAGGTGCCAAGCGTCTTCGGCCCACTGGCCCGGATCCTGGTGCGGCACGCCGCGCTCCGCCCCGGACAGCGCGTCCTCGACCTCGCCTGCGGCACGGGCGTCGTTGCACAGGAGGCCGCGTCGCTGCTCGGCCGCGCCGGCTCAATCGTCGGCCTAGACCTGAACGCGGGGATGCTGGAGATCGCGTGCCGGCACGCCCCGGCAGGCGGCGCCACTGTGGAATGGCGGCAGGGCGACGCCGGCGCCCTGCCCCTTTCCAATGCGGATTTCGACGCCGTGCTCTGCCAGCAGGGGCTGCAATTCTTCCCCGACCGGCCGGCCGCGCTGCGCGAGTCGCACCGGGTGCTCCGGCCAGGCGGTCTCGCCGCCTTCTGCGTCTGGCGCGGCATCGAGCACAGCCCCTGCCACTCCGCCGTCGTCGCAGCGCTGCGCCGGCACGCCAGCGACGACGTGGCGCACCGCTTCCAGGCGCCCTTCGGTTTCGGCGACGGCGCCGCGCTGGAGCGGCTCCTGCGCGAGGTAGGGTTCCGCGAGGTGGAGGTCCGGGTGGAAGCGCTCGAACGCCGCCTGCTGCCGCCGGAGGAGTCGATCCCCGGCCTGCTCGCCAGCACCCCTGTCGGCCCGGAGGTGGCGGCGCTGCCCGAGTCTGCCCGCCGCGCGATCGTCGCCGAGGTCGCGGCGGCGCTGGCCAGGTACCGGGACGGTGACGGCTTCGTAATTCCGCAGCCGACCCATGTGGCGGTGGCGCGGAACTAACCACGCATGCCAGCATCGCCCCGCCTGCCGCAACCGGGCGGAGGGAGGAAATGACGATGCGCCGAGCGTTCATGCTGCAATGCCTGACCGGCACCGCGCTGGCTCTGGTCGTCGGGCCCGGGCAAACGCAGGCCCAGACCGCACAGGGCTACCCCGACCGGCCCATCCAGGTGATCATCCCCTACGCGCAGGGCGGCGCCGCGGACGCGACCATCCGGATGTTGGCGCCGGCCATGGGCGAGTTCCTCGGCCAGCCCCTCGTGCTGGAGAACCGCACCGGCGGGGGCGCCACCATCGGCGCGGCCACGGTGGCCCAGGCTCAGCCGAACGGCTACATGGTGCTCTCCGACGCCTCGGCGCATACGGTCAACCACGCGCTGATGCGCAACCTGCCGTTCGACTACGCGCGCGACTTTGCCCCCATCGCCCGCCTCTCGGTCTATCCGCTGCTGTTCCTGGTGCCTGCGGCCGAGCCCGCGACCGACCTCACGGCCTTCGCCGCCGCGGCCCGTGGCCGGCCGCGGCTGGCCTACAGCAGTGCCGGGGTGGGTTCGGCCTCGCACCTCGCGGCCTTCCTGTTCGCGCAGCAGGCGGGACTGGACGCGGCCCACGTGGCCTATCGCGGCGGCAGCCAGGGGGCGCAGGCTCTGGCGGCGGGCGACACGCAGTTCATGCTCGCCTCCTCGGCCGCCGGACGGGGGCTGGTGGAGGCCGGGCGGCTGCGCGTGCTGGCGGTGGCGGGGCGGGCGCGGCTCCCGTTGCTGCCGGCGGTGCCGACGGTGACGGAGGCCCTGCCGCCCGGCTTCGAGTTGGCGGAGTGGAGCGGCATTTGGGCACCGGCCGGCACGCCGGAGCTGGTGCTGGATCGGGTGGCTGCGGCGGCCGGCCACGCGCTGGGGCGGCCGGAGATGCGGGCGCGCATGCCGGAGCTCGGGATGGACGCGGCGGGCTACCAGCCGAGGCCGGAGTTCGAGCGCTTCGTCCGCGACCAGCGCGCGCTGATGACGCGGCTCGCGGTCGGCGCGGGCATCCGCCCGGAGTGAACCGAGGCCGCGGCTGCACGCCGCACGCACCCCGCGGGGGGCGGTTTGGCCCTATCGCATCCCATGTCTGCGGCAGCAGACAGGTACAGCCGCTTTGGACTTCCGCCACTCACATCTCATCGCCACGGTGATCGATGCCTGTGAACCGCCGCCCCGCGGGCCAGGCGATCCACCGACCGAAACCATCCGGGCGGGGGCCACCTTGCGCCAGTTTCTGCGCGAGGGCAGGCCGTGGCGCGGCTTGGTGACAACTGCCTCCAAGAGTCAGTTGCTGCCACCATCGTCGGTTGAGTTGGCCAGCTTCTGTGGATGGCAGTTGCTGCGGTGGCGGACACGAGACGCGCTTGATCAAGGCGGCGCCAGACCCTCGGCAACAGCCGCGACCGCGTTGCGGAACCAGCGCTGCGCCGGGTCGCGATCCGTCGCCTCGTGCCAGACCACCGCCTCCTCGATCGGCGGGACCTCGACCGGCACCGGGCTCGTCGCCAGCCCCTCATGGGCGGCGGCGAGGAACCGCGCCGGGCGGGCGTGCAGCGTGGCGACCAGCGGCGCCGCGAGCAACAGATGCGGCAGCGCCAAGTACTGCGGCGTCGACAGCACGATCCGCCGCCGCCGGCCGATGCGCGCTAGCGCCTGGTCCGTCCGGCCTTCCAGCACGCCCTCGCGCGGGATGGCGAGCACGTGCTGGCGGGCCAGGAAGTCGTCGAGCGACAGCGGTGCTTGGACGCCGAGCCGCGCGGGCGCGAAGAGCGAGAGGAACCCCTCGTCCCAGAGCGTCCGGCGGCGGTGCCAGGGCCGCGGCGGCTCCCCGCCGGCGATGCCGATGCAGAGATCCACGGCGCCGGCGTCGAGCAGCTCGGCCCCGCGGCGCCAGTCCGGCAGCGCGCGGACCATCACCCGCAGCCCCGGCGCCTCCGCCGCCAGACGTGCGAGCAGCTGCGGCATGAGTAGCATCTCCAGCGTGTCCGGCAGGCCAACGCGGACGAAACCCTCCCAGGCACCCGGATCGAAGCCGGCGGCCCCGTCGAGCAGCGCCTCCTGCGCCCCCTCCAGGACAGCGCGGACCCGGCCGGCGAGCGCGCGCGCCCGGGCGGTCGGGACGAGGCCGCGCGGCGTCGGCACGAACAGCGGGTCGCCCAGGAGACCGCGCAGCCGGCCGAGCGCGTGGCTGACCGCCGGTTGACCGAGCCCGAGCCGCTCGGCCGCCCGCGTGACGCTGCGCTCGGTTGCCAGCGCGTCGAAGGCGATGAGCAGGTTCAGGTCGAGCCGGCGCAGATCGAAGTGCCTGATGCCGCCCATGTTCCCAATCGATTGGCGTCATAGCACAGGCGGCCGTTAGGCTCCAAGCCATGTGCGGCGTGGCGCCGCCGACCCACGCCACCGCGCCGCGCCGAAGGGAGGGCCGCACCATGCACACAACCCCGCGCCGTCTCCTCCTCAGCTCCGCCACCTCCGCCGTGGTGGCCGGCCTCGCCACACCTCGGCCGGCCGCGCTCGCGGCCGCCGCCGATTGGCCCGAGCGCCCGGTCCGCCTGGTGACCCCGGCCGCGCCCGGCGGCGCCCTCGACCTCGCCGCGCGCCTGTTCGCCGAGCGCCTAGCGGCGCGCTGGGGCCAGCCCGTCCTGGTGGACAACCGGCCCGGCGCCGACGGTATCCTCGCCGTCGAGGCCCTGCTTGGCGCGCGCGACGGCGGCCACACCCTGCTCTTCGCCTTTCCCGGGATCGTGACGGTGGTGCCGCTGCTCCGCGAACGCCTGCCCTACAACCCGGCCGAGGATCTCGCGCCGATCGCCGCGGCCGCGCACGACGTCCTCGCCGTCTTCGCCGCGCCGTCGCTGCCGGCCGGCTCGCTCGCGGACCTCACCGCCTTTGCGCGGACCCGCCCGCCCGGCACCCTGAACTGGGCCGCCGCCCCCGGCGCGCCCTACCTAACGTTCCTGGCGTTCCAGCGCCGGGCCGGCGTCGAGATGACCCACGTCGGCTACCGCGGCTCGAACGCCGCCCTGCCCGACCTGACTGCGGGACGGGTCCACGTCCTGGTCACGCCGCTGGCGCCGGGGCTGCCCCTGGCGCGCGAAGGCAAGGTCCGGCTGCTCGCGGTCAGCACCCCGGAGCGCGCCGCCGCCGCGCCCGAGATCCCGACCGTCGCGGAAGCGGGACATCCGGAGCTGACGGTCGAGGCGCCGATCGGCCTTTTCGCGTCGCGGACCACGCTCCTCGAGCTGCGTGAGCGCATCGCCGAGGACCTGCGCGCGGTCGCCGCCGATCCGGCCGTGGCGGAACGGCTGCGCGGCGCGGGCCTGGAAGTGCGCGGAGAAGCCAGGACGCCTGCCGCCTATGCCGCCACCCTCGCCGCACAGCGCGCCCGCTGGGCGGACTTGGCGCGGCTCCACGGGGCGCGCCCACGGGCGGCACCGTGATCGGGATCGACGCCGCCGCCGTGCCGGCGGCCGAGGAGGCGCCGGCGGCGGTCCATGTCGCGCCCGTCACCCTGACGAGCGGAGGCGAGCCGATCCGCGCCGTCCTCTACCAGCTCGACGGCGGGGCGGACCGGCCCCGCCCCGCCGTTGTGCTGTCGCCGCCACGCCTGCGCACGATCGAGCAACTCGACTGGCTCGCGCGCGCCCTCGCCGCGCGCGGCATCGTCGTCCTCGCCCAGGCCTTCCGCAACGGCGCGAGCCGCTACCAGCTGCGCGACGTGGAGGACGTGTGCGCCGCGGTCTCCTGGCTCACCGGGCTGCCCGGGGTAGACGCCGCGCGCATCGGAGCCGTCGGTCACTCGCGGGGCGGCAGCGCCAGTCTGCGCGCCGCGGCCGCGGACGTGCGGATCCGCTCCACCGTAGCCCTGGCGCCGCCGACCGACGTGGCCCGCTATGTGCGGGGCTTGCAGGACTACGCGCCGAGCCGGTACCGGACCATGGTGGCGGGCTACGGTGCCACACCCGATGAGGAGCCGGACTACTACCGCGCCATCTCGCCGATCGCGTACGCCGACCGGATCCGGACGCCGGTATTTCTCGTCCACGGAACGCTGGACCTGATCGCGCCTCACGAGCACAGCGAGTGGATGCGCGCGGCGCTGCTCCGGGCCGGCAACGCACGGGTGCGGCTCGAACTGGTGGAGGGCATGGGACACTTCTTCGAGCTAGGGATGGCTGGCTATCAGTTCGTAAGGATCGCCGGCCTCGCCGCCGCGTGGTTCGAGGAAACGCTCGGGTGATGGCCCTGGGGATCGGGACGACAGGCGGCCTGGTTGGGGCGGAGAGCGCCCGCACCCGGGGGGGAACAGTCGGCGATCCCGCCGCCTGTACTTGTCGTGCCAGACCGAGGAGAGGGCATTGGACGTCTGGATCTTGCGCCTGATTGCGACGGTGATCGACTGTTGTGGAGGACGGCCGCAGGGCCGCGAGCGTGGTCATCCACCCGCGGAGACGGTCCGGGTGCTGGACACCTTGCGCCGGTTTCTGCGCGAGGGCACGCCGTGGCGCAGCTTGGTGGCCAGCGAGGCGCAGGCCAGCGGCTCCACACTCCGCCGGCATCTGGCGCACTGGGCCGTGACGGGCCTGCTGGCACGGGCGCATGCGCTGCTGGTCGGCATGCTCCGGAGACATCCGGCGCTGATCCTCGACAGCTGCTCCGTCCGGGCTAAGCACGGTGGCGACCTGACCGGCCCCAACCCGATGGACCGGGGCAAGCGGGCCCCAAGTACCATATCGCGGTGGACGAGGACGGCGTGCCGGTGGCCTGCACCGCCACGGCGGCGAACGTCACAACACGCTCGTCTTCGAGCGGCTGTTCCTGGCTGCCTTCGCGGTCATGGCCCGCATTCGGACAGTGTTCGCGGACAAGGGCTATGACGCCGAGCACCACCGCGAGCTGTACCGCGCCTTCGGTGTCGAGCCCCGGATCCACAAGCGGGGCCAGCGGCGCTGGCCGGTCGAGCGCAGCAACGCATGGGTGCTGGAGAACAGGCGCCTTGCTCTCCGCTACGACCGCCTCGGCTTCGTCATCTAGTCACTGCTCCAGGCGGCTTGCATATTCCCGGTTGCGGGACGGCTCGCCCGCGAATCCTGACAACTGCCTCTAAAGCAGCGGTAACCGGTGGCAGGACCTTTGCGAAAGGCCGCTCAACCATCGGAGAAAGCACCGATTTCAGGATTGCTTTCGGTGAGCATATTTAGTATTGACATCGCGTTCTAGGCGAACTGCGCCCAGAAGCAGCCATCCATCAGATCTTCCATTCAGGGCGACTGCTCCAGCGGCCGCCCTTTTCATGCCCAGTGGCATTTCGGCCCAGCGGCACTCCTCCCAATACCCAGGACATCCCTATGCCCGACGAGCCCTCCGGCCCGGCGTTGTCTTTGCGCGTGCTGCGGCTTCTCACCCTTGCCCAGGTCGCCGAGATCACCAACCTTTCGGCGAGCACCCTACGCCGGCAGATCCGGCTCAAGCGCCTGGCGGTGCATCGGCTCGGCAACACGCTCCGCATTGCTGAGGCCGATCTGCAGGCATGGCTCGCAACCAGCCGGCGTGCAGCGCGGTAATACCGAAGGCCGAAGCTGGCCTATCGAGATTGCCAGATGGTCTAACGGCCGTGTGACTGAGCCAACCGCCTTGACCTACGCCCCCGCTGAGACCTTACTGGACGGCAGGTGTCCGCCGCCGCTGGAGATTTCACTGCGGCGCACGACTCAGCCAAAGCCCGTCGGATCGTGGCTCAATGACCAGGCGATCACCCGGCTTCAACCAGACTGCGGCCAGTGCCGCTTTCGGGATCTGAAGCGTGACGGCGCCGGTGTCATCTCCCGGATAGGCCGAGGGGAGCTGCAGCACCCATGTCGCGGGGGGTGCGCTCGGTGAGGCCAGATTGTAGAGTTCGTCAACCCAGGTTGACTCCCCCCGCTCATAATCGGCCGCGTAGCATTGCAGGAATGCGCCGATCAGAGCCGTGATCTCGGCAGGGCTTCGTGCCGACCTTGGCTCGCCAGCGATGTCTCGCAGCACAACCCGCTCGACGTACTCCGCAGGCGTGGTGTCGAAGATCTCAAGGCTCCGCTCCATCTCGCGGATCACTTCGGCAGCTGGCAGCGGACGCCCATTGGGCAGGCAGCGTAGCTTGGCGCTCTCGAGCAGGGTCCGAGCGATCTCTGAAGCCATTCGGCGCGCCAGGGACGCATCATGCCAACGCTGGGCCAGCAGCCGTGCCATGCCGCGCCAGATGAAAGCGCCGGTATTGCTAAATTCAATTCTGACCTTCTCGTCGCGGAGGTGGGGAGAACGCTTGCCGCCCCCGCCTTCTCCTGGGCCATCCCACATGCCTCCATCACGGCTCGTATCGTCCTTCGGCCGTGCTGCCGATATTACGCCAGTACCGTTGCTCTGGTGACGGCAGAAAGTCATGCTGCGATGGCGGCCATCAGCATGCAGTGCTGACCAAAGCACGCAGGGTTGACGATCCGGGGCATCTCCACAGCACGGTGACTCCTTCGTCTACCTCGATTCCGCGGAACCCGTGGACAACGCGCTCAACCTGGGATGCAGGATCTGCTGCCAGACGCAGCGAGCGATGCATATCCGCGCCAGGAACTCCTGAGATCGCTGCCGCCGGTTTGCCTCAGTGATCCGAGGGACCGGGACCAGGTGGTAACCCCGTCGCGCTGAGAGCAAGGACTTTCCTGGCTTTCCTGCCGAGGCGGGAAACCGTCCGCTTCGCAAAGCACCACTTAGCGGACCCGACGATCTCCCATTTGCGCGGCCCTGACCACGCGCCGCTGCCGCTGATCATCCCTGACCACCGGAGGTAATATGACCGTCCCCAACCAGCCGCCCGGCGGGGCTGCCGACGCGCGTCCGGCAACCTTTGCCGAAGCCCTCGCCTGCCTCGCCGTTGATGCCACAATCTCGCCCGACCGGCTGCGCGAACTCCGCTCCGCCGTTGCCGCCCTGGAGCGCGTCACCGGTCAGGCCGCCAACCGGTTGCCTATCGAGCCGCGTGCTCTTCGACCGCTGCTCGAGGCCATACTGCCGGCCCGGTTCCGCATGTCCCGAAAGCGGTGGACCAACGTCCGCAGTGGTCTTGCCGCAATCGGCATACTGACGGGCTATGTCACACCCCGCTGCGTAAGGCGGCTGCCGCTCCAGGATGCCTGGGCGGCAACCATGGCAATGCTCACGGATGCGCCCTGCTTCACCGCGCTGACCGTCGGTTCCAGGGGCCGGATGACGCCTGAAGGTGCCGAGGGGACGGCCATGGTACCGCGGCCGAAGTCGCCGCATGTGGCGGCGCTGACCGGGTTTGCGCGCTTCTGTCAGGCAAATGTTATCGCACCGAATGTGGTCGATGAGGCTGCGCTGGAGGCGTATCGCGCCTTCCTGTTCGAGCGCACCTACGATCTTTCGCCCGGTGCCTCCATCAGCGCGATCCGGCGGCTGTGGAACAGCGCGGTCGGCACCGTGCCGGGTTGGCCCGGTCGGGTGCTGCTCACGCCGACCAATCCGCACCGCTGGGCGCTGCCGATCAGCGCGTTCCCGCCGGCCTTCACCGAGGATGTTGCTGCCTACTGCGCCAGGCTTGGCGATCCCGATCCCTTCGAACAGCGGACTGCTGCCTTTGCCGAGGGTAGCGCGCAGCCCGCGCGGCCGCTGGCCGAAGTCACGATAGCCGATCGCCGCAGATTCTTGACCCGTGCCGCATCAGCTCTGGTGAAGGCGGGTACGCCGATCGACAGCATCAAGAGCCTTGCCGCCTTGACGACACCGGAGGCGATGCGGGCGATCCTGACCGAGTTCTACCAACGCGCGGGAAAGGCCTGGAACGGCCATGCGGTTGGGATGTCGATTATCCTGATCGATGTCGCCAGCCGGCACCTGAACCTGCCCGCTGACAGGCTGCAGCCGTTGCTCGAGCTGAAGGCCAAGGTGAAGCACCGCTACCCGGGGCTAACTGATCGGGTCCGCGCGCGGCTGTCGCTTTTCGACGACCCGCAGGTGATCCGGAAGTTCTTGGCCCTGCCGGCGGAGCTATTCGCGGCGGCGGACCGGCTTCTGGCCGAAGGATGTCCGGCACGGGCTGCGGGCCTGCATGAACGTGCCCTGGCCTTGGCGTTGCTGCAGTTGCTGCCGATGCGGCGGCGGAATCTCGCTGCGATCGACATCGATCGGCATTTCAGGCGTGACGCCAACCACCGTATCGTTGCGATCTGCATCCCTGGCACCGAGGTCAAGAATGGCATCACCCTTGATGCTGCAGTGCCGTTGGATCTTGCCCGTCGCATCGATCGTCACATCAGAATCCATCGCCCTGCTTTGGCAAGGACGAATGCCGCTTCGTCTTGGCTGTTCGCGGGCATGGGCGACGACCATCGCTGCCCGGAAGCCTTGACCCGCGGCGTCTCCACCGCCGTACGCGACGCCGTCGGTGTTCAGTTCAATGTCCACCTGATCCGTCACCTGGTGGCGACACTGCTCTACGATGCCGACCCTCTGAACGGGCCGTTGGCACAGCGGGTACTCGGCCATACCCAGCTGAAGACAACCGAGGGCATGTACGGCTCCCTGCGGACCCGCGGCGCCCAGCGCCAGTGGGCCGAGGTGCTCGACAGCAAGCGAGACATGCTCCGGCGGCAGACCGCCAGGAAGGGAGGGAAGCGATGACCGCGCCGCGGCGCCACCTCGGCCGCTACAGCGAGGACTGTCCGCCCGAAGCACGGCGGTGGATGCCTGAGTTGTGGCCCGAGGCGGACCGTGCCGCCTGGGCTCGAGCCGTCGCCGAGGCCGAGGGACCGTTCGGCGAACCAGGTCCTGCAGCCGGTTGGGCGGCCCAGACGCGGCGGGCACGGGCCGGAGCCTGGGGCAATTTCCTCGCCTTCCTCGATGTGCGGGGCAATCTCGACCCATCAGAGACTCCGGCCGATCGCCTCACCCCGGCGCGCCTTGCCGCATGGCTGGGGGCATCCAGCGAGAGGTGGACCGCCAGCACTGCCCGCCAGATCGTCGGCGAACTGACCCTGGCGGTCGCCGCCATGGTGCCGGACCGCGACTGGTCCTGGGTCCGGCGCCATCCTGCCCGGCCACGGGAGGCTGAGGCCAGGGCTTCCCGCAAGCCGGTGGCGCCCATCGATCTCGCGTTGTTGGTCGAGCGGGCTCTCGACCTCTGCATCGCGGCCGATACGGCACCGCCGTCTCACTGCGCATCGCGCGATCACCGTGACGGGCTGCTGCTGGCGTTGACAGCCTATGTCGGGCTGCGCCGGTACAATATCGCTGCCCTGCGCCTCGATGAGAGCCTGCAGGCGGTAGGCAATGGATATCGGCTGGTTGTGCCACGATCTGATGTCAAGAACGGCGAGCCGATCGATTTGCCGGTGCCCATGGCGCTGGTGCCACATCTGCATCGCTATCTCGAGGTGCATCGGCCGCGCCTACTCAATGGCCGGCCCGATCCGGGCACGCTCTGGATTGGCGGGGGTGGGCTGCCGATCGGCTATGGCTGGCTCTACAATCTGTTCCGCGCCCGCGGGATGGCGCTGATCGGCCAGTGCGTGAACCCGCATTCCATCCGTCATGCCATCGCCACCGGGATGCTGCAGCACGACCCCCGCGATGTCGAGGTCGCCGGTGCGGCACTGGCACACCGTGGGTCGCGCAGTGTTAACGAGGTCTACGATCAATCTGGCCGCGCTGCGGCTCAGAAGGAATGGCGCGGATTGCAGCGCCGTATCGCACGGCTGAGGTCCTGAGCTTTGGCCGATGCGACGGCCTGAGCAACGCGAGACTCCGAAGTTCAGTGGGTCCTTGGCTGAGCGGATTTCGCCGCGCCGGATCATCAAGGAAACTTGAATATGCCGCTGGAGAGAAAGACGTCCGTCACCGACTGCTGACTATGTGCTGACAAACGTTCATCAGAAGGCGCGACCGAGCTGCGCCGATTGATCGTCCTCCCGGCAACATTCAACCGTATTTTCAAAGGATTGCCCGCCGGGGGACTCGAACCCCCACGCCCTTTTGGACTGCGGATTTTAAGTCCGCTGCGTCTACCGTTCCGCCAGGCGGGCACACTTCGGTCCGGCCGATCAGGCAGCCGTCACCGCAATCCGAACCTGCTGGCTACTTCCCGTCCCGGAGGATCCGCCGGCAATGCTCCAGCGCCGCGCCGATCAGATTGTCGCTGGCCTCCGGCGTGCGGAAGGCGGCGTGGGCGGTCAAGGTGGCGTTGCTCAGCCGGGTCAGCGGGTGGCCAGCCGGCAGCGGTTCCTGGTCGAAGACATCCAGCGCCGCATGTCCGAGGTGCCCGGCTTCCAGCGCCGCGATCATCGCCGCCTCATCGACAATGGCGCCGCGCGCAGTGTTCACCAGGATGGCGCCGGGCTTCATCCGCGCCAGCTTCTCCTTCGATAGGAAGCCGCGCGTCTCGTCGTTCAGCAGCAGGTGCACTGAGACCACGTCGCTCTCGGCCAGCAGCTGGTCCAGCGGCACGAACTCCACCCCGGGCAGGGCTTTGGCCGAGCGGTTCCACGCCAGAACCTTCATGCCGATGCCAGCGCAGAGCCGCGCCATCTCGGCGCCGATGCCGCCGGTGCCGACCAGCCCGACGGTCTTGCCGGTCAGCTGGGTGCCGACCACGCGCGGCCAGTCGCCGCGGCGGATGGCGGCATCCATCATCGCGGTCTGCCGCGCCGCATCCCACATCAGCGCGAAGGCCATCTCGGCCACGGCGGTGTCGCCATAACCCTTGATGATATGGACATCGACGCCGCATTCGGCCTTCAGCGCCTCCGGGTCCATGTAGCTGCGGGCGCCAGTGCCGAGGAAGACGATGTGCTTCAGATCGGGGCATTGCTTCACGACCTCCACCGGGAGTTGGGTGTGGTCGTCGATCGCGATGGCATGGCCGGCAAGCAGGCCGGGCAGGTCGGCGGGCCTGATGTCAGGGTTGCGGTTGATGCCGACCGGCAGGTCGCCGGGCTGGATCAGCCTTTCGGTGACCGCCGCCAGCGACTCATTGGCATCGACGAAGATCGCGCGCACGGCAGTGCCTCCCCTGGATCAGCGGGCATCCTAGCTGCCACGACGGCGGCGTCCAACCGGATCGATCCACTCCGGTCCCGCGATGCTGGCCAGACCTCAGACGTCGGCCTGCCACCGTGCGAGCGCCGCCGCATCCCATTCCAGCCCGAGCCCCGGCCGCCCAGCGACCTGCGCCATCCCGCCCGTCACCACGAAGGGATCGCGCAGCAGCGGCCCGGCCACATCCAGATGCTCCAGCAGATGCGCCGTCGGCGTCGCCGGCAGTAGCTGGACGCTGGCCTCGATGAAGATATGGGAGGACATCGGCACCCGATGCGCCGCCGCCAGCGCCGCCGCCTGTTGCCAGCCGGTCACCCCGCCGATCTTCATCGCATCCGGCATGCAGAGGTCGACCGCCCCCGCCGCCAGTGCCCGGGCCATGCCCCTTGGCCCCCACCAATTCTCGCCGCCCTGCACCGGCAGCCGCAAGGCCCCGCGCAGGGCCGCAAGCCCGGCGTCGTCGTCCACCGGCAGCGGCTCCTCCAGCCAACGCACGTCGCGCGCCTGCAGGGCAAGGCCCCGCCGCTCCGCCTCCGGCCGGGTCAGGCCCTGGTTGTAATCGACCAATATCTCCACCTGATCGCCGACCGCCGCGCGCACCGCCCGCACTGTGTCGAGGTCCTCCTCCAGCCGCGCCTGGCCGAGCTTGAACTTCACCGCCCGAGCGCCGAGGCCGGCGACCGCCTGCCCCGCCTCCTCCGCCAGCATCGCCGCGCCCCAGCCGCGCAGCGAGGCATAGACCGGCACCGGCCGCGGCTCGGCGCCGAGCAATCGGCAGAGCGGCACCCCGGCCGCCCGCGCCAGTGCGTCCCACATCGCCATGTCGAGGCAGGAGAGCGCGATCTGCACCAGCCCCTCGGTGCCGAGGATGCGGAAGCCATTGTGCAACTCCGCCCAGAGCGTCGCCGGCGCCAGCGGCCGGCCGGCCAGGGTCGCGCCGATGTTGCGCACCAGCGCCGCGGTCGCGCCGAGTGCCGCCGGCGTATAGGGAAAGACATAGGCATTGCCCGTCACCCCCTCCCGCGTGCGCAGCTCGGCGATCACCAGCGGCGCACGCGGGATGGTGTTGAGGCTGTTGCGCAGCGGCGGGTCGAGCGGCGCGTCGACGGCACGCACCGTGATCTCCTGGATGGTCAGACCGGGCAGGTGGTTCGGCGCCATGGCGTTTGCTCCCTGCTCCGCATGGTGGCGGGCGGTGGCAATGACGGCAACCTGCCCACCCAAGCATGGCTTGCCGGAACGACCCGATGAAAGCGGCTTCTCCATTCGGGGCAATAGGCAGGACGGCGCGGCGCCGTGGGCCGCCCGGCGCTACGTGACGTAGGCCGTGGCAACCTGGGTTGTGGCGTATTGCCGCAACCGCCGCCGCGCCTGGTCCGCGGCATCAAGGCCGCCGCCGAAGTCAGCAGGCGCGGCGCTGCCCGGCATCGTCTGGTCCTGGCCGAGCAGCTGCGCCACCAGCAGGCCGCCCAGCCCTGCCTCGCCTGCCTCCGCCGGCCGCGCGTCGCCCTGCCGCTCGCGCAATGCCATGGAGTTGCGGATTTCCGTGGCCGAGAGCTGGCCATCACCATCCGTGTCGATCGACTTGAAGGTATTCTCCAGCCTGGCGACGCCGGCAGGGTTTGCCGGGCCGGACGTGCCGTGCGGCAATTCCTGCAGCCTCGCCTGGAATTCGGCAAGGCTGACGGCGCCATTGCTGTCGCCGTCGAGGCCCTTGAAGGCGTTGCGCTCCATCTGGGCACACCAGGCGCCCATGTTCGGGGGTAAGAGCGAGCTCCCGGCCAAGATCTGCATGGCTGTCCTCCTGCACTGCGGCCGGGCCGGGGTTGTGACCGGCGGGCATGACCCGTGTTCAGCAGGCGCCGTGCCAGCGGCGGGGCATCCGCCGGCGCTACGCCGCGCCCAGCCGGAGGAACATCAGCTCATGCTTGTTGTGGGCGCCGTGGAACAGCATCGCGCCGGGGATAGCCCCAAATTCCGCCACTGCATCATGGTCGGTCTCGCCCTGGAATTTGATGGTGCAGCAGAAATTCGGCGCCCGCCCTGCCTCCAGCCAGCGCCGCACCAGCGCCAGCAGCCGCGCCGGGTAGCAGATGACGTCGCTGAACAGCCACTCCACCGGCGGGTGCTGGTGCGGGTCGAGGCCGAAGGCGCTCTCCTGCCGCATGCTCACCCCCGGCATCGCCGCGATCGCGGGGTCGAGCGGCGCCTTGTCCACCGCCTCCACCTGGGCGCCGAGCCGCGCCAGCGCCCATGTCCAACCGCCGGGCGAGGCGCCGAGGTCGAGGCAGCGCTCGCCTGGCTGCGGCCAGCGGCCGGCCCGGATCAGCGCCTCCCACAGCTTGAGGTAGGCGCGGCTGGGCGGGCCCTCCTTGTCCTCGACGAACTGCACCCTACCGTTGATGAAGGGGCTGGTCTTGGTCGGCGAGGCCAGCAGAAGGTCTGGCGCCAGCAGGGTCCAGGCGCCGAGATGGCCGGTCGGCGCTGGCTCCGGGAAGTTCAGCGGGCGGGCCTTCACCGGCGGCAGCCGGGCCTCGATCAGTGCCGCGCGGCGATGCTGGCCGGCGGCGTAGAGGCCCCAATTCCGCTGGATCGCCCTCAGCGCATCCGCGGCCGCCTTCACCGAGGGGGCGGGCAGTTCCTGCGGCGCGGTCCAGGTGTCGAGCGCCCAGGCGACCGGCGCCGGCGGCTCCGGCGACAACGCCAGCAGCCCGTGCCAGTGGGTGATGCTGCGGCCGGCGCGGGCCAGTTCCTCGGCCAACGGCCGGGCGAAGCCCTCATGCGCCAGATAGGCGGCGCCGATCATCGCCGCCACAACGCCGAGACGCCGAGCAGCGCCCATCCCGCCATCAGCGTGGTGCCGCCGATCGGCGCCACCGGGCCGAGCGACACGCCGCCGATCGCCGCGCTGTAGACCCCGCCGCAGAACAGCAGCGCACCGAGCGCGAAGGCGAGGCCAGCCAGCTGCGGCAGCAGCCCGCCGCGCCGCTCCGCCCAGAGTCCGGTCGCCAGCAGCGCCAGCGCGTGCCAGCCCTGCATCTCGATGCCGCTGCGCAGCATGGCAAGGCGGGCCGGGTCCAACCGTGCTGGCGCGCCATGCGCCGCCCAGGCAGCCAGGCCAACCGCAGTGAGACCCAGCAGGGCGCCGATGAACAGCCAGGGACGATGCATGGGCGCGGCTTAGAGCAAACACCTCTTGGGCGTCCATGCCCGGAAGGCTTGATTTGCACGCTCGCACATCATGCTGGAGCGGCTTCGGCGGTGCATGGCAGGGTTGAAGGCAGCCTGTTGGTCCGGCCCTCCTTGCCTTCCGGGGTGTCGGCAGAAGCACGGTGGCGATGCCGGGCCAAGCGGTGGAAGACGCGAGAGGCGACAGAGCATGGACTCCAAGCGCCAGCGGCCATCCGGTTATTGCTGCGCTACTCGCGTTTCGGGATAGTGAGGGATAGGTGGGCAATCCAGATGCCGACGCGGCCTTCCGCCGTCTCCCTGTGGCCAATCCGCAGGCCGAGTTGCACCGGCCTCCACCAGGAGGCGCCACGTGCGGCTAGACGTCTTCGCTGTGCCGGTGTAGTGACCGCCGCCGCACGCCCTGTATGAGACATGCCTGCCCGCTCCATGCCCCGAACACGCTTCGGAAGCATATCGAACGAGGTGGCCTGTCCTAGCGGAAGGCGAGCGGTTACTGGAGGTTAGCCTTACGTCCCCATCGTCTAGAGGCCTAGGACACCAGCCTTTCACGTTGGTAACACGGGTTCGAATCCCGTTGGGGACGCCACCTCCAAGCCATTGACAATCCTCTAGAAGATTAGCCCGGATCGGTCCGATCCGGGGCGATAGGTCCAGGGTCCACCGCTGGGTCCAGAACGGTCAAGCGGTTTTTCGCCCGCTCCCGCGCCCTCCCTTCTACGCCGGCCCGCGCCGCCGCGCGCCCGGTCACCCCGCTGAACCGCCGCTCGTTGCCGTCGATCTTGGCCTGCCGGATCAGCGGCTCGAATCGGGCTGCCAAAGCATCCGAGGCTCCCGCGAGGACCTTCTGTTGCTCGTGACCGCGCAGGTACCCTCTGACCGTACGGCTGCTCTCCCAGCCTCCTTGCGCCATTAGAACCATTTCCCCGAATCCTGCCTCGGCGAGCGTCGCTGCGACGGTCGAGCGCAGTCCGTGCAGGGTGTAGCGCGGGAGGCCGAGGTTCCGCAGCAGCGTCCGCAGCGCCTCCTGAGCGTTCAGGGTGTTCCACGGTCGCCCCTGCGGCGTCAGCAGCGCCGTGGTGCCATCCTGGCGCACCAGCAGGACATGCAACGCCTCGGGCACCGGGAGGCGCATGCGCTTTCCGGTCTTCTCTTGAGAGAAGATCAGGCAGCGCTCGGTTGGGTTGTAGGTCGTCTCGGCGTTGCCGAACCGGACCACATTTCCGCCCCGCTGGCCGGTGTAGATGTAGACCGTCAACAGCGCCCGGAACGCCGGGGTGGCGTGCCGGAATACCTCAATGATCACCTCCGCGGGCCAGGGCCGGTTTTGTCGTTCCTCTTCAGCCACGTCGACACCCAGTCGGCGGACCCGCTGCCAGGGATTGAACGGGATGACCAAGGGGTTATGGTTGATGAAGCGGTCGGTCACGGCCCGCATAACCTTACGGATTTCGTTCCACGTATTGAGCCGCCCGGCCGCGAACCATTTGTCGCGATGCTCATCGACCCACCCATAGGTGATCGAACGCATCGCCAGATGGCCGAAATCAGCCGCGAATAACCGCAGGTGATAGTCGTAGTGCCGTCGCGAATTTGGTGACCGGGACATGAAGTCGGCCGACTGGCGATATGCCCGAATGGCGGCCCCCACCGTGCCCGCCTGGGGCTCCGCCAGGGCTTTCGCGGCACAATCTCGCTCGAATGCCAACTCAGCCGCCGCATAGGCAGTGTGGAATTCTGCGCTCTCTGGATCGATATCGGCCGGGAGTGGAACGCGGAACTCACTTCCGTCGGCCCTTACCCGGCGGTAAGCTGGGCGGCGCTTGCCGTCTCCGCTCCGCTTCCAACGCACGAATCGTTTTATTGGGGTCGTGTTCCCGGAGTGCACGCCACGCCTCCTCGTCCTCTGCGCGACGCTGAGCCTCCTCCTCCTGCTGCTGGGTACGCACCCCCCCCGATCGCAGCAGTGACCGCATCGAGGATCGCGCGCTCCACCCGGGTGATTGTCTTAGAACGCCTAACACAACCGTCTGACCTGGTTCAGGCAGATGAGGACGGCGGCGAGGGTGGTGAAGGCGAGGTGGATGTCCTCGCGTCGTTCGTAGCGGATCGTGAGGCGCCGGAAGCGGGCCATCCAGGCGAGGGTCCGCTCTACCTTCCAGCGATGTCGTCCGAGCCTGCGGCTGTCCTCGATGCCGCGCCGGGCGCTGCGTGGGACGATGCCGCGGCAGCGGCAGTCGTTGCGGCAAAAGCGGTGGTCATGGCTCTTGTCGGCATGCAGCTTGTCGGGGCGCCGCCGCGGCCTGCCGCCGGGCCTACGGCGGCGCCGGACCGGCGGGATGGCATCGAGGGTGGCGGCCAGCATCTTGCTGTCGTGGCGGTTGGCTGGGCTGAGCGCCAGGCCGAGCGGGGTGCCGTGGCCATCGACCACGATATGCCGCCTGGTGCCTGGCTTGCCCCGGTCCGTCGGGTTCGGGCCGGTTGCCGCTCCCCCCTTTTCGCCGGAACAGACGCGCTGTCCAGCGGTGAAGGCACTGCCTTCACCGGCTCCAATCGAGCTGGTCGGCGCCGTGCAGCCGTTCCAGCAGCGCATGGTGCAGGCGAGCCCACACCCCTGCCGCCTGCCAGTCCCGCAACCGCCGCCAGCAGGTCATGCCCGACCCGCAGCCCATCTCGGCGGGCAGGTCCTCCCACTGGATGCCCGTCTTGAGGACAAAGATGATGCCGGTCAGTGCCGCACGGTCCGGCACCGGTGGCCGTCCACCTTTCTCCGACGTTCTGGTGGGTATCAAGCGTCTAGCGCGCACCACTACCTAGTGCACTGACGCAGACGGAGGATTCACAGCGGGGCGCTGCGGTGGAATTCTCCAGGCATGGCCCAGACCGTCAGCGTCATCCTTGGATCTGAGGATCGTATCC
>NZ_JACOMF010000048.1:23411-27367 GCF_014283215.1 Siccirubricoccus deserti
CGCTCTTCGGCTTCGGCCGTGCGGGCGGCAGCAGCGGCTCCAGCATCGCCCAGAGATCATCAGGAACCAGGGGCTTCGCCATGCCCCCAGTAACGCATGAAAGCAAGTTTTGTTAGACGCATTTACTCCAGCCGGCCGGTGCGCTCGAACTGCTCCAGCCCTCACTCCACCGGGCCGCTGGCGAAGCGACAGACGGAATGGTGGCTGACGAAGCGGATCTGCGGCCAATTCTTCGCCGCATTCCCCATGTCATCGACATTCGCATAGGGCAGCAGCCGCGGGAAACGCGCCTGGATCGGGAGCATTCCCTTGTGGATGCGGGCGATGTCGTGTCCAGCCTTCGGCGAGCGCTCGTAGAACGGGTCCATCAGCCGTTCGTCATCCAGCCGCCACGGCCATTTCGCCGATCGGTTGTTGGTGGTGTCGCCGGTGGTGTGGCCCTCGAAGCTTTCGGGCTTCAGCGCCTCCACCGCCTGCTCCACCTGAGGCCGTTGACGCTGCCGGGCACGGTCGCCACGCTGCTGCCCTCGCCCGACCCGGAGACCGCCCCGAATGGCCACCCATAGCCTGCGCGCCACGCCTGAGACCGTCCGCATCAGCGCCTTCGACGCCAGCTTCCCGCCGGTGCTGACCATCGCCTCGGGCGATACGGTGGAGGTGGAATGCGTCTCGGGCCGCGAAGCCGTGCTGCCGCCGCCGGGCAGCGGCATGACCGTGCCGCCGGCGCTCGCCGCCATCATCGCCGCCAACCCCGGCATGACCGCCGGCCATATCTGCACCGGGCCGATCGCCATCGCCGGCGCCATGCCGGGCGACATGCTGGAGATCCGGATCGAGCGGATCGAGCCGGGCGCCGACTGGGGCTACAACACCATCCGCCCGCTCGCCGGTACCCTGCCGGAGGATTTCCACGAGCCGGCGATGATGATCATCCCGATCGACCGCGCCCGCCGCACCTGCCGGCTGCCCTGGGGCACGGAGCTGCCGCTCGACCCCTTCTTCGGCGTCATGGGCGTGGCACCGCCGCCCGCCTTCGGCCGCATCGCCTCGAAGGAGCCGCGCATCCATGGCGGCAACCTCGACAACAAGGAGCTGCAGCAGGGCAGTACGCTGTTCCTGCCGGTGCATGTCCCCGGTGCCAATTTCTCGGTCGGCGACGGACATGGCGTGCAGGGCGATGGCGAGGTCTGCGTCACTGCGCTGGAGACCTGCCTGAACGGCAGCCTCACCTTCATCCTGCACAAATCAGACGGCAGCGCACCGCTGCTGAAGATGCCACGGGCGGAAACCCCGACGCATTTCATCAGCATGGGGCTGCATGAGGATCTGGACCAGGCGATGAAGGGCGCGCTGCGGGAGATGATCGCCTTCATCGTCGCCCGCACCAACCTCTCCCGCGAGCAGGCCTATGCCTTCTGCTCGCTGGCGGTGGATTTCCATGTGACACAGACGGTGAACGGCGAGAAGGGCGTGCACGGCCTGCTGAAGAAGGGGCTGCTGTTCTAGAGCGGACCGCGGAGGACGCGAACGCCCCGTCGCCTGCCTCCGCTCTGCAAACAACGGGCTAAAGCGGACGGCGTTCGGACATGAACGCCATGCGCTGCAGACGGCCGTGCGCCGACCCATGCAGGGCCGGGCTTTTGTGCCCCTCTGCGGCCCGCTCTAGATCTCCCGCGAGAGCCCGGCGAAGATCCCGCGGCGCATACCGTATTGCGGCGCACCGACGCCAATGCCCGTGCCATCGCGCAGCAGATAGGCCCGGTCGAAGAGGTTCAGCAGGTCGAGCCGCGCCGTCCAGGCGCCACCATCCGGCAGGGTGAAGCGCTGCGCCAGGCCAAGATTAAGGGTGACATAGGGTGTCGTCACCTCGCTGTTGGCGAAGCCCTTGCGCATGCCGCTGCCATAGATGAGGGAGGCGGAGAGCGTGCCGCCCTCCCAGGCCTCGAAGGCGCCGCCGGCCGAGCCGGTCAGGAGCTGGTCATGGTCGGTGCGCACCCATTTGCGCTCGACCTGGGCAAGCTCCTCCGCGCTCCAGAAATACTGGTTGGAGACCAGCCCCCTGCCCTCCGAGCGGGCGATGGCGAGGTTGCCGTACAGCCGCCAGGGACCGTCGCGCCAATCGGCGGTCAGCTCCAGCCCGTAGACCCGGCCGCGGCGGTAGTTATAGGGCGAGAAGATATAGGCCCGGCCGAACTGACCGAGATCCTGCATGTCCTCCACCGCGCGCGCATAGGCCTCCGCTCCCAGGGTCAGGCTCTCGCTCACCCGGTGCCGCAGGCCGAGATTGAAGTAGTGCGAGCGCTCCGCCCGTACCGGGTCGGCACGGAGCGTGGCGGGCTGGAGGGTGGTGCCGAGATAGCGGCGGATGTCGACCGGGCCGAGGAGCTCCGCCGGCGGCGGGGTGAAGTAGCGGGCATAGCCGAAGGAGATGGTCGTGGCCTCGTCCGGCGACCAGACAAGATTTGCGCGGGGGCTGAGCTGCGATGCCTCGATGATGCCGGAGACGCTGTCGAAGCGCGCCCCGGCATTCAAGGTGAGCGCCTCGGCCAGCCGCCACTCATCCTGCAGATAGAGGCCGAAAAGCTGTTGCCGCGCCTGGCCTCGCTCGCTGATGCCGAAGGGCGCATTCACCGTGCCGCCGGCACCGTCCAGCGGCAGCACCGTGCTGTCCGTCGCGTTGCGCGTCGTATCCTGCGAGAGGAAGAGCCCGCCGCGCAACGTGTGGCGCGCCGCAATCCGCCAGGCCGCATCCGCCTGGGTGCCGAAGGAGAGGCTCTCGCGCCGGACATAGCTGGCGGCGCCGTCGAACAGCACGTCGCCCACCCCGTCGGGCCGGTAGCGCACGGAGGAGCTGCGGAGGAAGGCGGAGAGCTGGAGGTCGGCCTCGCCCAGCGCGTGCTGGCCGGCGAGGATGAGGAAGCTGCTGCGCTGGAGCTGCTTCGCCCGCAGGGCGGCGCTGTCGAAGTCCGAGCGGCCGAAGGCAGTGAATTCCGGCACCAGCCCCGGGGTGTTCGGCACCTGGTAGCGCGCCACCACGCTGCCGGCGATCAGCGAGAGCCGAGTGCGGTCATCGAGCGGCAGCGCGGCATGAATGAGCCCCCGCCCTTGCAGCGTTTCGTTGTGGAGCGCCACCGGGCCGCGGGTCGGGTTCTCGAAACCACGCTCGCTCCGGAGGCCGGAGACGGCGCCGAAGACCTCCACCGGGCCGAGCATGCCGCCATAGCTGGCACCCGGCTGCACCGTGCCGAAGCTGCCGCCGTAGAGGCTGGCGCTTCCGCCCCGGTCCTCCGCGCCGGAACGCAGTGTCATGTCGACGATACCGGCGGTGCGATAGCCGAATTGCGCGGGCAGCGCGCCGGTGATGAGGGAAACGCCACGCAGCGCCCGCGCATCGAATAATTGGCTGAAGCCGCTGATTGCCTCGGGCAGCAGCACGCCATTGACCCGATATTGCAGGTTCCGATGGTCACCACGCACATGCAGATCACCGAAAGCTTCTTGGACCACGCCCGGCGCCTGCAGCAGCACATCGCTCAACCGCGCCGCCTCGCCCTGTGGCAGCGCGGTGATGGCGGCACGATCCAGCTCATAAAGGCTGGCCCCAAGCGAGGGGGCGATGCGGTTGCGCGCTTCCTCGAAGCGCCGCGACTGCACGACGATGGCAGGCAGTTCGAAAGCGGTCTCCTGCGCCTGCAACGGCGGCGCCATCAGGATGGCCAAGGCTGCAACAGATAAACGCATATTCATCTCTTCACTTCCAAGACGTATAGAGGTGTTCAGATATTTTCTTTTATTTTCAGTGCTTTATAATGGATCTTTGTAAGAGGGGCAAAACCTGTGGCGAGGGTGCAGTTTGCCCTTCCCAGGTGGCGGCTGGTCTGATTCGCTCGGGCGCATGGTCCCGCCCGCCGATCCTGACGCGCTGTCGCCGGCCGAGCTGAAGGCGCTGGTCAGCG
>NZ_JACOMF010000049.1 GCF_014283215.1 Siccirubricoccus deserti
CCGGGCGTCCAAAGACTGGAAGATGCCGCAGAGGGAGTGGAGCGCTGCCAAGGCGCAGTTCGCCATTCTCTTCCAGGACCGATTTGCCATCACCTGACCAACGCCGTCCCACACAAAATTCCTGACAGTCTCCTGCAACTGCGCCAGCGCCTCGTCGCCATCCTCAACGGGGAGAAGCCCTACGACATCTTCGTGCGTTGGAAACCCCTTGGTGGCCAGCCTATCGGATGGGAGCCTGACCTCGACGATGGTGTGCGCCTCAACATCAGACCCTTCATCAAGGCGGGCGTGCTCCGGGAGATACCGAAGGGCATCAACTGGAACAAGGATCGGGGCACCGACCCGCCGTCTGCCCCCTGGTACCACCTCGGTCCGCTAGTGACGGACAAGGACGGTAGGCCCGGCAAGCCCGGCGACCGCATCAACGACCACCACCTGACGCTCACCGAGAAGCGTGCGGCGCGGCAGAAGGCGGCGGAATGACGACGCCGCTTGACGCCCTCGTTGCCTCGCTTCGTGATGGCGCCGCTTACAACCCGGCTGCCGAGGCAGCGCCGGAGGCGGTGGTATGGTGCGACGCGGCGGGTGAATTCGCATCCGTGCTCCCCGCACTGCGTGCCCGGGTGCCGAGTCTACTGACCTTCGGGGACTACGACCCGGCGACGCGCACCGGCCCCGCCCTCTGGCTACGCGCTGCCGCGGCGCGGCAGGTGCCGGGGATCGACTGGCCGCAGGGAGAACCGCCGGTCATCTACCTGCCCGGCCATGGCCGTGAGGTGCTGCGCGGCGCCGAGGACTGCCCGGCCGACCTCGCCCCGCTTGTCTGGTTCGCCGTGGCGGGCACGTTCTTCGGCCAGCCGAAGCAGGCACGCGACTGGACGCTGCGCGGGTTCCTTGCCGCGCATGGCAGCCCCGTCCGCCTCGACATCCCTGAGGACAAGGCGACGCGCGAGGCCCTGGCCCGCGCCGCGAGCCGTCTGTTCGCCGAGCCCGTGGAGGCCCTGCGTGGCAGGCGCTTGACCGCCGCGGAACTCGACGCCCTGCTGGCGCCGGACCCGATGGGCGACATGCTGCGCTGGATGGATGGCGCCCTGACGCCCGACACCGACCTGGGACGCTTCGATGCCTTCGCCGCGCTGGCCACCAAGCAGTTGGGCTTCGATCCTCGGAAGAAGTCCCCGCAAGACGCGGCCGCCCGCCTCGCCTCGAAGGAGAAGGGCTGGGCCAAGGTCTGGGAACGGTTCGAGCAGTCCGGTGGCGGTCACGAGGGGGTGGTGGGACTGCTGGCCCGCGAGGAGCCTCAAGACCTGCTCGCCGTCCCGGACACCTACCCGGCCGAGAACGACCGGCGGGAAGCCACGCTGCGCTCGGGGCTGCTGGCCCTCGCGGACAAGCCGAGCGGCGAGGCGCGGCAGGCGATCCGGCACCTCGAAGGCGACCACGCGTGGCGGCGGACGACGGTCTGGGCGAAACGCGGCAAGGCCCGGCTGGCGCAGGCGCTGGCGCACCTCTCCGCTGTCGCCGCGGCCGCCCCGCTGCCTGGGCACGATCCCGCAGCGATGGCGGAGGCGTACGCGGTCGAGGGCTGGAAGGCCGACGCGGCCGCGCTGGCGGCGCTCGATTTCGTCCGCGGCGGCGAGGACCGGGAAGCCGTCATGGCGGCGCTGCGCGCCGTCTATCTGCCGTGGCTCGACGAAGGTGCAACGACGTTGCAGGCGCTGGCCGTCAACGGGAAGGTCACCTTCGCCCGGCCCGAGGCGCCCGTCCCGCCGCCCTCCAAGCGTGCGGTGCTCCTGTTCGTGGACGGGCTGCGCATGGACCTCGCGCACCGCCTCGCCGCGCTGCTGCGGGAGGGCGGCGCTACCGTCGAGGCGGGCTGGCGCTGGTCCGGCTTTCCAACTGTGACGGCGACCTGCAAGGCCCTGGTCAGCCCCGCAGCGGGCGTGCTCTCGGCTGGGCCGCCTGAGACGCTGCTGCCGAGCTTCGAGGGCAGGGCCGCCGCGAAGCCGGTCCTCATGAAGGCCATCGAGAGCTTGGGCTGGTCCTGCTCAGACTCCCTGCTCGCCGACGGGGCGCTCTGGCAGGAGGTCGGGCGCTTCGACGAGGAGGGACACGCTCTTGGGGCGCGGCTCGCCGAGCGGGTCGCCGACGGGATCGCCGAGGTGGCCGATGTGGCACTTCGCCTCGCGCGGCAGGGACGCCCTGTGCGGATCGTGACCGACCACGGCTGGCTCCTCATGCCGGGCGGGCTTCCACAGGCGGAGTTGGCTGTCGGGCTGGTTGCGCCCTCCGGCAAGGCCAACCGCGTCGCGCTGCTCAAGGAGGGTGCTCCGTCCGGCTACCCGCGTCTGCCCTGGACGTGGGACAGTTCCGTGCTGCTGGCCACCCCGACCGGCGCGCGTGCCTTCTACGCCGGTACGGAGTACGCCCACGGCGGCGTCAGCCCGCAGGAGTGCGTCCTGCCCGTCCTCGACGTGGCAGCCGAGGGCGCGGCACCCGCCATGACGCTGACGGCGCGCTGGCGCAAGCTGATGGTGAAGGTCCACGCCGAGGGCGGGGCGGGCCTGATGGCCGATGTACGGCTCGGCACGGACACCTCGGGCGCGAGCGCCCTGGTGACCGGACCGAGGGCGCTCGACGACGCCGGGGAGGCGAACCTGGGGGTGGACATGGACCACGAGGGGCAGACGGTGTGTGTCGTGATCTACCGCGCCGAGGCACCCAAGGACGTGGTGGCGAAGCTGGTGACGAAGGCCGGGGGCTGAGCGTGGAACTCGACGACCTCGACCACAAGGCCGCCGAAGCCTTCGCTGGCCACGTGGTGCGGAAAGACCTCGTGCGGCGCTTTCGAGGCCAGTTCCCGGTGCCGACCTACGTGGTCGAGTTCATGCTGGGCCGCTACTGCGCCAGCACCGACCCCGCCGAGATCGAGGACGGCGCGGAGATGGTCCGCGAGCAGTTGACCGCACGAACCGTCCGAGCGGGCGAGGAGGAGTTGTTCAAGGCGCGGGCGCGCGAGAAGGGCAGCGTCCGCCTGATCGAAATCGTGACCGCGCGCCTCGACGCCAAGACCGACAGCTACCTCGTCACGCTGCCCTCGCTGCGCCTGACCGACGTGCGCATCGGCGACCGCTTCGTGCGCGAGCACGAGCGGATGCTGACCGGCGGCTTCTACGCCGAGATCGATCTCGGTTACGACGCTACGATCGCCCAGGAGAAGGGCGGGCGGCCTTTCGAGGTGGTCGGGCTGCGGGAAATCCAACTCTCGACGCGCGACATCCTCGACCGGATCGCCGAAGGTCGGCAGGCGCTGTCCACGGCCGAGTGGAAGGACATGCTTCTGCGTAGCGTCGGCTTGGAGCCCGCGGCGCTGACCCCGCGCGCCCGAGACGTGACGCTGCTCCGCATGGTTCCATTCGTCGAGAGCAACTACAACATGGTGGAACTCGGGCCGCGGGGCACGGGCAAGAGCCACCTGTTCCAGCAGGTCAGCCCCTACGCGCACCTCGTCTCTGGCGGCAAGGCGACGGTGGCGCGCATGTTCGTCAATATGGCGAACGGCCAGCGCGGCCTCGTCTGCCAGTACGACGTGGTGTGCTTCGATGAGGTGTCCGGCGTCTCCTTCGACCAGAAGGACGGTGTGAACATTATGAAGGGCTACATGGAGTCGGGCGAGTTCTCGCGCGGCCGCGAGAGCATCCGCGCCGAGGGCTCGATCGTGCTGGTCGGCAACTTCGACGTGGACGTGCAGCACCAGCAGCGCGTTGGCCACCTGTTCGGCCCGCTGCCGCCGGAAATGCGCAATGACACCGCCTTCATGGACCGCATCCACGCCTACCTGCCGGGCTGGGACATCCCGAAGGTCAGCCGGGCGGTGTTCACCGACCACTTCGGGCTGGTCAGCGACGTACTGGCCGAGGGCTTCTCCCGGCTCCGGTCGCAGTCCCGTGCAGGTGTCATGCAGGGCCGGGTGCACCTGGGCGGCGCGCTGTCGGGGCGCGACACCAACGCGGTTACCAAGACGGTCTCCGGCCTGCTCAAGCTCCTGTACCCGGACTCGGAGCAGCCCGTCCCGGACGACGACCTCGAATGGGCGGTTCGTCTTGCGTTGGAATCCCGCCGTCGCGTGAAGGAGCAGCAGAAGCGGATCGGCAGCGCCGAGTTCCGCAACACCCAGTTCTCCTACGGCATTGGCCTCGACGGCGTGGAGAAGTTTGTGGCCACCCCGGAACTCCAATCGGAGGACAGCATCGGTGCCGACCCGCTGCCGCACGGGCAAGTCTGGGCCTTGGGGCCCGGTGGCCAGGACGAGGGCGTGGGCCTCTACCGGATCGAAGTGAGCGAGGGACCTGGGGGCGGTGTCCGCATCCTGAACCAGTCACCGCCCGCACCCTTTCGGGAGAGCGTCCGCATCGCCGGGCAGAATCTGTACGCCCGAGGCCAGGAGTTGGTTGGCGACAGGAACCCGCGCGAGCACGAGTTCACCGTCCAGTTGCGTGCCTTCGATGCATCAAAGTCGGCCGACCACACCGGGATGCCGGTGTTGGTCGCGCTGGCCAGCGCCCTCCTGGGCAGATCGCTCAGGGGAGGGATGGCGGTGGTCGGCGGGCTGAACCTCGGGGGCTCGGTCGAGCCCGTCCACAATCCCATCGACGTGGTGGAGCATGCGATGTCGAAGGGGGCGGCGACGGTGCTGATGCCCGTCTCGGCCCGCCGCGCCCTGGTGGACCTGTCCGACGACGTGGCGACGAAGGTGCAGGTGCTGTTTTACGCGGACGCGGCGGACGCGCTTCGGAAGGCGCTGCACGAAGGATGAGTTCATGAGCGGCAGCATCGGCAGAGGACGTACCATCCGCATTTTCCTTGCCGACGGCTCGCCGAACGGCGTCCTCACGGCCGAGATCATGAATTGGATTGGCAAGGTGGTGGTCGCACCCAGGGCGCGCCTGCCCGACCTCGTGGCGCGCGCCGAAGTTGGTCGGACCGGGGTGTACGTCCCAAGGTGAAACTACAAAGCGTAATTTCGGCTTCCACCTCCGGACTCTTTGTGCAATCGGACCTGATTGTGTGCAGCGATGCGGTGTGACTGGTCAAACCGCGGGACATCTTGCGCCCATAGATGAGGCCGAATTTCATGGCGGTTATCACCATCCATCCCTCCGCCACCCGTACCCCAGCGCAGTCGTCCGAGCCCTCGCAGCAGCCACTGGAACGCGAACTTTGCGAACTCCGCGCCCAGATTGACGGCCTCTTTGCGCAAGGCATCTACGCGATGATGGGACCCGTGGGCGGCGCCGGATCGTCTATGGTCTCGGCTCCGACACCTTCGTCCGGACGGACGAGCGCGAGGCCCACAGTCCGCGAAACGCGCACACCGAAAGGGGTACCACCCGGGGACGAAGCGTTGACACGCGCAACGGCGGCCGTCTGGACCGGTAGGAGCGCGAAGACACTGGCGAACTGGGCCGCGACTTGGAAAGGCAGCAAACGTGGCCTCGGCCCCCAACCCTACGGCGGGAGAGGTGGCGTGTGGTACCTCCGCTCCGAATGTGAAGACTGGGTGCGCGCGCAGAGGCAAGGAGCGACCGTGGCCAGCATCGCTGCTTCTCGCGCAGGCACCGATGACGTGAATACGTTGCGACCGAACCCGCCGCCCCGGCGCGGGCCGGGGCGCCCTCTCAAAAGCAGGTGAATGGCTACAAGTGTGGCTAACTCCGGGCCATCCGGTGAAAAAATGCCCAATGTCAGGGACATAGCAAGCCGATAAGTGTTCTGGGCCAGCATCCCGGTGCCGGCGATCTGCAGGGCGCGCATCGGTCAGGGCCTTTCGGTTAGCTGCGGCGGCGCAGGATGCGGTCGACAGCGGTCTGCAGCCGCTCGCCCTCGCGCTCGGCGAATTGGGCGGCGAGCTGGAATTCGCGCAGCTCCTCGGTCATCCGCACCATCTCCAGCACCGGGCGGACGTTGCTGCCCTCCATCGCGCCCTGGACGAGGTGCGGCCGCGCCACCGGCTGCGGATCCTCCTCGGCGGCGAACAGCCGGTCGCCCTCCGGGCGCAGCCGTTGCGGATCCTCGAAGCGGATGACGCGCAGCCGGCCGACCACACCATTTTCGCTGCGGATGGTGCCGTCGCCCTGAATCTCGATGCGGCTGTCGCCGGGGGCGAAGGTGATGGGGCTGCCGCGCTCGTCCAGCACCGCATTGCCCTCGGCGTCCACCAGCTTGCCGGTCTGGTCCAGGGTGAAGCGGCCGGCGCGGGTGAAGCGCTCGCCGCGCGGCGTCTCGACGGCGAAAAAGCCCTCGCCACGGATCGCGACGTCCAGCGGGTTGCTGGTGGTGGTCAGCGGTCCGGGCACGGTGTCACGCCAGGTGGCGCGGTCGATGCTGTAGGTGACGCTGCGGCCGCCAGGAGGCGCCTGGGCCAGCGGGTCGGTCTGCAGGTAGCGGGCGAAGATGGCGCGCTGCGCCTGGTAGCCCGGGGTATTGGCATTGGCCAGGTTGTTGGCCAGCACCGCCGAGCCGCGCAATTGGGATCCGAGGCGCGAGAGGATGACGTAGCCGGGCGTGTCCATGGGCGGTCTCCGGGGCGGCGCCATCCTGGCGCGGGGCACGGAACGGGCAGGGCAACCGGCGTGCCAGCCGCAGGCCGCAAGACCTTGTGCCGCAGCCCGGCCGGCCCTGCCGCCAGCGGCATTTCCTGCCGGCCGGGCGGCTGGCCCTGCCGGTTTCGGCGTGCCGCCGCAAGGCTTCCTTAAGGCCCCGTCGCGCAAGGTCAGCCGGTATCGGACCACGGGCGGGACATGACAAAGGCGGAGACAGCGGAGGCCAAGCCGAAGGGCGGGAAGGGCAGGCGTGTCCTGCTGCTGGCGGTGCCGCTGGTTCTGGCCGGCGCCGCTGCCGGGCTGTGGTTCACCGGCATCCTGCCCGGGCTGCTCGGCCTGAACCCCCCGGCCGCGGCGGCACCGGCCGGCACCGCCCCGTCATCCGACGGCGCGCCCGCCGCAGCCCGGCCGGCGATCTACTTCGACATGCCGGACATCGTCGCCAACCTCAACGCCACCGGGCGGCGGTCCAGCTACATCAAGCTGCGCAGCAAGCTGGAGATCACCCGGGCCGAGGACGCGGCGCTGCTGCAGGCGGCGATGCCGCGGCTGCTTGACCTCTTCACCACCTATCTGCGGGAGATGCGGCCAGAGGAGCTGCGCGGCAGTGCCGGCACGCAACGGCTGCGGGAGGAGCTGATCGCCCGCGCCAGCACCGCCGCGGCGCCCGCCCGCGTCACCGATGTGCTGTTCATCGAGCTGCTGCTGCAATGAGCGACACCCCGCAGGAGGAGGAAGACCTCGCCGCCGCCTGGGGCGCCGCGCTGGACGCCGAAGGCACGCCCGAGGACGAGGCGCCGGTCGGTCCCGACGCGGCGCGGGTGCTGAACCAAGCGGAGATCGACAGCCTCCTGGGTTTCAGCGCCGGCCCGGCCGAGAGCGGCGAGAAGACTGGCATCGAGCGCATCGTCAGCGCCGGGCTGGTCTCCTACGAACGTCTGCCGATGCTGGAGATCGTGTTCGACCGGCTGGTCCGCATCATGTCCACCAGCCTGCGGAACTTCACCTCGGACAATGTCGAGGTCTCGATCGACAGCATCGTCTCGCTGCGCTTCGGCGACTACCTGAACAGCGTGCCGCTGCCGGCGATGCTGGCGGTGTTCAAGGTCGATGAATGGGACAATTACGGCCTGCTGGTGGTCGACTCGGCGCTGATCTACTCGGTGGTGGACGTCTTGCTGGGTGGCCGCCGCGGCACCGCGGCCATGCGCATCGAGGGCCGGCCCTACACCACCATCGAGCGCACGCTGGTGGAGCGGCTGATCACCGTGGTGCTGCAGGACCTGTCGGACGCCTTCAGCCCGCTCTCGCCGGCCAGCTTCCGCTTCGAACGGCTGGAGGTGAATCCGCGCTTCGCCGCCATCTCCCGCCTCTCCAACGCCTGCATCCTGTCGCGGCTGCGGGTCGACATGGAGGATCGCGGCGGCAAGATCGAGCTGCTGCTGCCCTATGCGACATTGGAGCCGGTGCGCGAGTTGCTGCTGCAGCAGTTCATGGGCGAGAAATTCGGCCGCGACAGCATCTGGGAAACCCATCTGGCCGAGGAGCTGAGGCATACGGAGCTGGCGATGGATGTGGTGCTGGACGAGCAGACCATGCCGCTCGCCGCCATCATGTCGCTGAAGCCCGGCGACCGCATCGCCCTCAATGCCGTGCCGGGCGCGCCGGTGATGCTGCGCTGCGGCGACATCCCCTTGTTCGAGGCCGAGCTGGGTCGGCGGGAAAGCCGCCTCGCCGTGAAGATCGGCCGCGAGCTCCGCCGTCGGCAGGAGGCTTGAGGCGATGCCCTGGCTGGAGACCGGACTGGACCTGCTGGTGCTGCTGCTGCTCGGCGCCACCTTGCCCTGCGCGCTGCGGTTGGAACGCGCGCTGCGCGCCGCCCGCGGCGACCGCGCCGCGCTGGAGGGCAGCGCCGCCGGGCTCGGTGAGGCGACGCGGCTGGCCGAGGCGGCCTCGATCCGACTGCGCGCCACCGCCGAGGGCGCGGGCCGGCAACTCGCCGAGAAGCTCGCCGCCGCCGAGCCGCTGCGCGACGACCTGCGTTACCTGGTGGAACGCGCCGAGGCGATGGCCGACCGGCTGGAGGTACTGGTGCGCGCGGCGCGGCCGATGGCCAGCGAGGCTGCCGCCCCGGCCGAGGCCGGCGCCGTCCGCAGTCAGGCGGAGCGCGACCTTCTGCGCGCGCTCAGGACGGTTCGCTGATGCGCATCCGGCTGCTGCCCGCGGTGATCGGGGCCATGGTGCTGTTGCTGACGGCGAAGCTGGCCGGGCTGCTGCTGCCCGGGCATCCGCCGGCGGCGGCCGGGCTGGTGCCGGCGGCGCAGGCCAGCGCCCCGTCGCAGCCGCAGCCGCAGCCGCAGCAGCGTATGCTGCCCTCGGCCCCACCGACCGAGCTAACCCCGGAGCAGCGCAGCGAACGGGCGCTGCTGGAAGGGCTGCGCGCCCGTCGCATCGAGCTCGACGCGCGTGAGCAGGCGGCGGCGGCGCGGGAGATGGTGTTGGCCGCCGCCGAGCGCCGGCTGGCCCAGCGGATCGAGGAGCTGACAGCGCTGCAGCAACGGCTCCAGGCCGCCGAGCGCAACGGCTCGGAGCGCGAGGAGGCTGGCTGGCGGCAGCTGGTGAAGCTCTACGAGGGCATGCGGCCACGTGACGCGGCGACGATCTTCGACGAACTCGACCTGCCCGTGCTGGTCCAGCTGGTGGACCGGATGCGGGAGGCGAAGGCCGCGCCGGTGCTCGGCGCCATGAAGCCGGAGCGGGCCCGGCTGCTGACCGGCGAACTGGCCCGGCACCGCGCGCGGCCGGCGAACTGACCCGAGGCGACAGAGGAGAGCGAAGATGGCGCTGGACAAGAACACCAACGTGCTGATCGTCGATGACTACAAGACCATGCTGCGGATCATCCGCAACCTGCTGAAGCAGCTCGACTTCAACAATGTCGAGGAAGCGACCGACGGGCAGGAGGCGCTGGCCAAGCTGCGCGCCGGGCAATTCGGCCTGGTGATCAGCGACTGGAACATGCAGCCGATGACCGGGCTCGACCTGCTGAAGGAGGTGCGCGCCGATGCGC
This sequence comes from Siccirubricoccus deserti, assembly GCF_014283215.1. Lineage (GTDB taxonomy): Bacteria > Pseudomonadota > Alphaproteobacteria > Acetobacterales > Acetobacteraceae > Siccirubricoccus > Siccirubricoccus deserti. Next base: position 9,673 of record NZ_JACOMF010000049.1, read on the forward strand.
GGCTGAAGGAAACCCCCTTCATCATGATCACCGCCGAGAGCAAGACCGAGAACGTGGTCGCCGCCAAGGCCGCCGGCGTGTCGAACTACATCGTCAAGCCGTTCAACGCCGAGACGCTGCGCGACAAGATCGAGAAGGTGATGGCGCATGCCTGACGGCGACAACAGCCCCGACCGGATCGAGGCGGCGGTGCGCGCCGTGCTCGGCACCCTCTCGGGCGACCTCAGCGTGACCGAGACGGCGCTGCTGGCCGAGCTGGAAGGGCTGGGCCGCGAGGTGGCGCGCGCCAAGTCGGAGATCGCCGCGCTGCGGGTCGACGACATCAACGCCAGCCACATCCCGACCGCGACCGACGAGCTCGATGCGGTGGTGGAGCACACCGCAACGGCGACCAATGAGATCCTCGACAGCTGCGAGACGCTGGAGGGGCTGCAATCGCACCTTGCCGGCGAGCAGGCGGAGGCGCTGGCCGGCGCGGTCACCCGCATCTATGAGGCCTGCAGCTTCCAGGACATCACCGGCCAGCGCATCGGCAAGGTGGTCGCGGCGCTGAAGTCGATCGAGCGGCGGGTGGCGGCGGTGACGCATGCCTTCGGTCGCCAGGGCGAGCCCGGGCCGGCGGCGGCCACAGAGGCCGAGGCGCCGCCGCAGACCGAAGGCCAAAAGCTGGCCAACGGCCCGCAGCTGCCCGGTGGCGGCACCTCCCAGCAGGAGATCGACCGGCTGCTGGCGAGCTTCGACTGATGCGGGGCCGGTCGGCTGCGGCCGCGCTGCTGGCGGTGGTGCTCGGGCTGCTGCCGGTGGCCGGCGCGGCGGAGCCTGCCCGGGTGGCGGTGCGGGTCGGCGACCACCCGGGGCATGGGCGGATCGTCTTCGACTGGCCCGCGCCGCCGGCCTTCACCCAGGAACGGCAGGGCGACCGGCTGCTGCTGCGCTTTCCGCCCGGCAGCGCAGTGGATCTCGCCGGCGCCCGTCGGCCGCCGCGCAACATCGCCGGTGTGGCGCAGGAGGAGGGGGCCATCGGCATCACCCTCCGCCCCGGGGCGCGGCCGCGGGTCTTCCGGCTGGGCAGCCGGATCGTGGTGGATGCGCTGGACCCGGCGCCGGCGGCCGCCACGGCACCGCCGGCGGCCGAGCGCTCCGCGCCGCTTGCCGGCGGGCCAGGGCGGGGCCGCCGGGCCGCGCGCCGTGCCGCCGTCCCCGTCGTCGCGGCGCCGCCCGCTCCGGTCGCTGCCCCGCTACCGATGGTCGCCATGGCCGAGCTTCTGCCGCCTGGCGCGATCATGCCCGGCCCGGCCGCCCCCGATCCCGTGCCGGCCAGCGCCTCGCCGCCCATCCTGGCGGCGCCGGCCGCCGTACCCGCCCTGCCGCCAACCGCCGCGGCTCTGCCGGTGCGCCTGCTCGCCCAGCCCGGGCGCGACCGCGGCATCCTGCTGCCCTATCCGGCCGGCACCGGCGCGGTGCTGCTGCGGCGCGGTGAGACGATGCTGCTGGCCGTCGACGATGTGACGCCGCTGAACCTCGCCGCGCTGCGACACGACCCGGTATTCGGCGGGCTGGAGGCCGAGGCGGTGCCAGGCGGCATGCTGCTGCGCCTGCCGCTGGCCCCCCCCGCCGCGCTGCGGGCCCGGCGCGAGCCGAGGGGCTGGGTGCTGGAAGCGCATCGCCCGGCGGAGCTGCGCGACACAACAACCGGCAGCCGCCCGATGGTGTTGGCGGCCGAGGGTGATCCAGCCAGCCGACTCGCCATCCATGCTGCCCAACCAACCCGGGTGCTGACGGTGACCGATCCCGAAAGCGGCATGCCGTTGCTGCTCGGCCTGGTTGCCGCGGCCGGCCAGGCGATGCCGGTGCCGCGCCGGCTACCCGAACTGGACCTGCCGGAGACGCTGCTCGGCGTGGCGGTGCTGGCACGGGCCGATCGGGTGGTGCTGCGGGCCGGGGCGGACCGCTTTATCCTCGGCGCCGTCGGGGCACGGCTCGCGCTCGATGGCGCGGCGGCGCAGCCGGCCGCAGCGCCGGCAATGACCCGAGCCTTCGACGTTCCCACCTTGCCACCGGCGCAGCTGCTGGAACGGGTACGCTCCTTGCAAGCCAGCACGGCGGCGATGCCGCCGCTCACCCGCGCGCCCCAGCGGCGCGCCGCCGCCGAGGCGCTGCTGGCGCTCGGCCTGCCGCAGGAAGCCCAGGCGATGGTCGCGCTCGGCATGGCCGAGTCGCCTTCTGCCGCGGCCGATCCGGCGATGCGGGCGCTGGCCGGCGCTGCCGCGCTGCTCGCCGGGCGGCTGGCGGAAGCCGACCCGCTGCGCGACGCGGCGCTGCCCGAAAGCGATGAGCTGACCTTCTGGCGGGCGGCGCTGGCGGCGGCACTCGGCAACCCGGGGGCGGCGGCGCCAGGGCTCGCGGCCACCCTGCCTCTGCTGCTCGACTACCCAGCGGCGCTGCGGGCACGGCTGCTGCCGCCGGTTGCCCTCGCCCTGGCCGAGGCCGGCGTCGTCGCACCCCTGCAGCGGCTGCTGGCCGCGGCGCCGCCGGGGCTCGACCTCAGCCTGGCGCGGGCGGTGCTCGCCGAGGTGCTGGGCCGGCCGGAGGAGGCGCTGGCCGGCTACGACCGGATCGCCGCGGGACGCGACCGGCAGGCGCGGGCCCGGGCGCTGCGCCGCGCAGTGGAGTTGCGCCTGGCGATCGGCCAGTTGGAGCCCGCGGCGGCGGCACGCGCGCTGGAGACGGCACTCTACGCCTGGCGTGGCGATGAGGAGGAGCTGGCGGCGCGGCTGCGCTTGGCCGAGCTGCGCCGCCTCGCCGGCGACCCGCGCGGCGCCATGGCGCTGCTGCGGGAGACGGAGCCGCTGTTCCCCGAGGGCGCGGCGGCGCTGCGGGCCGGAATTTCGGGCGCCTTCGTGGCGGCGCTGGAAGGCGAGTCGCCGCTCGCCGCCGTGGCGATGTTCGACGCCTATCCCGAGCTGCTGCCGCCGGGCGAGGCCAGTGAGCAGGCGGTGCTGCTGCTGGCCGGAAGGTTGATGGCGCTGGAGCTGACCGACCGCGCCGCGGTGCTGCTGCGCCAGGCGACGGAGCGTGCCACCGGGGCGCAGCGCGCCTCGCTTGGGATGCGGCTGGCGTCGCTGCGGCTTGGTGAGGGCGATGCCGCCGGCGCGCTGGCGGCGCTGGAGCAGAGCGCGGTGGCCGAGGTGCCGGCGCCGCTGCGCCGTAGCCGCACGATCCTGCAGGCGCAGGCGGAGGCCCGCAGCGGCCGGTTCTCGGATGCGCGCGATCTGCTGCGCCCGCTTGGCGCCGAGGCGCAGGAGCCGCTGGCCGAACTGCTGGTGGAGGCGCAGGACTGGCCCGGTGCGGCAGCAGCGCTCGGGGCGCATCTGCGCGACTCCATCCCGCCATTGCCGGCGCCGCTTGATGAACCGCAGCAGCGGCTGCTGCTGCGCCAGGCGGCAATTCTGGCGCTGGCAGGCGATGAGGCCGGGGCGGCGGCGGTGCGTGCCGAATATGCGCCGCGGCTGCCGGACGGGCCCATCTCCGAGGCCTTCGGCGCGCTTACCGCCGATCCGATGCGCGGCCTGACCGACTTGCCGCGGCTGCAACAGGAACTTCAAGTCTTCCGGTCATTGCCGCGTCGACTGGAGGCATTTCGGGCGGGTACGTCCCTCACGCGATGAGTCCCGCGTCTGACGCGGGGGTGGGCGGCAAAATTTTCGGCCATGAGGGGAAGTTTTCGCTTGCGCGAGGGGGGCGCGTGCCTCATATCCCGCAGCCGTTGACCTGATCGATCCTGATCACCCTGGTCATCTACTGGTGGGAATAGGAGCCCGCATAATGGACGCTCTTCTCCAACTGGGGATGGTCTCGGAGTTGCTCCCGAGCGAAGCCCAGAATACTGAAACCTCGGCGAGCGAGGCCAAGGATTATTTCGTCAGCCGCGACGGCGTGAAATTCGCCGGCACGCATCTGATCATCGATCTGTGGGATGCCACCAACCTCGGTGACCCGGAGCATATCGACCAGGTGCTGCGCGAGGCGGCGATCGCTACCGGTGCGACCATTCTGCATGGGCACTTCCATCACTTCGGCCCCGGCAGCGGTGTGTCGGGCGTGCTGGTGCTGGCGGAAAGCCATGTGTCGATCCACACCTGGCCGGAGCGGGACTATGCCGCGCTGGACATCTTCGTCTGCGGCGCCTGCAACCCCTATCTCGCCATTCCGGTGCTGAAGAAGGGGTTTCAGCCGGGCAACATCCAGTTGTCCGAGCACAAGCGCGGCCTGATCGGCTGACACGAAATCGGGCGTGAAGAATCCGGGGCGGGGCCTTAGGGTCCCGCCCTTCTTCGTTTAAGGGGGCCGCGATGGCGACCGATTCTTGGGTGAACGAGACGCTCTACAGCGCCTGGGGGCAGCGCTTCCTGGTGAAGCGCGAGCTGGCCCGGGTGCAGAGCCAATTCCAGGACATCATGGTGTTCGAGAGCCATACCCATGGAAGGGTGATGCTGCTCGACGGCGTGGTGCAGATCACCGAGGCGGATGAGTTCGTCTACCAGGAGATGCTGACCCATGTGCCGCTGCTGGCGCATGGCGCCGCGACGCGGGTGCTGATCATCGGCGCCGGCGACGGTGGCGTGCTGCGGCGGGTGCTGCAACACCGCAATGTCGAGCGCGCCGTCATGGTGGAGATCGACGGCGAGGTGATCCGGCTGGCGAAGGAGCACCTGCCCGGCATCGCCGGCGATGCCTGGAATGATCCGCGCGCCGAGGTGATCGTCGGCGATGGCATCGACTACGTGCGGCAGGCGGCCTCCGGCAGTTTCGACGTGGTGATCGTTGACAGCACCGACCCGATTGGCGTCGGCGAGGTGCTGTTCACTGACGAGTTCTACGCCAACAGCGCCCGGCTGCTGAGTGGCCGTGGGCTGATCGTGAACCAGTGCGGCGTGCCTTTCATGCAGGCCGACGAGCTGCGCGACACCAACGCCCGCCGAGCCAAGGCCTTCCCCGATACCCATGCCTATGTGGCGGCGGTGCCGACCTATGTCGGCGGGTTCATGACTTTGGGCTGGGCGGCGAAGGATGCCTCGCTGCGCCAGGTGCCAGTGGAGGAGATCCGTCAGCGGGCGCAGGCGGCGGGCGTGCTCGGCACCACTCGCTACTGGACGCCGGAGATCCACGCCGGTGCCTTTAACCTGCCACCCTATATCGCCAAGGCGCTGGCGGGCTAGCACCCTTTGGATTTCCGCCTGGGTTGAGATCGGCAGAGCTGAGGGCATGACGCCGTTTATGCCTTTTAGCTGCGATCAGGCCTTTCTGCCGCCGCCCGACGCGAGGGACCGGCTGCCAGCGGACGGCGTGGCGCACTTCATGCTGGGGGTGGTGGAACGAATGCCGCTGGGCGGCCTGGAGCGTACATCCGCTCTGCCAAGAGCGGCCTACAGTGGATTGGCGTTCAGACATGAACGCAATCCGCTGTAGGGTCGCGGCCGAGAAATGCCAAGCGGAGTCCCCGATGATTGAATTCTGGACCTGGAACACCCCGAACGGCCGCAAGATCAGCGTGGCGCTGGAGGAGATGGGCCTGCCCTACACGGTGAAGCCGGTCGATATCAGCAAGGGCCAGCAGTTCAACCCGGAATTCCTCGCCTTCAGCCCGAATAATCGCATCCCCGCGATCATCGATCCCGATGGGCCGGGCGGCAGGCCGATCACCGTCTTCGAAAGCGGCGCCATCCTGCTGTATCTGGCGGAGAAGACCGGCCGCTTCATGCCTGCGGAACTGCGGGCGCGGGTGCCGGTGCTGGAATGGTTGATGTGGCAGATGGGCGGCTTCGGGCCGATGCCTGGCCAAGTGCACCACTTCCTGATGCAGCCGGACGGGCCGGCCAAGGACTACGGCTTCAACCGCTACCACGCCGAGACGAAGCGGCTGTACGGCGTGCTCGACCGGCGGCTGGCGGGGCGGGCGTATGTGGCGACCGAGGGCGAGCCCAGCATCGCCGATTTCGCCATTCTCGGCTGGGCCTGGCGGCATGAGCGGCACCAGGTGCCGTTCGACGAGTTGCCGAATGTCGCCGCCTGGTACGCTCGGATGATGGCGAGGCCGGCCACGGCGCGAGGTTTCGAGGTGGCACTGTCCTGACGGCGCAGGCTTGGTTTGACGGCCCGCGCACCGGCCTGTATGAGCGGCGTTGCATACGTCGTGGGCTGTACCACACCTGCGGAGGGGTGGCCGAGTGGCTGAAGGCGACGGTTTGCTAAACCGTTATAGGGGGTCAACCTCTATCGTGGGTTCGAATCCCATCCCCTCCGCCATAGACCCTTCCGCACCTGTCCGGCAGCGTCCACACTATCCCCCTAAAACCTAGCTTCTCTGCCAGTTCCAGCCCGCGGCTTGTCCGTAGGTTTCCGGCGTTGACCGGTATCGTTCGCGCTCGGTAATGTGGGTTCCAACGTGGGGTTGGGAACCCAGTTATGCCGAAGCGGGTCGCACCCCTCACCGCCGCCGAGGTGAAGGCGCTCTGGACCAAGGGCCAACCCTGGCGACATGCGGATGGTGGTGGCCTCTACCTGGTCGTCACCGGCCCGAAGCGGGCCTGGTGGATGCTTCGCTATGCGCTGGCCGGCAAGCAGCGCGAGATGGGTCTCGGCGCCGCGGATCCTGACGGCCGCAACGGCTACACCCTCGCTGCGGCCCGGGAGCGCGCCGCCGAGCAGAGGAAGCACCTGCGGGCGGGGACCGATCCCCTGGAGCATCGCCGCGCCGCTGAGGCGGCTGCCGAGCGTGCTGCTGGTGCTCTCCGGACCTTCCGGGAATGCGCCGAGGCGTTCCTTGCGGAGAAGGGGCCGGAATGGCGCAATGCAAAGCACCGGGCGCAATGGGGCGCCACGCTGGCGACCTACGCCTATCCGACGATCGGATCGCTCCCGGTGATGAGTATTGGCCTCGATGAGGTCAAGCGCGTCCTGTCGCCCATCTGGACGTTGAAGCCGGAGACGGCTGCACGGGTGAGGGGACGCATGGAGGCGGTGCTCGACTTTGCGGCGGTCCATGGCTGGCGGGAGGGGCCGAACCCGGCGCGGTGGAAGGGCAACCTGTCCCTCTCCGGCCTGCCCTCGCGTGCCAAGGTGGTTCCGGTCGAGCGTCACCCCGCACTGCCTTGGCCGGATGTCGGTGCCTTCATGGCCGATCTGCGGGCCCAGCGTAGCACCAGCGCCCGAGCCCTGGAGTTCCTGATCCTGACCGCGGCCCGCACCGGCGAGATCATCGGCGCCCGATGGTCGGAGATCGATCTGGCCGCTGCCCTCTGGACGGTGCCGCGGGATCGGATGAAGGCTGGCAGGGAGCATCGCGTGCCGCTCTCCGAGCCGGCGCTGGCGGTGCTGCGCGAGGTGCGGCCGCTCTGTCCTGAGGATGTCGACGGCTACCTGTTCCCCGGTCAGGGGCAGGGCAACCCGCTATCCGGCATGACGATGTTGAAGTTGCTGGGTCGGATGGGCAGGCGCGACATCACGCCCCATGGGTTCCGCAGCACCTTTCGCGATTGGGCCGGCGAGGCCACCGGGCACCCGGGCGATGTGGTCGAGATGGCGTTGGCGCATGCGGTGGCGAACAAGGTGGAGGCCGCCTACCGCCGCGGTGACCTGTTCGCCAAGCGGCGGCACCTCATGGACGACTGGGCGACATACTGCGGTAGCGCGAAGGGAGAGGGGTCAAACACCCCCGGCTGAGCCCGTCCCATACCCTTCTCTTTCCCTGCCAGGGGTGTTTTTGCCGTAACACCGTCACACCCTAGGACTTACCTCAAAAACCGCAGATTTCGAGCCGTAACGCGAAATGGCAGCGTTACGGCTCTCGATGAGGCTGTAAGCCGCCGAAAATCTGGCTTGTGACGGTGTGACGGATGAATTGGGCGGGATTCGGTAATGCTCTATTTGCGAGGGCAGCCGGCGAACCAGTGATGACGCTGCCGGCGGCCCTGAAGACGCGCGAGGCGATGGCCGTGAGCCCTCGCTGGCGGGCGATCGAGGAAGGACAACCCGTCTGTCTTCGGGATCCTGCTACCGCCCGCGGCCGGTCTTCTCCTGTAGGGCGTCGATCTGGCGGGACGCCTCGGCCTTGGTTAGTCCAGGATCGAATTCCTCGCCGGCCTCTTCGGATAGTGTCTTGAGGTAGCTTGCCTGGGCACCAGTCATGCGCTCCTCGCCGGTGGTCCAGTCGTCCGGGTCCTTGACGGTGTTGGAGCCGGGCTCCGGGTCACGCTTGGGGTTTTCGGAGTGCTGATCCTGGCTGGACTTGGTCATGCGGCGGAACTCCGTGTCGATTGCGGGTGTTCGCCTAACGTTCAGGGTGGCACAGCGTTGCAGCCTGGGCAGACCGTCTCTGGCACGATCGACATCCGTCCTGGCGACTTGGTGCTCCCACCGGATCACCCAAAGCATCGGTACGGTGCGGAAGGTGCTTTCGGCTCTCCCTCCGATGGGGCTGTTCATAGTGATGGTCAGCGGCTCTGTGCTTGAGAGGTGCTCAGAGCAATCCTCTCTGCCGCACCGGGGCGTCTGGTCCCATACCTTCCACCGTTACCCGGATTGGCCAGCCTCGAATGCCGCAGGCGGTGCAGCGCATCCGAAGGCTGGCTTCGTAGCAGGTCAGGCGCTCATAGCGCCGGGCGAGGGACACAGCAGAGATCGAGGCCCTACGGTCGCACGCACGACACCAGATATCGAGGCGGCACAGCCCGCGGGCGAGATGCGCAATCGTCGTCTCGAAGGCCAGGATGGGGTCGCTGCCTGGGGCCAGGGTTGGATTGAGCATTACCTGCCCATCAACCGCCTCCGCCGCGCCGGTCGGCGGTCAGGATTGCCTCTCGCCTCGGCCACCGGATCATCGATCAAGTCCACCGTCGCTGGTGGCGTGCCGCATCTCTTGCACCGAAGGCGCCGCACCACATCACCCAACAGCACTTCGCCTCCATGCCGGCGTGCTATCAGACGTAGCGGATAGTGCACCGTTTTGCATTGGCAGACGATTTCCAGCCACCAGCCATCAAGGTCTGCGATGGTCTCCATAATGAAGAACATAAACGGAACACAACGAGAGCGGCAAGACGGTTAGGGGCGGGTGTAATCTTCGCCTTGGCATACTTGGCTCCACCGAGCACAGCGCGCCGCACCTCACTAAGCAGGGGCCGCAGTGCCTCCCAGCGGGCATCGGTCAGAGCCATTCTCGCCTCCCGTTTCCGTAGGTCCTACCGAGTGCCGAGGACGGCCCAAGCGGTGGCGGCGAAGGAACGCGGCCCGTCCGGGTCGCCGGACAGATAGGCCGCGCGCACCGCGTCGGCGATCACCCGCTGCCGCTCGGGCGACAGGGTGCGGAAGAAGGAGCCGAACTGCCCGCTGCGGGTCAGCGCGCCCCAGAAGTCGTCGATGCCCGCGTAGTCCATCCGGATCGTCAGCGAGCCGTCCCGCACCCCAGACAGCCCCGCCCCACGCCAGAGCGCAGCGAGATCGCCAAGGCGCACGCCGGGAGCGCGCTGCACCCGTTCGCGCCACGCCGCGGCGACCGGGTCGAGCGCGGCCGCCGTGTCGGCCACCAGCCGATGGTAAACCGCCCCGCCCCGGAAGTCCCAGGCAGTGGCCGCCACCGTAGCGCCTGGCCGAGCCACGCGCGCCATCTCGCGCGCCGCGAGCGCCCCGTCGGGGACGAACATGAGCACCAGCGAAGAGAGCACGAGGTCGAACGCGCCATCCGGGTAGGGCAGCGCGCAGGCGTCGCCGTGCTCGAAGCGGACGCGGCCCGGCTCGGGGTTCACCGCCCGGGCGTGGGCGAGGAGCGGCTCAGCGATGTCGCAGCCGACCACCTCGGCCCGCGGGTACCGCCCGGCGGCGGCAAAGGTCAGGCTGCCGGTGCCGCAGCCCACGTCGAGCACCCGGCCGCCGTTCTCCGGCGCCCCGCCCGCGAAATCGAGCAGCAGCGGAGCCAAAAGCCGGCTCCAGCGGCCCATGCTCCAATTGTAATCGTCCGCAGTGAGCGGGCCGAAAGTGCTCGCCCCGGTCCCGCCACCGGCCGCCGTGTCGGTCATCGCTGTGCCACCTCTGCCCCATTCCTGCCGGGTCCACGCTGCATCGCCGCGCCCCGTTCTCAGGACGATGAGGATGGCGGTAGGCAAGGTTCAAGAGTTAACCGGTCCTGTCCCGTTTTGGGTCACGGATCCGATCGTGCCCCCGCTCTGGGCTAATGCTCCAACGGAGCCATGCACGGTGGTGATGTAGACGGGGCGTTCGGCATCGCTACGTGCAGCCATCGCGGTACGCGCGGCGGCTACGACCTCCACAGCCACCGCATCCACGTGTCTGAGGGCGGTTGCAATAGCGGCCTCAATCTGCCGATCGAATTCCTGGAACGTAGGCCCGAAGAGCGCCTTTTGCCGTAGCGTGCCAAGCGCCGCCGCGCCCGGCTACGTCGGCCATAGCGCGGAGATTCGTGCCCAGCGCCCGCGCCAGTGATCCCAGCAATGCATGCTCGGTGCTTGCAAGGTCAGAGGTGACCCACGATGCGCGCTGCACGCGCAAATCCGGTGCTAGCATTTCGGCGGAGGCTCGGGCCTCCTCCACGAAAACGCGCGACACGCTCGCCGGCGTCCGCGGCGGCAAAAACCACCCTTTCAACTGCTTTCACCAAGTTGCGCTCGCGGAAGGCGAGCCCCGCCGAGGCGGCTTGTTCAATTCCTTAGAGGAAACCCGGGACGCTCATGTATCGCCCTTCCGCAGCCGCACACCGGCCCCACCGCCGTTCTCAGCGATAAACTCCACACCGGCCGCCTCCAGAGCGGAGCGGATCGCCGCGAGGCTTGCACGGATAGGCTCGCGCCGACCGGCCTCAAAATCTTTGATCGTGCTCAAGGATACGCCAGCACCTTCGGCAAGGCGCGACTGCGACCAATCGACCAGCGCCCTGCCGGCCCGAACCTGCTGAGGCAGTAGCGCCGACTGCATCTCTTCTCCAACTAAAATGGTTGACGTTGCAATTCTACTCAACCAATATCGTTGGCGCCAGCGAAAAGCGGCGGTCGGGCTGGAGAGCTAGGAGCCTCCGGCCCAGCCTCACCACGACCGAGCAGAGAGCGCCCGACACAATGGTTAACGTCCAATCTACCACCGCCACGCCCGGCGGTGAGCCCCGACGTACGCCCTCGCGCCGCGGCATCCTCGCTGGTCTCCGTGCCAGTGGCGCTAAATCGGTGGTCGCGTCCTGCACCCCCGCCCCGACTTTCGCGGCCGCCGATCCTGACGCGGCCCTAATCGCTATGGCGACAGACTTGGCGGATGTTCAGTTAGTCGGATGGCTGCTGCGCCGCATCGATGCTGACATGGGCCGCGCGGTAGCCGAGCGGGTGCGAGAGCAGTCCATCATCGCGGCCGACAGCTTCGACGCCACGCGGCATACACTCCTAGACCGCCACAACACGCGCCGCCGGGCATGAGCGCCAACCTCTGGCGCCCTCGGCCAGCAGTAGAGCGCGCAATGAATGTCAGCGCACTCAGCGACCAGTGCGCTATGCTGCAAATCGGTGGGGCTAGGTTTGGCCGCCGAACGCCCGGACCTCTGCAACGGGCCGCCCCACCGACACCTTTGCAGGGACGCGCAGCAGAGGCGCGACGATATGACCTTGCCACCCCTGAGATTGCCGGGGCTCGACCCAAAGGCTGGCCTTTCGCTGGCGAGCGCCTCCACCTGGTACGCGTGCGATCAAAAGATGGCTGCCCGCGTAGGAGGGTTAGCTATGCGTTCGCAGTTCAAGCCGCTTTCCGATCTGGAGAAGCGGTTCCTTGGCGACGAAGCAGACGAGCGAGAGGCGTTGGTCCTAACCAAGCGCGAGCGCGCGGAGCTGGATGGTCTCAGAAAGATTTTGCGCGAGGAGTTGCGTTGGCGTCTATGTGCGGGCCAACTCATCGCGCGTGGTTTCATCGCCGAGCGCCCCGAGCCTGTGACATTGCCGCCGCAGTGGTGGCGCGGTGCTCAGCTGGATGTGCTGGCGAACACGGCGACGGCGCCTGGCCTGACGGTTTCGGTCGTTTTCGTCTACCCGGCCGAGGCAGATCAAGTGCGGGCAGAGCGGAGCACAGAAGCTTCCGAACCAGAGCCCGATGCCGCCTCGCGTACAACACGTCGCAAGGGTGGCCGCCCACCCACTCACAACTGGCGCCCGTTCCAAAGGGAAGTGACGCGAGTAATGACGACCGACGGGGGCAGCATCACCCGGTACCAGCTACGGAAGCACATGAAGGACTGGGCCACAATGAATATGGACCCGCTACCCGACGAGCGGACGGTCGAGCGAGAGATCGACGAACTTGTCTCGCCGGACCTTACGCCGGACTGAGTTGCGCCGGGTTGCGCCGGGTTGCGCCGAGCGTTTTGGGCACGACAACGTCATACCTCTCCGCACACGGACACCCGTGGAACCTTGCGGAGGCTCTATGACAAACCTGGACCACATCAACCGCCAGCCGCCCGCAGTAACCGCGGCACTGGCCTATACGGTTGCTGATCTTCAGCGGGTTGCGCGCATTGGCAAATCGAAGACCTATGAGCTCTTGGCCGCCGGCGACTTGCGCGCCGTGAAGGCTGGCGGCCGAACGCTGATCCTCGCTGACAGTCTGCGCGATTATCTGGCGCGACTGCCCGTCGTGCAGTCGAAGAAGGTCGCCTGAAACACGTAACCCGCCGCGGCGAACCGGGCGGGCTACGAAAACTGCGACAGTGGACACTCGACACCCCGCTGATAGCAGCTTCAGGCCCTGCATTCCAGTCCCGTCGCGGCTCTTCCCCGAAAGAGACGCACAACGTGCACACCAAATCCCTTGACACCCTCCGCCTTCAGCATGGCGCCGAACACCTCCACCGCTGTGGAGCCCGGGCCCTGGCCGAGTTCTTGGCCGAACTGTCCGGCCGCGCTGGCGGCATGCCGGCCACCATGGCCCTGCTGAATGAGTACCAGCAGCGCCTCGACCCGCGGCTCCTCCGCGCCGCAGGTGGCGACCGTGTTTCCCGCCGTCAGCTCGCGGCGGTGCCGCGGTGAGGCATCCCGGAACCCACCAAGGCGATCCGTTCTACCGCCTGACGGCGGACAAGATCGCCGAACTGATCGCCCGGGCCGAGCAATGTGGCATGGGGCACCAGGTGCCGCTGCTACGCGCCTTGGGGGCCAACCGCACCGTCGTGCTCTATGTGGAGCGTGGCGCGACGGCGTTGGCCCTTGCTGCGGTCGAGGCGTCGCGCAAGCCGGTGGTAATCGTCATCCACGACGACGACCACGCGACCAGCGGGCCGACCGGCTTCCCGATCGCCCGCAAGGCGCTGCGCTGGGCGAGGGCGCACATCATCCACGGCACAGGCGGCGAGCCCTGGCACTACGGCGCTGCCGTCGAGATGGCGCTCTCGGAAGGCTCCTGCGCGGTGTGTGAGACCAGCTCGGCGATGGTCCCGGCCTGGGCCGATCTCGCCCGCCGGGCTGCGATGCCGCGCCGCGCACCCGGCTTCGTGCTGCTGCCGCGGACCGGCGCGCACCCGGTCGTGGGGAGGGTGCATTGATCTCCATCCCCGTCTCCGGCCCCTGCGGCCTGACCATCGCGCAGGCACGACACCGCCGCCTGGCGAAGCTGATCCGTCCGGATGGCATCACGGGCTACGACAGTGCGCGGACCATCGACCTGCACCCGCGGCCGGTGGCGGATCTGGCTGCACTGCACCGGTTGCTGGTGCAGCTCTCGGCCCGGCCCGACTGCTGCATTCTCCGCGGCGCGCCGTTGGACCCTGCCCGGGTCCGTGGCGTGCGGCGGCTCCTGCACCCCGATCCCGAGACCGGGGAGGTGCCGTCGCTGCGTGAGGTGCCGCGGCGATGGATCGCGCTGGACCTGGACGGGCTGCCCATGCCCGCCGGCACCGACCCCTGCGACCTGGCGGCCTGCGCCCGTGCCGTGCTGCCACTGCTGCCTGCCGCCTTCCGTGACGCGGCCCTGATCGTCCAAGCGACGGCCACGCACGGCATCAAACCGGGGGCCCGCCTGCGGCTCTGGGCCTGGCTCTCGCGCCCACTCACCGGTGCCGAGTGCAAGCGCTGGCTCCGGCTGGCGCCAGTGGATCCCGCTGTCTTCCGGACTGTCCAGCCGATCTATGTCGCGGCGCCGATCTTCGACGCTGGCGCCCTGGACCCGCTGCCCCAAAGGCTGCTGCTCTTGCAGGGCCAGCGGGAAACTGTCGAGGCTCCGGACGCGACCACCTTGGCGGCGCCGCCTCCACGCCCTGCCGCGACGCCTCGACCACTGCCGGACGCTTCTCGCGCCGGCCGTTATGCCCTGGTCGCGCTGTCCCGTGCCGCCGCAGCCATCACGCGCGGCGACGGCGGCCGGCACATGGTGGCGCTGCGCGAGGCCATGTCGCTGGCCCGGCTGATCCGGGCCGGCCTGCTGTCAGAGACGGAGGTGACGCGCGCAATCGACGGCGCCTTGCAGGTACCAGAGCGGAACACCGCAATCACCGAGGCGGCCGATGTCGTCGCCTGGGCCATGCAACACGCGGCCGAGCGACCGCTTCCCGAAGGAGTGCGGCCATGAGCGAGACCCGCGACCGTGCCGCCGAGGCGCTGGAGATCGCACGCCTGTCAGCGCTCGATCCGATGGAGTACGACCGTCAGCGGCAAGCCGCCGCCGAACGGCTCGGCGTCCGTGTCAGCGTTCTGGACGAAGCCGTCCAGGGTGCCAGGCCGAAGCCTGAAGCGGCGGACGGCCGCGGCGTCGCCCTGGCGCAGGTCGAGCCGTGGCACGATCCAGTGGACGCGGCGGCGATGCTCCACGATCTCGCTGCCGCCATCGAACGGCACGTCATTCTTCCAGCCAGTGCCATCGACTGCTGCACGCTCTGGATCGCCCACACATGGGTGCACGAGCGGTTCCAGCACTCGCCACGCCTGTCCGTCACCAGCCCGGTCAAGCGGTGTGGCAAGTCCACCCTTCTCGACGTGCTGCGCGCCACCAGTCATCGGCCTCTCAAAGCGGACAACATCTCCGCCTCCGGCGTGTTCCGCACCGTCGAAGCGCTGCGCCCGCTGACGCTGTTGGTTGACGAGGCGGACACCTTCCTCGGCGACAACGAGGAGCTGCGCGGCATCCTCAACAGTGGCTTCGAGCGGTCCGGCGAGGTGATCCGCGTTGTCGAGGTGAAGGACGAATGGCAGCCGATCCGCTTCGCCACCTTTGCTCCCGTGGCGCTGGCCGGCATTGGTACCCTGCCTGGCACGCTGGAGGACCGGGCGGTGCCGATCGTCCTGCAGCGCAAGGCAGCAGCCGAGGTGGTGGTGAAGCTGCGCAGCCCTGGCGCCCGCGCTGCGCTCCACACCATCACCCGTAAGCTGGCTCGCTGGGCAGCCGACCGCGCAGCGCGCCTGCCCATGGACCCGCCCATCCCGGATGCCCTCGGCGACCGCGAGGGCGACATCTCGGTCCCACTGCTGGCCGTCGCCGATGATGCCGGCGGCGAATGGCCGCGCCGTGCCCGTGAGGCGTTGCTGAGCGTGTTCGGGCTCCGTACCGCAGCGGAGGGCACGATGGAAAGCGGGGCGCTGCTGCTACGAGACATCAAGTTGCTCTTCGCCGAGACCTCCTCGCTGCGGATGCCGAGTGCCGACATCGTGCGGCGGCTCGGCGAAATGGAGGAACGACCCTGGCCGGAGTGGCGGGGCGGAAAGCCCATGACCGCACCGCAGCTCGCTCGTGCTCTGAACCCGTTTGGCGTGCGGCCGGCGACCATCCGCTTCGGCGTCGATACCGCGAAGGGATACTACCGCGAGGCCTTCGATGAGGCGTGGAGCCGCTACCTCCCGAGCGAAAACCCCATCTCCCCGGTTTCCGAGCCGTCACAACGTCACAAGCCAGGAAACTCTAGGGCTTCCGGCCAAGATCAATCCGTAACTCCTGATTTTGCGTTACGGATCGAAAATCGGCTGAAACCCGTAGATGACCTGGGTTGTGACGGTGTTACGGCTCCAGCGGGGGTGGCAGGGGGAGAAGAGGACGTGGAAGCCGTGGATGAGTGGTTGAGCGGCAACCCGGTGCTCGATCCCGCAGAAGCTGCGGCGTGGCCCTGACTGCCTCTGGCACTCGCCGCCTCGGTGCCCACGGCAGTTGCCCATGATGCCGGCCCAGGGGGAGGGGGGGGCTAAAAGTCTAGCCCCCTCCGTCCCCGGGACCGCGCCCCAGGCGCTTTCTCGCGTCCACAATATAGAGGCTCACGGGGCGGCGCCGATGACACGCTGGCGCACACGATCCGCGACAAGGCGCAGGCAGCATATGAGCGCGGCGACAAGCTAGCAAAGCGGCGGAAGATGATGGAGGCATGGGCCGCCTATTGCGGCCGGGCTGCTGCGGTGGGCGACAGCAGGGTGGTTGCGCTGGGCGTGGCGGCTGGGTGATCAGAGGATGCGTTTTTGCCCGCGTCGGGTCACTCCCACCTAACCCGGATCATTCACGGCGGCGGTGACGCGCGTCCCCTGGCTGGCGCGCGGCTCGCGCCGTGGTTGTGCGGGCGAGCGGGATCGGCGCCGGTCCTGTTGGCCGGGGTTCAGGTGCGGATCGCGGGGTTGACGGGTTGCGACGAGGGTTTCGGCAGTTCCTGCTCCGCGGCTTTGAGAAGGTGAAACACGAATGGGCGCTGGTCTGCACCGCCCATAACCTCACCAAGCTCGCCAGGGCAGCCGCCGCCTGATGCACGGCGGGCGCGCCGGCGAGGAATACCGCTCCGCCCTAGCGGCGGTCAGTCCGAAATGCGGTTACCAGGACGCGCTCCTAGGAACCTGAGAGATCGGTAGATGCCGGCCCGCCACTAGGACCGCTCCCACTACCCCGCGGTAAGCCGGCAAATCTGGCGAAAGGTAAAGGCCAGCGCTGCATGTCGGTAGAGTGTCAGGGAGGTGCCGTCGCACCGCTCCGCCTGTCACGCTGCATGCCGCGGCCAGTGCGGGAAATCACGTCGCCGGAGCGCAGGACGCAGCAGCAGAAGGCCGAATGGTAATGCGCGGCATCGAGGCGCGCGAGTGTCGGCGAAGTGTCAGAAATCCGCAGGTTCAGCCGGGATCCTGGGGCAAATAGGTCGTGTCCCATCGCATGGTGTAGTAGCGATGGTCCTCGGCGGGTTGGGCCGCCGGGTCAGGTTGTCACGGCGGACAGGCTGACTGAGGGATTGTCGCTGACGGTGCCGATGGTTTCCAGCGTCAT
>NZ_JACOMF010000005.1 GCF_014283215.1 Siccirubricoccus deserti
ATCGGTTGGATCAGCCGCAACCGCCGCCTCGCCCGCGACTTCGAGCGACACTGCCGCATCGCCGCCGCCTTCGTCCGCATGGCAATGATCCGCATCATGCTCCGCCGGCTGGCCAGAAAGCCCTCAGCGTGAATCGAAACTTCCCGGATGGGCTCTCAGACCGGTGCCTTCACCATCACCACCTCTGGCGAAAACTACACCCTCGGCGATAGCGCCTCGGCGGAGACCTTCACCGCTCGCGCCAGCGGCCTGCCGAAAACCTACACCTACCTGGGCCTCGCCTCCACCGACGGCACCTCGGGCTTCTATGCCTCCAACACCACCAACGGCATCACCACCATCTACTACTTCACCAAGCAGACCATTGCCTCCGGTGCTACGGTTACCACCACGCCCGACACGGTGGGCCCCGGCGGCGCGGACTACACCTTCTGCTTCATGCCCGGCACGCTGATCCGCACCCCGGCCGGCGAGGCGGCGGTCGAGAGCCTCGCCATCGGCGACCTGGTGCTGACCGCCGCCGGCGAGACCCGGCCGATCCGCTGGATCGGGCGCCAGACCGTCTCGGCGCTCTTCGCCGACCCGATCACCAAGCTGCCGGTCCGCATCAAGGCCGGCGCCCTGGCCGAGAACGTGCCGAGCCGCGACCTGCTGGTCTCGCCCGGCCATGCCCTGCTGATCGACGGCGTGCTGATCCAGGCCGGCGCCCTGGTCAACGGCACCAGCATCCTCCGCGACGACAACGTGCCGGCGAATTTCACCTACTACCACATCGAAACCGCCGACCATTCGATCATCCTGGCCGAGAACACCCCGGCCGAGACCTTCGTCGACAACGTCACCCGCGCCAGCTTCGACAACATCCACGAGTATGTGGCGATGTTCGCCGACGCCCCGGCGGTGGAAGAACTCGACCTGCCGCGCGCGCTGTCGCACCGCCAGGTGCCGATGGCGGTCCGCCAGCGCATCGCCGCTCGCGCCGCCGCGATGTTCGGCGCGGAGGCCGCCGCGGCCGCCTGAGCGCATCCGCCGGACCAGAACAAGGGCGGCCCGCCATGCGTGGGCCGCCCTTTTTTGCTGCGCGCCCGCCGCCCTATATCCGGGGCAGCGGAGCGGGGAGCGAAGGCCGATGTCGGAGACAATTCTGCTGGGGGCCGGCGAGCGCCCCTGCACCTTGCTGCTCTCCCGCGCCAATCGCCACGGGCTGATCGCCGGCGCCACCGGCACCGGCAAGACCGTCACCCTGCAGACCCTGGCGGAGGGCTTCTCCCGCGCCGGCGTCCCGGTGTTCTGCGCCGACATCAAGGGCGACCTCTCCGGCCTCGCCGAAGCCGGGCGATCCAACCCCAAGATCGAGCAGCGGGCGCATGAGCTCGGCGAGGCGGATTTCGCCTATGAACCCTCTCCGGCGGTGTTCTGGGACGTCTTCGGCCAGCAGGGCCATCCGCTGCGCGCAACGGTGGCGGAAATGGGCCCGGTGCTACTCGCCCGGATGCTGGAACTGAACGAGACGCAGGAGGGGGTGCTCAGCATCGCCTTCGCCCTGGCCGATGACGAAGGGCTGCTGCTGCTCGACTTCAAGGACCTGCGCGCCATCCTCAGCCATGTCGCCGATCGCGCGGCGGAGCTGGGCACCGCCTATGGCAATGTCAGCAAGGCCACGGTCGGCACCATCCAGCGCCGCCTGCTGATGCTGGAACAGGCCGGCGGCGAGCAATTCTTCGGCGAACCGGCGCTCGCGCTGGCCGACCTGATGCTCGTCACCCCGGATGGCCGCGGCGCGGTGAACGTGCTGGCCGCCGACAAGCTGATCGCCTCCCCCCGGCTCTACGCCACCTTCCTGCTCTGGCTGCTGTCGGAACTGTTCGAGGAACTGCCGGAGGTCGGCGACCTGCCGAAGCCGAAGCTCGTCTTCTTCTTCGACGAGGCGCATCTGCTGTTCCGCGACGCGCCGCGGGCGCTGGTCGAGAAGGTGGAGACGGTGGTGCGGCTGATCCGCTCCAAGGGCGTCGGCATCTATTTCGTCACCCAGAACCCGCTGGACCTGCCGGCGGCGGTGCTCGGCCAGCTCGGCAACCGGGTGCAGCACGCGCTGCGCGCCTTCACCCCGGCCGAGCAGAAGGCGGTGCGCGCCGCCGCCGAGACCTTCCGCCCCAACCCAAGGCTGCGGGTGGAGGCGGTGATCGGCGAACTCGGCGTGGGGGAGGCGCTGGTCTCCACCCTGCAGGCCGATGGCACGCCGAGCCCGGTGGAGCGTGCCCGCATCCTGCCGCCGCGCGGCCGGATCGGTGCCCTGACTGCCGAGGAGCGCGCGGCGATCATCGACCGCAGCCCGCTGGCCGGGCATTACGACACGGCGGTGGACCGCGAGAGCGCCTATGAGCATTTGGTCGGCCGCACCACCGCCGCGCCGGCCGAGGGGCCGCGCCGCACCGGCGGCGCCCCGGTCCGCAGCGGCAACCCCTGGGGCGGCGCCGCCCTGCCGCCCCGGCCGCTGCCGCCGGTGCCGCCGCCCACACCCCGCGGCAGCCGCATTCCGCAGCTCCCCCAGGGCCAAGCGGGCGGCGGGCTCGGTGGCATGCTGGGCGATATTCTCACCGGCCGTGGCGGCAAGCGGGAAGGGGTGGCGGAATCCATGGCGAAATCGGTCGCCCGCAGCATGGGCAGCTCGGTCGGGCGGCAGATCGGCAATGCGGTGCTGCGCGGGGTGCTGGGATCGATCCTGAAGCGGTAGCTGCCCGGCCCAAGCATGGCCGGGGCGCCGTGCCCAGGGTTGGAAGCCCGGGCCGGACGGGGCATATCTGCGCCCGTGATGGTTCCCTTCCGCAAGATGCACGGCCTCGGCAACGACTTCGTCGTGCTGGATGCGCGCGCGACCCCGCTGCCGATCACTCCCGGCCGCGCCGCCGCCATCGCCGACCGCCGGCGCGGCATCGGCTGCGACCAGTTCATCGTGCTGGAGCCCGGCCGGGACGGGGCCGATGTCTTCATGCGCATCCGCAATCCGGACGGCTCCGAATCCGGCGCCTGCGGCAACGCCACCCGCTGCGTCGCCTCGCTGGTGGCGGCGGAGGCGGGGCGGGACCGCGTGGTGGTCCGCACCATTGCCGGCGACCTGCCGGTGGAGGCGCTGCCCGGGGGGCTGTGGCGGGCCGACATGGGCCCGGCCCGGCTCGGCTGGCAGGAGGTGCCGCTGGCGGCCGAGATGGACACGCTGCACCTGCCGCTGACCCGTGGCGTGCTGGCCGAGCCCGCCGCCTGCTCCATGGGCAACCCGCACGCGACCTTCTTCGTGCCGGATTTGGATGCGGTGCCGGTGGAGGTGCTTGGCCCCTCATTGGAACACGACCCGATCTTTCCCGAGCGGGCCAATATCGGCTTCGTCCAGGTGCTGGACCCCGCGCACATCCGCCTCACGGTCTGGGAGCGCGGCGCCGGGCTGACCCTCGCCTGCGGCTCCGGCGCCTGCGCCGCGCTGGTGAATGCGGCGCGGCGCGGGCTGACCGGGCGGCACGCCACCGTCGCCCTGCCCGGCGGCGAGCTGGTGATCGAATGGCGTGACGACGGCCATGTGCTGATGACCGGCCCGGTCGCCACCGCCTTCACTGGCAGCCTCGACCTCGCGGCCTACGGCGCATGACCGCACCCGGCGCGGCCCGCGATCCGGTCGAGGTGCTGACCTTCGGCTGCCGCCTCAATACCTATGAATCGGAGGGCATGCGGGCCTTGGCGACTGCGGCCGGCCATGACCGAACCATCGTCGTCAACACCTGCGCCGTCACCGCCGAGGCCGAGCGCCAGGCCCGCCAGGCGATCCGCCGCGCCGCCCGCGACAACCCCGGCACCCCCATCATTGTCACCGGCTGCGCCGCGCAGATCGCGCCAGACCGTTGGTCCACCCTGCCCGGCGTCACCCGCGTCATCGGCAATGCCGAGAAGCTGAAGCCCGAGAGCTGGGCGCTGGACGCCCCACCCGCCCCGGTCTCCGACATCATGGCGGCAACCGAGACGGCGGCGCATCTCGTCACGGAGTTCGCCGGCCGCGCCCGCGCCTTCGTCCAGGTGCAGCAGGGCTGCGATCACCGCTGCACCTTCTGCGTCATCCCCTATGGCCGCGGCCCGTCGCGCAGCGTCCCCGTAGGCGCCATCGTTGAGCAGGTGCGCACCCTGGTGGCCCATGGCTACCGCGAGGTGGTGCTGACCGGCGTCGACATCACCAGCTATGGTCCTGACCTGCCCGGCACCCCCACTCTCGGCCAGATGATCCGCCGCCTGCTGGCGCTGGTGCCGGAGCTGCCGCGGCTCCGGCTCTCCTCGCTCGACCCGGTCGAGATCGACCCAGACCTTTGGCGGTTGATCGAGGCGGAGCCGCGGCTGATGCCGCATCTGCATCTTTCGCTGCAGCACGGCGCCGACCTGATCCTGAAGCGGATGAAGCGGCGGCATTTGCGCGCCGATGCGCTGGCGGTCGCCCGCCGCGCCCGGGCGGCGCGGCCGGACATCGCCTTCGGTGCCGATCTCATCGCCGGCTTCCCGACCGAGACCGAGGCGGCCTTCGCCGAGACGCTCGATCTGGTGGCGGCGATGGAACTCACCTTCCTGCACGTCTTTCCCTACTCCGAGCGGCCGGGCACCCCGGCCGCCCGCATGCCGCAACTGCCGGTGCCGCTGCGGCGGGAACGCGCCGCCCGGCTGCGCGCCGCGGGCCAGGCCAGCGCCGCCCGCTTCTACGGGACGCGGCTGGAGGCGGCTCGGTCGGGAGGGGAGGAAGCCGTGCTGTTCGAGCGTGAGGACCGCGGCCACACCGCGCATTTCGCCCCGCTGCGGCTGGTGGGCGGCAGCGCCGCGCCCGGCGAGTTGCGCCTGGTCCGTGTCACCGGCGCCGATGCGGAGGGGCTGCTGGCCGAGGTGGCGCCGCGGATGGGGCAGAGCTGATGGCATTGCGAGACTGGATCGGCCGGCTGCGCGGCAAGGAGGCGCCGCCGCCTGCCGAAGCGCCGCTGACCTCCCCGCCCGGCCAGCCGCCGGCGCCGGTCCCGCCACAGGGCATGCCGACCGCGCCGCCGGTCGCCGCGCCCGACATCCCGGTGCCGCCGCAGCCAGCGAAGCCGCCGCCCTTCGCCGCGCCAAGCCCGCTCACCCGGGTCGGCGCGGAGCCCAGCCCGCCGCCCCAGCCCGTCATCGACCACGAGCTGCCGCCGCAGGATGACGAAGGCGCGCTGCGCGAGGTGGAGGCGCGCGAGGCGGTCCCCGCGCCGCCGCCACAGCCCACGGAACCGCAGGGCGAGGCGGAGCAGAAGACCGGCTGGTTCGCCCGCCTCAGGTCCGGGCTGTCGCGCTCCACCGCCAAGCTGACCGACAGCGTCACCTCGCTGTTCCGCAAGCGCCGGCTGGACGAGGCGGCGCTGGAGGAGCTGGAGGAGATGCTGATCGGCGCCGATCTCGGCGTCGCCGCCGCTGGCCGCATCGTCGAGGGCTTCCGCAAGACCCGCTTCGGCAAGGAAGTGACCGACGAGGAGGTGAAGGCGGCGCTGGCCGAGGAGATCGCCGCCATCCTCGCCCCGGTCGCCAGCCCGATGCCGCTCGACCCCACGCGGGCGCCGCATGTGGTGCTGGTGGTCGGCGTCAACGGCACCGGCAAGACCACCACCATCGCCAAGCTCGGCCAGCAGTACCGCGAGCAGGGGCTGCGCACCGCCTTCGTCGCCGGCGACACCTTCCGCGCCGCGGCGGTGGAGCAGTTGCAGATCTGGGCCGACCGCACCGGCGCCAAGGTCCATGTCCCGGCGAAACAGGGCGCCGACGCCGCGGGCCTCGCCTTCGATGCGCTCTCGGCAGCACGGGGTGACGGCACGGATGTGCTGCTGGTCGATACCGCTGGCCGGCTGCACAACAAGTCAGCGCTGATGGAGGAATTGCGCAAGGTCATCCGGGTGATGCGGCGCGTCGATGACAGTGCGCCGCATTCGGTGCTGCTGGTGCTGGATGCGACCACCGGCCAGAACGCCATCCAGCAGGCCAAGGTGTTCAAGGAGATGGTGAACGTCAGCGGCCTTGCCGTGACCAAGCTGGACGGCTCGGCCAAGGGCGGCGTGGTGGTGGCGCTGGCGCAGGAATTCGGCCTGCCGGTGCATTTCGTCGGCGTCGGCGAGAAGGCCGCCGACCTGCGGCCGTTCGAGGCACGGGATTTCGCCCGCAGCCTAGTCGGGCTGGAATGAGCCCGGCGCGCCGCCTGGCCCTGGCCGCCGGCGCGCTGCTTGTCGCCGCCGCCGCCATGGCACAGGATCTGCCGCCGCCGACGGCCGCCACCGCCAGCGCCTTCATCGACATCGTGCCGACCGAGGGGCGGGTACCGGTGCGGCTGGCCGTCGCGCATGTGGTCCGCATCGGCCGGGTCGAGGGCCATACGGTGATCGACACCACCGCCTGGGTGCAGCAGCGGACGGTGGAGCCGGTGGAGTCGGTCGCCCGCCGGCTCACCGCCGCCGGCCAGCGGCTAATCGCCCTGACCGATCTGAACGGCGCGCGGATCTACCTGGCGACCAATCGCGTCGTGCTGGTGCGCGATTCGCAGGAACGCCATGCGGCGGGCGCCCGCGCCGCCATCGTCATGGTCGGGCTGCGGTTCAACACCGACATCGCGGTGCGCGAATCGCCGGATGAGGTGATGGCAGCCCTGCGCCAGGCAGCCGGGCCGTTGGAGATCCCGGCCGCTGGCCAGCCCGCCCGCTGATCCCGGCGCGGCCGCCTTCCCACGCCCCGGCCCGCTGGGGTTGCCCCCATTCACCACAACGGAGGCCCTCCGCCATGCCCGATTCCGCCCCGGTCAGCCGCTACCCCGTGCCGCGGCTTGAGGAGATGCCGGAGGACATCCGCGCCCGCATTCTGAAGGTGCAGGAGAAATCCGGCTTCATCCCCAACGTCTTCCTGATGCTGGCCTACCGGCCGGAGGAATTCCGCGCCTTCATGGCCTATCACGACACGCTGATGGACAAGCCGGAGGGGCTGACCAAGGCGGAGCGGGAGATGATCGTCGTCGCCGTCTCCTCGCTCAACCAGTGCCAGTACTGCGTCATCGCGCATGGCGCGATCCTCCGCATCCGGGCGAGGAACCCGCTGATCGCCGACCAGATCGCCGCCAATTTCCGCAAGGCCGACATCACCCCGAAGCAGAAGGCGATGCTGGAATTCGCGCTGAAGGTGACGCAGCGCGCCAATGAGGTGGAGGAGGCCGACAGCGAGGCGTTGCGTGCCTTGGGCTTCTCCGCCGACGAGATCTGGGACATCGCCGCCATCGCCGCCTTCTTCGGCATGTCGAACCGGCTGGCGAATTTCACCAGCCTCAGGCCCAATGACGAATTCTACGGCATGGGCAGGGGCTGACACCGATGACCGAGATCCGCTGGGACCGCATGACCGCGCCGGAGCTGAAGGCGCTGGCGGCGCGGGAGGCGCTGGTGGTGCTGCCGATCGGCAGCCTGGAGCAGCATGGCCCGCACCTTCCGGTTTGGACCGACAGCGTCTGCGCCCATGAGATCGCGCTGCGCGCCGCCGCGGCGGTGGCGGAGGATACGCCCATTGCCGTGCTGCCGCCGCTCTGGCTCGGCCTCTCGGAGCATCACCTGCCCTTCGGTGGCACCATCACCCTGGACCATGCGACCTTCCAGGCGGTGCTGCGCTGCGTGGTGCGGTCGCTGCTGGCGGATGGCTTCAAGCGGCTGCTGATCGTCAACGGGCATGGCGGCAACATCGACCCGCTGGCGGTCGCCTCCCGCGAGCTGGCGGTGGAATTCGGCATCCCGATCGTCGTCACCACCTGGCCCCATCTGGCGCCGAAGGAGATCGGCGCCATCCTGACGACGCAGCCCGGCATCCAGCACGCCTGCGAGGGCGAGACCAGCCTCTGGCTGGCGCTGGATGGGGCGCAGGTGCGGCAGGACAAGCTGGCCGAGACCATCTCCAATCCGCCGCCTAGCCCGCCCGCCGGCATGGTCCGCTTCTGGTCCTTCGAGGAGCGGGCGCCGCGCACCGGGGTCCGTGGCGACCCGCGTGCCGCGACGGCGGAGAAGGGCGAGGCCATCCTCGCTGCCGTCACCACCGCGCTGGCGGCAGCAATCCGCGATCCGCTGCTGTGGAGCGTGCCGGACCCGGTCTGGGCGCCGGGCCGCGCCCAGCGGGATCAGTAAGGGAAGCCCAGCCTCACAGCCCTGCCGGCTGCGGCAGCGGGCGGGTGCCGCGGGCATCCTCCGGCGGGTTGGTCGCTGGCGCTGCCAGCGGCTTGCCCGCCATCTCCTGCCAGCGGGTCAGTGCCCAGCGGGCGGAGGGGAAGGCGATTTCCGCCCAGGGGATCTCCTCCCAGCCGAACAGCCGCACCTCCAGGCTTTCCGGCCCGGCGGCGAAGCCTGGCTCGGCGAAGCCGGCGCGAAAGATGACCTGCACCTGGCCGAGCCGGGCGATGGAATAGACCGCCAGCACGCCCTCCAGCGCGATGCGGACCTGGGCTTCCTCCCAGGCTTCGCGCCGGGCGCCTTCCTCCACCGTCTCGCCCATTTCCATGAAGCCGGCCGGCAGGGTCCAGAAGCCGCGGCGCGGCTCGATGGCGCGGCGGCAGAGCAGGATGCGGCCTTCGGCGGAGACGACGCTGCCGACGACGATCTTTGGGTTCTCATAGGCAATGAAGCCGCAATCCGGGCAGGTCAGCCGTTCGCGGTCATCGCCATCCGGGATGGCGCGGATGAAGGCAGGCATGCCAGGACGATGGGCGGGTGCGGGCGCCGGCGCAAGTCCGGCGCTGCTGGGGCTGCCGAGGTCCTGGACGGCTGGCAGAGGGTTGAGCAGGGGCGGATCGCCCGCCATCGGTCATGCGCGGGCTTGACCCGCGCATTCGCCTCCGCTGTGAAAACCCGGGTTGGATGGCCCAATCAAATCCGGCCATGACGGGCTGCGCGCGGCTGGCCGGGCGGTCAGACCCGCAGGTCGAGCAGTGAGCCGCGCGGCGTGGGACGGTTCGGTGGCGGCGGGACGGTTTCCAATGTGCGTTGCTGCGGCCCGGTGTCGCCGCCGGGGGTGGGCGCGATGCCGCGTACCGGCTGGGCGCGCTCGGGGCCGTTGACGGGCGGCGTGCCGCCGATTCCGGAGGTGAAGGCCGCCAGGGAGTTCGTCGCGATCATGCGCAGGACCATGACACGGATATCTGAATCGCCGGTTAAGGCACCCCGCGCCCAGAAGCGGCGGCGGCCGGGCGGCGGGCGGAGCTGCGGGATCGGGGCGATGCGCATGCCCCAGCCTCGGCCGAGGCGGCATTAACCATCCAGCAGCCTAAGGTTGTGTTTTCCGCATTTATGTAAGGATGGCGAACGCGACCTACCCGAGCAGCAGCGCCCCCATCACCCCGCCCCCGGCCAGCATCCAGAGCGGGCTGTAATCCGTCCGCCAGACGAAGACGCTGGCCACCGCCACCAGCAGCAGCGGCATCACCCCTTGGCTGTGCGCCGAACCGTGTGTCGCCTGGGCCATGGTGATGCCGGCCGCCAGGATCAGCCCGATCGCCACCGGCACCAGCCCGCCCTGCGCCGGCTTCAGCCAGGGCGCGCCGCGCAGCCTTTGGGTCAGCCCGGCCATGCCCCAGGCCAGCACCGCCGCCGGCACCAGCATCCCGAGCGTCGCCGCCGCCAGCCCGGGGCCGCCGGCGATCCGCCAGCCCATCACGCTGGCGACCAGGATGTTGGGCCCCGGCGCCGCCTGCGCCAGCGCGTAGAGCTGGGAGAAGGTCGCATCGTCCAGCCAGCCGTGCAGCTCCACCAGCTGGCGGTGCATCTCCGGCAGCACCGCATTGGCGCCGCCGATCGCCACCAGCGACAGGATGGAGAAGGTCAGCAGGATTTGCAGCACCAGGGTCATCGCGCCGCCCCCTTGCCCAGCAGCCCGGCCCGTCGCAGCGACAGCGCGATCGAGACCGGCGCCAGCACCACGACGATCAGCGGCAGCGATATCCGGAACCAGGCCGCCGCCACCGTGGCCAGCAGCAGCACCACCAGCGCCTCTGCGTGCAGCTTCAGCTTGCCCGCCATCTTCAGGGCGGTGCCGATCACCATGCCGGCGGCGCCGGCGGCGATGCCGGCCATCACCGGCGCCACCGCCGGAAGCTGGCCGTACCGGTCGTAGAACAGGCACAGGATGATCAGGATGATCAGCGGCGCGAAATAGAGGCCGGAGGTCGCCAGCAGCGCCCCGGCCAGGCCATGGAAGCGCCGCCCGATCATCACCGCCGCATTCCCGACGTTCGGCCCCGGCAGGATCTGCCCGAGGCCGAGGACCTCGGCGTAGTCCCGCTCCGTCAGCCAGCGCTGCTCCTGCACGATGACATGCCGCGCCCAGGCGGCGACGCCGCCGAAGCCGAGCAGTCCGATCTTGAGGTAACCGAGGAACAGGCCGGCATGGCTCGGCCGCGTCAGGGCCGGGGCGGCGGCGTCGGACAAGGGCGGGGACTCCAGAATGGGGCGGCATGGTCGCGCGGATCGGCGCCCGGGGAAAGCCGGGACGGCCGCCAAGGTGGTGGCGCTGGGCCGGTGCCGCCGGCATCATCGGCGCCGAACGACAAGCCGAGGTGGACGCATGCATTGCACGGATCACTCGCCGCCGGGCTGCTGGCGATGACGCTCGGCGCCGGCGCCGCAGCCGAGCCGGTCGCGCTCGAGCGCTGGGGCAGCTTCCACGTCGGCGGGCGGGAGGTGGTGATCAGCGGCCAGCCGGTGCGGGAAATGGCCTTCAACCCTGGCAGCGTGCCCGTCCGCATCGACCCCAACGGCACTTATCTGATGGGCAGCATGTACGCCCAGTACATGATCCCGGCCAACCCGCGCGGCCAGGCGCCCCTGCTGATGTGGCACGGCGGCGGCCTTACCGGCGTCACCTGGGAGACCACGCCGGACGGCCGCGAGGGCTGGCAGCATTTCTTCCTCCGTCGTGGCTGGCCGGTCTATGTCTCGGATGCGGTGGAGCGCGGTCGCTCCGGCTGGAGCATGATTCCGGAGCAGACCGGCGGCCAGCATGTGCTGCTCACCCAGGACAATCCCTGGGAGCGCTTTCGCATCGGCGACGGCGCCGGAAGCTTCGCCCGAGGCACCACCAACCCCGGCGTCCAATTCCCCACCGACCCGGAGAGCTACCGCAACTTCGTCCGCCAGGTGGTGCCGCGCTTCACCACCACCGATGCGCTGACGCTGGATGCCTATCTGGCGCTGCTCGACCGCGTCGGGCCGAGCGTGGTGATGGTGCACAGCCAGTCCGGGCAATTCGGCTGGCGGGCGGCGCAGGAACGGCCGGACAAGGTCCGGGCTCTGGTGCTGGTGGAGCCGGCTGCGACCGGCGATCCGGCGAAGGTGGCGGCGCTGCGCGACATCCCGATGCTGGTCGTCTATGGCGACTACATCGCCACCGACGCCCGCTGGCCGACCATCCGCGCCAATGGCCTCCGCTTCGCCGAGGCGGTCCGGGCGGCGGGCGGCACCGTCGATGTGGTGGACCTGCCGGAGCGCGGCATCCGCGGCAACAGCCACATGGTCATGATGGACCGCAACGGCGACCAAGTGGCGGCGATGATCCAGGATTGGCTGACGGCGAAGGGGCTCTGGCGGTAGCGCGGCGCGGCTGAGGCGAATCGGACGGCGACAAAACGATGTTTTGCGCCGCCGCCGGAGTGTTGCATTGCTGTGGCAATGCTTGACCGGGCTGCGGAGGGGCGTGGACGCCGATCCGCTGGAGAGGCCCGCCTGCCGGAGATCGCCGCATGGACCGCTGTCGCCGCATCAGCTTCGCCGTCATCGGGTTGCTGCTCGCCGCGCTGCCGGCGCGGGCCAGCCTGGTCGGCAGCGTCATCGACGGCGCCTACTACTTCGGCACCACGGCCTCGCCGTACGAGAACGCCAGCGTCTCGCCCACGCCCTTCACGGTCGGGGCCGGCACCGAAGCCCTGCTGACCGTGGATGGCAACGTCTTCACGACCATCGACTTCGCCGCCAGCAGCCTGATCCTGACCGCCACGACCGACGTCGACTATGCCAACGCCGCCTACAACGGCCTGAAATTCACTGTCCTCTCCGGCGACGGCTTCGGCACGGTGCGCGCCGTCACCACCTCGGCCGGGCAGGTGGTTTCAACCGCCGTGATCAACGGCGTGCTGGAGATGAACTGGGCCGGCCAGCACTTCGCGGCGGGCGACAGCATCACCGTCACCTTCACCCCGATCGACATACCGGAACCGGCGACCCTGCTCCTGCTCGGCGCCGGACTGCTGGGCCTGCAGGCGGTGCGCCGCCGTCGCCCCGTCGCGGGCTGAGGCCGGGGCAGGCATTTGCAGGCGAAGCAACGACCGCAGCCATGGCATGCGGTGGTCTCAATCATTTATACCGGTTATATAGTCGTTTGTCACCCAGGAGTTGCCATGCCGGAGCCCCGGTCCAAGCGCCGAGCCTGACCCCATGCCGGATGGGCTGTCGACAGGCGCCGCCGCGCGGCTGCTGCCGCTGCCGCGCACCGGGCTGCCCGGCTGGTGCGACCGCTACCTGTCGCCCGCCGGCGAACTTGCCACCGGCCGCATCTGGCTCGACACCACCCTGGCCCATGCCCTGCCGCCGACGGCAACGGCCCTGGCCGCGGTGACCGATGCGGTGCTGGTGCCACTGCTGCGCCAGGGCCGCCGTCTCGGCAGCCTGACCACCGATTACTCCCTGCTCTGGCAGCCGCTGATCGCCCCCGGCACCGATGACGCGGCGCTGCGGACGGCGGGGCGCACCCTTGGCCGGCTGTTGCGCTTCCGCCCGCCGCTGCGGCTGGAGGCGATGGACGCCGAGGCACCAGGGCTGGAGCCGCTGCTGGAAGGCTGCCGTGCCGCCGGGCTGATGGCGCTGCGCTACCGGCATTTCGGCAATTGGCATGAGGAATTCGCCGAGGGGCTGGGCTGGGACGCCTATCTCGCCGCCCGGCCGCCGGCGCTGCGCACCACCATCGGCCGCAAGCTCGCCCGCGCCGGGCGGGAGCTGCGCTTCGAGCTGCTGACGGCGCCGGGCCTGGCGTTGGAGACCGGCATCGCCGCCTATGAGGCGGTGCGCGCCGGCAGCTGGAAGCCGCATGAGCCCTTCGCCGGCTTCGACGCCGCGCTGATGCGGGCCATGGCGGCGGCGGGCGCGCTGCGCCTCGGCGTATTGCGGAACCAGCAGGATGGCGCCCCGGTCGCGGCGCAATACTGGGTGGTGGCGGGGAGGCGCGCCACCATTCCGAAGCTCTACCACCTGGAAGCCGCCCGCGCCGCCTCCCCCGGCACCGTGCTGACCGCGCTGATGATCCGGCGGCTGCTGGAGACGGACCGAGTGCGGTCGATCGACTTCGGCCGCGGCGACGATGCCTACAAGCAGCTCTGGGCCGGGACGCGGCGGCAGCGTATCGGCGTGATCCTGCTGGACCCGCGCCACCCGGAAGGCTTGCTCGCCCTGGCACGGGACACTGCCGGGCGGCTGCGCCGCCGCTTCCGCCCCGCAATCGAAAGCCTTGCATGAAGATCCTCTACAGCCACCGCATCCAGTCACGTGACGGCATGAGCGTGCACCTCGAGTCGATGGTCGCCGCCCTGCGCGCGGAGGGGCATGAGGTGCGGGTCGTCGGCCCCGCCGCCTATGCCGAGGCCAGTCTCGGCGGCGAGAGCCGTTTGACCGCGCTGCTGCGGCGCTGGCTGCCGGGTGCCGCGGCAGAGCTGGCGGAGCTGGCCTACAGCATTCCCGCCTATCTCCGCCTCGCCCGCGCCGCCGCCGGGTTCCGGCCGGATGCGATCTACGAGCGGTACAACCTGTTCTTCCTCTCCGGCGCGCTGCTGGCGCGGCGGCGGCAAGTGCCCTTCCTGGTCGAGGTCAACGCCCCCTTGGCTGAGGAGCGGTCGCGCTTCGGCGGGCTGACGCTGCAGCGCTTGGCCCGCTGGACCGAACGCTTCGTCTGGCGGACCGCCAGCCACGTGCTGCCGGTGACGGAGGTGCTGGCCGGACATGTGCGGAATGCCGGCGTGCCGGCGGCGCGCATCGTCGTGGTGCCGAACGGGATCGAAATAGCAGAATTCCCCACGCCTGCGCCTGCGCCTGCGCCGGCGAAGCCCGTCGTCACCCTTGGCTTCGTCGGCTTTGTCCGCGACTGGCATGGGCTGGATACGGTGGTGCGGGAAATTGCCGGCTTCCGTGGCGCGACGCCGCTGGAACTGCTGGTTGTCGGCGAGGGCCCGGCGCGGCCAGGGCTGGAGCTTCTGGCGGCGGAGCTCGGCATCGCCGACCGGGTACGCTTCACCGGCCTTGCCGAGCGGCAGGCGGTGCCCAGCCTGGTCGCCGGCTTCGACATCGCGCTGCAACCGGCAGCGGTCGCCTATGCCTCACCGCTGAAGGTCTTCGAATACATGGCTGCGGGCCGCGCCATAGTCGCCCCGGACCAGCCGAACATCCGCGAGGTGCTGGAGCACGAACGCACTGCCCTGCTGTTCGAGGGCGGCAAGCCTGGGGCGATGTGGGCGGCGGTGAAGCGCCTGGCGACCGACCCTGTGCTGCGGGCACGGTTGGGCGCCGCGGCGCGGGCGGAGGTGCTGGCGCGCGACCTGACTTGGTCCGGCAATGCCCGCCGCGCCGTGGCGCTGGCCGAGGCCGAGATTGCCCGCCGCGCCAAGGCCGCGCCCGAGGCCGCACGATGAGCCACGCCGCCCCCCTGCTGCTGCACGTCTTCCCGGGCTTCGGCGTCGGCGGGGCGCAGGTGCGCTTCGCCGCGCTGGCCAACCGCTTCGGGCCGCGCTGGCGGCACGCGATCCTGGCGCTCGACGGCAATACCGCCTGCACCGAGCGGCTGCGGCCGGAGGTGCCTTGCACCCTGGTCCCACTGCCGCATGCGCGCGACGCCACGCCGGCGCAGCGGCTGCTGGCGATCCGCAGGCTGTTCCACCGGCTGCGCCCGGCGCTGCTGGTGACCAGCAATTGGGGCAGCATCGAATGGGCGATTGCCAACCTGCTGCCGCCCCGCCTGCCGCATCTGCACACCGAGGATGGCTTCGGCCCGGATGAGGCGGCCGGTCAGAAGCCGCGCCGCATGTTGGCCCGTCGCCTGGCCCTGCGCCGGAGCGAGGTGGTGGTGCCTTCCACCCTGCTGCTGGACGCGGCGCGGCAGGGCTGGCGGCTGCCGGAGGCGCGGCTGCATCATATCCCGAACGGGCTAGACCTGC
Source organism: Siccirubricoccus deserti (assembly GCF_014283215.1). Lineage (GTDB taxonomy): Bacteria > Pseudomonadota > Alphaproteobacteria > Acetobacterales > Acetobacteraceae > Siccirubricoccus > Siccirubricoccus deserti. The sequence goes on from NZ_JACOMF010000005.1 coordinate 15,242, forward strand.
GGCGCTTCCGACCGGACGGGCCGCCGGCGCCGCTCCAGGTGCCGGGCGAGGGCCCGCTGATCGGCACGGTGGCGGCGCTGCGGCCAGAGAAGAACCTCGGCCGGCTGCTGCGCGCCATGGCGCTGCTGCGGGCGGAAGGGCTGGTGGCGCGGCTGGCGATCCTCGGCGACGGGCCGGAGCGGAGGGGGCTGGAGGCGCTGACGGGGCAGCTCGGCCTCGGCGGCTGCGTGCGCTTCCTCGGCCATGTGCCGGATCCGGCGGCGGCCTATCGAGGGATGGATCTGCTGGCGCTCTCCTCCGACACCGAGCAGATGCCCTTCTCGGTGCTGGAGGCGATGGCGAGCGGGCTGGCGGTGGCGGCGACCGAGGTGGGCGACCTGCGTGCCATGCTGCCGGCTGAAGGCTGGCCGCATCTCGCGGCGCGCGAGGATGCCGCCCTGGCCGTGGCGCTGCGGCCACTGCTGGCGGATGCCGCGCTGCGCGCCCGCCTCGGCGCCGCCAACCGCGCCAAGGCGGAGCGCGACTATGACGAGGAGGTCATGTACCAGGCCTATGCGCGGCTGTTCGACGGGCTGGCGCGCGGCTGAGGCCTGCGGCCGGAGGCCGGAAACCGTCATGACCGGAGTTGATCTGGCCATTCAGCCTCCGGTTCTTGCTGTGGAGGCGGATGCGCGGGTCAGGCCCGCGCATGACGGAAGATGGGCGGCCTGTCCTGCTTCAGCGCATATCTGGCTCCAGACGAAATCCCGCGCCGGGAGACTGGCCGCGCTCATCCCGGTCAGCGTGATGCCGAGATCGGCCACGGCATGGCCATTCGCACCGGTCTGGAACTGCGGCGTCGCGATGGCGAACCGCGCCTCGGTCTTCCCTAGGCACTGAAATTGCCGACGCCGCGTGCGATGAAGGAGGGCAGCGCGGTGTTCCCCAGCCATGGCATTCCTCCGGCAGGCATCGGGCAGGATTCGCTGTGCCGCTGGTCCGGCAGAATGATCTGTATGAAACAACATGTTGAAGGCTGGATCAGCGACGCTGGGCCAAGCCGGATCGACGGGCTGCCAACCGCGCTCCCTTTCGAACTTCTGTCGGTTTCCTGGCGCGAACTGAATCCGGCTGGCGATTGCCGGCATGGCGTTCCGCTGCGGCAGCCGCCGCATCCTTCCGGCGCCGCGTTGACGGTCCCGGATAGCGCGCTTAGTGGTGGAAACAGTGGGAGGAACCGGCGGGTCAGGCGTCGCTGGGTCGGACCATTGCGCGCAGGGCTGGTCGCGCGGACCACCGGCGTCGCCGTCCCGTAACATGCCGCAACAACCGCAGGAGGAAGCGATGGCGAACAAGGTCAAGGAAGCTTGGAAGGCCGGCAAGGCCGTGGTCAACGGCTGGCTCGCCATCCCGAATGCGTTCAGCGCCGAGATGTACGCCCAGTGCGGCTGGGACAGCGTGACCGTCGACATGCAGCACGGCGTGCAGGACTACCTCTCCTGCGTCGCCTGCTTCCAGGGCATCCAGCCTTCCGGCGTGACGCCGATGGTGCGGGTGCCGTGGAATGAGCCGGGCATCATCGGCAAGGTGCTCGACGCCGGCGCCCAGGGCGTGATCTGCCCGATGGTGAATACGCCCGACGAGGCCAGGCGGCTGGTGCAGTACAGCTACTACCCGCCGCAGGGCACCCGCAGCAACGGCCCGATCCGCGCCGGTGTCTACGGCGAGGCCGGCGGCTACCAGAAGACCGCCAACGAGAACATCCTCGTTATCCCGATGATCGAGACCAAGCAGGCGATCGAGAACATCGAGGCCATCCTCGACGTGCCGGGGATAGACGGCATCTATGTCGGCCCCTCGGACCTCTGCTTCTCCTATGGGCTTGAGCCCAAGCTGGACGTGGAGGACCCCTTCGTCCTCGGCATCTACGAGAAGCTGCTGAAGGAGACCAGCAAGCGCGGCATCGCCGCGGGCCTGCACAACGGCAGCCCCGCCTATGCCCACCGGATGATCCAGATGGGCTTCAAGCTGGTGACGATCTCGAATGAGGTGGGGCTGATGGTGAACGCCGCGAAGGCGGCGGTGAAGCAGGCCCGCGGCGGCTGAATTACCGCCACGCAGTCGCAATAGAGACGCGATCGTTTCGATTTTCGCGTTGCACCATACGCGACTGTTAGAAGCGCTAGCCGTAAAATTGTCTACCACATTCCGGAACATCTTAAAGGGATGCATCCGGAATGGCCATCGTGAACTCCCCCCGTTACGGCACCCTGGTGCTCGGCACGCCGCTGCGGGACGCTATCGGGCCGTTCAGCCCGGCGACCGTGGTCCCCGGGCTGGGCGACGACTACATCGTCCTGGGCCCGGGGGCGGACATCTTTGCCTATGCGCCAGGGCATGGGATGGATTGGATCGATAATTTCACCCCTGGCGTGGACAAGCTGCAATTCGGCGGCGGACTGACCGCCGCATCCATCATCGTCAATGCTGTATCCATCGAGGGGGTGCCGGGCCTCGCCGTCTACGACGGGCGCTTCGGCGACGCGATCTTCCTCGCCAGGGTCACCGCCCTGCAGCCGGGGGACATCACCTTCGCGCCATTGCCGAGCAATTTCCTCAACCTCGCCGCCAACGACCTCAACGCCGACGGCTACTCCGACATCTTGCTGCAGCATGTCACCGGCGGGATCTCGCGCTGGTCGATGAATGGTGCCGCGGTGGTGGATGCCCCGGCCTACGGCGTCCTCAACCCCGGCGCCGAGGTGATCGCCAGAGTCGACCTGAACGGCGATGCCCAGGACGAGGTGCTGTGGCGCCTGCCGGATGGCACCATCGGCGTATGGAACCTGCCCGGCGCGGTGGCGACGGGCGCGGTCATCGCCCCGGGGGTGCCGCTGGCCTATTCGGTGGTCGCCACCGGTGATTTCAACGGCGACGGCAAGGACGATCTGATGTGGCGGCACACGGATGGCACCGTCTCGGCCTGGCAGATGAACGGCCTGGGCGTGACCAGCGCCCTGGTCGTCGCCACCGCCAGCGCCGAATGGTCGGCGGTGGGCAGCGGCGACTTCACCGGCGATGGCCGCGCCGATGTGCTGTGGCGCAACACCGATGGCGTCATCTCGCTGTGGGAGATGAATGGCAGTGCGGTGGTGAACGCCACCATCGTCGCCATGCTCGGCGCCGCCTGGAACGTCGCCGCCGCTGCGGATTTCGACGGGGACGGCAAGACCGACATCCTGCTGCGCCACGACGACGGGCAGGTCGGCCTCTGGCTGATGGACGGTGATGCGGTGCGGGAGGCGGTGACGCTGGAGAATCCGACCACCCGTTGGACGGTGATGGACACCGGCGACTACAACGCCGACGGCAGGGCCGACATCCTCTGGCGCCAGGACGATGGGATGATCAGCCAGTGGCAGATGGATGGCACCAGCATCCTCGCCAAGACCTTCGTCGCCAGCCCGGGCACCGACTGGACCATCGTCTGAGCCCGTCCCTGCATTGAGTCGCCGCCGCCATCCCGGCAGACTGCGGCCGGGATGGCGGAGACGGTGGTGGCGCAACGGAGCGGGATTGCGGCGTGCTGCGACTGATCGGCGGGCGGCTGGTGCAGATCGCCGTCACCCTGGTGGTCGTCTCGGCGCTCAGCTGGCTGGCGATGGGGCTGATGCCGGGCGATCCGCTCGACCTCGCCATGCTGGGCGACCCCACCCTGACCGCGGCGGATCTGGCGAAGCTGCGGGAGATCCATGGCCTCGACCGGCCGCTGCATGAACGCTACCTGGCCTGGGCGGCGGCGGTGCTGCGCGGCGATTTCGGCTATTCCCGGCTGTATTCGGTGCCGGTGCAGGCGGTGCTCTGGCCGGCGCTCGGCTCCACCCTGGTGCTGCTCGGCTGGGCGCTGGCGCTGGCGGCCGGCGGGGGCGTGCTGCTGGGGGTGGCGGGGGCGGTGCGGCCGGGGCTGGGGCGGCTGGCCGATGGCTTCAGCATCCTGGTCCAGGCGACGCCGGCCTTCTGGCTCGGGCTGCTGCTGATCATCCTTTTCGCCGTCACCCTCGGCTGGCTGCCGGCCGGCGGCGTGGCGGAGGATGCCGGCCTAGTGGAAGCGTTGCGCTTCCTGGTGCTGCCGGTGGCGACCCTGGCGCTGGTCAACATGGCGGCCTACGCAAGGCATGGGCTGGCGGCGATGCAGGCCGAACTCGCCGCGCCCTACATCCGCACCGCCCGGATGAAGGGGCTGTCCGAGGGCGCGGTGCTGTGGCGCCACGCCTTCCCCAATGCGGCGGTGCCGCTGGTGACCATCGCCGCGCTGGATGCCGGGGCGCTGGTCTCCGGCGCCTTGGTGACGGAGACCATCTTCGCCCGGCCCGGCATGGGCAAGCTGATCTACGATTCGGTCATGGGCAATGACTACAACCTTGCGCTGCTCGCCCTGCTGCTGGCGGCGCTGGTGACGATGCTGGCGACCCTGGCGGCCGATGTGGCGCAGCGGCTGATCGACCCGCGGCTGGCCGGCTGATGCGGCTCTGGCTCGGCCTTGGCCTGCTGGCCCTGCTGGCGGCCGGCGCGGCCGGCGCCGGGCTGGTGCGCGACTGGCTGGGCCATGACCCCTTCGCCCCGGATCTGTTCCTGCGTTACGCCGAAGCTTCTGCCGCGCATCCGCTCGGCACCGACGAGCTGGGTCGGGACATCCTGCTGCGGTTGCTGTTCGGCGCCCGGGTCTCGCTGGTGGTGGGGCTGACGGTGGCGCTGGGAGCGACGCTGCTGGGCACCGCCGCCGGGCTGGCGGCAGCCTGGCGCGGCGGCTGGCTGGATGCGGTGCTGATGCGCCTGGCGGATGGGCTGCTGTCCTTGCCGGCCCTGCCGCTGCTGATCGTGCTGGCGGCGATCGATACCGGCCGCTTCGGCCTGCCGCGCGGCGAGGCGGGGTCGGACATCGCCCGCATCACCGTCATCCTGACCCTGTTTGGCTGGGTCGGCGTCGCCCGCCTGGCTCGCGCCGCGGCGCTGACCCAGCTCTCGCTCGACTACGTGGCGGCGGCGCGGGTGGCGGGGGCCTCGGAGCCGCGCGTGCTGCTGCGGCATGTGCTGCCCAACATCCTTGGCCCGATCGCGGTGGCGACGGCGCTGGCGGTGGCCGGGGCGGTGCTGGCCGAGAGCACGCTGAGCTTCCTCGGCCTCGGCATCCAGCCGCCGGCGCCCTCCTGGGGCAACATGCTGGCCAATGCGCAGGAGATGGTCTTCGCGGCGCCCTGGGCCGCGGTATGGCCGGGGGTGGCGATCCTGCTGACGGTGGCGGGATGCTCGCTGCTGGCGGATGGGGTGCGGGGGCGGCTGCCGCGCTGACGCGCCCATGCAGCGGGTGATAGCGTCGGGGCGAGGGCGGCACCCGATCGCCCCAGGGCCACCCCGGCCGCATGAGGAGCGCCAGGATGAAAATCGGAGTTTTCGCCACCTTCATGTCGCCGCTGGCGACGCCACAGATGATCCGCGACTTCGGCCGGCGCGCCGAGGACACGGGCCTCGACTCGATCTGGATGGGCGAGCACGTGGTGTTGTTCGACAGGAACACCTTCGGCTATCCCAGCTCGAAGGACGGGCGCATCCCGGTGCCGGACGGCGGCGGCATGCTGGACGTGACCGCGACCTTCGGCTTCCTCGCCGCGGCGACGAGCCGGCTGCGGTTCGGCACCGGCGTCGCGCTCGTGCCGCAGCGCAATCCGATCTACACCGCCAAGGAAATCTGCACCCTGGACTGGCTGACCGAGGGCCGCATCGACTTCGGCATCGGCGTCGGCTGGAACAAGGAGGAGGTCGAGGCCTGCGGCTACCGCTGGGAAGACCGCGGCGCGCGCTGCGACGAATTCCTCGAGGTCATGCGGCGGCTGTGGACCGAGCCGGTGGTGGACTTCGCCGGCAAATGGGTGAGGTTCGAAACTGCCCGGCTGGACCCGAAGCCGATTCAGAAACCGCATGTGCCGATCATCGTCGGCGGCTATGCCGATGCCGCGATGCGGCGCGCCGTGCGCTTCGGCGCCGGCTGGTACGGCTTCAACCGCGACCCCGCCGGCGTCCGGGAGATGCTCGGCCGGCTCGACGCGGCCTTCGCCGCGGCCGGCCGCACGCGTGGGCCCGAGTTCGAGATCATCATCACGCCGCCGATGTCGATGCCCGTCGATGCGATGGCGGCCTATGCCGAACTCGGCGTGCACCGGCTGGTGGTGAACCTCGACAGCCAGCGGCCAGAGCGTGTCGATGGCCGCATGGCGGAGATTGAGAGACTGGTGCGCTTGGCCGCGTGATCCGCAAGGCCGCGGGGGCGGCAACCCGCCTGTCCCGGCGCCGTTGCTTTGCCGGGCCAGGCGCGCATGCCCTGCACCAAGGGTCGCGTGGCGGAACGCCCCGGCCGCAGAGGCCGATCGCCCCGAAGCCCCTGCCCGGAGGATTAGCCATGGCAACCCCGCAGAACCTGGCCGTGATCGTCGGCAGCCTTCGCGAGGCCTCGCTCAACCGGCTGGCCGCGCGGCAGCTCATCCGCCTCGCGCCGGAAGGGCTGAAGGGCGAGATCGTCGAGATCCGGCAGCTTCCGCTGTATGACCAGGACCTCGACGAGACGCCGCCACAGGAATGGACGGCGTTCCGCGGCAGGATCCGCGCCGCCGACGCCGTGCTCTTCGTCACGCCCGAATACAACCGGTCGGTGCCGGGGGTGCTGAAGAATGCGATCGACGTGGGTTCGCGCCCCTACGGGAAAAGCGCCTGGAACGGCAAGCCCGCGGCGGTGATGAGCGTCTCGCCCGGCGCCATCGGCGGGTTCGGCGCCAACCATCATCTGCGCCAGTCGCTGGTCTTCCTGAACATGCCGATATTGCAGCAGCCCGAGGCCTATGTCGGCCAGGCCGGCACGCTGTTCGACTCCAGCGGCAACATCGCCGATGCGGGCACGCTGAAATTCTTCCAAAGCTTCATCGATGCCTTCGCCACATGGATCAGGCGCAACACCGGCTGAGGCGAGACCGTCATCCGCAGCATGGCTACCGTCAGCCCAAAACCAACGGATCGGTCGCTGGACCGGCCCGAGGCCGCTCCGCGGCCCGCCGCCAGTACGGCGAAGCCAAGCAAACCGGAGGGCCGTGCCGCAAGGCACGACGCCCGGCGTTTGACAGGGCCTGAACGTCTCAACGCTCAGAGCCGCTGGTAGAAAGTTTAGCGGCATGCAAGCCACAGACGCGCCGGAAGGACCGGCGCGCGTGGCCAAACCGCACGAACCCCGCCATAAACGTCGCGGACATGGCTCAGCGCGGCGCGGGAACCCGACAGCATGCTACGGCGCGAATCGCCATGCGGCTTCGCGCCGCCGGGTGGCCCATGCCCGGACGATCCGCCTGCGCCGCGGCGCTGCTCGTCGGGCTGCTGCTGGCTGGCTGTGCAGGCGACCCGGTGCCGGTCGCCAGCGGGCGCGGCGCCGTGGATCGCAGCTGCGCTCCCTCAGGGCCGACGGGGCAGAGCCTGCCGGACCCGCTCTCCCTGCCGGAGGCCGAGCGGCAGGCGATCGCCGCCAGGCTGGCCGCGTTGGACTACCCACCCGCCGCCATCCGCATCGCCACGGTGATCGGCGCGTTGAGCGAGCTGCGCGACCTCGCCGCCGCCGAGGCCGCGACCGGCCCGGATGCCGTGCTTCGCTGGCTACGGCTGCGCCAGGTGATCACCGAACGGGTGCTGCTGGCGATGCTCGACGTGTCGTCGGCCCTGGCCGAGATCGACTGCGAGGGCGAGCGTGGCGACCAGCTGCGGGACCGGCTCCAACGGGCCGATACGACACTGACCCGCCGGCTTGGCCTTGCCGGCGTCATGCTCGGCGCGGCGACCGCGGCGGTGACCGGCGGCCTTTCGCTGGCCGGGGCCGGTGGCGGCGACATCGCCGGCATCGTTGGCGGCACCGCCGAAGCCGCGGTCAGCGGCTCGGTCCTCTTCATCGGCAGCTCGGCCGAGTTCCACACGCCGCGCAACATGCTGGCGGAGATCCGCGACCAGCCGGAGCGCTCGGCGGTCTTCCCGCCGGTGGTCTGGCGCTACCTGAGGCGCGGCGGCCCCGAGGGCAGCACCGCCGCAACCCTGGCCGCCGATTGGGCAGACGGGGATCGCGCCCGCTTCGCGCTGCTGTCCGGCCCGGGCGGCCGCTACACCGTCGAGGATCTGGAAGCCCGCGATGGCATGCTCGACCTGATCGAGACCAATGTGGCGCGGATGAGCCAGGAGCTGCGCAGCCTGCTCGGCGCCCTGCTGGTCCGGCCGGAGCCGCGCCTCCGCCGCTGAACCGGCCGGCGCTTCCGGCGCTTCACGCCGCATGGCGGCACCGCGGGAGGATCCGAAGCACCAGCTGGAGGCGCTCGGCGCGCATCTCGCGCGCTACCCTTACCTCGGTCTCGACCACCCGGTGGGGAGGCGCATCCTGGCGGCGGTGCGACGCGCTCCGAAAGTGACGCTGGAAGCGGCCCTGTGGCATCGTGCCCGGCTGCCCCAGGGGCCGGAACGCCACACCGCCGCACAGATGGGCCCGCCGCCCGCCAACTGGACCGAGGGCCGCTTCAACCATCACGGCCAGACGGTATTCTACCTGGCATCCACCCCCTGGGGCGCCTGTGCCGAGACCGCGCCGCTGCCGTGCTGCATTCTCTGGGTGCAGAATTTCCGGGCGCGGCAGGTGCACGGGCTATTGGACCTGGCCGGCACATCTGGCGTCGACGGCAAGCGTCGGTCAGGCACCGCGCTGCTTACCGCCGGGCTGAATGCGGTGATGCACCGGCTGCGGCCCGACCCCGACAGCCCATGGAAGCCGGAATACTTCGTCCCGCGCTTCGTTGCCGATGCGGCGCGGGCGGCAGGGTTCCGCGGCATCCTCTACTGCAGCACGCGCTTCGACGGCTACAACGCCGTGCTGTTCGAATGGACGGCGCGGGAGATCAGGCCCGAGGGCCATCCCACCATCTTCGACTACGACGCGGGACGCGCGCCGGGCGTCACAGGTAGCGCAGCGCCGCGAAGCCGAGGAGGATCCCGGCCGCCGCGCCGGTAGTCACCAGGGTCAGCCGCCGCTCGATGAACTCGCGGATGGGCGGTCCGTAGCGGCGCACCAGGAAGGCCAGCAGGAAGAACCGGGCGCCCCGGGTCACGATGCTGGCGGCGAGGAAGATCAGGAAGTCGAATTTCGCCGCGCCAGAGGCGATGGTGACGATCTTGTACGGGATCGGCGTCAGCCCCTTGATGAGGATGACCAGCGCCCCCCAGCGCTCGTACCAGCCCTGGAAGCGCAGCAGCGCATCGGCGTGGCCATAGGCGCGCAGCACCGGCTCGGCCAGCGCCTCGAACAGCCAATAGCCGATGGCATAGCCGGCGACGCCGCCGAGCACCGAGGCGATGGTGCAGACCAGCGCGTAGCGATAGGCCCGCTCCGGCCGCGCCAGGCACATCGGGATCAGCATCGCATCCGGCGGGATGGGGAAGACGCTGCTCTCGGCGAAGCTGACGCCGGCCAGCCAGGCCGAAGCCCGCCGGTGCGCCGCCAGGGCCAGGACGCGGTCGTATAGGGCACGCAGCATGATCGATTCCCACGATAGCTGCGCGCGGCTTCGCATACCCCCGGGCGAGGCGCAATTCACGCCGGCTTTGCCCCGCGGGTCCCGCATGCCTCGCCGCTGCTGCCATGCAGCAGGGTGCCTTGCCGGCTCCGCGCCCGGAATGGGACCATCACGGCCGACCGAGGAGAGCACGATGTCAGGAGCGACCGGGGCCGCTGCGCCCGTCCCGAAAGTGGCCATCGGCCTGTTGCTGGCCTGCGGGGTCCTGGTGGCCGCGATGGCGATGGGCCTGCGGCAGACCTTCGGCCTGTTCCTGGCGCCGATGACCGCGGCGCGCGACTGGGGCGCCGCCGACTACTCCTTCGCCATCGCCCTGCAGGTGCTGATCAACGGCGTCACCCAGCCGCTGTGGGGCCAGCTCGCGGATCGCATCGGCGGCCGGCGGGTGATCATGCTGGGCGCCGCGCTGCAGGCGGCTGGTGTGCTGGGGATGGCGCTGACCGAGAACCTGCTGGTGTTCACCGCCTTCGCCGGCCTCGTCGTCGGCGCCGCGGTTTCGGCCGCCGGCATGCCGGTGATCATGGCCAGCCTGACCCGGCTGCTGCCGGAGCGCCTGCGCGGCCGCGCCACAGGCCTTGGCACCGCCGGCTCCTCCTTCGGCCAATTCCTGGTGGTGCCGCTGGCGCATCTGGCGATCAGCGGCTTCGGCTGGCAGGTGGCGCTGTTCATCGTCGCCGCCAGCGCGCTGGTGATGATCCCGCTGGCGCTGCCGCTGAACGATGCCCCGGCGCCACCCGCGGCCGGCGCCGTGGCGGAGGAAACGGCCCGGCAGGCGCTGCGCCGCGCCTTCGCGACGCCGAGCTTCTGGTTCCTGTTTTTCGGCTTCTACGTCTGCGGCCTGCATGTCTCCTTCATGGGGATCCACCTGCCGGGCTTCGTCGCCTCCTGCCACCTGCCGGCGGCGGTGGGGGCCGGCGCGCTCAGCCTGATCGGGCTGTTCAACATCGTCGGCTCGCTGACGGCGGGGGAGATTTCCGGGCGCTGGTCGCGGCGCGGGCTGCTGGTCTTCATCTATGCGGCGCGCGGCGTGGTGATCGCGGGTTTCCTCCTCGTCGAGAAGACCACCGCCTCGGTGCTGGTGTTCTCCGCGGTGATGGGGTTGCTGTGGCTGTCCACCGTGCCGCCGACAGTGGCGCTCTGCGCCCGGAATTTCGGCACCCGCTGGCTGGCGACGATCTTCGGCATCGTCTTCCTCGGCCACCAGATCGGCGGCTTCACCGGCGCCTGGCTGGGCGGGCTGATCTTCGACCGCACCGGCAGCTATGATTTGATGTGGAGCCTCTGCATCGCCGCCGCCGCCTTCGCCGCGCTGGTGCATCTGCCGGTGGCGGATGGGCCGCCGAAGCCGGTCGCCGTTCCGGCCTGACGGCCACCGGTGATTCCCGGCGTTCCTCCCGAGGCGATCGCGGGCTAGAAGGGTTGCCGGAGCCAGAAGGGGGAGAGTGCCGCATGCGGCGTTGGGTTTTGCTGATGGCTTTGGGACTCCCGCTGGCAGCAACGCTGGATGCGGACGCCCAGGGACCGGCGCCGCAGCGTCAGGGGCCGCCGCATGAATGGACCTTCGGCGCTTGGACTGGCGGGCAATTCCCGGCCGGCGACACCGATACCCCGGCCTGCTTCGGCAGCCCCACGGTGATCTTCACCCGCGACGTCGTGATGCGCGCCACGCCGCTCGATACCGCCTATCGCCAGCGCAACATAGAAACGGTGGCGGTGCAGCCGAATGGGCTGGAATTCCGCTTCACCCCGGCCGCGCCGGTGATGGGCGCGATGGGGCCGCGGGCGGCGAATGACGCCGGCTTCGGCTGCTCCGGCAACCCCAACCTGCTGCGCGTCGAGCGTCGCGGGCCGGATGAGATCGTCTTCCCGGACTGCAGCGAATTCCCCTCGCCGCTCAAGCGCTGCGTGACGAAATAGCAACGGCGGAGTGGCGTTCGGATCCGAATGCCACTCCACCGCAGCCCGTTGTTTGCCGAGCGGATTCAGCCTCCGGGCCCGGCCGCCGACCTGCCCGCCAGGAACCCCGATGATGCGCATTGCCCTGATCCACGCCCTTCGCCACTCGCCGCCACCGATCGAGGCTGCCTTCGCCCGCGCCTGGCCGGAGGCGGTGCTGATGAACCTGCTGGACGACAGCCTCTCGGCCGATCTGGCCCGCGCCGGCACGCTGGATGCGCGGATGACCGAGCGTTTCCAAACCTTGTCCCGCTATGCCGTGGGCACCGGAGCGGATGGCATCCTCTTCACCTGCTCCGCCTTCGGCCCCTGCATCGAGGCGGTGGCGGCGGAACAGGCGCCGATGCCGGTGTTGAAGCCGAATGAGGCAATGATCGAGGAAGCCTGCGCCGCAGCCTTCGAAGCGGCAGGCGGGCGGCGGCCGCGCATTGGGCTGCTGGCCAGCTTCGCCCCCACCCTCGACAGCATGCCGCCGGAATTCCCCGCCGACGTGACCCTGGTGCCGAAACTTGCGGAGGGCGCGCTGGCCGCGCTCGACCGCGGCGACCACGCCGGGCATGACCGGCTGGCGGCCGAGGCGGCGAAGGATCTCGCCGATTGCGATGTCATCGCGCTGGCGCAATTCAGCCTGGCCAGCGCCGCCCCGCTGGTCGCCGCAGCCACCGGCAGGCCGGTGTTCACCACGCCGGACAGCGCGGTGCGGAAGCTGAAGCGACTATTGGCGACGTAACGCCCGGAAGGCCGCCAGGAAGGCGTCCACATCCGCCTCGTCATTATAGACATGCGGGCTGATGCGCATCCGGCCCAGCCGCGGCGCGACATACACGCCACGCGCCGCCAGCGCCTCGATCAGCCCCGCCGGCATGCCCTGCGGGAAGCCAAGGCTCAGCACATGCGGGGCCCTGACCCGCGCCGCCGGGATCTCGACACCGGCATCGGCCAGGCCGGCCGCCAGCCGCTCCGTCAGCATCGCCAGCCGTGCGGTTATGGCGGCGGCGCCCCATCCTGCCATCATCTCCATCCCGACCGCCGCCATCTCCAGCGAGATGAAATGGTCGCGCTCCCCCATGTCGAAGCGGCGGGCGCCATCGGTGAAGGCAAGGTCGGCGAAATAGGGCGCGCGTTCCGAATCGACGCCGCGACGCCCATAGGCGGTCTGCTCCAGCGGCACCCCGCCCTGGTGCCGCTTCGCCACATAGAGGAAGGCGCGGCCATAGGGGCCGAGCACCCATTTATAGGTCGGGAAGACCAGCACATCCGGGTCGAGCCGCGCGACATCCAGCGGCAGCACCCCGGCATGGTGGGTCGCATCCACCAGCAGCGCCGCCCCCGCGCCCCGCAGCGCGGCCGCCACCGCCTCCAGATCGATCAGCCCGCCGTCCGCCCAATGCACCGAGGAGATCGAGGCCAGCGCCAGCGGCGCCGCGCCCGGCCGGGCGATCGCCGCCAGCAGTGCCGCGGTCCAGTCGCCATCGCCGGGCCGGGCCACCGCCTCCACCACGAAGCCGCCTTCCGGCGCGCGTTGCAGCCATTCGAGGGTCGGCGAGGAATGGTCCTCCGCCAGCACCAGCACCCGGCTGCCGCGGGGCACCGGCAGCAGCTTTCCCGCCGTGGCGACGCCGTAGCTAACCGAGGAGACCAGCGCGACATCCTCCGGGACGGCGCCGATCAGCGCCGCGGCGGCGGCGCGGGCGCGGGCGATCTGCCGTGGCTGGTACTCCGCCGGCAAGGTCCAGGGCTGCGCCTTGCGGCCGACGCCGGCATGCCCGGCCGCCTGCACCGCCCGCGGCAGCGGGCTCCAGGAGGCGGCATTGAGGTAGGCGACATCACGGGGAATGTCGAAGGCGTCGCGCTGCGAGGCGAGCATGGGCTGGGTCCGGGTCTGCCGGCGAAAACCCTGCCCTGGTGCTGCGCCGACGGCAAGCCGCTCAGGCTGGCTGCCGCCGGATCCTGCCCGCCGCCGAAGCGGATGAGGGCGGCGATCCGTGCCTCCAGGCTCGGGTGCGTCGCCAGCCAGCGCTTGCCGAGAGTCTCCTCCGCGCTCTCCAGCAGCATCGCCTGCAGGCCGGAGGGCAGCGCCGGCATCGCCGCCTGCTGCGCCACCTTGCGCAGCGCCGTGATCATCGCATCCGGGTCGCGCGCCAACTCCACCGCCGCGGCATCGGCGAGGAAGTGGCGGTTGCGCGACAGGGCGAAGCGCAGCCCCGATCGCCAGCACCTAGGCCAGCACGACGATCACCAGCGCCAGCAGCCGGCCAGGCGCCTGGCCCAGCACGCTTTCCACCACGGCGGCCTGCTCCGGCCCCGTGCCGGGAGCGCGGCTACACCACGGTCCCGAAGGTCGCGTGCTCGTGCCGGGCGTAGCCTTTCACCGTCCCACCAGATTGGGAATCAGGTCGTGCCGCCGCTTGAACTGCACATCCACATTCGACCATGCCTGGCTGGTGGTCTGCCGCAGCGCGATCATCCGGTTGTAGACAGCACCAGCCCCAGCAGGACGCCGCCGAGGACGATCCAGCCCAAGGTTCTCTTCCGCCGTCAGGTCAACTGGGTTGCGCGAAGCGCGCGAAATCGCGGGCGAGCACCGTATAGATCTCCCGCTTGAAGGCGACTGCCAGGCCCGGCAGCGATTCCAGCCGCGACCAGCGCCAGGCGTCGAATTCCGGATGCGGGTCGTGGTCGAGCCGGATGTCGGCATCGGTGCCGGTGAAGCGCAGCGCGAACCACTTCTGCCGCTGGCCGCGGTACCGGCCGCCGAGCGCCTTGCCCAGCAGTTCCGGCGGCAGGTCGTAGGTCAGCCAGTCCGGATGCTCAGCCAGGATCTCGGCCCGGGCGGTGCCGATCTCCTCCTCCAGCTCGCGGAACAGGGCGACGCGCGGGTCCTCGCCCGGGTCCATGCCGCCCTGCGGTAGCTGCCAGCCGCCCGCGGCGCCCTCGGCATTCGGCAGATCGGCGCGGCGGGCGACGAAGACGAGGCCGGCGGGGCTGAACAGCACGGCGCCGACATTGTCGCGGTAGGGAAGTTCCATGCCGTCCCTATAGCATCAGCACAGGCTGCGCCGCATCGCCCGCCTCAAGGCATGCTGGCCCGCACCGGCTGCACCGCGTTGCCCGAGGTGGCCAGGGCCGGCGCACGCAATGCGCTGACCGGGGCCAGGACGAAGCCACGTGCCTCGACGCTGCCGGCCCAGGCGGCGATGCGGTCCACCACCACCGGCGAGGCCTCCCCGGCATAGCCGAGCGCCACGCCGCGTTCCTGCGCCAGTCGCTCCAGCGCCGCCAGCTTTCGCTCGATCTCGCCGCGGGTTGCCGGCTCATCCACCACCAGGTCGATGGCGCGGCCCCAGACCTGCTCCGGCGCCCGTGCTCCCGGGCGGGGGTCGACATAAAGCAGGCCGCGGCGGCGCAACGCATCCTGCAACATGGCGTGGCGTTCGCCGAGCGCGGCGAAGCGCTCGCCACGCATCGGGCCGAGGGCGCCGATGGCGCCGACATAGCCGGTGAAGCGGGAGAGCACCCAATCCAGCCGGTCCTGGTTCTGCGCCTCGGTCTGGCCGGTCAGCAGGGCCCGGTCGCCGGGATTGTTCAGCGGGTAGCCGGTCGGCTCCAGCGGCAGCGCCACCAGCAATTCCATGCCCTTGGCGCGGGCCTGGTCCAGCAGCAGCGGCAGCTGCGGCGCATAGGGGCTGAAGGCCAGGGTCACCGCGCCGGGCAGGCGGCGGATCGCATTCTCCGAGACCGCCGCATTCATCCCGAGCCCGCCGATGATCAGGCCGAGCCTGGAGCGCGGGTCCTGCCGGTCGAAGGCCCGGCCATAGGCGCGGATGGGGGTGCGGCCCTCGCTGCTGATGCGCGGCAGATCCCCGTAGGGGCCGGCTTCCAGCAGGGCGGGATCGGCGGCAGGGATAGGGCGGCTGGGTTGTGGCGGGCCGCGCGGAATGGCGGCGGGCAGGGGTGGCGGCTCCGGCGCCGGGGGCGGCACCGCGCGGGGAGGGGCGGCGGAGGGAATGGCCAGAGGCGCCGCGGCGGCAACCTGCACGGCAGTTGGCGGCGGCTCGGGCAGTGTCGCGGCGGCCGGGCTGGGGACAGATTCGGGGCGAGGCGTCTCGGCCGGTGGTGGCGGCGCGGCGGCAACCGGGCCTATCCGGTCCGGCGGGCCGAGCCAGGCCAGCACGCCGACGCCGCCGGCCAGCAAGGTCAGGGTCACCACCCAGAAGCCGAACAGCGCCCGCCAGCCGAGAGTCAGACGCCTTGCAGGTTCGGGGTCATCCGCAGGCATCGGGGTCGGACAACCCTCCCCTCGGTCAGCGGGAGGCGGCGCGGCGCGCCGGGGATTGCGCCTGCGCCGAGGCGAGGTTGCGCAGCAGCTGGACGCCCTGCTGGAGTTGGAAATCCGTCTCCGGCTTGGTCAGGTCGAGCGCCGGCGCGCCTTCCGGCGGCAGCCGGGTGACCCGCTCGGCGACCCCGGCCGGCAGTTGCAGCGGCGGGATGGCGGCGCCGGCCGGCTGCTGCACCCCGCCCTCGTTGCGCAGCGCCCGGCGCAGATCCGCCTCGCGCTCCCGCGGGATGCTCGCGGTGGCTTCCTGCCGCTGGGCCAGCACCTCGATGTCCGGCTCGATGCCGGTGCCCTGGATGGAACGGCCGGAGGGCGTGTAGTAGCGCGCCGTGGTCAGCCTGATGGCGCCCTGGCCGGGGATGGGCATGACGGTCTGCACGCTGCCCTTGCCGAAGCTCTTCACCCCGAGAACGATCGCCCGGCGATGGTCCTGCAGCGCACCGGCGACGATCTCGCTGGCCGAGGCGCTGCCGCCGTTGATCAGCACCACCACCGGCAAGCCGTTGGCGATGTCGCCGGCCTTGGCGTTCCAGCGCTGCGCATCCTCCTGCCGGCGGGCGCGGGTGCTGACGATCTCGCCCTGGTCGAGGAAGTCGTCCGAGACCTGCACCGCCTGGTCGAGCAGCCCGCCCGGGTTGTTCCGCAGGTCGAGGACGATGCCCCTGAGGTTGTTCCCGGCCTGCTGCCGCAGGCTGCTCAGCGCGCGGCGGAGGCCGACATCGGTCTGCTCGTTGAAGGAGGTCAGGCGGATATAGCCGATGTCGTTGCCTTCCATGCGGAAGCGCACGACCTGTGGCCGGATCACCTCCCGGGTCAGGGACAGCTCGATCGGCCGGTCGGCGCCTTCCCGCCGGATGGTGATCCTGATGGTGGTGCCGCGCTCTCCGCGCATCTGCTCCACCGCTTCCTGCAGCGTGAGGCCCTGCACCGAATTGCCGTTCAGATGGGTGATCAGGTCGCCCGCCTTGACCCCGGCGCGGGAGGCCGGGGTCTCGTCGATCGGCGAGATCACCTTGATGTAGCCGCTCTCCTGCGTCACCTCGATGCCGAGGCCGCCGAACTCGCCCCGCGTCTGCACCTGCATGTCGCGGTAGCTGCGCTGGTTGAGGTAGGAGCTGTGCGGGTCGAGGCCGGTGAGCATGCCATTGATGGCATTCTCCACCGCCTCGCGGTCGTTGATCGGCTCGACATATTCGGCACGAACCCGTTCGAACACGTCGCCGAACAGGTTGAGCAGGCGGTAGGTCTCGGCCCGCCCCCCATCCTGCGCCCATGCCGCGACGATAGGCCCGACCACGATGCCGGCCGCGAATGCCGCGGTCACCGTCGCCACCGTCCCAACCCTGCCCTTCATGCGGCCACCCGTATCCCTTGTGGCACGGTCTTCTGACCGCGCCATTATGCCATAGCGCCAAACGCCCGAAGGCGGGGTTAAGCCCCGTCCATCGGCATCCCCGGGCTCAGCCCCGGGCGGCAAGCCAACTCCGCGGGTCGACCGGGCGCCCACCCCGGCGGAGTTCCAGGTAAAGCGACGCCCGCCCCCGGCCATCCGGCGCCGCGGCACCGAGCTGCCCGACCGGCTCCCCGGCCAGCAGCCGCTGCCCGGGGGCAGTATCGAGCCGATCGAGGCCCGCCAGCACAAAATGGTACCCGTC
This sequence comes from Siccirubricoccus deserti, assembly GCF_014283215.1. Taxonomy (GTDB): domain Bacteria; phylum Pseudomonadota; class Alphaproteobacteria; order Acetobacterales; family Acetobacteraceae; genus Siccirubricoccus; species Siccirubricoccus deserti. Next base: position 32,809 of record NZ_JACOMF010000005.1, read on the forward strand.
GCCGCAATCCACAATCAACAAAAGGCCGTAGCTGCGAAAAGCGGCGGCGAAGGCGGTCCGGCCGGCGCAGGGGCTGACCACCCGGGCACCGGCGGGGGCGGCCAGGGTGATGCCGCGGGCGGGGCCGCCTTCGCCGGCGCTGCCGAAATCCCGCACCACCTGGCCGGCGACCGGCATGGCCCGGCCGCCGCGCGGGGCGGGCTGGGCCGGCTCCCGGCTCGGCGCGGAAGCGTCCTGCCGCCGCGCGGCCTCGGTGCGGGCACGGGCGGCCGCGGCGGCGCGCACCCGGGCTTCCTCGCGCCGCAGCCGGGCCAGCGCGCCCTCCAGGCTGGTGGCCCGGGCGGCGGCGGTGGCGGCCCGGCGGGCAGCGGCCTCCTCGGCATCCTCCGCCTGGGCGCGGCGCTCGCGCGCCTCCTTGAGGTCGGCTTCCAGCACCAGGGTCGCCAGCCGGGCGGCGGTCTCCGCCTCGCGCAGCGCGGCCGCCTGCGCGGCGGCGGCGGCGGCGCGGCGGCCGGCCTCGGCCTCGGCGGCGCGGAGCGTCGCCGCCTCCTCGGTCATCGAGCGTGACAGGCCCTGCAGCACTAGCAGGCCGCGCAGCGCATCCTCGGCCGGGGCGGGCACCGCCAGCAGGGATTCCGCCGGCCACAGCGCCAGACGGAGCATGGTCGGCAGCATCGGCGCCAGCGCCTCGGCCTGGGCCCGGGCGGCGCCGCGGGCGGCGGTGGCGGCCTCGGCGGCGGTGCGGCTGCGCTGCTCGATATCGGCCAGGTGGCGCTCGGCCGCCTGCAGCTGGCGGGCGGCCTCGACCCGGCGCTCGGCCAGGCGGCGCTCGGCGGCGGCGGCGGCGCGGCTGGCCTCGGCCGCGGCCTCGGCCGCCTCGCGCTGGGCCCGGGCGGCGCGCTGCGCCTGTTCGAGCGCCGCGGGGGTGGGTTGGGTCAGCGCGACGGCCGGCAGCAGCAGCGCCGCCGCCAGCCACCAGCCGAGCCGGGGGTCAGCCGGCCGGACCACCATGTCCCAGCAGGCTGCGCCCGGTCATTGCCGTGGGCTGCGGCAGGCCCATCAGCGCCAGCAGGGTCGGTGCCACATCGGCCAGCCTTCCCTCGGCCAGGGTCGTGCCCTGCGGCGCCCCGACGACGAGCACCGGCACCGGGTTGGTGGTGTGGGCGGTATGCGGGCCGCCGGTCACCGGGTCGCGCATCATTTCGCAATTGCCGTGGTCGGCGGTGACCAGCAGCGCGCCGCCCTGGGCCTTCACCGCGGCAACGATGCGGCCGAGCCCGGAATCCACCGTCTCCACCGCCTTGATCGCCGCCGGCAAGCTGCCGGTGTGGCCGACCATGTCGGGGTTGGCGAAATTCAGCACGATCAGGTCGAATTTCCCGGTCCCGATCGCCTCGACTGCCTTCTCGGTCAGCTCCGGCGCCGACATCTCCGGCTGCAAATCATAGGTGGCGACCTTGGGCGAGGGCACCATGATGCGGTCCTCGCCGGGGTAGGGCCGCTCCTCGCCGCCGTTCAGGAAGTAGGTGACGTGCGGGTATTTCTCGGTCTCCGCCATCCGCAACTGGGTGCGGCCGGCGCGGGAGACGACCTCGCCCAGGATGTCCACCATGCTCTGCGGCGCGAAGAGCGTGCCGAGGAAGGTGTCGAGCGCCGTGGAATACTGCGTCATCCCGGCGGCGGCGGCGAAGCGGATCACCCGGCTGCGCTGGAAGCCCTCGAATCCAGGGTCGAGCAGCGCCGTCAGGATCTCCCGCACCCGGTCGGCGCGGAAGTTGAAGCAGAGCACCCCATCGCCGTCCCGCATGCCGGCGTAATCGCCGATGGCGGTGGCCGGGATGAATTCGTCGGTGACGTCCTTCGCATGCGCCGCGGCAACGGTGGCGACCGGGTCGGCCGCGCGGGCGCCCTCGGCCGAGACCATCACATCATAGGCCTGGGAGACGCGCTCCCAACGGTTGTCACGGTCCATCGCGTAGTAGCGGCCGGTGACGGTCGAGACCCGCACGCCGGGCAGGCCGGCGATGTCGTCCAGAAGGGTGCGGATGTAGTCAAGCGCGGCGCGCGGCGAGGTGTCGCGGCCATCGGTGAATAGGTGCAGGGCGACCGGCACCCCGGCGCCCGAGACCACCCGGGCCAGCGCCGCGGCATGCTTCTGGTGGCTGTGCACGCCGCCGGGCGAGAGCAGGCCGATCAAATGGCAGGTGCCGCCGCTGGCCTTGAGCCGGGCGATGAGGTCGGTCAGCGCCGGCAGGCCGGCGATCGAGCCATCCGCCACCGCGGCGTCGATGCGCGGCAGATCCTGCATCACCACGCGGCCGGCGCCGAGGTTCAGGTGGCCGACCTCGGAATTGCCCATCTGCCCACCGGGCAGCCCGACATCATGGCCGGAGGTGTGCAGGAAGGCGCGGGGGCCGGCAGCCCAGAGCGCATCGAATGTCGGCGTGCGGGCCTGGCGCACGGCGTTGTCGGCGGGATCCTCGCGCCAGCCCCAGCCGTCGAGGATCACCAGCATCACGGGCTTCGGGGCGTGCGGCATCGGGCTCCTCGCGCTGGGTGGGTCGCCTTAACGCCGCAGGGGGGCGGGAGGCAAGGCGGGGCTTCGCCCCAGCCGGCCCGGCTTCGCGCGGCAGGCAGGGATGATGCCCCGCCCCTCAGGCTTCGGTTGACCCGGCCCGGCGGCGCGGCGATTGTGTCGGCTTGGGGATCAGCGCCCCGGTCGCACCGAGGCGGGACGGATGATCCGCGTCGGGGCCCGGTGCGCCGCAGCAGGCATGGGGGTTAGCGTGGGGACCGGGCTCGATCTGCTTCTCGACCAGGTGATGGTCGGGGATTGCATCGACCTGATGCGGCGCCTGCCGCCGGCCTCGGTCCATGCCATCTTCGCCGACCCACCCTACAACCTTCAGTTGAAGGGCGATCTGCGCCGGCCGAATGACACGCTGGTGGACGGTGTCGACGACGCCTGGGACCGCTTCGACGACCTGCCCAGCTACGACGCCTTCACTCGCGCCTGGCTAACTGAGGCCCGGCGGGTGCTGCGCAAGGACGGCACCATCTGGGTGATGGGCAGCTACCACAACGTCTTCCGCCTGGGCACGGCGCTGCAGGACCTCGGCTTCTGGGTGCTGAACGACGTCATCTGGCGCAAGTCGAACCCGATGCCGAATTTCCGCGGCCGGCGCTTCACCAATGCGCATGAGACGCTGATCTGGGCCGCCCGTGGCCCCGAGAGCCGCTACCGCTTCAATTACGCGGCGATGAAGGCGCTGAACGAGGAGGTGCAGATGCGGAGCGACTGGTTCATCCCGCTCTGCACCGGCTCCGAGCGGCTGCGGGACGACAAGGGCGCCAAGCTGCACCCCACCCAGAAGCCGGAAGCGCTGCTGCACCGGGTGATCCTGTCCTGCACCGCGCCGGGCGAGGTGGTGCTGGACCCTTTCCTCGGCACCGGCACCACCGCCGCGGTCGCCCGCCGGCTCGGCCGCCGTTACATCGGGCTGGAACGCGACCCCGGCTATGCCGCCGCCGCCATGGCGCGGATCGAGGCGGTGGAGCCGCTCTCGGAGACCGCCGCCCTGACCACCGCAGGGAAGCGGGAACAGCCGCGCATTCCCTTCGGCCATCTGGTCGAGCGCGGCGTGGTGCCGCCCGGCTCCATCCTGGTCGACCGCGCAAGGCGCTGGTCGGCAACGGTGGCGGCGGATGGATCGATACGCTGCGGCCGCGCGCAGGGCTCGATTCACCAGGTCGGCGCGGCGGTGCAGGAGGCTCCCTCCTGCAACGGCTGGGCCTTCTGGCATGTGGAGCAGCCGGGCGGCCGGCTGCGGCTGCTGGACGAGTACCGGGTGGAGGCCCTGGGCAGCCAGGGCTAGCAGGTTGCGAAGAAGGGCGATGCGCCCCGATCCCCGTCTGCGGTTTCCGCTATCCCCGCCGCACCACGTAATCCCCCGCTTCCAGCGCCGCGACGATGGCGTTGCCCTGGGCGATGTCGCGGACCTCGATCATCAGCTCCAGCTCGGCGCTCTGCACGCTGGGCGCGGCGAACAGCCGCTGATGGGAGACCTCGATGACATTGCCGCCGGCCGCGGCGACGCGGGTGGCGATGTCGGCCAGCACGCCGGGGCGGTCCGGGATGTCGAGGTGCAGCCGCAGGATCCGGCCGTCCCGCAGCAGGTTGCGCAGCAGCACATTGGCCAGGATGCGGGCATCGATGTTGCCGCCACAGACCACGGTGCCCACCGCCTTGCCGGCGAAATGCTCGGGGAAGGCGAGGATCGCCGCCAGCCCGGCGGCGCCAGCGCCCTCGGCCACCACCTTGGCACCTTCGGCCAGCAGGGCGATCGCCTGTTCCACCGCCCTTTCCGGCACCACCAGCACTTCGATACCCAGGCGCTGCAGCATCGCCAGCGGCACCTCGCCGACATCACGCACGGCGATACCCTCGGCGATGGTCGGGCCGCCGACGGCAACCGGCTGGCCGGCCAGGCGCTGGGCCATGGCCGGGTAGCCCTCGACCTCGACGCCGAACACCGCGACGCCGGGGCGCAGCGCCCGGGCGGTTGCGGCACAGCCGGCCAGCATGCCGCCGCCGCCGACCGGGAAGACCAGCGCCTCCAGCCCCGGCGCATCCTCCAGCATCTCAAGCACCATGGTGCCCTGGCCGGCGATGACGCCGGAATCGTCATAGGGATGGATGAAGGTCAGGCCATGCGCCAGCGCCAGTTCGTGCGCATGCGCCGCGGCCTCGGCCAGGGTCTCGCCGTGCAGCACGACGCGGGCGCCCCAGCCCTCGGTACGGACCACCTTGGTCGCCGGGGTGAAGCGCGGCATGACGATGGTGGCGGCGATACCGGCGAGTGAGGCATGCCGCGCCACCGCCTGGGCGTGGTTGCCAGCCGACATGGCGATGACACCAGCGGCCTTCTCCCGCGCCGTCAGCAGGGCGATGCGGTTCGCCGCGCCGCGCTCCTTGAAGGCGCCGGTCGCCTGCAGATTGTCGAGCTTGAGGAAGACCTGCGCGCCGGCGACGCGGGAGACGGCGTCGGAGGGGACGGTCGGGGTGCGCAGAATAGAGCCCTGGATGCGGGCGGCCGCGGCGCGCACCTCCGTCAGGCCCACGGGCGCGGCCGGCGCCGCCTGGGCACCGACCGGAGTCCGGAGTTGCATGGCGCGGCTAGCGGTAGGCGACGCCGGTGATCTCATAGGCGCGCGCGCCGCCGGGCGCGGGCACCTCGACACTGTCGCCGACCTTCCGGCCGATCAACGCCTTGGCCAGCGGCGAGGAGATCGAGATGGAGTTGACCTTCATGTCGGCTTCATAGGCGCCGACGATGCGATAGGTCTTCTCCTCCTCCGTCTCCTCGTCGACGACGGTGACGCGGGCACCGAACTTCACCTGGTCGCCGGATAGCTTGGAGACATCGATCACCTCGGCGGCCGGGATGATGGTTTCCAGCTCGGCAATGCGGCCCTCGATGAAGGACTGCTTCTCCCGGGCCGCGTGGTATTCGGCGTTCTCCGAAAGGTCGCCATGGGCCCTGGCCTCGGCGATCGCGCGGATGACCGCCGGCCGCTCCTCAACCTTCAGGACCTTCAGCTCCTCCTCCAGCTTCGCCAGACCTTCCGCGGTCATGGGGAACTTCTGCACGGCAAGCCCTTCCTTCAAACCGCCCCTGCCAAACCATCGCTTCTGCCGGAACATACCAGCCTGGGCGAACTCTGGCGGCGAGGGGGAACACCGGCAGCGGCGGTCGGGTTCCGGCCCGCCGGTGGCCCCGTTACAGGTGCCAGCCGTCAGGGTCCACAGAACCCCCGCGTCCGCTGCGATCAGAAAGAGCAGGTAAAGTAGGACTGCAAGGGGGCTACATCAAGGGTTCCAGCCCGCAGTGCAGCAATCGCATGCACCGCCGCCCGCGCTCCGGCCGCCGTGGTGTAGTGCGGGACGCCATGCGTCAGGGCGGAACGACGGATGTCGAAACTGTCAGCCACGCTCTGCCCGCCGCCGGTGGTGTTGATCACCAGCTGGATTTCGCCGGATTTGATGGCATCCACGCAATGCGGCCGGCCTTCCAGCACCTTGTTCACCACCTGGCAGGCCAGTCCGGCATCCCTGATGCGGGCGGCGGTGCCGCGGGTGGCGAGAACGGTGAAGCCCATATCGGTCAGTCGTCTGGCCAGCACCACCGCCGCCGCCTTGTCGCCCTCCTTCACCGAGATGAAGGCGGTGCCGCTGGCCGGCAGCTTCACACCGGCGCCGAGCTGGGCCTTGGCGAAGGCGCGCTCGAAGGAAGCGTCGAGGCCCATCACCTCGCCGGTGGATTTCATCTCCGGCCCAAGAATGACGTCGACGTTGGGGAAGCGGTTGAAGGGAAAGACCGCTTCCTTCACCGCGACGTGGCGGCTGACCGCAGCATCGTCCAAGTCGAACTCCGCAAGTCCGGCCCCGGCCATCACCCGCGCGCCGATCTTGGCCACCGGCACGCCGGTGGCCTTGGCAACGAAGGGCACGGTGCGCGACGCCCGCGGATTGACCTCGAGCACGAAGATCTCGCCGTCCTTCACCGCGTATTGCACGTTCATCAGCCCGCGCACCTTCAGCGCCTTGGCCATGGCTTCGGTCTCGGCCTTCAGTTCGGTAACGATAGCCGGCGGCAGGGAATAGGGCGGCAGGGAGCAGGCGCTGTCGCCGGAGTGGATGCCGGCCTCCTCGATATGCTCCATCACCCCGGCGACATAGACCCGGCCATGCGCATCGGCGATGCAATCCACATCCACTTCGATCGCATCGGCCAGGTACTGGTCGATCAGGATCGGGTTCTCGCCGGAGACCTTCACCGCCTCCTGGCCGAAACGCAGCAACTGTTCACGGTTGTGGGCGATCTCCATCGCCCGGCCGCCGAGCACGTAGCTCGGCCGCACCACCACCGGGTAGCCGATGCGCTCCGCCTCGACTACCGCTTCGTCCAGATTGCGGGCGATGCCGTTTTGCGGCTGCTGCAGCCCAAGGCCCTTCAGCAGCTGCTGGAAGCGCTCGCGGTCTTCGGCGATGTCGATGCTGTCGGAGGAGGTGCCGAGGATCGGGATGCCCGCCTTGTGCAGCGCCTGCGACAGCTTCAGCGGCGTCTGCCCGCCATACTGCACGATGCAGCCGAGCAGCTCGCCCTTCTCCTGCTCCTTGCGGATCAGGGCGATGACGTCCTCGCTGGTCAGCGGTTCGAAATACAGCCGGTCGGAGGTGTCGTAGTCGGTGCTGACCGTCTCCGGGTTGCAGTTGACCATGATGGTCTCGAAGCCGGCGTCCTTCAGCGCGTAGCAGGCGTGGACGCAGCAATAGTCGAACTCGATGCCCTGGCCGATGCGGTTCGGCCCGCCGCCGAGGATGACAACCTTCTGCCGCCCAGTCGGCCGGGATTCGCATTCCGGCGCGCCATACCCGCCCTCATAGGTCGAGTACATGTAGGGCGTCTCGCTGGCGAATTCCGCGGCGCAGGTGTCGATGCGCTTGTAGACGGGCTGCACGCCGAGCGCGGCGCGCGCCGCCTCCACCGAAGTCTCCGCCACGCCGGCGAGCTGCGCCAGCCGCTTGTCGGAGAAGCCGAGCGCCTTCAGCCGGCGCAGCCCGAGCGCGGATTGCGGCAGGCCATGTATCTTCACCTCGGCCTCGGCAGCGATGATCTTCTCGACCTCGCGCAGGAACCAGGGATCGAATTTGCTCGTCTCGGCGATCTCAGCCAGCGGCACGCCGGCGCGCATTGCCTGCGCCGCCATCAGGATGCGGTCGGGCCGCGGCGTCGCCAGCGCGGCGTGGAAGGCCTGGGCGCTGCCGTCGCCAAGCGCCGCCACCTCATCGAGGCCGGAGAGGCCGGTCTCCAGGCTGCGCAGCCCCTTCTGCAGCGCCTCCGCGAAGCTGCGGCCGATCGCCATCGCTTCGCCGACCGACTTCATGCTGGTGGTGAGGGTCGCCGGGGTGCCGGGGAATTTCTCGAAGGTGAAGCGCGGGATCTTCACCACCACATAGTCGATGGTCGGCTCGAAGCTGGCCGGCGTCACCATGGTGATGTCGTTGGCCAACTCGTCCAGTGTGTAGCCGACGGCGAGCTTGGCCGCGACCTTGGCGATCGGGAAGCCGGTAGCCTTGGAGGCGAGGGCGGAGGAGCGCGAGACGCGCGGGTTCATCTCGATGATGACCATGCGGCCATCGGCGGGGTTGATGCCGAACTGCACGTTGCTGCCGCCGGTATCGACGCCGATCTCGCGCAGGCAGGCGATGCTGGCATCGCGCATCCGCTGGTATTCCCGGTCGGTCAGGGTCAGCGCCGGGGCGATGGTCACGCTGTCGCCGGTGTGCACGCCCATCGCGTCGAGATTCTCGATCGAGCAGATGATGATGCAGTTATCCGCGGTGTCGCGGACCACCTCCATCTCATACTCCTTCCAGCCGAGCACGCTCTCCTCGACCAGCACCTCGGTGGTCATCGAGGCATCGAGGCCGGCGGCGACGATCTGCTCGAACTCCTCCTTGTTGTAGGCGATGCCGCCGCCGGTGCCGCCAAGGGTGAAGCTCGGCCGGATGACGCAGGGCAGCTTGACCAGATCGAGCGCGGCGCGGGCTTCCGCCATGGTGTGGGCGACGGCGCTGCGCGGGCTCTCGATGCCGATCTTGGTCATGGCATCGCGGAACTTCAGCCGGTCCTCGGCCTTGTCGATCACCTCCGCCTTGGCGCCGATCAGCTCGCAGCCGAATTTCTCCAGCACCCCGGCTTCGGCCAGCTTCAGGCTGGTGTTCAGCGCGGTCTGCCCGCCCATGGTCGGCAGCAGCGCGTCCGGGCGTTCCTTGGCGATGATCTTCTCGACCATCTCCACCGTGATCGGCTCGATGTAGGTGGCGTCCGCCAGCCCGGGATCGGTCATGATCGTCGCCGGGTTGGAGTTCACCAGGATCACCCGGTAGCCCTCCGCCCGCAGCGCCTTGCAGGCCTGGGCGCCGGAGTAGTCGAACTCGCAGGCCTGGCCGATGACGATCGGGCCGGCGCCGATGATGAGGATGGATTTGATATCGGTGCGCTTCGGCATGGCTATCGGTCCGGATCAGTTGGAAGGGCCACCGCGCGCCGCTTCGCGCCGGGCTGCGAGGAGCAGCGGCGCCAGCAGCAGCAGGTGGCAGGCGAGGATGAGGAGGATGGCGGGGAGCGGCTCGCCCGGGGCGGCGGTGCCGGCGCCGATGGTGTTGACGACGAGGCCGATGCCGAAGGCACGCCAGGCGGCTTGGCGCGGCGGCATCATGCGGCGGAACAGCATGGCCAGGATGGCGAGCGAAAGCCCTGTCCAGGACAGGGCAAGCAGGGTGATGAACACCAATGTCACGGGCTGTGGCTTTCCGTCGCCAGCTTCACCGCCAGCAGGCCGAGCGCCGCACCCAGCACCCAGCGCTGCACCGCCATCCAGCCCGGCCTGGTGCCAAGGAAGCGGGCGGTGCCGGCGGCGCCCCAGACCAGCAGCGCGTCGAAGGCAGTGCAGATGGCGATCTGCACGGCGCCGAGCAGCGCCGCCTGGGCGAAGGCATTGCCCCGCGCCGGGTCGAGGAAGGGCGGCAGCACCGCCATGTAGAACAGCGCCACCTTCGGGTTGAGCGCCGCGGTGGCGAAGCCAACGGCGAACAGCCGTGCGGCCGGTTCCCGCGGCATCGGCCGCGGCGCGAAGATCGGCTGGCCGCCCGGCCGCAGGCATTGCCAGGCGAGGAAGCCGAGATAGGCGGCGCCGCCGAGCCGCAGCACGTCCCAGGCATAGGGCACGGCGAGCAGCGCCGCGGTGATGCCCGCTGCGGCGCAGAGCATGATCGCCAGCGACCCGACCTGGCAGCCGATGAGCGAGACCATCCCGGCGCCCGTGCCCTGCGCGAGCGAGCGCGAGACGAGGTAGAGCATGTTCGGCCCTGGTGTCAGCGCAAGGCCAAGCGACAGGGCGGCGAAGACCAGCAGGGTTTCGAGGGTGGGCATCGGCGCCTGCCGCTCAACTATGCCTCAGCCGTTTACCGAGAAGCCGCCATCCACCGGGATGGCGACGCCGGTGATGAAGGCGCTGGCGTCACTGCCGAGGAAGGCCGCGATCCCCTCGAAATCGCCCGGCGTGCCCCAGCGGCCGCTTGGCGTTCGTGTCATCACATTGTCGTTGAGCGCCGGCATGTCGCTGCGCGCCTTACGCGTGAGCTCGGTGTCGATCCAGCCCGGCAGGATGGCGTTCACCGTGATGCCGTCCGGCGCCCAGGCCACCGCCAGCGACTTGGTCAGCTGCACCACCCCGCCCTTCGACGCCGCATAGGCGATGTGCAGCGGCAGGCCGAAGATCGACAGCATGGAGCCGTTGTTGATGACCCGCCCATGCCCGCCTGCCTTCAGATGCGGGTGGGCAGCCTTGGCGGCGAGGTAGGTGCTGGTCAGGTTGGTATCCAGCACCTTGTGCCAATCGGCTTCCTGGTAGCTCTCCGGCCGGTTGCGGATGTTGATGCCGGCGTTGTTCACCAGCACGTCCAGCCGGCCGAAACGGGCAACGGTGGCCGCCACTATCGCCTCGATGCTGGCGGCGCTGGTCACGTCGACCTCCACCGCCGCCGCCGTGGCGCCGAGCGCCTGCAACTCCGCCACCGCCGCGGCATTCTTCGCCGCATTGCGCCCGGCGACCATCACCGCCGCCCCGGCCCTGGCCAGGCCACGGGCGAAGCCGAGGCCGATGCCGCCATTGCCGCCGGTGACCAGGCCGACACGGCCCTGCAGGTCGAACATGCTCACGCCCCTCCCTTGTGTTCCTCGATCAATGCCACGAATCGATGGAACAGGTGGTGGCTATCGGTTGGGCCGGGGCTCGCCTCCGGGTGGTACTGCACCGAGAAGGCCGGCATGTCGGTCGCTGCCAGCCCTTCGTTCGAGCCGTCGAACAGGCTGACATGAGTCACCCGGACATTCGCCGGCAGGCTGTCCCCGGCGATGGCGAAACCGTGATTCTGGCTGGTGATCTCCACCTTGCCGGTGGCGAGCTCCTTGACCGGCTGGTTGGCGCCGCGATGGCCGCGGTCCAGCTTGTAGGTCTTGCCTCCCAGCGCGAGGCCCAGCAGCTGGTGGCCGAGGCAGATGCCGAAGACCGGCACCCGCTTCTCCAGCACGCCCTGGATCGCCGGCACGGCGTATTCGCCGGTCGCCGCGGGGTCGCCCGGACCGTTGGAGAGGAATACGCCATCCGGGTTGTGGCGCAGGATCTCCTCGGCCGTCGCCGTCGCCGGCACCACGGTGACGTCGAGCCCGGCCGAGGCGAGGCAGCGCAGGATGTTCCGCTTGGCGCCGTAATCCACCGCGACGACCTTGTGCTTCGGCGCGGTCTGCCGGCCGAAGCCCTGCGGCCAGGCCCAGGTCGTCTCATCCCAGCCATAGGCTTGGCGGCAGGAGACCTCCTTGGCCAGGTCCATTCCCTCCAGCCCCGGCCAGGCGGCGGCGGCGGCCCGCAGCGCGGGAAGGTCGAAGACGCCATCGGCGGGGAAGGCGATGATGCCGTTGGGCGGCCCGCCGTCGCGGATGCGGATGGTCAGGGCGCGGGTGTCGAGCCCGCTGATCCCCGGCACGCCATGCGACTTCAGCCAGTCGTCCAGGTGGCGGGTGGCGCGGTAATTCGCCGGCGCGGTCAGATCCTGCTGCACCACCATCCCGCGCGCCGCCGGCGTCACCGCCTCGATATCCTCGGGGTTGGCGCCGACGTTGCCGATGTGCGGGAAGGTGAAGGTGATGATCTGCCCGGCGTAGGAGGGGTCGGTCAGTGTCTCCTGGTAGCCGGTCATGCCGGTGTTGAAGCAGACCTCGGCCGGGGGCGCGCCGGTCTTCGGCGTATGCGCGCCGAAGCCGCGGCCCCAGAGCACGCTGCCATCGCCGAGCACGAGGCATGCGGTGGCGCCGGCGGGGGGCTCGGCGCCCGGCTGCGGGGCGGCATCATCGGGCATGGGGGTCTCCGCACGAGTGTCGGGTGCGCCGGGCAAATCCCGCAGCGCAAGGCCGGTGGCGGCCAGGATGGTAGGCCAGTGGCGGGGCGGGATGGCCCGGGTCTGGCGCCATTTGCGCACCGCCTCTGTGCCAATGCTGCAACGCTGCGCCGCGGCCTCGGGGCCACCGAGCAGGGCGATGATATCTTCGACCGTCCGCATGGGCGGAATATGTGGGAAAAAACTTCCCAGATCAAGCCAAACCCGCGTGGGTGGGAAATACATTCCCTCCCGGCGCGGCGTGATGTTCGCCCGGCCCGGCGCCATGCTACAGGCGCCGCCCCCGATGCGCGATCGCTCAAGGCCGGACCAATCGAGGGCGTGAATCGCGCGACCACCCATATGGTTGGAGCCTGCTTGCTCGCGGTTGAGGCAAGCAGGATCCAGCCACCTGCACCGGAGACCACCATGGCCGAGGATCTGCGCAGCCGCTTCACCGAAGCCCTGAAGGCCTCGATGATCGCCAAGGACGCCGCCCGCACCTCCACCCTTCGCATGATCACAGCGAAGCTGAAGGATGTGGACATCGCCGCCCGTCCCTCCGGCGTCGACAGGGTACCGGATGAGCAGATCACCGCCATGCTCCGCGGCATGGTGAAGTCGCGGCGGGAAAGTGCCGAGCTTTACCGCCAGGGCAACCGGCCGGAGCTGGAGGCGAAGGAACTCGCCGAGATCGCCGTCATCGAGAGCTTCCTGCCGCAGCAGATGGATGAGGCGGCGATGCAGGCCGCGGTGCGCGAGGCGGTGGCCGAGGCCGGCGCCACCAGCGTGAAGGAGATGGGAAAGGTGATGGCGGTGCTGCGGGCGAAGCACGCCGCAAGCCTCGACATGGCCAAGGCGGGGCCGCTGGTGAAGGCGGCGCTCGGCGGGTAGGGGCGCATCGCTTAGGGTGGGTTCAGGCTGACCGTACCGGCCAGCCCGACCCTGCTCCGGCCACGCCCCAACCAACCGCACGTCACGCGTGGGCTTGATCTGAGCATCCGTTTATTCGGCAACAACAGATAGTTAGAGATGGCCGGGTAAGCCCGGCCATGACGAATAAGGGGAGTGGTCTCGTTCAGGCGGCGCCGGGTGCCCTCAGGCCGCCCGCAGCCGGTCGAGGAACACCCCCATGTCGCGCTGCAGCGCCGTGGTCCGTTCCGTGGTCTGCCGCGCCGCCTCCAGCAAGGTTGCCGCCTCGCCGTCGATCTGCCGCGCCGCCTGCCGTACCGAGGCAGCACGGCCGCCGAGTTCCGCGGTTTCCTGTGCCGCGGTGGCGGCGCTGCGGGCGATCTCGGCGGTCGCCCCGCTCTGTTCGTCCACCGCCGCGGCGATCTGTCCGGCGATGGCATTGGAGCGGTCCACCGTTTCGCCGATGCCGCGGATGGTCGCCACCGCCTGGGCAGTCGCCGCCTGCATGGCGGTGATCTGGGTGCCAATGTCCTCGGTCGCCTTGGCGGTCTGCGCGGCCAGCGCCTTCACCTCGCTCGCCACCACGGCGAAGCCCTTGCCGGCCTCGCCGGCGCGGGCCGCCTCGATCGTCGCATTCAGCGCCAGCAGGTTGGTCTGGCCGGCGATGTCGCCGATCAGCCGCACCACCTCGCCGATCCGCCCGGCACCCTCGGCCAGGGCCCGCACCGTGCCGTCGGTGGCCCGCGCCTCCTCGGCGGCCTGGCGGGCGGTGGCCGCCGCCTCCGCCACCTGGCGGCTGATCTCGCGCACCGAGGCGGCCATCTCCTCCGCCGCCGCGGCCACCGCCTGAACCCCGCCATCGGCGCGCTCCGCCGCGCCGGCCACCGCATCGCCGGTGGCGCCGGCCTCGGCCGAGAGGCTCTGCAGGCTGGCCGCGGTGCCCTCCACCCCCTGCGCCGCCGTGCCCAGGGTCGCCAGCGCCTGCCGCGCCGCAGTCTCGAAGGCTTCCGCCGCTGCCGCCCGCGCCTCGCCGCGCCGCGCCCGGGCCTCCGCCGCCTCCCGTGCCGTGGAGGCCGCCGTGGCCGCCTCGATCATCGCCGTGCGCAGCCGGTCGGCGGAGCGGGCCATGCGGCCGAACTCATCCTGCCGGCCGATGTCCGGCACCGGCTGGTCCAGCGCCCCGCCGGCGATCGCATCCAGCGCGCCGGCCATCCGGGCCGCCGGGGAGACCACGCCCCGGCGCACCGCGGTGAGGCCGAGGCCGAGTGCCAGCGCCACCAGCGCCGTCGACAGCCCGGACCGCAGCCAGGCCTCGTGCCCCGTACTGGCGGCGAGCGCCGCCCCGATGGCGGCGGAATCCCGGGCGGCGGCACCGGCGGCGCCGTCCAGCGCCCGGTTCAGCGCCTGCCGGCTGGACCGCGCGGTGGCATCGGTGATGACCCGTTCCGCTGCCGCCATGTCACCGGCCTCGGCCAGCCGGGCGCCCTCGGTGCGGATGGCGGCGAAGCTGCGGGCGGCCTCGGCCAGAACGGTGTGGGACGCCATGGTCGCGGGCGTGGCCAGCGTGGCCCAATGCCGCATGTCGGCGTCCAGCAGTTGCAGCCGTTCCCGCAGGCTGCGGATGAAGGGGCCACGCTCCGCTGCGTCCTTGGCCATCAGCACGCCGCGCGCCTCGGCGACCGAGGCATGGACGTGCCCATTCACCTGGGCCGCCAGCCGGGCGGCTTCCGCCGCTCGCGCCGCCTCGGCCAGCGCCGCCCGCTGCGAACCGGCGGCCAAGACGCTGGCGGTGCCGCTGCCGAGCGCGGCCAGGGCCAGAAGGCCGAACACCACATAAAGACGGGTGGCGAGCGAAGTCCGGAACAGGCCAAGCATGGGGCATCCTCTGTGCGCAGGGATGCGGAGAATGCGGCCTTGGCGTGAATGCCCGGTTAGCGCGTGACTCCGCGCGACAGACCAGCGGCTGCTGCGGATTGCGTGCGGCCATGTGCGCAATCCGCAGCAGCGATGGTGGCCGGCGGCGCCGGCGGCGCTATGCTGGTGGCACGCCATGGCACTCCCCCCCGCCTTCCTTGAGGAGTTGCGTGCCCGCACGCCGCTGCCCGGGCTGATCGGCCGCAAGACCCGGCTGATCCGCAACGGCCGGCAGTGGAAGGCCTGTTGCCCCTTCCACAATGAGAAGACGCCAAGCTTCTACGTCTACGACGACCATTTCCACTGCTTCGGCTGCGGCGCCCATGGCGACGCCATCACCTTCCTTATGCGTGCCGAAGGTGCCGCCTTCCCCGAGGCGGTGGAGCGGCTGGCCGCCGAGGCTGGCATGGAGGTGCCGAAGCCCACCCCCCAGGCCGCGGCGCGGGAACGCCGGGCGCGTGACCTCTATGCGGTGCTCGCCGCGGCCGAGGCCGCCTATCGCCGCCGGCTGCGCCTGCCTGAAGGTCGCCCGGCGCTGGACTACCTGAAGCGCCGGGGGCTGTCCGACGACACCATTGCCCGCTTCGGTCTCGGCTGGTCCGGCGAGGGCCGCGGCGCGCTGGCGGCGGAGCTGAAAACCGAGGGGATCGAGCCGGCCCAGCTGGTCGCGGCAGGGCTGATGAAGCCGCGCGACCCGGACCGGCCGGAAGCGGGCCTCGTCGACATGTTCTTCGGCCGGGTGATGTTCCCGATCCGCGACCGCCGCGGCCGGGTGATCTCCTTTGGCGGCCGGATCCTCGGCGATGGGCAGCCGAAATACGTCAATGGACCGGAAACCGAGCTGTTCCAGAAACGTCACAGCCTTTACGGGCTGGATCTGGCCCGGGAAGGGGTGTTCCGTGGTGCGACCTTGCTGGTGGTCGAAGGTTACATGGATGTCATCGCCCTGCACCAGGCCGGCTTCAACGGCGCGGTCGCCCCGCTCGGCACCGCGCTGACCACGGAGCAGCTGGAAGCCTTGTGGCAAATCTCGCCCGAGCCGGTGCTGTGCTTCGACGGCGATGCTGCCGGCGCCCGCGCCGCCGGCCGCGCCGCCGAACTGGCGCTGCCGCTGCTGGCGCCGGATCGCAGCCTGGCACTGGCGGCACTGACCGGCGGCGAGGATCCCGATACGCTGATCCTGAAGGGCGGCCCTCAGGGCTTCCAGGCGGTGATCGATGCCGCCAAGCCGCTCTCGGTAGCGTTATATGATTTTTTGACGGAGGGTCGGCCACAGGCGACGCCGGAGCAGCGTGCGGCGCTGCGTCACCGGCTGGAAGCCGCGGCGCGGGCGATCCCGGACAAGGCGTTGGCCAGCGAGTACCGCCGTACCCTGCTCGACCGGCTGTTCGCCGCCGGGCGGCGGCCTGCCCCGGCGCGCGGCGCGGCCTCTCGCGGCGCCTGGAAGCGCGAGCCGCCGATGGGCGTGCCCGGCATCCGCCGCCTGCCGATCGACCCGCCGGCGGTCCGGCTGGAGCGGGCCCGCAACCTGCTTGCCATCCTGCTGCGCCATCCCGTCCTGCTGCCGGAAGTGGAGGAGTCCCTGGCCAGTCTCGACCTGCCGGAAGGGGATTGCACGGCGCTGCGGTCGGCGCTGCTGGCATGGCTTGGCCAGGCTGATGTCCTTGACTCCGCAGCCTTGATGGACCAACTCGCCCAGGGTGGACTTGAAGCCGTGGCCGCCTGGGTTGTGCGACCACAGGGTCTTAGCCAAGCGGCACACCCGGATGCGCAACCTGCGGAGGCGCTGGACGGCTGGTGGCACTTCTTCGGACTGCTGCGCGGCGAAGCGGAATTGATCGAGGATCAGGCCCAGGCCCAGCGCCTGCTGGTGGAGACCAACGATGCGGTCGCCCAGCAGCGGCTTATTCGCCTATCCGAGGCGCTGGCCGCCCTCCGTGGCGGCGACCCGGACCAGGGGCTGCGCGGACCATAGGGTAGAGAGAGCATTTGCACAGGCATCCCGAGGACCGGGGCGTCTGACGCAGCAACGGAGCGTACGGCATGGCGAGCAAGGCCGCGAACGGCACGGATACGGTCGAAAGCCGCGACGATGCGGTCGATGGTGTGCTGATCGACACCATGCAGGCGGCCGTCAAGAAGTTGATCGCCCGCGGCAAGGAACGGGGCTACGTCACCTATGACGAGGTCAATGCGGTGCTGCCGCAGGACCAGGTTTCCTCGGAGCTGATCGAGGATACGCTGGCGATGCTGAACGACCTCGGCATCAACGTCGTCGAATCCGAGGAATCCGAGGATGGCGAGGCAGCGCCGGTCGCCAAGCCCGCTACCGAGGACAAGGAAAAGGAGGAGGACGAGGAAGGCGGCGGCAATGTCGACGAGGAGAGCCTCGGCCGCACCGACGACCCCGTCCGGATGTACCTGCGCGAGATGGGTTCGGTCGAGCTGCTCTCGCGCGAGGGCGAGATCGCCATCGCCAAGCGCATCGAGGCCGGGCGGGACATGATGATCGGCGGGCTCTGCGAGAGCCCGCAGACCTTCAAGGCCATCATCGCCTGGCATGACGCGGTCAAGGAAGGCCGCATGCTGCTGCGCGACGTCATCGACCTGGAGGCCACCCACGCCGGCGACAACCCGGACGCCGCCGCACCCGACCCGAACGAGGAGTTCGAGGAAGGCGAGGAGGGCGAGGGGCTCGGCCTGTCGCTCTCCGCGCTTGAGGAGAAGCTGAAGCCCGAGGCGCTGGCCGCCTTTGAGGCGATCGAGGCGACCTACAGCAAGCTGCAGAAGCTGCAGCTCAAGCGGATGGAGGCCTATACCGCCGGCGAGGACCTGCAGGGCCGGTCGGAGAAGACCTACGAGAAGCAGCGGGCCGAGTTGGTGGCGCTGGTGCAGAAGGTGCACCTGCACAACAACCGGATCGAGGAACTGGTTGAGCAGCTCAAGCAGATCAACCGCAAGCTGACGGCCCTGGAAGGCCAGGTGCTGCGGCTGGCCGAGAGCGCCAAGGTGAAGCGGGAGGAATTCCTGCAGAACTGGCGCGGCAGCGAACTCGATCCCGGCTGGTTCGAGCGGCTGGGCAAGCTGAACGGCAAGGCCTGGAAATACTTCATCACCCGCTCCCGCGACGACGTGGAAGCGGTGCGGGCGCAGATGGCGGCCATCGCCAACGAAACCAGCCTGCCGATCGCCGAATTCCGCCGGGTCTACGCCACCGTCTCGCGCGGCGAGCGCGACATGACCCAGGCGAAGCGGGAGATGATCGAGGCCAACCTCCGCCTCGTCATCTCCATCGCCAAGAAATACACCAACCGCGGCCTGCAATTCCTGGACCTGATCCAGGAAGGCAACATCGGGCTGATGAAGGCGGTCGACAAGTTCGAGTATCGCCGCGGCTACAAGTTCAGCACCTATGCCACCTGGTGGATCCGCCAGGCGATCACCCGCAGCATCGCCGACCAGGCGCGGACCATCCGCATCCCGGTCCACATGATCGAGACGATCAACAAGCTGGTCCGGACCTCCCGCCAGATGCTGCACGAGATCGGCCGCGAGCCGACGCCGGAGGAACTGGCCGAGAAGCTCGGCATGCCGCTCGAGAAGGTGCGCAAGGTCCTGAAGATCGCCAAGGAGCCGATCAGCCTCGAGACGCCGATCGGCGACGAGGAGGACAGCCACCTCGGCGACTTCATCGAGGACAAGGCCGCCATCATCCCGCTGGATGCCGCCATCCAGTCCAACCTGCGCGAGGCGACGACCCGGGTGCTCTCCTCGCTCACGCCACGCGAGGAGCGGGTGTTGCGGATGCGCTTCGGCATCGGCATGAACACCGACCACACGCTGGAAGAGGTTGGCCAGCAATTCAACGTGACCCGCGAGCGCATCCGCCAGATCGAGGCGAAGGCGCTGCGCAAGCTGAAGCACCCGAGCCGCAGCCGCAAGCTGCGCAGCTTCCTCGACAACTGATGCGCCTCGACGCGGTCACCCCGGTCGCGGTCGATGTGACCTTCCTGCGCATGGACCGCCGGCCGGTGGATATTGCGCCGCCGCTGCCGGCCGATGCGCGGCTGGAGCGGCTGGCGCGCTGCACCGTGCCCTTCTACCGTTACCTCTATGACACAGTCGGCTATCGCTATGTCTGGTGGCTGCGCCGGACGGTGCCGGATGCGCATCTGGCCGAACTGCTGGCCGACCCGGCGGTCTCGATTCATGTACTGTACCGTGGCGGCGAGCCTGCCGGCTTCTACGAGCTGGACCGGCGCCATGGCGCAATGGTTAACCTCTCCTACTTCGGCCTGCTGCCGCATGCGGTGGGGCATGGGTTTGGCCGGGCCTTCCTGCGTGCCGCGGTGGACGACGCCTGGCGGGATGCCCAGCGCGGTGTCACGGTGAACACCTGCACCGCCGACCACCCCCGTGCCCTGCCGAACTACCTGGCCGCGGGCTTCATCCGGCTGCGGACCGAACGGGAGATCTGGAACGTGCCGAACCGGCTCGGCCTGCCGATCCCGGAGCGGCTACGCGCAGGCTGAGCATCGCGCCGGCGGCAGCGCAGAGGTGTAACGGCGGCAAGCGGCCATTGTGCCTGGCCACCATCGGGCCCATATGAAGCGCGTCAACCCGTCCGGTTCGGCCTGTTTCGTCTCGCTCCCCCAGGGGCACCGAGCCTGGTTTCCGTCCTGAGAGGCAGATTGGCCCGTCCTGCGACGTTCGCGGGATGGCACCCTTGCATGATGGGAATCCCCGCATGTCTACCGGTACTGTGAAGTGGTTCAACGCGACCAAAGGCTACGGCTTCATCCAGCCTGAGGAAGGCGGGGCCGATGTCTTCGTCCATATCTCCGACGTCCAGCGTTCCGGCCTCACCGGCCTGCAGGACGGCCAGCGCATCAGCTTCGAGGTGCAGCGCGGCAATCAGGGCAAGCTGTCCGCCTTCAACCTGACGGCCGAGTAAGCCCGTCGTGGGGCGGCACCCGGCCGCCCCACGCATCGGCCCATCAAGGAGGACCATCGCCGCATGGCACCGCACCTCTACAATGTTGGGCAGAACGTCGAATTCGTGCCCGGCCGCTACGACAGCAATGTCCCGCGTGGGCTCTACACCGTGGTGCGGCAGCTGCCCGGCCCGGCGAACGACCGTGAGTACCGGGTGAAGCACAAGCAGGATGGGCATGAGCGCATCGTGCTGGAAAGCCAATTGCGGAGCGGCCCGCCGGCGCCGCTGGGCTGACAGGAAACGGGGGACATCATGGCACGCAGACCGAATTATGGCCAGCAGCGGGCCGAGGTGAACCGCGGCAAGCAGGCGAAGCAGGAAGCCAAGCTGAAGGAGCGGGAAGAGGCCGTCGCCCGACGCAAGGCCGAACGCGACGCGGAACAGGGCAGCGCCGCGCCGCCGCGTGACGAGGATGCCAAGGCCGAGTAGCGGGTTCCCCGCTGACCTTATTCATATCGGCCGAAGGAAACACGACCATGGCCAAGCGCCGTGATGACGGCAAATGGGTGCTGTTCGACGTCTACTACGCCGATGGCAGCCGCAGATCGAACCGCAAGGTGCCGACGGATTTGCTCGGCGGGCTCGATGGCGACGCGCCGGCCCGTACCGAGATCGAGGAGCAGGACCGGCGCATCGCCGAGGCTTCCGGCAAGCCACAGTTGGAAATCGAGAGGCTGGTGCGCGCCGCTGCGAAATAGCCCGGCACCGGGCATGAAAAAGGGCCGGCGGATCTCCGCCGGCCCTTTTCCGTTGGACGCCCCGGCTCAGCTGTGCGCCAGCATCGCCAGCAGCAGCAGCGCCACGATGTTGGTGATCTTGATCATCGGGTTCACCGCCGGGCCGGCGGTGTCCTTGTAGGGGTCGCCCACCGTGTCGCCGGTCACTGCGGCCTTGTGGGCCTCGCTGCCCTTGCCGCCATGGTGGCCTTCCTCGATGTACTTCTTGGCGTTGTCCCAGGCGCCGCCGCCGGTGGTCATGCTGACCGCGACGAAGAAGCCGGTGACGATCACGCCGATCAGCATCGCCCCCAGCGCCTCGAAAGCCGCGGCCTTGCCGGCGATGGCCTGCACCCCGAAGTAGCAGACCAGCGGGGAGAGAACCGGCAGCAGCGAGGGGATGATCATCTCCTTGATCGCCGCCTTGGTCAGGATGTCGACGGCGCGGCCGTAGTCCGGCCGGTCACGGCCTTCCATGATGCCGGGCTTCTCGCGGAATTGCCTGCGCACCTCCTCGACCACGCTCATCGCCGCGCGGCCGACCGCCGTCATCGCCATGCCGGCGAAGAGGAAGGGCAGCGCACCGCCGAACAGCAGCCCGGTCACCACATAGGGCGAGGAGAGGCTGAAGGTCAGCGTGCCGATGCCCTGGAAATACGGGTAGGTCGCCGCATTCGCCGCGAAGTAGGCCAGGTCCTGGGTATAGGCCGCGAACAGCACCAGCGCGCCGAGGCCCGCCGAGCCGATCGCATAGCCCTTGGTCACCGCCTTGGTGGTGTTGCCGACGGCGTCCAGCGCATCCGTCGTGACCCGGATCTCCTTCGGCAGCCCGGCCATCTCGGCGATGCCGCCGGCGTTGTCCGTGACCGGCCCGAAGGCATCCAGCGCCACCACCACGCCGGCCAGCGCCAGCATCGTCGTCACCGCGATGGCGATGCCGTAGAGCCCGGCCAGGTTGTAGCTGATCAGCACGCCGGCGATGATGATCACCGCCGGGACCGCCGTGCTCTCCATGCTGACGGCGATGCCGCGGATCACGTTGGTGCCATGGCCGGTGACGCTGCTCTCGGCGATCGCCTGCACCGGGCGGAAGTTGGTGCCGGTGTAGTATTCGGTGACGACGATGATCAAGCCGGTCACCGCCAGCCCGACGACGCCGCAGAGGAACAGCGAAAAGGCGCTGAAGCTCGCGCCGGCCGCGCTGATCGTGCCGCTGCCGAACACCAGATAGGTCAGCGGCAGCAGCGCCACCAGCGACAGCAGGCCGGTGACGATGAAGCCGCGGTACATCGCCCCCATGATGGAGTTGTTGGCCGGCAGCTTGACGAAATAGGTGCCGGCGATGGAGGTGATGACGCAGACCGCGCCGATGGTCAGCGGGAACAGCATGCCGGCCGCCAGCATGTCGGCCGGGAAGGCGATGGCGGCCAGCACCATGGTGGCGACCATGGTCACCGCATAGGTCTCGAACAGGTCGGCTGCCATGCCGGCGCAATCGCCGACGTTGTCGCCCACATTGTCGGCGATGGTGGCGGGGTTGCGGGGGTCGTCCTCGGGGATGCCGGCCTCGACCTTGCCGACCATGTCGCCGCCGACGTCGGCGCCCTTGGTGAAGATGCCGCCGCCGAGCCGGGCGAAGATGGAGATCAGCGAGGCGCCGAAGCCGAGGGCGACCAGCGAATCGATCACCAGCCGGTCATTCGGCGCATAGCCGCCGAGCGACACCAGGATGAAGAAGTAGACCGCGACGCCGAGCAGGGCGAGGCCGGCCACCAGCAGCCCGGTGATGGCACCCGACTTGAACGCCACGTCGAGGCCGGCGGCAAGCGAGGTGGTGCTGGCCTGGGCGGTGCGCACATTGGCGCGGACCGAGACATTCATGCCGATGAAGCCGGCCAGGCCCGACAGCAGCGCGCCAATCAGGAAGCCGATCGCGACGGTGATGCCGAGCGTCACCACCACCAGCACGAAAAGCACCACGCCGACGATGGCGATGGTCATGTACTGACGCTTCAGATAGGCCTGGGCGCCTTCCTGGATCGCCCGGGCAATCTCCTGCATGCGGGCGGTGCCGGCGTCCAAGGCCATCACCTGCTTCGCGGTGACCACGCCATAGGCGATGGAGGCCGCCCCCAGCAGGATCACCAACAATAGAGTCAAGGTCATCTAAGCCGCACCCCCCCTTTTGCGCGCCCTTCGCATCTCCGCGCGGGCGCAGTGAAGGAAGGCTATGCGGGCCGCCGCAGTGGCGCAACGGTGGCGGTGGCGCCAGCATCCTGGCCTCGCCATGTTGCCGCCACACCCGCCCGGCAATTGGATGTTGCTCATGGTCCGGTCCGGAAGCCCGGATCGCGGGCAGTGGGCGAGGCGGCCTGGCGGCAGGCCGGTGGGGGCGAGGATGGAACGACGGGTGCTGCTGGCTGCGGGGCTGGCTGGGGCGATGCAGGGACTTGGCCCGAATCCGGCCATGGCCCAGGGGGCAGGGCCGGCGCTGGTGGAGAAGAAGGTGTTCGCGCCGGGCGCCTATCGGACCCGCGGTGGCGCCACCATCCCGAACCTCCGGCTCGGCTATCAGGCCGCCGGCAGGCTGAATGCCACGGGCGACAACGCCATCCTCATCTGCCACTTCTTCAGCGGCAACAGCCATGCCTTCGGCCAGCTGGCGGCGAATGGCCCGATGGGGTGGTGGGATGCGATCATCGGCCCGGGCAAGCCGATCGACACCGACCGCTATTTCGTCGTCGCCGTCGACACGCTGGTGAATGTGAATGTCCCGGATGCCGGCACCGTCACCACCGGCCCGGCGAGCCTGAACCCGGACACCGGCCGGCCCTGGGGCATGGGGTTCCCGGTGGTCTCGATGCGGGATTTCGTCGAGACGCAGAAGCTGCTGCTGGACAGCCTCGGGGTGAAGCGCCTGGCGCTGGTGGCGGGCCCGTCCAATGGCGGGCTGCAGGCGATCGAATGGGCCGCCGCCTACCCGGATTTCGTGGCGCGGGTGATGCCGGTGATCGCCGCCGACATCGATGCCTGGATGCAGGGCTGGCTCGACATCTGGGAAGCGCCGATCCGGCTCGACCCGAATTGGCGGGACGGCGACTACTACGGCGCCGGGCGCGAGCCGCCGCTGCGCGGCCTGGCCGAAGCCTGGAAGATCGTCACCCTGCATGCCCGCGACCGGCTTTGGGCGAAGCAGTACGACCGGACGCTGCCGGAGGGCCAGGATCCGGCGCGGCGGATCGGCGACCGCTTCGGCATCGAGCGCTGGCTGGACGACGCCGCGGCGGTGCGGGCGAAGACCTCGGACGCCAATTCCTTCCTCTACATGGTACGGGCCAACCAGCTCTTCCTGAACGAGCACCCGAGCCTGGAAGCGGCGATGGCGCAGGCGGCGCCGCGCTGGCTGGTGGTGCCGTCGCCGACCGACCGGGTGTTCCTTATCGAGGGCGTGCGGGCGTTCATCGAGGTGCTGCGCAAGGCTGGCAAGCAGGTGGAGACGGCGGAGGTGACGGGCAGCCTCGGCCATCTGAACGGGGTGGTGGCGATGGCGCCGGTCGGGGAGCGGATCCGGGAATTCCTGGCGAAGTAGAGGCGAGGGCGCCTACCCCAGCGCCCGCTGCGGCAGCGCCTTCCGCTCCAGGTATTCCAACCGTGCCCAGAGGTCATCCTCGCGGCAGACCATCAGGCTGCCGACGCCGATGCCCACCTGCCGTGCCGGCAGGCCCCCTGCCGCCGGCACGGTCACGCCAGGGCCGGGTTCGAACTCCACCACCAGCTCCTGGTCCGCCCTGGCTTCCACCGCCAGGGTGCAGAACAGCCGCTCGCCGGCCGCTGTCTCCAGGCGCCGGAAGGCGCCGGGCGGGTTGCCGGCCAGATAGGCGCGGACCGCCACCCGGCAGGGCTGCGGTGGCGCCTGCAGCTCCAGCGTCACCCGCAGCGGGGTTCCCTCCAGCCCCGGCGGCAGCGGCAGGCGCAGCCGCGCCGGCCCGGCCGGGGTGGTCCAGACGCCCCAGGGTTCCAGCCGGTCCCATCCCGGGCCCTCGCGCAGCGCATCGGCCACCGCCATCGCCTGGCGCGGCTCGGTGCCCGGCAGCAGCCGCAGCTCATGGATCTCGCCCAGGCGGAAACTGAGCCGGCCGAAGGGCGGTGGCAGCGCCTCCCGCACCGCGCCGATGTGGTCCAGCAGCTGCCGGGCGAGGTCAGGCCAGCGGCGCAGCCTGACCTCGCGGCGGATGCGCGCCTCGGCCTCCTGCCGGAAGCCTGCATCGAACATCAGCTGCTCCAGCCGGGCCACCAGCTCCGGCTCGCTCTGCGGGGCGAAATAGAGGGCGCCGGCGCCACCCGCCTCGCGCAGCGCGGAATGGTCCGGCACCACCGGCACCTTGCCATGCGCCAGGCTCTCGGTGACCGGCAGGCCCCAGCCCTCGTAGAAG
The DNA here is from genome assembly GCF_014283215.1 of Siccirubricoccus deserti. Taxonomy (GTDB): domain Bacteria; phylum Pseudomonadota; class Alphaproteobacteria; order Acetobacterales; family Acetobacteraceae; genus Siccirubricoccus; species Siccirubricoccus deserti. The sequence goes on from NZ_JACOMF010000005.1 coordinate 57,781, forward strand.
CTGTTGTACACGGTGAAGAGGCAGTCGCGGTACAGCGTCTCCAGCATCGTGTCGGGCACGTTGTGCAGTAGCCGAACCTTGGCGCGCAGCGTGGCGGAATTGGCATGCAGCGCCAGCGCCGCCTCGGCCAGCCAGCCACGCTTGCCGATGCAGACGAGGTCCGGCACCGCCTCCGCCCCGTGCCTGCGCACCAGGCTGAGCCAGGCGTTCAGCACCAGCAGGTGGTTCTTGCGGCTCTCGATGGTGCCGACGAAGAGCACGAAGGGCGGGGCGCCGGCGGCGGCAGGCGCGGGGTCAGGCGCCGGCCCGGCATCGGCGGCATCCAGCGGCAGGACGAGGGCGGGAATGTCGAGGTTCGGCAGCAGCCGCCGGAGCTGGGTGCGGAAATCCGCCCGGGTGCATTCCGAGTTGGTCAGCACCGCATCGGCGTGCAGCACCATGGAGGCGAACCAGCGGGCGAATTCCTCGACCAGCGCCGCGGAGCAATGCTCCGGTACGATCAGCGGGATGCAATCGTGCACGAAGGGGATGTAGCGCAGGCCGAAGCACGCCTTGGCCTCCCGCACCCGCCGCAGATAGTCCGGGATCCACCAGGAGGTGCCGAGGTTCACCAGATGGCCGCCCTCGGCGAAGGCCAGCGGCGGGGCCTCCCGCAGCAGCGCCTGCACCTCGGCCATGGCGCCGGCCCAGGCCGGATCGCCGATATCGGTGCCGCTGCGCGACAGCGCGGCAAGGCGGAGGAAGAGTTCCCCCGGCAGCGCCACCCAGACGCCGCGCATGGGGTCGAAGGCGGCCGCGGCGGCGGCGCAATCGGCGGCGCCGGTCAGCGCCTCGCGGATCAGGCTGAGCTGGACCCGCTGGATGCCGGTCGGGGCCCGGTTGTGGCGGAAGTAATCGAGCAGGTCGGAGGCATCGAAGACCACGGCAAGCCGTGTCGGCGCGGCACCGGCAGCCTTGGCCAGGGGGATGACGGCAGCCGGCGGGGCGGGTGGCGGCGGCGCGACGATGACCGGTGCCCCGGGTTCGGCCGAAGCGGGCGACGGCGCCCGCGTGTCGCCTGGCCCCACCATCAGCAATTCCTGGCGGGCGGCGGCATTGCCGGGGTCGAGGGTCAGGGCGCGGGCATATTCCTCCAGCGCCTCCTCCTGCCGGCCCAGCAGCTTCAGCGCGTGGCCGATCTGCAGATGCAGGTCGGCATCCTCCGGTTGCAGGCGCTCGGCCTCCCGGTACAGCAGCAGGGCCGCGCGAGGGTCGCCCGCTTCCTTCATGCAGTGGCCGTACTGGACCCAGATCGGCCAGTCGTCACCGCGCAGGCGGAGGTAGCCGGCGTAGGCCTGCGCCGCTTCGGCCCAGTCGCGCCGGTCGCGTAGCGAATCCGCCCGGGCCAGCAACTCCGCCGGGTTGATCGCGTCGGACGGCGCAGGTGGCGACGCATGCATGTCCATGAGGACACTCCTCAGGGTAGAAGCCTGTCGCGGCAAGGTGAAGAAACCGCCAACAGGTACGCTCTACCTGGGTATCGCGCCGGCGCGAACTCGCGGCTTCGCGAGAGACGGCGGGGCTGCGGCTCGACGGTGGGCGGAACCGCGGCCTGAGGTCAGCCGAAAGCCAGCAGGATCCCGACCAGAATGGGCGACAGGAGCAGCAGGATGGCCATGGCGCGCAGCATCAGGGCGGCGAGGTCGAGCACCCGCATCGCCAGAATCTGGCGGAACGGTTCCGCCGTGCCCCGAAGGGCCTCAGCGTCCAACCTGCCGCTGGCAAGCCTGTGGGTGATCCGTGCCACGTTCGCATCCAACATCCGGAACGGGATTAAACGCCTGAGACATTCCCTCTTCAAGCGACATCGTAAAAATATCGGAGCATTGAAGAGGGCTTGCGCGCCCCAGGCTACACGTGGCGGTGTGGTGCGATGCGGCAAGGTGTCGCCGGTCGGGCGATTGGGGGAGCGGAGCGCGCATGAGCACTGACGCAGGGCCGAGGGTCTTCCTCGATGGTTTCAACCTGGCCCTCCACCAGGGCACCGGCGTTGCGACCTATGCCCGCAACCTCAGCTTTGGCATGGCCCGGCTGGGCTTCGAGGTGGGGGTGCTCTACGGCACCCGCGCCGCCCACTCGCGCGACCCGCTCATCCGCGAGATCGCCTTTTTCGACGAACGCGTGGGCGAGCCGTCAAAGTGGCTGCAGGCGGTGCGCCGCGGCTATCGCATGGCTAGCTCGCCGGTCGGCGAGATGGCGGAGCGGGTGCCGATGTCCGGCACCGTCATCGCCACCACCTTTCGCGACCGGTTGCCCTACTACGACGAGATCTGGAACGCGCGGGAGGTGTTCCAGCAGGCGCATGCCCATTTCCAGGTGATGCGCGGGCTGTTGCCGGTGCGGATCCGCGGCCGGCGGCCCGATCTGATGCACTGGACCTATCCATTGCCGATCACCGTGCCCGGCACCCGCAACATCTATACCCTGCACGACCTGGTGCCGCTGCGGCTGCCCTACACCACCCTCGACAACAAGCGGCGCTATTTCCGGTTGAACCGGCTGCTCGGCCAGCGGGCCGACCACATCGTCACCGTCTCCGAGGCTTCGAAGCGCGACATCGTCTCGCTGCTCGGGGTGCCGGAGGAGAGGGTGACCAACACCTGGCAGGCAGTCGATATCCCGCGCAAATTCATCGAGGTGCCGATGCCGGCCGTCGCCGCCGAGGTGGAGGGCAGCTTCGGCCTGACGGCCGGACAGTACTGGCTGTTCTTCGGCGCCATCGAGCCGAAGAAGAACGTCGGCCGGATGATCCAGGCCTTCCTCGCCAGCAATGTCGACGGGCCGCTGGTCATCGTCGGCAAGAAGGCCTGGAAGTCGGACCAGGAGCTGCGCCTGATGTTCGACGACCACATCCGCACCATGGTGCTGGAGGGCGGCACCACCCTGCGCACGCGGCGGAAGATCATTCTGCTGGACTACGCCCCCTTCCGGCTGCTGGTGAACCTGATCCGCGGCGCCCGTGCGGTGCTCTTCCCCTCGCTCTATGAAGGCTTCGGCCTGCCGGCGCTGGAGGCGATGCTGCTCGGGACGCCGGTCATCACCTCCAACACCGCCTCCATGCCGGAGGTGGTGGGGGATGCGGCGCTGACCGTCGATCCCTACGACATCTCGGCGCTGGTCCAGGCGATCCAGGCGGTGGACGGCGACCCCGCGCTGCGCGCCCGGCTGGCCGAGGCCGGGCCGCGCCGCGCCGCGCTGTTCAGCCCGGAACGCTATGCGGAGCGGCTGGCGGCGCTCTATTCCAGGCTCGGCATCCCGGTGGCGGGGCCAGCCGATGCCGCGCCCAGCCGGCTGGCGGCCGAGTGATGCCGACCCCGCGGCGGCCCTTCGAGGCCGGCGACCTGCTGTATGGCGAGGACCAGGATTTCGTCATCACCCTCTACATCGCCCTGCTGCGGCGCTGGCCGGATGAGGGCGGCTACCGCCACTACCTGGAGCTGATCGCCAACCGTCCGGAGCGCCGGGCCGAGGCGCTGCGCGAAATCGCCGCCTCCGAGGAGGCGCAGCGCGTCGCCGCGCCTATGGTCATGCCCGCCACCGGCCCGATCCTGCCGAGTGACCCGCGCGGCGCGCTGCAGGTGGTGCTGGCGCTGCGCAGCGAATGGCTGGCCGAGCAGCTGACCGAGCTGCGCGAGGCGCTGGCCCTGCAGACCGGCGGGCCGGAGTTGGCCAGCCTCGGCGCCGAGGTGATCGAGTCGCGCGATGCGGCGCTGCGCTCCGAGCTCAGCGCGCTGCGGCGCGAGGTGGCGGAGCGGCTGGAGGGGGTGGTCGGCCTGCTCGGCCGTGCCGGGGTGCCGGAGGAGGCCGCTGTCGCCGCCACCGCCACCGCCGAGGAGCGCGCGGCCAAGGCAGTCTCCACCCTGCTTGCCGGCTATGTCGGCGACCTGCTGGCGGCGAGCCAGATGCAGACCGAGGCGAGGCTGCGGGCGCTGGAGGCCCGGATCCTGGCGCTCGAGGGCCGATGAGCAACGCTGCAACCGGAGCTGCGTCGCGGCCGGCCGTGCGCACCGGCCCGCCGCTCCCCGACCTCATCGTCTTCACCCCGCTGCCGCCCACCCGCTCCGGCATCGCCGCCTATGCGGCGGAGCTGCTGCCGCTGTTGGCCGGGACGCTGCGCATCGCCGCCGTGGTTGCCTCGGCACGCGACGTGGTGCCGCTGCCGGGCGTCGCGGTGATGGCCGAGGCCGAGTACCGCCGGCACGAGGCGCTGCATGCGCTGCCGCATCTGCACCAGCTCGGCAACAGCCTCGACCATGCGCATGTCTACCGCGCGGCGCTGCGGACACCGGGTGTGCTGGTGCTGCACGACCCGGTGCTGCACCATCTGGTGGAGGCGCTGACCCTCGCCCGTGGCGACTGGGCGGCCTACGAAGCGGCGCTGGCCGGCGAGTACGGCGCCGCCGGAAGGCGGCTGGCCCGGCTGCGGCGGGCCGGGCTGTTCGACCCGGCGCAGCGCTGGCTGCTGCCGCTGAACGGCGCAGTGCTGGACCGGGCGAAGGGTGTCCTGGTCCACAGCCGCTTCGCCGCCGGCCGCATCGACCGGATCGGCGGGCCGGAGGTGCGGGTGGTGCCGCACCACCTCTCGCCGCTGGTGCCGGCCGCCGACGGGCTGAGCCGAGAAGCCGCGCGCGTCCGGCTGGGCCTGCCGCAGGAGGTGCCGGTGCTGCTCTCGCTGGGCCATGCGACGCCGGCGAAGCGGATCGACCTGGTGCTGGCGGCGGTGGCGCGGCTGAAGGCGGCGGGATCGCCGCTGCTGCATGTCATCGCCGGTGCGTCGGACCCCGGTTTCGATCTGGCCGGGCTGGTCGGCTCGCTCGGCCTCGGCGACCGGGTGCGCATCACCGGCTGGCTCACGGAGGCGGATTTCCTCGCCCATGCCCGGGCCGCCGACCTGCTGGTGAACCTGCGTGCGCCGCTGGCGGGAGAAAGCTCCGGCGCGCTGGTGCGGGCCCTGGGGATGGGGCTGCCGGCGCTGGTGGATGATGCCGGGCCGGCAGCGGAATGGCCGGATGCGGTGGTGGCGAAGCTGCCGGTGGGACCGGAGCCGTTGCCGCGCCTCGGCGCGGCGATCGGCGCGCTGCTCGCCGACCCGGCCGGGCTGGCGGCGCGCGGGTCGGCGGCGGCGGTGCATGTCCGGGCCGCCTGCGCCCCGGCGGTCTCGGCGGCCGCCTATCTGGCGGCGCTGCGCGACTGGCGGTGACGCCTGATGGGCTTCGCCTGGTCGCGTATCGCGCGAGATCCAACACATTTCACGTGATCAAGTGGGTTTGACTTCGCAACTTCGTGCCCTAACGGCATAGTTACGACTTACTTACGAAAAGTATGCATGGAGATGCAATCGTGCCCACGACCGGGACATGGTCGTCCGGCGGTGATAATGCGTATGAGGGATGATTGGGGCATGGCGGATCGGGACAGGCCGGCGCTGAAGGTGCTGGTCGCGGAGGATGAGGCACTTGCGGCAATGGCCGTGGAGGATGTGCTCACCGGGTGCGGCCACACCGTGACCCTGGCGACGAACGGTGAGGATGCGCTGCACATGGCCAGGGCTTGCCATTTCGACGTTCTCATCACCGACCTGGCGATGCCGCGGATGACCGGCTGGGAGCTGCTCCACCAGCTGCGGCAGGAGCAGCCGGACCTGCCAGTGGTGGTGATGACCGGCTACCTGCCACCCGGCGGGCGGGAGATGCTGGTGAACGGCACCCAGACGCTGGTGGGGCTGCTGCTGAAACCCTTCACCATCACCCGGCTAGTGGAACTGCTGGAGGAGGTGGTGTCGCGGGCGCGGCGGCCTGCCCCCGTCGTGGAGGTGCGGCACCTGATGCAGGCGGCGGAGTAGGAGCTTCCCACAGGATCGCTTCGCCGTGTTGCGGGGGTACGATGATCCCTCCCGACCTGCGTTCCGGTATCCTGGGTGATCGGAGCGGATCGCGGCGGGGAGGTGAAGGCTGCGGCGCGAGACTCCGCTGTCAGGCACCGGCGCGATGCCGCAGGAGTGGCCGGGCCGGCGGTGGTTCGTTCATCCTTTTCCGCCACAGCTTCGGCCCTGTCGTGCCACCATCCGCGCCGAAGCTTCCGGCGCTGTCCGATTGACCTTGACCTCACGCCGCCGGCAGGGTGCACCGATGCGTTCATGGACCGTTTTGCTTGCCGCCTGCACCCTGCTCGCCACACTGGCCCAGGGCCAGAAGCCGCCGCCACTTGGCGTCGAGCCCGCCCCCATGGGGCCCAGCGGCAAGCCTGCCCCCAGCGGAATCCGGCCGGAGATGCTGCAGCCACAGCCCGGCTCCCGCGCCACCGCGCTGCCCGGCAAGCCGCCGCCGCTGCCACCCGGCGGCGGGCCCTTCGGCGGGGGTGATGCTGGCCGGCGCCAGGTCTCCTCCGGCACCGGCTTCGTGGTCGCGCCGGGGCGGCTGCTGACCAACCACCATGTGGCGGCCGGCTGCACCGAGATGCGGGTCCGCACCGCCGCCGGCGGCACCGAGCTGGTGGCGACCGTCGCGGCTCAGGACGAGCGGCGCGACCTCGCCCTGCTGAACATCCGCGGCGAGGTCGGGCCGCCGCTCACCTTCCGCGGCGGGCCGGAGCCGCGGCGGGGCGAGGGGGTGGTGACCTATGGCTTCCCCCTGGCCGGGCTGCTCTCCTCCGGCCCGACCCTCACCACCGGGGAGATCTCGGCGCTGGCCGGGCTGCGCGACAACCCGCGGCAGTTCCAGATCAGCGCGCCGGTGCAGCCGGGGAATTCCGGCGGCCCGCTGCTCGACATGCAGGGCCATGTGGTCGGCGTGGTGGTTTCCAAGCTGAACGCCCAGCGCATCGCCCAGAGCACCGGCGACATTCCGCAGAACGTCAATTTCGCGGTGAAGGGCACCGAGGCGCTGGAGTTCCTCCGCCGCAACGGGGTGGAGCCGCGGGTGAGCGCCTCCGCCGGCCCGCGCAGCGCGGCCGAGGTGGGGGAGCTGGCGCACCCATCCACGGTGTTCCTGCGCTGCATGCGGTAGTAGCGTCGGCCGCAACGGAGGAGAAATACCGATGCGGCCAGTCGATGCGCCGACCCTGAAGCGCTGGATCAATGACGGCGGGGAGCTTGCCATCCTCGATGCCCGCGAGGATGGCGAGTTCGGCAAATCCCATCTGTTCTGGGCCAATCCCTGCGGCCAGTCCCGCGCCGAGCTGCGGGCCCGCGCGCTGTTGCCGCGCAAGGGTGTCCGCATCGTCTGCGTCGATGGCGGGGAGGGCGGGCTGGCGGTGCGGCTGGCCGGCTACCTCGAAGGCATCGGCTATGCCGAGGTGGCGGTGCTGGAGGGTGGCACCAGGGCCTGGGCGGCGGCCGGCTACGTGCTGTTCTCCGGGGTGAACGTGCCTTCCAAGGCCTTCGGCGAATGGGTCGAGCACCATTACGGCACGCCCTCCGTCGATCCCGGCGAGCTGCATGCGATGATCGAGGGTGGCACCGACATGGTGATCCTCGACAGCCGGCCGATGGAGGAATTCCACCGCATGTCCATCCCCGGCGCCATCGACGTGCCGGGCGGCGAGCTGGTCTACCGCATCGGCGAGATCGCGCCCGACCCGAACACCACCATCGTGGTGAACTGCGCCGGCCGGACCCGCAGCATCATGGGTGCGGAATCGCTGCGCAGCGCCGGGGTGCCGAACAAGGTCGTGGCGCTGCGCAACGGCACCATGGGATGGGAGCTGGCGGGCTTTTCCTGCGACCGTGGCCGCGATGCGAGCTTCCCGCGCGGCACGCCTGCGAGCCTCGGCACCGCCCTTTCGCGTGCCACCGCCTTCGCCGAGCGCTCCGGGGTGAAGACGATCGACCGCGCCGGGCTGGCGGCGCTGCTGGCCGATGGCAGCCGCACCACCCACGTGCTGGATGTGCGCGACCCGGCGGAATACGCCGCCGGCCACCTGCCGGGCAGCCGCAACGCCCCGGGCGGGCAGCTGGTGCAGGGCACCGACAATTGGGTTGCCGTCCGCGGTGCCCGGATCGTGCTGGTGGATGACACCGGGGTGCGCGCCCGGATGACCGGCGGCTGGCTCCGCCAGCTCGGCCAATGGGAGGTCTTTGTGCTGGAAGCTGGCCTCGACGGGCCGCTGGAGACCGCGCCCTGGATGCCGGAATGCCCGGAGGCCGCCGCCATCGACGCGCCGCGCATTGCCCCCACCGCCCTGGCCGGGCTGCTGGAGAAGGGGGCCGCCCGCGTGGTGCAGCTCTCCCGCTCCATCGACTTCCGCGAGGCGCATCTGCCGGGCGCGCTCTGGGGCGTCCGCACCCGGCTGGCCGGGCTGGCCCCGGCGCTGGCCGGCGCCGCGCAGGTGGTGGTCGCCGCCCCGGATGATGCCATCGCCCGGCTGGCGGTGCCGGAGCTGCAGGGCCTGACCAAGGCCCCCGTTGCGGTGCTGGAAGGCGGAATCGCTGCCTGGAAGGCGGCCGGGCTGCCGCTTTCCGCCAATCGCCGCACCCCGGAGGATGCCGAGTGCATCGACGCCTACCTCCGCCCCTATGACCGCAATGACGGGGTCGAGGCGGCGATGCGGGAATACCTCTCCTGGGAGATCGACCTGGTGCACGAGGTTGCCCGGGATGGCGATGCCCGCTTCGGCCAGGCTTGAGCCGCTTCGCCGCTTCGGGCGCCGCCTCGGGATCGGTGCGCTCGACCTGCTGCTGCCGCCGCATTGCCTGACCTGCGATGCGGCGGTCGACCGCCAGGGGACGATGTGCGGCCCCTGTTTCGCCGGCCTCTCCTTCGTCGGCGCGCCTTGCTGCGGGTGCTGCGGCGTGCCCTTCCCGCATGCGGGCGTCGGCACGCCCTCGGCCGCCGGGCCGCTCTGCCCGGGCTGTGCCGGGCGGAAGCCGAGCTTCGGCCAGGCGCGGGCGGCGTTGCGCTATGATGCCGGGTCGCAGCGGCTGATCCTGCCCTTCAAGCATGCCGACCGGACCGAGCTGGCAGGGCCGCTGGCGGCCCACATGGCTCGTGCCGGGGCGGCGCTGCTGGCACGGGCGGATCTGCTGGCGCCGGTGCCGCTGCATTGGCGGCGGCTGCTCTCCCGCCGCTACAACCAAGCGGCGCTGCTCTCGGCCCGGCTGGCCCGGCGGGCCGGGAAACCCGACATCCCCGACCTGCTGCGCCGCCGCCGCGCCACCCCGCCGCTTGGCGAGCGCGGCGCGGCGGAGCGCACAGCGGTGCTGGCCGGGGCCTTCGCCATCGCCCGCCCGGCACGGATCGCCGGAAGGCGGGTGCTGCTGGTGGATGACGTCATGACCTCCGGCGCCACCGCCGAAGCCTGCGCCCTGGCGCTGCTGGAGGCCGGGGCGGCGGCGGTGGATGTGCTGGCCGCGGCCCGGGTGCCCGACCCGCGCCTGGAAGCAGCTTGATTCGGACGCGGGCATCACCAAAATCCGGTGCATGCCCAAAGTCGAAATCTACACCACCCCGTTCTGCCCCTTTTGCGACCGCGCCAAGGCGCTGCTGACGAAGAAGGGTGTCGCCTTCGAGGAATTCGATGCGCCGCATGGCTCGCAGGCCCGCAGGGATGCCATCGCACGCTCCGGCGGCCGCTCCACCGTGCCGCAGATCTTCATCGACGGCAGGGCGATCGGCGGCTCGGACGATCTTGCCGCGTTGGAGCGGGCGGGGAAGCTGGATGGGCTGCTCGCGGCCTGAGAGGCGGAAAAATCCCGTGGCGCAAGGAGATGGCACTCGCCGCTGAGGAGTGCCAAGCTTATATGCTGAGCAGCGCCCCGGCATTGGCGCGGGGCCGAGGAAGAGCGGGATGATTCACTACGACCTCCGTTGCGGGTCCGGTCACGAGTTCGACGGCTGGTTCAAGGACAGCGAGGCCTACAACAAGCAGGCCAAGGCCGGCTTCGTGCAGTGCCCGGTCTGCGGCGGCACCGAGGTGACCAAGCAGCTCATGGCCCCGGCGATCCCGAAGAAGGGCCGCAAACGGGTGCAGGAGGTTCCGCCCCCGCTGGCCGAGGCGCCGGCGGCACCCCCGGCTGCCACGCGCAGTCAGGCCGCTGCTGGCCCGGTGCCGGCCCAGGTGATGGCGCTGCTGCAACGCATGCGGTCCGAAGTCGAGAAGCATTGCGATTACGTCGGCAATGAGTTTGCCGAGGAAGCCCGCAAGATCCATCGTGGCGAAAGCGACCGCCGCGGCATCTACGGCGAGGCCAGCGATGCCGATGCCGATGCGCTGCGCGAGGAAGGCATCGAGGTGGCGCGGATCCCCTGGGTGCCGCGGGCCGACGGCTAGAGAGAGCCCTCCCTGTCACGGCCGGACTTGATCCGGCCATCTCAAACCCTGGTTGTCGCCCAATCCAGGATGTGCGGGTCAAATCCGCGCATGACGTGCAGGGGGCGGCTGCGACAGCGCCGCCGCCGCGGCCAGCGCCAGCAGCTCCGTTCCCACCCACCATTCCTGCCAGGTGCCGAAGCTCAGCATGGCGGTGACGCTGCCAGCCGCCAGCATCGCCGTCGCCACCGGCGGCGCGGCGGAGCGTGCCGCCGCCAGCCCCAGCAGCCAGGCCAGCGCCGCCGCCAGCAGCACCCCGGGCAGCCCCAGCTCCAGCCGCAACTGCAATGGCCCGTTATGCGGGTGCAGCGGCAGCAGCTCGGCCCGCGGCGCCCAGCTCTCGGCATGCGGGCTGGTCAGGCCGAAGCGTTCCCGCACCGCCGGGCTCGGCGCATCATGGTTGCCGGGGATGTTGCGGCTGGCTTCCATGCCCCAGCCAAGCCAGGGCCGCTCGGCGATGCGATCGCCGACGAAGTCCCAGATCAGCAGCCGATGCGCCGCCGAGGGCGGTAGCCCGGCCGCGGGCACGCCGCCCGCCAGTACCGGGCCGAGCACCGCCGGTGTCGCCAGAATCGCCACCGCCAGCGCGGCCCCCAGCGCCCGCGGCACCAGGCGAGGCGCCGTCCAGGCGGCGAGCCCAGCCACCCCACCGGCCACCACTGCGATCCGCGCCGACTCGCCTGGCAGCGCCAGCAGCACCGCCGCGCCGCCAACCAGCCCAAACCCGCGTAGCCAGCGCGGCAGCGGCGCCACAGCCAGCAGCGGCAGCCACAGCGCCATGGCCGAGGCCGCCGGCTTCAGCCCGAATTGCAGGCTCGGCGGAATCTCCCGCAGCCCGCGCACCAGGGCGCGGATGGCATTGCCGGTGGCGAAATCGAGCCCCGCCAGGACGAGGCCCGCCGCCAGCCCACCGCTCGCCACCAGCAGCAACCGCATTTGCGCCGCGGCGTCATCCGCCGCGACCGCCCGCACCGCCGCCGCGCCCAGGGCAACGAAGCCGCCGATCTGCAAGGCGGTGAAACCCGCCAGCCCCGGCCGCGGCGCCCAGAGCGCCGTCACCGCTGCCCAGCCGAACAACGCCAGCGCCACCAGCGCCGCGGTACCGCGCGGCCAGGGCCAGGACCCCTGCCGCTGCCGATGCAGCACCACGCAGCCAAGCAATGCCGCCAGCGCAATCGGCGCCAGCGCCTTGGATTGCAGCACCCCGGCCACCGGCGCCACCGCCAGCCCGATCGCCAGCGGCAGGCTCGGGGCCACGCGGGTGGCGCGCCCCGAGACCGCAGTCGTCGTGCTCAAACCGCGGCGATGCTCTCGCGCCGCACCGTCACCGTGATCTCGTCGAGCGACTTGCCGAAGCGGTTCAGCATCTCGTCGATCTCCTCCTCGGTGATGATCAGCGGCGGCGAGAAGCCAAGGCTGTCATTGGTCATGGCGCGGAGGATGACGCCGTTCTGCTCGCCGATCTTGGTCAGCCGGATGCCGACCTTCTGCGCCGGGTCGAAGTTCTTCTTCGCTGCCTTGTCGGCCACCAGCTCGACACCGGCGATCAGCCCGGTGCCGCGGACCTCGCCGACCAGCGGATGGTCGGCGAAGCGGCGGCGCAACTCCTTCTGCATATGCGCGCCGACGCGCTGCACATGCTTCCCGATCTCCATCTCGTCGTAGATCTTCAGTGTCTCGATGGCGACGGCCGCCGGCACCGGATGGCCGGAATAGGTGAAGCCATGGCCCCAGGTGCCGATGGAGGATGACCCCTCGGCAATGCCCTGGAACACCCGCTCATTCACCATCACCGCCGAGATCGGCAGGTAGGAGGCGCTGAGCGCCTTGGCGCAGACCAGGATATCCGGCTCGATGCCGAGGGTCTGGCTGCCCCAGTAGTTGCCGGTGCGCCAGAAGCCGCAGATCACCTCATCCACCACGAAGAGCACGTCATGCTTCTTCAATACCGCCTGGATCTTCGGGAAATAGGTCTCGGGCGGCAGGATCACGCCGCCGGCGCCCATGATCGGCTCGGCCCAGAAGGCGGCGACCGTCTCCGGGCCCTCGGCCACGATCCTGGCGTCCAGCTCCTCGGCCAGGCGGGTGGCGAAGGCGTCCTCGGACTCGCCGGGCAGGGCGTTGTGGTAGTGGTGCGGCGTGCCGACGTGGTGGAAGCCCGGCAGCGGCAGGTCGAACAGCTTGTGGTTGGCCGGCAGGCCGGTGAGGCTCGCCGCCGCCAGGGTGATGCCGTGGTAGCCCTTCAGCCGGGCGATGATCTTCTTCTTCTCCGGCCGGCCGATGGCGTTGTTCATGTACCAGATCATCTTGATGGCGCTGTCATTCGCCTCGGACCCCGAGTTGGCGAAGAACACCTTGCTCATCGTGACCGGCGCGCGCTCGATCAGCATTTCGCTGAGGTCGATCAGCGGCTCATGCGATTTGGCGGTGAAGGAATGGTAGAAGGGCAGCTTGCGCATCTGCGCCGCCGCCGCCTGCACCAGCCGCTCGTTGTCGAAGCCGAGGCTGGCGCACCACAGGCCGGCGACGCTCTCGATGTATTCCTTGCCCTGGTCGTCGTAGACCCGCACGCCCTGGCCACGGCTGATCACCACCGGGCCGGCTTGCAGATGCGCCTTGTGGTCGGTGTAGGGGTGCAGCGCATAGGCGATATCGCGGGCGGCATTGGAATTGCGGGGCGGGTTCATGTCCGGGCCTTCTCTACGGTCGCCGGAGCTTACGCCAGGAATGGGCCGCGACCCAAGAGATGGTGGATCATGGCGTCCAGTGGCCGGTCGCAGCCTTGTCGGCCCGCCCCGGATGGACGGCCCCCGCCCGGCGGTGGCAGATAACCGCCACGGGTGAGAGGATGATGCGATGACCGAAATCAAGCCGCACGCCGCGCATTGGGGTTATTTCGATGCGGTGGTGGAGAACGGCCGCGTCACCGGCATCCGCCCCTTCGGCCCCGATCCCTTCCCGGGCGCCTTGATCGAGAGCGTGCCGGACGCCGTCCATGCCGCCGCCCGCATCGACCGCCCCCATGTCCGGAAGGGCTGGCTGGAGGGCAGGCGCCGCGGCCATCTGCGCGGCGGTGACCCCTTCGTGCCGGTCTCCTGGGACCAGGCCACGCGGCTGCTGGCGGAGGAGACCGCGCGAGTCCGCGCCGAGCACGGGCCGACCGCGATCTACGGCGGCTCCTACGGCTGGTCATCGGCCGGGCGCTACCATCATGCGAAGACGCAATTGCAGCGTTTCCTCGGCCTCGGTGGCGGCTACACCACCTCGGTCACCGCCTATTCCTACGCCACGGCGCAGACCCTGCTGCCGCATATCCTCGGCACCAATGAGGTGCTGCTGGGACGGGTGACGGACTGGCAGGCGATCGCCCGGCACGCGAAGCTGATGCTCTGCTTCGGCGGGCTGGCGGCGAAGAACGGGCTGGTGAACTCGGGCGGCGCCGGGCGGCACGACTACATGGTGCTGATGCGCCGTGCCGCCGCCGCCGGCGTCCGCTTCGTCAACATCAGCCCCTACAAGGGCGATGTGGAGGATGAGCTCGGCGCCGAATGGGTGCCGATCCGCCCCGGCACCGACGCGGCGATGATGCTGGCGATGGCGCAGGTGCTGGTCGAGGCGGGGCGCGAGGATCGCGACTTTCTCGCCAGCCATTGCACCGGCTGGGAGAGGCTGCGCCCTTACATCACTGGCGAGGCCGATGGCACGCCGAAGACCCCGGATTGGGCGGCGCCGATCACCGGCGTGCCGGCGGAGACCATCCGCCGCCTGGCGCTGGAATGCGCCGCGAAGCCTACCATGCTGACCGCCGCCTGGTCGTTGCAGCGGGCGGATTACGGCGAGCAGCCCTATTGGATGCTGATCGCCCTGGCCGCCATGCTCGGCGCCATCGGCAAGCCGGGCCAGGGCGTCGCCTTCGGCTACGGCAGCATCAACGGCATGGGCACGCCGCGGAAGGAGTTGCCGGCGGTCTCCTCCCCGCCGATCCGCAACCCGGTCGGCCTCTACATCCCCGTCGCCCGCGTTACCGAGATGCTGGAGCGGCCGGGCGAGGTGCTGCAGTACAACGGCCGCGACATCGTGCTGCCGGATATCCGCATCATCTGGTGGGCCGGCGGCAACCCCTTCCATCACCACCAGGACCTGCCGCGCCTGCAGCGCGCCTGGGCGCGGGCCGAGACCATCGTGGTGCAGGAGCCCTGGTGGACCGCGGTCGCCCGTCATGCCGACATCGTGTTGCCGGCAACCACCACGCTGGAGCGCAACGACATCGCCTCCTCCAGCCGCGACCGCTTCGTCCGCGCCATGCACCAGGCGATCCCGCCGCTGGCCCAGGCGCGCAACGACGCCGACATGCTGGCCGATGTGGCCGACGCCCTCGGCTACCGCGACCGCTTCACCGAGCAGCGTGACGAGGGCGCCTGGCTGCGCCACCTCTACGAACGCTGGCGCCAGGCCTGCGCCCCGCGCGGCTTCCAGGCGCCGAGCTTCGAGGCGTTCTGGGCCGCCGGCCATATCGAGGTGCCGGACATCGCCCCCGGCGAGGAATACACGCAATTCGCCGATTTCGCCGCCGCTCCGGCGGCGGCGCCGCTCAACACCCCGACCGGCAAGGTCGAGCTTTTCTCGGAGACCATCGCCAGCTTCGGCTATGACGACTGCCCCGGCCATCCGGTGTGGATCGCCCCGCGCGAATGGCTCGGCGCCGAGTTGGCGAAGGACTACCCGCTGCACCTGCTGAGCTTCCAGCCGGCGACGAGGCTGCATGGCCAGCTCGACACCGGCCGCGTCGCCAATGCCGACAAGATCCAGGGCCGCGAGCCGATCCACCTGAATGCCGCCGACGCCGCCGCCCGTGGGCTGCGCGACGGCGATATCGTCCGGGTCTTCAACGCTCGCGGCGCCTGCCTCGGCGGCGTGCGGATCAAGCCGGACATGCTGCCCGGCGTCTGCGCCATGGCGACCGGTGCCTGGTACAACCCCGCCACCCCGGGCGACCCGGACGCCACCTGCCTCCACGGCAACCCCAATGTGCTGACCGCCGATATCGGCACCTCTCGCCTCGGCCAGGGTCCCTCGGCGCAATCCTGCCTGGTGCAGGTGGAGAAATGGACGGGGCCGCTGCCGCCGGTCACCGCGCATGTCCCGCCACGGGTCGAGGAGCCCGTCGCTTGATCCGCCGCCGCGCGCTGCTCGCCGCCCCCTTCGCCACGCCCGCCCTGGCGCAGCCGCGTCGCGCCGCGCTCACCGGCCTCGCCCTGCCGGTGAAGCAGGATGACACGGTGGCGCCCGGCTTCCGGCGCGACCCGCTGATCCGCTGGGGCGACCGCGTCATCTTCGACGCCCCGGCCTGGAACCCCGCCCGGACCGACGCCGATGCCGCTTCGGCGCAATTCGGCTGGGATGCCCGGGTGGTCGGCGTCGCCGCGCCCCAGCAGCAGGCGGCCGACAACATCCCGCGGGCCATCCTGGCCGTGGTCCATCCGACGGTCGATCCCGTCATGGCCTTCCCCGGCGGCCGCGACCAGCCGGCGGTCGCCGCCGCCATGCAGGGTGCCTCGCTGCTCAACATCGAGAAGCAGGGCAGCCGCTGGGTGGTGGTGGATGGCGGCTACCAGAGCCGGCGCCTCTCCGCCGCGACGCTCTGCCGCATGACCGGGCCGAACCCGGGCAGCGGCAGCGTGCTCGGCGTCCTCGGCCTCGGCGGCGGCTGCGTGACGCCCTGGGGGACGCTGCTGCTGGCCGAGGGTGATCCGGGTTTCTGGACCGGGCGCCTCACCGGCCTCGACCCCGCCGGCTTCGGCTGGGTGGTGGAAGTAAACCCCTTCGACCCGCAATCCGTGCCGGCCAAGCGCAGCGCCCTCGGCCGGTTCCCGCATGGCGACGTGGCGGCGACCCTGGCGCGGGACGGCCGCGCGGTGGTCTACCTGACCGACCGCCGGGTCGGCGGGTTCCTGTTCCGCTTCCTCTCCGCCGGCCCGGCGACGGCCGAGGATGTGCTGGATTCAGGCACCCTCGCGGTCTGCCGGATGGAGGCCGACCGGATCACCTGGCTGCCCCTGCCGGCTGGCGCGGATCCGCTGGCGGCGGCAACCCAGGCCGGCGGCAGCCCGCTGGACACGCCGGCGGGCCTCGGCCTCGACCCGACCGGTCCACGGCTGCTGCTGGCCTGCCACGGCAGCCCGGTGCGGCCGGCCGGGCATGTGATCGAGATCTCCGCCGCCGGCGGCGATGACGGCGCGAACACTGCCGCGGCGGTGCTGCTCTTCGCCGCCGGCAACCCGAACAGCGCCGATGCCCGCTACGGCCGCGCCGGCCTGCCCATGGGCAGTGCCTGGCCGG
Organism: Siccirubricoccus deserti; assembly: GCF_014283215.1. GTDB lineage: Bacteria > Pseudomonadota > Alphaproteobacteria > Acetobacterales > Acetobacteraceae > Siccirubricoccus > Siccirubricoccus deserti. The sequence goes on from NZ_JACOMF010000005.1 coordinate 74,464, forward strand.
AAAACCCCGATACCGTCATGGTCGATAGCCGCGGCCGCGCCTGGGTCGGCACCGACCGCGGCGGCCGCGTCGGGCCGCAGGCGGAAGGGCTCTACGGCGTCGACCTCGACGGGCCGCGGCGGGGTGTGCCGCTGCCGGTCTATGGCGCCCCACGCGGCGCCTCGGTCGGCGGCGCGGCGATGACGCCGGATGGCGAGGCGATGTTCGTCGCCGTGCGCCACCCGGGGGCGGAGCCCGGGGCGAGCTTCGACCGGCCCGGCACCCGCTGGCCTGCCTTCCAGCCCGGCGTGCCGCCGCGCAGTACGCTGATCGGGCTGGCGCGGCAGGGGTGAGGAGGAATACGAAGTAAAATCAAAGGCGGGATCGCTGGTTCCGCGCCCGATTGAACGCTTGCGTTCAACCGGTTGGGGACAAGCATCTCCTAGACCCTGACATGGGTCTGGGCTTGGCCGGCTCTCCAGGCCCGGCGCGGAACCAGCCAGGTTGATGGCCGGGTCGGGCCCGGCCACGACGGCCCGCGGTGGGACAGCAACGCCCATGCTGCCTACTTCGCCGGCGCCGCCTCCAGCGCCTCGACCAGCAGCGTCAGCAGCCGGGCGCCGAACTCCCGCATATTGGCGATGCGGTCGCCATGGCCGGTTTCCACCGTCGCGGTCCGGCTGACCGGCCCGGCGACGCCTAGGCAGACGTGCCCGGCGGCGTCGCCGTAGCGGTTGCCGGTGGGCCCGGTGGCGCCGGTCTCGCCGAGGCCCCAGACCGTGCCCAGCCGCTGCCGCGCGCCTTCCGCCAGCAGCGCCGCATAGGGTTCGGTGGCGGCGCGGACGCCTTCCAGCTTCGCCGCCGGGATCGCCAGCAGCACCTCGCGCGCCGCGCGGGTGTAGACCACCGTGCCGCCAAGGAAATAGGCGGAGGCCCCCGGCACCGCGAGCAGCGCCGCGGAAACCAGCCCGCCCGCCGAGCTTTCCGCCACGGCGATGGTCTCACCGCGCGCCTTCAGCAGTGCCCCGGCCCGCGCGGCGATCGGCAACAGCGTGTCCATCGGCATCTCCTCCCAAAGCCGGCAGCAGACCAGCCCCGGGCAGTGTGCTGCAAGCCCCCCGAGGGTAGGGGCTGGAGGGGTGCCAGCGGGAGCGTGATTCCGCGCGGCTCCCACAAGCTGCGCATTCTCTGCCTGCCACAACCGGAGAGACTGCATGCACCTTGGGCGGATCGGCACCCACACCCGCGATGGCCGCTTTCCCTGGCGTGGCGCCGCCCTGCTGCTGTTGGCAGCGGCGCTGGTGTTCGGCGCGGCGACGCTGCTGCGTGGCACGGAATACGATGAGAACTACTCGGTCTTCGTCACCGGCGGCATCGCCCGGCCGGCCTGGCCCACCACCCCCTTCACCGCCACCGAGGTGCCGGCGCCCTTCCATGACCATGCCGATCTCGGCACCGTCACCGAGCTGATCCGCCGCACCGACGTCCATCCGCCGCTGTATTTCTGGCTGCTGCATGGCTGGCGAGCGGTGGTCGGGGATGGGCTGCCGGCGCTGCGGCTGCTCAGCGTGGTGTGCGCCCTGGGCGCCCTGCTGGCCTGGATGCGGGCGGCTTGGCTGGCCGGGCTGCCACCGCTGGTCACCGGCGCGCTGCTGGCGCTGTCCTACGGCTTCGGGCTGACCGGGCATGTGGTTCGCGGCTATGCGCTGGCGCATCTGCTGGTCGGGCTGACGGTGCTGGCGGCGGTCGCCGCCTGGCGCAAGCCGGGGCTGCTGCGGGCCGGGCTGGCCGGGCTGGCGGGCGGGCTGGCCTGCCTCACCAACTATCTTGCCGTCTTCCCGGTGGGGGTGGTGCTGGCTTGGCTGGTGCTGACGACGCCGGGCTGGGGCCGGCGGCTACGGGTGGCGCTGGTGGCCGGCGTGCCCTGCCTGGCGCTGCTCGGGATGGCCGGTTCCGTCTGGCTGTCGCAGCGCGCCAGCGCGGTGAGCCAGAGCGCCGAGCAATTCGACGCGCTGCCGCTGCTCGCCACCCTGGCGCGGCTGGCGCAGTACGAGGCAGCGATCCTGCTCGGCGGGCTGCCGCTCTACGTCCCCGCGGGGCTGCCGCGGGCCGCGCTCGGCGCCGCCCTGGTGCTGCTGCTGGTCGCGGTGGCGCTGGCCATGCTGTGGCGCTGGCGCGGCCTCGGTCCGCTGCGCTGGATGTGGCTGGCAGCGGCGCTGGCGCCACCGCTCGGGCTGCTGGTGTTGGGCGCGCTGTTCGGCACGGTGCCAGTGGAACTGCGCTACCTGGTGCTCGGCGCGCCCTTCTTCGCCGTGCTCGGTGCCGCGACGGTCCAGGCCTGGTACCGGGAGGCGCCGCGGGCCGCCGCCTGGGGCCTTGGGCTGGTGCTGGCGGTGCAGGCGGCGGGGACCCTCGGCATGGTGCTGCATCCGGCGACCCAGCAGCCGTTCCGCGCCGCCGTCGCTGCCCTGGCGCCGGCGCTGCGCCCACCGACCCTGCTGCTGGTGCCCTTCGGCCAGGATGGCGTCGGCATCGTCGGCAGCCTGTTGCGGGAACTGCCGCCGGACCAGCCGATCCTGGTGCTGCGCACGGCGGATGCGGCGGCGGTACCGGATCGGGTGGCCGGGGCCTGCCGGCTGCTGCTGTTGGGCTTCGGCGAGCGTGACCGGGCCAGCGCGGCGCAGGTGGCGGCGGCCGCGGCGGCGCTGGCGGCGGCCCCGGGCTGGCGGGAGGACGCGGTCCTGTGGCGGGAGGAGCGGGGCGGGCTGGCACGGCTTTACCTCGCCGGGCCTGGGTGCATGCCGGGGGCTGGCCGGGACACCGGCCAGGAGCGTCGGTAGTTGCAGCATCGGTTTCGCAAAAATATCTGCGAGGGCAAAATTTTGCATTTAACAGCCGAGATATTGCTGAACTGAAAGTAGAACATCGCAGAAGCTACAGTAGTCTTTACGGCAAATTCAGAATGAATGAGCAATAGTTCATTTCGTAGCGAAATTTTGCTTTACGCTGAAACACAAAACAGCGATCTTGCGACTCTAGGATCCAGGACTTCATGCGGGTCCTCGCCTTTCGGAGTCGCAAGCCCCTTTTCAGCCTCGGCGGCAGCAGGCTTGCTCCCGGACAGCAGCACCCGCCGGATGCGGCGGTACAATCGGCTGCCGCCCGTCCCGCCTTCCACCTCGGACGGCATGGGGAGGCCATCTGCACCGCGGTGATCGGCGTCGGCATGCTGGCCGTGCTGGGCACCATCCCGGGGCCGGCCGATCTGGTGGAGCCGCTGCTGTTCGCGCTGCTTGGCGCCGTCGCGGCGCTGCTGCTGGTCCGGCATCGGCGGCCACCCGCCGCCGCCCCAAACGCGACGGCGCCGGATCTCGCCCCGCTGTTCGACCGCGGCGTGGTGCTCGCCCGTACCCTTGAGGGCGAGATCACCTATTGGTCGGCCGGCTGCGAGCGGCTGTTCGGCATCCCTGCCGCCGCCGCCCTCGGTCAGCGGGCGCAGGAGTTGCTCGGCACTCGTTTCCCGCCGGGTGGCCTGCGCACCGCCCAGGCCGTGCTGCTGCGCGACGGCGAGTGGCACGGCGAATTGCGCCACCGTTGCCCAGCCAGCGACGCGCTGGTGGTCGCCGCCCATTGGGTGCTGCGGCGCGATCCGGACACCGGCGCCCCGCTCGGTGTCGTCGAGCTGCATGCCGATGCCACCGCGCTGACCGCGGCCGAGGCGGCGCTCAGGGCCGGCGAGGCGCGGCTGCTGCTGGCGCAGGAGCTGGCCGGAGTAGGCACCTGGGAATGGGATGTGGAGACCGATGCCTTCGCCTGGGTACCGGCGCAGCATGGTCTGCCAGACCTCGCCCCATCACCGGCCGGGCCGCGCAACGGCGAGCCCGGGTCGGTTGAGGCCTTCCTCGCCGTGGTGCACCCCGACGACCGCGAGGCGGTGCGCGCCGCCGCCCGGCAGGCGCTCGAGACCGGCGAGTATGAATGCGAGTTCCGCATCCTCCGCCCCACCCGCGACGGCACCCGGGCGCTGCGCTGGCTGATCGGCCGCGGCCGTCGGCTGCCCGGCCCGACCGGCCGGCATGGCGCCATCCTCGGCGTGCATGTCGACATCACCGCCCGCAAGGAAGCCGAGGAGCGCCAGACGCTGCTGATGCGGGAGGTCGACCACCGCGCCAAGAACGCCCTGGCGGTGGTGCACGCGGTGCTGCGGCTGACCCGGGCGGAAAGCCCGGAGGCCTTCGGCCGCGCCATCGGCGGCCGGGTCGCGGCACTCGCCCGGGCGCAGACGCTGCTGACCGAATCGCGCTGGATCGGCGCCGACCTCGCCGCGCTGGTCCAGGGCGAGCTGGCACCCTTCCTCGGCAATGCCGAGGCAACCCGGGTGACGCTCGACGGTCCGCCGGTCATCATCGCGCCGATGGCGGCCCAGCCGCTGTCGATGACGCTGCACGAGCTGGCGACCAATGCGGCGAAATACGGCGCGCTATCGGTGCCGGGCGGCAGTCTTGAGCTGGCCTGGACGTTCGACTGGCGGGCCGACCGGCTGCGGCTCCGCTGGCGCGAGCGCGGCGGGCCGGCGATCGCCGCGCCGCCGGACAGCCATGGCTTCGGCTCGCGGATGATCCGCGCCACCATCGAGGACCAGCTCGGCGGCAGCCTCGCCGCGCGCTGGGAGGCGAATGGGCTGGTCTGCGAGATCGCCGTGCCGATCAGCCGCAGCGTCGCCCGGGCGACGGAGGATGAGGCGCCGCCGGGCCGCCCGCCGGCGGTGGGGAGTGCATGACCATCATCCTGATTCTCGACGACAGTGCCACCAACCGCAGCATCTACACCCGGCTCGCCGGGCTGGTGGAGGAGGGGGTTGGGGTCGAGGCCTTTGCCGATCCGCTGGATGCGCTGGAATGGCTGGGCCACAACAGGGTCGACCTGGTGATCAGCGACTTCCGCATGCCGGGGATGGACGGCGCCGCCTTCACCCGCCAGCTGCGCGCGACCCCGGGCTGCGCCACCCTGCCGGTGCTGATCGTCACCGCGCATGACGACCGCGGCTACCGGGTGCGCGCACTGGACGCAGGGGCAACGGATTTCCTGCAGAGCCCGATCGACCACTTCGAATTCGTCGCCCGGGCGCGAAACCTGCTGGCGCTCGGCCGGCGCGTCGCCGCCAGGCTGCCGGAAGGCCTGGCGGGGATGCAGGACAGGCTGTTGCGCATCCTCGACAGCGTGCCGGCCATGATCAGCGCCACCGACCGCGATGGCCGCTTCGTCTACGCCAATGCCGCCTTTGCCCAGGGCTGCGGCGTTGATCCGGCGGCGATCCCCGGCGCCCCGGTGGCGCGGCTGCTCGGGCCCGGCCGGGCGGCGTGGAACCGCGCCGCCGACCTCTCCGTCTTCGCCTCCGGCCAGCCGCTGCAGAGCCAGCGCGAGGCGGTCGTCGAAGGCGCCGGCGGGCCGCGCGTCCTGCTCACCAGCAAGACCCCGCTGCGCGACGCCGAGGGCGCCGTCGCGGCGGTGCTGACCACCACCTTCGAGGTAGCGCCGGACAGCCTGGCCACGCCGGAGCCGGCGCCGGGCGTCCGATGAGGACGTCCGGCGACCGCGGCACCGGACGGTGCGCCGCGCTGCACGGCGACCTCGGCTCCGAACAGCAGATGAGCTTCAACCGGCTCGTCTTCGCCGTGATCCTCGTCGTCTACCTGCTGACCCTGGGCGCGCCGGTGGCGGGGCCGGCGCTCGGCTGGTTCGGCGCCTGGAGCCTGCTCGCCCTCGGCGTCTACCTGCATATCCGTCTGCGTCGGCGGCCGAGCACGCTGCGCCGCGGCTTCGCCCTGTTGCTCGACACCGGCTTCCTGTCGACCCTGATGCACATCGGCGACGTCTACGCGGCGCCATTCTTCCCGGTGTACCTGTGGATCGCGCTCGGCAACGGGTTCCGTTTCGGCCTGGGCTGGCTGATCGCCGGCATGGCCGCCTTCACGCTGGGCTTCGGCGCGGTGGTGCTGAGCACCCCTTATTGGCGCGACCAGCCGCACCTCTCGTTCGGGCTGCTGATCGGGCCGAGCATCTTCGCGGTCTACGCCGCGGTGCTGATCCGCAAGCTGTCCCAGGCCCGCTTGCAGGCCGAGCAGGCGAATGAGGCGAAGAGCCGCTTCCTTGCCGGCATCAGCCATGAGCTGCGCACGCCGCTCAACGCCATCATCGGCATGTCCGCGCTGTTGCGGGAGACGCCGCTGGACCGCGAGCAGCGCGACATGGCCCAGGTGGTGGACACCGCCGGGCGCACGCTGCTGTCGCAGATCAACGGCCTGCTCGATTTCTCCCGCATCGAGGCGGGGGCCATGGTGACCCGGCCGGAGCCCTTTGCCCTGGCGCCGCTGCTCCAGGATGTGCGCGGCCTGCTCTCCGCCCAGGCGCAGGAGAAAGGGCTGTCCCTGGCGCTGCATGTGACGCCACGGGTCCCGCCGGGCGTGGTCTGCGACCGCGCGCAGCTGCGCGACATCCTGCTGAACCTTGGCGGCAATGCTGTGAAGTTCACCGAGTCCGGCAGCGTCACCATCGCGGTCGACGCGACCTCGGCCGGCGCCGGCGACGTGCGGCTGCTGCGCTTCGAGGTGAGCGACACCGGTATCGGCATCCCGCCCGAGGCGCGCGAGCGTATCTTCGACCGCTTCACCCAGGCGGATGCGGAGATCGGCATCCGGTTCGGCGGTACCGGCCTCGGCCTTGCCATCTGCAAGGGGCTGGTCGGGCTTCTGGGTGGCGAGATCGGGGTCGAGAGCCAACTGGGCGAGGGCAGCACATTCTGGTTCACCGCCCGGGCGGCGGAGGCTGCGATGGACACCCCGATACCGGCCGGCAGCGGCGCCCTGCTGCTCGGCACCCATGCGGCGGCAGCGGAGCCGGCGGCGGTGCTGCAGGCCGAAAGCATGATCGTTGCCACTAAGCTGCTCGATGCCGCCGGCATGGCCAGGCTCTGGGGGGAGGCGTCGGCGCCGCCCGCGCTGCTGCTGCCCGGCGCCACGGTGCCGGTGGCCGCGGTAATGGCGACGGCGCTCGGCCGTGGCGGACGGGCGATCGCCCTCGGCGGCGCCGGCGCCGGCGACGGCGGGCTGCCGGCGCTGGCCGTGCGCCGCCGGGTGCTGAGCCTGCTGCCGGCCCACCCGGCGCCGGCGGCGCTGCGCCGGGCGGTGGCGCTGAGCCTGGCGCTGGGCGAGGCGCCGTCGGAGCCGGCCGAGGCCACGCCGGTGCTGCCGGGCCCGACGGCCTCCGGGCTGCGGGTGCTGGTGGCCGACGACAACCGGGTGAACCGCGCGGTGGTGGAGCGGATCCTCGCCCGCGAGGGCCACGCGGTGCGGCTGGTCGAGGATGGCGGGGCGGCGCTGGACGCGCTGGAGGCCGAGGCCTTCGACCTGGTGCTGAGACGTGAACATGCCCGGGCTGGACGGCATCACCGCGACCAGGCTGTACCGGGCCGCGGCCCTCGGCCGCCCGCATGTGCCGATCCTCGGTCTGACCGCGGATGCGACGCCGGCGGCGGTCGCCCGTTGCCGTGACGCGGGAATGGATGGCTGTCTGGTCAAGCCGGTGGAGCCGTCCCGGCTGGCGGCGGCGGTGCTGGCGCATGCCCGGCCGGCGCCGCCCCTGGCGGTGCCCCCCATCGTCTCGCATCCCTGCTCCCGCCAGGCCTCGGTGCCGGCGCTGGACCTGGAGGTGCGGGCCAATCTGACGGCGCTGGGCGGCGAAGACTTTGCCGCCGGGCTGCTGCAGGATTTCCTGGCCGATGCGGAGCAGACGACCCGGCTGCTGGCCGAGGCCGCCGGGGCAGGTGATGCTGCGGGCTTCCGCGCCGCCGCGCATGCGCTGCGCAGCAGCGCCGCGAACATCGGGGCGCGCGGGGTGTTCGAGATGTGCGCCGCCGCCGAGGCGATCGCTGCCCCCGAGGTTGCGACGCTGGGGGCGCGGCAGGTGGCGATGCTGACCGCGGAGCTGGACCGGGTGCGGCGGGCGGGAGACCAGGGGTAACGGGCGGCCCGCCGCGAGAGCGGATCGCGGAGCGGCGCGAACGGCCGGGGAAACGCCGGGCGGCGACGCGGCCGCGGGGAAGGCGGTGGTCCTGCGAGCCGACCAGCCCGGCCATCCGCCGCAGGTCCTGCTCGCTCAGGCACAGCGCCGCATCGGCCCAAAACTCGGCGATGTCGCGTAGCGGGATGGGGCTGAAGCAAGGAGCGGCCGGACGGGTTTTTCACTGTCCAGGCGACATGGGCCGGGACGGCCGCTCCGAGGCGACGTCGGCGAGGTCCCAGGGGATGGGGCGGCAGATGAATGTCATACGATCTTCTCTCCTGGCTCCAATCCGGACCCGCGGGAGACATGAGCTATTACAACCTTAGAATTGTATACGTTGTGCATAAATATTTATGAGATACATGTATTTGTGCACTAATCGATCGGCATGGCGATCTGCTCCCTCAGATCAGCCAGTCGCGGCATTGCCGGAACCATAGAAGCCGGCGCCAGACACCGAGTGACTGCCACTACAGTGGTAATTCCGGTTGGATTTTTTTGTAGTTTTGGTTTGATCCTTCACGGCAGGAATGAAGTCGCCGTTCGGATACCACGCCCGGTTCAACGCAGGGAGAAGCGGACCGGTACCAATAGTTCCACCAAGTCGCCGGGGAGTTCAGCGGGAGGCGCCGGCAGTGGCGAGGCACGGCGGACCATGACCCCTACCGCAGCGTCGAGATCGGCGTTGCCGGTGCTGCGCTCCAGCCGCCAGGCACTCACCGAGCCATCCCGCCGCATTGCCACCCGCAGCAGCGCGCTACCCTCGATCCGGTGCCAGCGGGCGGTGGTCGGATACTGCTTGTGGCGTTCAAGCGCCGCCAGCAGGGCACCGACATAGCTCGGCGGCGGGGCCACTCGGGTGGGGGCAGGCGCCGCGGCGACCGGGGCGGGGGGTGGTGCAGCGGCCGGGGCCGGGGTCGCGACTCGCGCCGGCTGCGGCCGGGGCGGCGTCGGTCGGGCTGGCCGCGGCGGCGCGACGGGCGGCGGTGGCGGCGGCAAGGGCAGCGCCGTTTCCTCCACCGCCGGCTCCGGCTCCGGCTCTGGCTGGACCTGTTCGAGCGGCGCCGGTTCGGGTGGAGGGGGTTCGGGCGGGATCGGCTCGGGCGGAATCTCCGCGACCTGCGGCGGCTCGGGCGGGGCGGTCGGCGGAGTCGGCTCCGGCGGGGCCGCGGCCGTCAACTCGGGGGGCGCCGGTTCGGCGATGGGCTCGGCTGCCGCGGCCGCCAGCAGGGGGGGCGCCGGCTCCTCGAGGGGCTCGGCCGCCGGGGCCGCGCTCTCCGGTGCCGGCTCGATTTCGAGGTCGGTGACGATCTCCGCTGCCGGCTCCTGGTTGCCCGGCCAGACCAGTGGCGCCAGCACCGCCGCATGCAGCAGCAGCGCGGCCAGCGCCGCGGCGGCGTGGCGGCTGCCCACCGCAGCCGGAACAGGTTTCGGCTCGGGTGGCGTCAGGGCCGGCGGGCGATGGTGGAAGGAGCCGTCCGGCATGTGGCTCAGTGCGCCGCCGCTGCTGCCGGCACGGCCTCGGCTTCGGCCACCAGGGAGACGCGGGTGACCCCCGCGGCGCGCACCCGGCCCAGCACCCGCAGCACCTCGCCATAGGGGACGGTGCGGTCGCCGCACACGTGCACCGCCGCATCCTCGGCCTCACCGGTGCGCAGCGCGGTGATGCGGGCGCCGAGCTCGGCCTCCGGCACCAGCTCCTGCGCAATGTAGATCTGGCCGCCCGGCGCCACGGTCACCACCAGGGGCGGGGTGTTCGCCGCGATGCGTGCCGCCGCGGTGCGCGGCAGCTGCACCGGCACGCCGACCAGCATCATCGGCGCAGTCACCATGAAGACGATCAGCAGCACCAGCATCACATCGACCAGCGGCGTGACGTTGATGTCGGCCATCGGGCTGGACTCGTCCTCCGACGAACCACCGGCCTGGTGCATCGCCATCGCGGCTACTCCGCTGCCTGCTGGTGCTGCGGTGGCGGGGCCGCCCGGCTCAGCCGCAGAGCGAGGTCGGAGGCGGCGGCCAGCGCCTCATGCCGCAGCGTTGCCATCGCCGCGGTCAGGCGGTTGTAGCCAATCACCGCGGGAATGGCGGCGAACAGCCCGATGGCGGTGGCGAACAGCGCCTCGGCAATGCCCGGGGCAACCACGGCGAGGCTGGTGTCATTGCTCGCGGCGATGCCGTTGAAGCTGTTCATGATGCCCCAGACGGTGCCGAGCAGCCCGACGAAGGGCGCGACCGAGCCGGTGGTGGCGAGCAGCAGCATGCCTGCCTCGGCCCGGCGCAACGCGCCGGCAACCGGCTTGCGCGTCGCTGCCTCCAGCCGGCTGCGGTACTCGCCATCGGTCTCCTTCGCGCCCTGGCCACGGCGCCATTCCGGCAGCCCGCCGCGCAGCGCCGCGGTGGCGAGGTCTTCCCGCCCGGACAGGGTCTCCGGCAGTTCGCCGGTGGCGGCGGCGAGGCCCCTGGCCTCCCGCCGCAGCCGGCGCAGCGTGCCGAGCTTCTCGATGATCACCGTCCAGCAGGCGAGGGAGGCGAGCAGCAGCAGCAGCATCACCGCCTTCACCACCAGATCGGCGGCAAGGAACAACTCCCAGGGGGAGGGCAGGGCAGCCGGCGGAATATGTGTCGGATCCATCGCCGGGTCAGGCCAGGGTGGGGACGGAGAAGGGAAGGGTTGGGTGGAGGCAGTGCATACCGCAGCTTATTCGCAAATGCGAGTTGATTGCAAATCAGCGGGCTGATCACAGGCGGGTGTGGTCTGGAGCGGCTTCCGTCCGCCTTGGCTCACGTAAACCGCTTCAGCCGTTTCGTTCGGGCGAGCAAATTGCTCCGGTCAGGCGCTTCCACTGACCGGGTTTGCTCTGGCGCCCGGCCTCGGGTCGCAGCCGGGCGTTGCCGGCGCGTGCCAGGAGATGGAGGGCCGGCGCGGCCGGCTATCGTCGCGTCGCGCAGCCGTTGCGGATGTGCATCCGCTCCGTCGCGCTCAGCGTCCCGCCCTGCTGGAAGCGGAACACCGCGTCGCGGCAGGCCCGGTCGATGGCCTCCTGCCGCCGGACTGGCCGTGGGGTGGGGCGGGGCGGCGGCGGTGGTGGCGTGGGCAGTGCCGCTTCAAGGGTCGGCTCGTCAGGCGGCGGCGCGGATTCGAGCACGGGTATGGCCGGACCGGCCGGTGCCGGCGATGGCTCCGGCGCCGTCTCCGCCGCCAAAACCCGCGGCGGGGGCGGGGCTTCGGCCGGCATCGGCTTGGGAGCGGGTGCCACGGCGATAGGCGGAACTTCCGGCGGCGGCGCGGCTGGGGTGGCGATGGTGGGCTGGACCGCTGGCGGCGGGTCGATCGGAGTGGTGACCAAGGACTGCGCCACCTGCGGCGGGACGGCCAGGGCCGCGAGGATGGGTTGGGCGGCCTGCGGCAGCTCCGGCTGAGTCGTGGCAAAAGGCCGGCCATCGGATGGCGGACCGGCCGTCGCCTCGGCCGGCGGCGTCCGCGTCGCCGGCACGGCCGCGACCTCCGGGCCGGCCTGGGTTGCAGCCTCCGACGTGCGGACCGGCGCCGGCGACTCATCGCCGAGCAGCAGCGCCCCGGCCCCCAACCCCAGGATGAAGGTCAAGGCAAAGCCGGCCGTGGCCGCCAGCCGCGGGCTGCGCCAGGCGTGGCGCGGCGCAGCCGTCTCATGTTCGATCATCAGCGGCGCGAGCGCGGGCCGCAGCGGCCGGCCGGGCACCTGCCAGGCGGCATCCTCGGCCAGCGCGGCGGCGGCGGCGGCGACCCAGGCGGATTTGCCCGGCACGGTCAGCGGCGACATGTCGGCGAAGGCGTCGCGCACCAGGCCGTCCAGTTCGCGCAGGGCGCCGCCTTCCACCCTGCCGTGCCAGACCGGCAGGTTGCCCGGGAACTCCTCCCAGAACCGCACCGCGTTCAGCGCCCGGCGCAGCCGCGACTCGGCATTCGGCGTCGCGTCCGGCGCCACGTCGATCAAGGCGATCCCGAAGGCCGGGTGAGCCAGGGCGTGGCAGCCGGTGGCATGGACCGCCGGCCCTGCGGTGCCGTACCGGCAGCGGCCGAGCACGCGCCAGCCGGGAGGCATGGCCGCGAGGAGCAGGCGCTCCGCCGCCGCGGCCTCAAGTCCGAAGACGGGCGCGGCCATGACCGACGGATTCCATTCCTGCTCCACGGCCTCCTCCCCTACTTCCGTCGTTCCTCATAACGGATCAGTGGAGGGGCTGGCCGATTGCAATCCCGTGATCAGGCGTCGATCCGGCAATAATGTCACGGTAAATTCGCTTGATACGAAAGTATTAAAACTGCGAATCAATCATGGGAATGGATGGTTCCGGCCTGATACTCAGGTGCCGGGCTCCTGGATTCCAGGGAAGATCGGACCATAAGCGCGGCGCAGCTCGGCGATTTGATCCGCCGGCGGCTGCGCATAGGCGCCGCGGCGGCTGGTGAAGCGACCGCCCATCAGCCAGTTGAGCTTCACCGCCGTCTCTCCTGCCTTGAGCAGGGCGACGGCGGCGTTCAGCACCGGCGTGCCGCGGCCGGCGTCATGCACCCCGGCCTCGGCCACCAGCACCATGGCGACGCCGGCGGCGGGGATCACCACTTCCGCCCCCCGCGCCACGCAGGCGGCGGCGGCCTCCTGGAACTGGCCGAGGATGCGGTCGCGCACAGGCCCTTCCGCGAAGGCGGTGTCGAGGTCGACCAGCCGGTCCACTGTCATCCGCTCCACCGCCACGACGCGGGAGGTGAGGCCGGCAAGGGCGACATTCTCCATCACCCTTCCATGGTGCTTGTCGTTGGCGACGACCAGGCCGATGGAGGCGCCCATCTGGCAGGCGGTCAGCAGCGCCGTCTCGCACAGGCCGAGCACCGGAATGTTCAGCATCTCCCGTGCCTGCCGCAGGCCCGGATCGGCGATGTTGCCAAGCAGCACGGCATCGAATCCCTCCGCCTCGGCGCGGGTGGCATTCTCCAGCACCTCGATGGTCTCGATGAACTCCAGGCTGCGGTACTGGTCGCCGATGCCGCCGCGCCTGGTGATGCCGTGCACGGCGAATTCGGTGCCGGGATCGGCGGCGGTCGAGAGCAGCCGGCGCAGCGCGGCGGAATAGGCCGGCCAGGCATCCGGCCGGGTCATGGATTGGTACCAGAGGCGCATGGGGTGACGTGCCGTTTCCGCAATGTGTCGAGGGGCAGGATCCACAGCGCTGCACGGAAGACAATAGCCGGCAGGTAGCGCTACAGATCCGCCCGCCAGATCCACAGCCCGACCAGCGCGCTGACCGCCGCACCGGCGAGCAGCGGCAGTACGCCTTCCGCCTGCAACTCCCGGGCGATGGCAACCCAAAGCACGAAGACCCCGATCGCCACCGCAATGCCGCCGACCAATGAGGCGCGGGACTGCTTGATCTGGCCGCCGTCGAGCGGCGTCAGCGCGGCCATGGCGGCTATTCCGCCGCCATGGCCCGCGGCCGGCCGGCGCGCGGGTCGTCCAGCGTGTGCCTCACCCGCTTCAGGTCGCCGCGCTGGTGGCGGTTGTCATAGCCGTTGAACAGATGGCCGAGCAGCCCGCGCCGCAGGTCGCTGGTGCCGAACAGCCAATCGGCGATCGGGTAGGTGAGGTTGAAGTTCCGCTCCATCATGATCGCCGTGTTGTGGTGCGCGGCATGGTGACGGCGGATGGTGTTGATGAAGGGCAGGTGGCGGACGATCCGGTCGTCCTTCACATGGCAGCAGAAGTGGAAGAATTCGTAGTTGAGGTAGAGCGCGGTATTGGTGATCAGCAGCAGCCAGCCGGCATCCGCCAGCCCGGCGCGGTTGAGCAGGAAGGCCGGCACCAGCGACATCGCCAGAAAGGCGATGAGCGCATAGGGCGGGAAGAAGACGATGCGGAAGTCGCGCGCATTGTCGATGGTGTACTCGTTCTCGGTGAAGAACTGGTGGTGCGCCAGGGTGTGCCGCTTGTAAATCCCCATCATGCCGCGCCGTGGGCGGTGCATGACGTATTTGTGGATCCACCATTCGAAGATATTGGCGCCGAGGAGGGCCGCCGGCACCACCAGCCATTCGTACCAGGCCGGCGCGACGACCTGCCGGGCGCAGTACCAGATGGCGGCGCCGCCGATGGCGTAGATCAGCGCGACATGCACCCAGCCATGGTAGAGCCGGCCGATCCTGGCGCGGAAATCGGCGCGAAAGGCCTGCTGCCGGCGCGACAGGCGGTCGCGTTTCATCGCCTCGCTGCTGCCCGGCGTTCCGTCCATCGCCTCGCTCCGCTCCCGTGCCGCTGACATATCAGCGGTGTGCGGAGGCGGTCAAGCAAGGGCGTCAGGGCTCCGGGCCGACGGTCGCCCGGGTGAAGGCCTCGATGTAGTCGAGCAGCGCGTCGGAGGCCGCCGCGGCCTTCTCCGGCGCGCCCTCGGCAACGGCCAGCGCCAGCGCCGCATGCGCCACGGCGGAGCGCGGCAGGTCGGCGTTGCGCTGCCAGTGGATGAACCAGAACCGGCGCGACAGCCCGTGCATCAGCGCCATCGCCGCGCCGGCGAATTCATTGTGCGCCGCCTCCAGCATCAGCAGGTTCAGCGCCCGGTCGAGGCGGAGGAAGGCGGTGCCGTCATTGCTCGCCGCCGCCTGCTCCATGCGCTCGGCGATGCTGCGGAAGCGGCGGCGCTGCGCCGGATCCGCGCGGCGCGCGGCGGCGCGGGCGGTCAGCCGCTCGATCTCCCGCCGCACCTCCAACAGGCGCAACTGCTCCCGTACGTCGACGCTGGCGACGACGATGCCGCGGCGGGGCAGGATGCGCACCAGCCGTTCGCGGGCCAGGCGCTGCAGTGCCTCCCGCACCGGCGTGCGGCCGAAGCCGAAGCGGGCCGAGAGCTGCGTCTCGCTCACCGCCTCCCCAGGGGCGAGGTCGAGCGTGACGATCGCTTCCTCGATGGCGCGATAGGCCTGTTCGGTCATGGTCTCGTCGGCCGCCGCGCGAAGGCGCGGCCGGCTGCGACGGGAGGAGGGGAGGGTATCGGGCATTGTTGCAGCTTTTGCTGGAAGCGCGCGTGCAGCGCAACCACGGTTGACAAGTGGTCGGGGATCAACCCACACTGTCGGCATCAGATATATCACCGGGATATGGATTGTACGCCCGTGGATATGTCGAGCCCTGCGGAAAGCCGGGTTTAGGGAGGATGAGGTTCAGGGACGGGTCGCGTACCGGGTGCTGTGTTCCGCGCCTGTCGGAGCCACCCCGGTACGTGGCCCTTCACCGGTCCAGGGCAGCGTCGATATCCGCGCTGGTCAGTACCCAGGCGTTGTCCAGCTCCGCCACCACATCACGCATGAAGCCTTCGGTCAGCGCCAGGGCGCGCGCCGGGTCGCCGAGGTGGTCGCAGAGCAGCGCCAGGGCGAGTTGCCGCGGTCCGTCGCCTTCGTAGGTCCATTCGAAGCCCATCGGCGAGAAGCGCCGTACCTCGAACTGCGGATCAAGCGGCGCGCCATCCACCGTCACCTCGGCGCCGGCCAGGCCGCGCCCGCCTTCATAGATCTTCATGCGAACATCACCACGGAGCGGATCGCCTCGCCACGCTTCAGCGCCGCGAAGCCTTCGTTGATGTCATCGAGCCGAATGCGACGGGTGATCAGGCTGTCGAGGTCCAGCCGGCCTGCGAGATACGCCTCCGCCATCGCCGGGAAATCCTCCGCCGGACGGGCGCCGCCGTAGCTGCTGCGGGTGATGCGCTTCTCCTGCATCAGCGCGCCCCAGCGGAAACCCATCTCGTCGTTCACCCCGAGCTTGCCGAGCCAGACCACTTGGCCGCCGGGTCGCGCCGCCTCGACGCTGGCGCGGAAGGCAGCGGCGACCCCGGCCGCCTCGATCACCACATCGGCGCCGCGGCCGGCGGTCAGCGATTTCGCCAGCGCCGCCGGATCCTCGGTGGCGGGATCGCAGAGGCTGGTGGCGCCGGCCCGTTCGGCGATCGCCCGGCGGGCGGGGTTGGGGTCGGCGGCGATGATGCGCCCGGCACCGGCCAGCCGCGCCCCCTGGATGGCGGCGAGCCCGACCGCGCCGGCGCCGATCACCAGGACGGTCATGCCCCATTCGATCCGCGCGACATGCGTCGCCGCGCCGAAGCCGGTCATCACCGCGCAGCCGAGCAGGCAGGCGCGGTCCGGCGGCAGCGTGGCCGGGACAGGGACCGCCTGCTGCGCCGGCACCACCACGTATTCGGCGAAGCCGCCGAGGTACATCAGCTGGTGCAGCGGGCCGCCGTCGTCGCAGGCGAGCCGCGGGCGCCCGTCGAAATGCCCGGCCTTCGGGCCGTTCGCCAGGTAGCTGTCGCAAAGGATCGGCTGGGCGCGGCGGCACTGGAAGCAATGGCCGCAGTGCGGGTTCCAGGACAGCACCACCGGATCACCAAGGCCGAGGCCGGTGACGCCCTCGCCCAGCGCCGCGATGGTCCCGGCGGTCTCATGCCCCAGCACCGCCGGCAGGAGCAGGCCGAGCTGGCCCTCGATCACCTCCAGGTCGGTATGGCAGAGCGAGGCGGCGGTTACCCGCACCAGCACGTCGCCGGGCGCCAGCGGCCCGAGGCTGATGCGCTCGATCGCCATCGGCGTGCCGATACGCCGCAGCACCGCCGCGCGCCCCGCGAATCGCTGCCCATCCCCCGCCATCGGCGCCTCCCGGTGTTGGGGGAGGCTACCGCGGCAGCGGTTGATATGTCATCCGCACTTTACCAGCCCGTCGACCGCCAGGCACCCCCAGGGGCCGGCGATCAGCGGGTTCACCTCGGCTTCCTGCAGCCGCTCGCCGGCCTCGGCGGCCAGCACCGAGAAGGCGGAGACGGCCTTCGCCACCGCCGCGACATCGGCCTTGGGCGAACCGCGGAACCCGTCCAGCAGCGGGAAGCCCTGCAGGCTGCGGAGCATCGCCTCGGCCCGCTCCGGCGTCACCGGCGCCAGGTCGAGCGCCACGTCGCGCCACAGCTCCGCCTGCACCCCACCAGTGCCGACCAGCACCATGGCGCCGAACTGCGGGTCGCGCCGGGCGCCGAGGATCAGCTCCACCCCCTTCTGCGCCATCCGCTGCACCAGCACGCCATCCAGCCGCGCTGTCGGCGCATGCGCCTTCGCGCTGGACATGATGGCGCCGAAGGCGCCCCGCACCGCATCGGCATCGGCAAGGTGAAGGCGCACCCCGCCGACCTCCGTCTTATGCGCGATATCCGGGCTGTCGAGCTTCAGCACCACCGGGAAGCCCAGCGCCGTCGCCTGTTCGGCGGCGGCGTCCGCCGTGGCGGCACGGCGTTCCTCCACCACCGGCACGCCGACCTTGGCGAAGAGCGCCTTGGCTTCCGCCTCGGTCAGCACCGCGCCCTTGCCCGGCAACGCGGCAATCGCCTCCTCCAGCCCGGGCGGCGGGGTGGGAGGCGCTTCCTCCTGCCGGTCGTGATAGGCCTGCCAGAGCTTGATGCCCTTCATCAGCCGCCGCATGGAGCGGAACAGCGGCACCACCGGCGAGGCATCCGCCGCCGCCGCCCCCGGCCCTTCGAGCTGCTCCGGGATCCAGGCGACGATGATCGGCTTGCCGGCCCTCTCTGTCAGATTGGCGATCTCCTGGATGCGCCCGGTCGTCGTCTGGTGGTGCGAGTAGACCTGCGGATAGACGATGACGCCGTATTGCGGGTCCGCCGCCATGGCGAGGACACATTTGCCGAAGCTGGTCGGGTCGCTCGCCGCCTGGGCCGTCAGGTCGCAAGGGTTGCGCGGTGCGCCGAAATCCGGGATCGCCGCCTCCAGCACCGCCTTCGCATCCGCCGAGGGCTGCGGCATGGGCAGGTCCAGCGCCTCCGCATGATCCGCCGCCATGATGCCGGCGCCGCCCGAGGCGGTGACGATCGCGACACCCTTCGCCTTCGGCTTGCCCACCTTTGCGAAGAGCCCGGCGGTCTCCAGCAGCGCGTCGAAATCCTCCACCTCCACCATGCCTGCACGCTTGAAGGCGGCGGACCAGGCGGCGGCGCTGCCGGCGAGCGAGCCGGTGTGGGAGACGGCGGCCGCCGCCCCCGCCTCGCCGCGGCCGAGCTTCAGCACGACGATCGGCTTGCCGGCCTTCCGCGCCGCCTCGCCGAGCAGGGCGATGCGGCGGCCGTCGCGCAAGCCTTCCACCGCCAGCGCCACGGCGCGGCATTCCGGCATGGAAAGCTGATAGGCCGCCAGGTCGCAGACATCGAGGTCGGTGGCATTGCCTGCTGTCGTCATGTGGCAGACCGCGAATCCGCGCTCCGCCGCCTGCATCAGCGCATAGCCGAGGGCGCCGGACTGGCTGGTGATGGCGACGCCGCCGGCCGGCGCGGTGAGGCGCGCATATTCCGGCATGAAGGTGACACCGGCCTTCAGCACATGGTCGACGATGCCGAGGCAATTGACGCCCACCAGCGGCAGCCCGGCCGCGCGGCAGCGGTCGCGCAGCGCCTCCTCCTCGGCGATGCGCTCGGCGAGGCCGGTTTCGCCATAGCCCGAGGCGAAGGCGATGATGCCTCCAGCTCCCTTCTCAATGCAGGCTTCCACCGCCGGCATGATGCCCTGGCGGGGCAGGGCGAGCAGGGCGCAATCCGGCGCCTCGGGCAGTTCGGCGATGCTGCCGTAGCAGGGGAAGCCGTGCAGCTCCTGGCCGGCATATTTCGGGTTCACCGCCCAGACCGGGCCGGCGAAGCCGCGCATGTTGCCGATGCTGCGGGCGCCGAAGCCGATCGGGTCGGCCGAGACACCGACGATGGCGACGCTGCGGGGCGATAGCAGCCGGCGCAGCGTGGCCGGATCGCGCAATGGTTCGGGCCCATTGATGGAACGCTGCTGCTGCAACCCCGCCTCCCTTTGCCCACCCCGATTCACGGGTGCTTCGATTGAACCGGCAGCCTAGCCGCGGGGCCGGGGTGGTCAACCTATGTGGCGCCCGGAGCGGATCGCGGAGCGGCGTGAACGCCCCGGAGCGTGAATCCGCTCTACAAAGAACAAGCTACCGCGGGCTGGCGTTCGGATATGAACGCCAGCCCGCGGTAGCCGGCGCCTGGGCGGAGGAAAGACGGCGATGGCACTCTGGAACGAGGATTTCGTCACGGCATGGCAGACGGCGACGGTGGCCGATGCGGTGCTGCGCCGCCAGGCCCGCCATGCGGGGCTGCGGTTCGCCTTCGCCAGCGAGGCCTGCCGCGCCGAATTCGCCTTCGGCCCGGCGCCGGACCGGCCGGTGTTCACCCTGCACGCGCCGGCCGCGGCCTGGGCGAAGGCGTTGCAACCGGTGCCGCCGCGGCACCACCACAGCATCTTTGCGATGCGCATGCGGGTGCCCGGCTTTGCCATCATGGGCGAGGAGCTGGCTTTCGCCCAGCACGCGCATTTGGCGCGGCGGGTGCTGGAGGTCGGCCGCTGGGTGCTGGAAGGGCGCGCGCCGCCGGTGCCCGAGATCCCCCGCCCGCCGCTGGCTGAGCCGGAGCCGGCCGAGATCCGTGGCCGCTATGTCGGCGTGCCGCCCTGGCGCATCCAGATTGAGCAGGCCGGGCCGGAAGACGGCCTCGACCTGCTCTGCCTGCACACCGCCGGCGCCGACGGCCGGCAATTCCACCGGCTGATGGCCGACCGCCGGCTGACCCAACACTGGCGGCTGACCGCCTTCGACCTGCCCTGGCATGGCAAGTCGCCGCCGCCGTCCGGGGAGGCGCCGGGGGCCTGGTTCCTCGACACCGAGCGCTACGTCCGGATCATCATGGGGGTGATCGCTGCGGCGGGGCTGCGCCGGCCCGTGGTGCTCGGCGCCTCCATGTCCGGGGAGATCTGCCTGGAGCTGGCGCTGCGCCATCCGGAAAGCTTCCGCGGCATCGTCGCCTGCGAGGCCAGTGCGCATATCGAGGGTCGCAAGGTGGCCTGGGCCGACCACCCGCAGGTCAACCAGGCGGTCTTCGTGCCGGAATGGATCGAGGGGCTGATGGCGCCGCAATCCCCGGCGCCCTGTGCCGCCGATGTGTGGTGGCACTACAGCCAGGGCGGCCATGCCACCTTCGCCCGCGACATCGACTTCTACTCGGGCGAATGGGATGCGCGGGACCGCGTACACCGCATCGACACCGCGCGCTGCCCGCTATGGATGCTGACCGGCGAGTACGACTACTCCTGCACCGCCGAGCATTCCGCGGCGACCGCGGCGCTGATCCCCGGCGCCCGCTTCACGATGATGCCGGGCATCGGCCATTTCCCTTTTGCCGAGAACCCGCCGCTGTTCGCCGGGCATCTGGTGCCGATCCTCGACGAACTCAGGCGGGGGTAGCGCCGCCGCTCAGGCCGCTGCCGGCATGCGGGCGGCGTTGCGCGCGGCGAGGATCGGCCGCACCCAGCGCGCGAAGCGCGTCGCCTCCTCGTCATGCAGGTAGCCGGAGAGGCAGAAGCTGTGGCAGCCGACATCGATGAAGCGCTGCAGCGCCGCGGCGCATTGCGAAGGGTCGCCAACCACGGCGATGCCGGCACCCTGGCGCGCCCGGGTCAGCCCGGTCCAGAGCGCGGGGGCGATCCAGTCGCCATGGTCGCGCGCCAGCGCCTGGACCCGCTGGTTGGCGACCGAGTTGGCGACATTGGCGCGCAGCGCGGCGGTGCGCTCTGGGCTGACGTCGCGGACCAGTTCCTTCGCCGCCGCCAGCGCCTCGGCCTCTGTCTCCCGGCAGATGATCTGCAGCCGCATGCCGAAGCCGAGTGCCTCCGCCCTGCCATGGCGCGCCGCGATGGCGCGGATCTCGGCGATCTGCGCGGCGATGCCCTCCGGCGTGTCGCCCCAGAAGAGATGCACATCGGCATGCGCCGCCGAGATCTCCCAGGCCTCGCGCGAGCCGCCGCCGAGGTAGAAGCGCGGATGCGGGGCCTGGAAGGGCGGCGGCAGGATGCGGGCGCCGCGCAGGGTGTGGAAGGCGCCGGCATGGTCGATCGGCCCGCTGGCGGTCCATAGCGCCTTCAGGATGCCGACTTCCTCGGCCATCAGCGCGTAGCGGTCCTCCTTGCCGTAGCGGATGCCGTCGGCGGTGGTCTCCGCCTCGCTCTGGCCGGCGATGAGGTTGACCGCGATGCGGCCGCCGGTGAGCTGGTCGAAGGTGGTGACCATCTTCGCCAGCATCACCGGGTTGATGTAGCCCGGCCGGGCGGCGACCAGCATGCGGATGCGCTGCGACCGCCCGGCCATGAAGGCGGTGGTGACCCAGGCTTCCCAGCAGGGCACCGCGACCGGCACCAGCATGTATTCGAATCCCGCCGCCTCGGCCGCCGCCACCACCCGGTCGAACATCGGGGTGCCGGGCGGCACCGTGTCATGGCCAGCGGCGTAGCTGGTGGTGTCGCCGTTGGTGGGCAGGTACCAGCCGAATTCGAGTGGGCGCATTGCCATCCCCGCTTGCTGTCGGGGGCATTCTGACCGCAGCGCGGAAAAGCGGCCAGTGCCGCGTTGCGGCGGCGGCTCAGCCCGGCTGGATCTTCGCCATGCGGATCCACTCCCGCTGCCGCTCGATGTCGCGGCGAGGCGGGCCTCTACCCCAGCCCCCACTCCGGCCGCGGCAGCTCCAGATAGGCCTCGCGCAGCGCATTCGACCAGCCGTCATGGATGGAGCGGAAATACGGGTCATCCTCGGTGATGCGCCGGCGCACCGTCACCTCCAGGGTGTCGGCGCGGCAGACCAGCAGGTCGATCGGCAGGCCGACCGTCAGGTTGGACCGCAGGGTGCTGTCCATGCTGATCAGCACCAGCTTCACCCCATCCACCAGCGGCGTGCCGAAGCTGACCACGCGGTCGAGGATCGGCTTGCCGTATTTATGCTCGCCGATCTGCAGGAAGGGGGTGTCGGTGGTCGCCTCGATGAAATTGCCGGCGGCATAGACCAGGAACAGCCGCGGCGGCTCGCCGGCGATCTGGCCGCCGAGCAGCAGCGAGCAGTCGAAGCCGATGCCCTGCTGCGACAAGGTCGGCCCATCCTGCTGGTAGACCTCCCGCACCGCCTGGCCGACGAGCTGCGCCGCGCGGAACATGCTGGGCACGGTGCGGAGGGTGAGCTTTTCGCCGCCCAGGCAGACCCCTTCCTGCAGCAGGTTCCACACCGCCTGGGTGATCGCCAGGTTGCCGGCCGAGAGCATGACCAGCACCCGCTCGCCGGGCACCTCCTCGGTCTGCATCTTGCTGAAGACGGAGATGTTGTCGACGCCGGCATTGGTGCGGGTGTCGGATAGGAATACCAGCCCTTCCTGCAGATAGAGGCCGACGCAATAGGTCATGCCGAGGACTCCGGAATGCATGACGAGCCGCACTGCCAGGCAGAGTAGCAGGGTGCCGCGGAAAGGCGAGTTGGCCGCCGCCCGTCACCTCCGGGCGCTTCCGCCGTCATGGCCGGGCCTGACCCGGCCATCCGCCTCCGTACCGACCGGATGGCCGGGTCAGGCCAGACCGTACAGGGAAAGGGCGCGCGCGCCTTCAGCCCTGGATGTAGAAGGCCTCGATCTCGCCGCCGAGCTCGGCGGCGCGGCTGATCATGGTGGTGAGGAAGGCGTGCAGCCCTTCCTCGAAGATCGCGTCGATGCGGCCGTAGCGCAGCCGCGCATGCAGCCCGCCGGCCAGGCGGTGGCATTCGCCGCGGCGGCCGCCCTGGCCGACCGCGATCGCCTCCAGCGTCTCCGCCACCCCGGCGAAGCAGGCCAGCAGGCTGCGCGGCAGCTCCGGTCGCAGGATCAGCAACTCGGCGATGCGCCGCGGCTGCAGCCGTTCGCGGAACACCCATTGGTAGGAGCGGAGCGCGGAGACCGAGCGCAGCACCGCCTGCCATTGCACGTAATCCACCGCGCCCTCGGTCTCGGCGGTCAGCAGCTTGTGCCGCGCGTCCAGCAGCCGGGCGGTGTTGTCGGCTCGCTCCAGCATCGTGCCGAGGTGGACGAAGCGCCAGGCCTCGTCGCGCAACATGGTCTCGTAGGCGGCGCCGTTGAACAGCGTCACCCGCTCCCGCACCCAGCCGAGCAGGTCGGGCAGGTTGCCGCCCTCGGTGGCGTCGGGGAGCAGGGTGCGCAGATGGTTCCAGCCGTCGTTCAGCGCTTCCCACATGTCGACCGTCAGCGCGGTGCGCACCGCCCGGGCGTTGCGCCGCGCCGCCTCGAAGCAGGGCAGGATGCCGGAAGCATTGTCCGGGTCGAAGACCAGCCAATGCACCACCGCCTCGGCGGTCGGCTCCGGGTATTTGCGGTAGAAGTCGGTCTCGCCGCCCAAGGCGGTGAGCAGCGAATG
This sequence comes from Siccirubricoccus deserti, assembly GCF_014283215.1. Classification (GTDB taxonomy): domain Bacteria; phylum Pseudomonadota; class Alphaproteobacteria; order Acetobacterales; family Acetobacteraceae; genus Siccirubricoccus; species Siccirubricoccus deserti. The sequence continues at coordinate 97,797 of NZ_JACOMF010000005.1, forward strand.
CCACTCCTCCACCTCATCGCCGAGGCGCGCCGAGACGGCGGCCATGCGGGAGGCAACGGCCAGGCCGCGGGCGACGTTGCCGGCGCGTTCGGTGTAGCGCGCCAGCCAGAACAGGCTGTCGGCGGTGCGGCTCAGCATCAGCCGGCCACCCACCGGCTCTGGGATTGCCCCTGGCTCGGGGCCTCGGTCGGCGCCTCATCCTCCAGGATCCAGGTGTCCTTGGTGCCACCGCCCTGGGAGGAGTTCACCACCAGTGAGCCCTCCCGCAGCGCGACCCGGGTCAGCCCGCCAGGGATGATGCGGATCTCGCGGCCGGAGAGGATGAAGGGGCGCAGGTCGACATGGCGCGGCGCGATGCCCTGTTCCACCATCGTCGGGCAGGTGGAGAGCGCGAGGGTGGGCTGGGCGATGTAGTCGCCGGGTTTCGCCAGGATGCGGGCGTGGAATTCCTGGCGCTGCGCCAGCGTCGCATGCGGGCCGATCAGCATGCCGTAGCCGCCGGAGCCCTTGGCCAGCTTCACCACCAGCGTGTCGAGGTGGGACAGCACGTATTTGCGGTCCTCCTCGCGCTCGCAAAGGAAGGTGGGCACGTTCGCCAGCAGCGGCGCCTCGCCCAGGTAGAAGCGGATCATCTCCGGCACATAGGGGTAGATCGCCTTGTCGTCGGCGATGCCGGCGCCCGGCGCATTGGCCAGCGCGACATTGCCGGCGCGATAGGCCGCCATCAGCCCCGGCACGCCGACCAGGCTGTCCGGCCGGAACGCCTGCGGGTCCAGGTATTCGTCGTCGATCCGGCGGTAGATCACATCCACCCGGCGCGGCCCGGCGGTGGTGCGCATGTAGACCACCAGATCCTGCACGAAGAGGTCGGCGCCCTCCACCACCTCGACGCCCATCTCGTCGGCCAGGAAGCAGTGCTCGTAATAGGCGCTGTTGTAGGGACCGGGGGTCAGCAGCACGACGCAGGGGGCGCCGCCGGCGCGGGCGGGGGCGACCGCCTTCAACGTCTCCAGCAGCTCCTCCGGGTAGCGCCCGACCGGCGCCACCTTGTGCCGGGCGCAGAGCCGCGGGAACAGCCGCAGCATCGCCTCCCGGTTCTCCAGCATGTAGGAGACGCCGGAGGGCGTGCGGCAATTATCCTCGAGCACGTAGAACTCATCCGGCGCGGTGCGCACCATGTCGATGCCGGCGACATGGGTATAGACCCCGCCCGGCGGGGCGATGCCGGCCATCTCCTGGCGGTAGCCCTCGTTCTCCAGCACCAGCGCGGTCGGCACCTTGCCGGCCCGCAGGATCTCCTGCTTGCCGTAGACATCGGCTAGGAAGGCGTTCAGCGCCCGCACCCGCTGGCGGAGGCCGGCGGAAAGCCGTTCCCATTCGCTGCGGGCGATGATCCGCGGAATGATGTCGAAGGGGATCAGCCGTTCGGGGTCGCCGCCCTCGCCGTACACGGCGAAGGTGATGCCGATGCGGCGGAACAGCAGCTCCGCCACATGGCGCTTGCGGTCGAGTTCCTCGCGCAGGGTGGCGCGCAGCCAGCGCTCGATCTCGGCATAGGCGGGGCGGACGCCATCCTTGGTGTGCATCTCGTCATAAGCGGCAGTTCTGGCCTGTGACACGGGCGCCCCTGTTTCCATGCTCCAGCCCTGCCAACGCAGCACGGAGCATGGCGGCGTCGCAAGCCGAACCGGCCATGGAAATGGCGGCTTCCGGCAGGTTTGCCCAAGGCTTGGACAGGCCCGCCCCGGGGCGCGCCACTCCGGCAGGCAGCCACGGTTTGGGCCATGACGGTCGTCCGCCTATGCTGGCCAGGGGACAGCGGAGAGGCGCGGATGTCGAGTGGCGTGACCGGGGCGGCGGCGGTGGCCGAGGCGATGCAGGCGGCGGGAGTCGCCCGGCTGTTCGGAGTGCCCGGCGGCGGTTCCTCCCTCGACCTGATCGAGGCGGCGGCGGCCCGCGGCATCCCCTTCGTCCTGGCCCGACAGGAGAGTGCCGCGGTCATCATGGCGGCGACCGAGGCCGAGCTGTCCGGCCGCCCCGGCGCGGTGCTGGTGACGCGCGGGCCTGGTGTCGGCAATGCCGCGAACGGCATGGCCCAGGCGCGCCTCGACCGGGCGCCGGTGCTGCTGCTGGCGGATGGCTTCACCGGCGCGGAGCGGGCCTTCGCCAACCATCAATTCTTCGACCATGCCGCCATGCTGCGGCCGGTGACCAAGGCGGCGGCCCAGGCGGTGGAGCCGGGCGGCGCCCCGGGCGCCATCGCCGCCACCCTGCTGGACACCGCGCTCGCCGCGCCACGTGGCCCGGTGCTGCTGGAGCTTTCGGCCGCGGTCGCCCGCGGTCCGGCGGCACCGCTGCCGGCCAATGCCCTGGCCGGCCCCGCCGCGCTGCCGGCCGGCCCCGCCCTCGCCGCCGCAAGGCGCCTGCTGGCCGAGGCGCGCCACCCGGTGCTGGTCGCCGGGCTGGAGGCGACCGACCCCGCTGCCTGCGCCGCGCTCCGCGCCCTGGTGGAGGCGCTCGGCTGCCCCGCCCTGGTCACCTACAAGGCCAAGGGGGTGATCCCCGACTCCCACCCGCTCTTCGGCGGCGTCTTCACCGGTGGCGAGGCGGAGGCGCCGCTGCTGCGGGAGGCCGATCTGGTGCTGCTCGCCGGCGCCGATCCGGTGGAGTTCATCCCGCAGCCCTGGCGCTACGCCGCGCCGCTGATCGACCTCGGCACCGCGCCGCGGCCGCTGCACTACCGCGCCCCGGCGGCCGGGCTCTATGGCGCGCTGGGCCCGGCGCTGGCGGCGCTGGCCGAGGGCATGCAGCGCAGCGCCTGGACGGCGGCGGAGGTCGCCGCGCACCGCGCCGCTTGGCTCTCCTGCCTCGCCAACCCACCGGGCGGCAACCGTGGCCTGTCGCCGCAGGCGGTGGTGGAACTGGCGCAGGCCGCCTGCCGCCGCGCCAGTGCCGATCCGCGCGTTTCGGTCGACGCCGGGGCGCATATGTTCCCCTGCACCAGCTTCTGGCAGGCGGAGCGGCCGGGCGACCTGCTGATCTCGAACGGCCTCGCCACCATGGGCTTCGCCCTGCCGGCCGGCATCGCCGCGGCGCTGCACGACCCGGCGCGCGGCGCGCTGGCCTTCACCGGCGATGGCGGGCTGCTGATGGCGCTCGGCGAGCTGGCGACGGCGGCGGTGCTCGGGGTGAAGCTGGTGGTGGTGGTGTTCAACGACAGCACCCTCTCGCTCATCGACATCAAGAAGGGCGGGCGCGAGCTGCCGGGCGGCGCGCTCGGCTGGCCGATGGCGGATTTCGCGGGGGTGATGCGCTCGCTCGGCGGCCTCGGACTGCAGGCGCGGGACGAGGCGGAGTATCGTGCGGCGCTGGAGCAGGCACTGGCCGCGCCCGGGCCGGTGGTGGTGGATGTGCTGGTGGACCCCGGCAGCTACCCGGCGCAGATCAAGGCGCTCAGGGGCTGAGCATGGACCCGCACGCGATCACCAGCCTGGACGGCCTCATGCGGCACTACGAGGCGCCGCATGAGCGCTTCATCCGCAAGGTCACCGACCGGCTGGAGGAGCGTGCGCGTGATTTCATCGCCGCCTCGCCCTTCTGCATCCTGGCGACCAGCGGCCGGCACGGCCCGCATGCCACGCCGCGCGGCGACGCGCCCGGCTTCGTCCGGCCGCTCGACGACCGGACCCTGGCGCTGCCCGACCGCCGCGGCAACAACCGGCTGGACGGGCTGCGCGACATCCTGGAGCAGCCGGAGGTGGCGCTACTCTTCCTCATCCCCGGCGTCGGCGAGACGCTGCGGGTCCATGGCACCGCCCGCATCACCACCGACCCGGCGCTGCGCACCCGCTGCGCCGCCCAGGGCAAGGCGCCGGCGACGGTGGTGCTGGTCGCGGTGCGCGAGGTCTATGCGCATTGCGCCAAGGCGATCATCCGCTCGAAGCTCTGGGGCGAGCGGCGGCGGCCGGAAGGCGTGCCGACCAATGGCGAGCTGATCGCCGCCCATACCGCCGGCGCCACCATCGACCCGGTGCAATACGAGGCCGAGTACCAGCAACGGCTGATCACCCAGCTATATTGACCGGGGCGTCTTCCGGCACCGGCACGTCGAAGCCGTTCAAGGTCATCGACACCAGCGCGTAGAGGCCGACCAGATAGATCAGCTCCGCCGCGCCATGCGGGCCGAAGCGCTGCACCGCGATGCGCCAGGTCAGCTCCGGCGGGCGCTGGCCGGCGACAATGGTGGTGAAGCCCTTGAAATTGGGGGCGATGCCCTGGCACCTATTCTCATAGGCCGGGCGCTGCTCGGGCTCAGGCTGGAGGGGTCTATCAGGGGCAGGCGCATGCTGTGCTTCGTTCCACGATCCGGGCGCAACGCCGCGCCGCGGCGATTGCTGTGTTGCGAAGCGTCCCGCCGCCGCCGCCGGGATGGCGAACCTCGCGCCGCTGTCGCGTTGGTGGCAGCATCGCGCCCCTCGCGATCCGCTCTAGCCGGAGCCATGCCATGTGCAGCGACACCACCACGGCCTTCTCGGCCGGAACCCGCACCGAGACCGACAGCCTCGGCAGCATCGACATCCCCGCCGACCGCTACTGGGGGCCGCAGACCGAACGTGCCCGCCGCCTGTTCCGTATCGGCATCGAGCGCTTCCCGCCCGGGATGATCCGTGCCGTCGGCCTGCACAAATGGGCCTGCGCCGAGGCCAACCAGCGGTTGGGCGAACTGCCCGCGGAACTCGCCGGCGCCATCCGCGATGCCGCGGAGGAGATCATCGAGGGCCGGCGCGACGCCGATTTCCCGCTGCCGATCTGGCAGACCGGCTCCGGCACCCAGACCAACATGAACGCCAACGAGGTGATCTCGAACCGCGCCAACGAGATGCTCGGCCAGACGCTCGGCACGCGGAAGCCGGTGCATCCGAACGACCACGTCAACCGCGGCCAGTCCTCCAATGATAATTTCCCGACCATGATGCACATCGCCGCGGTCGAGGCGGTGGAGGGCAGGCTGCTGCCCGCGCTCGGCCGGCTGCATGCGGCGCTGTGGCGACGGTCGGAGGAATGGGCGGAGATCATCAAGCTCGGCCGCACCCACATGATGGATGCGGTGCCGATGACCCTGGGCCAGGAGACGGCGGCCTGGGCGCGCCAGGTGGAGCTGGGCCAGGAACGCCTGCGTGGAGTGCTGCCGCGGCTGCTGAGCCTGCCGCAGGGCGGCACCGCGGTCGGCACCGGGCTCAACCGCCACCGCGACTTCGATGCGGTGTTCTGCACCATCCTGACCGAGCGCACCGGCCTCGCCTTTTCCCCCAACCCGAACAAGTTCGAGGGCATGGGCGCGCATGACGCCTTCGTCGAGCTGCAGGGGGCGATGAACACCATCGCCGTCTCGCTGAACAAGGTGGCGAACGACATCCGCCTGCTCGGCAGCGGCCCGCGTTCCGGCCTGGGCGAGCTGGTGGTCCCGGCCGACGGCCTCTCCTCCTCCATCATGCCGGGCAAGACCAACCCGACGCAGTCCGAGGCGCTGACCATGGTCTGCGCCCAGGTGATGGGGAACACCACCACGGTGACCGTCGCCGGCGCCCAGGGCCACCTGGAGCTGAACGTCTTCAAGCCGGTGATCATCCAGGCGGTACTGCAATCCGCGACCCTGCTGGCCGATGCCGCCGAGAGCTTCGCCGAGCACATGGTGCTGAAGCTGGAGCCGAACCGCGAGCGCATCGCCGAGAACCTCGCCCGCTCGCTGATGCTGGTAACGGCGCTCAACCCGCGGATCGGCTACGACAAGGCGGTGGCCATCGGCAAGAAGGCGCTGGCGGAGAACCTGACCCTGAAGGAGGCGGCGCAGCGGCTCGGCCATGTCGCGCCGGAGGATTTCGACCGCTGGGTGCGGCCGGAGGATATGGTCACCCCGGGCGCCACCCTGGATGGGGGCGGATGAGCGGCGCCGATCGCCACCTGCGCAAGCGCAGCTTCCAGCTCGCCGGGCACCGCACCTCGGTGGCGCTGGAGCCGGAATTCTGGGCGGTGCTGGATGGCGTCGCGCGGCAGCGGGGCAGCAGCCTGGCGGCGGTGGTGACGCAGGTGGACACGGTCCGGGCGACGCCGCTGGCAAGTGCGCTCAGGGTATTCGCGCTGCGGGAGTGCGAGAGGGGCGCTGTTCCCCTCGCGCTCCCCCTGCCAGGGGCCACGCGGCCCCTGGACCCGGCCTGAGGGAATTCCCACGCAGCCGCTGCGCGGTTTTGTGGACCCCGACGGTCGCTCCCGATCGGGGTTCAGGACGGTTTGCCGCGAATTGGATTCACACCCTCCGCAACCGCTCTAGCGGGAGGTGGGGCCGGCCGAGACGCCGGCGGATGAGGTGCCGGTGCCGCCGCCGGCAGGCAGAAGCACCGCCAGCGCCGCGGCGGCGGCCAGCGGCGCCACCAGCCAGGGGTTTGGCAGCGGCAGGTCGCGGCTTGCCGACCAGCGCGCCGGCCCCTGCGACGCCAGCCGCGGCAGGGCAGGGGGCGCCACGGCGGTGGGGAGTTCGGGCTGCAACGCGCCGCGCGGCGGGATTGCCACTGCATCGGCCGGGCCGATCACCAGGGCGCGCTGCTGCGCCCCGGCCGGCACGGCAAGGCTCAGCATCAGGGCGGCCAGCAGGTGGATCATTCCGCTTATGTGCCGCAGCGCCTGGCCCGGTTGCAAGCCTATTCGAAATCCGCCTGGCGTTCCGGCGCCGCCGCGGCGAAGGCGGGCAGTGCCAGGCAGGCCGCCTCGGCCGCCAGCAACCGCGGCAGCGCCTCCAGCGCCACCCCGAACCGCCGCGCGTTGAACAGCTGCGGCACCAGGCAGAGATCGGCCAGCCCCGGCGCGGCGCCGAAGCAGAAGGGGCCCGCGGCATCCGGCAGCAGCACCTCGCAGGCCGCCAGACCCTCGGCGATCACCTCCCGCGCCCAGCCATCCGCCTCCTCCTGGGAATGGCCAAGCGCCTTCACCCGGTTGAGGACCTTGAGGTTCTGCACCGGATGGATATCGCAGGCGATGGCCTGGGCGAAACCCCGCACCCGCGCCCGCGCCAGCGGCGGGCCCGGCAGCAGCGGCGGCTCCGGCTGCACTTCCTCAAGGTATTCGCAGATCGCAAGCGACTGGGTGAGCACCGCGCCGTCTTCCAGAGCCAGCGCCGGCAGCAGCCCCTGCGGGTTCAGCGCCAGGTAGTCCGGCGCCCGATGCTCGCCGCGGCGCAGGTGGCGGAAGCGGTGCTCCGCCGCCATGCCCTTTAGGTTCAGGGCGATCCGCACCCGCCAGGCGGCGGTGGAGCGATAGTAGCCGTGGAGGATCATGCCCGCCTCCCCAACATGGACCGCGCGACGATCAGCCGCATCACCTCGTTGGTGCCTTCCAGAATGCGGTGAACGCGCAGGTCGCGGACCAGCTTCTCGATCCCGTATTCCGCCAGATAGCCGTAGCCGCCCAGCAGTTGCAGCGCCTCATCGGCGATGCGGTGGCAGGTGTCGGTGACGAAGCGCTTGGCCATGGCGCAGAAGGCGGTGGCATCCGGCGCCTTGGCGTCCAGCTTGGCGCAGGCGCGCCACAGCAGGCTGCGTGCCGCCTCCAGCTCGGTCCGCATGTCGGCCAGGCGGAACTGGGTGTTCTGGAAATCGGCGATGGCGCGGCCGAAGGCCCGGCGCTCCTGCACATAGGCCAGGGCCTTCGCCACCGCCGCCTCCGCCCCGCCAAGCGAGCAGGCGGCGATGTTCAGCCGCCCGCCGTCGAGGCCAGCCATGGCGAAGCGGAACCCATGCCCTTCCTCCCCCAGAAGGGCCGAGGCCGGCACGCGCGCGGCATCGAAGATCACCTGCCGGGTCGGCTGGGCGTTCCAGCCCATCTTCTTCTCGTTGGCACCGAAGCTGAGCCCCGGCGTCTCCTTCGGGATCAGCAGCGCCGAGACGCCGCCCGGCCCGTCTTCCCCGGTACGCACCATGGTGAGGTAGAGGTCGGAGGCGCCGGCGCCGGAGATGAATTGCTTGGTGCCGTCCAGCACGTAGTGATCGCCGTCCCGTCGCGCCCGGGTGCGCAGCGCCGCGGCGTCGGAGCCCGAGCCGGGCTCGGTCAGCGCATAGCTGGCGACCTTCGCCATCGGCACCAGCGCCGGCAGCCATTCCGCCCGCTGGGCATCGTCGCCGAAGCGGTCGATCATCCAGGCGACCATGTTGTGGATGGAGAGATAGGCCGCGACGGTGGGGCAGCCGGTGCTCAGCGCCTCGAACACCACCGCCGCATCCAGCCGGGTGAGCCCGGCCCCGCCGCTCTCCTCCCGCACATAGAGCGCGGCCATGCCGAGCGCCGCCGCTTCCCGCATCGCCTCCACCGGGAAATGCCGCTGCTCGTCCCAGGCCAGGGCATGCGGCGCCAGCTGCTCCGCGGCGAAGCTGAGCGCCACCTCCCGCAGCGCCTCGGTGGCGTCCGACAGGGCGAAGGCGGGCGGCTGATCGAGCGGCATGGCGGTTCCTCCAGGGACGGTATCGGGCTGTTGGGTGGGCGGCGTCCAGGGGATGAGCGGCGGGGCGTCGGGAAAACGCCGCGGGCGGCGCCCGGGATCGTCATGGCCGGGCTTGACCCGGCCATCCCATCCCTTGTGTTCACCTCGGATCCGGAAGCGTGGGTCAAGCCCGCGCATGGCTGGAAGCGCGCGGCACGCGTGGCGCCGCCCGGATCCCTTGGCCGACCGCATCACCCGCCTTTGCGGCCGACCGAAGGCGGTTGAGGTACAGCGCCGCGCCGATGCCTATGGCTTCGCTCGGCTCGACACTCGTTGCCTGCCGCCGGCGCCCTGCCCGGAGCGGCGCGCGGCGGGGCGCGGGCGATGTCCCGCCCTGGCGGGGGCGGCGGGCCTACTCCGCCGCCACCAGGACCGGGCGCTCCGAAGGGCTGAGCACCGCCGCCTCCAGCTCCGCCATCCGCGCCTGCGTCGCCGCGACGTTGCGCGCCTTGATGTGGCCGTAGCCCTTGAAGCCCGCGGCGGCCTCGGCCCAGTCGCAGATCCGCGCATGGGTCTCGGGCGAGAGCAGCTCCAGCAGCCGCTCGATCCCGGCGCGGTACTCGGCGATCAGCGCCCGCTCCATCCGCCGCTCCTCGGTGCGGCCGAAGGGGTCGAGGGCGGTGCCGCGCAGCCGCTTGCCATGGCGCAGCAGCCCCATCGCCTTCAGCATCCAGGGGCCGAAGACCATCTTGCGCGGCACGCCGGTGACAGGATCGGGCTTCGCCAGGATCGGCGGCGCCAGGTTCAGCTCGACGCGTTGCGTGCCGGTGAAATGCGCGGCGAGGCTGGCCTGCCAGTCCGGCAGGCTGTGCAGCCGGGCGACCTCGTACTCATCCTTGTAGGCCATGAGGCGGTAGAGCTGCGTCGCCACCGCCCGGGTCAGCCGTTCGGCGCCATTCGCATCACGCTGCTCCGCCACCCGCACCCGGGCGACGAAATCGGCGTAATCGCGGGCATAGGCGGCGTTCTGGTAGTCGGTGAGGTCGGCGATGCGGCGGGCGATCAGCGCATCCAGCGCCTCCTCCTCCGGCCGCACCGGGGCGGGCGGCGCCAGGGCGGCGGCGCGGCCGAGGGCGAAGGCGGCCTTGTTGCGCTCGATCTGCGCGCCGTTGAGTTCCAGCGCGCGGTTGATCGCTTCGCTGCTCAGGGGCACGAGGCCGCGCTGATAGGCGATGCCGAGCAGCCAGACGTTCAGGTAGATCAGGTCGCCCAGCGCCTCCTCCACCGCCTGCACGCCGGGCACGGTGATCACCTCCCGGCAGGCGGAGCGCACGCTGGCGAGCATGCCGTCGCGGTCGTAGCGCGTCGCGGTATTCAGCACGAATTGCGCGGTGGGTTGCAGATCGGCATTCAGCACCGCAGCGGTGCGGTCGGCGCCGAGCAGCGGTCGCGCCGTCCGCCCCTGCGCCACCACCATATCGGCCGAGAGCAGCAGATCCGCCTGGCCCATGCCGATGCGCGGCGCCTCGATCGTCTCCGGCGCCGCGCCGGCGCGGCCGATGCGCAGCTGGGCGAAGACGCCGCCGCCCTTCTGCGCGAGGCCGAGCATGTCGACCGAGCGCGACGGCCGCCCTTCCAGATACGCCGCCATGCCGAGGATGGCCGAAAGCGCCGTCACCCCCTGGCCGCCGACGCCGGCGAGCAGGATGTTGAAGGCCGGCTCATCGGCCCGGGCATCCGGCAGCACCGGCTCGGGCAGCGCCTCGCCCGGTTGCGGCACCGGCTTCTTCACCGGCTCGGCGCCGACCAGGGTGACGAAGGAGGGGCAGAAGCCCTCGACGCAACTCAGATCCTGGTTGCAGGCGCTCTGGTCGATCTGGCGCTTGCGGCCGAACTCGGTCTCGATCGGCTCCACCGCGAGGCAGTTGGAGGTGCGGGAGCAATCGCCGCAATCCTCGCAGACCCGCGGGTTGATCGCCACGCGCTTCACCGCCTGCGGCTGGGTGCCGCGCTTGCGCTTGCGGCGCCGCTCCGTCGCGCATTGCTGGTCGTAGATCAGCACGGTGACGCCGGGGACCTCGCGCAGCTCCCGCTGCACCGCATCCAGGTCGCGGCGGTGGTGGTAGGCGATGCCCTTCGGCATCCGCTCATCGCCCTGGTGCCGCGTCGGATCGTCGGAGACGACGACGATCTTCGCCGCGCCCTCGGCCGCCACCTGCGCGGCGATCTCAGGCACGCCCAGCTCGCCTTCCGGGGTCTGCCCGCCGGTCATGGCGACGGCGCTGTTGACCAGGATCTTGTAGGTCATGTTGGCGCCGGCGGCGATGGCCTGGCGGATCGCCAGCGCGCCCGAATGGGCATAGGTGCCGTCGCCGATATTCACGAACATATGTTTCTCGGAGACGAAGGGCGCCATGCCGAGCCAGGGCATGCCCTCCGCGCCCATATGCGTATAGAGATCGGTCTGCCGGTCCATGTAGATCGCCAGGGTGTGGCAGCCGATACCGGCCATCGCGTGGCTGCCTTCCGGCACGCGCGTGCTGGTGTTGTGCGGGCAGCCTGGGCAGAAATGCGGCGTGCGGTCATGCACCGGCGCCGGCTGCAGCCCGGCCAGCGCATCAAGCTGGGCGATGCGCGCCTTCAGTTGCTCGGTCTGCAGCGCCTCCGGCAACCGCGCGGCCAGCGCTCGCAGCACCGCGCCGGTGTCGAGCTCGGTCAGGTCCGAGAGCAGGCGGTTGCCCTGCTCGTCGCGCTTGCCGGTGATCCGTGGGTGGGTCACCTCATGGTAGAGCGCGTCGCGGAGCTGCGGCTCGATCACCGGGCGGCGGTCCTCGACCACCAGGATCTCCTCCAGCCCATGGGCGAATTCCCGTGCGCCGATCGCATCCAGCGGCCAGGCGAGGCCGACCTTCCAGATGCGGAGGCCGGCCATCCGGGCGATCTCATCGGTGATGCCGGCGTCGTGCAGCGCCTGCCGCAAGGTGGCGTAGCCGCGGCCGCGGGCGGCGATGCCGAAGCGGGCGCGCGGGCTGTCCACCACGATCCGGTTGAGGCCATTGGCGCGGGCGAAGGCCAGTGCCGCCGGCAGCTTCACCTGGCGCAGCCGCTGCTCCTGCGGAATCGCATGGTCGCGCAGGCGGATGTGCACGCCATCGGGCGGGAAGCTGAACTCTGGCAGCACGCTGGAGTAGGCGGCGGGGTCCACCAGCACCGTGCCGGCGCCGTCCATCGTCTCGGCGACGCATTTCATCCCGACCCAGAGCCCGGCGAAGCGCGACATGTCGAGCGCCTTCAGCCCGTAGTCGAGGATCTCGGTGACACCGGCGGGGTCGAGCACCGGCATCTCGACATCCATGAAGGAATATTCGCAGCCGGAGGTGATGGTGGAGGATTTGCAGGAAGGATCGTCGCCGGCCAGCGCCAGCACGCCACCGCGCGGCGCGGTGCCGGCGCTGTTGGCGTGGCGCAGCGCATCGCCGCTGCGGTCCACACCAGGCCCCTTGCCGTACCAGATGCCGAAGACGCCATCGAATTTCTGCGCGCCATAGAGCGCGACCTGCTGGGTGCCCCAGATGGCGGTCGCCGCCAGATCCTCGTTCAGCGCCGGGCGGACGACGACATTGGCCTCCGCCAGCCGCTTCGCCTGCTTCTGCAACTGAAGGTCATAGGTGCCGAGGGGCGAGCCGCGGTAGCCGCTGATATAGCCGGCGGTATTCCAGCCCAACGCCTGGTCCAACTGGTGTCGCACCAGCGGCAGGCGGACCAGCGCCTGGATCCCGGTCAGCAGCAGGGTCTCGCCCGCCTTTTCCCAGCGGTCTTCCAGCGTAGCGTCGGGGCGTTGGATGCTGCCCATGTTCTGTCTCCGGACCCGGACGTTCAATGTCGGGCGGGCAACCGCCGGGGACAAGCCCCAGGCAACCCTGCCGAGGCTGGAAGAATGCGCCGGGTTTACAAGGATTTTCTGCCGTTGTTCGTTGTGCACCGCCGAAGGGACGGAAGCATCTGCTGCTGAAGGCCGGACACACGGCAGGTATCACCGGGTCCCGACGCCGGTCTAGCATGCGCCATGGACGCCCCCCGCCTCGACGCCATCGATCGCCGCATCCTGCGCGCCCTGCACCGCAACGCCCGGCTGACCAATGCCGAGCTGGCCGAGCAGGTCGGCCTCTCGCCCTCGCCCTGCTGGACGCGGGTGAAGCGGCTAGAGCAGGCGGGGGTGATCAAGGGCTATGTCGCCATCCTCGACCAGCAAAGCCTCGGCCTGCCCGACACGGTCATCATCGAGGTGATGATGGAGCGCCACGATGAGGAAAGCCTGCGCCGCTTCGAGCAGGCGGTGACCGAGATGCCGGAAGTGATCGAGGCCTGGCTGGTCACCGGCGAATACGACTATGTGATCAAGGCCGCCGTCGGCGGCACCGCGGGCTACGAACGGCTGCTACGGGAGAAGCTCTACCGCTTGCCTGGCGTCCGCCACACCCGCACCAGCTTCACCCTGCGCAGCCTGAAGCAGAGCTGGACCCCAGCCCCCTAGCAGGGCACCAGCGCGAGCCGGGTGCTCCTCCCCCGTCATGCGTGGACCTGCTTCGTGCATCCTCTTGCGCGGGAGCCTCAGGGCTAGGGATGGCCGGTCGAGCTGGGGCATGACCGCCTTCCCCAACTCCCCCACGCCCCCGCTACATCACCCAAACCCCGTCCGTCGCCTGCCCGCCCGCGCCGCCGCCGGTGCCAAGCCCGCCGGGGTCGGAGCGCCAGGCCGCGCCGCTGCCGGGCGGCTGGAAGGCCCAGTAGCCGGCCTCGTTCTCCGCCGCCTGCAAGGCCAGCGCATCCGGGCTCATCGCCACGTCCACCGCGAGCTGCGCGCGGGAGAGGCCGGAGGCAAGGCGGCCGGCGTGCAGCGCCAGCTCCGCCGCGGTCGGGGCGCGGTCCAGCATCTCCTGGAACAGCAGCGCGACGTAGTCGGCATCGCCCAGCATCGCCCCCGGCCCGGGCGCCATCCCCGCGGCGATCTCCACCCAGCCGATCCCCGCCTCGGCCTCGCCCGCATGCTGCGCCAGCGCCGCCCCGCCGGCCTCGCCGCCGTGCAGGGCCACCTGCAGCGCCGCCGCCCGCGCCGCCACCCCATCCGCGGTGAACTCCACATAGCCATCGGCCAGCACCAGCCGCTCCACCCCCCCGAGCCACACCTCGGTCCCGGTCCCCAGCACCAGCTGCACCACCCCGCCGCCATAGGCGTTCCCCGCCACCACCTGGCGGGCCTCGCGCAGCGCCGTCGCCTGGGTGTCGCCATCCAGGCTGAAGCCGGATTGCGTCTCGCCCGGCTGCAGCAGCGGAATCACCGTCTGCTGCTCCTCCGGCGTGCGGACGGTGAGGTCGAGGGTGAAGGCGGCGCTCTGCCGTCCGTCCGAGACCTCGATGACCAATGGATGCAAAGGCGCCTCGTCGAGGCCGAGGCTGATGCCGTCGCGCAGCTTCAGCGTGTTGCCCACCACCTCGAAGCGCCAGGCGTCCGCCTCGGCAAAGGTGAAGGTGAAGGGGCCGTCGGTATCCGGGTCGGTCACCGCCAGCGTGCCGATGACGGCGCCGATCGCCCCAGCGGTGACGGCGCCGCCGGTGGCGAAGCGCAGCGCGGTGGGGGCGGTGTCGTCGCGGTCGAGCACCGTCACCTGATAGGTGGTCGGCAGGTCCAGCATCGTGCCGTCGGCGTAGTTGAGCCGGAGCGCGAACGCCAGCCGCGGCATGGCCCCGCCGAAACTCTCGAAATCCGCCAGCGCGCCGGGGCTGACGAAGGCGAGGCTGAGGGCGGCATCCCAGCGCACCGAGACATACAGCCCATGCGGGCCGATCGCCTCGATGCCGGTCAGCCCGGCGAGGTCGCCGGCCAGCGCCAAGGTGCCCACCCAGTCGCCCAGGCGGCTGTTCTCGGCCATGGAAGCCGGCAGGGAACCCGTCGCCGTCACCATTCGCATTGCCGCACTCCATCCCGCTGCACCACGTCCATGGAACTGCGCAAAGGCTGAAGAATCCCTTATGTTCGTCTTTTTGAGACGAAACGAGGATGGAGGTGGATTGGCTGGCGAGACGTTGTGCCTTCACCGGTTCGATGTTGGACCGCGGCCATGGCATCCGGCGTAAGCTGGCGACCGGGACAAGACCCCGATGGGAGGACAGGATGGTTGCACGACCGATGGCGGCGGCGCTGCTGGCCCTGACGCTGGGCGCCGGCCCCGCGATCGCCCAGGCCCCGGCCCAGCCGGCCCAGGCCTCGCCGCAGATGAGCTTCTTCGTCACCAGCGCCAATCCCGGCCGTGGCGGCGATCTCGGTGGCCTCGCCGGGGCGGATGCCCATTGCCGCAACCTCGCCGCCGCGGTCGGTGCCGGCACCCGGAGCTGGCGTGCCTACCTCAGCGCCACCGGCGTCAACGCCCGCGACCGCATCGGCCGCGGCCCCTGGCGCAACGCGAAGGGCGAGGTCATCGCCCAGGACCTCGCCGAGCTGCATGGCCAGGCCGCCGGGCTGACCAAGCAGACCGCGCTGACCGAGCGTGGCACGGTGGTGAACGGCCGCGGGGACACCCCGAACGACCATGACATCCTCACCGGCAGCCAGGCCGACGGCACCGCCTTCACCGGCACCGAGGACCGCACCTGCCGCGACTGGACCAGCGGCGGGGAGGGCGCGGCCATGGTCGGCCATAGCGACCGCATCGGGCTGCGCGACGATGCCGCCGCGCGGTCATGGAATTCCTCGCACGTCTCGCGCGGCTGCGACCTGTCGGCGCTGCGCAGCACCGGCGGCGCCGGGCTGTTCTACTGCTTCGCCGCGGATTGACGGTTACGCGCCGGGCGGCGCGCGACTACATCGGGGGCATGGACACCCCCA
This sequence comes from Siccirubricoccus deserti, assembly GCF_014283215.1. Lineage (GTDB taxonomy): Bacteria > Pseudomonadota > Alphaproteobacteria > Acetobacterales > Acetobacteraceae > Siccirubricoccus > Siccirubricoccus deserti. The sequence continues at coordinate 113,147 of NZ_JACOMF010000005.1, forward strand.
TGCCCCCTGAACGGCTCCCGCTGGCGCTGACGATGGGCGAGCCGGCCGGTATCGGCGGCGAGATCGCCGCCGGCGCCTGGGCCGCGCTGCGCGCCACCGGCCCGGTCTTCCTGCTGATCGACGACGCCAGCCGCATTCCCGGCCCGGTGCGGCGCATCGAGGCGCCGGAGCAGGCGGCGGCGGTCTTCGGGCAGGCGCTTCCGGTGCTGCACCGGCCGCTGCCGCGCCCCGCCGTGCCCGGCAGGATCGATCCGGCCAATGCCCCGGCGGTGATCGCCTCGATCGATGAGGCGGTGGCGCTGGCCCGGGCCGGCCGAGCCGCCGGGGTGGTGACCAATCCGATCCAGAAATCCGCCCTCTACGCCGCCGGTTTCGCCCATCCCGGCCATACCGAATACCTGGCCGAGATCGCCGGCACCGGCGTGCCGCCGGTGATGCTGCTGGCCTGCCCCGAGCTCCGCGTCGTGCCGGTGACCATCCATGAGCCGCTGAAGCAGGCCATCGCCCGGCTCACCCCCGCGCTGATCGCCGAGGTGGCCCGGCTGACCGCCGCCGGGTTGCGCCGGGACTTCGGCATCGCCGCGCCGCGCCTCGCCATCGCCGGGCTCAACCCACATGCCGGGGAGGATGGCACCATCGGCACCGAGGACCGCGACATCGTCGCCCCCGCCGTCGCCGCGCTGCGGGCGGAGGGGATCGACGCCCGTGGCCCGATCCCGCCGGACACCATGTTCACCGCCAAGGCGCGGCCGGGCTACGATGTGGCGCTTGGCCTCTATCACGACCAGGCGCTGATCCCGATCAAGACACTCGACATGGCGGGCGGGGTGAATGTGACGCTCGGCCTGTCCATCGTGCGGACCAGCCCGGACCACGGTACCGCCCTCGACATCGCCGGCACCGGCAGGGCCGACCCGGCCAGCCTGATCGCCGCCCTCCGCCTCGCCGCCGAGATCGCGGGCCATCGCCAGAAGGGTTTCGTCTGATGCGCCTCTCCGTGAATGTCGACCACGTCGCCACCCTCAGGAACGCCCGCGGCGGCGCCTTTCCCTGTCCGGTGGAGGCCGCCCGCTGCGCGGTGCGGGCCGGCGCCGATGGGGTGACCGTGCATCTGCGCGAGGACCGCCGCCACATCCGCGACCGCGACGTGGAACGCATCTCGGCCGAGGTTGCCACCCGGCTGAATTTCGAGATGGCGGCGACCGAGGAGATGGTCGGCATCTGCCTCCGCCTGAAGCCGCCGGCCTGCTGCCTGGTGCCGGAGAAGCGCGCCGAGCTGACCACCGAAGGCGGGCTCGACGTGCTGCGCAGCGGCCCCGCCCTCGGCGAGGCGGTGAAGCGTCTGGCCGGCGCCGGCATCGAGGTCTCGATCTTCATCGAGGCCGATGCGGCGCAGATCGAGGCCGCCGCCCGGCTCGGCGCCCAGGCGATCGAGCTGCATACCGGCACCTACGCCGATGCCACGCCGGCGGCCCGGGCGCCGCAGCTCGAACGGCTGAAGGCCGGGGCGGCGGCGGCGGCGGCGGCGGGCCTCGCCTGCCATGCCGGGCACGGGCTGACCTATGACACCATCGGCCCGATCGCCGCCATGCCGCAGGTGGCGGAGGTCTCGATCGGCCATTTCATCATCTCGCAGAGCATCTTCGAGGGGTTGCCGAGCGTGGTGCACCGCTTCCGCCGGCTGATCACCGAAGCCCGCGGGTAGCTGCCTCCACGCCCGCGGGCGTTACCGCCCTCCGGCGGTCCGCTCCAACAGGGCGTGGAAGAACGGTGGTCGCACCCCACACGTCAGGCGCGGGCTTGGCCCGCGCCTCCGATGCCGGCGGAAAGCCAACGACCTGGGACGGCCGGGCCACGCCCGGCCATGAGGGGTTGTGGTGGCGTTCACGCCCGGCAGCGGATTCCTTCGCGGCCTTGCCGAGGCTTGCCGCCGTCCGCCGGGCACGGGATGCTCCGCCCCAAAATACGGAGGGGCGGCATGGTGGAATTCACCCTGAACGGCGCGGCGGTGGCGCTGGACGTGCCGTCCGAGGCATCGCTGCTGCAGGCGCTACGCGGCCCCGCCGGACTCTCCGGCCCCCGCTTCGGCTGCGGCGACGAGCAATGCGGCAGCTGCATGGTGCTGGTGGATGGCAAGCCTGCCTATGCCTGCACCCTCTCCGTCGCGGCCGCTGTCGGACGGGCGGTGACGACAGTGGAAGGCCTCGGCACCCCGGACGCGCCGCACCCGCTGCAGACGGCTTTCCTGGCCGAGCAGGCTGGGCAATGCGGCTACTGCCTCTCCGGCATCCTGGTCAGCGCCGCGGCGCTGCTGGCGCGGGATCCCGCCCCGGATGAGGCGGCGATCCGCGCCGCCCTCGACCCGCACCTCTGCCGCTGCGGCAGCCACAACCGGATCATTCGCGCGGTGCGCCGCGCGGCGCGGGAGATGGCGGCATGAGCCCGGCGAAGGAGCCTGGCGCCTCGCCCCAGGGCAGCGGCTTCGCCGCCGTCACCGCCGCGCCGCCGCCGGGGGCGCCGACGCTGCCCGGCAGCCTCAACGGCAACCGCCTTCTGTCGCACTGGCTCGGCTTTCATGCCGATGGAAAGGTCACCATCACCCCCGGCAAGGTGGAGCTGGGGCAGGGGATTCTCACCACCCTCAGCCAGATCGCCGCCGATGAGCTGGACGTGGATTTCACCCGCGTCACCGCCCGCGCCGCGGCGACGCCGGACAGCCCGGATGAGGGCGTGACCAGCGGCAGCCTCTCCACCCAGGACAGCGGCAGCGCGATGCGCCATGCCTGCGCCGCGGCGCGGGCGATCTTCCTGCAGGTGGTGGCGCAGCGCACCGGCATCCCGGTCGAGGACATCACCATCGAGGATGGCATCTTCCACGGCCCGGCCGGGGAGATCGGCAGCTACTGGGCACTGGCCGATGCTGCGCTGCTGGAGACCGAGGCGCCGCCCGAGGTCACGCCGAAGCCCGCTTCGGCACGACGCATCGCCGGCACCTCCGTGCCGCGCATCGACCTGCCGGACAAGGTCTTCGGCGCGGCGCGCTACGTCCATGACCTGCGCCTGCCGGGCCTGCTGCACGCCCGCGTGGTCCGCCCGCCGTCGCGCGGCGCGGTACTGACCATGCTGCGCGATGGCCCGCTGCCAGGCGAGGCGCGGGTGGTGCGCGACGGCAGCTTCCTCGCCGTTCTCGCCGCCACCGAATGGGATGCGGAGGCGGCGGCGACCCGCCTCGCCGCCCGCGCCGAATGGGCGGAGCGCGACACTTTGCCGGAGGCCACCACCCTGCCCGACTGGCTGCGCGAGGCCGCCGCGCGCGGCGAGCGCAGCGCCGTCGTGCAACGCGGCGACCCCGCCGCCGGCGTCACCCGCTGGCTGAAGCGCAGCTTCCACCGGCCCTACATCGCCCATGCCTCCATCGCCCCTTCCTGCGCCGTGGCGCGCTGGCAGGACGGGAGCGTGGAGGTCTGGAGCCATAGCCAGGGCCCCTACAACCTCCGCGCCGATCTGGCGAAGACGCTGAAATGCCCGGCGGAGCGCATCACCGTCCGCCATATGGAAGGTGCCGGCTGCTACGGCCATAACGGCGCCGACGACGTGGCGCTGGATGCGGTGCTGGCGGCGCGGGCGGTGCCCGGCGTGCCGGTGCGGCTGCTGTGGAGCCGGGCGGAGGAGCTGGGCTGGTCGCCCTTCTCCCCCGGCATGCTGGTGGAGATCGAGGCCGGCACCGACGCCACCGGCACGCTGGTGGGCTGGCGCAGCCACATCATCAGCAACGGCCATTCCTCCCGCCCCGGCCGGGCGCCGGAGCCGACCCTGCTCTCGGCCTCCATGTTGGCCGAGCCTTTCCCGGTGAAGCCCAGCATCAACCCGCCGATGTCCGGCGGCGGCGGGGCGCCGCGCAACGGCGTGCCGCTCTACCGCATTCCCGGCATGGACATCGCCACCACGAGGCTGCTGGAGATGCCGATCCGCGCCTCCGCGCTGCGCGGACTCGGCGCCACCTTGAACGTCTGGTCGATCGAGAGCGTGATGGATGAGCTGGCCGGGCAGGCCGGCGCCGATCCGCTCGACTACCGGCTGCGCCACCTGGACGACGGGCGCGCCGCCGCGGTGCTGACCCGCGTGGCGGAGATGGCCGGCTGGGCGAAGCGGGTGAAGCGCGAGGGATGGGGCCTTGGCCTCGGCATGGCGCGCTACAAGAACCTCGGCGGCTGGGCCGCCGTGGTGGCGGAGGTGGAGGCGTGCGAGCGGGTGTTCTGCCGAAGGCTCTGGATCGCCGGCGATGTCGGCGAGGTGGTGAACCCGGATGGTGTCGCCAACCAGTACGAGGGCGGCGCCATCCACGGCACCAGCGTCGCGCTGCTGGAGCAGGTGCGCTTCGACCGCCGCCGCGTCACCAGCGACAGCTGGGAGGACTACCCGATCCTCCGCTTCTCCGAGGTGCCGCGGGTGGAGGTTGCGTTCATCGACCGGCCGGAGCAGCCCTTCCTCGGCGCCGGTGAAGCCAGCATGGCGCCGACCATCGCGGCCATCGGCAATGCCATCACCGACGCGCTGGGTGTGCGGCCCTCGCGGTTGCCGTTTACGCCGGATAACCTCTGACGAGAGGGGCGCCGCCCCTCTCGTGCCCGCTCCGCCAGAGGCCGGAAGGTTTTTGGAAGCCATGAGTTGGCCATGACGATCAGCATCACGCTTGCCTGCACGCTCAGCGATCGGGCCCGGCCGATCCTGGATGAGGGCATCAGCATCCGGGCATCCGTCTCACGGCGCTGCCGGGAGAGCCGGGGGGCATCTTCCGCCGCGCCCTGCGCGACCGCGCCTCCGAAATCTCCGAACTCTCCAAGGGTTCGCACATCGTCAGCACGGCACGCGGCGACAGCCCCTATGTCGGCGTGCCCGTCTTCCTCTCCCGCGGCATCCGCACGCCGGCCGAGTTGGCGGGGAAGACCATCGGCCTGCCGGAATGCCAGCAGACCGCCGCCCTCTGGGTCCGCGGCATGTTGCGGGAGCACTACGGGGCCGACACGCGCCGCATCGCCTGGCGCACCGGCGGGGAGCGGATGCCGATCACCCTGCCGCCGGGCTTCGACGTGAGGCCACAGGGCGAGGGCCTGCCAGAGGCCCTGGCTTCCGGTCGCGTCGATGCGCTGGCCGCCACGCGCCCGCCCGCCTGTCTGCTGGACGGCCCCGCCCCGGTCGCCCGGCTCCGGCCTGACACGCACGCGGAGGAGATCGCCTGGCACCGGGCGACGGGGTTCTTCCCCATCATGCGTTGCCTGGCGGTGCGGAAGGATGTGGCGGGGCGCCGCCCCTGGCTGCCGGTGGAACTGCACCGCGCCTTCTGCAAGGCGCGCGCGCTGTCGCTGGCGGAGCTGCAGCTGACCAAGGTGCTGCGGGTCTCGCTGCCCTGGATCGCCAATGCCTATGCCGAGCAGGCGGCAATCATGGGCGGCAACCCCTGGCCCTATGGCTTCGCCCGCAATTGCACCGAGATGGAGGCGATGATCCGCTACGCCGTGGCCGATAGGATGGCAGCGGAGGCGCTGTTCCACCCGAGCACCCTGGCGGAACCCACATGAGCGAGCCGATTCTGATCGCCGGCGGCGGCATCGGCGGGCTTGGCGCCGCGCTGGCACTGGCGCGCGCCGGCCATCCGGTGCGGCTGTTCGAGCGTGGTGCCGAATTCCGCGAGCTTGGCGCCGGCATCCAGCTCGGCCCCAATGTTTTCGGCATGTTCGACCGCCTCGGCGTGCGCGCCGCCATGGAGGCGCAGGCGGCCTTCCCCAAGGCGCTGGTGATGCGCTGCGCGATCCATGGCCACGAGATCGCCCGCATCCCGCTGGAAGGCATGCCGGCGCGCTATGGCAACCCCTACGCCGTCATCCATCGCGGCGACATGCTGGAGGCGCTGCTCGCCGCCTGCCGCACCACGCCCGGCGTCTCGCTCGAGACCAGCCGCACCGTCACCGGCTACGAGCAGGATGCGGCGGGGGTGACCTTGCGCTTCGAATCGGGTGGGCCGGTGCGCGGCGCCGCGCTGGTCGGTGCCGACGGACTCTGGAGCCGCATCCGCGCGCAACTCCTGGGTGACGGCCCGCCTGTCGTCTCCGGCCACATTGCCTATCGCGCGGTGCTGCCGATGGCCGAGGTGCCTGAGGGTATTCCGCGCAACATCGTCCAGCTCTGGGCCGGGCCGCGGCTGCATCTGGTGCATTACCCGCTGCGCCGGGGCGAGCTGATGAACCTTGTCGCCGTCTTCCACTCCGACCGCTACGAGGAGGGCTGGGACCAGGCCGGCGACACCGCCCTGCTGTGGGAGCATTTCGCGGGCACGCGGCCGGAGGTGCGGGCGATGCTCGGGAAGATCGACGCCTGGCGCTTCTGGGTGCTCTGCGATCGCGAGCCGCAGCGCGGCTGGTCGGAGGGGCGGGTGGCGCTGCTGGGCGACGCGGCGCATCCGATGCTGCAGTATCTGGCGCAGGGCGCGAACATGGCGCTGGAGGATGCGGTCTGCCTCGCCGACCAGCTCGCCCTGCATGGCGACATCCCGCGGGCGCTGGCGGAATACGAGGCGCAGCGGGTGCTGCGCACCGGCCGGGTGCAGACCACGGCCCGCATCTTCGGCGAGATCTATCATGCGGCGGGGGTGCGGGCGGAGCTGCGCGACCAATGGCTGGCCGGGCGCGACCCGGCGACGGCGCGGGAGGGCATGGCCTGGCTCTACGACCGTCCGCGCTGGCCGGGGGAGCCGGGCTGACCTCTGCGACTGTCAGGCCGGGGCTCCTACCGGCGGCATGACTGTTCCATTCATGCCGAGGCCGCGACCGGTGCCCGCCGGTCGCGCAAGGCGCGGCGCATGACGAACGAGGGCCGGTTGATCGGCCGCGCCGCCCGTGAGTGTGGTTGCCCGGGCAGGCGCTGCCCTGGCCAGGCCGGTCATGGGCTGGCAGCATCGGCGAAACCCCGGCGCAGGCTCCGCCCGCGCCCCAAGCGAAGGGAATGCCGGAAACCCCATGACCCATGCTTCTGCTCTCTCGCGCCGGGGCCTGGCGCTGCTCGCCGCCGCGCCGGCTCTCGGCCGGCTGACGACGCCGCGCGCCGCCGCGGCGCAGGACATCGCCTGGCCGACCCGTCCGCTGCGTGCCCTGGTCGCCTTCCCCGCCGGCAGCGGCACCGACTCCCTGGCGCGCTTCTATGGCGAGCGGCTTACGCGCGCCCTCGGCCAGCCGGTGCCGGTGGAGAACATGGGCGGGGCGAACGGCGTCATCGCCACCCGCGCCGCGGCACGCGCAGCGCCGGATGGCACCACCATGTTCTTCGGCACGGTCTCCACCCATGCCGCCAACCCGAATCTGCTGCGTGAGCCGGGCTTCGACCCGATCAAGGATTTCGCGCCGGTCTCGCTCATCACCATCAACGCCCTGGCGCTGCTGGTGCGGGCGGATTTCCCGGCGCGCACCCTGCAGGAGTTCATCGCCCGGGCGCGGAGCGCGGAGAACCCGCTGAATTACGGCATCGGCAATGCCGGCGGCATCGGGGGGACGCATCTGCTGCGCCAGGCCACCGGCATCCGCGGCGAGCAGATCGCCTATCGCGGCACGCCGGCGGCGATCACCGACCTGCTCGGCGGACGGCTGGACTTCATGGTGGTCGACCTCGGCCCGGCGGTGACGCATCTGCGCGCCGGCACACTGCGGGCGCTGGCGGTGACCACGCCGCAGCGGATCGACTTGCTGCCCGATGTGCCGACGATGCAGGAGGGCGGGCTGGCCGGCTACGATTTCGCCTCCTGGAATGCGGTGTGGATGCCGGCGCGGACCCCGGCGCCGATCATCGCCCGGCTGAACCGCGAGATCGTTGCGATCGGCGAAAGCGCCGAGGCGAAGCGCTTCGCCGCCGCCATGGGCGTCACCTCCACGACCAGCACGCCGGAGGCGCTGGAGGCCTTCACCCGGCGGGAGTTGGCGCTCTGGGAGCGGATCGTGGCGGAGGCGGGGATTCCGAAGGAATGAGCCGGGCTCGCTGACGCCGGCGGCTCGGGGATGGCAGACTGAGGGCAGTGACATGCAATCGCGGGAGGGCCAGGACCATGAGCCGCTTCGACAGCTACGCCACGAGATACTCCTGCATCCGGATGCGGCGTGAGAACGGCATCCTTGAAGTGCGGCTGCACACCGATGACGGACCACTGCGCTGGGGTCTGGTGCCGCATGGCGAACTGCCCGACGCCTTCGCCGACATCGCGCGCGACCGCGATAACCGCGTGGTGATCCTGACCGGGACGGGCGAGGAATTCTCCGGCATCCGCGCCACCGCCGGTACCCGGTCCCTGGCCCAGGGCATCACCGCCAACGCCTATGACCGGGTGCATTGGGAAGGCCGTGCCCTGCTGATGAACCTGCTGAATATCGAGGTGCCGGTGATCGCCGCCATCAACGGCCCGGCCTGGCGGCATTGCGAGATCCCGCTGCTGTCGGACATCGTGCTGGCCTCCGACACCGCGGCCTTCCAGGATTCGGCGCATTTCATGTCCGGCATGCTGCCGGGTGACGGCATGCACATCGTCATGCCACTGCTGATGGGCATGAACCGCGGCCGCTACTTCCTTCTAACCGGCCAGACGCTGTCCGCCCAGGAGGCGAAGGAGCTCGGTCTGGTGGCGGAGGTGCTGCCGCCGGACAAGGTGCTGGCCCGCGCCTGGGAACACGCCGAGGCGCTGGCGCAGAAGCCGACCCTGCTGCTGCGCTACACACGGCTGATGTTCACCGAATACCTGCGGAAGCGGATGCAGGATCTGCTCGGCTACGGCCTGGCGATGGAAGGGCTGGCGCTGATGGAGCAGACCGGGCCGGAGGAGTAGCTGCGCCGCCACATCATGCACGGGCCTGACCCGTGTAGCCATTTTCGTTGTGGCGACAGTGGGTTGGATGGCCGGTCAAGCCCGGCCATGACGGGTCGGGGACGGTCACGCCCCTCCGCATCCCGCTATCGCTCGCAGCGGATGAACAGCGTGCTGCGGTGGGCGACCTCGCCGATGTCGGCGGTGCTGCGGTCCGGATCCTGGCTGGGGGCGATCCGCGGCTGCAGCCCGGCGCGGCGGACGAACTCCAGCGCTGCCGCGCCCTTCACCGCGAAATTGACGTTCTGCGCGATGTCGCCGGTGACCCGCGCCAGCCGCTGCGCATTCAGCTTGGAGACGACGACGCCAACCACATTGCCCTGGCGGTCCAGCAGCGGCCCGCCGGAATTGCCCGGCTGCACCGCGGCGCTGATCTGGAATTGCGCCTGGTTGTCGGCCAGCCCGGCCAGGCCGCTGATGACTCCCTCGGTCAGCTTGGGGTCGGAGGAGAGGACCCCAGCCAGCGGGAAGCCATAGGTCACCACGCTCTCGCCACGGCGGACCTCCGGCGTGCTGCGGAAGGCCAGCGCCGGGCCGGGCAGCCCGGGCACCGCCAGCAGCGCCAGATCGAGCTGCGCATCCACCCGCGCCGGCGGCACCGCCCCCAGCCAGCGGCCGTCCGGCGCGCGCATGACGATGCGGTCGCAGCCACCGACCACATGCTGGTTGGTCAGCACGCGATCCGCCGCCACCAGGAAGCCGGTGCCGGTCGAGACGTTGCGGGCGCCGGTGTTCGGCCGCTGCTGCGGCACCGCGGGGGCGGGCGGCACCGGCGCGGCGCCCAGGGCCGGGCGGGGCAGCGCCGCCTGGTCCAGCACCAATTCCCGCGCCACGCAGATGTCCTGGTCGCGCAGCACGGATTCGCGCCCATCGGCCAGCACCAGCCGCAGGTCGAAGCGGCAGCCGGCCGCTTCGTTCGGGTTGACGCGGAAGCCCGCGCCTGGGCGCAGCGGCCGGTCGGGGGAGAGCAGGTTATTTCCCCATAACCCCTCCGCGCCGCGCGGCGTGCGCACCGCATAAAGCGCCGTCGCATCGGCGCCGGTGCGGTTGGTGACGCGGAAGGGCTGCGGTTCGGCCGCGGCCGGGGCGGCGATCAGCAGCAGCAGGGCGAGGGGAAGGTACTTCATGCCGGCGAGATGTCGACCAATCCCGCTGGCGTTTCAATCACCCCCAGTGACCCTGAACCTCGGCACCTTCAGAGGCCCTCATGCCAGCGAACCGGCCGATGACCGTTTCGTCGTGCCGCACAGGCTACCCCGCCCGCGCCCCGATCCGCCGCACCACCGCGCCATACATTTCACGCTCCCGGTGGATGCGGCTGGCGAAGGCCTCGCCGGCCTCGAACCGTGGCATCAGCCCCATCGGCGCCATCGCCCGCGCCGCCTCTGGCGCCGCCAGGGCGGTCTGCAGCGCCCCGGTCAGCCGGTCGACGACCGGCCGCGCGATGCCGGCGGGGGCGGCGATGCCGAACCAGGGCATTGCCTCGGCCTTTGCCAGCCCGGCCTCCCGCAGGGTCGGCACATCCGGCAGCTGCGGGTTGCGGGTCTCGCCGATGGTGGCAATGCCGGTCAGCCTGCCCTCGACGATTGCCGGGATCGCCACCGGGTCGAACAGGAGCTGGATCCGCCCCGCCAGCAGGTCGGTCAGCGAGGGTGCCGAGCCGCGATAGGGCACGTGCTCCAGCCGGATGCCGGCGGCCTCGGCGAACATCTCGCCGGAGAGCTGGGTGATGGTGCCATTGCCGGCCGAGCCGAAGCGCAGCTCGCCAGGGTGGGCCTTGGCATGCGCCACCAGCCCGGCGACGTCGCGGAAGGGCAGCGACGGGTGGGCGACGACGATGCCGTAGGCGACCGCGCTCATCGAAATGGGGGTGAAGGCGGTAGCCGGGTCGTAGGACAGGGACATGATGTGCGGGCTGATGGTCAGCACCGCGGTCGGGAAGGCCAGCAGGGTCAAGCCGTCCGGCCGGGCTCGGGCGACCACCTCGGCGCCGATGCTGCCGCCGGCGCCGGCGCGGTTCTCGATCACCACCGTCTGGCCGAGCAGCTCGCTCAGCCGCGGTACCAGCGGGCGGATCGCGAGGTCGGAGGTGCCGCCCGGCGGGTAGGGCACGACCATCGTCAGCGGCCGGCCCTGGTCCTGCTGCGCGCGGGCAAGGCGTGGGGCGGCGAGCGCCGGCACGGCCGCCAGGGCCAGCAGCCCGCGGCGCCCGGGGTATTGGTGGGCCATGGAGTCCTCCCTGTGTTCTTGCTTATGGCGTGGAGTTTAGAGCGGTTCCGTTCGCCTTGGCTCACGGAACTGCTCCAGTCGTCTTGTTTGGACGAGCAAATTACTCCGATCCGGTAATTCAGCCAGCTCGGAGTCTGCCCTGGCAGACTGCGGAGAAGCGCGGACAACGCTCGTGCCCGCCGCCTCCTCGTCGGGGCCGGGCTTGACCCGGTCATCCGTTAGTAAGCGGCTTCTGCCGAACATATGGATGCGCCGGTCAAGCCCGCGCATGGCGGAAATGGGCGCGCATCGCCATTCTTCCGCAGCCTGCCAGCGCGAACGGACGTCCCGGCGGCACAGCCATTCTGCAGGCGAGGGAGGTCGGTTCACGCGGCGATCCCGAGCAATTCGCGCAGCGCCGGCGCGGGCTGCGCCAGCTCGGCGATGGTGGTCGCGTCCAGCACCGCGAGGAAGGCCTCGCGCGCCTGGTGCAGCGTCTGCTTGAGCCGGCAGGCCGGCAGGATGGCACAGTCGGCGCCGGCGAAGCAGGGGACCAGAGCCATGTCCGGCTCGACCCGCCGCACCACCTCGCCGGCGGTGATCTCCGCCGCCGGCCGTCCCAGGCTCAGCCCGCCGCCGCGGCCGCGCAGGGTGGTCACGTAGCCGGCCTGCCCGAGGAGATGCGCCACCTTCATCAGATGGTTCTCCGAGATGCGGTAGGCCGCAGCCACCTCGGCGATGGTGGCGCGACCGTCCGGCCGCAGCGCGAGGTGGATCAGCATGCGGAGGGAGAAGTCGGTCAGGGCGGTGAGGCGCATGGCCAAAAGATGCATGGTAAATCTTGCTTTACAAGCCTCGGCCTTATAAGATGTATGATGTTTACATCTTAACGGGCGCCCGTGAGTCCGCTCCAGCTGTTCCTCCTGCCCGGCAACCTGCTCAGCGATGCGCTGCACATCGCCGATCCCGACAGCCGCACCATGTTGCGCATCCTGGTGAACATGCTGGTGTGGAACCTGGTGGCGGTGCTCGCCGTGCTGCCCTTCATCTGACGCGCCAAGGCCCGAGTTCATGACCGACATCACCGAAGCGGAGATCGCCCTGCTGGTGGAGCGCTTCTACGGCCGCGTCCGCGCCCACCCGTCGCTCGGCCCGGTCTTCCACGCCGCCATCGGCGAGTCGGAAGCCGCCTGGGACCGGCACCTCGCCAGGCTGCGGCAATTCTGGTCGTCGGTGATGCTGCGCAGCGGCGCCTATCACGGCGACCCCTACAGCGTGCACCTGCGGCTGCCCGGGCTGACGCCGGCGCTCTTCGCCGATTGGCTCGCGCTGTTCGACACGACCTGCACCGAGCTCTTCCCGGAACCGCTCGCAGCGGCATTCCAGGAACGTGCGCAGCGCATCGCCCGCAGCCTGCAAATGGGGCTGTTCGATCGCCTGCCCCCGGTACGGACTGCGGCCGGCTGATGCGGCCATGCGGCGGGCAGCATGGCGGCAGGGCCCGATAACCCGGCGACAGGACAGCGCTGCAGCGCACCGCGTCGCGCCATGGCACGATGCCGTGACTTGCCGAAGCCTGCCAAGGATGCGATCCCTACGGTACGATGTTGATCCTTGTGACATTCCACCGTCGCCTCGCTCACGCGGGCAGTCTGATCACGGGCGTCTAGCCCCGGGTCGGGGTGGTGCGCGTCCGGCGCCTGCCTGAACCCGGGGGATACTCCATCGGAGAATCCTGTTCCGTCGTAGCCGCACGCCGCGCAGGCGGGCGGCACCGCGCCTCCGCCATCACACCCCTGATGCTGCCGCCCGACTGCCAGGCACCTATCGGGCACCCATTTCATTTTTGGGCCGTGTTGCCGGATGCCTGGACCGCAGGCGCCGGGACCGGTTTCTAAGGATGCTTCGCACCGTGTCCATCACCGATCCACACACCGAACTTCCGCGCGATCTGCCGGCCCCGTCGGACGTCCTGCCGGCGCCGGACCCGGACGCCGTGCCGGTGCTGGGGCCGCGTGACTATTCGCGGCTGAAGGCGCTGGCCCACAGCGCGCCGCGGTCCGGTACCCTGGGCGAAGGGGCGCTGGCCGAGTGGCTGAGCCGCTGCCGCGTGGTGCCACAGGACGATCTGTCGCCCGCGGTGGCGGTGCTGGGCGCCCGGGTGACCTTCGCCGCCGAGGGCGAGGCCTGGCAGTCCCGCATCCTGGTCCTGCCGGAGGAGCATGCCGCCGACGACCGCACCCTGTCGGTGCTGACGCCGCAGGGCATGGCGCTGCTCGGCGCCGAGGCCGGACAATGGGTCGAGGCGACCGGGCCGGACGGGCGGGCGCAGGCCCTGCGCCTGCTGCTGGTCGATCAGCACCCGGCGGCCGTTTTCAGCACTGAGCAAAGGAACGCACCGATGACCGATGGAAGGGAGGCGGCCCTGCGCCCGCCATTGCTGATGTCCGATGAGGGCTATGCGCATCTGGTCGCACTGGCCGAGGTCAGCCAGCGGAAGAACCCGCTGGTCGCCCGCCTGCTGCTGGAGGAGGCCGACCGTGCCGAGCTGGTGCCGGAGGGTGAACTGCCCGCCGCCGTCGTCACCCTCGGCTCGCAGGTCGAGTTCAGCGATTCCGCGACCGGCGCGACCCGCCAGGTGCAGCTGGTGCTGCCGGGCGGCGCCGACCTGGCCGAGGGCCGCATCTCGGTGCTCTCCCTGGTCGGGGCCGGGCTGATCGGGCTGTCGGCGGGCCAGGCGATCGACTGGCCGACCCAGGATGGCCGGCTGCGCCGCCTGTCAGTGCTGCAGGTGCAGCCGCCGCCGGATGTGGACGGCCGCAAGGCCGGCGCGCTCGTCAGCTGAGCGCGGCTTCGCGCTGCGACGGCCCGCTCCGGAGCAACCTCATCCCGGGCGTCGACGCCCGGGATGAGTGATGAGCCTGCTTCCTGGCTGCTATGTCCTTGTGGGCAAATCGCTCCATTCAGCCTGGCCGGCTGAAAGGAGTTCACTCTGGATCAGATCGCTGGAAGGCCGCAGCTATAGCAATCTCCGGTCAGGCGGAGTCGCCCAATCGGAGCAATTTGCCCGCTCGAACAAAAGGCCAGGGTGGTTACCGTAAGCCGGGGCGAGTGAAACCACCCTAGCCGGTCGCCGGCTGGGGCTTCAGCGCGGCCAGTTCTCGCCGGAGCTGCCGCAGCTCCTCGAAGCGGCGGGACACGTCGCGCAGGATGGCGATCATCCCCTCCATCCTGCCATCCGCCCCGCGCAGCGGCACGATGGTGAACTCCAGCGAGATCCGGCTGCCGTCGCGGCGCAGCCCAGGCACCGCGAGGATGTCGCCAAGGCCATAGCGACTCTCCCCGGTCTGCATCACCTGATGGTAGCCCGTCCAGTGCCGGGTGCGCTGCGGCTCCGGGATGATGAGGTCGAGGGATTGGCCGAGGGCCTCGGCGGCGGTGAAGCCGAACAGCCGCTCGGCGCCCGGGTTCCAGAAGCGGATCAGGCCGCCGGGGTCGGCCTCGATGATGGCCTCGGCGGGCGTCGCCAGCACCGCGCGGCCGAGCCGGTCGAGCGCCGCTTCCGGCAAGGAGGGGGTGTTCATCGGCGCGGCCTCGCGCTGGCGCGGATCACGCGTTGCTCGGTCACGATCATGTCCATGGGGATGTCATGCGGTTGCGGCTGGATCGTCTCCAGCCGGGCCAGCTCATGGCCGACGCCGATCGCCAGCGGCCGCTCCGGCCAGACGGCCAGGGTGCGGTCGTAATAGCCGCCGCCATAGCCGAGCCGGTAGCCCTGCTCGTCGAAGCCGAGCAGCGGCACCACCAGCGCCGCCGGCAGCGCCGGCCCGCCCTCGGCCGGCGCGGGGATGTTCCAGGCACCGGGCGCCATCCGGATGCCGGGCCACCATTCCCGGAAGACCAGCGGCTGCGCCTTGGCCACCACCACTGGCAGCGCCAGCCGCACCCCCTGCCGGTGCAGCGCATGCATCAGCGGGCGTGGGTCGTACTCGCCCTTGAACGGCCAGTAGAAGCCGATGGGTCCGGCGCCGGCAGCCGGCAGCCAGGGGCCGAGCCGCGCGGTGATGGCGGCGTCCAGCCCCTCCCGTGCCTCACGCGGAATGGCGAGGCGGTTTGCGAGCAGCGCCTCCCGCTGCGCCTTGCGCCAGCGGCGTATCGCATCCCAGCCGGAAGCCCGGCTTTCCAGCAAATCAGGCAAGGCTTGCAGTTCATCCCGCAGCGCATGGTCGTACAGCCGCGGCAGGGCGTCCCGCAGCCGGCGCGCGAGGGCGGCGGGCGCGACGTCCAGCGGTCCGGCCTCGGCGGGCCCAGCCGGCAGCGCGGCAAGATGCCGCCGCAGCATGTCCCGCTGGCTATCAGGCCAAGGCACAGCGAGCAGCGCCCTGAGCAGCGCCGCAACCTCCTCCTGCCGCAGATAGCCGAGGTAGCCGGGATCCAGCTCGTGCAGGAAGCAGGGCGGCGAGCTGCACGCGACGGTCGCGTTGGGATCCTCCTCCGGCGTGGCGATCATCGGCCGCGCCTTCGCTTCAGCCCCGTTCATCCCGCGCCTCCCCCGGCCTCGGCCGGCGCCTTGGCCGCTGCGCCAGTGTCGCGCAGCAGCCGGCCGCTGCCGCCGCGCCGCAGCATGGTGATCTCGGCCAGCACCGAGAGCGCGATCTCCTCCGGCGTCCGCGCGCCGAGGTCGAGCCCGGCCGGCGCCCGCAGCCGCGCCAGCTCCGCCGCGGTGAAGCCCTCGCCGCGCAGGAAATCCCGTATCAGCCCGGCCCGCTTGCGGCTGGCGATGATCGCCACATAGCCGGCGGGGGAGCGCAGCGCGCGCACCGAGGAAATGTGGTCGCCGCGGTGCTGGGTGGCAATGATCACGGCATCGCCGGCAGCGGGGTCGAGCCGCGCGTAATCATCGTCATCGCCGATCAACTCGGCGGCGTCTGGATAGGCGGCGGGGTCGGGGGCGGGGGTGTCGTCGACGATCACCCGGAAACCGAGGGCCGCGCCGAAGCGGCACAGCGCCTCGGTGATCCGGCCATGGCCGAGCAGCCAGAGCGCCGGCGGCGGCAGCACCGGCTCGACGAAAACCCGCATGCTGCCGCCGCAGGGCATGCCGGTGCCCAGCACCTCGTCGTCCAGGTCGAGCGCAATGAGGCGTGGCACGCCATCGGCCAGGCATTCCGCCGCGGTCTGGCGGACCGCCGATTCGGCGCAGCCGCCGCCGACCCAGCCGGCCAGCACCTCGGCCTTGGCATTGAGCAGCGCCTTGTCGCCCGGATGGGCGGAGGTGGAGCCGGTGGCCTCGACCACCGTGGCGGTGGCATGGGGTTCCCGCCGCAGCCGCAGGGCCTGCATGAGTTCGGGCAGATCGGTGCCGCCACGCATATGTCCTGTCCTGCTCCCGCTGGCCGACCGGCTTGGTCCGGTGTTTCAAAGCCGGGTCACGCCTTCCGGCCATCTGCTCAAGGGGAGGCTGGCCTCGGGCACCGGGTCGGACAAACGAAATTTATTGGTGGTTCACTGCGGAATTTCTGCTGGATCGGTCTCCTCCAGCCGCGCCACCTGTCGCAGCCCGCTGAGCGCATCGCGGATCAGCGGGCCGCCACTCTCGCTGAACACCGCATAGGCCGGGTAGGGGTATTCCGGCGCCTCGGCGACGCGCTGCAGCCGGCCATTGGCCAGGTGCGACCGGACCGCGCCATGACGGAAATATCCCGCCCCGCCGGCCGCGAGGATGTAGTCGAGGCCGAGCGGCCCGAGGTCCACCACCAGCGCCGGGTCGCCCTGGCAGGTGGCGGCCTTGGCATGTTGCAGCGCGACGTCCGGCCCCCATTCCACCTGGACGTAGTCACCGCCCTCGGCACAAGGCGTCCGTACCATGACGAGCCTTTCCTCGGCCAGCAGCTCCACCCGGAGGCCGGCGCGGTAGCGGGGGGCGTAGACAACGCCGATGTCGACGATGCCCTCGGCGACCTGCTCCACCAGCAGCTCCGGCACTCCGACATGCGCCCGCAGCGCCACATCCGGCGCCGAGCGACGCATCCACAGCAGCCAGCGCAGCAGCAGCGGGTCCCAGAGGCTCAGCTCGCAGCCGATCGCCAGCACCGCCCGCTTGCCCTCCGGCACCGCGACCTGGTGGCGGGCGCGTTCCCAGAGCTGCACCAGGGCCGGCGCATGCCGCAGGAATTGCTCCCCCGCCGGGGTCAGTGAGGCCCCGGCCTTGCTGCGGATGAAGAGCGGCCGGCGGAGCTGATCCTCCAGCGTGCGGACCCGGGCGCTGACCGTGGTCTGGCTCACATGCAGCCGCTCCGCGGCGCGGATGAAGCTGCCGGCGGAGACGATGGCGAGGAAGGTACGGGCCAGTTCGATGTCCACGGAACCTCCTCTCGGGTGGATACGGAAAAGCCGCATTGAAGCGTTAATAAATGTCGTTTGTCTGCTGGAAATTGCAGCCGCATCATCCTGCTGGCTGCCGGCGGCACGATCCGGCACGCACGGAGGGATCCGGCAATGCGCGAGCGGAGGGTGTGGGAGGTGATGACGGCCGATGTGGTGACCGTCCCGCCGGAACTGCCTGTCATCAGGATTGCCTTGCTGCTGTGCGAGCGTGGCATCTCCGCGGTGCCGGTCGTCGGCGCCGGTGGCTGCGTGCTCGGCATCGTCAGCCGGGGCGATCTGCTGCGCGCGCCGCCGGCCGGAGCGGCGGTGCCGGCCGGCCTGGCCTGAGCGGGGCCGGTCGCCTCAGCACATCGCCAGCGCGACCTGGACCCGGGCGGCGATCAGCGAGGAGATCCGCACATTGCTCTCGATGGTGGCGCCGGCGATGTGCGGGGTCAGCACCAGCCCGGGCGCGCCGACCAGCGGGCTGTCGATCGGCAGCGGCTCCACCTCGAACACATCAAGCGCGGCGCCGCCGAGCCGGCCCGCCCTGAGCGCCGTGGCCAGCGCCGCCTCATCCACCACCCCGCCGCGCGAGGCGTTCACCAGCACCGCATTGGGCTTCATCAGGGCCAGCCGCGCGGCGGAGACGATGTGCCGCGTGGCCGGTTCCAGCGGCACATGCAGGGTCAGCGCATCGGCGCGGGTGAAGAGCTCATCCAGCGACACCTGCTCGGTCGCGGTCTCCGACCAGCCGGAATGGTCGAGCGGCAGCACCGGGTCATGCGCGATGATCTGCATGTCGAAGGCCCGCGCCAGCCGGGCGACGCGCCGGCCGATGTCACCGAGGCCGAGGATGCCAAGCGTCTTGCCGGCCATCTCGCGGCCGCGCTTCAGCCGGTCCCGCGGCCATTCGCCGCTGGCGACCGCCAGCGTGTCCTGGAAGGCCCCGCGCAGCAGCATGCCGATGGCCAGGATGGCATATTCGGCAACGGATGCGGCATTCGCGCCGGAGGCCGGGACGACCTCGACGCCGCGGGCGCGGCAGGCGGCGAGATCGATGTTGTAGACGCCGACCCCGAGCCGCCCGAGCACCCGCAGCCGCGGTGCCGCGTCCAGCAGCGCGGCATCCACAATGGTGCGGTTGCGGACGATCAGCGCGCGTGCCTCGGCCAGCGCGGTGCGCAGCCGGTCGGGCGCGTCGAACAACTCGGGATCGTACAGGGTTGGCCAGGCGGCACGCAGCTTCTCGACGGCTGATGCTTCCATGAATTCGGTGATGACGATCTGGCCCATGACCGGTCCGCCCTGCATACCCTGTTGTCGCTGCCTTCGCGGCAGTCTCCACCCGGCGAGCCTAGGGCACGGGCACTTGAACCAACAAAGGAAACCGGACTTCGTTCGGTAGCGGAGGGCGGTGAAAATCAATCCTTGCCACGCCGCAGGAGGCGCGGCGCCGCGTCATGCAACCGGCAGCCGCACAACGAAGCGTGCCCCGGTGACCTTGCCGGCGGCGTCGCGGCGGTTCTCGGCGCTGATCCGGCCGCGCAGCCCCTCGACGATCTGACGGCAGATCGACAGGCCAAGGCCGGAATGCTGCCCGAATTGCTCGCCATGCGGCCGCTCGGAATAGAAGCGTTCGAAGATGCCCTCGAGCTTGGCCTCGGGAATGCCGGGGCCCTCGTCCTCCACCACCACCTCGACCATGGCGCCGGTTGGCCGGGCGCGAACCCAGACGCGGCCCTTGGCCGGGCTGAAGGAGATGGCGTTGCCCAGCAGGTTGCGCAGCACCTGCACCAGCCGGCCCTCGACGCCGCGGACCACCAGCCCCTCGGCCGGGGCCTCCAGCTGCACCGTCGGGGCGTCATCCGAATTGCGGGTCGAGTTGTGCAGCTCGGCCAGGGTGGAGAGGATCGGCGCCACATCGACCGGCACCGCCACGGTGCGCGATAGCTCGGCATCGACCCGCGAGCTGTCGGAGATGTCGGCGATCAGCCGGTCCATCCGCACCGCATCCTCGGCGATGATCGCCAGCAGGCGCTTCTGCTGTTCCGGATTCTCGACGCGGCGCAGGGTCTCGATCGCGCTGCGAACCGAGGTGAGCGGGTTGCGCAGCTCATGCGCCACATCGGCGGCGAAGCGCTCGTTGGTGTCGATCCGGGCCCAGAGCGCGCGGGCGGCCGATTGCAGGTCGCGCGCCAGGATGCCGATCTCATCCGCCCGCGCCAGCAGGCCTGCCGGCACGCTGCCGCCGCGCCCCTCGCCCTGGCGCATCGCCGCCGCGGCGCCGGCCAGCTGCATGATCGGGTTGGCCAGGGTCTGCGCCAGGTAGATCGACAGCGCCACCGTCACCACCAGGGAGATGCCGAAGATGCTGAGCACGCTGGCGCGGATCTCGAACAGCCGCTTGTCCACCTCCCGCGCCTCGCGGGTCAGCAGGACGATGCCGACCGACTGGTTGCCGCGCCGTGCCGGCTCGGCCACCGAGACCAGCAGCCTGCCATCCGCGGTGCGGCGGATGTAGGGGCGTACGCCGCCTTCCAGCGCCAGGCGCAATTCCTCCCGTCGGTCGGCGCCGCCGGTGGGGTTGAACTCCGGCTGCCAATCGAAGGAGGGGGCGTCCGGATTCTGGTCGACGAAGACGTTGTCGCGATCGCCCTGGCCGAACAGCGGTCGCGGCAGCAGG
Source organism: Siccirubricoccus deserti (assembly GCF_014283215.1). Taxonomy (GTDB): domain Bacteria; phylum Pseudomonadota; class Alphaproteobacteria; order Acetobacterales; family Acetobacteraceae; genus Siccirubricoccus; species Siccirubricoccus deserti. The sequence continues at coordinate 133,306 of NZ_JACOMF010000005.1, forward strand.
GTCAGCACCTGGTCGTAGATACGGCCGATGCTGGCCGAGAAGGCGCCGCGCGGCTCCGGCGGCGGCAGCGGCTGGGTGACCACGGCGCCGCCGGCGCCTTCCCGCACCCGGCTGTCGGCGACGACCAGGCCGGTGTTGTCGAACAGCTTGGCCTGGGTGTTCGGGGAGGGGTCGACCAGCCGGCGCAGCAGCGGCCGCGCCGCCTCCGGCACCAGCATGGCGCGGTCGTCCTGCAGCCGGGTCGCGGCCTCGGCGATGGCGCCGGCGTAGATCCGGGCCTGGGTCCGCATTGCCTCCACCTCGGCGGCGAGCAGCCCATTCTGGTACTGGTCGAGGTAGAGCATGGCCGCCGCCAACAGCGCCGGCGGCAGGGCATTCAGCAGCAGGATCCGGCGCAGCAGCGGCGAGACCCAGCGGCGGCGCTGCTGGCCGCCGGCGGATTGCTTCTGGTCCGACGGAACGCCGACATCGGGCATGGAAGATCCTGTCTGGGCGCTCCGCGCCGAGCCTGTCTGGACGTCACGTGCCGGGCCGCGGCGGCGGGAAGGGGCCCGCCCCGCGCCGCTCAGCTTTCCTTGTAGCGATAGCCGATGCCGTAGAGCGTCTCGATCTGCGCGAAATCATCATCCGCCTGGCGGAATTTCTTGCGCACCCGTTTCACATGGCTGTCGATGGTGCGGTCGTCCACGTAGATGTTCTCGCCATAGGCGGCATCGATCAGCTGGTCGCGGTTCTTCACCATGCCCGGCCGCAGGGCCAGCGCCTTCACCAGCAGGAATTCGGTGACGGTGAGCTGGATGTCGTGACCCTTCCAAACGCAGGTATGCTTGGTCTCGTCCAGCACCAGGTCGCCGCGGACGATGATGCCGCCGGCGGGGGTGCCGCTGCCCTCGGCGCGGCTGGCCTCGTTGCGCCGCAGCAGGGCGCGGATTCGTTCCAGCAGCAGCCGCTGACTGAACGGCTTGGTGATGTAGTCGTCGGCACCGAGCCGCAGCCCCATCAGCTCGTCCACCTCCTCATCCTTCGAGGTGAGGAAAACCACCGGCATGGCGCTGCGTTGCCGGAGCCGTTGAAGCAGTTCCATGCCGTCCATGCGTGGCATCTTGATGTCGAGCACGGCAAGGTCGGCGGGCCGGGCCAGCAGACCCTGCAGGGCGCTTTCGCCATCGGTATAGGTGCGGACCTGGAAGCCTTCCTGCTCCAGGGTCATGGAAACCGAGGTGAGGATGTTGCGGTCGTCGTCCACCAGGGCAATCGTGGCGGGCATGATCTGGTCTCCGGGGCTGGTCGGCAGCCCGTCTGCCTTGCAAGATGCACGGAATGATGCACGGAATATGGTGCCGGATTGTGGCAGAACCCGCGCGGGGGCAAGAGGGTGACGGAGTCTCCGGGTTTCGAGGCGCGCCGGCTGATCCGTGCCGCCGCCGTCGCCACCCTGGCCACCCAGGCGGGCGGCCAGCCCTTCGCCAGCCTGGTGACCCCGGCGGCAGCGCCGGATCTGACGCCCCTGCTGCTGCTCTCCTCGCTCTCGGAACACAGCCGCCAGCTCCGCGCCGAGCCGCGCTGCGCCCTGATGTTCACCGGCCCGGCGGAAGGCGCCAACCCGCAGACCGCGCCGCGGGTGACCCTGACCGGCCTCGCCACCCCGGTGCCGGCCGAGGAGGTACCGGCGCTGAAGCCGCGCTGGCTGGCGAAACACCCCTATGCCGCGCTTTACGCCGATTTCGCCGATTTCACCCTGTGGCAAGTGGCGCCCGGCGGGGCCCTGCTGGTGGGCGGCTTCGCCCGCGCCACCCGGCTGACGTTGGCCGAGCTGCTGCCCGACCCGGCGGCGGTCGCCGCCATTGCCGTGGCCGAAGCCGGAATACTCTCCCATGTGAACACCGACCACTTGGATGCCCTGGCGGCGATCGCCACCGGGCTTCTGGGCGCCGCCGCCGGTGAATGGCGGATGGTGGCGGTCGATGTGGATGGCGCCGATCTGGCGGCGGGGGAGGCGGTGCTGCGGCTGCCCTTCGCCGCGCCGGCCGCCTCGCCCGAGGCGGTCCGGGCCGAATTGGTCGCCGCGACCAGGGCTGCCCGGGCCGGGCACCGGGAGGCCAAGGCCAGGTGACGGGGCCGTGCCCAGGCCTCGCGTTGACCCCACCCGGCGTGGCGCCGTAATTTGGCCGCCGAAACCGCTGATACGATGTCCCGAACACCAGTGCCGCCACAACCGGCGGTTGCCGTCCCTGTCCGATGCCGGAGGAGTTTCCGATGACTGCGCCCACAACTGCCCTCGCCGGCACTGGTGTCGTGACCAGCAGTACCGTGCATGCCAACCTCACGGCTGCGAGCCTCTATGATCACGCACTGCGCCGTGGCGAGGGCCGGCTGTCCGCCGATGGCGCCTTCATCGCCGTCACCGGCGTGCATACCGGCCGCTCGGTCCAGGATAAATTCGTCGTCGACGATCCCGAGGTGCACGACAAGATCTGGTGGGGCAAGATCAACCAGCCGATGGCGCCGGAGAAATTCCGTGGCCTCTCCGCCAAGGTCCAGGCCTGGCTCGGCGCCCGGCCGGTGCTGTTCACCCAGGACCTCTACGCCGGTGCCGACCCGGCGCACCGCATCCGGGTCCGGCTGGTGACCACCAACGCCTGGCACGCGCTGTTCGCCCGCAACATGTTCATCCGCCCGGAGCGGGCCGAGCTGGATGGCTTCGTGCCGGACTTCACCATCCTGCACGCTCCGGAATACGAGGCCGACCCGGTCGCCGACGGCTGCCGCAGCAGCACCTGCATCGCACTCTCCTTCGCGGCGAAGACCATCCTGATCGCCGGCACCTCCTATGCCGGGGAGATCAAGAAATCGATCTTCACCGTCATGAACTGGCTGCTGCCGGAACGCGGTGTGCTGCCGATGCATTGCAGTGCGAACCGTGGCAAGGCCGGCGACACCGCGCTGTTCTTCGGCCTGTCCGGCACCGGCAAGACCACGCTTTCCAGCGACCCGGAACGGCAGCTTATCGGCGATGACGAGCATGGCTGGTCGCAGACCGGCGTCTTCAACTTCGAGGGCGGCTGCTACGCCAAGGTCATCCGCCTGAGCCGCGAGGCCGAGCCGCAGATCTGGGACGCCAGCCACCGCTTCGGCGCCGTGCTGGAGAATGTGGTGGCGGATCCGCTGGGCAACCTCGACCTGGAGGATGCGGCGCTGACCGAGAACACCCGGTCCTGCTACCCGCTGGAGTTCATCCCGAACATCGTGCCGGACGGCGTCGCCGGCCTGCCGAAGAACGTGGTGATGCTGACCGCCGACGCCTTCGGCGTGCTGCCGCCGATCGCCAAGCTCTCCCCGGCGCAGGCGATGTACCACTTCCTCTCGGGCTACACTGCGCGGGTCGCGGGCACCGAGAAGGGGCTGGGCAGGGAGCCGCAGGCAACCTTCTCCACCTGCTTCGGCGCCCCCTTCCTGCCGCGCCACCCGGAAGTCTACGGCCGCATGCTGGCCGAGCGCATCGCCCGCGACGGCGCCGATTGCTGGCTGGTGAACACCGGCTGGACCGGCGGCGCCTTTGGCACCGGCAAGCGGATGAGCATTCAGCACACCCGCGCCCTGTTGCGCGCGGCGCTGGATGGGTCGCTGGCCAAGGCCGAGTACGTCACGGACCCGTTCTTCGGTCTCGCCATTCCGAAATCCCTGCCGGGCGTCCCGGCCGAGGTGCTGAACCCGCGCGAGACCTGGGCGGACAAGGCCGCCTATGACCGCACGGCAAAGGAGCTGGTGGCGCGGTTCGAGAAGAATTTCGAGAGCTTCGCCGGCGCCGTCGGGGATGACGTGAAGGCCGCGGCGATTCGGGCAGCCGCCTGATGCCCGACGGCGGAATGGGGCCGGGACGCGGCGGCCGGGGCACCCCCCCGGCCACCAACGTCCTCGGCGGACTGCTACTGCCCTGTTCCGTCGCGCCGCTGACCGGATTCTTCCGGGACGGCTGCTGCAATACCGGGTCCGAGGACCTCGGGCTGCATGTGGTTTGCGTCGAGATGTCGGCCGAATTCCTGGCGTTCTCGAAAAGCCGGGGCAATGATCTCAGCACGCCGCTGCCGGCCTATGGCTTCGCCGGGCTGAGGCCCGGCGACCGCTGGTGCCTCTGCGCCGCCCGGTGGGAGGAGGCGCGGCAGGCCGGCTTGGCGCCGAAGGTGCTGCTGGAGGCGACGCATATCGCCGCGCTGGAGGTCTGCCGGCTGGAGGATCTGCGGGTGCATGCAGTGGATGCGGAGGGGTAGGTCAGGGAGGCGGAGGGGAATGGACTGGGCAGCGCTCAGCCCTCCAAATATCCGGAGGCCGCGATAATCCGGACGGATTGGGGGGGATGTGGCTGTGGGAGGTGGCGTCCGGCCTGGCCCGCTTGAACAGAACTGCCGCGGCAACAGCGGGATAACCCCGCACCGATGTCAATGGCATAACAATATCAAACCAATTTATTCTTGCGAATAAAGAACATCTTTCATTCGATTTGAGCATGGATTAGTCTCCCTGGATGCGGCGTGTCGGCATTCTGGCAGCCTGGCTGCGTTAGGGGATTAGGATGCGAGAATTGGCTAGCCCTGTGGGGGCGGATCTGCGCAAGGTTACACTGGAGAGCGTGCTGCTCGGCATTGTCATAATCGTCATGCTCGCATTCCGCTTGAATGCCGGCCTATTTCGTGACCTCTGGCAAGATGAAGTCATAGCAACTGTTAATGCGGATAATCCGTTCTGGCGCTTGCCGGCGGCGGTCATCCGGCACGACATTCATCCGATTCTGTAATTCCTGCAGCTGCGCATATGGAGTTTATTCGGAGACGAAGATTATTTTTTAAGGATCAATTCCTTACTGTGGAATATAATATCAATACTTAGTATGCTTTACGTTGTCACTAAATTGCACGGCAAGTGGACTGGATATTTCGCTGGAGCGCTTTTTTCTCTTTCGGCACCTGTGGTTTGGATGGCGCAAGAGCTGCGACCATATTCATGGATGTATTGCCTGATAATTTGGAATTACTATTTCGTCGAAAGGTACTTTGCCCGGTCGGCTATGCTGTTGCGCGAGGGTCTTATTATAGGGGCGCTTAATCTTGCAGTCATCCATTCACATGCTCTGGGGTTCCTCGCCATTCTGCTCCTGGGGCTCCAGGCTTTGGTGCGGATTGTCGAAACCGGCGCGACGCGTCGGCGGTTACTGGGCTGGCTCGTCATCTATGGCGCCTCTGCCCTGGCCGCGGTACCTCCGATCGCGGTTGGGCTGCTCCGGGATGGGAATCTAGGGGCTGGGGATGGGGCACTAGCCAACCTTCTCGACTGGATGACCCGGTTGATCATGCCGCGCGGAAACTCCCCGCTTCTGCTCGCCCTTTCCGTTGGCCTCTATGCGGGCGTGGTGCTGGGCGGGCTGCTAAATCGGCAGTTGCGGCTGACGACGCTGCTGTTCCTCGTGCTGCCATTGGTGGTCGCGACCGCGCTGGGTGCCATTGGGATGCCGATCTTCAAGCTAAATATCTTCAGTACCATCATGACCCCTTTCCTGGTCCTGGTCATGGCCTGCCTGACTGCCCGCCTGTCCGACAAGCGCAGGCTGGCCGCCGCCGTGGCGCTGGGGCTGGTCTTAAGCCTCTTCTCGGCCCAGTATCTTCTGCATCGGCCGCAGACAACCGGCTTCCGGGCTGTCACCGAGATCATCACGCGTGAGGGCCAGCCGGGTGATCTGGTCTATGTGCCGCAGGGTTCCATATTCTGGGGCGTAGCGCGCTACTTCGGCACAGAGCAGTCGGCTTGGCATCTGCGGGTCGCACCGGCGGTGCCGGTGCGCTGGCGGCAGGTGTATGATTTCCTGGGTCCGAAGCTGATTGGCTGGTTCGAGCTTGAGCCAGAGACCCGGTGGCTCGCCACGCGCGCCGGCTACGACATGGTGGTGGGGGATATGGCGCCGGTGGTGGCGGCACAGCGGCCACGGGTCTGGCTCGTGTCCTACCCGCCCGGCGCCTTCCCTCCCGGGGTGCCGCCCGCCGCCATCGGCCCGCTCGGGCAGGCATCGATGCGGAGCGTCAATTTCCTGGAGCTCCGCCTCTATCAGTGACCTCCGCCGTCCGGCTCAGCTGCCCCGGTGCTCCCGCCGGTAGGGGTGTGCCGGATAGGTGCCCAGCACCCGGACTTCCCGCGAGAAGAATTCCAGCTCCTCCAGCGCCTGCCGCAGCGCCGGCTCCTCGGCATGGCCATCGACGTCGGCGAGGAATTGGGTGGCGGTGAACTCACCGTCCAGCATGTAGCTTTCCAGCTTCGTCATGTTCACGCCGTTCGTGGCGAAGCCGCCCAGCGCCTTGTAGAGCGCCGCCGGGATGTTGCGGACGCGGAAGACGAAGCTGGTCACGCAATCCGGGGTGCCGAGCGGCGGCGCCGCGGCGGCCGGCGCGCAGACGTAGAACCGCGTGGTGTTGTGCGCGGCATCCTCGACATTCCGCCGCAGGATCTCCAGCCCATAGATTTCCGCCGCCAGGGCGCTGGCGATGGCCGCATCCTCCACCCCGCCGCGCTCGGCGATGAGGTGCGCGGCGCCGGCGGTGTCGGCCTCGATCACCGCCTCCAGATGCAGCTCCTTCAGGATGCGGCGGACCTGACCAAGCGCCACCGGGTGGCTGTGCGCCCGCTTCAGCGTCGCCAGGGTGGCCCCCTTCGGCGCCAGCAGGCAGTGCTCCACCCGCTCGAAGTGCTCGCCGACGACGGAGAGGCCGCTGTCCGGCAGCAGCCGGTGGATGTCCGGTACCCGGCCGGCAAGGGAGTTCTCGCAGGGCAGCATGGCCAGCCCCGCCTCGCCGCTGCGGACCGCATCCATGGCGGCCTCGAAGCTCGGGCAGGGCAGGGTCTCCCAGCCGGGATAGGCGGCCCGGCAGGCGAGGTCGGAATAGGCGCCAGGCAGGCCCTGGAAGGCGATGAGTCGGGTCATGAGCGGCTCCGCCGTCCGGCGCATTGCCGCCGGCGGGCGGTTGCTGCAATGCGGGGGCGGCACTAGGGTGCGCGCGCTTCTAGTCACGAGAGCGCGTGTCCGCAAACCGCGAAAGGATTGCCGCAGGCATGGCCACGCCGCTGCGGGACACAATGCCGGATTTCATCGCCGCGGCCGAGGCGGCGGCGGACGTCGCCGGGGCGGTGATCCGACCGCTGTTCCGCAGCCGGCTGCTGGTCGAGGCCAAGGGCGATGCCAGCCCGGTGACCGAGGCTGATCGCGGTGCCGAGCAGGCGATCCGCGCCCTGCTGCAGGAACGTTTCCCCGACCACGGCCTCTGGGGCGAGGAATACGGGCCGGAGCGGGCGGCGGCGGAATACCTCTGGGTGCTCGACCCGATCGACGGCACCCGCGCCTTCGTCACCGGCAGGCCGCTGTTCGGCACGCTGATCGCCCTGCTGCGCAACGGCCGCCCGATCCTCGGGCTGATTGACCAGCCGGCGCTGGGGGAGCGTTGGCTCGGCGTCGCCGGGCAGCCGACCCGCTTCCGCTCGCCGCTCGGCGGCGCCGCTGGCTGCCGGCCCTGCGCCCGCCTGGCCGAGGCGGAGCTGTCCTGCACCAGCCCCGACATATTCTCCCCTGCCGACCGCCCGGGCTTCGAGCGGCTGCGCGCCGCCGCGCGCCGGGTGACCTGGGGCGGCGATTGTTATTCCTATGGGCTGCTCGCCCTCGGCCTCGTCGATGTGGTGGCGGAATCCACCATGAAGCCCTGGGACTGGGCGGCGCTGGTGCCGGTGGTCGAGGGCGCCGGCGGCCGGGTGACCAGTTGGGACGGCGAGCCCCTGACCCTGGAGAGCGACGGAAGGGTGCTGGCGGTGGGCGATCCGGCGCTGCTGCCGGAGGCCGTCCGGCTGTTGCAAGGTTAGGCCATGGTTGTCCGGACCGGACCGAACCCCCATCCTCCGCGCATGAAACGCCGCGACCTGCTGGCCTCTGGCCTCGCCCTGCCCGCCCTGCTGGCCCGCCCCGCCGCGGCCCAGCCGGCGGTGACGCGCACCCATGCACTCTCGCTGCTGGGCGAGCCGGCGCTGCCTGCGGATTTCCCGCACTGGCCCTGGGTGAATCCGAATGCCCCCAAGGGTGGCGAGGTGGTGCTGACCGCGCTCGGCAGCTTCGACAGCTTCAACCCCTTCATCCTGCGCGGCACCGCCGCCGTCGGCATCGGCAATATCTACGACACGCTGCTGAAGGAAAGCGCAGACGAGGCAAGCTCGGAATACTGCCACCTGGCCGGCGCCATCGAGCTGCCGGCCGACCGGATGGGTGTGAGTTTCGATCTGCGCGAGCAGGCGCGCTGGCACGACGGCAAGCCGGTCACCGCCGAGGATGTGGCCTGGACCTTCAACACCCTGCGCGAGCAGGGGCGGCCGAATTACCGCTCCTACTGGGGCGATGTGACGGAGGTGTCGGCGGAGGGCCCGCGGCGCGTCACCTTCCGCTTCAAATCCAACGAGAACCGCGAACTGGCGTTGATCCTCGGCCAGTTGCGGGTGCTGCCGAAGCATTGGTGGGAGGGGCGGGACTTCACCCGGCCCTTGCTGGACGCGCCGCTCGGCTCCGGCCCCTATCGGCTGGAGCGCTTCGAGCCGGGGCGCAGCCTGGTCTACCGGCGGGTCGAGAATTACTGGGCGCGCGACCTGCCCACCGCCAGGGGGACCGCCAATTTCGACACCATGCGCTACGAGTATTTCCGCGACAGCACCGTGGCGCTGGAAGCCTTCAAGGCTGGGCAGATCGACTTCCGCACCGAGAACATCGCCAAGGACTGGGCCACCGCCTATGACTTCCCCGCAGTGCGCCGCGGCCTGGTGAAGCGCGACGAGATCGGCCACGAGCTGCCGACCGGCATGCAGGCCTTCGCCATGAACCTGCGCCGGCCGCTGTTCCAGGACGCCCGCGTGCGCCGGGCGCTGATCGAGGTCTTCGACTTCGAATGGATGAACGCCAACCTGTTCTACGGCAGCTACGCGCGCACCGAATCCTACTTTTCCAACTCCGAGCTTGCCTCCTCCGGCCTGCCGCAAGGCGAGGAGCTGGCGATCCTTGAGCGCTACCGCGGCAAGGTGCCGGACCGGCTCTTCACCGAGCCCTACAAGCTGCCCGTCACCGATGGCTCCGGCAACAACCGGGAAGGGCTGCGCCGGGCGCTCGCGCTGCTGCGCGAGGCCGGCTGGATGGTGCGCGACCGCAAGCTGGTGAACGCGAAGGGCGAGGGCTTCGCCTTCGAGATCCTGCTGCAGGGGCCGAGCTTCGAGCGCGTGGCGCTGCCCTATGTGCAGGTGCTGCAACGCCTGGGCATGGAGCCGCGGGTGCGCACGGTGGATCCGGCGCAGTACGAGGTGCGGATCGACGCCTTCGACTACGACATGACGGTGGGCGGCGCCGGCCAGTCCCTCTCGCCCGGCAATGAGCAGCGCGACTACTGGAGCTGCGCCGAGGCGCATAAGCAGGGCAGCCGCAACATCTCCGGCATCTGCGACCCGGTGATCGACGAGCTGGTCGAGCTGGTGATCAGCGCGCCGGACCGCCAGCAACTGGTTGCCCGCACAAGGGCGCTGGACCGGGTGCTGCTGTGGCACGACTACATGATCCCGCAATGGCACAGCCGCACCTTCCGCGTCGCCTACTGGGATAAGTTCGGCCGCCCGCCGCGCAATCCGCGTTACGCCCTCGCGCTCGATTCCTGGTGGATCGAGGGCGGGCGCGAGAGTGTAGTGGAGCAGGGCAAGCGCGAAGCGCGCCAGCCGCAATAGTGGGCGCCTATCTTCTTCGCCGTCTGCTGCTGGTGGTGCCGACCCTGCTCGGCATCATCCTGATCAATTTCGCGGTCGTGCAATTCGCCCCCGGCGGCCCGGTGGAGCAGATGATCGCCGAGCTGAAGGGCAGCGCCGGCAGCACCCTCGGCCGGATCTCGGGCGAGGGGCAGGGCGAGACACGCACGCCGCAGCGCGGCGAGAACACCGGCGGCAGCGGCGAGGGCAGCCGCTACCGTGGTGCCCAGGGCCTCGACCCCGCCATCGTCGCCGAAATCGAGAAGGCCTTCGGCTTCGACAAGCCCTGGCAGACCAGGCTGGGCGACATGCTTGCCGGCTATGTCCGCTTCGACCTTGGCCGCAGCCTGTTCCGCGACAAGCCGGTGGTTGATCTGATCCTGGAAAAGATGCCGGTCTCGGTCTCGCTCGGCCTTTGGTCCACGCTGATCATCTATCTCGTCTCCATCCCGCTCGGCATCCGCAAGGCGGTGCGGGATGGCAGCCGCTTCGACGTCGCGACCTCGGCCGCGGTGCTGGTGGGCTATGCGATCCCGGGCTTCCTCTTCGCCATCCTGCTGGTGGTGCTCTTCGCCGGCGGCAGCTTCCTGCAGATCTTCCCGCTGCGCGGATTGCTCTCGCCCGGGATGGAGGCGGCATCCTTCTGGGAACGGGCGCTGGACTACGCCTGGCACATGGTGCTGCCGACCCTGGCATTGGTGATCGGCGGCTTCGCCGGGCTGACCATGCTGACCAAGAACTCCTTCATGGAGGAGATCCACAAGCAGTATGTGGTCACCGCCCGGGCCAAGGGCGCGGGCGAGCAGCGGGTGCTCTACGGCCATGTCTTCCGCAACGCCATGCTGCTGATCATCGCCGGCTTCCCGGCCGCCTTCATCGGCATCCTCTTCACCGGGGCGCTGCTGGTGGAGATCATCTTCTCGCTCGACGGGCTCGGCCTGCTGGGGTTCGAGGCGGCGATCCGGCGCGACTATCCGGTGATGTTCGGCACGCTCTACATCTTCACCCTGCTGGGGCTGGTGATGCAGATCATCGGCGATTTCGCCTATACGCTGGTCGACCCCCGCATCGACTTCGAGGCGCGGCGATGAGGCGCCGGCCACGATGACGCTGACGCCGCTGACCCGCCGCCGCATCGCCAATTTCCGCGCCAACCGGCGCGGCTGGTGGTCGCTGTGGATCTTCCTCGCGCTGTTCCTCGTCACCCTCTTCGCCGAGTTCATCGCCAATGACCGGCCCCTGGTGGCGCGGGTGGACGGACGCTGGTTCGTCCCGGTGCTGGCCGACTACGCCGAGAGCGACATCATCGAGGATGGGCTGCCGCTGGAAGCGGATTGGCATGACCCGGTGCTGCAGGCGGCGATCGCCGAGCGCGGTTGGATGATTTGGCCACCGATCCCCTACGCCCATGCCAGCATCGTGCGCGACCTCGGCCGGCCGGCGCCGGCGCCGCCTTCCGCCCGCAACTGGCTCGGCACCGACGACCAGGCGCGGGACGTCCTGGCGCGGGTGATCTACGGCTTCCGCATCTCCGTGCTGTTCGGCTTCACCCTGACCTTGGTCTCGTCGGCCATCGGCATCGCCGCCGGCGCGGTGCAGGGCTTCTACGGCGGCACCATCGACTTGCTGTTCCAGCGTTTCATCGAGATCTGGTCGGGCATGCCGCAGCTTTTCCTGCTGATCATCCTGGCCAGCATCATCACCCCGAGCTTCTGGGTCCTGCTGGGCTTCCTGCTGCTGTTCTCCTGGATGGGGCTGACCGGGGTCGTGCGCGCCGAGTTCCTGCGCGGCCGCAACCTGGACTACGTGCGCGCCGCACGGGCGCTCGGCGTTTCCGACACAAGGCTGATGCTGCGGCATATCCTGCCGAATGCCATGGTGGCGACCCTGACCTTCCTGCCCTTCATCCTCTCGGGCAGTGTCACCGTGCTGGCCTCGCTCGACTTTCTCGGCTTCGGCCTGCCGCCCGGCTCGCCCTCGCTCGGCGAGTTGCTGAGCCAGGGCAAGAACAACCTTCAGGCGCCCTGGCTGGCCTTCACCGGCTTCATCGTGCTGGGCGGCGTGCTGACCCTGCTGATTTTCATCGGCGAGGCGGTGCGCGATGCCTTCGACCCGCGGAAGCTTCCGGGCGGTGGCCGATGACGCCGCTGCTGCAGGTCAGCGACCTCTCGGTCGCCTTCGGGGCGCGGCGAGTGGTGCGCGACCTGTCCTTCACCCTGCACGCCGGGGAGACGCTGGCGCTGGTCGGCGAGAGTGGCAGCGGCAAATCCGTCTCCGCCCTTTCGGTGCTGCGGCTGCTGCCGCCGGGCGGGCACAACCCGGAGGGCCGGGTGGTGCTGGACGGCACCGATGTGCTGGCGGCGGATGAAGGGGCGCTGAGGCGGCTGCGCGGCGGCGTCGCCGGCATGGTGTTCCAGGAACCCATGACCTCGCTCAACCCGCTGCACAGCATCGCCCGTCAGGTTGGTGAAGCGATCACTCTCCACCGGCCCATGTCCGGCGAGGCGCTGCGCGCGCGCATCCTGGAACTGCTGCGCGATGCCGGGCTGCCGAATGCCGAGGAACGGCTCAACGCCTATCCGCACCAGCTCTCGGGTGGGCAGCGGCAGCGGGTGATGATCGCCGCCGCGCTGGCGAACGACCCCAAGCTGCTGATCGCCGATGAGCCGACCACCGCCCTCGATGTCACCATCCAGGCGCAGATCCTGGAGCTGCTGGCCTCGCTCAAGGGGCGTCTCGGCATGGCGATGCTGCTGATCACCCATGACCTTGGCATCGTCCGCCGCCATGCCGACCGGGTCGTGGTGATGAAGGATGGCGAGGCGGTGGAGCAGGGCCGCACCGCCGAGGTCTTCGCCGCGCCGAAGCACCCCTATACGCGAATGCTGCTGGCCACCGACCCGCGCGGCCGCCCGGCGCCGGTGCCCGAAGCGGCGCCGGTGGTGCTGGCGGCGGAAGCGGTGCGGGTGCATTTCCCGATCCGCCGCGGCCTGCTCCGCCGCACCGTCGGGCATGTGAAGGCGGTGGATGGCGTGACCTTGTCGATCCGCCAGGGCGAGACGGTCGGCATGGTCGGCGAGAGCGGCAGCGGCAAGACCACGCTTGGTCTGGCGTTGCTCAGGCTGGAGCGAAGCCAGGGCGGCATCCGCTTCGACGGGCGCGACCTGCAGCCGCTGTCGCAAGGCCGGCTGCGGCCGTTGCGCCGGCGCATGCAGATCGTCTTCCAGGACCCCTACGGCTCGCTCTCGCCACGGCTCTCCGCCGGCGAGGTCATCGGCGAGGGGCTGGAGGTGCATGAGCCCGGCCTGACCCGCGCCACCCGCGAGGCCGCGGTGCGCCGCGCGCTGGAGGAGGTCGGACTCGACCCCGCCATGGCCGACCGCTATCCGCATGAGTTCAGCGGCGGCCAGCGCCAGCGCATCGCCATCGCCCGGGCGCTGGTGCTGAAGCCGCGGCTGCTGGTGCTGGATGAGCCGACCAGCGCGCTGGATGTCTCGGTGCAGGCGCAGGTGGTCGATCTGCTGCGGGAGCTGCAGGTCAGGCACCAGCTCGCCTATCTGTTCATCAGCCACGACCTGCGGGTGGTGCGCGCCATGGCCCACCGCATCATCGTGCTGAAGGATGGTCGCATGGTCGAGGAAGGCGAGGCCGAGCAGCTGACCGCGGCACCGTCGCAACCCTATACGCGCGCCCTGATGGCGGCGGCATTCGATCTCAAGGCAATCCCTGTATGAGTGAGTTGGAGCGTCTGCGCCTGTTGCTGGAGTCCGAGCGGGTGAAGCTTGGCGTGCATATCCGGCAGATGAACAGCCCAGGCAGCCCGGTCTACCGGGCACTGGAGAATGTGCTGCCGCCCGGCATCATCCTCGTCGCCTCCTTCGGCTCCACCATGCTGGTGCATTTCTACCTGGGCGCCGCGGTGCTGGCGCTGGGCTGCTGGTGGTGGCTGATGAAGCAGCAGCCGCGGGTGAAGGATGCGGTGTTCGAGCGGACCGCCGCCCTGGTGCTCTCGGCCGAGCCGCAATTCGATTTCTGGTGGTCGCGCGGCGTGCTGAGCCTTTATGCGAAGCTGCCGGATGGCGAGGAGCGCGCGGCGACGCGCCGGGATGACTGGCGCGCCTGGGTGCGCGCCTTGCCGGAGGAACTGGAAACCATGCCGAAGGTGTCGTGATGGCTGTCCTGCTTGCTACCAAGCGATCCGCGATGGAGAGCTGGCGCGACGCGCTGCTGGCGCTGGAACCGTCGCTCGACATCCGCATGTACCCGGATGCTGGCGATCCGGCGGCGATCGAGGCGGCGGTGGTCTGGACCGCCCATGACATGATGGAACTTCGGCGATACCCCAATCTGCGGTTGATTGTTTCCATGGGCGCCGGCGTGGACCATCTGATGCGCCCGCCCGGACCGCCGCCCGGCGTACCCGTCGCGCGGCTGGTGGACACGCGACTGACCCAGGGCATGACCGAATGGGTGCTGCTCAACGTGCTGCGCTTCCACCGGCAGGATCCCGCGTATCGCGCGCAGCAGGCGGAGCACCTGTGGCATGAGCTGCCGGCGCCGGACACTGCGGCGCGGCGCATCGGTATCCTTGGCCTCGGGGAACTGGGGTGCGATGCGGCGACACGGCTGCATCAGCTCGGCTTCCCGGTGATGGGCTGGTCGCGGCGGCCGAAATCCGTGCTGGGCGTGGAGAGCTTCCATGGCGAAGCCGGTCTCGCCGCCATGCTGCCGCGGAGCGACATTCTCGTCTGCCTGCTGCCGCTGACGCCGGAGACGCGCGGGCTGCTGAGCGCCGAGCGCTTCGCTTTGCTGCCGCGCGGTGCCTATCTGCTGAATGCCGCGCGCGGCGGGCATCTGGTGCAGGAAGATCTGCTGGCCGCGCTCGACAGCGGCCAGCTCGCCGGCGCCGCGCTGGACGTGACCGATCCGGAGCCGCTGCCGCCGGAGCACCCGTTCTGGGGAGACAGCCGGATCATCCTGACGCCGCATGCGGCGAGCATCACCATCCCGGCGAGCGCCGCGCCGCAGGTGGTCGAGAATATCCGCCGCATGCGCAGCGGCCAGCCGCATCTCAACCTGGTGGATTTTGCTGCAGGCTACTGACGCCGCGGCGGTTCCACGCCGTGCCGGCACGATAATGCGTGCGACAGGGCGTGGCAGGTACTCCTCTCACACCGGTTGGCGCGCGTTACGGCCGGATACGCAACGCGCGCCAGTCGGGGCAGAGCGGACACGGTGACGGCAACGCAGCCGTGACCGTTGCCGGGTCAGCCGGCCTTGCGGCCCTCGTTCCGCGCAGGCTCGGCATTCGCCGGCTCAATCATCGGCATGTCACGGGTCTGGCCTTCGGCCTCGCTCATGATCTGCCGCATGTCGCGGAGGAATGCGGTACCCTTCAGGGTGCGCTGCACGATGACGCTGCGCCGGTCCATCGGGTCCACCTTGCGGCGGGCAAGATCGAGTTCGCCAAGCCGGTCCAGCGCCCGGGTGATCGCCGGCTTCGAAACATTAAGCTCCGCCGCTAGGCCACGCACGGTATGCGGGCCGTCGGTGAGGTACACGGTAAGGAACACGCCGAGCTGCCGCGCCGAGAGGTCCGGGCCATCGCGCCGCACCAGTGCGACTACCGTATCCCGCAGAATGCCGACCAGTTGGTCAGGATTGGTTTGTACTGCCATAGCTCTAATCCCCTTGCCCGATCAGGGCCTTCAACCTTGGCTGACCCACCGTGAGCGTCATACCCGCGATGAGATGCACGTCCTGGATACCCACTACCGGCAACAACGCATTCTGACGTCGTCAGAGCCAGCCGGGCAGGAAAGTTTCCATCCTATCTCGTTGTCGTTACCTGCGCGGCCCAGGTGCGGCCTCGAACAGAGTCCCGATTGCCCGTGCCAGCGCCCTGACCGCTTGCGCTTCGCCTCCTTCCGGGCGACCGGGGCGGGAGGCGTCGTTCCAAGCATAGACATCAAGATGCGCCCAACGGATTTTTTGCGAAACAAACCGTCTCAGGAACAAAGCGCCGATTATCGCGCCCGCCATGGGTTTGCTCGCCACGTTGTTAACATCGGCAACGTAACTGTCCAGCCAAGAATCGTAACCGGAGTGAATTGGCAGTCGCCAAAGCGGGTCATGCGCCTCGCGTCCCGCGGCGAGAATAACTTCCGCAAGAGAGTCATCTGAGGTGAACAGGGCCGGCAGATCGGGGCCGAGCGCGACGCGCGCCGCACCGGTGAGTGTCGCGCAATCTATCAATAGTGCCGGTTCCCGCTCCGCGGCGAAGGTCAGCAGATCGGCAAGCACCAGCCGTCCTTCGGCATCGGTGTTGCCGACTTCGACATTGATGCCGGCGCGCGTGCGCAATACGTCGAGCGGCCGGAAGGCATCGCCCGAGATGGCGTTCTCCACCGCGCCGACCAGTACCAGCAGCCGCACCGGCAGTCTTGCCTGCATCACCATCTCGGCCAGACCAAGCACGAGTGCGGCGCCGCCCATGTCCTTCTTCATGCGCAGCATCGCGGCGGAGGGCTTGAGGTCGAGCCCGCCAGTGTCGAAGCAGACGCCCTTGCCGCAGAGGGCGACGAGTGGTGCATCCGTCTCGCCCCATTCCAGCACTGCGACCTTCGGTGCGCGCGGGCTCCCCGCGCCCACCGCATGCAGGGCGGGAAAGCCTTCGGCGAGTTCCGTGCCGGCGATGATGCTGCCGCGTGCGCCGTGTGCTGCGGCCAGCGCCTCAACCGCCGCCACGAGCTCGGCTGGCCCAAGGATATTGGCTGGTGCGTTGATCAGGTCCCGCGCGCGCCAGCAGGCTGCGGCGGTGATAATCGCAGACTCGGTGCCGGGCGGCGCCACCAGCTTTGCCGGCGGGCGCGGGCCGGGCCTGAAGCGAGTGTAGCGATAGGCGCCGAGGCACCAGCCGAGCACCGCAAGCTCCGCCCAGGCCGGCGTCGCCAGGCGCCATGTCGTGCCGGCCGGCAGCGCGAAGGGCAGGCCGCCGAACGACCACGGTGTCGGTGCCGCATCGCCGAGCCCGAGCACCGCCGCCGAGATCCCGTCCCCGCCGGGCAGCAGCCGCCATTCCTGCGCCGCTGCGGTGAAGCCACCGGCGACGAGAAAGCGCGCATGGTCCGGCCCAAGGGTCTCTAGCAGCGTTGGCAGCCCGTCAGGGCCAATACAATGGAGCGGCAGCGCCGGCGCATCGGCTGGTGCGATGACGTCATTGGGGTTCGTGGTGGTCATGCGCGCAGAACCGTCCCTTCAAGCTGGAGTCCATACATTGGATGAACAGGCAAGGTGCTGCGTCGTCCGACACTTGCCAATTATCGAGGCGAAACGATGCGTCGGACGCCTGTGCCGCCGCGCCGGCGCGGTTCATGCGTGTGGCAGAATGAATTTGTCAATTCGTGCGAGTGGAAACCGCATGGTGTGACGCCAAGCATTTATGCTTGCGCAACAATAGCGTTGCGAAATCGCCGCAAACTCTCGCCAGGCAATGATATGACCAGCTTGGCCACCGCGTGATCACCGCACAGATGAATCCAGGCTTTCGAGATGCGCGCGGATCACCGTCGCGGGGCATGGCGCATCCTGCGGTACCAGTGTTGGCCAAGTGTCGACATTGGGGAGCTGGCCTGGGTTTCGCCGTACAAGCTCGGTCTTCAGGAAGGGAAAACCGAGCTTGCGCACCAACGCCACCCACAGATGCTGTGTCGGGTTCAACGGATGCGCCTGCAACAGCGCCGCGCGTTCCCGGGGCGGCAGCGCCTCGATCTCCCGCAGCAGCGGATGGGAGCCGCTGAGCTGTGCCAGCTCGGCCGGGTCGGACAGCGCCGCATCCAGAAGCCGCTGATAGCCGAACAGCGCCGCGACGCGATGACCACGCGTGCGCATCCATCGCGCCAGCCGCAACTCGCCACGCTTCACCACCAGCCATTTCGACTGGCTCGGGCGGAACGCCGTGAGGAAGCGTGCCAGATCGTCAACCGCGGCGCGGCCGCGCGCCAGCAGCAGGTAGCTTTGCAGATGCGGCCCACCCTGCAGGCTTTCGGTCAGGCCAAACAGCCCCGCGCCACCCTGGCGCAGCGCCGCGAAATCCAGCCGCGGGCAGCGGATCGGGCCGAGCATGCTGTCGTTCACCAGCATGAGCTCCTCGGCCTCCGGCCAGCGCTGCCGGGCTTCATCGATCAGGTCATGCCAGGCGCCGAAGTCGCGGCCGAAATTGCGCCGGTGCGCAACCAGTGCCGCGACGTCGCGCACCGCGCGCCAATCCGATTCGGCAATCGAATCCGCCATGGTGATGAACACCACGGCGAACCCCTCCTCAGCGAGCAGGTGCACTTGCCGCAGCACCATCTCCGAGACCCGGCCGGTCGCGGAGTAATGGACGAAGAGCGCGACGCTGCGCGCCTGCAACTGCGGATCGCGGCCGGCTTCCAGGCGGCGCAGGGTGCGGCCGCGCCAGAGGGCGTGCACCGCATCCTTCGGCAACGCCGTGCCGATCTCGATCGCCATCTCGGCTGCGCGCCAGGCGAGGCGCGACCAAGTGCCTGCGGTGCTGTAGCCGTGAACACCGCGCCGACGGTGCGGATCCACCTCGCTCAGCTCCGAAAGGGCGAGCGGGAGTGGCACTGCGGCGGGACGACGGAGGGCGACGGTTTGCACGGGCGAAGCGGATTCCTGCCTGGCGGACAACGCCGACCCGGCTGGCAGGCGCGTTCTGTTGGCTGAACCGGAACCTACACTGCCTGCGCAGTGCCAGTGGTGCAGTGCCCGTGCATTGACTTCACAATCAGCGGAGCCGGTGCGACAGAGACATGATCGGTGAAAGGCAACCGTCGCAACTGTCGCAAACGTGGTATCGTCAGGAGAGATTTGTACCGCATGACGAACCGTCCCACTGGCAGGCGACCACCCGCATACCGTTGACCGCTGCCATTGCCTGTGGAGGCCACGTCCCGCAGCGCTGCCGTGCAAGGACATGACCATCGAGGCGAACCTCATGCCGACGCCGGGCCTGCTGCCGCGCCTGCGGCGGGCGCTGCTGCAGACCGCCAGCCGTGCGTGGCGACGCGGCTGGGGTTTGTTGCCGGCACGCGCGGCGGCGCTGCGGGTGCCGCTCGCCACGCTGGCGCAGCACGCCTTCGGTGCTCCGCCGCGCCCGCCCCGGGTGGACCGGCTGCCGCAGGCCGCGCTGCACCGCTGGCTGAGCCGGCATGCCACGCCCAGCGCCGACCAGCGCAGGGCGATTCGCGCCGCATCGAGGAGCTGGCCCGACGCGCCGCGGTTCCTGGTGCTGCTGGATGCGCGCGGCGCGGAGCCCGCCGCCGTTACCGCCAGCCTCAACTCGTTGCGACAGCAGTTGCACATGGCTTGGCGTGGTTGCGTCCTGGTCGGGGCCGACGACCCTCCGCTGGATCCGCGGGACACCAGGGTCAGCATCGCGCAACACATTGACCCATGGCCCGATGCCGATTGGGTCATGCTGCTGGCACCCGGTGACCGGCTGACGGAGACCGCGCTGCATGTCCTGGCGACAGTTGCCGAGGCGGCGCCGGTGGCGCGCATCCTCTATGCGGATGAGTGTCTCGCAGAGCCCGGCCAGCCCGGGGCGATGCTCTGGCTGAAGCCGGATTTCGATGCGGATCTGCATCTGGCGCGCGGGTTGTTCGGCCCGGCAACCGCCTATCGCGCCGCCCTTGCCGCCGGGTTGGCGGAGGAGGATCGCGACAGCTTCGCCCTGCGCGCCGCCATGGCGGTGAAGCCGGCCGCGATCCGCCATGTCCCGATGGTGCTGGCGACTGCCGCGGCATCGCCGGAACCCGCGGCACGTCGCGCGGTGCTGGAGACGGCCCTGGCGGCGCAGGGCATCGCCGCAACGGTCGAGCCGGCGCCGCTGCTGCCCTCGGCCTGCCGAATCCGCTTCGCGCTGCCGACGCCGACGCCGCTGGTGTCGGTCATCGTGCCGACGCGCGACCGCGCTGCGTTGCTCGCCACCTGCGCCGCCAGCGTGCTGGAGCGCACCGACTATCCGGAGATCGAGTTCATCATCGTCGACAACGGCAGCGTCGAGCCGGAGACACTGGCGCTGTTCAACCGGCTGCGCCGTGATCCACGGGTGCGGATCCTGCCCTCGCCCGGCCCCTTCAACTACTCGGCGCTGAACAACCAGGCGGCCAAGGCAGCGCGCGGCGAGATTCTGTTGTTGCTGAACAACGACATCGCGGTGATCGAGCCGGATTGGCTGCGGGAGATGGCAAGCCAGGCGATGCGGCCGGATGTCGGCGCGGTTGGCGCGAAGCTGCTTTACGGCGACGACACCCTGCAGCATGGCGGCGTGGTGCTGGGCATCGGCGGCGTCGCCGACCATTACCTGCCGCGCGCCGCGCGCGACGATCAGGGGCCCTTCGGTACGCTCGCCCTGGTGCGGGAGGTTTCCGCGGTGACCGGCGCCTGCCTGGCGGTGCGGCGAGAGGTCTATCGGGCGGTGGGCGGGCTCGATGCGGAGCGGCTGACGGTCGCCTTCAACGATGTCGATTTCTGCCTGAAGATCCGGGCCGCCGGCTGGCGCATCCTCTGGACCCCCTTCGCCGAGTTGTACCATCTGGAATCCGCCTCGCGCGGGCAGGACCTTGCGCCCGAGAAGCTGCGCCGCTTCGCCGGCGAGATCGCCACCATGCGCGAGCGCTGGGCGGCGGAGCTGGCGGATGATCCCTTCTACAACTCGAACCTGTCGCTCGAAGGCGCCCATGCCGTCCTTGCCGACCGGCCACGGTGGGCGCCGCCCTGGCAGGCCTCAGACGGGTAGCGCCGCCAGCCAGGCCGCCGCTGCGGCCACGTCCGGCAGCAGCAGCGTGCCCTGCGGCGCCCGCGCCGCCTCCTCCGGGTCGCGCGTCACCAGCACCAGCGTGCCGACGCCGGCGCGGCGCCCGGCCTCGGCATCAGTGGCGTGATCGCCGACCATGACAGAGCGCGGCAGGGCGATGCCATGCGTCGCCGCGGCGTCGCGCAGCATGCCGGGGCCGGGCTTGCGGCGGTCATTCTCCCGCCGGTAGCAGCCGATTCCGTGGGTCGGATGGTCGGGACAGTATTCCACTGCATGCAGCGGCGCGCCCTCCGCCGCGAAGCGGTCCGCCATCCACGCCATCAGCCGGTTGAAATCCGCTTCGGTGTAGTGGCCGCGGCCGATGCCGGATTGGTTGGTGACCACCACCGGCAACATCCCGCGGGCTCGCGCGGTGCGGACCAAGGCGAAGATGCCGGGGAGGAATTCGACCTCGGCGATATCATACACGTAACCGTGATCGACATTGATGATGCCGTCTCGGTCGAGGAACAGTGCCGGCCTGGTCACTCAGGGCGCGGGAAGAGCCGCTGCTCGATCCGGGCGCAGATGATGTGGCCGGCGACCTCATGCGCTTCCTGCACCAGCGGCGTGACGCCGGCGGGGACCCGCAGGATGAGGTCGCAGAGCGGCGGCATCTCGCCCCCCTCGGCGCCGGTGAAGCCCAGGGTCACCATTCCCTTCGCCCGCGCCGCCCGCAGCGCCGCCAGCACATTGGCCGAGCGGCCGGAGGTCGAGAGCGCGAAGAGCACGTCGCCGGCGACGCCCAGCGCTTCCACTTGGCGGGCGAAGACCCGCTCATAGCCATAGTCATTGCCGATTCCGGTCAGGATCGAGCTGTCGGTGGTCAGGGCGATCGCCGGCAGGCCGGGCCGGTCGTAGTGGAAGCGCGAGACCAGCTCGGCGGCCCAGTGCTGGGCATCCGCGGCGCTGCCGCCATTGCCGCAGAGCAACAGCTTCCGCCCGGCCGCCAGCGCGGCGACCGAGGCTTCGGCCATGGCTGCGATCGTGTCGCAACAGGAGGCATCCGCGGCCATGCGTTGCAGGACCTCGGCGGACCGCAGGATGCTGCCGCGGATCTCCTCACTCATCCCCGAACTCCCCATGCGGCCGGGTGCATGCGCGAATCGGTGGCGCGGATCAAGCTTGTCATCACGGAAATGGCACAGGAATGTGCGGTGCGGCACCGGCGCATCCTTGCAATAGGTCTGGAAGGGCTACGCCGAAGGCGGCAGCCAGCTGCCGAGGATACTATGGATCTGAATTTGACCGGACGACCGATGCGCGCCCTTTCGCCGTTGCCGGAGACGACCGCGGCGTTAGACCTGGGCGCCGAGCTGGAGTGGCAGCCCGACCACCTCGCGCCGAGCGCCTGGCACGAACATGTCCCCTTCGCCTTCTGGCTGGTGAAGGCGTTGCGCCCTGGCAGCATCCTTGAGCTCGGCACCCATTGGGGCGTCTCCTATGGCGCCTTCTGCCAGGCGGTGGAACGCCTCGGGCTCGCCGCGCGCTGCCATGCGGTCGACAGCTGGGAGGGCGACGAGCACGCCGGGCATTACGGCGCCGAGGTCTTCGCCGCCGTCTCCGCGGTCAACGAGCAGCGCTGGCGGGGCTTCTCCTCCCTGCTGCGCACCAGCTTCGATGATGCACGCGGCTATTTCGGCCCCGGCGAGATCGACCTGCTGCACATCGACGGGCTGCACACCGAAGCCGCCGTTACCCACGACTTCGAGCAATGGCAGGAGACGCTGTCCGACCGCGCCGTGGTGCTGTTCCACGACATCAATGTGCGGGAACGGGAGTTCGGCGTCTGGCGGCTGTGGCAGTCGCTGAAGGCAGAACATCCGCATTTCGAGTTCGTCCATGGCCACGGCCTTGGCGTGCTCGGCCTCGGCAGCCGCATTCCGCCGACGGTTGCGGCCCTGTTCGATGCCAGCGCCGAGCCCGAGCGCGCCGCGGCGATCCGCACCCTGTTCGCCAGGCGCGGCGAGGCGGTGCGCGACCGCTGGCTGCGGCAGGATGCCGAGGCCCGGCTGCGCCAGAGCGCCGAACAGCTTGCCGCCGCCAGCGCCGCGGCCACGGCGGCGCAGGCCGCGGGCAGCGCCGCGGCCGAGGCCGCCGCCGCCCGGCAGGCGGAGCTGGAGGCCCGGCTGACGGCCGAGACCGCCCGGCTCCAGGCCGAGCGCGATGCCCTGAAGGGCCAGCTGGACCGGCTGCGCGACGTCACCGCGGCCGATCATGCGGCGCTCGACCGGCTGCGCCGCCAGCTCGAGGTTGCGCGCGGCGAGCGGCGCACGGCCGAGGCGGAGCGCGCGGCGCGCGAGGCCGAGGCCCGCCAGGCCGTGGCCGCGGTCGAATGCCTGCGGACCGAGATGCAGGGTATCCGCGCCCATCGCGACGCCATCGTTGCCTCGACCTCCTGGCGGCTCACCCGGCCGCTGCGCGTGGCGATACGGCTGGCGCGTGGCGAGCGGGTGGACCTGCCGCGGCTGCGGCGGCTGGCGATGCCCTTTCGTCGCCGCCTCGGCCTGCCGCAGACGGATCTGGCCAATCCAGTGGTGCCGGCGGCGCCCGCGCCGACCCTGGCGGCCCCGCCCGGGCTGCCCGCTTTGCCGGCGCCGCGGCTGGACCCGGTCGATATCGTGGTCTGCGTGCATAATGCGCCGGAGGATGTCCGGCGGTGCCTTGCCTCGGTGCTCGCCGGCACCCTGCCGCCCTACCGGCTGGTGCTGGTGGATGACGGCAGCGGGCCGGAGACGCGGGAACTGCTGGCCGGCTTCGCGCACCGCCACGGCGCGACATTGATCCGCCACGAGGTGGCGCAGGGCTATACCCGCGCCGCCAATGCCGGGCTGCGGCGCACCGACGCGCCCTGGGTGGTACTGCTGAACAGCGACACCATCGTCACCGATGGCTGGCTCGACCGGATGGTGGAGCAGGCGGCGGCGGACCCCCGCATCGGCATCCTCGGGCCGCTGTCCAACACCGCCTCCTGGCAATCGGTGCCGGAGGTGCAGCAGGGCGGCGATTGGGCGGAGAATCCGCTGCCGGAGGGGATCAGCGTGGCGGAAATGGGCCGGCTGGTGGCCCGCGCCGCCGCCCGCCAGGCGCTGCCGCTGCCCTTCCTCAACGGCTTCTGCCTGCTGCTGCGGCGACGGCTGATCGAGGAGATCGGGCTGTTCGACGAGGAGATCTTCGGCGCGGGCTACGGCGAGGAGAACGACTATTGCGTGCGGGCGCGGAAGGGTGGCTGGAGCCTTGCCGTCGCCGACGATGTCTTCATCTACCATGCCCAGTCGCGCAGCTATTCGCATGACCGCCGCCGCGCCCTGGTGGCCCAGGCCGACCAGGCGCTGGTCGAGAAGCATTCGGCGCCGGAGCACATCTGGCCGCAGGTGCATTTCTGCCGCGACAGCCTCGGCATGGCCGGCATCCGCGCCCGCATCGGCGCCGCCGTCGCCCGGCGGGAATGGGTGGAAGGCGGCAGGGCGCGCTTCGAAGGCCGGCGCATCGCCTTCATCCTGCCGATCATCACCGAGGGCGGCGGCGGCAATGTGGTGCTGCAGGAAGCCCAGGCGCTGGGCCGCATGGGCATCGACGTGACGCTGCTGAACTTCAGCCGGCACCGCGCCTCCTTCGAGGCTTCCTACGGCGCGCTCGACATTCCGGTGCTCTATGCCGACGACGAGGCCGGCATCACCGCCCTGGCCGGCGACCCGGCGCTGGGCTTCGACGCGGTGGTGGCAACCACCTGCTTTTCCATGTTCTGGCTGCCGGCCGCCGCGACCGGCCAGGCGGTCGCCTACTACATCCAGGATTTCGAGCCGTATTTCTTCCCGGCCTCGGACCCGCTGCATGCGGCGGCGCACAGCACCTACAGCATGCGGCCGGAGATCCGCCGCTTCACCAAGACCGCCTGGAACGCCGAGGAGGTGGTGCGGCACGGCGGCTACCGCCCGGCGGTGATCGGGCCGAGCGTCGACATCGACCTGTTCCGCCCCGCCCCTGGCGCGGTGGAGCGGCGGGAGGGGCCGGTCAGGGTCACCGCCATGGTGCGGCCCTCCACCCCCAGGCGCCAGGCCGGGCTGACGGTGCAGGTGCTGCAGCGGCTGCGCGCCCGCTGCGGCGGCGCGGTCTCGCTGACCGCCTTCGGCGCCGACCAGGCGGAGCTGGCGCAGCACGGGCTCGACCTCTCGGGCATCCACAGCCATGGAAGGCTGGACCGTGGCGCCATGGCGGCGCTGCTGCGGGAGAGCGACGTCTTCCTCGACCTCTCCGAATACCAGGCGATGGGGCTGACGGCGCTGGAGGCGATGGCCAGCGGCTGCGCCGTGCTGCTGCCGGAGCGCGGCGGCGCGGCGGAGATCTCAGCCGCCGGCACCGCTGCCCTGCTGGTCGACACCGCCGATCCGGCGCGCGCCGAGGCGGCGGCGCTGCGGCTGGTGGAGGATGTGGAGCTGCGTGCCGCCATGCGCCTTGCCGCGGTGGCCGAGGCGGCGCGCCACCCGCCGGAAGCCGCAGCCTGCCGGATGCTGGAGGCGATCTTCGCCACGACTGGACGGAAGAAGGAGATGGCGCCCGATGCTGCGGCTGCACCTGCTGCCTGAAACCCCCGAGACCGGGCCCGCCCATGCCTGCGCCGCGATCCGGCTGATCGGCCCCTGGACCCACCCGTCGGTGGAGCGGCGGGTGCAGGTGACGATTGGGCCGCGGCTGCCGGGCGGCAGGCTGGACGCAGTCATCACCCAGCGCAGTGGGCCGGTTGGCGCTACCCTGGCCGGGCTGCAGGAACTGGTGCGGGAGCTGCGGGCGCGCCGCATCCCCCTGCTCCAGGACCTTGATGACGACCTGACGACCGAGCACCCCTCGCCGCGGGTCGAGGCGGAGCTGACCAAATGGCAGGTCCGCCCGCGCGTCCGCTACCTGCTGCGGGAGGCGACGGCGGTCACCGTCTCCACCCCGGCGCTCGCGGCGCGGGTGGCGCGGTTCAACCCCTGCATCCATGTCTGGGAGAATGCGCTGGACGAGCGGCTGGCGCTGCCGGCGCTGCCGCGGGCCGAGGGCGCCGAGCTCGGCTATTTCGGCACGCTCTCCCACCTTGAGGATCTGCTGCCGGTGGTGCAGCCGCTGGAGGAAGCGCTGGCGGCGCAATCGCGCCGGCCGCGGGTCGAGTTCTGCGGCATCTCCGAGGATCCGCGCGTCGCCCGGCTGTTCGCTGCCACGGCGGAGGTGGCGCTGCGGCCGGTGGATGGCGACTATCCGCGCTTCATCCGGGCGCAACAGCAGCGCCCGGCCTGGCAGGCGGGCATCGCGCCGCTGGCCGACAATTCCTTCAATCGCGGCAAGTCGGATATCAAATTCCTCGACTACGCACTGTTCGGCGTGCCCGGCATCTATGCCGACACCCCGGTTTATGCCGCGGTGCAGGATGGCGAGACCGGGTTGAAGGCGGGGCCCGGGCAATTCGGTGCCGCCCTCAGCCGCCTCCTGGGCGATGCCGGGCTGCGCCAGCGCATTCGCAGCCGTGCCCGGGACTATGTGCTGGAAGAACGCGTGCTGGCCCGCCGGGCACCGGCGCTGCTGGCGATCCTGGAAGCGGTGCTGGATGGCGCCCCCCAGCAGGTGGCGGCGTGACCGGGCGCAACGCGGCGCTGCTGCGCGGCCTCTCGCCCGGCGATCCGATCATCGAGATCGGCCCGAGCTTCGCCCCGGTGGCGGCCAAGCGCGACGGCTGGGCGACCACGGTGGTGGACCACGCCAGCCGGGCCGAACTGGCCGCCAAATACACCGGTCACCCCAACGTCGATCCCAGCCGGATCGAGGAGGTGGACCACATCTGGACCGGCGGGCCGCTGGACGCGCTGCTGCCGCCGGAGCGGCACGGGCGCTACGCCGCCATCATCGCCAGCCATGTCATCGAGCATATCCCGGATCCGGTTGGCTTCCTCGCCAGCGCGGCGAAGCTGCTGGACCCGGAGCGGGGCGTGCTATCGCTGGCGGTGCCGGACAAGCGCTGGTGCTTCGACCTGCTGAAGCCGCTGACCACCACCGGCCAGGTGCTGGCGGCGCACCGCCGCGGCACCGGGCGGCACGGCCCGGCGACGCTGTTCGACCACACCGCCTATTATGCCACGGATGCCGAGGGACGGCCAAGCTGGATGGCCGGGGAGGCGTTGCCGACGCTCCGCCTCGGCGCCCGGCTGGAGGATGCGAAATCCGCCTTCGATGGCTACTCCGACGCGCCGGACGCGCCCTATGTCGATTGCCACGCCTGGCATTTCACCCCGTCGAGCTTCGCGCTGCTGGTCCTGGAACTGGGTGAAGTAGGGGTCGCGGATTGGCGGGTGGACTGGATTCGCCCGGAGCCGGCGGTGGAGTTCCTGGTCCACCTCCGCCGCGGCCGGCAGCGCTTCGCCTCGGCCGAGGCGCGGGAGGCAGCGCGACTCGACCTGCTCAAGGCGGCATTGCTGGAAGTCCGGGCGCAGACCGACTGGATGGTGGCACCGGTGCCGGCGCCGGCCGCGCCGCCCCCATCGGAGCCGCTCGGCCCGCGGCTGGAGGCGATCGAGGCGCGGTTGCGGGTGATCTCCGAGTCGCAACTGCCGGAGATCGCCACGACCGCTGCCTGGGCACGCCAAGCGATGCGGCCGGCCCGCGCGGCCTGGCGACAGATCATGCCGCTGCGCCGGCTGGTGGCGCGGCTACGTGGCCGGGCTGACGCAACCACGCTCAGTATGGACCGGAGAACGAAACTACCATAAGTTGCGTCGGGGCGCGTACCTGATGCGTCGCGGCAACAGGGAAGCGTTTCCCTGTACAAAGTATTGCGATGCCAACTCGGTCTTGCTTTGCCGGCCGTGCAGCGTGTACGGCTTGCATGCAGGACGCACACCGTCCGCCTGGTCTTTGGAGCAGCCTGGGAGCCGTGGCGTGGGGACGCCGCGGGTCTGGTGGGGGCAGGCTTCGGAAATCCGGTGGCCCAAGACGTGACGGAGCGGTAGGGGATGCCCAAAGGGCGATCGACGGGTCAACAGACCACCCATGTGGCGTCGCAGGCCGGGAGACGGCCAGCCAGACGCTTCGGCCAGCCGGCCATGCTGCTGTCCACCCTGGCCTTGCTGGCCGCCTGCGGTCAGCAGGCAGCGCAGCACCGGGGACCGGGCGGCCATGTGGCGGTGACCCATGGCAATTACAACCGCCCATCCAGCTACAACCCACCCGGCCCCTCTCATGATCCCTGGGGCCCCTGGATCCGTGACGCCAGCCGCCGCTTCGACGTGCCGGAGCGCTGGATCCGCGAGGTGATGCGCCAGGAATCCGCCGGCCGCGTCGGCGCGACCAGCCCGGTCGGCGCCATGGGGCTGATGCAGGTGATGCCCGGCACCTACCGCGAGCTGCAGGCGCGCTACGGCCTGGGGTCCGACCCCTACCATCCCTACGACAGCATCATGGCCGGCACCGCCTACATCCGGGAGATGTACGACCTCTACGGCTCGCCCGCCTTCCTCGCCGCCTACAACGCGGGTCCGCGGCGCCTGGAGGATTACCTCTGGAACAGCCGCGGGTTGCCGGCCGAGACGCGGAACTACGTCGCCCGCATCGGTCCCAACATCGTGTCGTCCCACCCCAGCCGTCGGGCGGCGCCGGAGATCTACGCCGCCGCCGAGATCCCGCTGCGCATCCCAGCCGGCCCGCGGCGGATGGACAGCGCCACCATGCTGGCGCTGCGCGAGCAGCGGCAGGCACTGGACCCCGGCGTGCAGATGGCGCAGTTGCCGCCGGGCCCGGTGGTGCGGATGGACCCGATCCCGGATGGCAGCACCACGCCGCCGCCGGTCCAGGTCGCCTCGCTGGGCGACAGCATCCCGCTGGGCGGCAGCGTGGTCCGGATGGATCCGATTCCGGATGGCAGCACGCCGGAAGGCGCCGCCCGCATCGCAGAGGCCGATGCACCGGAGCCGCCGCCGCGCAGCGTCGCCGCGCCGGCCCTGCCGCCGCCGCGCGCCCCGGCGACCTCGCACCCGACCCGGCTTGCCAGCGCCGCCCTGCCGCCGCCGGTGCCGCGTGGCGCCGCGGCCCGCGCCGCCCCGGTCACCACGCCGCGCCAAGCCTTCGCCAGCGCTCCGGCCGCGCCGTCGCGCAGCGGCATCGGCTTCATGGGCACCGCCCATGCGGCAACCCCGCCGGCGACGCTGCGCCAGGCCGTGGCGCGTCCCGCCGCGGCGCCGGCCGGCGGCTGGGCAGTGCAGGTCGGCGCCTTCGCCCGCCAGGACCAGGCCCGCGGCGCCGCCAGCAGCGCGGCCGGGGCTGCCGGCGGGCGGGCCCAGGTCCAGCCGGTGGTCCAGGGCCGCACCACGCTCTACCGCGCCCGGGTGACTGGCCTGACCCAGCCCGCGGCCCAGGCGACCTGCGACCGGCTGCGGCGCAGCGGTGCCTGCATGGTGCTGTCGCCCGACGTCCAGGGCTGAAGCCGCCGGCGCTGCGGCGCCGGCGTGGCGCCTCAATTGTCCTGCGCTGGCGGATTGCGTTCAGACATGAACGCCGATCCGCGATAGCCTGCGCGCGCTGGCCATGCCATGCGGCTGGCATTCATCCTGCCGGTCCGAGCCCGTCGCCGGCCGACGGCTTGCCCCATCCATGGCTGGTACCGTGTGCCAACCGATCGGAGAGGTTCCGCATGTCCACCCCGCCCCGCGATGCCGATCCCGCTCCAGAAGCGGCCGAGCCATGGTCCTTCCGCCTGAGCGGCGGAGGCGAGGATGGCGAGGACTTCGATGAGGAAGACGAGGAGGATGAGGACGAGGAGGACGAGGAGGAAGACGACGGCGACGACGACGATGACGATGATGACGACCCGGACTTCGACGAGGACGAGGATGAGGAGGAGGATTAGCCGCGGCGGCTGACCGCGCCCCCCTTGTCGTCCAGGGCTGCCTCGCTCAGGGTGGCTGCCGCCTGAGAACAACAGGGAGGATGTCCATGTCAGCCGATGCCGTGTCCGGAGTGCGGGCCGAGGATCCCATTGATTTCGCCTCGCTCGATGCCCTGGTGCGGCCGCGTTCGGTGGCGGTCATCGGCGCTTCGGACGAGCCGGCTCGCATCGGCGGCCGGCCCATCGCCTATATGCGGGAGCGGGGCTTCGCCGGCGCGCTCTGGCCGGTGAACCCGAAGCGGCCAACGGTGCAGGGGCTGCCGGCCTTCGCCTCGGTCGCCGCCCTGCCGTCGGCGCCCGATGTGGCGATCATCGCGGTGCCGGCGGCGCTGGCGATCGACACGCTGGAGGAGCTGGGCAGCAAGGGCTGCCGCGCCGTCATCTGCTTCACCGCCGGCTTCGCCGAGATGGACGAGGCCGGCGCCGCGGCGCAGGAGAAGCTGACCGCCATCGCCCGGCGCCACGGCATCCGCCTGCTCGGGCCGAACTGCCTCGGCGTCTTCAACGACGCCATCCAATTTTACGGGACCTTCACCGCCAGCTTCGAAAAGGGCTGGCCGATCCCCGGGCGGATCGGCATCGCCTCGCAATCCGGCGCCTATGGCACGCATATGTTCGCCGCCGCGCTCGATCGCGGGCTCGGCACCCAGGTGGTGATCACCACCGGCAACGAGGCCGAGGTGGCGCTGGGCGACGTACTTGGCTGGATGGCGCAGGCGCCGGAGGTGGACGTCATCTGCGCCTATGCCGAGGGCATCCGGGAAAGCCGGCGCTTCCTCGCGGCGCTGGAGCTGGCGCGGCGCAACCGCAAGCCGATCGTCATGATGAAGGTCGGCCGCAGCCAGCTCGGCGGCGCTGCGGCGCAATCCCACACCGCCTCCATCGCCGGCGACGATGGCGTGACCCAGGCGGTGCTGGACGAGTTCGGCGTGGTTCGCGCCCGCACCACGGAGGAGATGCTGGACATCGCCTATGCGGCGACCAAGCGCATCTACCCCGCGCGCAACACCCTCGGCGTGCTGACCGTCTCGGGTGGCGCCGGCGTGCTGATCTCGGATGCCGCGGAGGCGGCCGGCGTGGCGATGCCGCCGATGCCGGAGGAGGCGCAGGCGAAGCTCCGCGCCCTGGTGCCCTTCTGCGCCCCGCGCAACCCGGTGGATTGCACCGCCCAGGTGACCAACGACCTGTCGCTGATCACCCGCTTCGCCGAGAGCGTCGCCGAGGATGGCGGCTATACCTCCATCCTGTCGTTCTGGTCGCAGACCGCGGCGGGGCGGAGCGTCGGGCCGAAGCTGCAGGAGCAGATGCGCGCGGTGCGGGCGAAGTACCCCGACCGGCTCTGGGTGATGTCGATGCTCGCCCCGGAGAAGATCCGCGACTACGAGGCGGATGGCTGGATCTGCTTCGAGGATCCCTCCCGCGCCGTGGTGGCGATCGAGGCAATGGGCCGCTTCGGGGCCGCATTCGCCAAGCCCGAGGCGGCGGCGGTGCCGCTGCCCAAGGTGACGCTGCCGGAGACCACCCCCTCCGAGGCGGTGGCCAAGGCACTGCTGGCCGAGGCCGGGGTGCCGGCGGTGCCGGAACACGCGGCGCCGGACACCGAAGCGGCGGTCGCCGCGGCGGAGGCCATTGGCTACCCGGTGGTGCTGAAGATCCTGAGCCCCGACATCCTCCACAAGAGCGAGATCGGCGGCGTGTTGCTGGATGTCGCCAATGCCGACCAGGTGCGTCAGGGCTTCGCCATCCTGCTCGACCGCGCGAAGCATCATGCGCCGGCGGCACGGATCGAAGGCGTGCTGGTGGCGAAGCAGATCAAGGGCGCGGTCGAGATGGCGCTCGGCGTGTTCCGCGACCCGGTGTTCGGGCCGGTGGCGATGGTCGGGCTTGGCGGCATCTTCATCGAGATCCTGAAGGACGTCGCCTTCCGCCGCTGCCCCTTCGACACCGCGGAGGCGGAGCGGATGATCCGCGGGCTGCGCGGCTTCCCGCTGCTGGATGGCGCGCGCGGCCGGCCGAAGGCGGATGTCGCGGCGCTGGCCAGGGCGCTGTCTTCATTGTCGGCCTTCGCCGCGGCGGCCGGGCCGCGGCTGGCAGGGGTCGATGTGAACCCGCTGCTGGTACTGCCGGCAGGGCAGGGCTGCTACGCCGCGGATGCGGTGATCGAACTCGCCGGGGAGGGCCATTGAGCAATGCCGATCGTCTACGACAAGCTGATCAACTACCCGATTCCCGAGGTGCGGCAGCGGCTGCGCTGGCAGGATGTGGCGCTCTATAATTTCTCCGTCGGTCTCGGCCAGGACCCGATGGACGAGAAGCAGCTCGACTTCGTCTATGAGCCGCGGCTGAAGGTGATGCCTTCCATGCCGGTGGTGCTCGGCTCGCCCGGCTTCTGGTCGCGCAACCCGGATACCGGGATCGACTGGGTGAAGATCGTGCATGGCGAGCAGGGGCTGACCCTGCACAAGCCGCTGCCGACCGAGGGCGAGATCATCGGCCGTTCCCGCATCACCGGCATCGTCGACCGCGGCGCGGGCAAGGGCGCGCTGATGTATTCCGAGCGCGAGGTGGTGGATGCCGCCACCGGCGAGAGGCTGGCGACCCTGACCTCCACCAGCTTCCTGCGCGGCGATGGCGGCTTCGGCGGCCCGGCCGGGCCGGTGCAGCAGCCGCATCCGGAGCCCGAGCGGGCGCCGGACGTCACGCTGGAGCTGGCGACGCGGCCGGAGCAGGCGCTGGTCTACCGGCTCAACAGCGACCTCAATCCGCTGCACATCGACCCGCAGGTGGCGAAGGCCGCCGGCTTCCCGCGGCCGATCCTGCACGGGCTCTGCACCTTCGGCACCGTCTGCCATGCGCTGCTGCGAAGCCTCTGCGACTACGACACCACCCGCTTCGGCCGGATGAACCTGCGCTTCTCCTCCCCGGTCTATCCGGGCGAGACCATCCGCACGGAGATCTGGCACGAAGAAGGCGGCGCCGCCTTCCGTGCCCGGGTGGTGGAGCGCGACAAGGTGGTGGTCAGCAACGGGCTGTTCCGCTTAGCCTGATGCCGGCGGCGGTCGATCGGCCATGATCGACCGCCGGCAGCATCACCCCATCCGGTGCGGCAGGCCGTTCTGCTCCAGGACGAAGCGCATCTTGTCGTAGCGCGGGGCGAACAGCTTGTTGAAGACGTCGTAGGAGGTTTCGGCGATCAGCCGGTCCGGGTCGATCTCCGCCACCGCGCTCGTGGCGATGGCGGGGATGGCGTGGGTGTCGGCAAGCTCGGCGCAGCGCGCGTCATAGGTCACGAGGATGCCCGGTACGCCATTGGCCAGCGCGGGCAGCACCCCATGCACCCGGTAGCCGACCGCCAGATCCTGGGTGCGGATGAAGTCGTCGTATTCGCTGACCTTCAGGAAGAAGAACAGGTCCCCGTAGAGGCGCTCCATCTCGGCGGCGGTGTCCTCGGTCCACCAGCGCTGCTGCAGGAACAGCTTTCTCGCCTGCTGCATGCGTTCGGCATTGCGGTAGACGAAGGCCTTCTCCTCCACCTCGCCATGCGTGGTCACCCGCAGCGCGAAGCGCCGGGCGAAGCGCAGCAGCATCTCCCGCTGCTCCTCGCGGTAGCGCTCGACGGAGGTGGCATAGTCCGCGCCGGCCTCGCGCCGGATGGAGAAGGCGACCCGTTCCACCGCGCCGGGCCGGATCTGCAGGTCGCGCTTGCGGGCGCGGAACAGCGAAGGGCAGCCGACGACCTCGACATTCTTGATGCCGTTCGCAGCCAGCACCTCCGCGGTGAAGGTGCCGCGGACGCCGATCAGCGTGCTGCGCTCGGCGACGGTCTTCCAGAAGCGGAGGTTGCGGTCGTCCAGCTGGTATCGGCCGAAGCTGCTGGCCTGGGCGCCGACGCCGATGGCGAAGATCGGCAGTTGCACGGCATCGAACAACTCCAGCGCCTGGTGCCATTCCATGTTGGAATGGATGAAATTGGAGGCCCGGACCAGGAAGAAGTCGTAGTTCCTATAGGCTTCGATCTCGGCTTCCGGCGTGTTCTCGATGGCCGTTCCCCTGACTTCGGTCAGGTCGAGCAGCTTCAGGGTCGAATCATAGACCACCATGTCGCCGATGTTGAAGTAATTCGTCTCGATTTCGTTTTGGCTCTGGCGGTACCATTGGACGCTGTCGCGCCCGGAGACCTGACCGGCCGGAGAAACTATGAGCGCTTTGCCCCCAAGTGGCAGCTGAACCATCACTTCCTCTGAAAGACCTGATGGTTGATTCTAACAGATTGCGCCTGCAAGTGCAGGATATCCGTTCGTCATCGCCTGACGGGGAGCCGCGCCGGGCTGCCGCTGGCATCTGGACCACCGCCGGAGCAGGCGCTAGGACCGGGGGCGGAGATCGAGGAGCGTTCATGATCAACAAAATCGTGGCCACGGTCGCCGAGGCCCTGGCCGGCGTTAAGGACGGCTCGACGGTGCTGATCGGCGGCTTCGGCTCGGTCGGCCAGCCGGATGTGCTGATCGAGGGATTGATCGAGCAGGGCGCCACCAACCTCACCGCCGTATTGAACAATGCCGGCGTCGGCCGCGTCGGCGTGGCGCGGCTGATGGAGCTGGGCCGGGTGCGGAAGATCATCTGCTCCTTCCCCCGCTCCTCCGACCCGGTGGTGTTCGAGACCTTGTACCGCGAGGGCAAGATCGAGCTGGAGATCGTGCCGCAGGGCACCCTGGCCGAGCGCATCCGCGCCGCCGGCGCCGGCATCCCCGCCTTCTACACCGCGACCGCGGCCGGCACCCTGCTGGGGAAGGACAAGGAGAACCGCGAGTTCGACGGGCGGCAATACGTGATGGAGCGGGCGCTGAAGGGCGATGTCGCGCTGGTCGAGGCCTGGGAGGCCGATCGCTGGGGCAACCTCGTCTACCGGGGCTCGGGCGCCAATTTCAACCCGGTGATGGCGATGGCGGCCGAGCTGACCATCGCCCAGGTGCAGCACATCCGCGAACTCGGCACGCTGCACCCGCACATGATCATGACACCCGGGGTGTATGTGAACCGCGTGGTCCAGGTGGACCGCGGCGGCGATTGGCTCAAGCCGGAGGGAGAGGCGTGATGAAGCCGTTCACCCGTGACCAGATGGCTGCGCGGCTTGCCGCCGACGTGCCGGAAGGCTGGTGCGTCAACCTCGGCATCGGCATCCCGACCATGGTCGCCAACCATGTCCCGCCGGAGCGGGAGGTGATCTTCCAGTCGGAGAACGGTGTCATCGGCATGGGCCCGGCGCCGGCCAAGGGGCAGGAGGATCCCTGGCTGATCAACGCCGGCAAGCAGCTGATCACCCTGGCCAAGGGCGCCTCCTTCGTCGGTCATGCCGACAGCTTCGCGATGATTCGCGGTGGCCACATCGACCTCTGCGTGCTCGGCGGCTTCGAGGTGGCGGAGAATGGCGACCTCGCCAATTGGGCCACCAGCGAGAACGACACCGCCCCCGCCGTCGGCGGCGCCATGGACCTCGCCGCCGGCGCCAAGCGGCTCTGGGTGGTGATGGACCACACCACCAAGGACGGCAGGCCGAAGATCGTCGAGCGCTGCGGCTATCCGCTGACCGGCCTCGGCTGCGTCAACCGGGTCTACACCAACCTGGCCGTGCTGGACGTGGTGCCCGGCAAGGGCTTCGTCGTGCGCGACCTGGCGCCGGGCTGGAGCCTCGCCGAAGTGCAGGCCAAATCGGCGGCGACCTTGCACACCAACTGAGGACACAGGCCAATGAGTGCCGCGCCCATGGATGACCGCGCGGAGTCGATCCGCATGATCCGCGACAGCGCGGCGGCGGTGGCGCCGCCCGGCGGCGAGCTCAAGCGGGTGCGCGACCTGCGCTTCCAGGACCCCGGCTTCGATGCCGGGGTGTTCCGTCAGATGGGCGAGATGGGCTGGATTGGCCTGCGCCTGCCGGAGGCGCTGGGTGGCGCCGGACTTGGCCTCGGCGAGGCCTGCGCCCTGGCCGAGGAACTCGGCGCCGGGCTGGTGCCGGAGCCGCTGATCCCGGCGATGCTCTCGGCCGGGCTGCTGGCCGCCGCTGGCGGCAAGGGCGCGCTGCCGGTGCTGCTGGCCGGCGAGGTGGTGGTGCTCACCGCCTGGCAGGAGCACCCGGACACGCTGGAGGTGCCGGGCACCCCCGATGCCTCGCGCCGCTTCCTGCCCATGGCTGCCGGCGCCGATTTCTTCCTGGTCCCGCAGCAGGAGGGGGGCAGGCTCGCCCTCTATGAGCTATCGGCCGCGCGCAGCGCCGTCACGGTCGAGCGCACCCAGGATGGCGGCAACCTCGGCATGCTGACGCCGAACCTGCGCGAGGCGACGAAGCTTGCCGACGACATCGGCCCGGCGCTGGCCGAGGCGCTGGACGAGGCGGCGCTGCTGACCGGCGCCTATCTGCTGGGCGGCATGGAACGCGCCTTCGCCATGACGCTCGATTACCTGCGCACCCGGCAGCAATTCGGCCGCATCATCGGCACCTTCCAGGCCCTGCAGCACCGCGCCGCGGATGTGAAGATGCAGATCGCGCTGACCCGCGCCAGCATCGAATCGGCGGCGGCGGCGCTGGACGCCGGCGCCAGCGGTGATGCCCGCCGCGCCGCTGTCTCCCGCGCCAAGGCACGCGCCGCTGATGCCGCCATGCGGGTAACGCGCGAATGCATCCAGCTGCATGGTGGCATCGGCTACACCGACCAGTATGATGTCGGCCTCTACCTGCGGAAGGCGATGGTGCTGACCAACCAGTATGGGAGCGCCGCGCTGCACCGCCGCCGCTTCATGGCGGTGAGCCCGAAGGTGGAGGAATGAGCGACCCCGTAGCGCGCGTCGTCACCGAACGGGACGGCAATGTCCTTCTCCTGACGCTCGACCAGCCGGCCCGGCGCAACGCGCTGGCCATGTCCATCCGCTTCGAGCTGATCGAGGCGCTGCGCGCGGCGCAGGGCGACGCATCCGTGCGCGCCATCGTGCTGACCGGCGCAGGCGGGCATTTCTGCTCCGGCGGCGATATCTCCGGCATGGAGGTGAAAACGCCGATGGAGGGGCGGGAGCGCATGCGCCTCTCGCATGAGCTGGTCCGGCTGATGGTGCTCGGCAGCGTGCCGGTGGTGGCGGCGGTGGAAGGCTTCTGCGTCGGCGCCGGCCTGTCGCTGGCCTGCGCCTCCGACACCGTCGTGGCGGCGGAGGATGCGCGGCTCGGCGCCGGCTTCGGCAGGATCGGGCTGATGGCCGATCTCGGCCTGCCACATACGCTGCCGCTGCGCGTTGGCCAGGGCAGGGCGCGGCAGATCCTGCTCTACCACGGCCAGATGACGGCGATGGAGGCAGAGCGCATCGGCCTCGTCGATCATGTGGTGCCGAAGGGCCATGCGCTGGCGAGCGCGCTGGAGAAGGCGCGCTTCCTTGCCGAACAGGCGCCGGCGCCGATGGCGCTGACCAAGCAGATGCTGGGCGAGGGCCTCGACCGTGCGCTGGAGCAGGAACGGCATTTCCAGGCGACGCTGTTCCTCACCGGGGATTTCAAGGAAGGCCGCGCCGCCTTCCTCGGCAAGCGCGCACCACAGTTCAAGGGAGATTGAGATGGACGCCATCCGCATCCCCGCGCCGCAGGAGCTGGACGGGCTCGACGACGAACATTTCCGCCAGGTGGTCCGCGCCTTCCTGCACGAGAACTACCCGGAAGAGCTTCGCAACCCGCCGAAGCGGCTGCACTGGTCCGAGAACCGGCCCTGGTACATGAAGCTGGCGGAGAAGGGCTGGCTCTGCCCCGGCTGGCCGAAGGAATACGGCGGGCTCGGCCTGTCGCCTGCCAAGCAGATCATCCTGACTGAGGAATACGAACGCTACGGCGTCGCCCGCACCAACGACCATGGCATCGTCATGCTCGGCCCGCTGGTGATCAAATACGGCACCGAGGCGCAGAAGCGGTTCTTCCTGCCGAAGATCCTCACCGGCGAGCACATCTGGTGCCAGGGCTATTCCGAGCCCAACGCGGGTTCCGACCTCGCCGCGCTGAGGACCGAGGCGGTGCTGGACGGCGACCACTATGTGGTCAATGGCCAGAAGATCTGGACCACCCTGGCGATGGACGCCAACTGGATCTTCCTGCTGGTGCGCACCGACAAGCAGGCGAAGAAGCAGGAGGGGATCAGCTTCCTCCTGGTCGACATGAAGACGCCGGGCATCACCGTGCGGCCGATCATCAACCTCGAGATGCACGACGAATTCTGCGAGACCTTCTTCGACAATGTCAGGGTGCCGAAGGAGAACCTGGTCGGCCAGCTCAACAAGGGCTGGGACATGGCCAAGGCGCTGCTCGGCTTCGAGCGCATCTTCCTCGGCTCGCCACGGCAATCCGGCTACGCGCTGTCACGGCTGAAGCTCCTCGCGGAGCGCATGGGCTGCTGGGAGGACGCCGAATTCCAGGACCGCTACGCCCGGCTGCGGCTGGAGTTCGAGGATCTGAAGGCGCTGTTCGGGGTCTATGTCGAGAAGCTGAAGCGCGGCGAATCGCTCGGCCCCGATGTCTCCATGCTGAAGGTGATCCAGACCGAGCTGTTCCAGAAGATCACCGACTGCATGCTGGAGATCGCCGGCGAAAACGCCGGGCTGCTGGAACCGATGGAGGGCAACCGCGACCTCAACATCGGCGGGCTGTTCATCCAGGCGCGGCCGGCCTCGATCTACGGCGGATCGAACGAGATCCAGCGCAACATCCTCAGCAAGAACGTGTTGGGGTTGCCAGGATAGCAGAAGGCCAGGGGGCGCTGCTCCCCTGGACCGGTTTGAGTTTGGCTGCGCCCCCTGATTGACCGGCTGCGGCCAGGGAACGACCATGCGCCGAATCAAGCCGGGATGCCTGCCATGACCGAACTCTGGCGCCTGTCCGCCACCGACCTCGCCGCCCGTATCCGCGCGCGCGAGGTCTCCGCCCGGGAGGCCGCCGCCGCGGCGCTGGCCCGGCTGGAGGCGGTGAACCCCGCGCTCAACGCCGTCATCGCCCATGACCCGGCGGAGAGTTTGGCCGCCGCCGATGCGGTGGATGCTATGCTGGCGCGTGGCGAGGATCCCGGCCTGCTCGCCGGCGTGCCGGTGACGGTGAAGGTGAACGTCGACCAGCAGGGCTGGCCCACCACCAACGGCCTCCGCCTGCAACGCGAGCTCATCGCGCAGCAGGACAGCCCGGTGGTGTCGAACCTGCGCCGCGCTGGCGCGGTCATCCTCGGCCGGACCAATACCCCGGCCTTCTCGCTGCGCTGGTTCACCCGCAACTCCCTGCATGGCGCGACAAAGAACCCGCGCGATCCCGCGATCACCCCGGGCGGCTCCTCCGGCGGCGCGGCGGTGGCGGTGGCCACCGGCATCGGCGCGATCGGCCATGGCACGGATATCGCCGGCTCCATCCGCTACCCCGCCTATGCCTGCGGCGTGCATGGGCTGCGACCGACGCTCGGCCGGGTCGCGGCCTGGAACGCTTCGGTCGCGGATCGCGGCATCGGCGGCCAGCTCATGGCGGTCTCCGGCCCGATCGCCCGGACCATCGCCGATTTGCGCCTCGGCCTCGCGGCCATGAGCACGCCCGATGCGCGCGACCCCTGGTGGACGCCGGCGCCGCTGGAAGGCCCGGCCTATCCGAAGCGCGCCGCCCTCTGCATCGCGCCCGAGGGCATGCCGGTGCAGGCCGAGGTCGCGGCCGCCCTGCGCGATGCGGCGCGGCGGCTGGAGGCGGGTGGCTGGAGCGTGGAGGAGGTTCCGTCGCTGCCCCCGTTGCAGGAAGCCGCCCGGCTCCAGGCCATGCTCTGGCTGGCTGAGACCCGCCGTGGCGGCATGGCTTCGGTGGTGGAGCGCGAGGGTGATCCGGATGCCATCGCCATCTTCGGCTTCATGGAGAGGCTCTGCCCCGCGCCTGCGCTGGAGGATTTCCAGGACACGCTGCAGCGCCGCGTCACGCTGCTGCGCGCCTGGCTGCTGTTTCTCGAGCGCTATCCTGTGGTGCTGATGCCGGCCTCCGGCGAGCTGCCTTTCCGCGACCATTCGGATGTCGAGGGTTTCGACCGCTTCCAATCGGTGATGGCGGCGCAGCTGCCGCAGATCGCCCCGGCGCTGTTCGGCCTGCCGGGGCTGGTGGTCAGCACCGGGCTGGTGGGGCGGGTACCGGTCGGGGTGCAACTGATCGGCGGGCGCTATCGGGAGGATGTGCTGCTCGCCGCCGGCACGGCCATCGAGGCCGGCGGCGTGCCGCCCGCGCCGATCGACCCGGCGGCCTGATCGGATGCGTCCTCCGCTGCTGCCGGCCGCCCTGCTGCTGACCATGGCGTTGCTGCCCGGCTGTGCCCGGCGAGCTGGCTGCGAGGCCCTGCTGACCAACCACTCCGCCATCGCGGTGGAGCAGCTCTATCTGGCGCCGGCGGCCACCCGGCAGTGGAGCCCCGATCTGCTGCGCGGCGGCGGCCTCTCCAGCCAGGCCAGCATGCCGCTGCGCTTTCCGGCAGAGGGCGCCTACACGCTGCGCATCGTCTGGGTGGACGGTCGCGCCGCGGAGCTGCCAGGGGTGGCGGCCTGCGAAGCCCGCCGCATCAATATTCTCGGCCAGGGGCTGCGCGCGGAATGATGCGAACTGCGATGCAGCCTGCGCGATCGTAGGTTTATACGTTCAACCAGGGAAATTGGCGCCCCGCGCTTGGCGGGGAGCCGGCACGCCTCCAGGTCGGCGGCTGTGCGGCCGGCTACTCCGCCGCCAGCATCCCGATCGCAGCCTCTGGGGCGACTCCCGGGCCGATCCTCGGCAGCACCGCTCGCAACGCGCGGACCAGCTCGGCGATCATCGCATCGGTATGGAAGGGGGTGGCACAGAGCCGCAGCCGCTCCGTGCCGCGCGGCACCGTCGGGTAGTTGATCGGCGTGGCGTAGAGCCCGTGCTCGGCCAGCAGCCGCCGCGCCACCTGCCGGCACAGCTCGGCCTCGCCGACCCAGACCGGGACGATGTGGCTCGGCCCGTCCATCCGCGCCAAGCCGGCGCCATCCAGCGCCGCCTTCAAGGCCGCGGCGCGTTCCGCCAGCGCCGCTCGCCGGGCCGGGTCGCGCTTCAGCACCCGTACGCTCTCCAGCGCGGCGCCGGCCACCGCCGGCGGCAGGGCGGTGGTGAAGATCAGCCCGCCGGCGACGCTGCGGATATAGTCCACGACATCCGCGTCGCCCGCGATGTAGCCGCCGAGCACCCCGAACCCCTTGGCCAGCGTCCCCTCGATCAGGTCGACGCGGTGGGCGGTACCGTCCTGCTCGCTGATGCCGCCGCCGGTCGCGCCGTAGAGGCCGACGGCATGCACCTCGTCGAGGTAGGTCATGGCGCCGTAGCGCTCCGCCAGGTCGCAGATCGCGCCGATCGGGGCGATATCGCCATCCATGGAATAGACGCTCTCGAAGGCGATCAGCTTCGGCGCGCCGGGCGGGGCGGCGGCGAGCTTCGCCTCGAGGTCGGCGAGGTCGTTGTGCTTCCAGATCACCCGCTGCGCCGCCTTGGCGCCGCGCATGCCGGCGATCATCGAGGCGTGGTTCTTGGCATCGCTGAAGACGATGAAGCCCGGCAGCGCTTCCAGCACCGCGCTGATGCCGGCCTGGTTGGCGATATAGCCGCTGCCGAACAGCAGCGCCGCGCCCTTGCCGTGCAGCGAGGCCAGTTCGGCCTCCAGCGCCGCATGCAGGGGCGAGGTGCCGGAGATGTTGCGGGTGCCGCCGGCCCCGGCGCCGTGCTCGGCAACGGCCCGCGTCGCCGCCGCCAGCACCGCCGGGTGGTTGCCCATGCCGAGGTAGTCGTTGGAGGACCATACGGTCACCTCCCTGACCCCCTGCGGCCCGTGCCAGCGGTAGGTCGGGAAGCGCCCGGCCAGCTTTTCAAGACGGGCGAATTCGCGATAGCGGCCTTCCTGGCGGAGCGCGCCGAGGCTGGCTTGGCAATGGGAGAGGAAGGCGTCGCGGGTGCGCATGGGATTTGCCGCCACAGTGGAAAAGTCGTTGCGCAAGTATGTTGGCATGGTTGCTGAAAGCCCAATCACGCTACCGCAACCCCGCGTCGCGGCGAAGCGCCATGCTGCTGGCGCCAGCCCGTGCGGACTGTGCGCCCGGGCACAGGCCGGGTCTTTGGCGCAGATCAGCCGGCGAGGGAAGCCGGGGCCGCCGCGCATGCCGAAATTGGCCCCTCGGCCGCAACCGAAGAGGTTCGACAGGGCATGCCAGGGCCGGCATATTCCGCTGGTGGATCCTTGGCCGAAGGATGGGCGGCCCGCCACGCGCCGCCGGCCGGGGAGAGCAGCAGGGGAGATGGTCGCATGTCTGATAAGCCCACCTATGACCGCATCATGCAGCTGGCGACCGGATTCTGGGCCTCGAAGGCTTTGTTGAGCGCGGTCGAGCTCAACCTGTTCGGGGTGCTGGCGGCGGGGCCGCTGGAGGCGACGGCGCTCCGCCAGCGGATCGGCATCCATCCGCGCGCGGCGCGCGACTTCTTTGACACGCTGGTGGCGCTCGGCCTGCTGGAGCGCGACGCCGCGGGCCGCTACGCCAACGGCGCCGAGGCCGCCCGTTTCCTCGACCCCGCCGCGCCCGGCTACATCGGCGGCATTATCGAGATGCTGAATGCACGGCTCTTCACTTTCTGGGGGTCGTTGACTGAGGCGCTGCGCACCGGCGAGCCGCAGAACGAGGCGAAGAGCGGCGGCGACGTATTCGGCAGCCTCTACGCCGACCCGGACCGGCTGGAGGTGTTCCTGCGCGGAATGACCGGGATCACCACCCCAATCGCCGAGGCGCTGGCCGCTGCCTTCCCCTGGCAGGAGGTGGCGAGTGTCGTCGATATCGGCACGGCGCAGGGCTGCGTGCCGGTCCGGCTGGCCCGTGCCCACCCGCATCTGCAGGTCGCCGGCTTCGACCTGCCGGTGGTGGGGCCGGTCTTCTCCCGCTACGTGGCGGCCGAGGGCCAGGCGGAGCGGGTCCGCTTCATCCCCGGCGACTTCTTCAAGGATGCGCTGCCGCAGGCCGATGTGCTGGTGATGGGCATGATCCTGCACGATTGGGATCTGGAAACGAAGCGCATGCTGATCCGCAAGGCGCATGCCGCCCTGCCGCCCGGTGGGTCGCTGATCGTCTGCGAGGCGCTGATCGACGATGCAAGGCAGACCCACCTGCCGGGCCTGCTGATGAGCCTCAACATGCTCATCGAGACCCGCGGCGGCTTCGATTTCACCGGCGCCGACTGCATCGGCTGGATGCGGGAGGAGGGCTTCGCCGAGGCCCGGGTGGTGCCGCTGACCGCCGCCCATGGCGCGGTGATCGGGCGGAAGTAGCGCGTCCCCTATCGCACCGGATGCTGCCGCAGCGCCGGGGCGACCGCGGCGCGGGCGGCCTCCGCCTCGGCCTGCAGGGCCAGCATCCGCGCCACGTACTGCGCGGCGAAGGCCCGATAGGCCGCCGGGTCCCGGTCGCGCCAGTCATAGAAGCCGAGGCCGGCATCGGCGCCGGTCTCGTCACGCTTCGGCAGGTCCAGCATCCACTCCGCCGCTGTGCCTTCGTGGTGCAGCAGCGGCACCAGGCCGGATTGCGAGGCGGCATGGGTGCCGAGGCCGGAGAGGTCCTTCTGCTCGATCAGCCCGGTCACCGCCATGCGCGGCGTCAGCATGCGGCGGATGACGAGATCGACCGTCGCGGCATCGACCGCGCCCTCGGCGATCATCTGGTAGGCCTCGTTCGCCATGGCGTGCTGCAGGCGGTTGATCAGCGCGCCGGGGATCGGCTTGCTGAGGCGCAGCGCGGTGCGGCCGCAGCGCGCCAGCAGCGCGGCGATCGCCTCCAGCGTCTCGGGCGCCGATTGCCGCACGGCGATTAGCTCGACATAGGCGAAGGTGTCGGCCGGCTGCATGTAGTGCAGGCCGCAGAAGCGTTCCGGATGGCGCAGCGGGTCCGCAAGCGCCTGCAAGGGCAGCACCGAGGTGTTGGAGGCGAGGAGGCAGCGC
This sequence comes from Siccirubricoccus deserti, assembly GCF_014283215.1. Lineage (GTDB taxonomy): Bacteria > Pseudomonadota > Alphaproteobacteria > Acetobacterales > Acetobacteraceae > Siccirubricoccus > Siccirubricoccus deserti. The sequence continues at coordinate 176,891 of NZ_JACOMF010000005.1, forward strand.
CCACCCCAGGCCGCCTCGATGCGCGCCAGGAACTCCTGCTTCAGCGCCATCTCTTCCGGAATGCTCTCGATGAGGAGGTCAGGCGGCGGCCCCTCGGGCGCGCCCAGCCGACGGACCCCCATCGGCAGGCCGGGTTTTTCCGCGCCGGGATCGCGACTGAGCAGCCAGCATTCCACCCCATGCGCCGCGAAGCCGCGCAGGATGCCAAGACCCATCACGCCGCCCCCGGCGACGCAGACGCTGTTGATGTCCATGCGCGTTCTCCCCTTGGGTACTCTGCCTGGATCCGGGGGTGGAGCAAGCCGGTGGCTCTGCCCCCGGGGCCCCGTTGGATATGGGCGTCCTCCACGGCCTGGGCCCGGCCGCCACTGGACGAGGCGTTCTAGAACTGCCATTCTAAATGGTATGGTCAGGACGGCGCGCTTCTCCGAGCACTGCTTCATCGAGGCTGCGACGCACCTCGTCGCCGAGGGCGGCCCCGCCGCGGCCACCATGCAGGCGATCGCGCGCCGGGTGGGGGCGCCCACGGGCTCCATCTATCACCGCTTCGAGTCCCGCTCGGCCATCCTCAGTGCGGCCTGGAACGCGGCCTATGCCTCCTTCACGGGGGCGCTGGCGCCCTTGCTGCGCGAGGGCCGTGCCCGCGAGGCGGCACTGGCCATCCTGCCCTGGTCAAGCAAGGACGAGCACCGCGCCCGCTTCCTCTTGCTGCATGAGCCGGTCACGCTGTTCGAGGACGCTCCGCCTCCGGCGCCGGTGCGGGAGGAACTCGAAAGGCTGGAGGAGGCGTTCGACAGTGCCTTCCGCGCCTGTGTCGCCGCCCGCGGGGACGGCAGCGTTCGCGAGGAGGAGCTGGCGCGGGCCAGGTTCCTGATCTTCGACGCGCCGATCGCGATTATCCGCCCCCACCTGCTGAAGGGCGGCCCGCTGCCGCCCTTCGTCGAGCGGATGATCGATGAGCTTCACGCGGGACTGCCCATCGCCGCCACGCCGGACCAGGGCATACGACCCATGGCCGCTGCGTGACATCGCCGCTGTTTCGCTTGCCCGGGATCTCCCATGGACGCCATCGCTCCCCGCCAAAGCATCAAGCTGCACGCGCCCGAGGACTTCGTCGGGATGCGGGCCGCCGGCCGGCTCGCCGCGGCAGCGCTGGACATGATCACCGCGCATGTCCGGGCGGGTGTCACGACGGCCGAGCTCGACCGGATTTGCCACGCCTTCGTGCTGGAACACGGCGGCACGCCGGCCTCGCTGGGCTATCGCGGCTACGCCCATGCGACCTGCATCTCGCTCAACCACGTCGTCTGCCATGGCATACCCGGCGAGCGGCGGCTCATGGACGGTGATATCCTCAACATCGACCTGGCGGTGGTCCTCGACGGCTGGCACGGCGACAGCAGCCGCATGTACGGGGTCGGCAAGGTCAGCACGCGCGCCGCACGCCTGATGGACGTGGCCTATGAGGCCATGATGCGCGGCATCGAGGTGATTCGCCCCGGCGCGACGATCGGCGACATCGGATTCGCCATCCAGCGATTCGTGGAGGCGGCACAGTTCAGCGTCGTCCGGGATTTCTGCGGCCACGGGCTGGGCCGCGTCTATCACGACGCGCCGAATATCCTGAACTACGGCAGGCCGGGGCATGGGGCCGAATTGCAGCCGGGGATGTTCCTGACGGTCGAGCCGATGGTGAATGCAGGGAGGCCGGAGGTGAAGGTGCTCGGCGACGGATGGACGGCGGTGACGCGCGACCGCAGCCCCTCGGCGCAGTTCGAGCACAGCGTCGGGGTCACCGGGACGGGCCATGAGATCTTCACCCTCTCGCCCGCGAAGCTCACCCGGCCACCCTACCCGATCGCGGGGTAGGCGGAGCCACTCCTCGCCCACCGGGACCGGCGCAGCGCCGAGGCTTGCCAGCCCCACGCACCGCCGGCACCCTTCGCGCATGACCGAACGCCTGCACCCGTTGCTGAAACCGCTGCTGGCCGATGACTGGGCCGCGGTGGATCCCACCCTGCCACCGCTGCTGGAGGTGCTCTTCGCCCGCAGCGCCGGGGAGGATTGGCACAAGGCCGGCACCTTCAAGGACCATCTGCTGGGGGTCTACCGGACCCTCGCCCTCTGGGACCAGCCGCGCGAGGTGCGGCTGCTCGGCCTTTTCCACAGCGTCTATTCAAACGAGTACGTCGACCTGAAGCTGTTCGATGCCGCCGGCAACCGGGCCGAGCTGGCCGGACTGCTGGGGGAGGAGGCGGAGCGGCTGATCCACCTCTTCTGCACCATGCCACGCAGCCTCTTCACCCGCCGCCTGGCGGAGGAGCCGGATTTGCCCGAGGAGGGCATGGTGCTGGAGCGCGAGGGCAAGCCCGACATCATCCTCTCGGCGCGCGACGTCGCGGTCTTCGGCATCGCCACCATCGCCGACATCGCCGAGCAATGGCATTCCTGGCAGGACGAGATCTTCGCCGGCTTCCCCGGGCCGACAGTGCCGCGCGGCACGCGCGACCATTGGGCGGCCGCCATGTGGCCGGGGCCGCTGAAGCCGACGGTCAAGGCGCTGTCGCTGCTCTCCCGCCTCGCCCGGCCGCTGGCCTTCATGCCGGAGGAATGGGGGCTGCCGACGCCGCCGATCTTCGCCCGCTGCAATGCCCTGCTGGCGCCGGAGGAGGAGTTGGCCGCTGTCACCCTCTACTGGCAGGCGGTGACCCGTGCCCTGCCGCTCGGCAGCCCGGAGCCGACCCGCCGGGCGCTGGAGGAGGCGGCGCGGCTCAACCCCTTCGTCGGCGAGCCGCGGCTGCTGCTGGCGCAGATCGCGCTTGGCCAGGGGGAGTGGGACCGCGCCGCGGCCGAGGCCCGGGCCGGGCTGGACCTGCTCTCCGACTGGGGCGTCGCCTGGGACAAGCGCATCGCCTGGTCCGGCTGGGTCGCCTGGGCGCGCATCCTGCTGCAATCGGCCGAGCGGCGGCGCTGGCCGGAGCAACTGGCCGGGCTCAACGGGCTGGGGCTGGTAGGCTAAGCTATCCGCTGAGCGGCATTCGCGGCATGGTGCCGCATCATGACCGTTCCGGGGGAAACATGACCCGTCTTTCGCGCCGCGTAATCCTCGCCCTGCCGCTTGCCACGCCCTTCCTTGGCCGCACCGCCCGGGCGCAGGGCTGGCGCCCCACCCAGGCCATCCGCATCATCGTTCCGGCCGCGCCAGGTGGCACCGCGGACATGTCCGCCCGGCTGCTGGCGCCCTATCTGCAATCCCATTTCGGCCAGAACGTCGTGGTCGACAACCGCTCCGGCGCCGGCGGCGTCATCGGCACCCAGGAAGCGGTGCGCGCCACGCCGGATGGCCACACCCTGCTGCTCGGCAACATCGGCCCGCAGGCCATCGGCCTCTCGCTCTACCGCAGCCTGCCCTACAACAAGGACAGCCTGATCCCGGTCGGTGGCACGGTGCGCGGGCCGAACGCGCTGGTGGTGCACCCTTCGGTACCGGCGAACACCATGGCGGAGTTCGTCGCGCATCTGAAGAAGAACCCGGGCAAGCTGTCCTACGCCTCTCCCGGCGTCGGCCAGTCGCCCCATCTCACCGGCGTCTGGTTCAACCAAGCGACGGGGACGGAGGCGATCCACGTTCCCTTCCGCGGCGCCGGCCCGGCGGCGATGGAGCTGGTTGCCGGCAACATCCAGTACATGTGGAACAATCTGACGAGCGGCATCGAGCAGATCCGCTCCGGCCAGGTCCGGGCGCTGGCGGTGTCCTCCGCCGAGCGCAACCCGCAGCTGCCGGACGTGCCCGCGGCAAGGGAGACGATGCCGGAGCTGGCGCAGTTCGATGTGAACACCTGGTTCGGCATCTTCGCCCCCGCCGGCACGCCGCGCCCGGTCACCCAGTCGATCAACGAGGCGATGGAGGCCTGGCAGAAGACGCCGGAGATCCAGGCGCGGTGGCGCGAGATGGGAGGCGTCCCGCTCAGCGGCAGCATGGAGCAATTCCACGCTTTTGTTGCCAATGAGATCGAAAAATGGGGCAGTGTGATCCGCAAGGAAGGACTGCAACTGGACCTCAGCTAGAGCGGGTCGCCGAAGGCGGAAACCTGCCCTGAAACGATGGAGCGGATTGCGGTCCCAGCCGGGCTGCGATCCGCCCAGCCAGCAAGCGGCTCGAGGTCGTTCGGTGAACCCGTGAACGGAAAAGGCCCGAGCCATGCCAGCCATCACCCGCCGCGCCACCCTCGCCCTGCCTGCCCTGCTGCCTGCCCTCGGACGTGCCCAAGCGGGGGCAGGGGCCTGGCGGCCCGGGCAGCAGGTGCGGATCATCGTCCCGGCCGCGGCGGGCGGCACCACCGACATCATGGGCTGGCTTTGCGCCCAGCATTTGCAGGCGCGCTGGGGCACGCCGGTGGTGGTCGAGAACCGCGCCGGTGCCGGCGGCACCATCGGCACGCTGGAGACGGTGCGGGCGCGGCCCGATGGCACCACCCTGCTGTCGGGCAATATCGGGCCGCAGGCGATCGCCTATTCGCTGTTCCGCAACCTGCCCTACAAATCCGAGCAGATCCTCCCCATCGCCGGGCAGATCCGCGGCCCCAACGTGCTGGTGGTGAACGCCGATACCCCGGTGCGCAACATGGCGGAGTTCGTCGCTTGGCTGCGCGCCGACCCGGGCAAGGTCAGCTACGCCTCCACCGGTGTCGGCCAGTCCACGCATCTGACCCCGGTGTGGTTGCTGCAGCTGCTGAAGGCCGAGGCCATCCACGTGCCCTTCCGCGGCTCCGCCCCGGCGCAGATCGAGCTGCTGGCCGGCAATGTCGGCTTCCTGATCGACAATCTGACGGGGGTGATCGAGCATATCCGCAGTGGCAAGCTGCGCGCCCTGGCGGTCACCAGCGCCGAGCGCAACAGCAAGGTGCCGGAGGTGCCCGCCGCCCGCGAGACCCTGCCGGAGCTGGCGCAATTCGAGGTCAACACCTGGTTCGGCCTGTTCGGCCCGGCCGGTCTGCCGACCGAGATCATCCGCACGGTGAATGCCGAGATCAACGCGATGCTCGACCTGCCGGAGACGAAGCAGCGTTTCGACATGCTGGGCGGCGTGCCGATGCGCTTCACGGTCGAGGAATTCGCCAGCTGGGTGCGGGTCGAGACCGACAAGTGGCGCGGCGTGATCCAGCGCGAGGGGCTGCAGCTCGACGCCGGCTGAGTGCGGCCGGAGGCCGGCCGAGGCACCCGGTTGACGCCGACGGCACTCCGCAGCAGCCTGTTCGCGAATGATTCTCTCCCCCCTCTGGCTGCCGATCACGCTCTCGGCCGCCCTGTTCCAGTGCTGGCGGACCGCGATGCAGCAGAAGCTGCGCGGCCAGCTCTCGGTCAATGCCGCGGCGGTGGTGCGCTACCTCTACGGCGTGCCGGTCGGCGCCCTGCTGCTCGGCCTCTACATGCTGGTGTTCGGCGGAACGCTGCCACTGCCGGGCTGGGCCTTCCTGGCGCTCTGCGCCGCTGGTGGCCTCGGCCAGATCCTCGGCACCAACCTGCTGATCATGGCCTTCGGCCACCGCGGCTTCGCCGTCGGCACCGCCTATGCCAAGACCGAGGCGGTGCAGGGCGCGATCCTGGCGCTGGTGCTGCTGGGGGAGCGGATCTCAGCGGTGGCCTGGGTCGGCATCGCGATCGGCGTCGTCGGCGTGCTGTGGCTCTCGCTGGCGGGCAAGGCGGCCTCGCTGCGCGAACTGGCGCTGGCCACGGTGCAGCCGGCCGCGGTCTGCGGCCTGGCGGCGGGGTTCTTCTTCGCCGCGACCAGCGTGCTGGTGAAGGCGGCGAATCTGGAACTGCCGGGCGACGACCCGATCCACCGCGCCCTGGTGACCCTGGTGGTGACCAACATCCTGCAGACCGTCATGCAGGGCGGCTGGCTGCTGGCGCGGGAGCCGGCCCAGGCTCGCGCGGTCTTCACCACCTGGCGCAGCAGCGCCCAGGTGGGCGCGCTCTCGGCCTGTGGCTCCGCCTGCTGGTTCAGTGCATTCGCCCTGGCGCCGGTGGCGCTGGTACGGGCGGTGGGGCAGGTGGAGATCCTCTTCACCCTGCTGTTCAGCCGCTTCTACCTGCGGGAGCAGCCCAGCCGGACGGAGATCCTGGGCGCGCTGACGGTGGTGCTCGGGGTGGTGCTGGTATTGGCCGGCCGCTGAGGCGCCCTGCCTAACGCGGCAACAGCACCCGCACCAGCAGCGCCACTGCGCCGGTCACGCAAACCCCTACAAGCCACAGCGCGGCGAACCAGCCGAGGCGCCGCCACATCCTCAGTGATATCCCTCGCCCGCCTTCACCTTGCCGCGGAACAACCAGTACACGTAGGCGGTATAGGCCAGGATGACCGGGATCAGCACCGCCGCGCCGACCAGCATGAAAAGCTGCGAATCCCGCGGGCTTGCCGCCTCCCAGATGGTGATGCCGGGGGGCACGATCATCGGCCACATGGAGATCCCGAGTCCGGTGTAGGAGAGGAAGAAGAGCCCAAGCGCGCAGGCAAAGGGGACGCCGTCCCGCCAGACCACCCTTCGGTGCTCCTTGCCGGTTCCCGCCTCCTCCAACCCGCGGAACAGCCGCCAGGTCAGCACCACCACCAGCACCGGGACCGGCAGCGCCGTGAGGATGATCGGGAAGTTGAACCAGCGGTCACGGAATTGCGGCAGCAGGAAGGGCACCACCAGGCTGACCACGATGATGAAGCCGAGCGTCAGCCAGGTCAGTCCCCGCGCCAGCCCCCGCACCTGGTCCTGCATCTCGCCTTCGGTCTTCCAGACCAGCCAGCAGGCGCCGAGCATCCCATAGCCGGCCAGCAGGGCACAGCCGGTCAGCACCGAGAAGGGCGAGAGCCAGTCCCACCAGCCACCCGCATAGGCCCGGCCCTGCACCTCCACCCCCTGCACCAGCGCGCCGAGCGCGACGCCCTGGGCAAAGGCCGCCGCATAGCTGCCGCCGGAGAAGGAGCGGTCCCACCAGATCCGCTGGGCGTCGGTCGCGGCGCGGAAGCGCATCTCGAAGGCGACGCCACGGAAGATCAGCGCCAGCAGCATGATGATGATCGGCATGTAGAGCGCCGGCATGATCGTCGCGTAGGCCAGCGGGAAGACCCCGAACAGCCCGCCGCCGCCCATGACCAGCCAGGTCTCGTTGCCGTCCCAGACCGGCGCCACGGTGTTGACCGCGAGGTCGCGGTCCTTCTGCCCGCGGATCCAGGGGAACAGGATCCCGACGCCGAGGTCGAAGCCGTCCATGCAGACGTAGAGGAAAACGGCGGTGGCGATGATGAAGGCCCAGATGGTGGCGATGGTCTCCGCGCTCATCCCCGTCACTCCGCCGGCTGCGGCCGCGCGTCATGCGCGCGGTCGGGGTCGACCTGCGGACCCGGCGTGATGCCGGCGGTGCGGATCGGCGGCTCGGACTCCACCCCGGTCTCATGCGGCTCCGGCGGGTGGCGGAACAGGCGGAACAGGTACCAGATGCCCGCGCCGAAGACGACGAAGTAGACCACGATGAACAGTGTCAGCGAGGTCACCAGCGCCGGCACGGCAAGCGGACTGGCGCTCTCCGAGGTGCGCATCAGGCCGTAGACGGTGTAGGGCTGCCGCCCCGTCTCGGTCACGAACCAGCCGAAGGTGACGGCGATCAGCCCGGACGGTCCCATCGCCACCGCCCAGCGGTGGAACCAGCCGGCGCCGTAGAGCCGCCCGCGCCAGCGCAGCCAGAGCGAGGTGAGGCCGAGCCCGATCATCAGCAGGCCCATGCCCACCATGATGCGGAAGGACCAGAAGACCAGCGGCACGTTGGTCGGCCGCGCATCCTTCGGGAAGGCCTTCAGCCCCTGGATCTCGCCGTCCCACTCATGCCGCAGGATCAGGCTGCCGAGGCGGGGGATCTGGAGCGCCAGGCGCGTCTCCTCCCGCGCCATGTCCGGTATGCCGAAGAGGATCAGCGGCGCGCCGCGCTGGGTCTCCCAATGCCCTTCCATCGCGGCGACCTTCTGCGGCTGGTAGTGCAGCGCCCAGAGACCCTGCAGATCGCCGAAGACGGCCTGCGCCGGCGCCACCGCGGCGGCCATCCACATCGCCATGGAGAACATCAGCCGCGCCCGCTCATTCGCGCGGTCGCGCAGCAGGTGGAAGGCGCCGACCGCGCCGACGATCATGGCGGTGGTCAGATAGGCGCCGGTGATGGTGTGCAGGTAGCGGAAGGGGAAGGAGGGGTTGAAGACGATCGCCCACCAATCCGCCGGCAGGAACTGCCCGTCCGGCGCGATGGTGTAGCCCGCCGGCGTCTGCATCCAGGAGTTGGCCGAGAGGATCCAGAAGCCCGAGATCAGCGTGCCCACCGCCACCAGGCAGGTGGCGGAGAAATGCAGCGCCTTTCCGACCCGCCCCAGGCCGAACAGCATGACGCCGAGGAAGCCGGCCTCAAGGAAGAAGGCCGTCAGCACCTCATAGGCAATTAGCGGCCCGAGCACCGGCCCGGTCCGGTCCGCCCAGACCGACCAGTTTGTGCCGAATTGGTAGGAGAGGACGATGCCGGAGACCACGCCCATGGCGAAGTTCACCGCGAAGACCTTCAGCCAGTAGCGGAACAGGTCGAGGTAGGCGGCGCGGCCGGTCCAGAGCCACAGCGCCTCCAGCACCGCCAGATAGCTTGCCAGCCCGATGGTGAAAGCGGGGAAGAGGAAGTGGAAGGTGACGGTGAAGGCGAACTGGAAGCGCGCGAGGTCAAGCGCGCTCGGGAAGGCATCCCACGGCATCGTTCACGTCCCCGCTACTTCTGGGGGTAAATCGGCAACCAGTACTGTCGTTCCGCGTGCCTGGCGGGTGCTGTATCACGAAGCTGGGAGACGAGCCTCGGGTCTGGCGCCGACCATCACTTCAAGCCACCGCACGAAGCCGCGGTCCGGCCTCGGTGCGGACGCTGCGCACGCCGATCACCTGGCGGAGGTTGCCCTCCACCAGATGCACCATCGCGGCCGGCATGGCGTGCAGCACCAACTCGGCCTGGACGGTATCGCCGTCGCGCAGCGCCTGCATGGCATCGGTCATCAGATCCCGCTTGGCGAGCGGCTGCAGCAGCCGCGGCAGGAGGCCCGGGCAGGCATCGGCGGTAACGAGGAAACGTGCGGCGAGAAGCGGGGAATCGGACATCGCGGGAAGCTCCGGTACGGCGAGGGCGGGAAGGAAAACCCGGCGGCGCGGCACGCGCCGTACCCACGGCGCGGCTCAGGCAGCCGGGCCAGTAATTCGCGCGGTACGGAGGAAGCGATGCGACATGAGGGCACCCTAGCCCGGATGGCCAGGGGATGCCAAGCGTGACCCCGCCCTAATCCCGCCGCGCCGGCACGGCCGGCCAGTGCCAGGCCGGCAGCCGGGCGATGGCGATCCGCGCCAGACTCAGGGTGCGATCCTCCAGGGCGAGCGGCACTTCCAGCTCCGGTGGCCCGCCCTCCGGAGGGCTCCGGCTCAGCAGCCGTACCATTGTCCGCGCGGCGGCCGCGGTCCGCGCCGGCACCAGCCCGGCCGCGGCGGCCGCGTCCAGCGCCTCCGCTCCGCCGGACAGGCGCAGCGTGGCGGCGCCCATCGGCTGCAGCGCCTCATCCAAGGTCAGGGTCGCGGTGGCGGTGGCGACAACCGGTCCCCAGTGCAGTGCCAGGCTGCGCAGGTCGAGCGTCCCGCCGCCCACCCGCCAGGCTGCGGCCCGCGCCGCCGGGCTGCGCCCGGGCGGCACCGGGCCGGAGAGCGCCGCGTCCAGTACTACCGAGGCAATGGTCTGCCCCAGTGTCGCCAGTTCCGGTCCGGCCGTGTCCGGCAGGGTCAGGTCATCGGCCGCGCCACGCAGGGTCACCGCCGGCTCGCCCTCAATGGCGGTGATCCGGGTGGCTAGGGTCAGTTGCAGGGTGCGCAGCGCCACGCTGCCGGCGGCGGTGCCAAGGCGCAGCCGCTCGCCCTCCAGCTTCAGTTCGCTTGGCAGCACATCCCGCTCCAGCGGCAGCGCGCCGTGCAGCCGTTCGGCGGTGAAGGGCAGCCCGGCCTCGCCGAGGCGGAGGTGGTGGCGCCCGCCAAGGTCCAGTTGCAACCGGTCCAGCCGCGGCGGCTCCAGGCGCAGCACCAGTCTCTCCGCCTGCCAGTCCATGCCGCCGGGCAGGGTGGCCTCGCCGCCCGTCAGCCGGAATTGCGGCAGGGTCAGCGTCGCCGCGAAAGGCCAGCCGCCGCGCCGGGGCGGGCCATGCGCCACCTGCCAACCCTGGGCACGCCGCAGCGCGGCCCAACTGGCGAAGCCGTCCTCCAACTGGTTGGCCATCCATTGCCAGAGCAGCGCATGCCCGGCGCCGAGGCCGGCGAGCAGCAGCAGCGCGCCGAGCAGCAGGCGGAGGAGCGGCCAGCGGCGGCGCCCCGTTCGGGTCGATGCCTCGGCGAGGCGGGGCGGCTTGGCGGACATTGCGGTCAGCGATATACGCGAAGCCCGCGCCGGCGCGAATGCCCGGGGCACGCATGCCCGGGAGCCAGATGACACGGTCCGTCGCGCCTGCCGCCCTCGACCCTGATGGGCACCTCTATGTCTTCGGCTATGGTTCGCTGATCTGGCAGCCGGGCTTCGCCCATCTTGGCGCCCATCCGGCCCTGCTGCGCGGCTTCCATCGCCGCTTCTGCCTCTGGAGCCGGCTCTACCGCGGCACGCCGGAGGTGCCAGGGCTGGTACTCGGCCTCGACCGCGGCGGCGCCTGTCGTGGGGTGGCGTTTCGGGTCGCCGGGCAGGATGCCGGCGCGGTGCTGGACTACCTGGATGCGCGGGAGAACATCGGCGGGGAGGTGGTCTACACCCGCCGCCTGCTGCCGGTGCGGCTGCTCGACGGCGGCAGGATGGTCCGCGCCGTCGCCTATGTGGCGAACCGGGGCCACCCCGCCTATTGCCGGCCCTGTCCGGAAACCGCCGCCGCCGCCATCGCCCGGGGGACCGGGCAGGCGGGGCCGAACCGGGACTACCTGCTCAACACCGTTGTGCACTTGCGAGCGATGGGCGTCCGCGACGGCGGGCTGGATCGCATTGCGGCGTTGCTTGGCGGCAACTGATCCCCGGGCATTGTCCACATCGCAGGGCGCCGGCGATTGGGCGCCATGGGGATACGACAGGATTGCCAGCAGGTTGACGGGATAAACCACAGCAGCTTCCGTCAACTATCCCCAGCTCACAATATTCCCAAGCGAATTCAATGCGTTGCATGCATATCGATCTTGTGGATAAGCATGTTCTGGAATGCTGTTGTTAACTAAAATCACACAAACGCAGCAGCTTGCCGAGGCATGCTGCACTCACGACCGAACTCCCGCGCCGAGTTCATCCACTGGTTTATCCACAGCCTCTCCGGATAGCAGCCGGGCGGTTTCCGCTTCGATCTCTGCCTCAAGCCGTTCCATAAGCGCATCGCGCCGCAGCTCCGTCGGCAGCGGCGGCAGGACGGCGACGGTGATGGTGCCCGGGCACTTACAGAAGCTGCGACGGCCCCAGTAACGGCCGCTGTCGGTCGCCACCGGCACCACCGGCAGGCCGGTCGCGGCGGCCAGCGCCAGCACCCCCGGCTGGTAGGGCACCCGCACGCCGGGAGCAACCCGCGTGCCTTCGGGAAAGATGACGATCTGCCGCCCCGCCTCCGCCGCCGCGCGACCGGCCTTCAGCAAGTGCCGCATGGCGCTGGCGCCGCCGGCGCGGTCCACCGCGATCATTCCGCTATTCCGTGCCAGCCGGCCGTAGAGCGGGATGTGCAGCAGCTCCTTCTTCAGCACATAGACGGGGTCCGGCAGCAGCCGCAGCCAGACCACCGTGTCGAACGCCGATTGGTGCTTGGCGGCGATCAGCCCGGCGCCACGCGGCAGGTGTTCCGCTCCGGTAACCCGCAGGTGGATGCCGCAGATCACCCGCAGCAGCCAGAGGACCACCGCGGCCCAGCCGCGTATCGGCAGGGTCAGCCAGTGTCGTGGCCCCAGCGCCAGCGGCAGCAGCACCAGGGCGATAAACCCGGTGGCGCCGAAGAACGCCATGTTGAACAGCAGGGAACGTAGCCAGATCATCGGTTCGGGTCCGGGGTGGGCGCGCCGGGGCGGGTCAGCCCGGCCTCCGCCGCCAGCAGCTTCAGATATTCGCCGGCCAGCAGCGACCAGGTGCGCAGCCGTGTGCCGGCGTCGCGGTCGCGCAGCCGGGCCGGGACCACTGGATGAGCGACCAGCGCCGCCTGCGGCAGCACCCGGCGCAGTTCCAGCAGCGCCCGCGGCATGTGGTAGGCGGCGGTGACGATGCGGATCGAGGCCAGCCCTTCGGCTTTCGCCCATTCGGCGATCTCCCGCGCATTGCCGCGGGTGCTGGTCGCGGCTCGGCCCAGGGTGACGCGGCCGGCCAGCGCCTCCGGCCCCGCGCCGCCCAGCCGGGCGAGGTCGGCCAGGGTCACATCCGGATGGACGCCGGAGACCAGCAGCCGCCCGGCCTTGCCCTGGCGCAGCAGTCGCAGCCCGGTCTCCACCCGTTCTGCGCCGCCGGTCAGCACGGCGATGCCGTCGGTTGCGCGGTCGGGATCGGCCGGGGTGGTCGCGGCCAAACGGAGGAACCAGCCGAAGCCGCCCAGCAGCGCCAGCAGCACCAGGGTGGCGAGCAGGGCCGCCCAGCGGTGCCACTGGCGGCGGCGCAGCCGATCCTGCCTCGCCGCGCCGCAAAGCCCGGCCGCGTTCACGGCAGCCGCCGCAGCCAGCGGCGCACCGTCGCCTGCGCCGTCAGCCAACCGAGCCCGGCCGCCAGACAGGGCAGCAGCGCCAGTTCCAGCCAGGGCAGCTTGCCCCAGGGCAGCGCCAGCAGGTCCACCCCCGGCTGGCCGCCCACCAGCGGCGCCGCCAGATCGGCGAACCCCGCCAGCACCGGCGCCGCCACCAATGTGCCGGCCAGCCCGCCGAGGCCCACCAGCAGCGCCGCCCGGGCGGCGAAGCGGCCAGCGATGTCGGTATCGGTGGCGCCGAGGTCGTGCAGGATGGTGATCGCCTCGCGCCGCGCCGCGATGCCCGCCCGCACCGCGACGGCCACCACCGCCGTGGCGATGCCCGCCACCAGCAGCAGCGCCGCCAGCGCCACCGCCTGCAGGCTGCGGGCGAGGGCGACCAGCCTTGCCACCCAGACACCATGCGCCTCCACTGCGCCGCCCGGCACCGCGGTGGCGATGCGGTCGGCCAGCGCCGCCGGGTCGCGCGGCAACTCCTCCAGCCGCAGCTCGATGATCGTGGGCAGCGGCACTGCCGGCGCCTCGCCGAGCCAGGGCCGCAGCAGCGCCCTCAGCCGCGCCTGGTCCATGGCGCGGGCCTCCGCCACCTCCGGCATGGCGGCAAGGGTTGCCAGCGCCCGGGTGAGCCTGCCGTCGGTCGCGGCAGCGGACGGCAGCTGTACCGTCATCGCGGTGGCGGCGCCGCCTTCCCAGCGGGATGTGAGGTCGGCCGCGCCGCGCGCCCCGGCGATCGCCAGCGCCGCCAGCAGTGCCATGGCCGCCACCAGCGCCGGCAGCAGCCGGTCGGACATCACCCGGCGCAGGCCGAGCGGGTCGCGGCCGCGGCTGCGGCGGAGCCGCGCCTCCGCGCCGTGGCGAAGCCGTGGTTCAGCCATGGCTGACCAGCCGCCCCCGCTCCAGCCAGAGCGCCGGCGCCGGATAGGCCTCGACCAGCGCCTCGGCATGCGTCGCGACCACCACGGTGGTGCCGAGGCGGTGCATCTCATGCAGCAGCGCCAGAACCCGGCGGGCCTGGACAGTGTCGAGGTTGCCGGTCGGTTCATCGGCCAGCAGCAGCGCCGGCCGCATCACCACGGCACGGGCCAGGGCAGCACGCTGCTGCTCGCCGCCGGACAGCGTCGCGGGCAGCTGGCCAGCTTTCGATTCGAGTCCGGCCCAGCGCAGCATCTCCGCCACATCGGCACGGATCTGGCCTTCCGCCCGGCCGGCGATACGCAGCGGCAGGGCGACGTTGTCCTGCACCGGCAGGTGCGGCAGCAGGCGGAAATCCTGCCAGACCGTGCCGATTCGCCGGCGCAGCGCCGGCAGGTCGCGCCGGCGGATGCGCGACAGGTCGGCGCCCAGCACCTCCACACTGCCGCTGGTTGGCCGCAGCGACAGCTGCATCAGTCGCAGCACCGAGGATTTGCCCGCGCCCGAGGGGCCGAGCAGCCAATGGAAGCTGCCCTGCGGCAGGGTAAAGCTCACGTCGTGCAACGCCGCGGGCTCCCCGGCCCCCGGACGATCCCCGGCCAGCCCCCCCACGGGCCTTGCCGCATTGGCATAGCGCAGCCCGACACCGGCAAAGCGAACCATGGCGCGGACAATGCCGCCGGCGAGCGGGAACGCCAAGTGAGGAAGCGTATCTTGCAGGCGCGAAGACACGGCCTCACATTGGCGCGCCAATGCGCATCGCCTGCCCCGCCTGCTCAGCCGCCTACGAGGTGCCAGACGCGCTCGTCGGCCAGGGCCGGCGCCTGCGCTGCACCCGTTGCGGGCATGCGTGGATGGCCACGCCGCCGGCCAACGGGAAGGCGTTGCTCCCGGCCGCGCCGCCGCCCGCCGCCCCCGCGCATTTCGAGCCGCCACCGCCGGTGCAGATGCCGCGCCGGGCGCCGCAACTGATCGACCCGCCGTTGCCGCAGCTAGGCGATACGGCGGCGCGCCAGGAGTCGAATCCCCTGCTCTGGGCGGCGTGGATCGGATCGGCGCTGACGGTGGTCGCGGCAGTGGCGCTGCTCTGGGCCTATCGAGCGGAGGTGGTTGCGGTCTGGCCGCCGGCGGCGCGGCTGTTCCTGGCGCTGGGGGCCGACCTCGGCGGGTAGGAGGGGGGTGGCGGGTTGGCCGGTGCCCCTTCGGCCGGGCTTGACCCAGCCATCAACCCACTATTTCCGCGGTAGATGCGGATGCACGGAGCGAGCCCGTGCAGGGCGGTGTCGGGGCTACCGCCCGGTCAGGATCCGCTCGACCAGTTGCTTCGCGGTCGGGATGAAGCCGTTGGAATAGAAGGGGTCGCCGGCGAAGCGGAAGGCATTGTGGCCGGCGAACATCAGATTCTGCTCCAACGCCCCGTCATGCGCCACGTCCTGCAGCGTCTTCTGGATGCAGAAGCTGCGCGGGTCCGCCTTCTTGCCGTTGTCGAAGGTCGGCTCGTGCTGCGCCCAGTTGGAGAAGCGGCAGGAGGAAAGGCAGCCCATGCAGTCCACCTGGTCCTTGATGATCTCCCGCGCCTTCTCCGGCGTCACGAAGATCAGCGTATTGTCCGGGGTGCGCATGGCTTCGGTGAAGCCCTCGACCTCGAACTGGCGGACGCGGGAGAGGTCATGCGCGGTCAGCCAGACCCGCCGCTTGCGCGGGCCGACGCCGTATTCCGCCACATGATCGCCGATCGGCTCGGCGGTGTAGGCCACCTGCCGCTCGTTGCGGTCCTCCAGCTCGCGGAGGAATTCATTGCGCACCGCGCTGCTGTAGAAGCCGGTGGGGGAGAAGCGCTGCAGCAGCACATCCCCGGGCTTCAGGGTCAGCAGCCGCTGCTTCCAGGCGTCCGAGATCGGGCTTTCCTGGGTCAGCAGGGGACGGGTGCCGAATTGGAAGGCGATCGGGCCGAGTTCCGGATTGTCGATCCAATCCTGCCATTCCTCCAGCCACCAGACGCCGCCCGCCATGATGATGGGGGTGTCGTCCAGGCCGAATTCCCGCATCTGCTGGCGCAGCTTCAGCACCCGGGGGTAGGGGTCCTCAGGCTTCGCCGGGTCCTCGCTGTTGGAGAGGCCGTTATGGCCGCCGGCCAGCCAGGGATCCTCGTAGACGACGCCGCCGAGCCACTCCCGGGTCTTGCCGTAGCTGCGCTTCCAGAGCGCGCTGAAGGCTCGGCCGGAGGAAACGATGGGGTAGTAGAAGACGCCGAAATCCTTGGCGATGTCGGCCAGGCGATAGGGCATGCCGGCACCGCAGGTGATACCGTTGATCAGCCCCTTGGCGCCTTCCAGGATGCCGCGGATCACCCGTTCGGCACCGCCCATCTCCCAGAGGATGTTGCAATGGATGCGGCCCTGGCCGCCGGCCCGCTCATGCGCCTCGCGCGCCTGGGCGATGCCGCCGGCGATGCCGTAGGCCACCAGCTCCTCATGCCGCTCGCGCCGGGTTTGACCGTGATAGACCTGCCGGATGACCCGGCCTTCGGCATCGTAGCTGTCGGCGTTCACGGCGGAGAAGGTGCCGACGCCGCCGCCGGACGCCCAGGCACCGCAGGTGCCGCCATTGGAGACGGCAACGCCCTTGCCGCCTTCGACCAGCGGGAGCACGTCCACCCCGCCCATGCGGATCGCGTTGATCGCCTTCACACCCAAGCCCTCAGTCTTCAGTCGGCCAATGCATATAGCGCGGCCAGCGCCCTTTCGAAGGGGCTGACCAACGCTAGAGCAGATCGCCGGGAGGCTGGAAGCCTAGAGGCCCAAATCTGCTCCGGAAGCAACAAGCTAAAGCGGACCGCAGTTCCAACTGAACTGCGATCCGCCTTGATGCGCCTTGCGGCTGAGGTTACTCCGCCGCCTCGTTCCGGTCGCGCCGCGGGCCGCGGTCGCGCCGCGGACGGTCCTCGCCACCCTCGGGCCGGTCCTCGCGCGGCCGGCGGGCGCCGACCTGCTCGGTGATGTCGGCGCCGGTCGCCTGATCGACCACCCGCATGGAGAGCTTCACCTTGCCGCGGTCGTCGAAGCCCAGCACCTTCACCTTTACGGCGTCGCCGACATTGACGATGTCGGTGGTGCGGTTCACCCGGTCGTTCGACAGTTCGCTGATGTGGACAAGGCCGTCGCGGGCGCCGAGGAAGTTCACGAAGGCGCCGAATTCGGCGGTCTTCACCACTTTGCCGTTGTAGATCACGCCGACCTCCGGCTCCGCCACGATGCCGCGGATCCAGTCGATCGCCTTCTGCGCCGCCTCGGTGCTGGTGGCCGCCACCTTGATGGTGCCGTCGTCCTCGATGTCCACCTTGGTGCCGGTGCTCTCGGTGATCTCGCGGATCACCTTGCCGCCGCTGCCGATGACGTCGCGGATCTTCTCCTTCGGCACGCTGATGACGGTGATGCGCGGCGCGTTCTGCGCCACGTCGCCGCGGGCGCCGGTCAGCCCCTTGGCCATCTCGCCGAGGATGTGGATGCGGCCATCCTTCGCCTGCGCCAGGGCCTGGCGCATGATGTCGAAGGTGATCGAGGTGATCTTGATGTCCATCTGCAGGGCGGTAATGCCCTGCTCGGAGCCGGCCACCTTGAAGTCCATGTCGCCCAGATGGTCCTCGTCGCCGAGGATGTCGGACAGCACGGCGAAGCCGCGGTCTTCCTTGATCAGGCCCATGGCGATGCCGGCGCAGGGGCGCTTCAGCGGCGCGCCGGCGTCCATCAGCGACAGCGAGGTGCCGCAGACGGTGGCCATGGAGGAGGAGCCGTTGCTCTCGGTGATCTCGGAGACCACGCGCAGCGTGTAGGGGAACTTCTCCTTCTCCGGCAGCAGCGGCCGGATGGCACGCCAGGCGAGTTTGCCATGGCCGATCTCGCGGCGGCCCGGGCTACCCATGCGGCCGGTCTCGTTCACGCTGTAGGGCGGGAAGTTGTAGTGCAGCATGAAGTGCTCGCGGTACTCGCCCGCCAGCGCGTCGATGATCTGCTCATCCTGGCCGGTGCCGAGGGTCGCCACGCACAGCGCCTGGGTCTCGCCACGGGTGAACAGCGCCGAGCCATGCGCCCGGGGCAGCACGCCCACCTCGGCGACAATCGGCCGCACCGTCTTCGTGTCGCGGCCGTCGATACGGAGGCCGGTGTCGAGGATGGCGTTGCGGACGACGTCGGCCTCAAGCTCCTTCAGCAGGGCCTTGGCGGCGGCGGTGTCGGCGCCCTCGGCGGTGAGCTGATCGACCACCGCCTTCTTGGCGGCGCCGACCTTCTCCTGCCGGACCAGCTTCTGGGTCTCCTTGTAGGCTTCGGCGATCGTCGCGGTGCCCAGCTCGGCGATGCGGGCCTTCAGCGCGGCCTCGGCGGCGGAGGGCTCGGGCAGCGGCCAGGGCTCCTTCGCGGCGCGCTCGGCCAGCTCGATGATGCCCTGGATGACCGGCTGGAAGCCCTTGTGGCCGAACTCCACGGCGCCGAGCATGATCTCTTCCGAGAGCTCCTGCGCCTCGGACTCGACCATCAGCACGCCCTCGGCGGTGCCGGCGACCACCAGCTCCAGCTGGCTCTGCTGGCGCTGCGCCATGGTCGGGTTCAGCACGTACTGGCCATCGATGTAGCCGACGCGGGCGCCGCCGATCGGGCCGAAGAAGGGGATGCCCGAGAGGGTGAGGGCGGCGGAGCAACCGACCATCGCCACCATGTCCGGGTCATTCTCCATGTCGTGCGACAGCACGGTGGCGATGACCTGGACCTCGTTGCGGAAGCCTTCGGGGAAGAGCGGGCGGATCGGCCGGTCGATCAGGCGGGAGACCAGCGTCTCGGCCTCAGACGGGCGGCCTTCGCGCTTGAAGAAGCCGCCCGGGATCTTGCCGGCGGCGAAGGCCTTCTCCTGGTAGTTCACCGTCAGCGGGAAGAAATCCTGCCCCGGCTTCACGCTGCGGCTACCGACCACGGTGCAGAGCACGATGGTGTCGCCGAGCCGGGCCACGACAGCGCCATCGGCCTGGCGGGCGATCTTGCCCGTCTCCAGCGTAAGGAGCTGGCCGCCCCAGGAGATGTCCTTGCGATAGTAATTCTCGAACATGCGTCGTTCCTTTGCCGGGACCGCGCCGCCCGGGTTCACGGGCGGTATGGCGCGGTCCGGACCGGGCGCCGCAGGGCGCCCGGATTGCGGAGGGCCGGACGGTCCCGCGGTGGCGGGGCGGTCCGGTTGCGACGCGGTGGGTTGGCAGTCTCGGCCTGCGAAAGACCCTAACTGGGTCGAGGCTCGGCGCTTCGGGCTGCATGGAGTGCGAGCCGACCCGCCAGGCTGGAGGGGAGACCGCCCCCGTTGCCGGGGATCCATGTGGCCGGAAACGCCAACGCCATCCCGGAAGGGAGCGCGGCTCTGTCCTGTCAGCCCGCCGCGTGCGCGGCGGAAACCTGGGAAGGGCAGCGGCCTCTCGGCCGTGCCCACCCGGTCAGGCGGTCATATGGCCAATCCCGGGCGGGATTGCCATGGGAATCTTGCCGAAAGGCATGCGTGGCCGCAGAGCGGCTGGAATGCGGCATCGCCCCGGGCTTCGGGGCGATGCGGCCTGGCCTGCCCAGTGAGGCGACCGCGCAGGCGGCCGGCCGGCTGTGCCTAGCGGCGCAGGCCGAGGCTGCCGATGAGCCGCTCGTAGCGACCCTGGTCCTTCTTCTTCAGGTAGTCCAGCAGGCCACGCCGCTGGCCGACCAGCACCAGCAGGCCGCGCCGGCTGTGGAAGTCCTTGGCATGGGTCTTGAGGTGCTCGGTCAGGCCGGAAATGCGCTCCGACAGCAGGGCGACCTGCACTTCGGGGCTGCCGGTGTCACCGGGCTTGGTGGCGTATTGCGTGATCAGCGCCAGGCGGCGCTCCGCGGACACAGCCGACATCGGGTTTTTCTCCTGTTGGCCGGGTGGCTCGGGCCACGCTTCGGCAGTTCAACCGACGGCCAGCGGGGCTTCCTGCGCCACCAGGCGTTCCGGCACCATCTGGCCGGACTCCAGGCGGCAAAGCCCGATGAACCGCTCCCCCGCCATCGCACGCACCAAGCCCCCATCGGGGTTGGCGGCGTCCGGAATACGGCCCATGAGCTCGACCAGGCTGATCACCTGGCCGAACCCGAGCCGTGCGGCCTCCGCTTCAGTGAGGGCCAGCGCCGGGATGTCGGCCAGCGCGGTCGCCACGGGAAGCAGGAGGTCCGGGGAAGGGGGCGGGGTATCGCCCGCGCCGCGCAGCTTGTCCAGTGGAATCGCATGCGGCTCATGGAACGGCCCCACCCGCATGCGCCGCAGCACGGCAATGTGCCCGACCGTGCCGCAAGCCTTCGCCAGGTCCCGCGCCAGGGAGCGCATGTAGACGCCCTTGCCGCTTTCAACCAGGAAGACCGCGGTGTCGGCATCCGGCCGCTCGATCAGCTCGAACCTGTCGACCCGGGCAGGGCGGGGGGCGAGTTCCACCGCCTGGCCCTCGCGCGCCAAATCATAGGCCCGCTCGCCGGCCACCTTGATGGCGGAATAGATCGGCGGCACCTGCATGATGTCGCCGCGGAACGCCGGCAGCGCCGCCGCGATCTCAGCATCGGTCGGCCGATGGTCGGAGGTGGCGATGGTCTGGCCATCGGCGTCGTCGGTGTCGCGCAGATCGCCGAAGCGGAGGGTGAAACGGTAGGATTTGGTGCCGTCCATCACATAGGGAACGGTCTTGGTGGCGGCGCCGAAGGCGATCGGCAGCAGCCCGGTGGCCAGCGGGTCCAGGGTGCCGCCATGGCCGCATTTCTGCGCCTGGAACAGCCGCTTGACGATGTTCACCACATCGGTGGAGCCGATGCCGGAGGGTTTGTCGACGATCAGCCAGCCGTCGATCGGGCGGCCCTTCGGCTTCCTGTGGTGGTGGCGGCGATGCTGCGGGCGGCCGGCTTGGCTCACTGGTCCTCCTCCGAGCGCGGCCCGAGGTCGCGGGCGACCTCGGGCTGCTTCAGGACGCGGTCGATCTGCATGGCGTAGTCGAGCGCGGTATCGGGCTGGAAATGCAGGCCGGGGGCGTATCTCAGCCGCACCGCCTTCGCCACCTGCGTTCGCAGATAGGGCGCGGCCCGCTTCAGCGCGGCAAGTTGCGCGTCCGGCAGGTCCTTGCCCAACCCGCTGACGAAGGCGGTCATGTGCTTCAGATCGGGCGAGGCCCGCACCTCGGTGACGGTGACATGCGCGCCGGCCAGATCGGGGTCGCGGAAATCGGCGCGGGCGAGGACGGCGGAGAGCGCATGCCGCACCTCCTCCGCCACGCGCAGCATGCGCTGGGATGGGCCGGCGGAGCCGGCGGAACGCTTGGGCATGGGTGTGGGACCCTTCAGAAAGCAAAGGGCGCGGCACCCTGCGGCGCCGCGCCCCGGAAGAACCCGGAGAGGGGCGCCGGTCAGGCGGCCGCCACCGTCTCCACTTCGTAGCACTCGATCTGGTCGTCGACCCGGATGTCGTTGTAGTTGGCGAAGCTCATGCCGCACTCCAGGCCATTGCCCACCTCGCGGACATCGTCCTTGAAGCGCCGCAGGGTGGAAAGCTCGCCCTGGTGGATGACCACGCCGTCGCGCAGCAGGCGGACGCCGCAACCACGCTTCACCACGCCTTCGGTCACGCGGCAGCCGGCCACATTGCCGACGCGCTTGACCTCGAACACCTGCAGGATCTGGGCGTAGCCCAGGAACTTCTCCCGCTGCACCGGGGCAAGCTTGCCCTTGTACAGCTTCTCGATGTCGTCCGAGACCTCGTAGATGATCGAGTAGTAGCGGATGTCGACGCCATCGCGCTGCGCCATCTCCCGCGCCTGGGTGGTGGCGCGGACGTTGAAGGCGACGACCACGGCGCCAGAGGCCTTGGCGAGTTGGATGTCGCTTTCGGTGATCTGGCCCACCGCGCTGTGCAGCACGCGGACCCGCACCTCCTCGTTGCCGAGCTTGCCGAGGGTGACGCCGATCGCCTCGGCGCTGCCCTGGACGTCGGCCTTGACGACGACGGCCACTTCCTTCTGCTCGCCGAGCTGGACGCGGGCCAGCATCTCGGCCAGCGTGCCGCGACCGGCGGTATGAGCCGCGCTCACCTTCTCCCGCAGCTTGCGCTGGCGGAAGTCGGAGATCTCGCGCGCCCGGCCCTCGTCCTCCACCGCGACGAAGTTCTCGCCCGCGGTCGGCACGCCGGACAGGCCGAGGATCTCGACCGGCAGGCTGGGACCGGCGGACTTCAGCTGACGGCCCTTGTCATCAAGCATCGCCCGCACCCGGCCCCATTCGGCGCCGGCCACCACGATCTCGCCCTGCTTCAGCGTGCCCTTCTGCACCAGCACCGTCGCCACCGGGCCACGGCCACGGTCGAGCTTGCTCTCGATGACGGTGCCTTCGGCGGCGCGGTCCGGGTTGGCGCGAAGGTCGAGCAGCTCGGCCTGCAGGGTGATCGCCTCAAGCAGCTTGTCGAGGTTGATCTTCTGCGTCGCCGAGACCTCCACCTCCTGGGTCTCGCCACCCAGGCTCTCGACCACGATCTCGTGCTGCAGCAGTTCCTGCCGCACCCGGTCGGGGTTGACGCCCGGCTTGTCGATCTTGTTAACCGCGACGATCAGCGGGACATTCGCTGCCTTGGCGTGGTTGATGGCCTCGATGGTCTGCGGCATCACGCCGTCATCCGCCGCGACCACCAGCACCACCATATCCGTCACGGACGCGCCACGGGCGCGCATGGCGGTGAAGGCGGCGTGGCCCGGAGTGTCGATGAAGGTGACACGGCTGCCGTCCGGCACCGTCACCTGATAGGCGCCGATGTGCTGGGTGATGCCGCCGGCCTCGTGCGCCGCCACATCGGCCTTGCGCAGCGCGTCCAGCAGGCTGGTCTTGCCGTGGTCGACATGGCCCATGATGGTGACGACCGGCGGCCGCGATTCGAGGTCGGTATCCTCGTCCGTCGCGCCCTCAAGGCCGATCTCCACGTCGCTCTCGGCAACGCGCTTCACCCGGTGGCCGAACTCCTGCACCACCAACTCGGCGGTGTCGGCGTCGATGCTCTGGGTCAGCGTCGCCATGACGCCCATGCGGAACAGCGCCTTCACCACCTCGCCGCCACGCGCGGCCATGCGGTTGGCGAGTTCCTGCACGGTGATGGTCTCCGGCAGGATGACGTCGCGCACCACCCGCTCGGTCCCCGAGCGGAGGCGGGCGAGTTCCTGCTGCCGGCGCTCGCGTTCGCGGGCCCGGCGCAGCGAGGCGATGGAGCGGCTGCGCTCGTCCTCACCTTCGATCGCCGCCTGCACGTCGATGCGGCCGTCACGCCGGCCACCGGCGCCCGGGGTGCTCTTCTTGACCGTCGTCAGCACCGGCTTCTTCGCCGGCAGGGCGCTGCCGGCCGCACGCCGCATGGCGCCGCGGCGGGCCTCATCCTCCTCCTCGGCGGTGCGGGCGCGGAGCGTCAGCTTCGCGGCCGGGCTGCCAGGAGCGGCAGCCGGGGCGGCGCCGGGCGGGCGGCGCGGCGGCACCGCCGGCGTCGCCGGGCGGGCCACGGCTGGGCTCGGTGCCGGGGGGGTAGTAGCCGCAGGGGCTGGGGTGGGCGTCGCAACCGGGGCGGCGGGGGACTCGGCCGGTGGCGGTGCCGCGGCGGCAGCCGCCGCACGCTCGGCTTCCTCGGCGCGGGCGCGGGCCTCGGCCTCGGCACGCTGCTGGGCTTCCTCCTCGGCGCGGCGGCGTTCTTCCTCCTCGCGCCGGCGGGCTTCCTCGGCGGCGGAGCGAACCATGAGGGCCTGGCGCTCGCGCTCCTCGCGCTGGCGCTGGGCTTCCAGGCGGCGCTGTTCCTCCAGCACGCGCTGGCGAGTGGCCAGCTCAGCCTGGGTCAGAGGCCGACCTGCCGCCGGCGCCGGGCCGCGGGCCTGGCCGCCGGAGCGCGCGGCGCCACCGCCGGGCCCGCTGGCCTGGCGCTGGCCGCCCGCCGCGCCGCCGCCCTGGGCCGGCGAACCGGCCGGGCGCGCGCCTGGCGTCACCACGCGCTTCTTCACCACCTCGACCTGCACGGTCTTGCTGCGGCCATGGCTGAAGCTCTGGCGGACGCTGCCGGCGTCCACCGTCTTGCCCAGCTCCAAGCGACCGCCAGCCGGCCGAAGGCTCAGCCTGCTCTTACCCGCGTCCTGGTCGTTCTGGTCACTCATGCGTTGGTCCGAACCCGATCCGTCTGCCGTCATGCCGCTCATGCCAAGGGACGCTCCCGCAGGCGTCGCGCCACGGGCCGGTCCCACAAATTCTCCTGGCGCGAAACGCCGCGCCCGGCCTCAACTCCCTTTCGTCGCGCCGGACTTGTCCCGGCGCCGACCGGCCCCTTCGGGGGTCGCCTTGGCGATGCCGGCAAGCCGCGCGGCTTCCGCCTCGATGGCGTCCGCCAGCCGTCCGGGGGCGATCGCCACATGCACCGCATGGTCCCGGCCAAACACACTGCCCAGCGTTTCCGCCGGAAGCGGCGCCACTACGGGGATCCCGCGGCTGCCGATCAATCGTGCCCGCTCCGCCGGGCTGCCGTCCGAAGCCTCCACCAGCAGGCCGGCCTTGCCGGTCTGCAGCCATTCGCGCACTGCCTCCCGCCCGCACACCGCCTGGCCGCTCCGCCGGGCAAAGCCGACGAAATCCCGTACCCGGCGCCGCAGGCCATCCTCGATCCGCGCGCGAAGGTCGGGGGGCGGAAGCACTGGTCCGCGGGCCGCCTTCGCAAAGGCGCCTCGCGTCACCGCGCGTTCTAACACATCGGCCCTGGCCGACAACCACATTCCCCGGCCCGGTAGTTTCCCTTGCAGGTCCGGCACCAGCCGGCGCTCCGGATCCAGCACGAATCGCAGCATCTCCGCCTTCGGCCGGCTTTCCCGCGTCACCACACAGCGGCGAAGCGGGCCGGTTTCCGGCAGGTCTTCCTCTGCCTCCGGGGCAGGATCAGGCAGGCTTGCCGTCGCCATCCGCCGGTGTATCTCCCTCGGGGGCCGCGCCGCCCTCGAACCAATGCTGCCGTGCCGCCATGATGATGGCGTTGGCGGTTTCCTCGTCGATGCCGTCGGCGCCGATGATCTCGATCAGCTCGTCGGAGGCGAGGTCCGCCAGGTCATCCAGCGTCTTCACCCCCTTCTCGCCCAGCGCCACCAGCTGCACCGGGGTGAAGCCGCCCGCCTCGGCCACCGCATCATCCACGCCGAGCGCCTGCCGCTTCTCGTCCAGCTCCACGTCGCGCCGTTCCAGGAAGCCCTCGGCACGGCGCTTGAGCTCGGCCGCGACGTTCTCGTCGAAGCCCTCGATCTCCGCCAGCTCCTCATCCTCGACGGAGATGATGTCCTCGACCGAGGTGAAGCCCTCGGTCACCAGCAGGCCGGCAATCACGTCGTCGACATCCAGCGCCTCGACGAACAGGCCGCTGCGCTTGCGGAATTCTTCCTGACGGCGCTCGCTCTCTTCCGCTTCCGTCAGGATGTCGATGTCCCAGCGGGTGAGCTGGGAGGCGAGGCGGACATTCTGGCCGCGGCGCCCAATCGCCAACGACAATTGGTCGTCCGGCACCACCACTTCAACCCGCCGCGCCTCATCGTCCAGCACGACCTTCGTCACCTCGGCCGGGGCCAGCGCATTCACCACGAAGGTGGCGTTGTCGGGCGACCAGGGGATGATGTCGATCTTCTCACCCTGCAACTCGGCAACCACCGCCTGGACGCGGCTGCCGCGCATGCCGACGCAGGCGCCGACCGGGTCGATGCTGCTGTCGCGCGAGATCACCGCCATCTTGGCGCGGCTGCCGGGGTCGCGGGCGACCGCCTTGATCTCGATGATGCCGTCGTAGATCTCCGGCACTTCCTGGGCGAAGAGCTTGGCGAGAAAGCCGGGATGGGTGCGGCTGAGGAATATCTGCGGCCCGCGCGGTTCCTCCCGCACGTCGTAGATGTAGGCGCGGACCCGGTCGCCGTTGCGGAAGGCCTCGCGCGGGATGGTTTCGTCGCGCCGCAGCAGCGCCTCGGCCCGGCCGAGGTCGACCATGAGGTTGCCGTATTCGGTACGCTTGACGACGCCGTTGATGATCTCGCCGACGCGGTCCTTGTATTCCTGGTACTGCTTGCCCCGCTCGACTTCCCGTACCCGCTGGACGATCACCTGCTTCGCCGTCTGTGCGGCGATGCGGCCGAAGTCGATCGGCGGCAGCGGGTCGATGATGAACTCGCCGGCCTGGATGCCGGGCTTGAACTTCTGGGCGATGCGCAGCGGAAGCTGCGTCGCCTCGTTCTCCACCGGCTCCTGGTCCACCACCTCGGTCCAGCGGGAGAGCCGGACCTCGCCGCTCCTGCGGTCGATGACGGCGCGGATGTCCTTCTCATGGCCATATTTGGCGCGGCCAGCCTTCTGGATGGCCTGCTCCATCGCCTCCAGCACCTCGTCCCGCTCGATCATCTTCTCGCGCGCGACGGCATCGGCGACCTGCAGCAGCTCCGGTCGGGCGATGGCGATGTCGATGGCCATGGACCTAATTCCTCTGCGAGTAGGGCTGCCCATCGGGCGCGGCGCCATCGGCGTCCTCGGCCCCTCCGGGTGGCGGCGCCGCCGCGGTGGCGGCGATGAGTGCGTCGGTCAGCACCAGCTTGGCGCGGCGGAGATTGCCGCGCGGGAAGCTGGCGTCGGTGCCATCCTCCAGCCGCAGCCGTACGGTTTCCGCATCGGCGCCGAGGGCGATGCCCCTGAAGCGCTTGCGACCATCCTGCGGCACCACCAGCTCCAGGCTCGCCAGGTGGCCGGCAAAGCGGTTCCAGTCCTTGGTGCGGGTCAGCGGCCGGTCGATCCCGGCGGAGGAAACCTCAAGGGTCCACTCGCCCTTGATCGGGTCCTCGACATCCAGCACGGCGCCGACGGCGTGGCTGATCGCCTCGCAATCCTCGACCCGGAACGGCGCCTCATCCACGCGGTCGGCCATGATCTGCACCACCGGCCGTTCCTTGCCGCTCACCTGCACGCGGACCAACTCATAGCCCATGTGCTCGATGGTCGGCGCGATCGCATCGGCGATGCGCGCTTCCAGGCCTTCGTGATGTGGACGTTCAGGTTCCAAAAGCAAAAAAGGCGGCCCGTTAAGGCCACCCCCCGTAAAAGCGCGGATGGTGATGATTGGATGACTATAGGTTAGCGGCACTGCCACTGCAAGCCTCGTATCGGCATCATTCCGAGACTGGGTGTCTTCTCCCGGCGGGCATCCGCCAGGATTGAGCAGGTCCTCCCGTCCATACCGAGCTGGTAGAGGCTCGCCGCACAGCTGGTCAGCTTGACTTCCTATTCACGCAGCGCCGCCACCTTGGCCAACTGCACGTCAGAGCACGGCAATCAAATGATGCCTGCTGCTGAAGCCCTGGATCGAGGCGTCCGCCCCCGCCAGCACAAGCCTTGCCGGACAACCGTGGATCACGCCCTAACGTGGCGGAGAGGCGACGCTCCCGAACCCCGCCTGCGATCTTCCGCAGCCTGCTATGGCACCTGCAGCCAGTAGGGCTGTGCACCGTAATAATCATAGACCCGCTGGCCCCAGGCACGGTCCGTCCAGTCTGGCGCCTCGCTCGCTGCGAAGCTGGGCGCGCCCTCCAGCCGGTCGCGGTCGAGGTCCACCCGGTAGCCGCCGAGGGACAGGTCATACTCCAGCACCGACCAGGGCAACGGGTGGTAGCGTTCGCCGATGCCAAGGAAGCCGCCGAAGGCAAGGATCGCATAGGCGACCTGCCCCGAGCGCTTGTCGAGCATGACATCCTCGATGGTGCCGAGGTGTTCGCCCTCACGGTTATAGACCGGGGTGCCGGCGACCTTGCTGGCCGCGATGAGCTGCGCGGTTTCCTCGATCGCCACGGCGCCGCTGCCAGGCGTCACGGCGGTTCCGCCGATGGCCATGCTTTTCTCCCTGCATGAGGAAAGGCGGAAGGGGGGGCGGGCGACGATGCGGTTGGGACCGACTCCGCACCGCCGCCTGCCAGGGTCGCCACTGGGGGGAATGCAGCGACCTTGCCAACAACGGCCAACACCGCGCCGGGTTCCCGGCGTGGCGCGAAGGCTCTGGCGGTTCGGTACGGAAACGGTGTGCCGGGCGGGTCAGCCCGGCTCGACCGGCCCGCCCGCCTCGGTCCAATCCTTGAAGCCGCCCAGGTTGCGGACATCGGAATAGCCAAGGTCCTGCAACAGCTTGCCTGCCAGCGCGGCGCGGCCGCCGGAGGCGCAATAGGTGATGACGGTCGGCTTCTGGAAGGCCGGGTCGCGTTGCGGGCTTTCCGGGTCGGCGCGGAATTCCAGCAACCCGCGCGGGATCGGCAGGGCGCCCGGCACCTTGCCTGAGGCCGCCACCTCCGGCGGCTCCCGCAGATCGATGAAGACCGCCTTGCCGGCGTCGTGCAGGGCCTTCGCGTCGGTGGCGGAGATCCGCGGCACCGCGGCATTGGCAGCGGCGAGCATGTCCTTCACGGTGGTCGGCATGGCTGGGTTCCTCCCGGAGCGTGTGCGGGGCAGAGGCTAGCCCGCGATCGCCTCGTGTGGAAACCATGGATCGGGCGGGGCGGCGCGGCGGTTCGACATCGCCCGCGACCAGGGCCATATGCCGTGGGTGACCGAACCCCTCGCCCTCTACCTGCACTGGCCCTTCTGCGCTGCGAAATGCCCCTATTGCGACTTCAACAGCCATGTGCGGGAGCGGATCGACAAGCCGCGCTTCCGTGCCGCCCTGCGGCAGGAGCTGGCCGGGGAGGCGGCGCGGGCCAATGCCGCTGGCCGACGGCCGCTGGCCAGCATCTTCTTCGGCGGCGGCACGCCGAGCCTGATGGAGCCGGAGACCGCCGCCGCCCTCATCGCCGACGCCAGGGCGCTGTTCGACGCACCGGACGCGCTGGAAGTGACGCTGGAAGCCAACCCGACCAGCGTCGAGGCGGCGAAGCTGCGGGATTTCCGCGCCGCCGGGGTCAACCGCATCTCGCTTGGCGTGCAGGCGCTGGACGAGGCGGCGCTGCGCTTCCTCGGCCGGAAGCATGATGCGGCGCAGGCGCTGGCGGCGCTGGAGGCGGGGCGGGCGATCTTCCCGCGGCTCTCCTTCGACCTGATCTATGCCCGCCCCGGCCAGCCCGAGGCGGCCTGGCGGGCCGAGCTGCGGCAGGCGCTGGCGCTCGCCGCCGACCACCTCTCGCTCTACCAGCTGACCATCGAGCCGGGCACCCGCTTCGCCACCGAATACGCCCGCGGCGCCTTCACCCTGCCGGATGCCGATGAGGCGGCGCGGCTCTACTGGGCAACGGTGGAAGAGGCAGGGCGCTTCGGGCTCGCCCCCTATGAGGTCTCGAACTACGCCAAGGCGGGCGCCGAGAGCCGGCACAACCTCGTCTACTGGCGCTATGGCGACTACCTCGGCATCGGCGCCGGGGCGCATCAGCGGCTGATGGTGGAGGGCCGGCTGCTGGCCGCCCGCCGCCACCGCGCGCCGGAGGAATGGCTGGCGCGGGTGGAACGGGATGGCCACGCCCGGACCGAGGAGGAGGCCCTTTCGCCGCGCGACCGGGCGCGGGAGGCACTGCTGATGGGGCTGCGCCTGGCCGAGGGCATCGACCCCGCCCGCCTCGCCGCCCGCAGCGGGATGACCCTGGCCGAGGCGGTGGACCCGGCGATGCTCGCCGCCTGCCTTGACGAGAATTACCTGGAATGGACCGAGGCCGGCCGGCTGCGGGCGACCGACGAGGGGCGGATGCGGCTGGATGCCATGCTGCCGGTGCTGCTGCGCTGAAGGTGATCGGGCAGGTTACCGAAAAGCCCAGGCGTGGGCGGGCCTGAACCCGTGGAGCTACCAACCCTTGAACCCGTCATGGCCGGACTTGATCCAGCCACCCCGGCCCCTGTTCTTACAACGGAATCGAATGCGCGGATCAACTCCGCGTATGACGGAGTGGGGGCAACTCCTGCCGGCCCGGCTCCGATGGTGTAGCGCGCCGGACCTCACCGCCCCTTGTCTTCTCCCCACCCGCTACAGTGGATTGCAGTCAGGTCCGAACGCCGCGCCGCTGAAGCCTGTTGCTTACAGAATGGATTCAAGCGGCCGGGCGTTCATGCCCGGCCGAAATCCGCTCTACCCCCGCGCCAACTCCAGC
Source organism: Siccirubricoccus deserti (assembly GCF_014283215.1). Classification (GTDB taxonomy): domain Bacteria; phylum Pseudomonadota; class Alphaproteobacteria; order Acetobacterales; family Acetobacteraceae; genus Siccirubricoccus; species Siccirubricoccus deserti. Next base: position 206,749 of record NZ_JACOMF010000005.1, read on the forward strand.
GCCCTGGCATAGACCTGCTTGCGCGGTAGCCCGGTCGCCTCGGCCACCATCGCCGCGGCGTCGCGCACGCTCATCCCGGCGGCCAGCGCGCCGCGCAGCCTGTCCTCCAGCTCCGCCGCGCCCGCCGTCTCCGTCGGCGCCGGGCCGACCACCACGGCGACCTCGCCGCGCGCCGCCTCCCGGGCGTAATGTGCCGCCAACTCGGCCAGGGTGCCGCGGCGCACCTCCTCGAAGCGCTTGGTCAGCTCCCGCGCCACCGCCGCCGGGCGGTCGGGGCCGAGCCCCTCGGCCAGCGCCGCCAGCATCTCCGCCAGCCGGTGCGGCGCCTCGTAAAAGATGGTGCTGGCGGAGAGCCCGGCGCGCTCCACCGCCCGCAGCCGGGCGACCTCCGCCGCCCGCGCCGCCGCCTTGCCGGGCAGGAAGCCGAGGAACAGGAAGGGGTGCGGCGGCAGGCCGGAAAGGGTCAGCGCCATCACCGCCGCATTCGGCCCGGGGATGGCCGAAACCGGCAGCCCGGCGGCGATCGCCGCCCGCACCAGCCGGTAGCCGGGGTCGGAGACCAGGGGTGTGCCGGCGTCCGAGACCAGCACGATCCGTTCGCCCGCCCGCAGCCGGTTGAGCACCCGGGGGGTCTGGTCATCCTCATTGTGCTCGTGCAGAGGGATCAGGGTCACCGAAACACCATGCCGCGCCAGCAACGCCCCGGTTACCCTGGTATCCTCGCAAAGGACCGCCGTGGCGTCGCGCAGCGCGGCCAGGGCGCGGGGCGAGAGATCGCCGAGGTTGCCGATCGGCGTCGCCACCAGCAGCAGGCCGGCTGGGTGCGCGACCGGCTCAAGGTCAGGAGGATCGTGTGTCACTTCAGTCATGTTCCGCACCCCGGGCGGGTTTCCCCCGGCGATGGCTGCCGGCGCTGCTGCTCCTGCTATCTCCGCTGGCTGCCTGCGCCCCGCAAGCCCCGCGCTACGCCGCCCCGGTCTTCGTCGCCCCGGCAGCGATGCAGGAGGCGCCGCGCGGCCGGGTCGGGCTGCTGCTGCCGCTGTCCGGCGCCAACCGGCAGCTCGGCCAGGCGATGCTGAACGCCAGCCAGCTGGCGCTGTTCGACCAGGGCGACCGCAGCATCGAATTCCTGCCCAAGGACACCAGCGGCACCGCGAATGGCGCGGCGGAAGCGGCCCGCAGCGCCATCGCCGAGGGCGCCCGCGCCCTGGCCGGGCCGCTGACCCTCGGCGAGACCGCCGCCGCCGCGGGCCCGGCCCGCGCCGCCCGGGCGCCGCTGATCGCCTTCACCAGCGATGCGGCGCAGGCCGGCGGCGGGGTCTGGGTGCTCGGCATGACGCCGACGGAGCAGGCGGAGCGGATGGCCGGCGCCGCCGCCATGGACGGGGCGCGACGAATCGGCTTGCTGGCGCCGGACGACGAGTTCGGCCGCCGCCTGGCCGCGGCGCTGCGGACCAGGTTGCCGGCGCTCGGCCTGCCGCCGCCCTTCGTCCAGCTGCATCCGCGGCTCGGCGACAGCGCCCAGGCGGCGCGGACGCTGGCCGAGCAGGCCGGGCCGGAGGGGCTGGACGCGGTACTGCTCGGCCTCGGCGGGGAGCGGGCGCGCACGGCGGCGGCGGCGCTGGCAGCGGCGTTGCCGACCCGGCCGCGCTTCCTCGGCATTGCAACCTGGGGCACCGACCCGGGGCTGGCACAGGAGCCGGCGCTGGTCGATGCCTGGTTCCCTGGCCCCGACCCGGCGATCCGGGCGCAATTCGACTCCCGCTACCAGGCAGCTTTCGGTGAGCGGCCGCCGCCGCTGGCGGGCATCGCCTATGACGCCGCAGCGCTGGCCAGCCGCAGCCTGCGCGACGGCATCGGCTCGCCGCCGGTGGGGGAGGCGCTGCTCGGTGCCGACGGGCCGATCCGGCTGACCCCCGATGGGCTAGCCCAGCGCGGGCTGGCGATCTTCGCGGTCGATCCCTCCGGCGAGCCGCGGCTGATCCAGCCGGCGCCGGTGCCCGGCGCGCCGGGAACATGATTCGGATGGCCCTGAACCCGAACAGGCTCAGGTCTCCCTCGGGCGCCGGGCGCAAGCGCTTGGTTCGCTGGACTTCGCGCCATCGGGCGTGGCGCGCGGAAGCGCGCCCGGGCCTGTCAGGCGGCCGGTCCGTTGGCGTGAGCTTGGCCGCGCTCCAGGGCCGGGAAGCCGAAGCCGTGGCTCCGGCCGGCTGATGCGGCGGGGGCAGATCTTTCGGGTGCTGAGGGCCGCCGGGCTGATCGGCGGAGTACCGTGGGTGGTGCTGCTGGCGCTGATGCTGGGGGGCGCGCTGGAGTGGCGCGCCGGACTGCTGGCGATCCTCGCCTGCAGCATCGGCGCGCTGGGGTTGGCGCGGATCTGGATCGGCAACCTGGCGGGGTTGGCGGATTCGCTGCGCCGTGCCGCTGCCGAGGATGGCAGGCTGGTGCCGCCCTCCACCACCCCGCTATTGCCGGCGGTGGCGGAGATCAGCGACGGCGTCGCCCGCCTTGCCCGCACCCTGGCGGAACGCGCCGAGCTGGTCGGGCGAATGCGGCGCGCCGATGAGGCGATCGTCGAGACCTTGCCCGATCCGCTGCTGGTGCTCTCCCCGGCGCGGCTGCCGCTGCGTGCCAATGCCGCGGCGCGGGCGCTGTTCGGTGTCGGGCCCGGGCGCGGGAGCGTCGCCGGGGCGGGCGACATCGCCGCGCTGCTGCGCCATCCGGTGCTGGCAGCGGCGGTGGACCGGGCGCTGGCCGAGCAGCGGGCGCAGACCGCCGACCTGGTGCTGCCGGTGCCGGTGCTGCGCGAGATTGCCGCCCAGGTGATCCCAATGGAGCCGGCGCTGGCCGATGGCGGCCGCATCGTCATCCTGCTGTCCGACCGGTCGCGGGAGCGGGCGGTGGAGCGGATGCGGGCGGATTTCGTCGCCAATGCCAGCCATGAGCTACGCACCCCGCTGGCCAGCCTGATCGGCTTCATCGAGACGCTGCGCGGCCCGGCAGAGGATGACCCGGCGGCGCGGCAGCGTTTCCTCGGCATCATGGCCGAGCAGTCGGAACGCATGCAGCGGCTGATCGACGACCTGCTCGGCCTGTCGCGCATCGCGCTGACCGAGCACCAGCCGCCGACCGGCCGCGCGGTGCTGGCGGCGATCGCCCAGGCCGAGGCGGAGGCGCTGGAGCCGCTGTTCCGCAGCCGCGGCATCACCCTGACCCAGGCGCTGGACGATGCGGCGGTGGCGGCACCGGCGGATGCCGAACAACTCGCCCAGGTGGTGCGCAACCTGCTGGAGAATGCGGTGCGGCATGGCCGCGAGGGCGGCCAGGTACAGCTTTCGGCTGGCCCCGGTGGGCGTCAGGGCGGCCGGGAGGGCGTGATGCTGGCGGTGAGCGACGACGGCCCCGGCATCCCGCGCGAGCACATCCCCCGGCTGACCGAGCGCTTCTACCGGGTGGACACCGGTCGGTCGCGCAGGGCAGGGGGCACCGGCCTGGGGCTGGCGATCGTCAAGCACATCGTCAACCGTCACCGCGGGCAGCTGCATATCGACAGCGAGGAAGGCCAGGGGGCGACCTTCCGGGTGTGGCTGCCGGCCGAGCAGCGGTAGGGGAAGGCCGAAGCAACCGGTCCGAGCGCGCTTCCGCGCCCCGGGCCAGCATGGCGCGCCAGAACGCCGCAGATTCGGCCAGCTCCGCGGCGGAGAGGTCGCAGGCGAAGACCCGTTCGCCGAGGGCGGCGAAGCGCTGTGCGATGGCGCGGCAGAAGCCATGGTCGGCACCGGTGACAGCGACCGTTACCCCGCCGAAGCGGATGTTCAGGCCCGCGCCAGCTCCGGCAGGTTGGCATCATCCATCGGCCGGGTGCCGGCCTCGCATTCATGGATCATCGCCACCAGCCGATCGACCAGCGGGCAGGCGATGCCGTGCCTCGCGCCGATGGCGGAGATCGGCGCGATCTGCGCATCGGCCTCCGTCCTCCGCTTCCGGACCCAGAGGTCGCGCCAGATGCCGCTATGGGTCTTGGCGCTCGGCCGATTGAAGGCGACCATCTCGCGCAGCGCGGCGCGGGCCTCCGCCTCGGTGGCGCCCGGCAGGAAGCCGGCGGGGTTGAAGGGGGCGAAGGCCAATGGCCGCACGCCTTCCGCCAGCGCGACGCGCATCACCTCCCCAACCAGGGCGCGGAACAGCGGCACCAGCTCAGCGCGGTCGAGACAATCGGCGATGCCCTTCTCGCCCAGCGCCTGGGAGAAGAGTAGCGCGAGGTAGCCGAGCTTGCCCCAGAGATACCCCCAGATCTCCCGGGTCAGCACCGCATCCGGCTCGAAGTCGCGCAGCAGCGCGTGCAGGGCGGCAAGGCGCGGCGTCTCGGCGCCGTCGATCTCGCCGACCACCACCGGGCCGCGGTTGCCGTAGACGATGCGGCCGGGTGCATGCCAGTCGGCGCCGTAGTTGATGAAGGCGCCCATGGTGCGCGGCGCGCCGACGATCGGCGCGATCAGCGTTTCGCAGAGGCCGTTCTGCAGCGACAGCACGTAGCCGTCCTCGGCCAGGTGCGGCAGCAGGGCGCGGCAGGCGGCCTCGGTGTGCTGCGCCTTCACCGCCAGGAAGATGTGGGAATAGCGGCCCTGCAGCGCATCCGGCGTGAAGGCGGGCGCGGTGACGGTGAACCGCGCCACCGGCCCTTCGATGGATAAGCCCCGCGCCGGGTCGCGGATCGCCGCGACATGCTCCGGCACGAGGTCGACGAAATGCACCGCATGCCCGGCGCGAACCAGAAAGGCGCCGGCGGTGCCGCCGATGGCGCCCGCACCCCAGATCAGGATCGGTTCCGCCATCGCCTTGTCCTCCGCCTGAAGCGGAGACGGTAACGCCCGCCGGCCCCGCGTCAACCGGCGGCGGCTTCGTTGCCGTCACGCCAGGCGATCAGGCGGCGCAGCCCCTCGCGCATGGTGACCTCCGGCGTCCAGCCGATGGTGCGCGCCGCTTCCTCATGCGCGATGCGGAAGGCGCCGCCGGAGGTCAGCCGGACCTTGCCGTCATTGCCGACGAACTCCGGCGCCGGCCCGCCGCCGGCCAGCTCCGTCACCAGCCTCACCAGTTCCAGCGTGGTGATCGGCTCGGGGCCGGAGGTGTTCACCGCAACATCCGTCGCGGCACTTTCAAAAGCCATGCGGTTGGCCCGGGCCAGGTCGCCGACATAGACGAAATGCTTGGTCTCGCTGCCGTCGCCGAAGACCTGCGGTGGCTCGCCACGGCGGACCTTGTCCATCGTCTCGATGATGTAGAGGGCGTTGGCGGCGCGGTAGTGCTGACGTTCGCCATACACCGTGGAATAGCGCAGCACGACGTAATCCTGGCCCCATTTGCGGAAGGCGTCGCGGCAGAGCTGCTCGCCGATGATCTTGCTGGCGCCGTAGAGGATGGCGGCCGGCGGTGCGCCCATGCTGTGGAAGGGGGTGCTCTCGACCAGCTCGCCGGCCACGCCGGGGCCGTAGCCATAGGTGGCGTTGGAGGAGGCGAAGACGACCTTCCGCACCTTGTTGACGCGGCAGGCTTCCAGCACGTTCTGCACGCCGCGGATGTTCACATCGAGCCCGCCCCAGGGGTCGCGGTCCATCGAGAGGGTCATGTAGGCGGCAAGCTGCAGCACGCCGGCGGCACCTTCCGTCACGCGCAGCAGCTCGGCGATGCGCATCACGTCGCCGCGCACGAGCTTCAGCCGCGGGTGGTCCTGCAGATGGGCGATGGCGGCATTGGAGCCGAAGGCGAAATTATCGAACAGCACCACCTCGGCGGCGCCATGGTCCAGCAGCTCCCCGGCGGTGGCCGAGCCGACCAGGCTGGCGCCGCCGATGATGACGAAGCGGTTCCCGGCGATGGGGACGGAGGCGGACATGCGATTCACTCCCGGTAATCCTGTTCAGCGCATCCAAGCGCGGCTGAGGGCAGCGGGAAAGGCCCCCTGCGGCAAGCCACGGCGCGGCCTGCGCCTGAAGACCTCAGCGTGCCGCCAGCCGCCGCGGTGGCGGTGGCCGGGGCGGCGGCAAGGGCAGCGCCGTGTTGGTCACCCAGAGGCCGAGATGGTGCAGCGCCTCCCGTGGGTCGGGACGGGCCGGCAACTGCGACCAGGCGGTCAGCAGCACCAGCGCCACCACCAGCGGCTCGAAGGGTGAGCCGGTACGGCAGAGCGGCAAGGCCCAGGTGCCGCGCAGCGGCCAAGCCAGGCGCAGCCCGCCCGGCGTCAGCAGATCCGCGGCCAGATGGCTCAGATAGCCGACCATCAGCGGGGCGGTGAGGTGCTGCGGCAGGGCGGCGTGCTGCACCAGCATGCCGCAGCCGACCAACGCCAGCAGGGAATGGGTCACGCCGCGATGCCCGAACACCGCGGCGATGATGGTGGAGACCGGGCGGAGCCGGCGCCCCACCCAGGATTTCGGATGGTCGATGTCCGGCAGCAGCCCGCCGAGGACGGCCAGCGCCAGCCCGACAGGGTCCAGCGGCGGCTGGTCGAACTGCGGCGCCGCGATCAGCCAGGCGGCTGCCCCGAGGGCGATATGGGAGCCTGCCAGCATTGCCTGAGAACAGCCTACCCCATGGCGGATCGGCGCCGCCCGGCACCATCTCCCTCATCCGCCAGAATCAGGAGCAACGCCAGGATCTTCGGCAAGGAAATTCATATTTTGCACGAAGTGGCGATCAGGCGGGAGCATCAGGCCTTCCCGCAACACCGCGATGCGGCCTGCGCGGGGCCTCAGCCTTCCCCCGTGGCCGCCCGCAGCGCCACCAGGAAACGCTCGGCGGCCAGCTCGGGCGGCCAGGGGCGCCAGGCCTCCTCGCCGAACCCCGCGAGTGGATCGGCCGTCATCACCGCGGCACGAATGCCGAGCGTGCTGCGCACCTCTTCCCGGGTCCAGCCGGCGACATGCACCGCCTCGGCCGCCGCCAGCGCGATGTCGCACAGCTTGTGGTCGCGCTTGCTCTCCGCGGTCCATGGCGGCAGCGCGTAGCGTAGCGCCACCGCCGCCTGCAGCCGCGCCTGCAGATCGGCGAAGCCCGCGCCGAGGAAGGGCTTCAGCGGAGAGATGCAATCGAAGCCGAGCAGCCCTTCCTCGGCATCATGCAGCAGCTCCCGCCGCTGCTCCGCCAGGGTCAGCCCAGCCCGGCTGCGCGACCGGCACAGCGCCAGCACCGCCAGCGAATGCTGCGCGACCGAAAGCGGCGCGCCCGGCCAGATCGAATGCCCGCCCCAGCGGAAGGTGCGTGACAGGCCGATCGCCAGATCCTCATCGGTCCAGTCGAAGGGCGTTGGCGCCAGCAGGTCAAGCCGGCGGCCGGAGGGCAGGCGGACCCAGGCGCGAGCGGGGATGCGCGCCGGGGCCGCCATGGGTCAGAAGCGCGGCGCGGAGATGTCGAACTCGTGCATCACCTCGACATCCTCGCTGAACCAGGAGGCGATGCCGGCACGGCGCTGGCCCATGTACTCCGGCTTGCCATTGGCATCGAGGCGCATGGCCAGATCGTGGCCGGGGATCAGCACCGTGCCCGGCGTCTCCCGCCACAGCCCCCAGATGCGCTCAAGGCTGGCGCGGCTGGCGGCGCCATCCATTGTCATGTCGACGGCCAGCGAGAGCAGCTCGGCACGGTTCTTCGCCGCGTCGCCACTGAACACCACGGGCACGTCATTGCCGGTCATCCGGTAGACCAGGCAGCCCGGGGTGTGGCCGGGGCAGAGGTGGGCGGTGAAGCCGGGCAGGAAGGACTGGTTGTCATCCAGGAGGTGCAGCTTCGGATGCCGCGCGAGGTCCTTCACATAGAGCTCGGGCAGCGGGTTGAAGCCGGTGGGCACCTTGGTCGCCCATTCCATCTCGGTGCGGCCGATCCAGATCTCGGCATTCGGGAACAGGGTATAATTCACCGAGTGGTCCCAATGCGCGTGCGTCAGCACCACATCGGTCACGCTCTCCGGCTTGCAATCGACGGCGGCAAGCTGGCGGGCGAATTCGCCGCGGATGGCGAAGGAGCCGACATCGATCAGGATGGTCCGGCCATGGCCGCGCAGCAGGGCGATGGTGCTCCAGCCCAACCCACCGTGGCAGAGCGACTTGCCGGGATACCCCTGCACCAGTGAATCCAGCCGATACATCGCCGCCTCCCGCATTATCCGGGCGGAGACTCGCGGTGAAGGCGCGCGGCGTCAACCTCCCGGCCGGCGCAAGGCATCCTGCCCGGCGGACCCGCCCATGCCTGGCCCGGACGCGCTTCTGCGCGCCGCGCCCGGCGTCCGAAGGGGGCAGGGTTCAGCGCGGCATCAGTAGGTGGCGAAGATCCGGGCGATCTCCACCGGGTCGCTGGTGACGGTCAGCGCCAGGGCCAGCAGGATGCGGGCCTTCTGCGGCGTCAGATTGTCGGCCGGGATGAAGCCGGCCTCGCGCAGCTTGGTGGTCGGGAAGACCCGGCCGCTGCCGGCGCGGGTGGATTGCACCACCACCACGCCGGCGGCCCGCGCCGCGCGCAGCGCCTCGGCATCGCCCGGGGTGACGAAGCCAGGGGCGAAGCCGGCGGCGACGATGCCCTTCGCCCCGGCGGCGGTGAAGGCGCGCACCGCCGTCCCATCGGCGTCGGCGTAGGCATAGGCGATATCGACCCGCGGCAGCGCATCCAGCCCACGGATGTCGAATTCGGTGTCCGGCGCCAGCCGGCGCAGCGGCCGGCGGTACCATGCCAGCCGGTCGCCATCCGCATGCCCAAGCGCGCCGAAATCGGCGCTGCGGAAGGTCTGCATGCGGCCGGTCGAGGTCTTCGTCACCTCCCGCGCCGCCTGGATCTCGTCATTCAGCAGCACCAGCGCGCCAAGGCCGCGCGCCTCCTCGCTGGCGGCGACGCGGACTGCATTCACCAGGTTCAGCCCGGCATCGGTCGAAAGCGCGGAGGCCGGGCGCTGCGCGCCCATCACGACGACCGGCACCGCCACCTTCAGGGTCAGCGAGAGGAAATAGGCCGTCTCCTCCAGCGAGGCGGTGCCATGGCCGATGACGATGCCGGAAAGCCCGGGGTTCTCCGCCGCCACCTGATCGCAGAGCAGTACAAGCTGCCGCCACTCCGCCCAGCCGATCTGCGGCGAGGGCACGTTGCGGTAGGGGACGGCGAAGACCTCGGCGACCTGCTGCACCTCGGGGAAGCGCGCGAGGATGCCGTCGGCCTGCAGCAGCATCCCGTTCGCGCCGTAATCGACGGTGTCGAGCGGCCCCTTGCCGATGGAGGCGATGGTCCCGCCGGTGCCGATGAAGGCGACGCGCTTGGTCATGCGGAGGCTCCCTGCCAGAGAACGCCGAGACTGCCACGCTGCGCCGCAAGTGGCTACCGCAGCGCAACAAGCAATGTCGTTGCGCCGCGTTGCGGCGCGGGTGTTCACTTCCGGTCAGACTGGGAGGAACCAGGGCATGCAGCCCATCCGCAGCGTGCTTGCCGCCGCCGTCGTGCTGGCGCTGGCCGGCGTGGCCATCGCCCAGACCGGCTACACGCCGGGGCCGCACAACATCACCCTGCCGTCCGACTGGCAGCAGCGCTTCATCCGCTACGCCACGGTGGACAACGCCAGCCGCAAGATCATCCGGCACATCTACGTCAATCCGGAGGCCTTCGCCGCGGCCCGGCCGGGCCAGCCGCTGCCGGATGGCACGCTGATCATCATGGCGGATACGCGCGCACGGCTCGGCGCCGATGGCGCGCCGCTGCTCGACCAGCAGGGCCGCTTCATCCCGGAGCCGGGCTGGATCGCCATGGGGGTGCAGGAGAAGCGCGCCGGCTGGGGCGTGGGCTACGGGCCGGAGAAGCGCAACGGCGAGTGGGAATACGCCCGCTTCAACGGCGACGGCACGCGCAGCACCGCCAGCGTCGAGGCCTGCTTCACCTGCCACCTGCAGACCCGCGCGCGGGAGGATTTCGCCTTCAATTTCTGGGATTACGTGCAAACGCGGAAGTAGCAGCCCCCGAGGCTCAGGCCCGCATCAACGCCCTGACATGCGCCGCGGTGCTGGTCGCCAGCGCCTCCAGATCGTAGCCGCCCTCCAGCAACGAGACCACGCGGCCCTGGCCATGCCGCTCGGCAATGGCGCAGAGCTCCGCCGTCAGCCAGGCGAAATCCGGCTCCCGCACCCTGAGCTGGGCCAGCGGGTCGCGGGCATGGGCATCGAAGCCGGCGGAGATCACCAGCAGTTCCGGCGCGAAGGCGTCCACCGCCGGCAGCAGCCGGGACGTCCAGGCGGCGCGAAAGGCCTCGCCATCGGCACCCGGCGGCAGCGGGGCGTTGAAGACATTGCCCGCCCCCCGTTCCCGCGCATCGCCGGTGCCGGGGTAGAGCGGCCATTGGTGGGAGGAGGCGTAGAGGATGCTGGCATCCGCCTCGACGCAGGCCTGGCTGCCATTGCCGTGATGGACATCGAAATCGACGATCGCGACCCGCGCCACGCCATGCGTCGCCTGGGCATGGCGGGCGGCGACGACGGCGTTGGAGAACAGGCAGAAGCCCATTGGCCGGCTCGGCTCGGCATGGTGGCCGGGCGGGCGCACGGCGCAGAAGGCGCGCCGCACTTCGCCCCGCATCACCGCATCCACCGCCGCCACCGCGGCGCCGGCGGCCCGCAGCGCGGCCTCGGCGCTGTCGTGGCTCATGATGGTGTCGCCATCCAACGGTACGCTCTCGCCCGGCCCCGGGCGGATGCCGAGGATCGCCTCCACATACTGCCGCGGATGCACCCGGCAGAGCTGCTCAAGCGTCGCCTCGGGCGTCTGGCCGCGGATCAGCCCGGCGAATTCCTCCTGGTCCAGGGCCTTCAGCACCGCGCGCAGGCGGTCGGGGCATTCCGGGTGATAGTCGCCCGGGTCGTGCAGCAGGCAGGCGCGGTGGGTCAGCAGCAGCACGCTCATCCCGGCTCGTCCCGCTTGCGGAGGACGAAGCGAAACACGCCTTCGCTGGCGTCGGAGGACAACAGCGCGTGGCCGGTCTCGGCGCAATACGCCGAGAAGTCCTTCACGCTGGCGGGGTCGGTCGCCAGCACCACCAGCTCCGCGCCGGGCGGCAGGCCGCGCAGCGCCTTGTTGGCCTTGAGGACCGGCAGCGGGCAGGACAGCCCCTGGACGTCGAGCAGTGTTTGCGGCATCCGCCGAGTCCAGCACCCGCGCCCGCCCACCGCAAGGCTTGCGATGCGGCCGCCGGCCAAGCAGTCTGGGGCATGACGCTGCGATTCGGGATTGACCTCGGCGGCACCAAGACGGAGATCGTGGCGCTCGACGCCACGGGGGCCGTCCGGCTGCGCCAGCGGGCGCCGACGCCGCCCGACTACACCGGGGTGATTGCCCTGATCGGTGAGTTGGTGGAGGCGGCGGAGGCCAGGCTGGGGGCCTCCGGCTCGGTCGGCATCGGCATTCCCGGCAGCCTCTCCCCCGCCACCGGGCTGGTGCGCGGGGCGAATTCCACCTGGCTCAACGGCGGAAGGCTGGACCGCGACATCGAAGCCCGGCTGGGCCGCCCGGTGCGGCTGTCCAATGACGCGAATTGCCTGGCGATGAGCGAGGCGGCGGATGGCGCCGGCGCCGGCTTCGATACGGTCTTCGCGGTGATCCTCGGCACCGGCGTCGGCGCCGGCATCGTCAGCGGCGGGCGGGTGATGGAAGGCCGCAACCGCGTCGCCGGCGAATGGGGCCACAACCCGCTGCCCTGGATGACCGCCTCGGAACACCCGGGCCCCGTCTGCTGGTGCGGCCGCCGCGGCTGCATCGAGAGCTTCCTCTGCGGCCCGGCCCTGGCCGCCGAGGCCGATGGGCCGGGCGCGCGCGACGCCAGCGTCCTGCCCACCCGCGCCGCCGCCGGCGATGGCGCCGCCGCCGCCGCGCTCGCACGCCACACGGACCGGCTGGCGCGGGCGCTGGCGCATGTGGTGAACCTGCTGGACCCGGATTGCATCGTGCTCGGCGGCGGGTTGTCGAACATGGACCACCTCTACGCCGAGGTGCCGGCGCGCTGGGGCAGGTGGATCTTCAGCGACACGGTGACCACGCCGCTGCGTCGGGCCTGGCATGGCGACAGCTCCGGCGTGCTTGGCGCGGCGAGGCTCTGGGATGCCGGCTGAGCTGCGCGCCGGGGTGCTGTACATGGCGGTGGTCTTCGCCGTCGGAGTCCTGTTCGGCCCAGTGCGTGAGCTGGTGCTGACGCCGACGCTGGGCCCAGGTGCCGCGATCGTCATCGAGGCGGTGCCGCTGCTGCTGGCCATGGCCTGGGCCGCGCCCTGGGCGGCGCGCCGCTTCGCCGTGCCACCGACGCCGCGCGCCCGGTTGCTGATGGGGCTGGGCGCCCTGCTGCTGCTGGTCCTGGCCGAGACGGCGCTGGATGCGCTGCTGCGCGGCCGCGGCCCCGGGATGTGGCTGGAGCGGGCGCTGACGGGGCACGGACGGATCGGGCTGGCGCTGATGGCTGCCTTCGCCGTCATGCCGCTGCTGCTGCGCCGCCGCGCCTGACGCTGCCGCGGGGATACTTACCCTCCCGTCAGCTCCAGCCAGGGCTCCCATGCCTCCACAAGCGCCGCCACTGTCGCATAACCGGCGGCATCCGGGTGCACGCCATCGCCGCGCGCTGCGCCGCCACGCCAGGCGGAGCTGTGCGACAGCGCCGCGTGCAGCGGCAGGAAGGGCACGGCGAAGCGCTCCGTCAGCGCTTCCAGCAACGGCGAGAGCGCGGCCACCCGGGCATCCTGCACCGCGTCATGCAGCGCCGGCGGCGGCCCCAGCAGCAGGGTCGGCCAGCGGGCGGCGGACCAGTCGAGCAGCGCCGCGGCGTTGTCCAGCGTCTGCTCCGTTGGCACCCGCGGCATGCCATCCTCGAAGGTGGTGTCGTTGAGGCCGAGGCAGAACACCACCGCCTGGGCATCGCCCGGGGTGCCGACCAGCCGGGCCAGCACCTCGGCCTCGGCGCGGCGGCGGATGTCGGCGCTGGTGTCGCGGCGGATGCCGAGGTTGTAGGCGGTGACGGCGACTCCGCGCCCCCAGGCCGCCGCGGCGCAGCGGCCGACCCAGCCAAGGGTGGTGGCATCGCCGACGCCGGCGGTGAAGCTGTCGCCGACGAAGCAGGCGCGCAGGTCGCGCATCATGATGACTCGAACTGCGGGTCGATCGGCACGCGCAGCGCCTCGGCCAGCCGGTTGGTCTCGGCCGCCATGCCAACGACGGCCAGCAACTCGCCGAACATCGCATCATCCATCCCGGCGCGGCGGGCCGCGGCGCCGTGGCTGGCGGTGCAATAGGCGCAGCCTGCGGCCATGGAGGCGGCGAGGTAGAGCATCTCCTTCATCCGCGCATCCAGCGCACCCGGCGCCATCACCTGCGTCAGGCTCTCCCAGGTGCGTTTCAGGGTGGCGGGGTCGACCGCCAGTGCCTTCCAGAAATTGTTCACATCCGGCACGCCGCGCGCCGCCTTGATGGCGTCATAGACCGCCCGCACCTCGGGCGAGGCCTCGGCGTATTCGATGAGGCGCGGCATCAGCTTTCCCCCAAGCGGATCATGCCGGGCTCCCCGGCAACGGCGGGTAGGGCTGCACGCCGATGCGCCAGCGCTCCACCCGCAGGTCCTGCCAGACGCCCTCGGTCACATAGGGTTCCGTGGCCAGCCAATCCTGCACCGCCGCCTCATCCGGCAGGGCGAGGGCGATGATGGAGCCGACCATGGCGCCATCCGGCATATCCAGGATGGCGCCGCCGATGCGGATGCGGCCGGCGGCGACCTCCGGTCCCAGCCGGGCGAAATGCCGCGGCCGGACCGCCAGGCGGCGCCGCGGCGCCTCGGCATCGGTGCCGTCGCGGGCGATGACGGCGAAGGCGTGCAACGGCCCAGCCTCGCCACCCGGCCGTCCGGGTTGCGGCGCCCAGGGCAGTGGGGCGATTCGGAAGGGCAGGATCGCGTGTCGCACCCAGATGCCGTCGCGGTGGAAGAGCTCGGTGGCCAGATAGGCCGCCATCTCCACCATCGACGGCACCTCGAAGAATTGCAGCGAGCCGGCGGTGGAGCCATCGGCGCGCAGCCGCGGGCCGGACATCACCAGCCTGCCGGCCGCGGCGTTGCGACGGATGCTCTCGACATGCGGAATGCGCGCAGCCTCCCGCCGTGCCGGCGCTGCCGCATCCGTCCCGTCATCACCGATCAGCACGAAGCCCATGGCCGCATCCTCTCCCGAAGGCGGGAGAATGCCGCCACCAGCCGGGCGGGGCTACCGGTTGGTGCGGCCACGCTGGTCGGGGTTCACGCCGCCCTGGCGCGTGGTGTCGTTCATCACGTCGCCCTCGCTGGTGTTGTCGCCCTCCAGCGCCTCCGGGTCGGTTCCGCTGCGGGCGGTGCCCTTGGAGGCGCCAATGCCGGGATTGCGGTCGAGATCGTCCGGCGGGCGCGGGGTGTCGGCGGACCGCCCGTCGCCCTTCTCGGCCCGGCCCTGCGGATGCTTGCTGCTCATGGCCATGCTCCTGCCGTGGAGCAGGTTCCAACGATGGCCGTGGCCGCTTGTTCCCCGGGGCGCCGAAGCGCTCCGGGCCGCCGACCGTCAGTACATGTGCTGGCCACCGTTGATCGACAGGGTCGAGCCGGTGATGAAATCGGCGTCGTCGGCGGTCAGGAAGACCACGCCACGGGCGATGTCATGCGCGGTGCCGAGCCGGCCCCGCGGGATGCGGGCGACGATCTTCTCCAGCACGTCGGCCGGCACCGCGCGCACCATCTCGGTATCGACATAGCCGGGGGCGATGGCGTTTACCGTGATCTGGTTGCGCGCGCCTTCCTGGGCCAGCGCCTTGGTGAAGCCGTGGATGCCGGATTTGGCGGCGGCGTAGTTCACCTGGCCGAGCTGCCCGGCCTGGCCGTTGATGCTGCCGATGTTGACGATGCGGCCGAATTTGCGCGACGCCATGCCGTCCCACACCGCCTTGCACATGTTGTAGCAGGAGCCGAGGTTGGTATCGATGACGTCGTCCCACATCTGCCTGGTCAGTTTGCGCATCATTGCATCGCGGGTGATGCCGGCGTTGTTGACCAGGATCTCGATCGGCCCGTGCTCGGCCTCGATCCGGCCGACGGCGGCGACGCAGGCGTCGAAATCGGCGACGTTGAATTTGTAGCAGGGGATGCCGGTGCGTTCGGTGAAGGCCTGCGCCGCGGCATCATTGCCGGCATAGCTCGCCACCACGGTCCGGCCGGCTGCCTTCAGCGCCTCGCTGATCGCGGCGCCGATGCCTCGCTGGCCGCCGGTGACCAATGCTACCTTCGCCATTCCCCGTCTCCCATTCCTGTGCGCAGCCTGGCGTTTCGGTGGCGCGCCGGCGCGTGTTCTTGGGGCGCTCCCCGGATTCCCGCAACTGGGGCCCTGATCCGAAGGCGGCGGCACCCCGGCGGTTCCCACAGGTCAGCGCGGATCGCAGTGCGGGAGCAAGCGCGGATCGCGGGGCGGGTCATCGCCCCAGGTCGAGAACCTGGCCGGCGTAGCGCAGCGACAGGATGGAAGCGACCACGCCGTCAAGCTCGGCATTGCTCAACCGGCAGTCTGGCATTCGGGCGTGCGAGGTCCGCAGGAAGGCTCACACCGACATCCCAATGGTCGAGGACATGCGCGCCTTGGTGGCGAAAGACGGCACCACGTCGCCCGGTGCGATAGGCCGGCCGGGCCCGGCCAGAGGGCAAGTGGCGGACCAATTCTCCGCGACGGAGCCGCCATGGGCCAGACGTTCGGCCTGGCCGGCGCCGCCATCCTGGGCGACCGCCGCCGCCGCCGCGCCTGGCGCCTGGTGCGCCGCCGGTCCATCCTGCGGCCGCAACCGAGAAATGGGGAGTGAAACATGGCAAGGTTCACCGGCAAGGTGGTGCTGATCACGGGCGGCGCCCGCGGCCAGGGCGAGGCCGAGGCGCGGCTGCTGGTGGCCGAGGGCGCCCGGGTGGTGATTGGCGACGTGCTGGAGGAGAAGGGTCGCGCGCTGGCGGCCGAACTCGGCCCGAATACCGTCTTCCTGAAGCAGGACGTGACGGTGGAGGCAGATTGGGCGGCTGCCGTCGCCGCGGCGGAGAAGCTCGGCGGCGGGCTGCACGGGCTGGTGAACAATGCCGGCATCTATCAGCCGCGCCGGCTGATGGAGACGGATGCGGCGCTGTGGGACCGGCACATGCAGGTCAACCAGCTCGGCTGCTTCCTCGGTATGAAGGCGGTGGCGCCGGCGATGGAGCGGGCCGGCGGCGGCTCCATCGTCAACATCTCCTCGACAGCGGGGCTGCGTGGCTCGCCCGGCGCCATCGCCTACAGCAGCACCAAATGGGCGCTGCGCGGGATGACCAAGGCGGCGGCGGTGGATCTGGCGCCGAAGCAGATCCGGGTGAACTCCGTGCATCCCGGCCCGATCGACACTGAAATGGTGAAGGTCTGGAGCAATGAGCAGCGGGCGACGCGGCTGTCGCAGATCCCGATCGGCCGCATCGGCACCGCCGAGGATGTGG
The DNA here is from genome assembly GCF_014283215.1 of Siccirubricoccus deserti. Classification (GTDB taxonomy): domain Bacteria; phylum Pseudomonadota; class Alphaproteobacteria; order Acetobacterales; family Acetobacteraceae; genus Siccirubricoccus; species Siccirubricoccus deserti. The sequence goes on from NZ_JACOMF010000005.1 coordinate 223,265, forward strand.
CGCGGGTGGTGTTGTTCCTGCTTTCGGACGACAGCAGCTACATGACCGGAGCCGAGTTGGCCGTGGATGGCGGGGCTAGTCTCTAGCATTTCCCAGCAAGACCGCTGCGCGGCCTTGCTGGACCCCGGAGTCCCTCCCGATCAGCGCGTCGGCACGCCTTCAGCGGACGGCCGCCAAGTGCCCTGGGTCAGCATGTACAGCCCGGGTGCCGGGAACTCCGCCGGGCCTTGGTACCGGCGCCCGCCCGGCCGGCCTGATTGAGGCGGTCGTCATGCCGCGTCACCGCCGCGCCGCTTGCCGCCCTGGCCCAATCGGCGTGGCGGCAAGGCAGGAAAGTGCCTTCTGGGCGCCCAGGCTGAAGGAGTAGGACATCGCGCTGGAGTAGCCGGCCCGATCCGGGCTTGCGGGTGGTCGGCTTCAGGCGACCACGCCCCGGCGGCTGCGGAGGGTCGCCAAAAGTGGTGCGGTGGCGCCGTCCGGCCGGCATGGTCGGACTTGATCCACGGCTGTCCGCTGTTACCGCCAAGCAGAAGATGCGCGGATCAATTCCGCGCATGACGGCTCGTCAGACGCACCTAACCCGGATCATTCACGGCGGCGGTGACGCGCGTCCCCTGGCTGGCGCGCGGCTCGCGCCGTGGTTGTGCGGGCGAGCGGGATCGGCGCCGGTCCTATTGGCCGGGGTTCAGGTGCGGATCGCGGGGCT
>NZ_JACOMF010000050.1 GCF_014283215.1 Siccirubricoccus deserti
CAGGCCACGGCCTGGGGCGTCTACATGCACGCCGAGGCGGGAAGGCGCCTTGCCCGGGCACATGGCCCACTGGGCTTCCTGGCCCGCGAGATCCCCGGCGAAATCCCACGCATCATGGCCAACCTGGGATCTCTCGAAGGAGAGGACCCTGATCGTCCTGAACAGTGACCGGTGATGATGACAGGGGCGGTACAACTTCCCTGGCTTTGATCGTCAGCCGCAGGTCCGCGGCCGCTTGGCGAAGGCGGTGGCGGTTAGCTCGGCCGGCTATCTACTCTGTCGCTCTTCGCAGGGCGTCCGCCCAAACCAAAGTCGAGCCGCCTCTGCCGCGTGTCCAGGCATACTTCGCCTCGCCCTGCAGCAGATGCGGCTGCCTGACTTGCGCTGAACCGCGGCTGGGCAGCAGCTTCTGCGCGGCGCATGACCGGCAAGTGGCTGCCGAACGGGCATCTTCCCTGCATTTTCCCGTGGAACAGGGAATGCCACGCGTCAGAGACGGGTTCGCTCCTGACCGCGCCCACAACCACGCAGTCACCGTGTTGCAGACGAGTCCCAGTCGCCGGCGCCTTTATGGGAAAGGCCGCCTTTCCGGCCTGACAGGCGAGGGTCTCGGCGGTACTGCACCGATGTGGCAGTCGAGCCGCCCTTCGAGGTGCCCGACACGCGCTGGGTGGCGTACCGCGAGATGCTGCGCGACCACGGTACTGAGCGAGGTTCCGAACACTGGGCGCGCCAGTGGAAGCCTCGACCAGATCCTCCACCCGGTATTCCACCGAGGAGTTCCGGGTGGCGCCTGAATCCCGCTGGTCGTGGCAAAGCAGCGGCAGCGGGCCGTCAGGCGCGGCATGGCGGCTGTCCTTGCCGGGACACCCAGCCTGGACGCTACTCCGCTCCGCCGCTGCGATCCACGAAATGGCCAAACCCGGGCTTGGTGCATAGGGCACCACGATCGTGAGGCCACGGAGCGCGCCCCTCCTGGTGTCAGCGCCTGCAGCCTCGATACCGGCGGCCGATACGCATGGCATCTGCGCCGTCGCCATGCCTACTCCTGCGTCGATCCGGCTTCTGTCAGGGCTCGACACAGAGCTGTCTCAAGTTGATCGAGATCGAATGGCTTGCGCAGGATAGGCCAGACGGAGCTACGGTAGGTCGTGTAGCCCGTAACGAAGATTACCTTGAGGTCGGGCCGAATTGACGAGGCACGCTCCACGAGCGACGGACCATCGAGTCCGGGCATCCGGACATCCGTAACGACGATCTCGATTTCGGGACGTGCTTCGACAAGCCTGAGGGCCTGCACGCCATCTCCAGCCTCGAACACCGTCATGTCGAGCGACGCGCAGTGCTCCGCCAAAATCTCCAGAATCATCGGCTCATCGTCCGCGACGAGGACAACTCGCCCAGCGAGCACGCGGTTGTCCATTTCCCCGGACGGCCTTCGATGACCGCCAGCTCGGCCAGGCTGTCCTTCATCGGCTGCTGTGGGCTGCTGGCAGCCACCCAGTCGCATGGGGAAGCGTGACGCGGATGAGGCCATCGCTGCGGGCCTCGCCATGGCCGAAGCTTGCCGCCTGAAGCTGACTGTTGCCGGCCGCTTGTGCGCCTTCATGCGACCCGCGCCTCCGAAGACGGAGACTGGCGGTGGGGCTCGATGGCCGGTACGCGCGGCAGCCAGACAGTCACCCGGGTGCCTTCGCCTGGGCGGCTACTGATCGTGGCCATACCCCCTGACTGATGGGCAAATCCGTAGACCTGTGAAAGACCCAGGCCCGAACCGTGGCCTACCTCCTTGGTGGTGAAGAATGGCTCGAAGGCACGTGCGGCCACGTCCTCGGTCATCCCAACGCCGGTGTCGGTCACGGACACCGCGACGTAGTCGCCTGCGGCGAGGCTGCTGTGCATGTCGGCCGGCAACGCCTCGGCCATGACGTTTTCGGCCCTGATGGTCAGAATGCCCCCGTCGGGCATGGCGTCCCGGGCATTGATGGCAAGATTCAGCAGAGCCGCCTGCAGTTCGCCCGCGTCGGCCAGCGCAGGCCAGAGCCCCGGCTCGATCTTCGTCTGTATGCGTATGGTGCCGCCGAGGGTGCGAGAAAGTACATTGTCGGCTATGTCTGGCAGCATTACTCCAAGCTCGATCGGCACGGCCTCAAGAGGCTGCTCTCGCGCAAAGGCGAGAAGGCGGCCCGTGACATCCCCACCTCGGCGAACGGCCTCCATGGCGCTGCGAACGAAGCGCAGAAGCATCGGATCGGAGGTCCGGCGTGCAAGCAGCTGCAAATTCCCCGAGGCCACCATCAGGAGGTTGTTGAAATCATGTGCCACGCCTCCGGTGAGCTGGCCCATTGCCTCGAGGCGCTGCGCGCGCCGTAGTGCCTGTTCGGCCTGCGTCCGCGCGGTGACGTCCTGGAACGCTGCAATGACGAGTTCCGCCCTGCCATCATTGTCGCACAATGGGGTGGCGCTCACCTCAAGATGCGAAATGGATTTGTCTCCCCGCCTGTAGAGGAGAGGTTCGCGGTCGACCCTCTCGCTGCTGAGCACAGCCCGCGCCAGCGGATACTCGTCAGCGGCCAGGGGCCGACCATCCGGATGGACGCCGCCGAAGCTTGCAGGGTAGGCACGCCAATTGGGCGTGTGCTCCAGCGCATGCCCCAGGACCCGCGTTGCCTCCGGGTTCGAGAAGACGATCTCGCCAGAGGTGGCGTCCGCGACAATGACGCCAACCGGCATTTGGTCGAGAATGGCGCGCAACCGCTCGCCACTATGACGCAGGGCCTCTGCCTCGCGCGACGCAATGAGTTCGAGGCGCCGGTCGAACATTGCTGCGGTCAGGGCGAGGGACAGCAGAAGCAGGGTGCAGGCAGCGACGCCAAGCGCCATCGCTTGTACCGGGATACCGGGCGCATCGCCGTGCCCCGCGTGGGGCGCTGCTTCAAAGGACACAGCAAACATCGCTGTGTAATGCATCCCCGCAATCGCAAGACCGAGGACCACCGCACTGACTGCGCGCACCGATCCGGACCGGTCGCTGAGGGCGAGTAGGAGCGCCAGGGTTGATGCACCGACAGCGATCGCGCCGGAGGCCACGACCAGCAGGAAGTCGTAGGACGCGATGGCGGCAAGCCGCATTGCGGCCATCCCGACGTAGTGCATGAGGCAGATGCCGAGCCCCATGGTGAGGCCAGCCAACCCGATCCGCCATGGTCCCGGTTTCGCCTTGGCGCTCGCGGCGGCGAAGCCGGCGGCGGTCGCGGCGACGGCCAACAGGAGGGAAAGGACCGTCGTGCCTGTGTCGTAGCGCACTTCGACGTCGAGGTTGTAGGCCAGCATGGCAACGAAATGCATTGACCAGATCGACGCGCCGGTCGCCGCAGCCGCACCGGCAAGCCACCAGCGCCGCACCGCCCCCGAGTTGGCCCGCACGCGCCGTAGAAGGTCCAGCGCGGTCCATGAGCCCAGGATGGCGATAAGAACGGAAAGCGAAACGAGGGTCGGGTCGTGCGTTCCGTGGAGGCTATGCATGCCGGCGGGTACCAATCCAGATATGGTGGTAAAGTCGACAGAAACTACCACCTTGGCGTGTAGTGGTTCCTCAACAACCAAGGAGCAGGATGTATCGGTAGTCGGGTTAACAGCCCATGAGCGAACTGTACAGGCGTTCACCGGCGTCGGCGTGCGGCATTCAGCGCTTCTAAAGTTCCAGAAGCGGAAGGTGCCGACATTGGAGATCCATGAGATCCGATGCTTCCTGGCTATCTGTCAGGCACGAAATCTTAGCCGCGCGACCACCCTCTGCAATGTTATCCAGCCAGCGCCGCTTCACGCGGTCCAGGAGATGGAAGGCGAATTTGGTGGTCCGCCTTTCGCCCGTGCGCGCGGCAAGGCCACCTCACCGGGCTTGGCCAGCCGACTGCAGCCGATTCCTTGTTTCCCCTTCCTATCCTCGCCGGAACAGCGTGTAGCAGACTGCGCAGGCGGCGAAGCCCAGCACTAGGCTGGCGCCGACATAGAGCGCCGCGAGCATCGGTGAGCGCTGCAGCAACAACTCGGTCTCCAGGCTGAAGGCGCTGAAGGTGGTGAAGCCGCCAAGACAGCCGGTGATGAGGAACGAACGCGCCTCCTGCGGCAGCGGCAGTGCGCCGAGCATGCCGATCGCCGCGCTGCCGATCACGTTCACCGCCAGCGTGCCCCATGGGAAATGTGTGCCGAACCACAGCACCCCCTGCACCGCGACCAGATAGCGCAGCACCGAGCCGACCGCCCCACCAAGCCCCACCAACGCCAGCGCCAGTGGCGAGACGGCGCCGCTCAACCCCGGGATTTCCTGGCCCTGAGCGTCGCCCACTCCGTCAGGCGTTCCTTCACCGCCGCCTCGGCGCCACGGCCGGCCGGGCGGTAGAAGGCGCGGCGGGGCATGCCCTCGGGGAAGTAGTCCTGGCCGGAGAAGGCGTCCTCCGCATCATGGTCATAGGCATAGCCGTGGCCGTAGCCGAGCTCCTGCATCAGCTTGGTCGGCGCGTTCAGAATATGCTTCGGCGGCATCAGGCTGCCGGTCTCCTTCGCCGCCCGCTGCGCCTCGCCCCAGGCGAGGTAGACGGCGTTCGATTTCGGTGCGGTGCCGAGATGGACAACAAGCTGCGCCAGCGCCAGCTCACCCTCCGGGCTGCCGAGCCGCTCATAGGTTTCCCAGGCGGCGATCGCCAGCGGCAGGGCGCGGGGGTCGGCCATGCCGACATCCTCGGCGGCGAAGCGGGTGAGGCGGCGGGCGATGTAGCGCGGGTCCTCGCCGCCCTGCAGCATCCGCGCGAACCAGTAGAGCGCCGCATCGGGGTCGGAGCCGCGCAACGATTTATGGAGCGCCGAGATGAGGTTGTAATGCTCCTCCCGGTCCTTGTCGTAGAGCGCGGCGCGCTTCGCCAGCAGCTCGGCCAGCGCCTCCGGCGTCAGCGGCGGGGTGGCCTCGGGCAGGGCGAGCAACTGCTCGGCGAGGTTCAGCAGGTAGCGGCCGTCGCCATCCGCCATGGCGCGCAGGGTGGCGCGGGCGGCCGGGGTCAGCGGCAGGGGACGGCCGGGCACATCCTCCCGTGGCGCCTCGGCGCGGGCCAGCAGCTGCTCCAGCGCCGCATCGTCGAGGCGCTTCAGCACCAGTACCTGACAGCGCGAGAGCAGCGCGCCGTTCAGCGCGAAGCTCGGGTTCTCGGTGGTGGCGCCGACCAGCGTCACCGTGCCGTCCTCGACCACCGGCAGGAAGCCATCCTGCTGGGCGCGGTTGAAGCGGTGGATCTCATCGACGAAGAGCAGCGTGCCCGGACCCGCCCGCCGGCGCTGCCTGGCCTCGTCAAAGGCCCGCTTGAGGTCGGCGACGCCGGAGAACACCGCCGAGAGCGAGACGAAGACCAGACCGGCACGCTCGGCGATCAGCCGGGCGATGGTGGTCTTGCCGACCCCGGGCGGACCCCAGAGGATCATCGAAGCGAGGCTGCCACGCGCCAGCATGCCGGTCAGCGCGCCCTCCGGCCCGACCAGCTGATCCTGACCGACCACCGCCTCCAGCGTCTGCGGGCGCAGCCGGTCGGCGAGCGGGCGTGGCCCGGCCGGCGGCTCCGCGCGCGGCGGTGGCGGCGGGGCGGCATCGCCGAAGAGGTCGGCGGGGGTGGCGCCGCCGCCGGGTGGCAAGGCGGCGGAGGTGGGGCGGCGGGCGGCCATGCCGCGAGTATAGGGCGGGTGGCGGGTCTGGGCGAAGCGGCGGCGGTGCCCTTGCCACCTTGGGGCAAGGCGGGCGTTTGCCCGGACATGACCTTGATCGCTTCACAAATGGCCTTTCTGCTGCTGGCGCTGCTCGCGGGCCTCGTTGTCAGGCTGGCGGCGCTGCGGGCGCAGCTGCCGGGGTTGGTTGCGCTCAACCTCGGGGCGCTGGTGTTCCTCGGGCAATGCGGCGTCCTCGCGCTGCTGGCGGCCTGTGGCGTGGCCACACCGATGGCGCAGGCCACGGCGCTCGGCGTCGGCGTCGCGGCCAGTTGGGCACCTGGGTAGCCAGACCTCGGCGGTTCCCCAGGCAACCCACAGGATTGCACGCTGATGCGGCCCGCCGCGCCGATGGTGCTTGCTTTCGCAGCTGCGAAGGCGCATGTCAGCGTCGTCGGCGGTGGCAAGCCCCGACGGTGCCCCGGCCGCGTGAGCGGCCCCCGCGGCAGGCCCCGGACCGGATGCAACATCCGCACGGCCGCCCCGGTGGATCGAACTGTCGGGCCACACGACGTTCTCTCCCGGATCGACCCAGCCACGCGGGGTCTCCATCTGAAACCCGCGGTGGCCCGCCCTGGCTGCGATGGACGCCGTGTGACTGGGATTTAGCATTCAGTGACTCTCTTCAACGAACTCGGCCTCGCCGCGCCCCTGCTGCGCGCGCTGGACGAGGCTGGCTACACCGCCCCGACCCCGATCCAGGCCAAGGCCATCCCCGTGGTGCTGGAAGGCCGTGACCTGCTGGGCATTGCCCAGACCGGCACCGGCAAGACCGCTGCCTTCGCCCTGCCCATCCTGCACCGCCTCCAGGCCAAGGGCGGCCGCCCGCCGCGCGGTGGCTGCCGGGTGCTGGTGCTGTCGCCGACCCGCGAGCTCGCCTCGCAGATCGCCGAGAGCTTCCGGACCTATGGCACCTATCTCGGCCTCAACGTCGCGGTGGTGTTCGGCGGCGTGCCGCATGGCCCGCAGCGCCGTGCCCTCTCGGCCGGCGTCGACATCGTGGTGGCGACCCCGGGCCGGCTGCAGGACCACCTGGACGCCGGCACCGCCCGGCTCGACAAGGTTGAGGTGCTGGTGCTGGATGAGGCCGACCAGATGCTCGACCAGGGCTTCCTGCCGGCCATCCGCCGCCTGGTGAAGGCGGTGCCGCGCGACCGCCAGACGCTGTTCTTCTCCGCCACCATGCCGACCGAGATCGGCCGCCTGGCCGGTGAGATGCTGCAGGAGCCGGCGCGGGTCGAGGTGGCGCCGGTCGCCACCACCGCCGAGCGCGTGGCGCAGCGCGTGCTGCATGTGGAGCAGGGCCGCAAGCGCATCCTGCTGGCCGAACTGCTGCGTGGCGAGGGCGTCGGCCGCACCCTGGTCTTCACCCGCACCAAGCACGGCGCCGATCGGGTGGTGAAGCAGCTTGAGCAGGACGGCCTGGCCGCCAACGCCATCCATGGCAACAAGAGCCAGGGCCAGCGCGAGCGTGCCCTGGCCGAGTTCAAGGCCGGGACCGCCCCGGTCATGGTCGCCACCGACATCGCCGCCCGCGGCATCGATGTCGATGGAGTGACCCATGTGGTGCAGTACGACCTGCCGGAAGTGCCGGAAACCTACGTCCACCGCATCGGCCGCACCGCCCGTGCGGGCGCGAGCGGCGAGGCGGTGGCGCTGGTCTGCGCCGATGACCTGGAGAAGCTCTGGGCGATCGAGAAGCTGATCCGGCAGAAGGTGCCGGATGCGGATATGCGCGAGGACAAGAGCGGCTCCCTGACCAAGGCGCCGCCCTCCGCGCCGCGCCAGCAGCGCGGCGGGGGCGGATACGGCCGCGGGCGCGGTGGGCCCGGCGGCGGCGGGTCGCGCCATGGGCAGGGCCAGGGCGCGCGGCCGCCGCAGCAGGGTCAGCGCCCGGCACAGCACGGCCAGCGGCAGGGCGAGGGCGGCGGCGAGGGCCGGCGCCGGGCTCCGGCGGCCGAGGCGCCGCGGCGGGATCGTAGCTGGCGGGAGGGTGATTTCCGGGACACGGCACCGGCGGCGACGCGCGGGCGCTGACAGGGACGGGAGCTTCGCCTCCGGGAGTCCCTGGCAGAGGGCGCTGCCCTCTGCACTTCCACCGGGGCCAAGGTTCGGCCCCGGACCCCGCCGGGAGAGCTTGGCGCAGCCGGACGCCGCTCCCTGCGTTGACCTGGCGACAGCCAGGGAAGCATCCGATGCGCCAGACCATTCTGCAGCGTGATTCCGCCGAGCGCCTGACGCTTCGCACCGACGACTACGGCACCACCGGCACCGGTGCCGACGGCCAGATCGTCGAGGAGCACGGTACCGATCGTCATGCCGAGATCCTGGCTCGCTGGCAGGCCGAGGGATGGCGGATCGCCGCGGACGAGAACATCCGCCCGGAGCATGCCGCCCCATCCGATGGTGGCACCTCTGGCATCGCCGATGCACCGGGCCCGGCGGGCACCGTGACGGACGGCGAGTCAAGCTGACGCGTGCCGCGATGGCGCTACCCGGCCCGGCGGCGCGGCACCTCATTCCCCGAAGCATTGCCTTCCGGGTCGAAGCGCATTGCCCCCGGATGCAGCACTGTCGCCGCCGCCGCCGCCGCCACCGAGAGCACGCCCGCCTGGCCGAAGGTGCCGCGGATCTCCTCGGCAAAGGCGGCCGTCGCATGCTCGCCGCCGGCCGCGCCGAGCGCCGCCACCGAATAGGCGAAGGCCCGCCCGGCGAAGCAGAAATCCGCCCCCACCGCCAGGGTCCGCAGCACGTCGAGGCCGGAGCGGATGGAGCCGTCGTACAGCACCTTCGCCCGCCCGCCGACCGCCGCGGCGATGGCCGGCACGCTGTCGATCGAGGCCGGCGCCGCATCGAATTGCCGGCCGCCGTGGTTGGAGACCCAGATGCCATCCACCCCCAGCGCCACCGCCCGCTCGGCATCCGCCGGGTGCTGGATGCCTTTCAGCGCCATCGCCCGCGGCCAGATGTCACGGAACCGGGCGATGTCGTCCCAGGTGACGCCGGTGGTCATGTTCTTCTGCACGAAGGCCGCCAGCTCGCCGATCGAGGCGGTCTCGCCGACGTATTTGCGCATGTTCTCGAAGCGCGGCTGGCCCTTGTTCAGCATCTCCAGCGCCCAGAAGGGCGCGCGGGCGATGTCGAACACCGTGCGCGGCCGGTAGCGGAACGGCACCACCAGCCCGTTGCGCACGTCATGCACCCGCTTCTGCCGCGTCGGCACATCGAGCGTGACCACCAGCGCATGCGCCCCCACCGCCTCCGCCCGGCGGATCAGGTCGATCGAAAGCCGGTGGTTCTCCGCCGGCAGGCCGTAGAGCTGGAACCAGAAGCTGTCCGGCGCGATCTCCGCCAGCCGTTCCATGCCGACATTGGCGACGGTGGAGGAGACATAGGGAATGCGCGCCTTCTGCGCGGACGCCGCGAGGATCGCATCCATCTGCGGCCAGACCATGCCGATGTTGCCCATCGGCGCGACCCCGACCGGCGCCGCATACTCCCGCCCGAACAGCGTGGTGGCGATGGAGACCTGCGAGACGTCCAGCGCGTAGCGCGGCACGATTCGCACCGCATCCATTGCCGCCCGGTTGTGCGCCACATTTGGTGCCCCGTCGCCGACGCCACCGGCGACGAAATCATAGGCGAAGCGGGCGACCCGCCACTTCGCCCGGCGCTGCAGGTCGCCGAAGCCGGGGAAGCGGCGGCGCAGGCGGGCGGCGGGGGTTTCGGTCGCGCCGGCCCCCCAGCCGGAAGGCGTGCCGGTGTTGCCGGTGCTGCTGCCGCTCATGCATATTCCCCCCAATCGATGCGGGGCGAGTATGCACCCTATGGTGCCGGCGCAAAGCCGGTCAGGTCGCGCCGATTTTATGCAGACGGCAGCGCCGCCCCTTCCCATCTGTCCGCCGGAGGAATGCATTGCCATGGCCACTCGTCCCATTGCGCGCCGCACTGTGGTTCTCGCCAGCCTTGCCCTGGCGGGGTGCGTCGCTGCCGGTAACGTGCCGCCCGGCGGCTACGCCACGCTGCCGGCCGATGCGGTGGTCGGCGCCGGCGACCCGACACGCGCGGCGATCATCAACACCGCCTATGTCTTCGGTAATCCGGCCAGTGTCGCCGGCCGGCCCGACGCCGCGGCGCGCGCCGTCGCCAATTTCGAATATCTCGCGGTGGAACTGCCCTACGGCCCGCGCTGGCGCGGATTCTCGCCGCTGGTCGCGACCGAGTTCGCGCAAGGCCAGGCGGAGTTGCGACCGGCCATCGGCATCGCCCCGAATGCGCCAGCCCAGCCGGTGGTGGACGCGCTCTTCGCCGCCTCCCGCGCCCTGCAGGCCGGTGACCGGGCGGCGGCGGAGCGCATCCTGTCCTCGCCGATCTTCCCCGCCGGGGGCGCGGCCACGCTGCAGCGCTTGGCCGCCTTGCCCATGCTGCCGCGGGCGAATGCGGCGACCTCCCTGGCCGCGTCCGAGATGGACCGGCAGGACCGCCAGCAGCAGGACCGGGGTGGCGGCGCGGGCGGCGGTGGCGGCCGGAGCTGAAGCCTAGGGCCGCTATCCTTCCTGCACCACCGCCAGCGCCGCCAGCCGTGGCGCGGCGAAATCGAGGAAGGCACGCACCCGCGGCGGCAGCAGCCGGGCGGAGGGCACCACCAGCGAAACCGGCTGCGGCGGCGGCTCCCAGCCCCGCAGCAGCCGCACCAGCCTGCCGTCGGCGAAGCCCGCGGCAGCCTGGTAGGACAGCGCCCGGACAATCCCGCGGCCGTCGATCGCCGCCTCCACCGCTGCTTCCGCTTGGTTGACCGCGAATCGTGGCGTGACCCGCACCGTCTGCATCGCCCCCGCCGCGGTGGCGAAGCGCCATTCCGGCACCGGCGCGCCTGGGGCGCCGAAATGGATCACCGCATGCCCCGCCAGCGCCGCCGGGCCGTCCGGCGTGCCATGCCGGGCGAGGTAGCCGGGGCTGGCCGCCAGCACCCGCCGCACCCAGCCGACCCGCCGCGCGACCAGCGAGGCTTCCTCCAGCGGCCCGATCCGCACCGCCACGTCGATCTCCTCCTCCAGCAGGTCGGCGTTGCGGTCGGCCAGGGTCAACTCGGCGGAGACCAGCGGCTGGGTGTCGAGGAAGGCGGAGACCAGTGGCGCGACGTGCAGCCGGCCGAACACCAGCGGCGCCGCCACCCGCAGTCGGCCGCGCGGCGCCGTGGCTTCGCCCGCCGCCATGGCCATCGCCGCCTCGTAATCGGCGATCAGTTGACGCGCCTGGACCGCCAGGCGGCGCCCTGCCTCGGTCGGGTGGCTGCGACGGGTGCTGCGGTCGAGCAGCCGGACCCCGAGCCGCCCCTCCAGCCCGCCCAGCGCCCGGGTGACCGCCGGCGGCGAATGGCCAAGCCGCCGCCCGGCCGCGGCCAGCGATCCGGTGTCGAGGATGGCGAGGAACAGGCGCAACTCATCCAGCCGGTCCATTCTTCCGATTCCGGGAATGCCATCTTGCCAATTCACCGTCTTCTTGCGACGTGGCGCAAGCCTCAGAGTCCCGCCACGGACTGGACAGGAGGAGTCAATGGGGCGGCATTTCGCCGAAATCGCCTTCACCCCGGCGGTGCAGGCCGAGCAGGCGGCGCTCGGCTCGCGGACGCATTACGCCAGGATGGCGGAGCAGGGGCGGGAGGATAGCCGGCTCTCGGCCCAGGAAGCCGGCTTCGTCCATGAGCGGGACAGCTTCTACATGGCAACCGTCTCGGCCACCGGCTGGCCCTATCTGCAGCATCGTGGCGGGCCGCCCGGCTTCGTCCGGGTGCTGGATGCCGAAACGCTCGGCTTCGCCGACCTCACCGGCAACCGCCAGCATGTCTCGGTCGGCAATCTGGCGGGGAACGACCGCGTGGCGCTATTCTTCATGGACCACGCCAACCGCCGCCGGCTGAAGCTGCTGGGCCATGCGCGGGTGGTGCGGGATGATCCGGCGCTGCTGGCGCGGCTGACGCCGGCCGGGGCGGAGCGGCTGGTGGAAAGCGCGATGCTGGTCCGGGTGGCGGGGTTCGAGTGGAACTGCCCGCAGCACATCACCCCGCGCTTCACCGCCGAGGAATGGGCGATGATCCAGGCGAGTGCCGGCCGGGCCGTGCCCGGCTGAACCGGGAGGTCGCATGGCATCATGGCTGGCCAGGGCCCGCGGCTGGGCCCGCGGCATCCGGCGCGACGTGGGCGCCCTGTGGCTGGCCGCGCGCGATCCGCGGGTGCCCTGGGCCGCGAAGCTGGTGGCCGCGGCGGTCGCTGCCTATGCGCTCTCGCCGATCGACCTGATCCCGGATGTCGTGCCGGTGCTCGGCTATCTTGATGATCTGGTCATCGTCCCGCTCGGCATCCTCCTCGCCGTACGGCTTGTCCCGGCGCCGCTGATGGCGGAGTTCCGCGCCGCGGCGGCAGGCGAGGGGCGTCCGGTCAGTCGGGCGGGGATGGCGATGGTGCTGGGTGCCTGGGTCACCGCCGCGGCGCTGCTGCTCTGGTGGTTCTGGCCGCGCGACGCGGTGTGACGGCCGATGTGGGGAGGCGGTGCCCGTGCTCGGGCCGGGCGATGATCCGCCTTATCCCTCTTCCTTCGCCCCCTCGGCGATCAGCCGCGCCCGGATCGCCGGGCTCAGCGGCACCTTCTCCCCGGTGCTTGGCACCGCCGAGACCAGCACCGCCCGGCTGCTGAACACCAGCCCCTGCTTCCAGACGGCATAGTCATGGGTGAAGCTGGTCCGCCGCAGCGTGGCGGGGCGCAGCGTCACTGCCACCTCATCGTCGAAGGCGACGGAGCGCAGGTAGCGCGCCTCCATCTGCGCCACCAGCGGGCCCGGCTGGTCAAGGGCGAAGCGGCCGCCGATCGCCAGCCAGTGCGAGACGCGCAGATCCTCGGCCAGCAGCAGATAGGCGGCGTTGTTGGCATGGGCGAATTGGTCGCATTCCGACCAGCGGATGCGGTGGCGGCGAACCATCGCCCAACCGCCCTCGATCCCGAACTCCGCCCGCTCCGCCTCGGTCATCACCGTCTCCTGCCTTGCGCTACGCCCCCCGCCTATCGCACCCTTCGGAAAATTCCCATCGGGCAAACCCCGGGGAAAAGGGAGGAACGAGGCTGATGCCGTCACGCCGCGGCCTGCTTGCCGCACCGCTTGGCCTGTTGGCCGCGCCCGCCCTGGCGCAGGCCGCCTGGCCGAATGCCCGGCCGATCGAAGTCTTCGTGCCGTTTCCCGCCGGCGGCGGCGTCGATACCATGGTGCGTGGCATATTGGCGCATGTCGCGCCCCGGTTGCCCGGCGCCCGCTTCGTCGTCACCAACCGTGCCGGCGCCGGCGGCCAACTGGGGTTCGAGGCGAATTTCAACGCCGCGCCGGATGGCTACACCCTGGGCGCCGCCACCAATACGGCGATGAATGCCATCAGCATCGAGCGCACGCCGCGCTACCGCCCGGCCGAGTTCACCTACATCGCCAATGTGGTGGACGACCCGGCCGGCTTCTGGGTCCATCCCGAAAGCCCGTGGAAGAGCCTCGCCGACCTTGCCGCCGCGGCGAAGCGGGAGCCGGACTCCTTCGGCGTCGGCACCGCCGGGGTCGGCTCGGATGACCACATCCTGCAGATCGCCTTCGAGGAAGCCGCCGGGGTGCGGCTGATCCACATCCCCTACAACGGCACCACGCCCACCTTGCGCGACCTGCTCGGCGGCCGGCTGCCGATCGGCAGCTTCAACATGGGGGAAGGTGTGCCGCTGCTGCGCGAGGGTCGCATCCGCTGCCTCGGCCAGGCCGGGCCGCGGCGATGGGCGGCGGCGGCCGAGGTGCCGACGTTCCGCGAGCAGGGCTTCGACATCCTTGGCGGCAGTTCCCGCGGCATCGCCGGCCCGCCCGGCATTCCGGCGCCGATTCGCGCCGCGCTGGAGGAGGCCTTCCGCTCCGCCCTGACCGACCCCGGCTTCGTCGCCGAGGCGGCGCGGCTGAACCTGCCGCTCCGCCCGCTGATCGGCGCCGAATACGCCGCGGCGATGGCGGCCGATCTGGCTTCACTGCGGGCGCTATGGGGGCGCCGGCCCTGGAAGGAATAACGCCGATGAAGCGTCGCCTGCTGCTGGCCGCCACGATTGCGGCTCCCGCCCTGGCCGGTGGGAAGGCTTTCGCCCAGGACACCGCGGGCTGGCCGAATGAACGGCCGATCGAGGTCATCGTGCCGGTGCCGCCGGGCGGCGGGCTCGACACCATGGCGCGGCTGCTGATTCCTCATCTGCTGACGCAGCTTGGACCCGCGGCCCGCGCCGTGGTGGTGAACCGGCCCGGCGCCGGCTCGCAGATCGGGACCGAGGCGGTGTTCAACGCCGCGCCCGATGGCTACACTCTGGGCGCCATCAGCTGCCCCTCCCTGCCGGCGATGCACATCGAGCGGCCGGTGCGCTACCGCACCATGGAATTCGCCTGGCTGGCGAATGTGGTGGACGACCCGAATGCCTTCTTCGTGCGTGCCGACTCGCCGCTGAAGTCCTTGGCTGATCTGACCGCTGCGGCGAAGGCGCGGCCCGGCATGCCGAACTACGGCACCACCGGAATCGGCAGCGACGACCATATCGCCATGCTGAGTTTCGAGGGTCAGATGGGGATCCCGGCCATGGTGCATGTGCCGTTCAACGGTACCGCGCCGGCGATCCAGGCGCTGCTCGGCGGGCATCTGGAACTCCTGGTCGGCAATGTCAGCGAGCAGCTGGTGATGATGCGGGAGGGGCGGGTGCGTGCGCTCGGCGCCGCCGCGCCGGCCCGGCTGCCGCTGGCGCCGAATGTGCCGACCTTCCGCGAGCAGGGGGTCGACCTGGTCAACAGCGCCTCCCGTGGCTTCGTCTCCGGGCCGGGCCTGCCGCCGGCGATCGTCAAGCGCTACGAGGCGGCCTTCGCCACCGCCGTCGCCGACCCCGGCTTCCAGCGGGAGGCGGAGCGGGTCGGCATGCCGCTACGGCCGCTGATCGGCGGCGCCTATGCCTCGATGATCGCCGAGATGGACGCCGGGCTGCGGGCGCTGTGGCAGCGCAAGCCCTGGAAGGAGTGACCGGGGCGGGGCAAGGACCCAGGGTGGAGTCGGGGGCGTCGTCCCCCGATCCATGCCTTTGATTTCCCAGAAGAATACCTAGTACCTTATAGCGCGGCAACGGCCGGATGGCAGTAGGCATGGCCACGCCCCATTCTGTCGGCATGCGCGACACATCCTCCCTCGCCCTTGCGGCGACCCCCGACCCGGATACCGATCGCTGGGCAGCGGTGCTGGCCCGCGATCCGTCCCCCGAATGCGGCACCTTCCTCTATGCGGTGACCACCCAGGGGGTGTTCTGCCGCCCCGGTTGCCCCGCTCGGCCGCCGCTCCGCCGCAACACCCGCTTCTTCGACGATGCCACAGCGGCGGAGGCGGCCGGCTTCCGCGCCTGCCGGCGCTGCGATCCGAAAGGCGAGCGGGCGGCGATCCATGCCGCCGCCATCCGGGCCGCCTGTGACCTGATCGAGGTCAGCGAAGCCGTGCCGAGCCTTGCCGCCCTGGCCGACCGCGCCGGCTATGCCCGGCACCATTTCCTCCGGCTGTTCAAGGAGATCACCGGCGTGACCCCGCATTCCTATGCGCAATCCGTCCGCGCCCGGCGTTTGCAGGCGGCGCTTTCGGCCGGTGACCGAGTCGCCGAAGCCGTAGCCGGCGCCGGCTACGGCAGCGAGAGCCGGGTCTATGGCGCCCCCGGCCAGGTGCTCGGCATGACCCCGGGCACCGCCCGCCGCGGCGGCGAGGGCGAGACCATCCGCACCGCCACCGCCGACAGTGCGCTCGGCCCGCTGATGGTCGGGGCGACGGAGAAGGGCATCTGCTTCATCGGTTTCGCCGAGGATTTCGCGTCGCTGGAAGGCGATCTGCGGCAGCGCTTCCCGAAGGCACGCGTCGAGCCGGCGCCGGAGGTGCTGGCCGAGGCAGTGCGGCAGGTGGCGGCGTTCCTCGACGAGCCGAAGGCGGCGCTTGCCCTACCACTGGACCTGCGCGGCACGGCGTTCCAGCGCCGGGTGTGGGAGGCGTTGCAGGCCATCCCCTTCGGCGAGACCCGCAGCTATGGCGAGATGGCGCGGGCGATCGGCGCGCCGAAGGCCATCAGGGCGGTGGCCCGGGCCTGCGCGCAGAACCACGTCTCGCTGGCGGTGCCCTGCCACCGGGTGGTCGGCGCCGATGGCGACCTCACCGGCTATCGCTGGGGTCTCGCCCGCAAGCGGGTGCTGCTGGCCAAGGAGCGCGCCGGGCGCGGCGGCTGAGAAGGCGAGGATCTTCCCCCTGCCTCCATCATGCACGGGCTCGACCCGTGCATCTGGGCCGCCGCGGCGGGATGGCCGGGTCAGGCCCAGCCAGGACGGTGAGGCGGGGGTAATGGCGCTGCCGATAAGCCTGGCGGCGTTCCCCAGATTGCCCCCGGCGTCACCAGCGCGTCCACCCGGTCCTGGCGCAGCGCCTCCTCCGGCCGGTTGATAATCGGCTCCTCATGCAGGTTGAAGGATGTGGTGATCGCCTTTGGCAGCCGGCTC
This sequence comes from Siccirubricoccus deserti, assembly GCF_014283215.1. Classification (GTDB taxonomy): domain Bacteria; phylum Pseudomonadota; class Alphaproteobacteria; order Acetobacterales; family Acetobacteraceae; genus Siccirubricoccus; species Siccirubricoccus deserti. Next base: position 16,316 of record NZ_JACOMF010000050.1, read on the forward strand.
GCCGCCTCACCGCCGGCGACTTGGTCAGTCTGCCATCCCGCAGCAGCCGCGCGCTGTAGTACACCCGGTCGCCGCCGCCATCGGCGATGTGAGCAGCGCGGCATCTGGGTCATGCGCCTGGTGGCGGCCGAGGATCAGTATGTTGCAAGGCCGGGCGGCGCCCCGCGGCGTCAGCGCAACAAGATGCGAGGCACGTCGCACTCCTGACGCGAATCACCCGGTGCGCAATATTGCGCCATGAGATGGGACCGCGCAGCATCGCGGCAACCCATCCCGGGAGTGAAAGCGTATGGATATCGTCGCACGTGCCAAGGGCCTGATCATGCGGCCAGCCGAGGAATGGCGCATCATCGCCGCCGAGCCGGCCGACACCAAGGGGCTGTTCACCGGATATGCGATGCCGGTGTCGGCGATTCCGGCAGTGGCAGGGTTCATCGGCGCGGCGCTTTTCGCCGGTATGCTCGGAGGCGCGCTCGGCGTGCAGATCGGCGTCCTTGCGCTGCTGCTGCACGCGATCGCCGGCTACGTGCTTGGCCTCGCCGGCGTCTGGATCTGGGGCAAGATCATCGAGGCGCTGGCGCCGCGTTTCGGCGGGGTGGCGGATGAGGCCACGGCGATGAAGCTGGCGGTCTACTCGCCGACCGCCGCCTGGCTGGCGGGCGGCTTCGCCATCCTGCCGCCGCTCGCCATCCTGGGCATCTTCGGGCTCTACAGCCTGTACATCTTCTGGAAGGGCGTGCCGGTGGTGCTGCGGCTGCCCGCCGACAAGGTGCTGCCCTTCACCGCGACGGTCATCGTCGTCGGCATCGCGGTCAATATCGTGGTCGGGATGTTCGCCGCGCTGTTCTTGCGGTTTTGATACTTGCGGCCCTGAACCTAGCAGGGTTCAGGGCTGCTGGCATCGCAGGCTGAAGCCGCCATCAACGCCGAGGGCGGCGCCGGTGATGAAACCAGCCTCCGGCCCCGCCAGGAAGGCAGCGGCCACCGCCACCTCCTCCGGGCTGGCCTGGCGGCCGAGCACCGTGGCACCGCGCCTTGCCTTGGCCATCAGGCGTCCCCGCGGTTCATCTCGGTGGCCACCGTGACACGGGAAACGGCGGTCGCCGCCGACCGGGCAAGGCTGGCGGCGGGCGACCACGTTCCGGAGCCTCCGACCCATTTGCGCAGAAAATCGCAGCGGGCTGTCGATTCCGCCGCAGGTTGTTCGTCGTAGCAACGGGGCCATGCGGCCTCGGTGGAGCAGAGGAGCGAAACGATGCGTGTCATGGTGCTGGTGAAGGCGACGAAGGACAGCGAAGCGGGGCTGATGCTCTCGGCCGAACTCCTGGAGGCCATGGGCAGGTACAATGAGGAGCTCGTCAATGCCGGCATCCTGCTGGCGGGCGAAGGTCTGCATCCCTCCGCGAAGGGCAAGCGCGTGGCCTTCGATGGCCCCGGCCGCACCGTGATCGACGGTCCCTTCGCCGCGACCGGCGAGTTGGTCGCCGGATTCTGGCTCTGGCAGGTCAAGGACATGGCCGAGGCGGTCGAGTGGGTGAAGCGCTGCCCCAATCCAATGACCGGCCCGAGCGAGATCGAGATCCGGCCGCTCTTCGAAACGGCTGATTTCGGCGATGCCATGACACCGAAGCTCATGGAACAGGAAGACCGGATCCGCGAGAAGACGACCGGCCGCTGAGGTCCGTGGGCCGCTGCCGCGGCCCATGCCAAGGGGCTTCCCGCCCCCTCCCGCGGCTGCGTCACCTCACCGTCGTCACCCGCAACGAATTGGTCATCCCCGGCGTGCCGAAGGGCACCCCGGCGGTCACCACCAACTCCTGTCCCCGCTGCGCGACGCCTTCCTGCAGCGCCGCACGGACGGCGCGGCTGACCATCTCGGACATCGAGTGGATCTCGCTGACCACCAGCGAATGCACGCCCCAGACCACGGCCAGCCGCCGCGCCGTCGCCTCCGAAGGGGTCAGGCCGAGGATCGGTGCCTCCGGCCGGTCGCGGGCGACGCGGAAGGTGGTGCTGCCGGTGGAGGTGAAGGTGGCGATGGCCTGCGCCTTGATCGTATGCGCCACCTGGACGGCGGCGGCGGAGATGGCGCCGGCGCTGTTCGGCTCGGGCGGCGGCCGCGCCGCATCGGTCAGCGCCCGCCAGCCGGGGTCCTGCTCCACCCGGGCGACGATGCGGTCCATCATGTTCACCGCCTCATAGGGGTATTGCCCGGCGGCGGTCTCGGCCGAGAGCATCACCGCATCGGCGCCGTCGAACACCGCGGTCGCCACGTCCGAGGCCTCGGCGCGGGTGGGGGAGGGGGCGCCGATCATGCTCTCCAGCATCTGGGTGGCGACCACCACCGGCTTGCCGGCGAGGCGGGCGGCACGGACGATGTGCCTCTGGATCAGCGGCACCTCCTCCGGCGGGCATTCCACCCCAAGGTCGCCGCGCGCCACCATGATGCAATCGGTCAGCGCGATGATCGCATCGAGGTTCGCCACCGCCTGTGGCTTCTCCATCTTCACCATGATCAGCGCCCGGCCGGCGGCGATCGCCTGGGCCTCGGCCACATCCTCCGGCCGCTGGACAAAGCTGAGCCCGACGTATTCGATGCCGAGCGGCAGGACGAAATCGAGATCCTCGCGGTCCTTGGCGGTAAGGGCCGGGATCGGCAGCGCCACATCCGGCACGTTGACGCCCTTGCGGTCCGACAGCGGGCCGCCGACGACGATCTCGGTCTCCAGATGGTCGCCGCGCACCCGGGTGACGCGCAGCCGCAGCTTGCCATCGTCGAGCAGCAGGGAGGTGCCGATCTGCGCCGCACCGATGATCTCCGGGTGCGGCAGCTGCACCCGGCGGACATCGCCGGGTGTCGGGTTCAGGTCGAGGCGGAAGGGCTGGCCGGCCTGCAGCTGCACCCGGCCACCCTGGAAGCGGCCGACCCGCAGCTTCGGCCCCTGGACATCGGCGAGGATGCCGATGGGACGACCGACCCTGGCCTCCACGTCGCGGATGATGGCGATGCGCTCGGCATGGTCGGCGTGCGAGCCGTGGCTGAAGTTGAGGCGGAAGACATCGGCGCCGGCGCGGTGCAGCCGTTCGATCATCTCCGGCGTGCTGCTGGCCGGGCCAAGGGTGGCGACGATCTTGGTGCGGCGACGGCGGCGCAGCGGGATGCGGGTTGCCATGCGGGGTATCCCTTGCGGCGGCGGGTACAGGTCAGGGCGGAGCTGATGCGGCGGCAGGCCGAGCAGCACAGAGAGTTCGGCGACGCGATCCGCCGGGACGCGTTGCCACTGGGACACCGCGGCGGGGGAGATGCCGAGGCCGCTGGCGATGCGGGTGACGGTGCCGCGGCGGCCCAGTAGATCTTCGAGGAGCGGATCGCGCATGGTCGTAGCTTATAGAATTTAAGCGAAGCGCGTCCTGCTTAATGTTTGCGGGGTGGTAGGTAAATATTAAGCGGGCGACGACCGCCCGCGCGAATCTCCTTGGTCTCGCTGCGCAGCGTCGGCCGAGCATCGGCGTGCAGGCTGCATCCCGCCGGAGATCCAGGGCCGTACAGCACGATGGTGCACGCTGCCCGGCCGAAACGGCCAACCGGATTGGGCGACGCGCGTTCTCGCGCCGCAGCGCTTCCTATCCCGCCGGCCTCGGCGCGAAGGATGGCTGGGCCATGACATGGGCGCTGCCAGGAGGGGAGGAAGAGGCCATGGAGAAGCCAGTGCCGAGCCCCGAGCAGGATCCGGCCCGGAAAGCCTCCGCTCCGCTCGGTCTGCTGGACGCCTGGACGGCATGGGCGGAGAGTTTGTCGAACGCCGGCCGCGACCGGGACGGCGCCGCGCATTGGTGGCTGGCACCTGAGGATCTCACCGAGCGGCTGCTCGCGCAGGGCGCGCAGCACCTCAGCGAGGCGCTGGCGAAGGACCCGCTGCTGCACGCTGTCGATCGGATGTGGAACGCGAATCCGCTGCACGACATTGTGCCGGTCGATTGGGCGGAAGTCGTCCGGTCCTTGCGCCTTCTCTGGCTCCGTTCGCTCGGGCGACCCGCAGCCACCATGACGGCCGCCACCGAGTTGAACCTGGAATTGTGGCGCATGGCGCTGGAGACCTGGAATGATGCGGCCAGACGTTGGTGGGGCCATGCGGACCAAAGCCCCGCCGGGCCGGGGCCGGGCAGCGCCGACAAGCGCTTCACCGCGCCGGAATGGGTTGCCCACCCGGCCTACCGGACGCTGAAGGAGGCGTATCTGCTCGCCTCGGACTGGCTGCTCCGCCAGGGCAGCGCGGCGGCCGACGGGATGGATGCGGCGGAGCGCCGTCGCCTCGATTTCCATCTTCGCCAATTCGTCGAGGCGATGAGCCCGACGCTGTTGCTGGCCAGCAACCCCGTAGCGCTCCGCCGTGCCATGGAAACCGGCGGCGCGAGCCTGGCGCAAGGCGCGCGCAACCTGCTCGCTGATCTGGAGGCAGGCAGGCTGAGCATGGTGGATGCGGCGGCCTTCGCGCCGGGGCGGAACCTGGCGCTCACACCGGGCAAGGTCGTCCACCGTAACGCCCTGATGGAGCTCATCCAGTACGCGCCGGCGACGGAGACCGTGCACAAGGTGCCGCTGCTGATCCTGCCGCCCTGGATCAACAAGTACTACATCCTCGACATGCAGCCGAAGAACAGCCTGGTGCGGCATCTGGTGGCGCAGGGCTTCACCGTCTTCGTCGTGTCCTGGAAGAACCCCGATGTCGCGATGGAGGGGATCCGCTTCGAGGACTACATGGACCTCGGCCCGCTCGCGGCAAGCGAGGTGGCGCGGGAGATCACCGGCAGCAGGGCGGTGAACGTCATGGGCTACTGCATTGGCGGCACGCTGCTGGCTATGACCCTGGCCTGGCTGGCCGCCAGGAGGGATCGACGCTTCCGTGCCGCCACCTTCATGGTCTCGCTGCTGGACTTCTCGCGCGTCGGCGACACGGCGGTGTTCCTCGAGGAGCCGGCGATCGACCTGATCGAGCAGCAGATGATGCAGCGCGGTTATCTCGACAGCCGCGAGATGTCCAACATGTTCAACCTGCTGCGCCCGACCGACCTGATCTGGTCGAATGTGGTGAACAACTACCTGCTCGGCGAGAAGCCGCCGGCCTTCGACCTGCTCTACTGGAACAGTGACGGCACCCGCATGGCCCGCGCCGCGCATAGCTGGTACCTGCGCAACACCTATGCCGAGAACAACCTCATCGTGCCGGGCAAGGTGCGGCTGAAGGACGAGATGCTCGACCTCGGGCGCATCGGCCTCGACACTTACGCGGTCGGCGCGGAGCGGGATCACATCGTGCCATGGGACGCCGCCTGGCGCATCACCCAGCTGTTCGGCGGCAAGGTGCGCTACGTGCTGGCGTCAAGCGGGCATATAGCCGGCATCATCAACCCGCCGGGCGGCAAGGGCAGCTACTGGACCAATGAGGCCGATGCGTCGCCGGCCACGCCGGAGGCATGGCGGCACGGTGCCACGCGCCACGATGGCAGCTGGTGGCCCGATTGGACGGCATGGCTGGCCCCGCGCTCCGGTGCGCGGGTGAAGCCCCCCGGCATGGGCAGCGCAATACATCCGGTACTGGATGATGCACCCGGGCGCTATGTGCTGGAGAGGTGAATGCGCGTCCCATCGGAGCCGTCCGCCGGTGTATCGCGGTTCTCCGGCGGCTGAGCAACCGAGGCGTGGCCCGGCACCCGCGCCGCATTGCCGCCGCGCGGCTCGCGCCCGGTGATCAGCCGGGCACCACGCTGGAAGGTCAGGTAGCTCCAGAGCCATTCGAAGGAGACGACGATCCGGCTACGGAAGCCGATCAGGTACCACACATGGGCGATGCCCCAGAACCACCAGCCGATCAGCCCGGTGAGGCGGATCCCGTCGAGCGCCACGACGGCGGAGCGCCGGCCAATGGTGGCAAGGTCGCCGTGGTGCCGATAGGCGAAGGCCGCAGGCGCCGGCCGCCCTGCCGCCCGGGCCGCCAGCAGCCGGCCGACATACCGGCCCATCTGCTTGGCCGCCGGTGCGGTGCCCGGGACCGCCTTGCCCTTGGCGTCCTTGGTCGCGGCCAGGTCGCCCACCGCGTAGACTCCGTCCATGCCGTGCACCGATAGATCCGGTCCCACCTGGATGCGGCCGGCCCGGTCGCGCTCGGCGCCGATCCAGGCCCCGGCTGGCGAGGCGACGACCCCTGCGGCCCAGACGATGGTGCCGGCGGGAATTCGCTCCTCGCCGCATTCGACACCGCTGGTGGTGCAGGCCGTCACCCGCGTATCGGTCAGCACCTGCACCGCCATGGCTTCCAGCGAGCGCCGGGCGATGGCGCCGAGTTCCTCCGGGAAGGTCGGCAGCACGCGCGGCCCGGCCTCCACCAGCACCACCCGCGCCGCGGCGGGATCGATGCGGCGGAACTCCCGCGGCATGGCGTGGCGGGCCAGCTCGACCATGGCGCCGGCCAGCTCGACGCCGGTCGGGCCGGCACCGACGACGACGAAGGTCAGCAGGCGGCGGCGCTCCGCCGCATCCTCGGTGACCTCCGCCAGCTCGAAGGCAAGCAGCAGGCGGCGGCGGATGTCGGTCGCATCCTCGATGGTCTTGAGGCCGGGCGCGACCGGGGCCCATTCGTCATGGCCGAAGTAGGAATGCGAGGCGCCGGTTGCCAGCACCAGCGCGTCATAGGGGATCGCCAGCGCGTCGCCGGCCTGGACCATCCGCGCCTTGGCATCGATGCCGGTCACCTCGGCCAACACGGTCCTGAGGTTGCGCTGGCGGCGGAAGATGGTGCGGATCGGCCAGGCGATGTCGCCCGGCGAAAGGGCGGCGGTCGCCACCTGATAGAGCAGCGGCTGGAACAGATGATGATTGTGGCGATCCACCAGGGTGATCTCGACTGGCGCGCCGGCCATTGCCCTGGCCGCTTCCAGCCCACCGAAGCCGGCGCCGAGGATGACCACGCGCATGGGCCGCGTGCCTGTTCCGTGCTGCGTCATGCGCCGCTCTCCAGATTTGTCGTCGCATAGCGGCTAACTGCCAGGGCCGGTCGGCGTTGCCGCGGCGGCCGGTTCCGGCCGCGGCATGGGCCGTGCGGCCTTCCCACCATCGCGAGGCCCGCTTGCTATGCATGCCTGAGAAGCAGGCAGTGCAGGCATTGCACGGTCAGAATCGCTTGGGTTATCTTCCCGGAATGCCCATTTCCTGAGCGTTGAAAGACGCGGAGTTGCAAGCCGGAGCGCATTGGGCACCACGGCCGGCAGGCTCCTCAGGAGATTAGAGCGATGATGTCCGTAGTCATGGGCCTGCTGGGCTTCGCCGCCAGCGTTGCGCTGGTGGTCTGGGGCGCCAGGGTCCGCCGCGACATGGACCAGGGTGAGTTTCTGCTCGGTACCAGGCTGATGCCGGCCGGTGCCGCGCGGGAAGTGAGCTGACGACCTTCGTGGCGTGAGCCGGGTACTGGAACGGCGGCAGGAAGGGCGGGATCTCCCGCCCTTTTTTGTGCGCTCAGGATGATGTCCGAGGTCCCGGCAACACCGCGCCGTGGTCTTTTGGAAAGGCCCCAATACCGGCGGTTGCTGATCGTGACCGGTCAACCGCCCTCGATCGCCGGGCTTCGCATCATGGGCGACAGGCGCCGCGCGTCGGTGCCGCCGGTGACCTCGATACGGTTCTGGCGAGAGTGGATCAGCCCCGCCTTCTGCAACGCGCCCGCCAGGACGGTGATGCCGGCACGGCGGACGCCGAGTACCATTGCAAGAAGTTCGTGGGTCATCGGGAATTCGCCGCCATCGGCCCTTGCAGGCCTCGGTCCGCGCCGTCCGGCCATGATGCACCAGCGTGTAGCGGAGCAGCAACGATTGCAGCGCTGGGTCGCTGCCCGTTTCCCACCGCAGCGCCTCCGCGCCCAGCCTCATTGTCGTGGCGGGGCATTGAACCCGCGCCGGAAGGCCTCGGCGGATGAGGATCTGCATGGGCGCTAGGCCTCACCTCGTGCCGGTGCGAAGCCGCACGTCTTGGTGCGTGGCCACGGTCGGTGCCGTTCTGGCGAAGGGATGGGTTTGCGGACCGAACCGCCGGCGATCCGGAGTTGTGCGAGGCAACGCGGCCCGCGTGACGGCGTTCGACCGGTGGAAACACCGGTGCCCTTCGCGCCGGGTGAGGAGAGACCCGAATGCAGCCTTCCGGCGACACCGCGGCCGACAGCCCCAGCATCGCCATCCATGGCCACCAGATGGATGTCGGCGATGCACTGCGGCAGCATGTGACCGAACGACTCACCAGCATCTCGTCCAAGTACCTGGGTGCGGAGGATATGACGGCGCGGTTCTCCCGCACCGGGAATGGCGGTTTTGCCTGTTCGGTGCGCGTGCATGCCGGACGCGACCTGTTCTTTGACGGCTCCGCCGAGGCGGCCGAGGCGCCGATCGCCTTCAACCAGGCGCTGGAGCACGTCGCGAAGCAGCTTCGCCGGCGCAAGCGTGCGCTGCGCGAGGACAAGCCGGTGAATCCCAACAAGCAGGGCCTGCTCTAGCGCGCCGGAGCTGACGTTCAGGAAAGGTCAGAAGCCGGTATCCATACCGGGTAGCCAGGTTGGTGGCCCGAGCCTCTCTGATGTTCGTCGGCGAGGGTTGGGGCACCAGATGCCTCGGAATAAGCCGGAGCTGCAATCGCTTTCTGGCAGCCCGGCATCCGGCATGACCGGGTGCCGTCGCGGGATGTGTTGGAAATGGCCGTGGCTATCTCCGGCGTGGTGACGGTATCGCGTCAGGCGGCGAGGTCAATCGTGCTCTTGGCAGGCGGCTGACCGAGGCTCTGCCAGCCATCGAC
>NZ_JACOMF010000051.1 GCF_014283215.1 Siccirubricoccus deserti
GTCAGCCCCCGCTCCAGCAGGAAGTTGTCGTTGATGAAGGTGTGGATCGGCAGCAGTTCGACCGAAGTGATGCCGAGTGTGCGCAGGTAGTCCACCACCTCGGGTGAGGCGAGGCCGGCATAGGTGCCCCGCATCTCCTCCGGCAGGGAGGGATGCAGCTTGGTGAAGCCCTTCACATGCGTCTCGTAAAATACCGTGCGATCCCAAGGCACGCCCGGACTGCGCTCGCGCCCCCAGGTGAAGGCAGGGTCTATGACCCGGCATTTCGGCATCAAGGGAGCGCTATCGCGCTCGTCGAAAGTCAGGTCGTCCTCGGTTTCGAGCGTGTAGCCGAAGACCTCCGGCCCCCAGGTCAGGTCGCCGACGATGGCGCGGGCATAGGGGTCGAGCAGCAGTTTGTTGGGGTTGAAGCGGTGGCCCGCCTCCGGCTCGTACGGGCCGTGGACGCGATAGCCATAGATCGTGCCGGGGCGGGCGTCCGGCAGGTAGCCGTGCCAGACCTCGTCGGTGAACTCCGGCAATTCAAGGCGCTCAAGCTCGGTCTCGCCGGCGTCGTCGAAGAGACAGAGCTCCACTTTCGTCGCGTTGGCGGAGAACAGGGCGAAGTTCACGCCGAGGCCGTCCCAGGTGGCGCCGAGCGGAAAGGGCAATCCCTCCCGCACGCGTGACCGCCGCATCACCTGCGGCGCTGCCGTCTCGACCCGCACGTCCATCTGAGCAACCCTTCCTGACCAGCCGCAGAAGAACAGAATGAGAGCGCGCCCGTTTCCGACCGGCTGCGGAATTCTCGCGAATGCTGATGGCAGCAGGCAGGGGATGACTCCTTGCGCCACTCAGGAACGCCGAGGGTGTGGCTGGCTGTTCTGCCGGATCCGCACCAGCCCAGCAGGTTCACCGTGCCGCCCTCGCCCAGTCGCCTTTCCGTGAACGATGCCGGCCGGTCCCACTGCCGCGACGAGTGAGCCGGCTGCTTGCCAGCACGCGACATAGCCCATCCCGACGTAGCTGACGCTCCTCAACGCCGCTCAGGTGAAAAGGAAACTGCAGCGACGAGCACGCAAACGATTGTTCTTGCAGCAGGGCTGGATGCGCGGGTTGAGCCCGCGATGACCAAAGAAAGACAACCAGCCTTTCTTTGGCATCCTGCTATCGTCCGCGGCCGGTCTTCTCCTGCAGGGCGTCGATCTGGCGGGACGCCTCGGCCTTGGTTAGCGCGGGATCGAATTCCTCCCCGGCTTCCTCGGACAGCGTCTTGAGGTAGCTCGCCTGGGCGCCGGTCATACGCTCCTCGCCGGTGGTCCAGTCGTCTGGGTCCTTGACGGTGTTGGATCCGGGCTCCGGGTCGCGCTTGGGGTTCTCGGGGTGCTGATCCTGGCTGGGCTTGGCCATGCAGCGGAACTCCGTGTCAGGGTTGTGGGTGTTCGCCTAACGTTCAGGGCAGCGCAGCGTTGCAGCCCGGACGGTAGAGATATGCGGACGCTCCTGCCGATGAGCGCCAGTGCGCCCCTGCAGTGGCCAGGACAGGAACGGTATGCCGATGAGCGAAAATTAAACGACCGGGGTATGCCGCGCCGTCAAACTGTCCAACGGATGGGGACACCTCAGTATCTGAACGGTGCTGCTGGCTAATCCTCTGCCGATGGTCCGCTGCCGCAGCGAACCCTGTCTATCCGGTCAAGGCCGCGGGATGCAGACGATGAGGGCGTCCGCGGCGGTGCTGCTCAACCTGCGCCACGGCGGCCAGAGGGTGAAGTCCCGCATCCGCTGGTCGTACCCGGCCCACGACCGGCACGGTCCCTGCCATCGCCCGGCAGGTCGGCCGGGCGGATCACCAGAAGCGCGAGGGGGCCGGCCAGCGTGACGGCCGCGAGCACCGCGAAGGCCCAGCTCCAGGCCCCGGGAACGCCGCTGCCCCCCGCCGCGTCCAGCACCGCCCCGAACGCCACGGGCCCGAACACCCCGCCGGCGAAGCCGAGCATTGAGTGCAGCGCCATGGTGGCGCCGCGGTAGGCGGGGTCCGCGTTGCCCAAGGCGCCGGCGGTGACGGACGCGCTCTCGCTCGTCATCAAGGGCCCGTGCAGCAGGGCGAGCGTCACGGCGAGCGCGTAGCTGCTCCCCCCGAGGATCCCGAGGGCCGCGCCGGTCGCGGCGGAGAGCGACATCAGCACGAGCACTGTCCTCTTCCGCCCGAGCTGGATAGAGCACTCCCCGCCCAGCACGATGGAGAATATGCCGAGGACCGAGGCGCCGAAGGCGACCTGCGCGGGCGCCGGCCAGCCGGAACCGGGCACCTGGCCGGCGGCGGCGAAGGCGAGGAAGGCGATGAGCCAGGAGCGCACCGCGTAGAGTTCCCAGCTATGGGCGAAATAGGCCAGCGACCAGGTGACCGAGTGGCGGTTCCGCAGCACCGGGCGGAAGTCCAGCAGCCGCGTCGGGGGGCGGATGCGGGGCGGCTCCGGCCGGACCCAGAGCAGTACCAGCGCGGTGGCGAGCAGGGTCGCAATCGCCGGCACGCCGAAGGCGAGCCGCCAGGTCGCGGCGCGCAGGATCCAATCGGCCAGCAGGTATGACGAGGCGGTGCCCACCCCGAAGCTCGCGGTGTAGAGGGCGACGGCGCGCGACTGGGCACGCCCCTCCAGCCGGTCGGCCAACAGCCGCAGCCCCGGCATGTAGGTCCCTGCAAGCCCGGCCCCCGCGAGGGCGTGGAACAGCAGCGCCGTCGCCAACCCATCCGCCAGCGCGGCGAAGCCGGCATTGCCGGCGGCCGCGAGGAGGGCGCCCACGATCCAGACGCGCCGCGGGTCCACACGGTCTGTCAGGCTCACGAGGACGGGGACGGCTATCGTATAGCCTGCGAAGAAGGCCCCGCCGATCAGGCCCGCCTGCGCGTTGCTCAGCCCCCAAAGATCGCGCAGCGGCGCGAGGAGGACGGCGAAGGTGGAGAAGCCCAGCATCGTCAGCACCTCCGCCGCGCAGAGAACGACCGTGAGCCGGCGCGCCGACGACGCGGGCATGCACCTCCCTCCCCCTTCAGACCCGACCGGCGCGTGGCCGGCACCCAGCGATGTACGACATTCCCAGTGCATCGACCCTACCGGCTCGACCGGTGGGGTCAATCGGACCCCTGGACGGTGGCCGATCCGCGGCCCTTGACCGCCGGATTCGTGCGGTCGAGGCGGAGCGGCGCGACGGCGCGGAAGCCGGGGTATTCGGCACTGGCGAATGCGGCTGCCTGACGCTGCGCAACCCGAGGACCTGATCGGCTCCATCCTGCAGCTGCTCGATCTTGATCTCGCGCTGCAGGACCACTCGACCCTGAGCCGCCGAGCAGAGACGCTGGAGGTGGCGCGGCTGCGCCGCGGGCGAGATCCCGTGCATCTGCTTGTCGGCAGCACGGGCCTATAGTTGTGCGGTCCCGATGGATGGCTGAAGGAGAAGCATGGCCGCAAGCGGCGCCGGGCCTGGATGGTACTCCACCTCGCCACCGACGCCGACACCGGCCAGATCGCCACCACGGTGCTCACCGGCAGGAGGCCGGCGCCTCCAAATGGAAGCGCGCCATCGGTGCGGGCTGCGTTCGCAGACGGACCGGCCTCAAGCGACCGAGGTGGCCATCGCCGCCGAAGTCCTGAACCGGATGCTGCACCTTGGGTGGCCGCAGTACATCCGGAACGCATGATCCCAAACACGGTCTGAGGTCAATGCATCCAGGCCGCCAACCCATGCAACACGATGATCCCCGGCGGCAAGCTACGCCAGGTCGAATGGAAAACCGGCGGGCACCAGCGCCGCTGGCCGCGATCACCTGGCCAACCTCGGGACCCGGTGGCACGTTCTTGCCATGTACGACCCGTCCTTCGGCGCTGGATGAATCATATCGCGCTTCGGTGCCCCGAAGGTGGTCGTCGTCGGCCTGGCCATTTCCGCCTGCGCCGCTGCAGTGGGTCTCGCCGGCGTGACCGTCTGGCACTTCTGGGCGTCGCTGGTCCTGCTCGGCCCCGGTTGGAACTTCGACTTCGCCGGGGCGTCCGCGATGGTCCTCGACTGCTACCGGCCGGAGGAACGGACACGCGTCCAGAGCATGAACGGTTTCGCCGTGTCGGCTTTATGGTGATCGGCTCGCTTATTCCAGGGGCCTGCCGAACAGCTACGGGGGGAGACAATATGTCTGATCTCCGTCGCGCCGCTGCTGCTCGCCGCGCTGACGCTGTGGGCCACGGCAACGCTCAGGCTGCGGCCCGCAGTCCTATAGCCGAGCGCCGGGCAGGCGAGGTGCACCGCCCCGGATCTGTCGGAGGCCCCAACTGTTGAAAGGACGGGGCCATGACGAAGAAGACATCGAACCGTCTTTCGCCTGAGGTCCGGCGGCGGGCGGCGCGAATGGTACAGGAGGCATCTGGCCCGATGCTGCAGGAGGACACCCCATGAAGGACCTGCATTCAGGCGGCGCTGTCGCCGCCAGGCTGCCAGGCGAGGCGGCGCTCGGTCAGTTGGTCGCCAGCGCCGCCGAGGCGTTGCCACCGCTCGAGAATGTCGAGGCCTTCGGTGCCGCCTTCGACCGCTTCGCCGGGGCGCGCGTCGTCATGCTCGGCGAGGCGACGCACGGCACGAGCGAGTTCTACCGCGCCCGGGCCGCCATCACCCGTCGCCTTATTGAGCGGCATGGCTTCGGCATCGTCGCGGTAGAGGCGGACTGGCCGGATGCCGCATGCATCGATCGCTGGGTGCGGCACCGCAGACCCGCCGGTTCCGAGGATGGGTCGGCTTTCGTCCGCTTCCCGCGCTGGATGTGGCGCAATGCCGAGGTGCGTGACTTCACCCGGTGGCTGCACGCGCACAATGCCACGCTGCCGCCCGATCGGCGCGCGGAGTTTCGCGGCCTTGATGTCTACAGCCTAGGCGCCTCGATCGCCGCGGTGCTTGCCTATCTCGACGCGCATGATCCGGAAGCGGCGAAGGCGGCGCGCCAGCGCTATGCCTGCCTGACGCCCTGGCACATGGATCCGGCCGACTATGGCCGCGCCGTGCTGTTCGGCAACCGCGAACCCTGCGAGGACGCCGCCGTGCAGCAGCTGCGCGACATGCTGGCGCGCCGGACGGCGGAGATGACTGCCGAGGCGGGCGAACAGCTCTTCGATGCCGCGCAGAATGCCCGCGTGGCGCTGGGGGCGGAGCGCTATTACCGACTGATGTACCGCTCCGGGACCGAGAGCTGGAATTTGCGCGACCGGCACATGTTCGACACGCTTCGCGCCCTGCTGCAGCGCCGTGAATCCCAAGCGGGAGCACCTGCGAAGGCGGTAATCTGGGCGCACAACAGCCATATCGGCAATGCCGCCGCGACCGAGATGGGCTGGTCCGGCGAGTTCAACATCGGCGAGCTCTGCCGCACCGCTTTCGGCGAGGCCGCGGTCCTGATCGGCTTCGGCACGGATCATGGCACCGTCGCGGCAGCGCATGACTGGGGCAGCGAGATGCGGATCATGCAGATCCGCCCGGTGCGCCCGGACAGTCATGAGGCGCTGTTCCGGTCCCATGCGCCGCCGTGCTCACTCACCGACCTGCGGCGGTCGGTCGCGCCGGAACTGCGCACCGCCTTGGCGCAGCCGCGGCTGGAACGCGCGATCGGCGTGATCTACCGGCCGGAAAGCGAACGGCAGAGCCACTATTTCGAAGCAGTCCTGCCCGAGCAATTCGACGCCTTCGTCTGGTTCGCCGAAACCCGCGCCGTCACGCCCCTGCCGGGCGCCAGCGCAGGCGGCGCTGCCGAAGCGGCGGAGACCTTCCCGTTCGGCCTGTAACGTGGTTGCGGGACCCGCCAGGAAGGATACTGCAGCGGATTGGCCGGCGGTAGACCGGCGACGGCTATTTCCGCCGCATCCTGGTACCGGGCGGGAGGGGTCGGCCGAACGCGGCGCCGAGCTGCTCGACGCCAACCCGGATCGATTCCACCGCCTCCTGAAGCAACACCCGTACCGCGGCCGGTTCGTGGAGCGCCGGTTCAGCGATGCACAGCCGGGCCGCCGTCCGCGGGATGCCTGCCAGCCGGGGCGATCAGGGCCAGCGCCGCGGCACCGCTGACCGCGAAACCGCGGGGGATGCCCTGCATCAGCAGGATCTCACCGCGCTGCGCATGGCGGATCGCATGTGCCATCAGCCGCAGGCGCGGGTCGCCGGCGCGGCCCAGCGCGGCATCTGCCATCGCGATGGCGCCTTGGTGGTGATGCGTCATCAGCGTGACGAACAGCGCATCGAAGCCCGGCTTGCCAGCGCTGCGGTCCAGTGCGGCAAGCTGCTCCGGCGCCAGCATGCCAGGCATTGCCATATGCTCTTCTGGCGGCGGCAGGACGGGCGTGCCGAACCAGCCGCGCCACCATTGCTCCAGCACCATGACATCGCCGGCCTGTCCGGCGATCATCAGCCGCGCCAGGGACCGGAGATGCGGATCATCGGCAGCCTGCTCGGCAACCCGCGCCACCGCGACGCCCTGCCGGTGGTGCGCCGCCATGGCGCGCATCCACCCCTGGTCGTAGGCCAGGGCACCGCCAAGATGCGATGGCCATTCCCGCCCATGCCAGCCGAGGAAGGCCAGCACCGCCATGCCCAGCACCCCGGCGGCCGTCACCCCGCTCCACCAGGCGGCGAAGCGGCGATGCGGGGAAGCCCGCCCCGCCAGCCAGTCCCGCAGCCAGGGAAACAACGGATAGAGCGAGGCGGAGGTCAGGTGCACCAGCAGCCCGACCCAATAGGGCTGGTTCAGGGTGAAGACCGGCTGCCAAAAGGGGACGACGCCGAAATACTCGAAGGCCGAGGTGAAGACTGCCCAGGGGATGCCGACCAGAAGGATCGTCCAGGGCCGCAGCCCAGCGGTCCACCGCCCGAGCAGGCCAAAGAACACCACCGCCCAGAGGAAATCCGCAGATTGGTGGAACAGGATGCCGCCGAGGATCACCGGCCAGGAAGGCTCCGCCTGCAGCGCCAGATCCTGCGCCGGGATCGAGGCGACGACCATCCAGTCCACCACCGCGTCACGCCCGACACGGGCGGCGAGCAGCTGCGCGACGAGGGTCGAATAGCTGCTGGTGATGAGGCCAAGCAGCGCCGCGGCGCGCCAGTTGACCGGCACGCGGCGCGGCTGGCCGCGAGATCGCTGGCGGATCAGCGTTCTTCGGCCTGCTGCGTCCCTGCCGTCTCGAGCAGTTCCCAGGCGGCCTGCTCGGGATCGGTGGCGGGCTTACCCGCCATCGCGGCGTTGCCGTGCTGCTTGCCCATGCGTGTGGCTCCATCCTCCGACCTGCCGGCCGCGCCGGTACGGCGGTTGGCATGATCTCTCCTGGACGCCAACGTGCGCTGCGCGACACGGATGCAGGGCACCGGCGGAACATCGGGCCGAATACGACAAAGGGCGGGACCCGCCCTTGGCTCCGCCGGATCGCACCACGGCGGCGTCATCTCGCATCCTGCGTCGCGCTTGCGGCATCAGCCCGGCGCCACTCCGGCAGGCACCCTCACCAGGTCCTGGCGGAAAACGGCGTCCCAGACTGCCGATGCAGCGTCGGCGGCAGGCGCCATCGGGCCCATGGCCGGAGATAGGCCGCCTCGGCACGCGGGCCGGATATGTCGATCCGTGGGGCAGGGGCGCGGCCTTGGCCGCTGCGGCTCAGCCACCGAAGCCGAGCGCCCGCAGCAGGGCGATGCTGCGCTCCGCCGAGACATGGTGGACGAAGTGGCCGCCCTTGCGCTCCCAGCCCTCGCGCGCCGTGGCGCGGTCATCCACCAGCACATGGCCCGGGCCGGACCAGCGCGGCTTCTCGCGGCTCATGCAGGTGATGACCGGCACATGCGCGCCGAGCACCCGCGCCACCCAGCGGCGTTTCTGCGCCGGCGCCCAGGTGCCGAGCGGCAGGCCGGTGAGAATGGTCGGGTGATACGGTGCGCAGAACTGCCAGAGCGCTTCCGCATCATGCATCAGCTCCAGCGTCTCGAAGAAGGTGGGCGCACGGGAGAGCGCCGCCCACATGGTCTTCAGCGGCAGCGCCTCCGGCCGGACGCCGGTCACCGCCTGCACGCCGCGGTCGAAGTCGGCAAGCACGCCATCGAGGTCGAGGAACAGCCGCATTCCGGTGCTGGAGCTAGCGCTCGGGCGTCCCGTCTGCCGACGGCAGGTGCTGCCGCTCGAAGCGCGCGCGGTCGTCGGGCGAGAGCCGCACCGTCACATGGATCGAGTCGTCGGTGTCCTGCCGGCCGATCACCTCGCCATGCCCATAGAGCCAGGCGAGCTGCGCGCCGCTAGAGACGGGGATGTCGTAGCCGGCGGTCACCATCCCCTCCGAGAGTCGCGTGTCGATCGCTCCGCGCAGTGCCGGCAGCCCCTCGCCGGTCAGTGCCGAGACGGCGATCTCGCCGGGGCGCGCGCCTGCCCTGGCGACGCCGCCGAGCAGGTCGGCCTTGTTCAGCACCTCAAGGCTACGGCGCGGCCAATCGGCATCCAGCGTGCCGTCCCGCACCATGCCGTCCAGCACCGCGATCACATCGGCACGCTGCGCCTGGCTGTCGGGGTGGGCGACGTCCCGGACATGCAGGATGACATCGGCCTCCGCCACTTCCTCGAGCGTGGCGCGGAAGGCGGCGACCAGCTCGGTCGGCAGGGCGCTGATGAAGCCGACCGTATCCGAGAGGATCGCCTTGCGGCCGGAGGGCAGGTCCAGGCCGCGCATCGTCGGGTCCAGCGTGGCGAAGAGCTGGTTCTCGGCGAAGGTTTCGGCACCGGTCAGCGCATTGAACAGCGTGGACTTTCCGGCATTGGTGTAGCCGACCAGCGCCACCACCGGCGCCGGCATCCGCTGCCGCGCCGCGCGGTGCAGCCCGCGGGTGCGGCGGAGGTCCTCGATCTCGTGCCGGAGGCGGACGATTCGGTCGTCGATCAGCCGCCGGTCGGCCTCGATCTGCGTCTCGCCGGGACCGCCGAGGAAGCCGAAGCCGCCGCGCTGGCGCCCGAGATGGGTCCAGGACCGCACCAGCCGGCTGCGCTGGTACTGCAGATGCGCCAGCTCCACCTGCAGCGCGCCTTCCCGGGTCCGCGCCCGTTCGCCGAAGATGTCGAGGATGAGGCCGGTGCGGTCGATGACCTTGCAGTGCCATTCGCGCTCCAGGTTGCGCTGCTGCACCGGGGTCAGCGCCGCATCGACCACGACGAGGCCGGCCTGCGCCGCCGCCATCGCCGCACCGAGCGAGGCGACCTGGCCGGTGCCGAGCAGGGTCGCCGGCTGCGGCGCCCGCAGGGTCACGGTGGCGGTATGGACAACCTCAAGCCCGATCGAGCGGGCAAGCTCGACCGCCTCGGCCAGCCGCGCCGTGGCGTCACGCATCTGGCCCTCGGCGCGCCAGGGCAGGATGACCGCAGTGCGCATTGGCGCCTCGGCGGTGGCATGCAGGTCGGTGCGAGTGTCGGGATCGGTCATGGCGGATCCGGGTGCTGCGGTGCAGGGGTAACGCGGCGCAGGTGGCCCGCGTCCCCGACCGGGCGCGGAACGTCGGCCGGGGTGCGGCAAGCCCGACCCGCCCGGCAGCCACGGGCAGGTTCCGCCGGAGGTGCAGGTGGCCATGCGCCGCGCGGCAATCACCCTGGCCCGGTGCACCCCCTGGCCTCGCCGCGATTGGCGCTGATCGGCCTGGAGCCATCGCGGCCTGCCGGGCGTACCTGCCACCCTGCCGGCTTGTTCCGGTGCTGGACGGTTTATTGTCGCCGATCCGCCTGGCGCGCGGGCATGTGACGGATCGGTGCTGAACCGTGCGGCGCGCTGGCGCTTGAAGTTGCCGTTGTCATGGTGTCACGCCTCGCCCGCTGGAGTTGCCAGTCATGCGGAAGCCCTCCCGACCGCGCCCCGCTGCCGGCGTGAGCGTGCGGCAGGCGGTTCCGCTCGGACTGGTGCTGCTGGCCCTGTGCGGCTGCCGGCGCGAGGCGCGCGAGGTTCGGCTCGACCCGCCCGTCGCCGCTGCGCTGGCTGGCGTCGCGGCCATGCCCAACGGCATCGGCGGCCGTCCGCCGGAGGTCTACTTCGTCCTCGGCAAGCCGTATCGCGGCAACGCCTACCAGCTCTCGGAGGGCAAGCGGCTCTACGCCTGGTTCGGCTGCCCCGAATGCCACCGCGACGGCGAGGGAAGCGGGCGCGGGCCCTCGCTGCTCGATGGCTGGTGGAACCATGGGCCCGGAATCGAAACCATCTACCTGTCCATCCGGGATGGCCGGCCTGGCGGCATGCCGCCCTACCGCACGCGGCTGACCCATGAGCAGCTCTGGCAGCTGGCCGGCTACGTCCAGGTGCTCGGCGCCTACAGCGCCAGCGCCGCCGCGCCGGGCCGCAGCGACCAGGTGCAGTCCCGCCCCGCCGAGAACCGCGCGCCTGCCCGCTTTGCGCCGCTTGAGCCGTGACCGGGGGCTGGCAATCCGCGCTGGCGCCCGGCGGCTCGTCGGCGGACGCAATTCTGCGCCTGTTCTGGCCCACTGTGGCGCTGCTGGGGCTGATCTGGCTGGCGGTGCTGCTGGTGCTGGCCGCCGCGCTGCTGCGCCGCGCCCGCCCCGAGGCGCCGCGGCGGGCGGGCGCCGTGGTGGGCGCGGCGACCGCCGGCACCGTGCTGGTCGTCATCGGCCTGACCCTCGCCAGCTATCTCGTCACGCGGCCCATCTCCGCCGCGGCCGATGCGCCGCTCATTGTGCAACTCCGCGGCCTGCAATGGTGGTGGCAGGCAACCTATCCGGAGGAGGGCGAGGCGAGCGGCTTCGTCACCGCCAATGAGCTGCACCTGCCGCTCGGCCGCCCGGTGCGGCTGGAACTGTCCGCCGAGGATGTCATCCACAGCTTCTGGGTGCCGAACCTCGCGGGCAAGCAGGACATGATTCCGGGCCGGGACAATGCCCTGACATTCACCCCCACCGTGCCCGGCGTGTACCGCGCCCAATGCGCCGAATTCTGTGGCCTGCAGCATGCCCGGATGGCGCTGCTGGTGGTGGTCGAGCCGCCGGAGGAATTCGCCCGCTGGCGCGCCGTCCAGGCGGCGCCCGCCACGGCCGAGGCGCTGGCCGCCGAGGGTCGGCAGGTGTTCGAGCGGCAACCCTGCGGCGCCTGCCACACCGTGCGCGGCACCGGGGCCGCCGGCCGCACCGGGCCCGACCTCACCCATCTGGCCTCGCGTGGCACCCTCGCCGCCGGGCTGCTGCCGATGACGCGGGGCGCGCTGGCCGCCTGGATCGCCGATCCGCAGACCCTCAAGCCCGGCAACAACATGCCCCTGGTGCCCCTTTCCGCCGACGAGCTGCAGGCCCTGACCGCCTGGCTGGCGAGCCTCCGGTGACGCACGACCGGCGCGACACCGGCCTTGGCGACCTTGCGCTGGAAGCCGCGCTGCGGCGCGTCTGGGCCGCAGCGCACGGGCTGTGGGGCCTGCTTGCGACCGTCGACCACAAGGCGATCGGGCGGCGCTACATCGCCACCGCCTTCGGCTTCCTCATCCTCGGCGGGTTGCTGGCGCTGGCGATGCGCTGGCAGCTCTCCCACCCCGAGGCGCGGCTGCTCGATCCGGACCGCTACAACCAGGTCTTCACCATGCACGGGTCGAACATGATGTTCCTGTTCGCCGTGCCGGTGATGGAAGCGATGGGCGTCTACTTCGTGCCGCTGATGGTCGGCACCCGCAACATCGCCTTTCCCCGCCTCAACGCATTCTCCTACTGGGTCTACCTCGCCGGCGGGCTGCTGCTCTGGGGCGCCTTCCTGCTGGAGATGGGCCCCGACGTCGGCTGGTTCGCCTATGTCCCGCTCTCCGGCCCGCAATACTCGGCGGGCAAGCGCGCCGACATCTGGGCGCAGATGATCACCTTCACCGAGATCTCGGCGCTCGCCGTCGCGGTCGGCCTCGTCGTCACCGTCTTCAAGCAACGCGCCCCGGGCATGACGCTCGACCGCATGCCGCTATTCGTCTGGGCCATGCTGGTGACCGCCTTCGTCGTCATCCTGGCGATGCCGGCCGTCGTCACGGCGAGCACCGCGCTCATCCTCGACCGGCTGGTGGGGACGCATTTCTTCAATCCGGCCGAGGGCGGCGACGTCTTGCTGTGGCAGCACCTCTTCTGGTTCTTCGGCCATCCCGAGGTCTACATCATCTTCATCCCGGCGGTCGGCATGGTCTCGACCATCATCGCCACCTTCTGCCGGCGTCCGGTCTTCGGCTACCTCGCCATGGTGCTGGCGCTGGTCGGCATCGGGCTGCTCGCCTTCGGCCTCTGGGTCCACCACATGTTCACCACCGGCCTGCCGCGGCTGGGCGAAAGCTTCTTCACCGCCTCCTCCATGGCGATCGCGGTGCCGAGCGGGCTGCAGATCTTCTGCTGGCTGGCGACGCTCTGGGGCGCGCGGCCACGCCTCGCCGTGCCGATGCTCTACGTGCTCGCCTTCCTCTTCACCTTCGTGCTCGGCGGCATGACGGGGGTGATGGTCGCCTCGGTGCCGCTCGATACCCAGCTGCATGACAGCTACTTCGTCGTCGCGCATTTCCACTACGTGCTGATCGGCGGCGCGGTCTTCCCGCTGCTCGGTGCCATCCACTACTGGTTCCCCAAGCTGACCGGGCGGATGATGGGGGCGAGGCCCGGGCGCTGGGAGTGCCTGCTGGTCTTCGCCGGCTTCAACCTCACCTTCTTTCCCATGCATATCCTCGGCCTCTGGGGCATGCCGCGGCGGGTCTACACCTACCAGCCGGAACTGCCCTGGGCCGGGCTCAACCTCTTCGCCTCGCTGAGCGCGGTGCTGCTTGCCGCCGGATTCCTGCTGTTCTTCTGGAATGCCTGGCGCAGCGCCCGGCACGGCGCGCCGGCGGGCGAGAATCCCTGGGGCGCGCCGACCCTCGAATGGGCCACCGCCTCGCCCCCGCCGCCCTGGAACTTCACCCGCATCCCGGTGGTCGGGAGTGCCAGCCCGCTGTGGGATTCGATGGGCGAGCTGACGGTCGCCGAGGGGCTGCGCACCGACCGGCGCGAGCTGCTGGTCACCAGCGTGATGGATGCGACCCCCGAGGCGCGGGAGTCTTCGCCGCAGGATTCCATCTGGCCCTTGCTCGCCGCCATCGCGACCAGCGTGATGCTGGTCTGGTCGATCTTCACCCCTTGGGCGGTGGTCTGGGGCAGCATTCCCATTGCCGTCACTCTCATCGGCTGGTTCTGGCCGCGCGGCACGCCGGAGGATGAATCGTGAGGCAGCGCGTCGTCGCCGACCTGTCCGGCCTGCCCATCAGCGGTGAGCGTCACAGCAGCCCGAGCTGGTGGGGCACGCTCGCCTTCATGTTGATCGAGGGCACCGGCTTCGCCCTCGCCATCGGTATCTATCTCTACCTTGCGGCCCTGGCGCCCGCCTGGCCGCCGGTGATGCCCCCGGACCTCGCCGCCGGCACCGGCGTCACCCTGGTGCTGCTGGCGAGCCTCCTGCCCAATGCGCTGCTGTCCCGCTGGACCGATGCCCAGGACCTCCGCCGGGTGCGACTCGGCCTGCTGGTGATGCTGGGCTTCGGCCTGGTGCCGCTGCTGCTCCGCATTCTCGAGTTCGGCGCTCTGAATCTGCGCTGGGATGACGGCGCCCATGGCTCCATCATCTGGTTCCTGCTCGGCCTGCACACCGCCCATCTGCTGTCCGACCTAGTCGAGACGGCGGTGCTGGCGGCGCTGATGTTCACCCGCCATGCCGACAACCCCCGCCGCTTCGGTGATGTGCGGGATGAGGTGGTCTACTGGTATTTCGTGGTCGCCACCTGGCTGCCGATCTATGGCTGCATCTACTGGGCGCCGCGGCTATGAGCGCGGCGTGGCGCGTGATCTGGCTGGCGCTTGCCGGATTGGTGCTCGGCCCGGTGGCCTGGATGGTGAGCACCGAGATTGGCCAATTCGCCCCGGTGCTGTTCTGCCGCGACGGGCTGCGCTGGGGGGGCGGGCTGGTCGGGCTGTGCCTCGCGGTCGCTCTGGCCGGCGCCGCGCTCTCCTGGCGCGGCCACGCGGCGGGGCAGGGCACGCTGCGCTTCACCGCGGCGCTCGGCGCGCTGCTCGCGCTGCTGCTTGCCCTGCCGCTGCTTCTGCAATTTCTCGCCACGCTGGTGCTGGGCGGATGCGAAGCCTAGTCGCCCTGCTGCTCCTCCTGCCTCGCGCCGCCCGGGCGCATGACGAGGCGGCGCCGGGCTGGAACTTCGATCCCCTCGTGTTGCTGCCGCTGCTCGCCTGCCTGCTGCTCTATCTTGCCGGCCTCGCGCGGCTGTGGCCGAGAACGCGACGGCAGCATGGGGCGGCTCTCGCCTGGCTGGTGGGCTGGCTGGTGCTGGCCGGCGCGCTGCTCTCGCCGCTGCACGCGTTGGGCGAGCGGATGTTCACCGCGCATATGATCGAGCATGAGCTGGTCATGGCCGTGGCGGCGCCGCTGCTGGTGCTAGGCCGGCCCATGGCGGTCGCGCTTTGGGCCTTCCCGGCCGCGCCGCGGCGCCGCATCGCCCGTGCCGCCGGAGCGCTGCGCCTGTCCTGGCGACTGCTGACCCGGCCTGCCGTCGCCACCCTGCTGCACGGCGCGGCGATCTGGCTCTGGCACCTGCCGCCGGTCTTTGATGCCACGATCGGCGACCTGGCGCTGCACCGCGCGCAGCACCTCTCCTTTCTGCTGAGCGCGCTGTTGTTCTGGTGGGCCATGCTGCGGCGGGCGCAGCCGCTGGTGGCGGTGGCGGACCTCTTCGCCACCATGCTCCATACCGGGCTGCTGGGCACCCTGCTCGTCGTCGCGCCGCAGGTCTTCTATGCGGTGCAGACCGCGGAGGCGGCGCGCTACGGGCTGACGCCGCTGGAGGACCAGCAACTCGCCGGGCTGGTGATGTGGGTGCCCTGCGGCACGATCTATGCCGCCGCCGCGCTTGCCCTGCTCGGCAAGGCGTTGCGCCGCGGAGGAGCGCGCCATGCGCTGGCCTAGGCTGGTGCTGCCAAGCCTTCTGGCCGCGGTGCTGCTCGGCGGCGGCGCCTGGTGGCGGCTGCGGCAGCCCGGTGAGGACGAGAGGGTGGCCCGCGCCATCACTGGCGGCGATCCCGCGCGGGCGCCTGCGCTGCTGCGGCGGTATGGCTGCGCCGGCTGCCACACCATCCCCGGCGTGCCCGGCGCCGACGGCAAGGTCGCCGCGCCACTCGCCGGGCTGCGCGCCCGCGTCTACATCGGCGGAGTGGTGCCGAACACGGCGGAGAACCTCGTCGTTTGGTTGCTGGATCCGCGTGCGCTCTCGCCGCGCACCGCCATGCCGGCAACGGGGATCACTGAGGCGGAGGCGCGGGATGTGGCGGCCTATCTCTACAGCCGCTAGTTCGGATCGCAGCCCAGTTGGCACAGCGATCCGAAGATGCCTGGTGGTATCAGAGCACATTCACGTCTTCGGGCTGCCAGCCTACCGGCGATCTGCTCTAGGTCAGGTGGCGATGCCCCAGCGGTCATTCCCGCCCCGGCAAGGCTGCATCAGGCGCCCGCCGCCCCGCGCATGGCCGTGGTGCCGATGCCGGGCCAGCAGCGCCATCGACGGGCCCCTTCGCAGGGACCGCGCCTGATGACCGGACCGGGCGGCGATCCTGCGCAACGGGTGGACATGGCACTCTGCATGGCGCGTTCTTGGTGGCGCTCCGCATGACGCCCACCACGCCCGTGCGGCGGGAGTTGCTGCTGGCCGGCGGCGGCCACGCGCATCTTGGCGTGCTGCGGGACCTGGTCCGGCATGGGGTGCCACCGGGCCTGCGCGTCACCCTGCTCGCCCGGGAGGCGGCGGCGATCTACTCCGGCATGCTGCCGGGCCTGATCGCCGGGCGCTTCACCGTGGATGATTGCCTCGTCGACCTGCCGCGCCTCGTGCGTGCCGCCGGGGCGCGCTTCATCCGGGCCGAGGCCTGCGGCCTGGACCGCGACGCGCAGCACCTGCTGCTGGCGGGCGATCGGCCGCCGATGCGCTACGACCTTCTGTCGCTCAACCTGGGTGCCGAGCCGGTGCTGGTGCCCGGGGCAGCGGAGCATGCCCTGCCGCTGCGCCCCTTCGGCCGCTTCCTGCCGCGGTGGGAGGCGCTGCTGGCCCAGGTGGCCAAGGCTTCGCGGCCGTTGCGCCTGCTGGTGGTGGGCGCCGGCGCGGCGGGGGTGGAAGTGGCCCTGGCCCTGCACCGGCGGCTCGGGCCACGCGCCGCGATCGGGCTGCTCGCGACCGGGGGGGAGGTGCTGCCGAGCAACTCGCCCGCCGCGCGCCGGCTGGCGCATCGCGCGCTCATCCGGGCGGGCATCGCCCTGCATGGGGGGGAGGCGGCGCGCGTCGAGCCGGGTACGGTTCTCTGCGCCGAGGGCGGGAGGCTGGAATTCGACGCGGCGCTCTGGGCCACCGGCGCCGCGCCGGCCCCCTGGTTCCGCGATGCGGGCCTCGCGCTCTGCCCGCGCGGCTTCCTGGCGGTGGACGCGACGCTGCGCAGCATCGGCGATGCCCGCGTCTTCGCCGCTGGCGACTGCGCGACCGTGCTGGAACATCCGCGCGAGCGCGCCGGCGTCTTCGCGGTGCGGCAGGGCCCGCCACTGGCCGCCAATCTGCGCCGCGTCCTGGCCGGGGAACCCCCTCGGCCCTTCAGGCCGCAGCGGCGCTACCTGGCGCTGGTGACCTCGGGCGCGGATCGGGCCATGGCGTTCCATGGCAGCCTGGCCGCGGAAGGGGGCTGGGCGCTCCGGCTGAAGGACCGCATCGACCGGCGCTGGATCGCCATGCATGCCGCCATGCGCCCGATGGCGCGGCGACCGGCCCCGGTGGACCCCGCGCCGATGCGCTGCGGCGGGTGCGGCGCCAAGCTGCCGCCCGCGGTGCTCGCGCGGGTGCTGGCGCGGCTGCCGCGCGGGGGGGCGGTTCCGCTAGGCCTTGCCGCACCGGACGATGCGGCGCTGCTGCGCCCGCCCGGCGCGGGGCAACTGATGGTGCAGACCGTGGACATGTTCCGCGCCTTCGTGGACGACCCCTGGCTCTTCGGACGCATCGCCGCCAATCACGCCCTCGGCGACCTGGCCGCCATGGGCGCCACGCCGCGCGCCGCGCTGGCGATCGCCGCCCTGCCGCCGGCAGCCGAGGCGGTGCTGGAGGCGGACCTTCTCGCCATGCTGCGCGGCGCGCAGGACGTGCTGGCGGCGGCAGGGGCGGAGCTGGTCGGCGGCCACAGCGCCGAGGGGCTGGAGCCGATGCTGGGCTTCGCCCTGACCGGAGAGGTGACGGAGGGCCGGGCGCTGCGCCGCGCCGACCTGCGCCCGGGCGATGTGCTGGTGCTGACCAAGGGGCTCGGCACCGGCGCGCTGCTCGCCGCCGCCATGCAGGGCGGCGGACGCGCGGCCTGGACCGAGGCGGCCTACGAGGCGATGCAGCGCACGCCTTTTCCCGCCGCCCGCATCCTGGGCGCGCATGGCGCGACGGCCTGCACCGACGTCACCGGCTTCGGGCTGCTGAACCACCTCGCCGAGATGCTGGAAGCATCCGGTGTCGCGGCGGCGCTGGACCCGCATGCCGTGCCCGCACTGGCCGGCGCGGCGGAGGTCCTGGCGGCGGGTGCGCGGAGCACGCTGCATCCGGCGAACGCCGCTGCCGCTGGCCCGCGGCTCGGCGGGGGCTGGGCGGCGGTGCCGCCCGCGCAGCTGGGCCTGCTGCTCGACCCGCAGACGGCGGGGGGGCTGCTGGCGGGCGTGCCGGCCGCGGCAGCCGCGGACTGCCTCGCCGCGCTGCGCCGGTGCGGCAATCCGGACGCCGCGGCGATCGGCGTGGTCCGGCCCGGCTTGCCGGGCATCAGCCCAGAACCCGGCGCCGGCGGCTGACGTTAGAGGGTGGTCCGGACAACCTGGCCGGCGAAGGAACGATCATGCCGAGCACCGAGGGAACCATCCTGCTGGTCCAGGAAAGCCGGTTCCGGCTGCTGGATGCCCGTGGCCGCGGCAGGGTGTTCGTACTCGCAGCCCATGCGCCGCTCGGGCCGCAGGATCTGCCGGTGCTCGCCGGCCGGCGCGTGCGGGTGGAGTATGAGCAGGCGCCGGGGCTGCTCGCCGGAATCGCTCGCGATCTGTGGATGCTGGACCAGGGAGAGGCTCGGCCATGACGCATCGCAACCGCCGCCCGCGCGGCACCCTGACCGGGCGCCTGGTCGGCGCCTTGCAGGACTGGTCGGTCCCGCGCCAGCTCCGTGGCGCGCCCGGCCACGCCAAGGCGGCCGAAAGCGCCATGTCCCGCGGCCTGCGCCCGCGGCTGGAGCAGGCGGACCGGGTCGGCACCTCGATCTGTCCCTACTGCGCCGTCGGCTGCGCGCAGCTGATCTACGCGCGGGACGGCAAGCCGATCGCGGTGGAGGGTGATCCGCGCAGCCCGGTAAACCAGGGTACGCTCTGCCCCAAGGGGGCGGCGACCTTCGGCCTGATGGTCAGCCCCGGGCGCCTCGACCGCTGCCTGCACCGGGCGCCGGGCGCGACGGCGTGGCGGGAGGTTCCGCTCGACTGGGCCATGGAGCGTATCGCGCAGCTGGCGAAGCGCAGCCGCGACGAGAGCTTCGTGTCCCGCCTGCCGGACGGCACGCGGGTGAACCACACCCTCGCCATGGCCTCGATGGGTGGCGCGACCCTGGACAATGAAGAGAATTATCTGATCAAGAAGCTGTTCTCCGCCGGCCTCGGGATGGTCTTTGTCGAGAACCAGGCGCGGGTCTGACACAATAATTCGGTGCCCAGTCTGGGTGCCACCTTCGGCCGGGGCGCGGCGACGCTGCCCCAATGGGACCTTGCGAACAGCGACTGCGTGCTGGTCATGGGTTCCAACATGGCGGAGAACCACCCGATCGCCTTCCGCTTCGTCATGCAGGCGAAGCAGCGCGGCGCGACGGTCATCCATGCCGATCCGCGCTTCACCCGGACCTCGGCCATGGCGGATATCTATGCGCCGCTGCGCGCGGGCAGCGACATCGCCTTCCTCGGCGGCATCATCAACCACCTGCTGCAGAACGACCTTTGGTTCCGCGAATTCGCGCTGCCCTACACCAACCTCTCCACCATCGTGGGAGAGGATTACCGCGGCCCGGGCGAACTGGGGGGCTACTTCTCCGGCTGGAACGCGGAGGGAAGGCGCTACTCGCCCGAGAGCTGGCAGTATGACGGGGTCGTCGTGCCCTCCTCCCTCGCCGAAGGCTATGTCGAGATCGAGGGCTTCGCCGAGGCAACCCGGCGGCTGCACGAGGGGCCGACGCCGAAGGACCCGACATTGCAGCACCCGAGCTGCGTCTACCAGATCCTGAAGCGCCACTTCGCCCGCTACACGCCGGAGATGGTGGAGCAGGTCACCGGCTGCCCGCGCGAGGTCTTCCTGAAGGTGGCGGACGCCATGGCCCGCAACAGCGGGCGCGAGCGGACCGGGGCGATCTGCTACGCGGTGGGGTGGAATCACCACACCAAGGGCGCGCAGATAATCCGCACCGGCGCCATCCTGCAGGCGCTGCTCGGGAATGTCGGGCGGCCGGGCGCGGGGCTGCTGGCGCTGCGCGGCCATACCAGCATCCAGGGCAGCACGGACATCGCCACCCTGTACGACCTGCTGCCGGGCTACCTGCCGCAGCCGCACGCCTTCCGCCCGCATCACACGCTGGAGGATTACCTGAAGGTCGAGACCAGCCCGACCGGCTGGTGGAACAATTTCCCGAAATACTACGTCAGCCTGCTGCGCGCCTTCTACGGCGCCCAGGCCACGCCGGAGAACGGCCGCGGCCACGACCTGCTGCCGCGCATCGTCGGCGACCACTCGCAGCTTCCGCTGACCGTGGCGATGGCGAACGGGGTCATCAAGGGCCTGTTCGTCATGGGGCAGAACCCGGTGGTCGGCGGCAGCAATTCGAAGCTGGTGCAGCGGGGCCTCGCCCAGCTCGACTGGCTGGTGGTGCGCGACATCGCCGAGACCGATACCGCCACCTTCTGGCGCGACGGCCATCTGGTGCGCGACGGCGAGATGCGCCCCGAGGATATCGGCACCGAGGTCTTCCTGATGCCGGGCTCCCTTTCCGGCGAGAAGGCCGGCAGCTTCACCAACACCCACCGCCTGTTGCAGTGGCACGACAAGGTGGTGGCCGGGCCGGGCGACAGCCGCTCCGAGCTCTGGTTCACCTACCACCTCGGCCGGCGGCTGCAGGAACTCTACCGCGCCAGCACGCGGGAGGAGGATGCGCCGATCCGCTCCCTGCTCTGGGACTACCCGGTGGACGAGGAGGGCGAGCCGGACGCCGAGGCGGTGCTGCGCGAGATCAACGGCTATACCTGGCCGGAGAGGGAGCAACTCGCGTCCTTCAACGACCTGAAGTCGGACGGCTCCACCGCCTGCGGCTGCTGGATCTACGGCGGCGTCTTTCCGCAGCCGGGGCGGAACCTCGCGCGCGCGCGCAAGCCGGACGGGCCGGAAGGCCCGGGCACGCATCTCGGCTGGGGTTTCGCCTGGCCCGACAATCGCCGCACCCTGAACAACCGCGCCTCCGCCGACCCCGAGGGCCGGCCCTGGTCCGAGCGCAAGCGGCTGGTCTGGTGGGACGAGACGAAGGGCGAATGGCAAAGCCCGGACCAGATCGACTTCGTCAAAACCAAGCGCCCGGACTACGAGCCGGATTGGTCGAAGCGGCCCGCCGGGATGGACGCCCTCTCCGGCACCCAGCCCTTCATCATGATTCCGGACGGGGTCGCCGGCATCTTCGTGCCCTCCGGCCTCAAGGACGGGCCACTGCCGGAGCACTACGAGCCGACCGAGACGCCGGTGCGCAACGCCTTCCACCCAGGCGTCGAAGGCAACCCGCCGGCCAAGCGCTGGGCGCATGACCTGAACCCGATCGCCGCGCCGGGCGACCCACGCTACCCGCATGTGCTGACCACCTACCGCCTCACGGAGCACCATTCGGGGGGCACGCCGACGCGCATCGTGCCAACCACCGCCGAGCTGCAGCCCGAGGGCTTCTGCGAGATCCCGACCGAGCTCGCGCGCGAGCTCGGCCTCCGCAGCACGGATTGGGTGGTGCTCTCCACGCCGCGCGGGGAGATCGAGACGCGCGCGCTCGTCACCGACCGGCTGCGGCCCTTCCGCCTTGGCGAGCGGCGGGTCTTCCAGCTCGGCCTGCCCTGGCACTACGGCTGGGCCGGGATGGCCACCGGCGACGTCGCCAATGTCCTGACGGCCGTGGTGGGCGACCCGAACACCGGCATGCACGAGAACAAGGCGCTGACCTGCGCGTTGCGCCCCGGGCGCCTGGCGCGCCGAGGAGGACAAGGCTGATGGCTGGCGGCCTCGCGCACCCGCGCACCTTGGAATACACCGACCGCGACCCGCAGGGCCCCGTGCCGCAGGAGGCGGAGCTGACGGCCGGCCACCGCGTGGAGTCCGGCCGGTCCTACGGCTTCTTCACCGACACCACGCTTTGCATCGGCTGCAAGGCCTGCGAGGTGGCCTGCAAGGAATGGAACAACCTGCCGGCCGACCAGCCGGGCCTGACCGGGCAGAGCTACGACAACACCGGGCGGCTCGGTGCGCATAGCTGGCGGCACGTGACCTTCCTCGAGCGCGGCGCGCGCGCGACCAGCATGCCGCCCTTCCAGTCCAACTGGCTGATGATGTCGGATGTCTGCAAGCACTGCGACCCGGCACCATGCCTCGAAGCCTGCCCGACCGGTGCGCTCTTCCGCACCGAGTTCGATACGGTCGTCGTGCAGCAGGATATCTGCAATGGTTGCGGCTACTGCGTGCCGGCCTGCCCATTCGGCGTCGTCGAACTGGCGAAGGAGGACGGCAAGGCGCACAAATGCACTCTCTGCTATGACCGGCTCAAGGGCGGGCTGGAACCGGCCTGCGCCAAGTCGTGCCCGACCGACAGCATCCAGTTCGGCCCGGTGGAGGCGTTGCAGCAGCGCGCTGCGGCGCGGGTCGAAGAGCTGGAGGCGCAGGGCCAGACGGCGGCCTACCTCTACGGCACGCCCGGCGGACCCGGCGCCACCGGCGGGATCCGCCGCCTGAACGCCTTCTTCCTGCTGACCGATCGGCCGGAGCGCTACAACCTGCCGCCCGCGCCCTCCCGCCCGTCGCGCAATGCGCGGCCCTCCTTCCTCGCGGGCCTCGCCACCATGGCCGGCCTCGCGGTCGCGGCCGCGCTGATCGGGGTGGGGCGGCGATGAGCGCGACGCTGCAGCACCGCCGTCCAGGCACCGAGGCGCCGCGACTGCCCGACGCCGTGCAGCAGGATTGGCATGGCGAGACCTATCACGGCCGCCCGGCGGTCAAGGCCAGCTCCTTCGACTGGAGGGTCTCGACCTACATCGTCATCCTCGGCGTCGCCGGCTCGGCGCAGCTCATCGCCGCGCTCGCCCGCCGCGCGGGGCCGGAGGCGCGCGGGCTGGTGCGGCGGGCGCGGCTGCTCGCCCTCGGCGGCAGCATGGTCGGGCCGCTGGTGCTGGTGCAGCACCTCAAGACCCCGTCGCGCTGGTTCAACATGCTGCGGATCGTGCGGCCCACCTCGCCCATGTCGCTCGGCTCCTGGCTGCTGACGGGCTTCGGCCTGCTCTCAGGGCTAAGCGCGCTCGGCGAGCTGCTGGGACGGCGCTGGCGCTTCGCGCGGCGCGTCGGCGATGCGGCACAGGGGCCGGCCGCGCTCGCCGGCGCGGGGATGAGCGTCTACACCGCGGCGCTCCTTTCCTCGACCAGCACCCCGCTCTGGGCGGCGGCACCCGCGCCGCTCGCCGCGCAATTCGGTACCTCCTCCATGGCGGGCGCCGCCTCGGCGCTTGCCTTGATGCAGCGTGCGGCGGGTGAGGAGAGGAGTGCCCGGCGGCTGGAGGCGCTGGCGACACTTGCCCTCGCCGCGGAATGGCTGGCCGGCCGCGAGGCGGAGCGGCGCTGGCGCCGGGCCGGCATCGCCGCGCCGATCGAGCGCGGCACGACCGGCGCGTTGCATCATGGCGGCGGCAAGGCATTGGGGGTCGTGGCGCCGCTGGCGGCGCACGGGCTGGGCCGGGTGGTCGGCGGCCGCGTCGGGCCGCTGCTGCCGGAGCTTGCCTCACTGGCCGTGCTGCTCGGTGGCGCGGCCATGCGCCATGCCGTGCTGCGGGCCGGCAACGAGAGCGCCTGCCGCCCGCAGGATGCCTTCCGCGTCACCCAGGGCGCGCGCCGGTGAGCGCCGCGCCGCAGGAGGAGGAAGGTCAGGCGCGGCAGCGTAGCCTGCGGGCGCTGGACCGGCTGCTCGCCGTCTCGCCGCCCTGCACGGCGCAGGAGGCGATGGAGGCCATGCGCTGCGCGACGGCGCTGCGCAACCTGCTGGTGGCGCGGCGGCGCGCGGGCGATGCCTCGCCGGCGCTGGAGGCGCGGCTCGCCTGCGCCAATGGCGTGGTCAGCCTCACCTGGTCGGACGTCGTGCCAGTCTCCGGGTTCCGGCGGGAGAGGCTGGAGAAGGCCCGTGCGGCGCTCGCCGCGCTGGACCGTGACGCAGGCGGCGGGAGCGCGGACGGATGAGCGATGCCGGCAACCAGGCCCGCACCGGGGCGGGCAAGGACCAGGGCCCGGATGTCCATCCGCCGAAGAGGATCGCCGAGGCCACGACCTGGAAAGGCGAGCAGAAGGCCGGGATGGACACACCCGTGCTCGCGGTGCTCGCGGCGTTGGCCGGAGTCTACATCGCCTTCGGCGGGCTGTTCTTCCTGCTGGCGCAGGCCGGGGCGGATGCAATGCCTTATGGCGCGGCGCAGGTGCTGGGCGGCGTGGTGTTCTCGCTCGGCCTCATCCTCGTGCTGGTGGGCGGGGCGGAGCTCTTCACCGGCAACACGCTGATGGTGGTGGCCTGGGCCGAAGGGCGCGCTGGCTTCACACCGGTGCTGCACGCCCTCGGCATCGCTTATGTGCTGAACTTCCTGGGCTCGGTCGCGATCGCGCTGCTCGCCTTCTGGGCCGGGCTGCACATGGCCGGCGACGGCGCGGTGGGCGCGGCGGCGCTGCGCACGGCGGAGCGCAAGTCCGGCCTCGGCTTCGGCCCGGCGCTGGCCAGCGGCGTCGCCGCCAACATGCTGGTCTGCCTTGCGGTGTGGCTGGCCTTCGGGGCGCGCAGCGCGGCTGACAAGGTGCTGGTCATCGTCCCGCCCATCACCGCCTTCGTCGCCTTGGGGCTCGAGCATTCGGTGGCGAACATGTCGCTCATTCCCTTCGGCTGGCTGGTGAAGGCAGGTGCCGCGCCGGAATTCTGGGCCGCGGCGGGGACTGACCCCGGGACCTATCCCGCGCTTGGCTTCGGCGGGCTGGTGGCCAACCTCGTGCCGGTGACGATCGGCAACCTCATCGGTGGCGTGCTGGTGGGTGCAGCCTACTGGTTCGCCTATCTGCGGCCGAAGCAGGCGTCTGGCAGGTAGCGCCATTGGCGGAGGCGGATGGGAATCGAACCCACCACCCGGGGTGAGCGGGTCGCCGGTTTTGAAGGTCGGGTCGGGAGGCGGCGGGATCGCCCCATCAAGCCAACATCGATGAAATCCCAAGGTCTTGGAG
>NZ_JACOMF010000052.1 GCF_014283215.1 Siccirubricoccus deserti
GCAAAGGTCGATTCCCACTCCGCTGCCGCTTCGATCATGCGCCACCTCACCGGGCCGCACCTCAATCGGAACGTCCATCAGCTTACCAGCCGGGATCTCAGGCCAACAGAAATCTGCCGAAGTAGTGCTAGTGCCGCCAGCCTTAAAAGCTGCGCCGCTCGTTGGCTAGCGTGACCCTGAAAGCGTCATCCTTGCGATCGAGAGGAATTGGCCCCGTGCGCCGGGGCCGGTGGCCCGCGCATGAACACGACTCCGGACAGCGTCAAATGCTGGACGAGCTGCGCCGCCGCCAGTGCCGCAGTTGCCTCATAGCCAGTCCGCCGGGGCTTCCCGCGGTCGTCGAAGCGCAGAGCATAGGCAAGAGACTGCGCAATTTCGTCCGGGGTCGCAGCGCGGAGTGGTACGCCATGCCGTGTGGGTGCTTCGCCTCTCGCGGCGGATATTCCGGCAGGATCGGGCACAACCGCCGCCACCGCGTCGGCGATCATGGTCAAGGGGAGCGACGGATACCGCGCCCACACCACGTCGCGTGCGGCGATGGCAGCGCCTTCAGCGCCGTGTCCCCAATGCAAAGCGCGGTTCGCGGCTGTCCTCATGACGCCAAGCGTGCCGTGGTCAAGCCAACCCGGGGGGCGGTGCGAAGCTTCATCATCAGTGTCCGCCATGCCTGGAAGAATGGCGCAGACATCGAGAACGAGTCAAGAACATCGTGCCTCAAGGCATGGGCCGGAGAGGCTCAATGCGGGCGATACTATGGCTGCTGCGAGCGTCCGCCTTGATGGCGCTCGGCAGCACGCCGGCGCGAGCGCCGAAGTTGACCATGATCGGGCTTTAGGGTGGCAGGCGCTTTCGTCATAGCCGGCACGGGGTGAAGCTCGTTCACCACCTCGGAACACCCTTGGCTATCCATGCAAAGCCCTTCGCCAGCTCGCCCTTGGCTTGTCTAAGCCGGGCTTCGGTATCGTCCAGGCGTTGCCGGTAAGTTGGCATCTTCGCCGCAAGGTCGGGTGGCAAGTCCTCCCAGGACTCGCCCGCGGCGATGTTCTGGCGCTGCATACTGATTGACGCGGCCAGCCGGGAAGCCTCCGCCACCAGCTCGGCAAGGCTGACTGCTGCGGTGTGCGGAGTAGATGCGTCGAAACGCACTTCGTCGTCGGGCATGGCGTCCTCCATCGGGGATACCGAGTAGCGGCGCATCTGCGCTGGTGTCGAATGCGACAGAGGCAGCATGAGGCCGGGGTGGTTCCCGTGCCAAGCGCCGACGGAATCGTGGAGCCAGTCCCTACTCGCCCTTTGCCGCTGCCACGGCCGCTCGCAGCGCGGCCTCGCGCGTGAGGCGGACGCCGGGACCACCACCGCCGTTCGGAGGGATGAGTTCAACAACGCCAGCGCGGACGCCAATTCCGGCGTGGAGAGCAGGAATCCGCACGCGCCCTCTCCCCTTGCCAACGGCAGAAAATGATGGCGCGATTCACGGGGAGCGGACCGGGATAGGTTCCCCGGTCTATGCGAAAGGATGGGTCCCATGGCGGTTGAGCTGGAAGCCCTCGCCCGACAAACTGAAGCGGTCGCCAGCGAGGCCCGTGCAATGCGCCCCGAAATGCGTGCGGGCTTGGCAGCAATCGACTCGCGCTTCCGCGAGATAGACCGGCGGATGGCGGACATCGAGGCGAAGGTCATGGGGATTTCCGATCGCCTTGATGGCACTATCCGCAAACCCGACGCGCGGACACCACGCTGAGAACCCCTGCGCCGGCGACTAGCGCATCCCGTCCGCCAGTATCAGGCGCGCCTGGCATCGGTGCCAAGTCCGCCGCTACTCCCCCTTGGCGGCTGCTATGGCCTCCCGAAGCGCGGCTTCACGGGCGAGGCGGACACCGGGTCCACCGCCGTTGGCGGCGATTAATTCAACACCGCCGTCGCGGAGCGCCGACGATAGGCGGCGCATTGTCGTGCCTCGGGGACGCGCCACCTCGCCGGCTTCAATGCGGGCCAAGGTGCGCAGGGGCACGTCGCTGCGCGCCGCCAAATCACGCTGCGACCACGCCAGCAGAGCCCGTGCCGCGCGGACTTGGCTAGCCGTAGTGGCATCCTTGACGACATTTGATGGCGCCTTCACCCATAGGGGTGGCAGCCTAGATGCCGATTCGCAAGCGGCTGGTTAGGGAGTACCGCTTGGTCGCGGGGGGAGGCGTAGTATGGGGAGGCGAGCTGTATACGCGATCAGATTTCGGCCGACGGGCTGGATTTATATCGGGTCTGCAAGTATATTCTCCTTCCGATGGTCCTGCCACAAATCGAACTTGCGCCGGGGAAAGCACCCGAACCGGCGCCTACAGGCCATTTACGATCTTCCTCAGTCAGAGGAAGGTGATTTTGAAATCGGAGTTCTTCAATACCCAGGCCAGCGGGCGGACCTTCGGGCGTGTGAGGCGAAATGGAAGAAGCGGATTCCTTGCTTCTTCAATGAATTTGCAAATCCTTGGGACGTGCATACTGTAGAACGGTGGCCTCATCCCGAGACTTTTCCCTACCCGGTTGAGTGGCACCCGCTTTTCAAGGACAAGCTGTTCCTTGCACTGTCGCCAGAACTGAACGCTTTCGTCGTCCAAAACCTGAGTGCGTTCGGGCGCGCCTTTGGGCTTGATGGCGTCCTGCTATCGCAGGTCGCCGGGGAGCGCCTCGAACAACATCGAGGGTGGCGCTGCCGCAAACTCGACGCCTCGCTTTACCCGCTGGCCCGCACGGTCGAATGGCGTCAGCTCGGCCCCAACGAACCGCTGCCACTCCAAGTGAGCAACTGGCTGCTCGGCATTACGACGCTGAACGCTGCGGTGAGTCGAGCGTGTTCCCGAGGGGGCGACGATTAGGAAGATCGACGGCGGTAGCTATTGAAGCGAAGTGCTTGATCCTGTCCGGCTCCCGCCTAACGAACCCTACGGCTGGCGGTCCACATCCAGCCGAAGCGTCAGCCCCGCGAAGCGCGTCCCCGCATCAATTAGCAGCTCGCAGGCGACCGTCTCCGCAGACGCCGGTACTATGAGGCCGTCGTGCATCGGCAGGCCGAAGATGCCTCGGGCTTGGAGCGCGACCAGGGTGTCCATCACCACGTCGCTTTCGGTGCCCATGAGCATGTGGATCACGGTCCGATGCGGCGGAGCCAGATGCGAGAAGCCCTCCGTAAGGCGACAGGGCTCGGCCAGCATCGGGTAGCGCGCGACTACAGCGGCGTTGACGGCCGCGATGCTGTACCTCCCCAACTCCGGCTTCTCGGCCAACGCATCCTTCGGCCACTTCAACAGCGGCCTACCATTCCCCAAGGTCGCGTTGACGCATTTCTTCACAACCCATCGCGGGAAGCCCGGCACCGCGTAGAGGTCGCCTAGGGGGAGCGGAAGCCGGGCCAAGCCGTGCATGAAGGTGAGCAAGGAGCAGGCGAAGTCGATTTCGACCACCGCCTCGCCGTTGATTCGGATATCGGCCAAGCGGTCACTGGGCGCCATGCTCTGGTAGTTGCCATCGCCCATAGCGTGGAGCCGGCCGTAGAGCCGGAAATCGCCATAGAACAGCCGGAACCACCGCGGCGGTACGCACCCCGTCACGTCGAAGGTCCGGGCAAACGCGTTGAACGCCTCTACTTGGCCTCGCAGGACGGCCGCAATCTCGTCCTGCGGATCGATAGGTAGGCGCTTGCCGCGCTGCGAGTTGAGATGCGGCGGGATCGCCTTGAGCCGGAGCGGGTCACTGACCTTCGGCGGCTTGCAGATCGATGCCCGAGGCTTGCCGCGGACAAAATCATTATGGGCTGTCTCGGCGGTGATCCCGTGCAGGAAGGCGAGCCGCAGCAGGCCATCGGTCGGCCAGAAGCGGGAAGCGTACCCAGGCCCACCGTCCTTCGGATTGCCGCCTCGCCGGGTGCGCATGAGGTTCAGCGCCACCATGGCCTTCACGGTGCTGATGAAGGTGCGGCTACGGATGGCTTCCCCGGTGAAGCTATTCACGTTCAGGGTCCGAGAGGTCGGCAATGGTTCAGCCGTCCCCCAAGCACGCAGGAGATTGCCGACAACTGCCCCAACGGAATCCCGGAGCTGTATTTCGGCATCCTTGCGACGCTTCCGTTGCCGAGTACCGCACCGTTCTTCATGGGCCTTGATCTGCGCCAGCACCGCTTCGACCACCTTCTCGGCCGCCGGGCTGGCTGGCTGGATCATCAGGTCCAGGCGACGCGAATCCCCGACCTGTTGTTTGGTAAGCTTCTCGGGTGACAGAGCGAAGCCAAGCCCCGGCAGAACCTTGGGCGCAGGCCGAGGGTCCGGGGATGCTTCCGGAACGCGGAGAGGCAGCGTTGGCTGTTGCAAGGCTGGCGCATATGCTGAAAGGAAGGCTGGCAGGTCTTGGCCGTTTGCCAGTAGGTATTCGGCCAGCTTCGCCTTCGCTTCCGGGCCTCCGCCGTTGTCGATGGCAAGCATCAACCCTTGGAGCATTTGCCCGGACGGATCGATGAGGGCCTTATGATTATACGGCCCCCGAGGGAGCCTACTAATATCGTTAGTGAGCCAATCCACATCTTCATCGCCGGGCTCACCCAGCCCGGACGGATGCTCAATATCCATTTGAAATGCCTTGGCCGGGCTTTCACCCGGGTTTGGAAATGTTGGGAACGGTGAAGGCGGCGATTCGGTGCCGGTGCCGGCTAGCTGTTGGCGGGCTGCCCGAAGTGCTGAACGACGCTTTCCGGGGTGATGCCGAGTGCCCCGGCGCGGTCCAGTAACCGCTCAGTCGGCACGACCACCACGCCGCGGTAGGCAGGATTGCCGTCCAGCGTGAAGCCCCGGCTAACCTTGACGAAGCCACCCGGCTCAAGGGTTTCCAAGGCCGCTGTAAAGGCGCTCCTGGAATCGGTGAAGTCCAGATGCTCCGGCGCTCGCAACCATCGGAAGGAGACGGCTGGTGTCCGACGTCCCCAGGCCAGCAAGAGGTTGCCGATCCAGAGCAGCGAGGCGCCCCGGAGCCAGGAGAGTGCGTCGCCTTCCCGGCGACGGGCACGCCGACCGGTTCTTACCTCCGCAGCTTCGGCGGCCGACACTACGTCCTCCACAAGCCGCCATGCCTCAGCGGTGGGTGCAAGGATCAGGGCGCGCACTGCGCCTGCGTTCCGAAGGCAGTCAGGCGTCAGCGCAGGGGCGGCTACCGGCCATCCGTAATCGTCGTAACCGGCGATCCAGCGTGGCTGAGACAGTCTGCTCAGGGTGTTGGCGGCAAAGCCGACGTCCCCGAGGTCCAGGGATTGAAGGCGGCTTTGCATGGCGGCCAGCCGCGGTTTTGGGGAAGAATGCATATCGGCGCTCGGTGCGTCCCAGGGTTAAAATAGCTTTGTCAATGCAGGAGGGGTGCTGACCGCACCTGTATGACATCACTTTTTCGTGATGTCCAGGAAATTCGTATATGGTCCGCTTGCGCTCCTGCCTCCGGGCATGTGCCGTGGGGCTCGGTCGGGCCGGGTAATCCGGAACCGCCGCATCACGCCTCGGGAGCGACGCTACGGTCGGTGCCATCGGCACCGTGCGTCCGGCCCGAGGTTCGGGCTAACCGAGAGAGGGACGAGGCATGGTTACCGTGGTGCGGAGCGAAGGACCGGCGGCCTCTGCGACTTCGAAGGCCGTGACGCGGAGACGCATTTCTCAATCGGCGTTTGCTGCCCGGGTAGGAGACGAACACGATGCTCCGTCACGCGGAATGGATGGCGAAATACAAAGCCGAGCAGGCCAGCTTGGATGCCGAATTCGCGCAGACACAACGGACCGAAAGCCGCCGTACGGCTTGGCTGCTCGGCGTGTTCGGCGTCCTTCTCGGGGTAACTTCCTTCATTCTATGCGCGGGTTTACTCGGACTGGCGTGGCCCGCTTCAACTGCCAACAACCGCGCTCTCTGCGACGATGCCATGACGCGCCTCATGCGGGCCGAGACGATTGTAGATTTGGAGCGTGAGAAGTTTCTGCTCGGGTCCATGGGGTGCAGCGTTGAGCGCCGGCTTGCTGATCTGCGGCCGGTGGCGGCACGGCCGTGACGAGCCAGAGCAGGCGCCTCGCCCGGATCGGAGGAATAGCGGCCATGCAAGGGAAATTGGCGTCACTGCCCGACAAGCCTTGGTTCCTGGCGGTTCAGACCGTAGGGCTGTTTCTCTTGGGTATGCTGGCCTTCCTCGGCGTCGCGGCATTGGCCGCTCGCGTGATCAGCGAACATCGGCTGGCCGCG
Source organism: Siccirubricoccus deserti (assembly GCF_014283215.1). GTDB lineage: Bacteria > Pseudomonadota > Alphaproteobacteria > Acetobacterales > Acetobacteraceae > Siccirubricoccus > Siccirubricoccus deserti. The sequence continues at coordinate 6,256 of NZ_JACOMF010000052.1, forward strand.
CGAACCGACGTCTGCGCAGATGCAGCAGGGCGCTTTCTGGTTGCCTCCACCCTGGTCGATCTTGAGCGCGAAAAGTACCTGCTGGATGCCATGCGTTGCGATGTGGGGCGCCAGCTACGGGACCTGCGCCCGGCGCAGCGTTAGGCACCGAGCGAAGCGGAGGCGGGGTATGGAAATGCTGGCCGGTATCGGTAGCTGGTGGCAGCGTTGGAATGAGCGGACTTGGCCCGCCAGCATGGCCGTCGCAGCGATGCTGACGGGGGCCGGCATCATGGGCCTCGGGATGTATGCAGCAGCTCCAAGCCCGCCCGACCCAACCAGTGTCACGATCTGCGACGACGCCGTTCAGCGCGCCCTGACTGCCGACACGCTGCTGGAATTCGAACGCGCCCGGTTCGTGGCGGAGGGCATGAACTGCCGGCTGTCGCGGCGCATCCGTGAACTACATCCGGCGGCGCGAGCGTTACGAAGCGAGTGAGCGCATTGGGATCTGAGGCCGCAAAACCTCTGGCAGCCGAGCGGGTTAATGGCCAATGGCGAATGACCATCCCCCGCCGAGCCCGGCGACCGCACCCGTCATGGCCGAGGAACTGCGGCGACTGCGCCTGCATCAGCGTATCCTGCGCGACTTCGGTCAGATCGCGCTTGAAGGTTTAGAGATCGGCCCGTTGCTTCAGCGTGCAGTGGCGCAGGCCGCAAGGGCGACCGGCGTCGGCCATACCAAGGTCATGCGCTACCGGGCCGAGCAGGGCGACCTGCTGATTGAGGCCGGGGTGGGTTGGAAGCCCGGCGTGGTCGGGATAGCCCGCTTCGGCACCGACTTGGACTCACCATCGGGGCGCGCGCTTCAGACTGGCCAAGCAGTCCTGATCGACGACATCCGTGGCCATCCCGAGTTCCGCCTCCATCCGGTAATCGCCGATCACGGCATTGTCTCGCTGCTGAACGTCCCCGTCACCTTCGGCAACATGATTTGGGGTGTTTTGGAAGCCGACAGCGAGCTGCCCGGCCACTTCAGCGAGGCCGACGCCGAGTTCTTGGAGACGTTGGCCGCCTTGCTGGCCGGCGCCCTTCAGCGCCTTACGGCAGTGCAGACAGCGGAAGTCGCCGCCGCAGAGATAGCGGTGCGCGCAGAACGCCGGGCCGTGCTGCTGCGGGAGCTGCAGCACCGAGCTAAGAACAATCTCGCCCTTGTGGCAGCCATGCTTGCGCGCACGCGCCGCGCTGCCATCACCGAGCAGAACGCACGCGCCGCCGAGTGGATGGGGCAACTCATGCAGCAGGTCACCGCCATCGCCCTAGCGCAGGACCGCCTCTCGGCAGTGGAGGGCGGCGGCCTCGGGGACGGGACGACTACTGATCTTGCAGGCTATCTGCGGGCATTGCTCGGCAGCCTAGGCCTGAGCCTCGGCGGCCGGGTGGTCGTGGAAGCCGAGCTGGATGCCTGCGCGCTACCTTTCGACAGAGCCGTGGCAGTGGGCCTTGTTGTCAACGAGCTGGTGACCAATGCGGCCAAGTACGCCTACCCGGAGGGCGGAGAGGGTGGCATCGTGCGCGTCGTCTTGCGCTGCGATCCGAGCAAGGCCGAGGCGGCGCTCACGGTTTCCGACGAGGGGCGGGGGATGGACCCGCAAGTGGTGGAGGCGGCGCAGCGCGCAGGTGGCGGGCAGGGTTCCGACCTTCTCCGTCACCTAGCCCGGCAACTCGGAGGGGAAATTGAGCGGGGGACGCCGGAGCGCGGCACCAGCGTGACCCTTCGCTTCCCCTACGTTGTATGAGCCATTGCACTGGTGTCGCTGTCGTCCGCCTCACGGGGACAGCAACAAGACCGCAATCGAATGGCGGCGCTCCTATGGTCAGACAACGGCAAGGCGCGTTTTCCACCTGGCCGGACCTAGGGCCTAGGGCACCGTCCGGTCGGCGTTGAGCAGTAGGTTGGCAGCATGGCCGATTTGCCCCCCATCCGCGTCAACCGCGCTCCCGTGCTGACCCTATGGGCTGCGGTGGTGGCCGAACGCCTCGGACACCCGCCCGACACCGCCTTGAGCCTGGCCAGCGCCGTCGCAGCCACCGCTGCGCGGGCCAAGGCACGGCGCCTTGGCATTGCGGAGGAAGGTGACCGGGCGAAGGACTCCGCTCCGGCGAAGCCGCAGGATACGACGCGGCTGCTTGGCAAGGATGTACGACTGACGCATGACGCCGATGGCGTCGTCCTGGCTGATGCTGGCGAGGGCAAACCTGCACCCGCGGCGCCGGTTGCCGCCTACATCGCTAGGGCGTTCGGTAGCCGCTTACCCGAAGTCCGCGAGGCCATGGAGGCTTTGGCTGCGAGGTACGATCCGGATGAACTGAACCGCATCGGGTTCCGGCTGTATGCGGGCTTCCGTCCTGATATCCCCGAGGGTGTGAGTGGGTGGGGCGCGAAAGGCGAGTTGCGGCTGGACCGGATCAAAGCGGCCGGGGTGGAGTGAGTGGTTTCATCGTACGGCGCGAATTCGCCGGCGAGCGCGTAGAGGATAAACCGGGCAGCCCCCGGGTGGCCCATGCCTACCCCGGGCAACCGGCAGACGGTGCCGGATATGCCTCACGCTGGACCGCTGAGACTCGCAGGAGTCGATTACGGCCGCTGCCGCTACACCCCTAGCGGCCTCAAATCCAACGCGTAGGCGGGCTTCCAGCGAGCTATGGCAGGGGATCGTAGGGCTGAACGACGTGGCCGTTCACTATCATCGGCTGAACGACTACGACGGCCGGTGGATCGGCGTAGGCGTCACCGGATGGCTTAAGCCCGGTCACATATACCGCGAGGACGATCATCCATGTCAGGACAACTGCGTGAAGCAAGCGAACCATGCCGCAGCTTTAGCACAACTTAAGGTTGTTCTGCCAGAGAGAAACGAACTTTGACTCCGCCTCACGTATGGTGTGGCTGGCTGTACAACCGGGCCAAGCAGGTTGCTCAGGAACCCGAACTTCAACCCATAGCTGCCGAATCTGCGCTCCCACACCAAAAAACCTTGCGCCTGCATCACGACTCTGTAATGATCGGCTCGGTCTACGAATTGGGGGGGTGCCGACCATGCTTGATCAAAATCCTGACCGGCTGCTCCATGTGCTGAGTGAGACAGTCCTTGCGACTGTTCGCCGCGATTCCGCTGACCTGACGGCCCGGCAGCTCGCCGTTTTCCTAACTTCCTATTTGGCGAAAGGGCCGCATACGGTTCGCGGGCTCGCAGCGGAACTGAATGTCTCCAAGCCGGCGATCACCCGGGCGCTGGACCGGCTTGGCAAGTTGGGCCTTACCCGCCGCGCGACTGACCCCTTCGACCGTCGCAGCGTCCATGTCCAGCAGACGCCGGCCGGCCAGACTTACCTGCGCGACCTGAAGGCAGCCATGTCCGCAGCGGCGGGTGGCGCCGAGACGCAGGCCGCAGCAACAGCTCAGGCCGCCGTCGCCTGATCCTTGGTGCCCGCCAGCACCCGATAGACGCTCGCCCGGCCGATCCCGAGGCGCTTCGCAATCTCGGTTGGCCGGACGCCCTCGGCAATCAGCTTCACCACATCCGGACGCTTGGCCTGGGCAGTCGGAGCCCGACCCTTGTAGCGACCTTCGGCCTTAGCCTTGGCGATTCCTTCGCGCTGCCGCTCAAGGATCAGGGCGCGCTCAAACTCAGCGACGGCACCAAGCATAGTGAGCATCAGCCGGCCGGTTGGAGTGCGGGTATCGACTTCGGCGCCGCCCATGGAGAGGACCCGGAGCGCGACACCTTTCGCCTCAAGCCGGGCGACGATCGCCAGCAGGTCGGAGACGGAGCGGGCCAAGCGGTCGGGCTTCGTGACGGTCAGCGTGTCGCCTTCGCGGACGAAATCCAGGGCGGCGTCCAGACGAGCCCGCTTGGCGACCGAGGACACCCGCTCGGCGAATAGCTTGGCGCACCCGGCAGCGGTTAGGTCGCGCTCCTGGGCTTCCAGGCCGGCCTCTTGGTCCGTGGTTGAGGTTCGCGCGTATCCGATCTGCATCCCGCCCGCTCCGTCTCGTAAGGCTCTTAGAGATTCTGATCCGGAACGTCTCAATGCGGAACTGGTATTCGTGTGAGACGGAAACCATAGTTCCGAGGGCGTATCACTAGGCCAAGCCCGTGTGAGAAGCGGTGACGCGGGCGGAGGCATCTAGAAGGCCCATTAGCGGCCGGAACCCGAGCTGAGAGCTAGGTTTGTCTCGAAGGCGCAGCAAGATTTGTGTGGTAATATATTACCGCAGAGGGAAGCGCACCCAAATGCGCATGGCCTGTAGCGCCCTTGCGGTCAAACTCTAACGGCTGGTGCTGCCGTCGGGCGAATCGTCTTCGGCCAAGGGGTAGACGGTAACCCGACCACCACGGGCTTGGTACTCCGCCACAAGACGGGCCGCCTCGTCCTCGCTCGGGGTCCCGCCTGCGGCTCGGGCGCGGGCCGCCTGGGCCGCGATGACCTGGGTCCGACGGAAGCGTTCGCGGTACATATCAGCCCGCGTCGCAGCGGTGGGTGACTCGTCCGGTCTACTTTTATCCATCAGATTGAATATCATTCAGCATTCAAGGCGGCTACCAGACCCGCATCACCTGACCGTCAGCGCCCGACACCCACCTCCCCCTGTCGGCGACGCTACACCCCGATTGAAGCGATTGCTCCTACGTAAAGCCATGCCAACGGCGTTCCCAACGGGATGCGATAAAGCCCTGACAGGTTTCGTCACGCCGCCAGAGGGCATTCCTCCAACCCGCTCGGAAGTCCTTTCGGCACCGGCACTTTGGAAAGCTCCCTGTAAAGCCGTGACAGCGCCTCGCCCCGAACACCATAGAGCCGCCCGGTCGTCTGCCGCGTATGGCCGAGAATGGCGTCGCGGACGTCCTCCGGGACTTCTGCGGTGCGCAGCTCATCTTCCATGCGATGCCGCCATGAATGGTTTGGCGCGACCCTGGTGTCCGTGATCCCAACAGTTGACCGCACCCATTGACCGACAAGGTTCCAGCCCCGGCCGCCGCGCTGGCCGTATCTGTCAGGCTTCTTGTCCGGGAACAGCGGCGCACTGGGTTCTATGCCCTTGGCGTAGTCCAGCAGCCCTTCATGGATCAGAGCGGGATGGATCGGAATGCTGCGAGCATGACCATTCTTCACGCTCTTGCCGGCGTCGGCTTCATGGACCGCAATGTACCAAAGGCCGGTGGCACCGTCCTGCCGGATATCGTCCTGAGTGAGCTGTAGAACCTCGGCGACCCGCATTCCGGTGAACGCCATGATCCAATGAGTCCACCACAGCGCCGGCGAGGTTTCCTTGCGGGCGGCCGTCAGGATGCGCACGGCGTCTACGTCCGAGTAGGGATGGCGCAGAGCGACCTTGCTCTTGGGCAGTCGCAATCCGGCTAAGGGATTGGCGGGCAATAGCCCGTCGCGCACACCCACTTCCAGAACCTGAATGACCATCGATAGGCGGTTGTTGAAGGTGTTGTTGGTCAGGTTACGGCCCAGGCAATCCTCCCGCCACCGGAGCCCATCCGCCTTCGTCACGCGTCCAGCGTCGCCATGCCCGAGAAACTTCTTGAAGTCCCGTACCGCATACTCGGTTGCTTCGATGGTCCGCGGCTTCGCCGCGGTGATCCGGCGCCATCTCACCAGCAGATTGTCAAAGCTCACAACCGGCGTTGATTGGACCGGGGCGATGGAGGGCGCCACCGGGGCGGCGCTGGATGGTGGTTCTGGCTCGGGCCGCTCCGTCCGAACGATCGCCCCGTGCTTCTCCAAGGCGTGGGTGAAGGGTGAAAAGGCGGGGCTGCCCCCGACGGCCGAAACACCGGCAGCGCGCAGTTCGGCTTCGATATAGGCGGTCAAGACCGGATGGGTCATGGCTTCCAGCAGCGCCGACCATCCCTCCGGAGTCACCGATATCTCGGCGAGGCTCAGGGCTTCGCGGGCATGGGTTTCCCGCTGCCCTTCGAAGCGCATCCTATCGGCATCGGAAGGAAAGGTGCCTCCCGGTCCGCTGGTGTCAAACGCTTCGCGCCGGTCCGCGGCGAATGGGATTACACCGGTTGCAAGCGCCACACCCCATTTCACCGCCAGTTCGGCTGCCTCGTTGGGGGTGAGCGATACCCGGTTGGCCGCGCAGCGCCATTCGAGCAGCGTCGCTTCATACGCAGCCACCGCGGCCGGCCAGCGGCGCTGCGCCTCGGCAGGGTCATCGGTACCCAAGGGTTTGCTGTAAAGTTGCTTACCGGCAACCGCGTGTAGGTCGTTCGGTATGCGGATTCGGATGAAAAACTGGCCGCTCGGGCGGCGGAAAGGCCGGCTCATTCGAAGGACACCCACGGCACCGTATCCCGTGTCGTATCCCAAACGCCCTTACCAACCCCTTGATGAGCTAGACTTTCAGCTCAAAGGCCGGTTCCCGCCCAGGCTGGTGCCGGGTGAGGGGATCGAACCCCCGACCTTCGGTTTACAAAACCGCTGCACTACCGCTGTGCTAACCCGGCGTGACGACAGCGATAGCGCGCCACGGCCCGGCACTCAACCATGCCGACCAGGCACCGAGGCTCAGGCGTGGCCGATCGGGCCGAAGGCGTCCTGGTTGGTGGTCCGCACCACCGCCGCGAACAGCCGCAGCGCATCCGGGCCGCCCTGGTCGCTCAGGCTGCCCTGCTCCATCTCGGCCGCCAGCAACTCGGCATGCTCCGCCAACGTGTCCGCGGCCCGGCGCAGCGCCTCCCGCGAGAGGGCGAGTTGAACCTCGTCGGAGAGATTGTTCCAGTCGGCCGCCATGAGTGTCCATGCCCTGAGCCGTCCTGGCGCCGTCTCCACCCGCCCGAAAGGGCGACGGTCGGAGAATGCCGCCACCGGCGTTAACAGGGACTTTCCGGAACCGCCTTGGCCGCATCGTGTTCGCAAGCGGATCAACGCCGCGGGGGGCTCGCCTGGGGACGGCGGCGCGGCGCCTGGCGCGGCGGCTCGGTCGAGGTGGTGGGGCGGCGGCGCGCGCCATCGGTCCAGCTCCGCACCTCGGCCCAAATGTCGCCCGGCTCGGTCTGCAGCGGCGCCATGCCAGGGCGGCCCGCCGGCATCCGTGCCGCCCCGCCGCGTTCCTGCGCCGTGGCCCCGGTGGCCAGCAGCACCCCCACCAACACCATGGCCCGTCCGGTCAAACGCATCCCCCGGCCCTCCGGGCGTCTTCATGGCAAATCACCGCCGCCCTCGGCAAGCCCGGCCTGCACCGCCCTCAATCGATCCGCGCGTGCCGCAGCCGCAACGCATTGCCCACCACGCTCACCGAGGACAGCGCCATCGCCGCCGCCGCGATCATCGGCGAGAGCAGGATGCCAAGGACCGGGTACAGCACTCCCGCCGCCACCGGCACGCCAGCCGCGTTGTAGACGAAGGCGAAGACCAGGTTCTGCCGGATGTTGCGCATCGCCGCTCGCGACAGCCGCCGGGCCCGCAGGATCCCGGTCAGGTCGCCGCCGAGCAGGGTCACCCCGGCGCTCTCCATCGCCACATCGGTCCCCGTGCCCATGGCGATGCCGACCTCGGCGGCGGCCAGTGCCGGCGCGTCGTTCACCCCGTCGCCCGCCATCGCCACATGGCGGCCCTCGGCTTTCAGCCGCTCGACGATCCGTTGCTTCTGGTCCGGCAGCACCTCGGCCTCCACCTCGGTGATCCCGAGGCGCTGCGCCACCGCCTCGGCAGTGGTGCGGTTATCGCCGGTCAGCATGACCACCCGGATGCCCTCCGCCCGCAGCCCGGCCAGCGCCGCAGGGGTGGTCGGCTTCACCGGATCGGCCACCGCCACCAGCCCAGCCGCCGCCCCATCCACCGCGACGAAGAACACCGTCGCACCATCGCCGCGCAGCCGCTCGGCCTCCGCCGCCACGGCGCCGATCTCCACCGCCAGCTCCTGCATCAGCCGGGCGTTGCCGACCGCGACCCGCCGCCCCTCCACCCGGCCGGTCACGCCGCGCCCGGCAGGGGCGTCGAAACCCTCGACCGGGGGCAGGCCGAGGCCGCGCTGCTCGGCCGCCCGCACCACCGCATCGGCCAGCGGGTGCTGGCTCGGCCGCTCCAGCCCGGCGGCGAGGCGGAGCAGCTCCGCCTCCGCCATGCCGCCCGTGGCGTGGATCGCCACCACCTCCGGCCGCCCCTGGGTCAGGGTGCCGGTCTTGTCGACCACCAGCGTGTCGATCCGCTCCAGCCGCTCCAGCGCTTCGGCGTTACGGATCAGCACGCCGGCCTGGGCGCCGCGGCCGACGCCCACCATGATCGACATCGGCGTGGCCAGGCCAAGCGCGCAGGGACAGGCGATGATCAGCACCGAGACGGCGGCGATCATCCCAAAGGCGAGCCGTGGCTCCGGCCCCCACACCGCCCAGGCGACGAAAGCCAGGGCGGCGACGCCGATCACCAACGGCACGAACCAGCCGGCGACCTGGTCGGCCAGCCGCTGGATCGGCGCGCGGGACCGCTGGGCGCCCGCCACCATGCGGACGATCTGCGCCAGCACCGTGTCCTGGCCGACCCGGTCAGCCCGCATGACGAAGCTGCCCTGGCCGTTCAAGGTGCCGCCGATCACCGCCGCACCCGGCGCCTTTGGCACCGGCACCGCTTCGCCGGTCACCAGGCTTTCGTCGACGTTGGAGGCACCCTCCAGCACCGCGCCATCCAGCGGCACCTTGTCGCCGGGGCGCACCCGCAGATGGTCCCCCACCGCGACGGCGGCCAGCGGCACCTCCTCCTCCGCGCCATCCTTGCCGACCCGGCGCGCCATGGCGGGGGCCAGGTTGAGCAGGGCACGGATCGCACCGCCGGTGCGCTCCCGCGCCCGCAGTTCCAGCAGTTGGCCGAGCAGGACGAGGATGGTGATGACCGCGGCGGCCTCGAAATACACCGCCACCGAGCCGTCCGGCCCACGGAACCCTTCGGGGAAGACGCCAGGCGCCAGGGTCGCCACCACGCTGTAGGCATAGGCGGCGCCGGTCCCGAGCGCGATCAGGCTGAACATGTTCAGGCTGCGGTTCACCACCGACTGCCAGCCGCGCACGAAGAACGGCCAGCCGGCCCAGAGCACCACCGGCGTCGCCAGCAGGAATTGCACCCAGGCGGAGATCCGCGGCGGCACCAGATGGTGCAGGCCAAGCCCCGGGATGTGCCCACCCATCTCCAGCAGGAAGAGCGGGGCGGTCAGCGCCAGGCCGATCCAGAACCGCCGGGTGAAGTCGACGAGTTCGGGGTTCGGCCCGGCCTCGGCGGTCGGCATCTCCGGCTCCAGCGCCATGCCGCAGAGCGGGCAGCTGCCCGGGCCGGGCTGGCGGATCTCGGGGTGCATCGGGCAGGTGTAGATGGCGCCGGGCACCACGGGCTCGGCCCGGAGCGGCGGCCTGGGGTCCAGGTATTTCGCCGGATCGGCAAGGAATTTCGTGCGGCAGCCGGCGCTGCAGAAATGGAATTCCTGACCGCCGTGCCCGGCATGGTGCGGGGTCTTCGCCGGGTCCACCAACATGCCGCAGACCGGATCCTTGACCCGGGCCTCGGCACCCGCCGGGGCGGTGTGGCAACAATGCCCGGCCTGGTGTTGGTGTCCGCTGTGGGGCTGGCCATTCATGGGTGCCGTCTCCGGAATGGCCTGCGCGGGTGCGGGCCGTTGGTCCCCAAGGTGGGGATTCCCATGATGGGAAGGTCAAGCCTTCAACTCCTGCAGCCGCGCCCCCAATTCATGCCTTGACCTTCCCATCATGGGAATCCCCATGCTGATCAGCGGGCCGCCTTTCCGGTGGCATTGGACGGAGACCGGCATGAACATCGGACAGGCCTCGGCGGCCTCGGGCGTTTCGGCCAAGATGATCCGGTACTACGAAAGCATCGGCCTCATCCCGAAGCCCAGCCGGACCGATGCGGGCTACCGCGTCTATACGGAGACCGAGGTAAGGACGCTGGGCTTCATCCGCCGGGCCCGCGACCTCGGCCTGTCGATCGAGCGCATCGGCCTGCTGGTCGGACTGTGGCTCGACCACGGACGGTCCAGCGCCGATGTGAAGCGGATCGCAACCGAACATGTGGCGGAGCTGGAGAGCCGGATCCTGGAGCTGATCGCCATGCGCGACACGCTGCAGGCCCTGGCCAAGAGCTGCCACGGCGACCAGCGCCCGGAATGCCCAATTCTGCATGAGCTGGAGGGCGGCGGCGCGCGACGGGCGGCAGCGCCCCGGCGCCCGGCCGGCCCGCGCCCCGCCGCTCCGGGCCCGGCGGCCTAACCGGGCGAGGCGGTCATACCATGAGGGGCGGACCAGATCGCAGTTTCAGCCGGGTCATCGCCACGCTGCTGGCGCTGATCCTGCTCGCCCTGCCGGGTGCCCCGGTGCGGCATGCCCCGGCCGCCGCGCCATCGCATGCGCCATCGCACCAGCACGCGGCGCACCACCGCCCCACCGATGCCGGGGCAGCGCAGGCTCCGGCACCGGCCTCCGGGGAGCGCGGCCACCCCGGCGACATCCCGGGCATGACCTGCTGCCTCTCGGCCCAATGCCCGGCGCTGGCCGGCGCACCGCCGCCCGCCGCCACCGGCTTGCCGCCGCCGGCCGGCCCCGCCACCCGCTTCGCCGCCGTGCCGCGCCTGCGGCTGGGCATCGAATTCCCTCCGGCACTCCCGCCACCGCGCGCCGCCTGACCACGGGCAACCGCCCGGAGGGGCCGTCACCGCGGCCCATAGATTGATCCAGCCCTACCAACCCCGCGAGGGGGAACCACGGCCGGTCCGGGGGCGACGCGCCCGCGGCTGTGCCGGATGAAGGCAGATAAGATGCCCAGCATGATCCAGCCCCGCGCCGCCCGGCGCCTCCTGTCCGGCGCGGCCATGGCCGCCGCCCTTGCACTCGCCGCCGTCCCGGCCGGTGCCGCCATCGAGGATGGTTACGACCCCGAGGGGACGCCGGTGCCCACCACCTGGTGGGAAGCGGCCAATCCGGCGGCGATGCAGGCCGACCGCGACTACATCGCCGGCATGCGCCCGCACCACGCCGGGGCGTTGACGATGAGCCAGGAGTACCTGGCCGACCCGGAAGCAAGCAGCCCGGTGCTGAAGGCGCTCGCGCGGGCCATCCTCCGCAACCAGGATTTCGAGATCGGGTTGCTCGACGAGGTCTCCCGCAACCTCGACCGCCCGCCGGTGGTGCTGAACCTCGGCCTCTTCCGGCTGGTGCTGCAGCCCTCGGCCACCGAGGGGCTGGCGCAGATGCAGCGTTTCCAACGCTCGCCGATCCCGGCGCCGTTGGCCGGCCCGGGCGGCCCCGTCACGGCGCGGGACGTGCAGTTCGCCAAGGGCATGACGGTGCACCATCAGGCGGCGCTGGACATGGCGCGGGCCTATCACGCCAATCCGGAGGCCAGGAACGGCTTCCTCGGGCTGCTGAACGTCGACATCATGACCGACCAGGCCCAGGAGATCGCCCTGATGCGGTCGGTGGTCGCCGCCTATACCGGCGACCCTGAAAGCGTGCGGGTGGACGCCTCCATGATCCATGGCATGGAGGGCATGGCGCATGGCGGCAAGGCCATGCCGCAGCCCGCCACAGCCGGCCAGCGGGCGCCCGTGGCGCCGTCTGCCCATGGGGGCCATGCCGGGCACTGAATCAGGGCGGATCACGGCGGGGCGCTAACGCCCCGCCGCATGAATCCGCTCCACGGGAAAGATACCGCCGACATCGGTGCGGCGCTTGATCTCGCCGTTGAGGCGCTCGAACCCGGAACTCATCGGGCGTCTTGTCGTGCTTATCTCGGCTGCATGGGCGGCAGGCTAGATGTTTGCTCCCAAGGTTTGATGGTGCAGTCTTCCAGCAAGCGTGGAAGGACGCGCTATGGGCCAGGTTCAACATGGGAGCGCCACAACGACTGCGGCGGTCCATCGAGCGATGCAGCATAGTCAAGAGAGCCTGAGAGGGCTCGTCAGGCGCTACGGGATCAACCCGAAGACGGTAGCCAACGGCACGCCCTTCACCGAACCTGGCGGCGATGGCTGGACACCCGAGGACATCCGGCAAATGCCGGCTCGGAGCGAGCCATTCCTCTGTCACGCCTTCGAGTTTGCCTGTGCCGAGCTCAACATCGAGCACAGGCTGACCAAGCCTCGACATCCATGGACGAACGGTCAGGTCGAGCGCATGAACCGCACCATCAAGGACGCGACCGTCAAGCGGTTCCACTACCAGAGCCACGACCAGCTCCGCCAGCACCTCGCCGACTTCGTCGCCGCCTACAACTTCGCCCGTCGGCTGAAGACCCTACGGGGCCTCACGCCCTGCGAAGCCATCTGCAACGCCTGGACGGAAGAGCCGTCCAGATTCATCCATGACCCGCACCATCAAATCCCGGGACCAAACACTGCCGCGGCTCATGGAGCCGTTCCCCACCACTTGGGCCGAGCAGACGAAGTGTTCAGCAGCGCACCATAGCACACCACGGGCGCCAAACATGAAGCGCATCAACTTCGCCGCGGATGAGGGAGGGCCTCATCCACCCCGTCCTGCGCCGACAAGGAGCGCGCGCTCGTGGCGCCGGGGGCGATCAGCGCAGCGCGAAGTCGGGCCGGCCGAGTAGCGAAAGCGGTCCGTGAAGTTCAGGCAGGAAACCTCGTGGCACATGCTCACCAGTCACCGCGTCCACCTCATAGGTGCCGCGATAGGCCCTGCGCGCGATGCTGCCGAGTGCGTCAGCCACCAGGTCAACCTCAGCCAGCGTATTGTAGCAGCCGAAGCTCAGGCGGACCATGCCGGGAATCGAACTATGGTCGCCGGCCGAGATTCTGTCCCGTGCTTGCGCCGATTCCGCCGCCGTCAAGCCCAGCAGGTGCAGCATGCAAGGATGGGCGCAGAAGCAGCCGTTGCGTACGCCGATCCCGAACTCTGCCCCGAGCACCGCCGCGACTAGGCCGTGTGGCAGCCCCTCGATGTTGAAGGGGATGACGCCAAGCCGCTGTGTCGCGCGTCGCGGATCCGGGTCACCATAGATGCGCAGGCCTGGAATGGCGCCGAGCCGCTCCAGCGCATGGGCCGTCAGCACCGCCTCGTGATGTGCCACCGACTCCATGCCGATTGCCTCAAGCGCGTGCATTGCCGCCGCGAGCGCTACCGCGCCCACTGCGTTGGGCGTGCCGGCCTCGTCCCGGTCCGGGCCACTCGCCCATGCCACTTCATCGAGCGTGACGAAGGAGATGGTGCCACCACCGCGGTACTCCGGCTCGCCTCGCGCGAAGGTGTCACGCCGTCCGATCAGCGCGCCGCAACCGAAGGGCGCGTACATCTTGTGCGCCGAGAGCGCGACGTAGTCGAGATGCGCCGGATCCTCGAGCGGACGGATGTGAATGCGCCGGTGCGGCGCGAGCTGCGCGCAATCTACCAGAATCTGCGCACCAGCGGCATGCGCCCTGACCGCCAGCCGGTGCACATCCGGCATATGCCCCGTGACGTTGGAGCCGCCGGAGACCGCGACCAGGCGCACCCGTCCCGCATGCAGCCGAAGCTGCCGGTCGAAATCCTCTTCGTCGAGCCCACCGTGCCGGTCGAGGCCGATATGCACGACTTTGGCGCGCGCCCGCCAGGGGAGATCGTTGCTGTGGTGCTCCATGCGCGACACGAGCACGACGTCGTCCTGCGCCAGGTCCAGCCGCCACGCCAGTTTGTTGATCGCCTCAGTGGCATTCTTGCCGAAGATCACCAGATGGTCGCGCTTATTGGCGCCAACGAAGTCGCCAACCACCTGGCGTGCCTCCTCGTAGGCATGGGTCGCCATTCGTGCCTTGAAGCCAGAGCCTCGATGCACGGAGGAATACCATTCGAGGAATTCGGCCACCGCCCCCGTCACCTCGCGCAGCGCCGGCGTGGTCGCCGCGTTATCGAGGTTAACGTAAGTGCGGCGGGAGCCATTGAGCAGCGGCACGCACTGCTCGATCCCGACGATGCTCTCGCGGACGACGGGCAGGCAGCCGACGTGGGGATGGATGGCATTCATCGCGCCGCCCCCCCACGCCGCGGTGTAATCGCGCAGGAGCCGTGCGTGCAGATCTCGAAAGCCTCGTCGTGGCGGACCCAACCACGCCGGACCAGCAGGCGATGGATCTCGCAGCCAAGACAAAGGCCGAGCACTGCCTCCATCCACATCAGGGCGAGACACATCAGACAGATGGTAAGCGGCACGTCTCCGCGGATGCCGCCGTTCGTGATCAGCGTCATCGCAAAGGACATCACCACGCCGATGGACCAAGCAAAGCGCTTCGGCTTAGCGGAAACCCAGTGCGGCGCTTCCCGCTGCGTCATCCAGCGCGCAACAAGGCCGGTGGGGCTGTAGCCAATGCCAGCGATCATCCGGATGAGAAAGTCAACGAAGAAGACCGCCGTCACGACCTGGATGGGCAAATAGAACGCTGCGAAGTATGCGTAGGCGAAGGCTACCGCGCCGAGCGCCATAGTCAGCCCCGCCGCCGCGCGCACCTGGTGCTCGTTGAACACGCCGGCCCGCACCTCGGTGCCGTCATGGGTGAGGCCCAGCATCACCTCGCCGTATGGGCGTCTCGAATAAGCCGAGGAACGGACCAGTGCTGACAACATCGCGAACCGCCTCCTGTCGGCCGCCGGCCTCCTCGGCCGGCTGCTGCCGTGGGATCGTGTCGGAGGGGGGCCTTAATGTCCTTGGCAAGGCGCTTTGGACCGCCCAAAACTTCCCAAAGGACCCGGCCGGGCGTGGCAGCTGGCGAGGCAGGCGTGGAGCCGATATTGTGTTTCGGGCGATGGCGGCTGCTGCCTGGCAGCCGCAAACTGCTGACGGGCGACGTTGCCGTCCCGCTGGGCAACCGCGCTTTCGATCTACTGCTCGCGCTGGTGGACGCGCGCGGCGCCGTTGTGACCAAGGATGAGTTGCTGCGCCGCGTCTGGCGTGGCGTCGTAGTCGAGGAAGCCAACCTGCAGGTGCAGGTCTCGATGCTCCGCAAGGTGCTCGGGGACGAGGCGCAGGTGCTGATCGTCACCGTCCCGGGCCATGGCTACCGCTTCACCGGCGCCGTCAGCGAGGAGGGCCACCTGGCCCCCGGGGGGGCAGTCACCCCGGCGCCGCGCGGCACTCGGCCGGTGGTGGCGGTGCTCCCCTTCGCCAACCTCACCGGCGACCCAGGGCAGTCTTATTACGCCGATGGCATAGCCGACGACCTGACAACTGCGCTCTCCCACCTGCGCTGGTTCTCGGTGATCTCTCGCAACTCCTCCTTCACCTACAAGGACCGTCCCGTTGATGTGCGGATCGCCGGGCGCGAGTTGGGCGTCGGCTATGTGCTGGAAGGTAGCGTTCGTGCCTTTGGCGGCCAGGTGCGGATTGCAGTACAGCTCTGCGAAACGGAGGCAGGCCGCCACATTTGGGCGGAGCGCTTCGACGGCCAGCTGGGCGAGATATTCGCCCTGCAGGATCGCATTACGGAGGCGGTGGCCGGCGCGATCGTGCCGAACCTCCACCGCGCAGAGGTGGAGCGCGCCCGCGCCAAGCCTACCGAGAGCCTCGGCGCTTACGACCTCTACCTGCGCGCACTGCCGTACCGCTTTGCCGGCCGCAAGGACAATGATGAGGCGTTGCGCCTGCTGCTTCGCGCGATCGAGCTCGATCCGACCTTCTCTGCCGCCAAAGGGGCGCTGGCGGGGCAGCTCGTGCTGCGCGCCACGCAGGGCTGGGCCTCGGCAGTGGAGGTCGAGGAAGCGGTGGGCTGCGCCCGCGACTTGGTGCGCGAGGGCGGGGCGGACGATCCCACATCGCTCGCGTGGGCGGCACATGCGCTGACCTTCCTGGGCCGGGACTATGAGGCCGGGGCCGCGGCGGCGGACCGGGCCGTGCTACTGGCGCCCAACTCCGGGTTCTGCCTTTATCTTGGGGCGTGGAACCGGCTTTATGTCGGCGACTGGCAGACCGCAGTCAGCTGGACCGAACGGGCGATGCGGCTGAGCCCGGTCGACCCGGAAATGGCCTTTTTCACTACCTGCCTTGGCGCCGCGTACTTCGTCGGCGAGCGTTATGAGGCGTCGGCGGCCTGGGTGCACCGGGCGATCACCCAGAACCGCGACTACCTTGTGCCCTACCGGCTGCTGGCAACAAGTCTGGCGTTGCTCGGCCGGCTAGAGGAGGCGCGTGCGGCCTTGCCGGGACTGCTGGCGGTGGCGCCGGGCTATACGCTCGCAGACGCCGCGGCACATACCGCCTTCCGTGGCACGGTGCGCGAGCGTTACCTGGCAGGTCTGCGGCTCGCTGGCCTATCCGAATAGGACAACCCGCCTTCGCATGCGAGCTTATGCACACAGCGAGGCCGATTAGCTCTCGCCCGCGCGGATGCCTTCAACTGACCTTCCCCCCTGCCTGGGATCCACCTGCGATGGGAGAGTTGGCCTCCTTGGACTTGCCCCTAATATTGGACCGGCGGGTGTGGGAAAATCCGGCTTCGTTGCCTCAGGGCGGGACACCCTGTCCTAAGGCGTTTGCCAGCTCGACCGGGGCTCTGTGGCCGATCGAGCTGTGTGGCCGGACCTCATTGTAGTCTACCCGCCAAGCCTCACACTTCAGCCTGGCATCTTCCAGGCTGAGTGTCTGTCCGGGATCATGTTGTTGTCTGGCAGAGCCTTCGCAGCATGAGGCGAACGGAGGCCCAGCGCAGGAATGCGAGGCTGGTGCGGTTCAGGCACTCCCAGTCTTTGGCCAAGCGACGGCAGCGGTTCAGCCACGAGATGGTCCTCTCAACGATCCAGCGCTTC
>NZ_JACOMF010000053.1 GCF_014283215.1 Siccirubricoccus deserti
ACCACTGCGAGGCGTGGTCACCTCCGTGGTCCAGCACCATCCGTACCGCTCGCTGCCGCACCTCAGGCGAAAACCGGTTCGACGTCTTCTTCGTCATGGCTCCAACCTCTCAAGGTTTGAAGCCTCCGGCAAACCCGGGGCGGTTCAGTTCGGGCCCTTGGCCATGGGTCTCTCAAGCGGCTAAATACTGCTTCTAGGGGCAAAAAACCTAGACCAGATGTCCGCCTGACGACCCGTCTCAGCGTCCGTCCGCGAATATTTTCATGCTTGGCAGAGCCTTCGCATTATACGTCGGATGGAGGCGAGGCGGAGGACTACGAGCGCGGTGCGGCTGAGGTTCTCCTGGCAAGCCCCCATAGGTCGGCCGTGACGTGCTCCCCGCTTTCCTACCGCGGATTTGGATCCGTTCTCTGTTTGCCCCTGGTCGGGACCGTGGTGGATCGGGCTGAGGGCGCGGAGCCCTCGAGTAGCGCAGCGCCCTCGGCCCGATCCTTCGCGCGGGCGCTGTGTCTGCCGAACTCCTCCGGCGTCCGGCCGCCGAGGCTGCCGTGTCGCCGACCTGGTTGTAGTTCTCCCGCCAGGCCTCGATCAGCCGACGCGCCTCGGCCAGCGAGCCGAACACGTGCTCGTTCAGGCATTCGTCCCGCAGACGGCCGTTGAAGCTCTCCACGAACGCATTCTGCTGCGGTTTGCCAGGCGCGATGTAGTGCCATTCCACGCTGCGCTCCTCCGCCCAGCGCAGCACCGCCACCAAGGTCAACTCTGTGCCGTTGTCGCTGACGACCATCGCAGGCAGGCGCCGCCCGGCCACCAGCGCTCCAGCTCGCGCACCACCCGCGTGCCGCTGATCGAGGCGTCCACCACCGTCGCCAGCGCCTCGCGCGTGAAGTCGTCCACCACGCACAGCACCCGGAACCGCCGCCCATCGGCCAATGCATCGGTGACGCAGTCGAGGCTCCATCGTTGATCAGCACCGCCATCGGCGCCCGCGTGCCGAGCGCCCGCTTGCGCCCGCCACGCCGCCGCACCGACAGCCGCTCCTCGCGATACAGCCGCCAGAGGCGCTTCAGGTTCGGGAGGTGAAGCAGCCATATGGTTGCGGATGGCAAGATCGGCGGCTCTGCGCCCATATCGGTCATCAACCGGCCGCGGGCTCCAGCCTGAAAGCAGCCATGCGTATGAGCCTAGGACTCCCGCGCCGCTGCTTGGTTGCCCACCGCGGGACCTCGCCTGGGCCGGCGGACGACCCTAACTGTCGCGCTGCGTCCGCCGCCGCAGAAGAACCGCTCGCCAGCATCGGACTCAAGCCCCGTCACGCCTGCGCCGGATGGCATCTCGAGGCTCTCGAGGACCTCTCCCGTCCCGGGATCGATGCGCCGCAACTCGCTCTCATCGCCATCCAAGGTGCCGTGCCAAAGCTCGCCGTCGGTCCAGGTGACGCCGGTGACGAAGCGGTTGGATTCGACAGTGCGGAGGATCGCCCCGGTTTGGGGGTCGATCTGGTGAATCCTTCGCCCCCAGTATTGCCCCACCCAGAGCGCCCCTTCGGCCCAGGTGAGCCCCGCGTCGTCGCCGCCGCCACCGGGGGCCGGGATCGTGGCGAGCACTTGGCCGGTCTGCGGATCGATCTTTTGGATGCGATCCTTGGCGATCTGGAACAGGTGCCGGCCATCGAACGCCGTTCCCGCATCCGCGGCGACATCGATCGAGCGCGCCATCGTCCCGCTCGCCGGATCCAAGGCGTTCAGCCGCTCGCCGGACGCGAACCAGACGTGCCGGCCATCGAAGGTAACCCCATGCACACCATCGATCCCTGGTAGGGGTCCGTACTCGCGGAGGATCTCGGCCGGCGATCGCTTCATGCCACGACTTTAATCACTTGGCAGCGGTGCCGAGAGTAACAAGCCTGTCGTGAATCGCGGCATCGGCGGGACCAGCCAACGACGCGCCCGCCCATGGCCGAAGCACTGCGCCTTGCCGGTCGCCGCAAGCGCGTCGAGCGCGCGCTGCACGGTCCGCTGGCTGGCGCCAAGTGCGACCGCCAAGGACGAACTCGACCATGCCTCGCCGTCTCCGAGCAGGGCAAGCAATGCGGCATGCCGCTCCTCGGCAAGCCGCGCCAGCACGACGACCTCCGCTGCGTAGCGCGGCGCTAGAGCATAGCCCCGCCTGGTCGCGCTCACCCGAACCAGTGGGCGCAGCACCGCGCGAAGCCGCCCGGCCTCGACCCGCAACCGCGCGCGATGGGAGTCGTCGGCCTGCTTGCCGCCGAAGGCCAGAGCGATCAGCCGGTCCCGCGGCACATCCGCGGGCCAAGCCTCGCCGAGCGCGCGGGCGAGCGCGAACAGCACCGGACGCCGGGTGAAGGAGACCGCCGCCTGCGCATCGCGCACGAGGTGGCGACACGCGTCCACGACGAGCGACGGCGACGCCAGCAGCACCTCGACCTCGTCGAGCAGGAGCGGTCGCTCGGCGCCTCCGGCAATCAGCCGCGCTGCGGGCCGGTTCAACGCCAGGAATGCACTCTCGACCTCCGCCGCCAGCGCCGGGATGCCGGCCTGGCGCGCTGCCGCCGCCGCCCGGGTCAGCGCGGCGCGCGCCGCCCGAGCACGGAGGCGCCGCGCGGCGATCCCCGCCACCACCAGGTCATGGACGGCCCGCAGCGCGGCGGGCAAGGGCGAGGGGTCGAACTGGGCGAGCCTCATCTCCGCCTCGTCGAGGCGACCGATCAGCAGGAGGTGCCGGACCTCGAGGGTGCGCGCATGGGCGGCGTTCACCCAGTCGCCATGCGCTTCGAGGGTCGTCCGCGCCGCGTCCAGCGCCCGCGCCGGCCAGCGGAGATCGCGCGAGGCCAGCGCGATCTCGGCTTCGGCGACGCCGCACCGCGCGCGGGCCACGGCCTCCCTTGGGCCGAAACCGCGTGCCGCGCGCCGCAGGAGAGCTTTCGCACGGACAAAGTCGCCAAGCTGCGCCATCGCGATGCCCCGCAGCGCGAGCGCGGGCGGATCCTCGCGCAGCGCGACCCGCTGCAGCGCCCCAAGCGGATCCCCCGCCGCGAGCGCACGCCCCGCCGCCGTGATCAGCGAGTCCATCGGAATCCCGCCACACTTGTCACTCCCATCCGCCAATGCCCAGGTGCCAGCTTCGCCCCACCAAAGACAAGCGACCGCCAGCGACCCCGTCGCATCTTGGCCCGAAGGCCCGGCCGCTCGTCCGATTCGGAGGTTGCAACGGCGATGACCAACTCACCCGAGAACAACCAGGCAGGCGGACAGCCTGCCATGCACAGGCCACCTATTGTATCGCCGCGGGCCTGGGAGGCCGCGCGCCAGGCGCTGCTGGTGAAGGAGAAGGCGCAGACGCGGGCGCGGGACGCGCTGGCTGCCGAACGCCGGCGGATGCCCTGGATGGCAGTGGAGCAGACCTACGCCTTCGAGGGGCCGGCGGGCAAAATGAGCCTGCTCGACCTGTTCGAGGACCGGCGCCAGTTGATCCTCTACCGGGCCTTCTTCGAGCCGGGGGTGTTCGGCTGGCCCGAGCAGGCCTGCCGCGGCTGCTCCATGGTTGCCGATCAGGTCGCCCACCCCGCTCATCTGAACGCCCGCGACACCACCCTGGCCTTCGCCTCCCGCGCACCGCAGGCGGATATCGCGCGGTTGAAGGCGCGGATGGGCTGGACCATGCCCTGGTACACCATCACCGACGGTTTCGACGCCGATTTCGGCGTGGATCAATGGCATGGCCACAATGTTTTCTTCCGCGACGGCGCGCGGGTGTTCCGCACCTACTTCATCAACAACCGCGGCGATGAGGCGATGGGGTCCACCTGGAGCTATCTTGACGCGACGCCACTCGGCCGCCAGGAGACATGGGAAGATAGCCCGGCGGGCTATCCCCAGGATCCGCCCTACAAATGGTGGAATTGGCACGACAGATACACCGCCGAGGCACGACCCGATCCAAACTGGGTCAAGGTGTCGAATGCAGAGGAGGCCGCCTTCCGCAAGCTTGGCGCAGGCCCGAAGGCATGATCGGCGCCGGTCCCGCCCGCTCGGCCGGTGGCACGGCCTGCGGTGACGCGGGTGCTGCGGTCGCGCCCGGCTTGGCCGGATGGCTGTGCCTCGCGGCCACGCCCAGCTTCGCCGCCATGGCGCTACTGGCGGGCGTAACCGGCAGGAGTCCGATGGATGCTCTCTGCATAGCAGAGCATGGGTCCTCGCTGACCGGGATGGTCCCGATGTACCTGCTTATGAGTGCGTTCCATGCATCGCCATGGCTGCGGCTGATGCATAGCCGGTGATGCGCTTCAACCAGTCAGGATCGGTGAGTGTCCGTCGGGCCGAACCGTACGGACCAATGTTGCCGCAGGGTCGAAAGCGGCCGGACGTGGCCTACCGTCCAATGGCCGCTTCCTTGGACGCTAGCCGGAAAGCCGCCGTTCCGCTTCCTGCCAAACTACGCCGCTGGGAATGAACTCGGGCGGCCCGCTTCTATGTCGAGTTACGAGGGTGGAGCAGACATCCGGGTGCCGAGCCCTCTCCAGCCGCGAACCACCCCAAGCGGTGACCCGCCAGGGCCGTGGTATGAGAAGCCCTGACGATGTGGAAGCCGCGCGGGTGGAGGCCGCCGGCCTTCCTGCGCCATTCGGGGGATATGCGTGGGATGCCCGAAAACGACGACGCCCGGCTCGATGGCCGGGAGATCGTAAGCTCTTGTAATACGATGGAAAAATGGCGCGCCCGACGAGATTCGAACTCCTGACCCCGAGCTTCGTAGGTTGGCGATCAGGCCGTCCCAACGGCCGATATGAAGGGGTTCCGTGCTGTATCAGGGACTTTCAGGAAGCCGAGCCCAAGGCGGTTCCCCTTCATGCCCCATAAAACTCCACCGAAGCCCCGTGAGGCTGGCGTGGGGCGACCGGGCCTTGGCACAATGCCTCGACCGGTCAGCAATCGCCGCATGCCACTCCGGTTTTAGCGCTGAAGCGAATCCGGCGCGCATCGCCGGCGGCATCGTGGACAGCGTCACGCCGGCCTGGCCGCAGAAAGGAGGTCGGCAGGCTCCCCGGCCATCGTCGGCCGCCGCTGGCGTAGACCTCGCGCAGCGCCTCAGCGGCGCGCAGCGTCCCTGACGGCGATCAGTACCGGACCAGCGACAACAGGATCTCGACCGCGATCAGGGCCAGGATCGCGGCCTCCAGCAGTTCGGCTCGTGCGCCGGCGGCCTCGCCGTGCAGGGCCGTGTAGGTGTCCCGCACGATGGCGAGCTTGCGGTCCACCGCGGCGCTGACGGCAGGTACGCGGAACAACTCCATCGCCGCGGCATAGACCCGGGCGAGGTAGACGTCCTCGGTCACCTGCAGCGCGTTGTCCACCCGCTCGGCCAACTCGGTCACCTCGGCCACGAGGGCGTGAAGACGTCCTGCCAGGCGGGCATACCGGCGCGCCGCCAGAAGGTTGGTACGCCGCCGCGCCGCTTCGACCAGCGCGCGCATGCGCGGCAGCTCCTCGTCCAGCATCTCATCATAGGTGCGCATCTCCAGCAGCTGCGCGTTAGCCATCACCAGCACGTCGGCGACATCCGTCTCGCGTTGCGGCTCGAGGATGAAGGCGCGGTCCCAGGTGATCACCGCCAGGTCGTCCGGGTGGTAGGAGAAGCGCTGACGCAGCAGGTCGTTCCGGGCACCCGTCGAGAGCGGCCGCTCCTCGCCCGACAGCAGCGGGACGAGGTCTACGCGGGCCTGCAGCGCCTCCGCCGTCATCGGCTCGTCGAGGGCATTGACGACGGCGATCAGGTAATCCTCCTGCAGGGGCGCCGCGGTGGGCCGGTCCAGTGCTTCGCCAAGCAGGTCCCGGAGCTGCGCCAGTAGCCCGTCCCAGATACCGGTTTTGGCCGCTGGCCCGACCGCCTGATCCGTACGGTTCACCAGCGTGGTGAAATCGGTCCAGGTCTGGTCCTGCACCGGCAGCCGCAACGCCAGGGCGGCGATGCCGAAGTCGTAGAGGCGGACGCTGGCCGTCGCGGTCGTCGACCTGCCGCCAACCTGGAGTGAAACGGGGCCAAGTTCGAGCGCGAGCGGGGGAACGCCGAAGGACACCGCCTTCGGCAGCGTACCGGCCAGCCGGCTGCGCTCGCTCGCGCGTTCCGCGCGCTGTGCCCACAGCTCCTCGGCGCGCTTGAGGTCGATCTCGTAGGCCAGATCGAACAGTCGCAGCGCGACCACTTGCCCGGACAGCACCTTCAGCTCGGTTCCTGCCATGCCCAGCTCCTTGCGGTCCCTGGCCGCGGGTTCGTGGTATGCACGATTGCACGCTTGCACGCCAGAAACTCGCGCAGCTATGCTGTTCCGATCCTGGGCGGGATGCGCCCGCTCAGTGGCCAAGGATCGGAGGGGGTGTGCTCGTCCTGGGGTGCACGTCGCAGAAGGGTGGCGTGGCGAAATCGTCGTTGGCGCGGCTGCTGGCCCGCGAATTCGCTGCCAAAGGGCGACGCGTGCTGCTGGCCGATCTCGACCTGCTGCAGGCGACCTCGCTGGAATGGGCACGCCGTCGGGTCGAAGCCGGGTTGCGGCCGGACGTGCCGGTCGTGGGGTGTGAGAGTGTCAAGCACGCGCTGAAGCAGGCGCGTCAGGCCGATGTCGATTGCCTCGTGCTGGACGCCCGGGGCTTTGCCGACGCGCAGACGCTGAAGGTGGCATGGGCCGCCGAGGCGCTGCTGATCCCATCGGGTCTCGCGGTGGATGATCTGCTACCCGCCGTGCGGCTGGCGCATGAACTCACCCGCGCCGGAGTTCCGCGGGTGCAGATCGGCATGCGCTCTGCCGCACCGGCGACGCGGCGGGCGAGATCGCGGAGGCGGCACGCTACATCGGTGAGGCGGGCTACCACTGCCTCTCGACTGCCTGGCCGGAGCGGGCCGGCTACCGCCGGGCTCATGACGAAGGCCGCGTTGCCACCGAGGCGCGCCATCCGTCGCTGCAGGCCAAGGCCCGGGCCTTCGCGGCCAGCGCCGTGGCATTCATTGAGACGCGGGCAAGCCTGAAGAAGGAAGGAAGACATGCAAGCTCCCGGGAATAGCCGCCCTGCCGGAGAGGTGGCCAAGCCTCCTCAGAGGCGGGCCGTCCGCAAGGGTGCGCCTCCCCTACAGGACGACACGCTGGGTGCACTGGGCAAGGAGCCCGCGCCGCGCGTCAGGAAGGGCAAGGACAAGGAACCGCCTGTCAAGGCGCCGGCCAAGGAGCGGACGGAGCCGCTGAATTTCCGCGTCACCCCCGACTTTCGCCGCGCCTTCAAGCGCGCCGCAGCGGCGCAGGACTGCAAGAAGGTCGAGTTGCTCGAGCGCATCTTCGCGGAGTGGAGTGCGCGCAACCCGGCCTGACCACCCGGCGGCGGAGCGCGCCGGGCGAGCGGGTCCCGCAGGCCGATCAGAGCAGGTCGGCGACCGCGCCGTCGACCGCTGCTCGCCCCGAGGCCGGCGAGTCGGTGAAGAAGCCATCCACGCCGAGATCGATGAAGGCGCGGTACTCCTCCTCCGCCAGCCGCACCGAGCCGTCCGGATTCAGCGACTGGAACGGCTCCTCGTCGCGCAGCGTGTAGATGATCACCTCGAGCCCGGCCTCATGGGCATCGTCCAGCAGGTCCGTGACCTCGCCGGTGAGCTGGCGGGTGATGGTCGCGCGCCTATCGCCGTCACCGTCCACCGGCGAGACTGTGCGCACCGGCAGGATGTCATCCTTGTAGGGACCGATCCCCTCCGCATAGAGCGCCTTCATCGCGCGCAGCGCCGTCGGCGCGTAGAGGTCGCCGTTGGCCGCGCTTTCGGTGGTCAGCGGAACGTCGAAGCCGGCATAGGCATCGGGGTTGTTG
This sequence comes from Siccirubricoccus deserti, assembly GCF_014283215.1. Lineage (GTDB taxonomy): Bacteria > Pseudomonadota > Alphaproteobacteria > Acetobacterales > Acetobacteraceae > Siccirubricoccus > Siccirubricoccus deserti. The sequence goes on from NZ_JACOMF010000053.1 coordinate 7,866, forward strand.
CCACGGGCCGGATCGAGGTTGAAAGCGATGTCGTAGCCGCCTTCGTTCATGAGCTGCAGCAGCGGGATGTCGATGCCGGCGGCGGGCATGATCTCGCGCTGCAACTCGATCAGGTTGGCGAGCTCGAAGGACTGGATGATGACGCGTGACGGGTCGGTGAAATCATTCGCCACCAGCGTGTCCACCAGCAGCCGGCTGGTGTCCTGGCCGATCGGGGTACCGTCGAGCCCGCGGCCCTCGAACTCGAAATAGGTCGGATGCTTGGTCTCAGGCGCGATGCCGATCTTCCGGCCTGTCTCCACCTCCGCCTGCTTCACCAAGTCGATCACCTCGGCAAAGGTCGGGATCCGGTAAAGGTCGTCGTATGTGGTGTTATCCGGGCGGATCTCCGGGATCCGCTCACGGGCATAGAGCGTCTTGATCTCGGCGAGGGTGAAGTCCTCCGCCCACCAACCCTCGACCGGGACACCGTCGAGCATTTTGGTGGTCTGCCGGTCGGCGAATTCAGGCCGGTCGGCAACATCGGTTGTGCCGCCGATCTCCGGCTCGTGTCGGGCGATCAGGCGGCCGTCCTTCGTTACCACCAGGTCGGGCTCGATCACCTCCGCGCCTTGCTCGATGGCGAGACGGTAGGAGGCGAGGGTATGTTCCGGGCGCTCCGCGCTGGCGCCGCGATGGCCGATGACCACTGGCGGCTCGCCGTCCAAGGTAGCAAATCCGCGCGGTTCGTCGGGTGTAAGCGCGACATCGGACCAGACCAGACGGTGGTCGGAACTGGGGAAGCCACCCGGCAGCGAGGGATCGAAGCGGCCAACCAGCGGGAGGAGCGGATCGTCCGCCTGAGGCCAGAACACACCCGCGCCGCGCGGCGCGAGCCCGGCCTTGGAAGGCAGCACGTAGTCCGCGCGCAGGTTGCCCGGGGCGGCATCGGCGAAATCGGCCGTGTCGAAGGCCGGGTCGCCGAGATGCGCCGCATTGGCGCCGCCTTGCAGCGCTGCCTGTTCGGGCCCGCCGGCGCTGGCCGGCCGGAGCGAGGCGTCCACGGCACTGCTGTTCAGCAGTTGCAGGATCGCCTGATCGGTACTGTCGCCATCCTGCGGGTCGGCGTTCAGGTCGCCCAGCACGACGAACCGCTCGCCCACTGGCAGCCCGCCGTAGACGCCCTCATCATCATAGATGTAGCCGCCATGCCCCGGGGTAACGTAGTCCGCGACCAGGCGGATCTCGTCCGCGTTGCGCAGCCCATTCCGGTCCTCCGGCCCGTCGAAGGTTGGCGGCGTCGGGTGCAGGGCGAGGATATGCACGACCTCGCCTTCAACGAGAACCGGGATGTCCCAGAAGCTCTTCGACGGCAGTCGCAGCACGGCTAATTCCTCGGGCGAGTACCAGTCGCCGGTCGCTGGGGTCGCGGCATCATCCGGTAACCGCGCACCAGGCATGTCCTTCCAGAGGAAGGTCTGGAAGGTACGGACATGCTCCTCCAGGATCGGGAATTTCGAGAAGATTGCCATTCCATACTGGCCCGGGAACTCGCCAAAGCCGAGCGCATCGTCGCCATATCCGCGACCGCCAGGCGTGGTGACGACCTGCCCGTCATGATTCAGGTCGAAGCCGGAGGCGAGGCCGGTGTTCAAAGGTGCGACGAAGGCGTAGGGGTAGCCTGCGGCATCGGTCGGGCCGAGGCCAAGCGTGTCCTGCGGGAGGTCGAGATAGTTCAGCCGTAACAGCCCCGCCGCGGCTTCGTAGGGCGCGTAATCGAACTCGTTCATCAGCAGAATATCGGGTGCCGTCCGCTGCACGATCTCTGCAACAGCCTGCGCCTGCGCATCGCTCGGAGTGGCAAGGTCGGCAACCAATTGCCCCTCGGCTGCACGGTTGAGCGAGCTGTTGAAGGTGGCTGCACGAAAAGCGCCATCGGTGGTGGCCATGGACTTGGTCTCCTCAACGGCTCGTGCCGTGAGGAGAGCTTCGGGCCGCGCGCATGATCCTCGCCATGCCGACCAGATGAAGTTTCAGGCGCCGAGCATTCCTGTCCCGCAAGACACGTCAGATTCGTGACGTTGCCTTCCGTCTCGTCGCCAGCACCGCCGCAAGGGCTAGGCCAGCCAGGTACCAGGTCGAACTGTTTCATCTCGATTGTATACTGTCATCTGGCTGTGAAGGAAGGCCGCCCGCGGCACGGCTAAGCGTTCCGGCGCACCGCCACGCCTGGCGGCGCCAAACGCCGGGAAGAGATGCCGATGGCCGCCAGCACGCTTCAGATACTTCATGCCTCCGACTTCGAGGCCGGGCTCGCTGCACCCGACCGCGCGCCGCAATCGCTGCCATCGTGGACGTGCTGGAGGAGGAGGCGCCGGACAGCATCACCCTGTCCTCGGGTGACAACTTCATCCCCTCGCCCTTCCTCAATGCCGGCTCGGACCCCACCCTCTCGGCCGTGCTGCGCACCGCTTACGCCGAGCTGCTCGACGTGCCGGCGGAACAGCTCGCCGGTCTGGCCACCGACCTAGCGCGGGTGGACCTGGCGGTGCTGAGCGCCATCGGCGTGCAGGCCAGTGCCATCGGCAACCACGAATTCGACCTCGGCACCACCGTTCTGGCCAATGCCATGGACTTTGCCGCGCCAGCTGGCGCGGACGCCACGCAGGTCACGGCGATCGGGCCGCTCTTCCCCTATCTCTCGGCCAATCTCGACTTTTCCGGCGACGCCGCGCTGCGTGGCCTCTTTGCGGAGGAAAGGCGCGATGCCGCCACCTATGCCGCGACCGCGACGACGCTGGCTGACCCCGCGGGCATTGCCGCCGCCGCCTCGGCGAGCCGCATCGCGCCCTGGACCATCATCGAGGAGAACGGCGAGCGTATCGGCGTCATCGGCGTCACCACGCAGATCGTCACCGGGATCTCCTCGACCGGCGGCGTCCAGGTGAAGGACCCGGCGGGCGACGGCGCGATGGACAGCACGGCCGAACTCGCGGCCATCCTGCAGCCCTATGTGGACCAACTGACGGCGCAGGGCATTGAGAAGATCGTACTGACCAGCCATCTGCAGCAGTACCAGCTTGAGCTCGACTTGGCGACGAAGCTTTCAGGCGTCGACGTCATCATTGCTGGCGGAAGCCACGCGCTCTTCGCGGATGACGGTACGCCGCTGCGCGCCGGCGACACGCCCTCCGAGGGCTACCCAGTGTTCCGGACTGGCACCGATGGCAATCCGGTCGCCATCGTCAACACGCCGAGCGAGTACGCCTATGTCGGCCGCCTCGTCGTCGCCTTCGACGAGAATGGCGTGGTCATCCCGGCGGAGACCGACACGCCTGAGAGCCGTGCCTATGCCGCGACCGACGAGACGGTGGCGGAGCTCTGGGGCGCCGCCGACCCCTATGCTGCGGGCTCCCGCGGCGCGGTGGTGCGCGAGCTGACCGAGGCGGTGTCTGGTGTCATCGATGCCAAGGATGCCGAGGTCTACGGCTTCACCGAGGTCTACCTGGAAGGCCGCCGCGCCGCCGTGCGCGCGCAGGAGACCAACTTCGGCAACCTCACGGCCGACGCGAACCTGGAATTCGCGCGGACGGTGGACCCCAGCACGGCCATCAGCATCAAGAACGGCGGCGGCATCCGCGCCGAGATCGGCACCTACAGCCTGGATGCCGTGCCGGTGCCGCTGCCGCCGCAGGCCAATCCGGATGCCGGAAAACCGGAGGGTGGGATCAGCCGCCTGGATATTGAGAACGCGCTGCGCTTCAACAACGGCCTGTCCCTGGTGACGGTGACGGCGGAAGGCCTGAAGCAGGTGCTGGAGAACGCCGTCTCCGGCGTTGCGCCCAACGCCACGCCAGGCGCCTTTCCGCAGGTCTCGGGCATCGAGTTCTCCTTCGATCCCTCGCAGCCTGCGGGTAGCCGGGTGCAGAGCCTGGCGGTGGTGGACGAGGCAGGCACACCCACCGACGTACTCGTGCAGGACGGCGCGGTGGTGGGCGACGGTGCCCGCGAATTCCGGATGGTGACGCTGAACTTCCTGGCCGATGGCGGTGACGGCTACGCCCTGGATACGCTGGGCACGAACCGCGTGGATCTCTTCACCGGCACCGAGAGCAGCTTCACCACGGCGGGGCGGGAGCAGCGTGCCTTCGCCGAGTTTCTTGCGGTGAATTTCGGCACGCCCGACTTGGCCTTCGACGAGGCGGAGGTCGGGCCGGCGGAGGACGAGCGGGTGCAGAACCTGTCCGTCCGCGACGACACCGTGCTCGAGGACACGAATGACTGCGGCGGGCCGCAGGAGCCCGAAGGGCCCAAATTGGATGCAGCGTTGTTGACCTTCTTCGCGGAGATCGAGGAGGCCTTCGAGGAATTCGCCGGCCAGTTAGGTGTCAAGGCGCCGAACTTCTCCGCCATCCGCGATGTCGTCGAGGCGGGGCTGGCCGAGCTTGATCACCCCTGGGTCTGAGGCAGGCGCCCCCCCGTGGACGGAGCGATGACCACGCGGCCGGCAGCCCGCCGGTCGCAATTCCCGAGACATTCCGATTTCAACCAAGGTGACCCCAATGGCCACGACGGTCTTCGTCAACGAGATCCACTACGACAATACGGGCACCGATACCGGTGAGGCGATCGAGATCGCCGGGCCGGCCGGCACCGACCTCAGCGGCTGGTCTCTGGCGCTGTACAACGGCACCGGCGGCGCGGTGTACAACATGCGCGCGCTGTCCGGCACGATCCCGGACGCGGGCGCGGGCCTCGGCGTTCTCTCCTTCGACTATCCGTCGAACGGCATCCAGAACGGCGCGCCGGACGGCGTTGCCCTGGTGGACCCGGCCGGGACGGTGGTGCAGTTCCTGACCTATGAAGGATTTTTCACTGCGGTGGGCGGCCCCGCCGACGGGTTGCCCGGCACCGATATCGGTGTTGACGAGGCCGGCACGGAGCCGGTGGGCTTCTCGCTGCAACTCACCGGTAGCGGCACCGTGGCGGAGGATTTCACCTGGACCGGCCCGCTCGAAGCCAGCTTCGGCAGCCTGAATCTCGGCCAGGGCGGGGACGATTTGCCCCCGCCGCCTCCACCACCGCTTGCCACCATATCGGAGATCCAGGGCGCCGGGCACCGCTCGCCGCTTGAGGGCGAAACGGTGCGGACCTCCGGCATCGTCACCGCGCGGGACAGCAACGGGTTCTGGCTGCAGGATCCCACGGGCGATGGGGACGACGCGACCGCGGACGGCATTTTCGTCTTCACCGGCAACACGTTGCCGGATGAGGCGGTGATCGGCACGGAGTTGGCACTGACGGGGCGCGTGACGGAATTCCTGCCGGGCAACAATGCGAACAACCTGACCGTCACTGAGCTCACCGGGCCCACGGGGCTGGCGGTGCTGTCCACCGGCAACGCCCTGCCTGCGGCGGTGGTGCTGGGCGAGGAGGGACGGCTGCCGCCGACGCAGGTGATCGAGGATGACGGCTTTGCGAGCTTCGACCCGGCGACCGACGGGATCGACTTCTTCGAGAGCCTGGAAGGCATGCGCCTGGCCGTGCCGGAGGCCGTCGCAATCTCCGGCACCAACAGCTTCGGCGAGACCTGGGTGCTGGCCGACGGCGGGGCGGGAGCCGGCCCGCGCAACGCACGCGGCGGCATCACGCTGGTCCAGGGCGACGACAACCCCGAGCGCATTCAGGTGGACACCGACAGCGGCGTGCTGCCCGGCTTCAACCCGGCGGTCACCACCGGCGACGCGCTGCACGGCCTGGAAGGCGTGCTCTCCTACGATTTCGGCAATTACGAGCTGGTGCCGACAAGCGCCTTCGAGGTGACGCTTGGCGGCCTGCAGCCGGAGAGCACGGCGCTTGAGGCCGACCGCCGGCACCTGCTCGTGGCCGAGTACAACGTGGAGAACCTCGATCCCGGCGACGGTGCGCGAATCGGCACGCTGGCGGAGCAGATCGTGCTGAAACTGAACACGCCCGACATCCTGGCCCTGCAGGAGATTCAGGATGGCAATGGGACATTGAACGATGGGCTCACCGACGCCTCGGTGACCTATCAGGCACTTGCGGATGCCATCGTCTCGGCCGGTGGGCCGCGCTACGCCTTCGCCGACATCCCGCCAGCCGACGATACCTCCGGCGGCGAACCGGGGGGGAATATCCGCACTGGCTTCCTCTACGACCCCACGCGCGTCACGCTGCTGCCGGACAGCCTGCGGCAGGTGCTGGACAGCGACCTCTCGGACGGCGATGCCTTCGCCGACAGCCGCACCCCTCTGGTGGGCGACTTCCAGTTCGGCCGGGAGGTGGTGACGATCATCAACATCCACTCCTCCTCCAAAGGCGGTGGGACCAGCCTGTTCGGTGCGGTGCAACCGGCGGTCAACGGTTCGGAGGAGCAGCGCATTGCCCAGGCGGAGGAGATCAACGCCTTCGTGGATGGGCTGCTGGCGGAGGACAATCGCGCCAACATCCTGGTGGTCGGCGACGCCAATGAGTTTGCCTGGAACCCGAGCCAGCATGTGATGACCGGCGAGGCGGAAGGGCGCCGCGGCCAAGTGCTGTTCGACTTGGCCGCGGAGCAGGAGCCTCCGGAGGAGCGCTATACATACAACTTCGACGGCAATGCTCAGGCGTTGGACCATAGCTTGGTCTCGCGCGCGCTGCTCAACCGTGCAGAGTACGACACCGTGCACCTGAACAGCGAGTACCCGGATGCCGAGCGCGTATCCGACCACGATCCTTCGGTGATCCAGCTCTTCTTGCCGCCAGGCACCGATTGGCACGGGATGGGTGGCTGACCGGGTAGGTGATGTCGGCGCACCAGACCTGGTTCGGCCGGTCGATCACCAGATCCCGCAGCAGATTGGGGAAGATCCGGTGTTCAGGGATCGGCACCGTTGTCCGCGGTCGTTGGTAGATCGGTGCCAAGCCCATCTTCGCCATCAGCCGCCGGATACGCTTGCGGCCGACCACCTAGCCCTCGCGCCGCAGGTGCCGCGCCATCTGCCGCGCGCCGTACCAGGGCGTCTCCAGGAACTGCGCGTCGATCAGCCGCATCAACTCCAGGTTCAGCGCCGTCTCGCCCGCAGGCCGGTGGTAGAACCCCGACCGGCTGATCGAGACCAGCTGGCATTGCCGCGCCACCGACAGCGGCGGATGCTCCGGCTTGATCATTTGCCGTCGCCGCTCGAGGCTCACCGACCGGAGGCTTTCGCCAAAAAATCCCGCTCCACCAGCAACTGCCCGATCTTGGCGTGCAGCTTCTCGGTCTCCGCCTCGGCCGCCTTTGTGCTCTCCTGCGCCGCCGTCTTGAAATCCGCCGAGTATCGCGTCCGCTTGCCCGTCATCCGGGTCCGTCCTTCTCTCAGGTAAGCCGAGCTTAACCACTTGTCCGAAATCCAGGGACCACCTCAGGAGCGTGCTGGCCCCTGTGGTGCAACTGGTCATGGTCATGCTCCGTCCGTCGCTGAAGGGGCGGGTCGGCCGCCCACCTGCGGGCCCGGCCGACTGTCTTGGACTCGGCGGCGCGGACCGTGGCCGACCCCGCGAAGGAATGGCCTGCCCGGGGCTGTCGTCAGGGCGCATCCGCGCCCGGGACCCTGCAGGATGGGCGGTTGAGCCGGCGCGGTCTGCTGGGTCCTTGGGAATCGCGGAGTGACGGCAGGCGGTTTGTGGGACGGCAGGGTGCCGAAGCCGGAGGGTGGTGCAGCTTCATGGCGCTTGATCTCCTGCAATGGTGCGCTCGTCGGTCATTCCGCGGCAAGCATGAGGGTTCCGCCGTCCCGTCCCAGGAGGCAGGCCAGTACATCCGCCAGCCGCGCCACCTGCGCGGCGTCCTGCGCGCGCCAGGCGATGTGCATGTCCGGGCGTACCAGCACGCAGCCGGCCTCCCCGACCTCGCGCGCCACGCACCATTCGCCGAAGGGGTCCTCCAGGTCACGGCCCGGGCCGACGAGGAAGGCGTTGATGGCGATGCCGAGGCGTTCCGCAGCGGCACGCGCGGCGTCCACCCAGGCCTCGCCACCGATGCCGGTGAGCAGCGCGAAGCGACCCTTGCCGGCGAGGTCCAGCGTGGAGACTTGGCATCCCCGTTGGACCAGCCAAGCGTGCGGCAACCGCGCGCCCGGCCAAGTGGTCGGTTCGTAGTGGAGCTCGGGGTCGCGCCGCCATTCGGGCTCCGGCGAAGCATCACTCGCCACCGCAGAGGAGCGGTAGCGCTGGTTCATCTCCACCCCATGCGCATCGAATTCGTACTGCTTCGCGAGGATCGCCTGGCGGAGCTGGTCACGCTGCGCCGCAGCCTCGGGCGTCGCCGCCTTGCGCGCTTCCATGTTCGCACCCATGACCTCCGCGTCCTGCGTTCCCAGCAGGCCGAGCGCACCAAAGATCGGCCCGAATTCCTCGATGCTCCGATTGGCGCGCTCGACCACCTGCCGGCCGATTGGCACGCGCTCGGCGTCGTAGCTGTCGAGCAATGACGGATCGGCTTGGCCCTTCAGCACCATGGCCAGCTTCCAGCACAGGTTGTAGGCGTCCTGGATGGAGGTATTGGAGCCGAGGCCGTTGGAAGGCGGGTGGCGATGCACCGCGTCGCCCATACAGAAGACGCGCCCTTTGGAGTAGCGGGTGGCGTACATCCGGTTGACGGTCCAGAGCGCGGTCGAGCGGATGCGGACCGGGACGGTCGCGTCACCGATCAGTCGGTGGACGATCCGCGTGGCCTCCTCCGCGTCGACCTGCGGTGCAGGCCCATTGATGTCGTAGCCCCAGATGGCCATCCACTCGGTCCAGGGCCTGATCATCCGCACCACGCCCATGCCGATCCCGCCGATCGAGGAGCCGGGTTGCAGCACCCAGTAGAGGACGCTCGGGCGATGGGCGACGTAGCGAGAAAGGTCTGCCTCAAAGACGATGTTCATACTGCCCGCGATGCCCATCTGCCCCTCGAACGGCAGGCCGATGTCCTCCGCTACCTTGCTGCGCCCGCCATCGGCGCCGATCAGGTATTTCGCCCGAATCGGGTATTCGGTGCCGTCGAGGCGGTCGCGCACCCGGGCCGTCACGCCATGGGCATCCTGCTCCAGGGATAGGTACTCGATATCGAAGCGGAGCCGTGTGCCGCGGGCGGCGGCATTCCCGATGAGAAGCGGCTCCAGCAGGTTCTGCGGCAGGTCGCAGATCGCGGAAGGGCTGGCCATGGCATGCTCGGCGCGGCGGTCCGGGCGCGTGCCCCAGGCGCGGACGCGACCCAGTTCCTCGCCCGCGAGGCTGGTGCAGAACACCGTATTGCCCATGAGATCCTGCGACGTGGCGAGGGCCACGGCCTCCTGCTCCACGCCAAGATCGCGCAGAATCTCCATGGTGCGCTGGTTGGTGATATGGGCGCGCGGGGAGTCGGCCAGCCAGTGGTGTTTGGTGACCAGGATATTGCGCACGCCCTGGCTGCTCAGCATCAGCGCGGCCGAGCCGCCAGCGGGCCCACTGCCGACGATAAGCACATCGGTCTCGATCATCTTCGCCTCCCATCTGGCTTCGCGTCACCGTGACGGGCCTGCAGCGCTGGCCCATTCCCGGCTCCGCCGAGGACGAGGCGATCGTGCCAAGCCGGGCTTTCCGTAGCTATCGCCGGAGCTTTTCGGAGCTTTCCTGAGCTTTCCGGGGCCTTCCGCGTCACCGTCCCGGCGGGGGAGGGTCAATCCGGGACGCCGGCCTTAGCGAGCCCCTCGACGAATACACTGCCATGCGCGAAGCCAGCCATCCGCTGGCGGAGCGCGCCTAGGCGGAGGGGTGGCGCAATCCTGTTCCGCGCCGCGATGAAATCCGCTGCCTCCTCGGTGAGCCCAAGATGGCCGCAGCAACTGATCAGGGTGTGCAGGTGCCCCGGGTTCTCCGCGAAAGCCGCGACCGAAGCGCGCAAGAAGGGAAGCGCCTCAGTGAAGCGCCGTGCGCCGAGCAGGGCGAGGCCGTGGAAGGAGGTGTAGAGGCCGGAGAAGCTGTCGATTGGGCTCATCCGCAGGGCCGCGCCTGTCTCCGCGATCGCCTCCTCGCTGCGGCCCGCCGCGAGCAAAACCCATCCGTAGGTCGCCCGCCCCAGTGCGAAGCTCGGGTTGAGTTCGATCGCCGCCCGCGCCTCGACCAGCGCCCGCTCGTGCCGCCTTCGCTCGCTAAGGCAGAGCCCGAGCGTCATCCGTGCCCAGGGCTCGGCGGGGCCGAGTGCGACCGCCTCCTCGGCGTGCCGGGCCGCCTGGGTAAAGCCCGCATCGCGGTCCAGACACCATTGACACTGCGCCGCCCACCAGACGGCCCAGCCTAGCACCGCGTGGGCCCGTGCGTAGCCCGGTTCGATCCCGATGGCACGCGCGAGCAGGGCACGCGCCTCCTCGTTCTGCTGGCGTCCGACTTGGTGGAGCAATCCCAGCGCGCGGACGACTAGGCCCCAGGCGTCGATGCTCTCCGGCGCCCGCCGTGCGGCGCGCGCACCCTCCTCGGCGTAGAGGTGGGGCTCGATCGCGGCGACGGCGCTGCGGGTGATTTCGTCCTGCACGGCGAAGATGTCGCCCAAGTCGCGGTCGTAGCGCTCGGCCCAGATGTGCCTGGCAGCATCCGCTTCCACGAGCTGGGCGGTGACGCGGATGCGGCCGGCTGCGGTCCTGACGCTGCCCTCCAGGACGTAGCGGACGCCAAGCTCGCGCGCGACTTGGCGCACGTCCACCGCACGTCCCTTGTAGGCGAAGGTGGAGTTGCGGGCGATGACGAGGAGCCATCGAAGGCGGGAGAGTTCGGTGGTGAGGTCCTCGGTGATGCCGTCCGCCAGGAAGTCCTGCGCCGGGTCGCTGCCCATGTTTGCGAAGGGCAGGACGGCGATTGAAGGCATGTCAGGCGGCGCCGTGACCGATTCAGGGCTGGCGCCCTCGTGCCGGACCGACGCCGAGCGGAGCGACAGCCCGGTCTGGGCCTCTACGATGGCCAGCGTGCGATCGGAGAACAGGCCGACAAGTAGCTTGTCCACCGTGGACTTGCCGAGTTTAGTCCGGAAGGCGAATTGCTCCCGGGACAGCCTCTCCCGAGCGATGTGGTCCCGAATCAGGCCGGCCACCCGCTTCCGATCGTTCATTTCCTTCCCTCCGGCGTCCCACAGGGTGCAACTCTGCCCGATATCGGGCATTGCATGCACCCTCGGGACGGGGGCGGAGCAGTTCCCGCTCGCAGCCGTCGGCCCCTGGCGCAGCACATAACTGCCAGATATGGCACTGGCGCTGGAAGCCAGACGGCCAGGTCTCTCCAGGTTCAGCAACTTGTGCACAGCGGAGAGAAAGTCGGCCACTGGAGCGGCGGCGTGATGCTGCTGCGGGCAGGCATTGTCACGTTGATTGGTGATTGAGCGAGGCTGAGCACGCGATCGAACTCGCGCGTCCTCACGTGGCGATGTGGGCGCAGGTCTCCTGTTGCCAGATCTCAAAGGCCTTGGTGCGAGCACGACGGTGCTGGTCTGTGCTCATCAGGTGGCGCCGTGGACGGAAGTGGTTATAGATGAATGCATGCGCCGAGAGGAACCGCTGCGCCTGCTCCGTTGCCTTGAAGCGCTGCATTTGCCTCTCGCGCCTACGCGTTGGCCTGTGGGAGTTCTCCGCTCGGTTGTTCAGGTAGCGGCTGGTCCGGTGCTGCACACCCGGCAGGACCTCCCACTTTGCCACACCGTAGCTACGCAGGCGATCGGTGACCAAGCGCCGCGGCTTGTACCGCAACCATGCAGCAGCCGCTTGAAGAAGCGCTTGGCCGCAGTGACGTTCCGGCGGCCTTGACCAGAATGTCGAGCACGACCCCATGCTGGTCGACGGCGCGCCAGAGGTAATGCAGTGTGCCACCGATGCGCAGGAACACCTCGTCGAGGTGCCAGGTGTCGCCCGGTCTCGGCCTCCGGCGCCGCAGCCTGGACGCGAAGTCGTGGCCGAACTTCAGGCACCATCGCCGGATGCTCTCGTGTGCGACCGTGATGCCCCCGCTCGGCGAGGATCAACTCGACATCGCGCAGGCTGAGGCTGAAGACGTGGTACAGCCACACGGCATGGTGGATGATCTCGGCCGCGAAGCGATGGCCAGGATAGGTCGTGGGCTCGGGCATCACCGTCCCAGCTTCGCCTGGCCGGCCCCTTCAGACCACCAGCCTTCAACGTGACAATGCCCAGGCAGATCCAGCGATGGTGAAGGCGTTGGCCAGAACCCATCGGTGGAAGCGATTGCCGCGAGAGCGGGCGCTATTCCTCCTCAGCGAAATGGCCAAGGCCGAGAAGATCGGTAGAGGCTTCCGCGGCAACGTGCTGCGCCTGACGCTGCTGGCGCTCGACATCGTCGAGGCGATTCTGGATGGGCGACAGCCATCTCACCTGGAGCTACCAGCGCTGCTCCAGTCCGTGCCCAGCATGTAGGACGAGCAGCGCTCTACAATCACAGGGTCGGCGGTCATGCCGCCGTGATCGCCTCTCTATGGTTTGGGCCGCACTGGACATGGTGTTGTCCTTGCCCCCGGCTGCATCTGGATTAGAAGGCCTATCGCTCAACAGGGAACCATGATGCGCAAGCTGATCGCGCCGCTCCTCGCGATGTTCGGGACGGGGCTGGCGGCCTGCGACGACCCACCGAAGGACAGGCCTGGCCCCGAGCCCGCCCTCTCCATCGCGCGCCAAGCCGCGGAGGCGCAGGTGCGAGCCCGACTGCGTATGGTGGGCGAGATGCAGATGCGCGCTTTGCAGGCTTGGCGCCAGCAGGTGCCGAACACCGTCGCGGTTTGCGGGCAGGTCAACCCGACCGGTAAGACCAATGACCCCTTCATTCCTTGGGTCGCGGTGGTGACACTGAAGGAGGAAAGGGCTGAGCGGACGGATCTCGTAATTGGCATGTCTAATTCGGAGGCAAGCCGCGTCATTGTCGAGATGCTCGACCGTTGCTTCGAGGGTGGCGGCCCGCCTAGAGGTCGCCCGCAGGCGCGCGCCTTGCCGCCGTTACCGCTCGACTCTGCACTGGCCCCGAAACCCGAGGCACCTCCGATCACTACACCGGCTCCGGGCGTAGCCAGCTCACCGATGCCAGCGCCGCCAGCGTCGCCCCCACCTGCCGCGGCTGCCGGGCGAATGGTGATCACCACGGCAGCCCATCCCGTCAACATCCGCAGCCAGCCGGGCGGCGGCGGGGCGGTGGTGCGCATTGTCCCGCGTGCCTCCACCCTGCGCGTCTTCAGCGAAGCGCCGGGCGGCTGGCTGCAGGTGGGCGAAGATCAGCCTTTCGGCTGGGTGCACGGGTCAATGCTGGACCCGTAGGAAAGCGCCCGGGCAAGGGGAAGGTCTAAGAGCGTCTAACAAAACTTGCTTTCATGCGTTACTGGGGGCATGGCGAAGCCCCTGGTTCCTGATGATCTCTGGGCGATGCTGGAGCCGCTGCTGCCGCCCGCACGGCCGAAGCCGAAGGGCTGTCGGCCACCGGTGCCGGACCGTGCGGCACTGACCGGCATCATCTTTGTCCTCAAGACGGGCATCCAGTGGGAGGACCTGCCCGCCGAGATGGGCTGCGGGTCGGGCATAACCTGCTGGCGGCGGTTGAGGCCTACGCCGCGGCGCTCGGTCAGGTCATGATCCCACCGGCAGTCGATCTCGGAGTGGATCAGTCCAAGCCGCTGAGCGGCGGTGAGACCTGCGACCCGGGCTACCTGCTCGGTTGGTTCCGGCATGGCATGCTGTCCGACGCACCGAGCCCGGACCATCCGGCACTCAGCGGCCTGACCAGCGTGTGGCAGATCGCCCCCGTGCTGGCGTTCATCGACCTGCCCGCGACCGATACGCTGCAGACCTGCGCAGCAGGGTTCCGCAAGGTCCTGCACCGCCTCGCGCAGGGCGACGCTGCGCTCGATTCCCTGCCGAAGTGGGAGCGCTGGCCGCATCGCCTTCGCCATCCGCTTGCATGGACGTTCCCGCGGGGGCGCGGCCCCGTCACGCAGGCGGACATTACGCGCTTCGCCGCGGGCTTCCCCCTGTTCGCGAGGTGGCTGAACGTTGTGCTGGGGCCCCGCTTAGCCAAACCGGAAGGGGCCGCGGCGGCGAGCGCCAATGCGGTGGCCACGTCCGCGCTGGGGATTCCGGTCGACATGCGCATCGGTAGCCTGGTTTCACCGTCCGCCGTGAGTGACGCGATATGCCTCGCAGCGGGCTCCGACGGTTACTCTCCGGGGGGGAGAAGGGCGGAGCGCCTCGCCCGGTTCGTTGAACACTAGGTACCGCGGGTTGGCATCCGGGGCCCGGGCGAGTGGTGGTCCGATGGGCTTTTCGGCGCGGCCTGGTCCTGTGATGTGGACGCCGCCCTGAACCAGCCGGCCGCATGGTCTCGCACTAGGACTCGCGGTTTCAAGCTGTTCCCGGAGAATGAGGGATAGGGTTCGGCCGTCGCCATCATCGCGCTGGTTCGGGACCAGGGCACCCGGCAGGACACCCATCACGGGGCCGCTGCCGGCTCACGGCGGTGGTGAACGCCTGAGTGTCCGTCCGGGGACAGGTGCTATGATTTGAATGGGTTGTGACTGGCCTGTGGGCGGCCGGGGCGGGAAGAACTGCGGCGATGTGGACGCAGGAGAACCGGGCTCGGTACGACCGCAGCAAGCTG
>NZ_JACOMF010000054.1 GCF_014283215.1 Siccirubricoccus deserti
GGACTGGGCGACGCGGAAGGTGCTGGCCTGGCGGGTGTCGAACACCATGGAGGTGGAGTTCTGCCTCGAGGTGCTGGAGGAGGCCTTGGGGCGGTTCGGGCGACCGGGGATTTTCAATACCGACCAGGGCAGCCAGTTCACCTCGCCGCGGTTCACCGGCGTGCTGCAGCAGGCCGGAGTGCGCATCTCGATGGACGGCCGTGGCCGCTGGATGGACAATGTCTTCATCGAACGACTATGGCGCAGCCTGAAGTACGAGTGCGTCTACCTGCACGCCTTCGAGACCGGCTCGGAGTTGCGGGCCGGGTTGTCGAAGTGGATCGGCTACTACAATGCCGGACGCCCACATAGCGCGCTGGCCGGGCAGACCCCCAACGAGACCTATGGGGCGGACGAGATGGCCAAATTGGCGGCCTGACGACAACCAGGACCGAGCTTATCCAGGCCGCCAAACTGTCCGACCGATGGGGACCACTTCAGGCAGCCGCCCCGATCTGGTTGCACAAGGTAGCCATTTCACCTCACGGCAAGGCGGCCGATCCCGCCCGGCTCTGCGGCCCGGTTATGCAGCCTCAGCAATTGTTCTAGGCTGACAAGAACACAGGAGGAGACACCAATGGTCATCAAGCGGCGAGCCCTGCTGGGCGGACTTGCCGGTGCGCCGGCGCTGGGCCTTAACCAAGCCAGCGCACAACCGGCCGCATCCGACTCAGCAGGGCGCTTTCCCGACCGGCCGGTCCGCTTCGTCGTGGCCTATGCCGCTGGTGGGGCTGCCGACAACCAGAACCGGCTCGCGGCGCAGAAGCTGACGGAAATCTGGGGCAAGCAGGTCATCGTCGAGAACAAGCCGGGCGGCAACACGCTGATCGCCACCGAGACGGTCATGCGTGCCCCCGCGGACGGCCACACGCTGCTGAGCGTGTCCCTGCCCTTCGCGCTTAATCCCCTGATGTTCGACCGTTTGCCCTACGATCCCTTCCACGACTTCATGCCGGTGGGCCTGATCTCGACCATCCCGAATATCCTGGTGGTACACCCGTCCTTCCCCGCCAGGAATGTCGCGGAGTTCGTCGCCTACGCCAAGGCGAACCCACAGAAGATCGCGGTCGCGCATACCGGGATCGGTTCCGTCACCCACCTGTCCGGAGAACTGCTGTACGACATCGCAGGCATTGAGGTGACAACGGTCGCTTATACTGGCAGCGCACCGGCGCATATCGATGTTCTGTCCGGCCGCGTGCAGGCGATGTTCGACAGCAGCATGCTGCCGCATATCGCAGCGGGCCGGGTCCGGGCACTCGGCGTTACCTCGAAGCAGCGGGTCGCCCTGCTGCCGGATGTCCCAACTATCGCTGAGCAGGGCTTCCCGGACTACGACGCGGTCGCCTTCTATGGGTTGGTAGCGCCGAGAGGCACACCACCGGAGATCGTGGAGAAGATCTCCGCCGATCTGCGGACCGCCGTACAGCAGCCGGAAACGCAGGAGCGCATGAAGACGCTGACATTCCTGCCCGGAAACACGACACCGGCGCAGTTCGATCAGTTCATCCGCAACGAGGTATCCCTCTGGGGCGATCTGGTGAAGCGGCGGAAGATCCAACCGGGCTCGTAAGGCGATTGAAGCGCAGCCTCCGTGCCGGCGGCTCCAACCACGAGGGGTTGGAGCGATGCGCAAGGAGGCTGCGGAGGTGGCGGTGCCTGCCTCAGATGGACAGGTCCTTGGTGTTGTAGTCGCGGATTACCCGGTCAAATGTCTCCGGCGTGAACCGGAACTGATCCTGGAGCCCGGCGAATGGCTGGTAGCTGAATACCGGCTCATCCGGAAAGGCCTGGTGCCGTGCATCAATGGCGACCTGGATCACCGCCGAGCGGTCGAACACCCGCTGTTCGTCGTAGACTGCGTTAGTGTCTGCGATCGACAGTGCAGCCTTCTGGCCCAGCACCGACTTGCGCCGGTGGAAACCGAAGGTCAGCGATATCCGCAGATCAGGCGAGCTGTTGGCGAAAGAGCCGTGCACCGCCTGCCGGTTGACAATGGTCACGTCGCCAGCCTCGCAAACCAGCGGCACGGCGCCCGGAAGCTGTTCGCTGCCACCATTGGCTTCGACCATCGCCTTGATATCGGCCTTTCCCAGCTTGTGCGAACCCGGGAGGACCCAAAGGCAGTTTGCCGGCGTCGTCGGGTAGAGTTGCACCTGAAAATTGAAGCCGTGAATCCCTTCATCCCAATCGGGCGAGTTCCAGTGGGTTACGCCGTCCTGATGCCAGGCCACGGAGCCGCCGAGGCCCGGTTGCTTCACGAAGATCGCGTCGTTGAAAGGTACGAAATCAGGGCCGTTGATCGACTGCGCCGTGGCCAGCAGTTTGGGGTGCCCGTACAGGCGCAGGCCTGAGGGCATCGACTGGCACATGGAGTACATCAGGAACACGACATGTTCCGGCGCGCCCTCATCGGGCTTCGGCTGAGACATCTTCGTGGGATGCCGCCCGTTCAAAAGCTGCGTGCCGCCCCAAGGGTCAGCCAACGGCTTGGTGAAGCGATAGGGCAGCCGGGCATAATCGAGGCCGAGTGCCCGGCGGCCTTGCGCATCGACTGTTGCATCCGGCCCGACCGGGGCGCGCGCCAGCATCTCCTGCGCGTCGGCACGCAAGGCTTCGACTTCGGTTGCGTCGATAACCCCTTCGAAGATGTAGTAGCCGTGCCGCCAGTAGGCTGCCTGGATATCGGGGTGCAACGTCCCATCGTCGGTGAGCCGCAATGGCCCACGATTGCCGATCTCGGCCGCCAGCCGTTCTCCCGCTGCGCGATAGGCACTCATGCCGGCGGCATGCTCGGCGCGAGAGGGGCTCTGCGAAGACGTCACAGGTTCGGCCAGGTCGCTCATGTCTCGTGTCACCTCCCAATGTTCCAGCTTCGCCGTTGAAAGGCCGATCAGCTTTCGGCCGGCATCATGGGCCAGCTCTATTGCTTTAATCTAGAGCAGCTTCTTCCCCAAAGGCACCCGATACCCAATAAAGCCGCTGGGACCGCGCCGCGTTCGGCAGCCGTATGCGCGCCGTCAATCTGCGGGATTGGCATCGGCCGAATTCCATCCCTTGACGGCTCTCCCTCCATCTGCCGCACAATCCCACAGCACCCGGGGGGAGCGAGATGCTGAAAATCGGCGCCGTGATGTTCTTCACGACGGACTCCATGCAGCCTGCAGAGCTCGGCCGGGCGCTGGAGGAGCGAGGCTTCGAATCCCTCTGGGTGCCTGAACACACCCACATCCCCTCATCGCGCAAGACGCCCTACCCTGCCGGTGGCCCTTTGATCCGGCCATACTACGACATCATGGACCCCTTCCTGGCGCTCAATGCGGCGGCGACGGTCACGACGCACCTCAAGATCGGCACCGGCATCGCCCTGGTCACGCAGCGTGATCCGATCGTCACTGCGAAGATAGTCTCGACCATCGACCAGCTGTCGGCGGGCCGCTTCCTGTTCGGCGTCGGCAATGGCTGGAACCAGGACGAGATCGAAAACCATGGCACCGACTTCGCCTCCCGTCACAAGCTGGCGCGCGAACGGATCGAGGCGATGAAGGCGATCTGGACACAGGAGGAGCCTGAGTACCACGGCGAATTCGTGAACTTCGACAAGATGAAGCAGTGGCCGAAGCCCTACCAGAGGCCTCATCCCCCTGTCATTGTTGGCGGCGCCTTCCCCTACGCTGCCAAGCGGGCCATTCGCTACGGCGACGGGTGGATTCCCCATGCCGACCGGCTGGAGAAGGATGGCGTCGGCCTGCTGATCAGCAAGTTCCGTCAGATGGCGGTCGAGGCAGGACGCAACCCCGCCAGCCTGCCGATCACCGTCTTCCGTGTCCCTGAGGAGATTGATCGGTTGAGGTTCTGCGAGGAGGCCGGCATCGACCGCATCGTGTTCAGCCTGCCGGCCCAGGGACGGGATGCGCTGATGCCGATCATCGACCGTTGGGCCGAGCTCAAACATCGGATGGGCCGCTGAACCGGTCTGATCGAAATTTCCGATATGCCGGGCTTTTTGCTGAGCCGGAGCGCTATGTTCCGGGCCACTCTCCGGGAAGCGAAGGATGCCGGGATCGCCTTCGTTGGGGCGATCGTCACCGACAACGCCGACGCAGCCTCGCCGATGACCCAGCGCCAACGCGGCCACCTCCGGGGAGAACGCGCAGGTCCGTCATTTCAGAGGCTGTGGCTGCCGGCCTCTGCACCCGAGCGGAGGCGCACCCTACGCCGCTGCGCCAACGGCGTCTGATCTGGCCGCGTTGACCCGGATCTCGCCGAAGCCCTCCGGTTGGTCGAGGGCGACCGCGCCCTCCCGGCTCAGCTCCAGCCCGGCCATGAGGGTGCTGGCCAGCGCCGCTCGGCGCTGCAGCGTGGCGGCAGGCCCCTCCCCCACCGGCGGCAGGAAGCGTCCCAGCGACGCGCCGTCGGGCAGGTCCGGCAGCAGCCGGCGCATGCGGTCCAGCGCCTCCGGCACCCGCCAGAGCGGTGGCGGGTTGGACCGGTAGACCCGCTCGCGCTCCGGCAGTTCCAGCAGCTTCAGGCAGGCCCGCAGCAGCGCGGTGACGTCTGCGGCCGGCAGGCTGCCCGCGTCAGGCTCGGCAACGCCGCGGCCGAACACGTCGCGGCCGAGCTGCAGCCGTTGCTCCAGCCAGTCCGCCAGCCGCAGCGCCGCTGCCCGGTCGGCCAGGCGCCGGCGCAGGTCCTCGGCCTCGCGCCGGGCCGCGACGTTCTCCGCGGCCTCGGCCGGCAGCAGCAGCCGCGCACGCAGCGCCACCAGCCAGGCCGCCATGATCAGCCACTCGGCCAGCCGGGGCAGCGGCACCGTTCGAGCGGCGAGGGCCGCCTCCACCACCACGGCGAACTGCGCCGCCAGGGCGGTGATGGACAGCTGCGCCAGATCGACCTTCTGCGCCCGGGCCAGGTCCAGCAGCAGATCGAGCGGGCCCTCGTAGGCGCCAAGCTGCAATGCCGGCGCACCGCTGTTGCCGACCGCGGCCTGGGCCTGGTCGACGTAGCGGTCGGCGCGGTCGGGCTCAGGGATCATCGTAGAGCGGCCGCACCTCGATCCGCAGCCCGGGCCAGCGAGTGCGCAGGGCAAGGATGGCCTGCCAGGGGGTCCAGTCGGCCGCCCAGAAGCCCAGCCATAGCAGGCCAGGGTCGATTGGCCGCGGCCGTCCAGGTACCGGCACCGGCAGCTCCACCACCTGGCGCAGCGCCTGGGTGGTGCCCCAGTGCGCCCATAGCCAAGCCAGTGCCTCAGGGTGCTCCGGCCCCAGGTGCAGCAGCCGCTCCGGGACCGGCAGCAGCCGGTGCAGGTCGAGCGGGCAGGCCCGACTCGCGGCAGCACGTTCAACTGCAAGCCGTTGGCGCGCCTCCGCGGCCTCCTGCAGCTGGCTGGCGAGGATGCGGGCACCCTCCAGGCTGAGGCTGCGCCGCTGCGGCGCCGGCGGCGCCACCAGCAGGTGGAACCAGTCCTCCGCCGCCGGGCCGAGATCGTGCTGCCAGGGAATGACGCCAGCCCCCGCCGCCGCCGTCCGGAAGGCCGTGACCTCACCAGGATCCCCGGTCACACGCAGGTGGTGATAGAGCCAATCCGTGTGCACCGGCACGAGGCGGTCGGCGGCCCCCTCCCCTGCCCGATCGTCGACGGCCGTTGCCCGGCTCACAGGTCGAGCAGCTTGACCGCGCTGTCGGTGACCAGCTTGGCCCGCCGGACATAGCCGCGCATGGTCTTCAGGTCGCGGTGGCGGGTGTGGTCCATCACCTGCTCGTCGCGGGCGCCGGCCATGTAGGCCTCGGTGACGAAGCCCGCCCGCAGCCCATGTGGCGACAGCCGTTCGCCGGCCGGTACGGTCACCTTGGCCGCGGCGGCGCGCTTCAGCAGGATGTCGCGCACCGCGTCGCTGCCGAGCCGGCTGTGCTCGATGTTGCCCCAGCGGTCGACCTTGCGGAACACCGGGCCGTACTGGCAGGCCGAGGCCTCCAGCCAGGCCTCCACCGCTCGCACTGGGCAGGTCTCGCGGCGTTTGCCGCGGCTGAGGCCGAGCTCGACCCCCTTGCCCTCCTGGTCGGTCTTGGAGCGGGGCAGCAGCAGCCGCAGCCCGGTTTCGGTGAAGCGCAGGTGCTCGCGGTCGAGGCCGACCAGCTCGCTGCGGCGCAGCGCCCCGGCAAAGCCCAGCAGCAGCAACGCCCGGTCGCGCAGCCCGGCCAGGTCGCCCGGGCAGGCGGCAACCAGCTTCTTCAGCTCGACCGAGGTCAACGCCGCGGCCTGGCGGCGACGGCTGCCATGCTGGCGGTAGATGCCGCGCAAGGTGCTGCGGATCGCCGGATGGCCGGCCGACCAGGCGAGCCCGCCGAGCCGGTGCGCATGGCCGATGGCGGCGAGCCGCCGCTCCAGCGCCGAGCGGGAGTAGAGCGGCGCCATTGCGGCGAGGTAGGCCGCCACCGCGGCCGGCTCGGCCGGCAGCGGGTCGCAGCCGGCGTCGCGGCACCAGCTGGTGAAGTGGGCCCAGTCGGTCGCGTAGGCGCGCCGCGTCTCCGGCGCGAGGGCATCCCGGGCATAGGCCTTGGCGGCATCGAGCGCCGCGGCCGCCGCCGGCGGCACCGGCTGGCGTGGCTCAGGCCCGGCGACCACCGGCGCAGTCGTCGCCGCCTCCAGCTCAGCCAAAGCCCCCCTCCCCTACAACGCCCCAGGCCCGGAGTCTGGCGGTTTGCCGCAATTGCGGCAAGCCTCGCCTCACCCGCGGTAAGGGGGGTTTATCGCGGGTGAGGCAGCAAAGGCTCAGCGGCCGAGGATTATTCAGAATTCGCGCCATCGGCCTGTTTGGCCGGCCAGGGTGCAGCCGATCGGTTTCCGGACCAGCGGGGCAGAACTCGGGGATGGACTGTGTTGCCTTCGACTCGTCCGCTGTGGCGGAGCGCACGGCCCAAGGC
Organism: Siccirubricoccus deserti; assembly: GCF_014283215.1. GTDB lineage: Bacteria > Pseudomonadota > Alphaproteobacteria > Acetobacterales > Acetobacteraceae > Siccirubricoccus > Siccirubricoccus deserti. Next base: position 6,964 of record NZ_JACOMF010000054.1, read on the forward strand.
TATCGCCGCTTCCGCTGCTGGGAGTGCGGCAAGCGATCCAATGAGCGCAGCGCCAGCCTGCGGCCCTTCGACGGCGGACCGGTGCTGCCGCATTGGATCATCGAGTGGGACCGGTTCGGCGGCACCTCACCGCATCCAGAAACCACGCTGCCCGGCAGGAAGCCGGACGTTGCCCCGACGATCCTGCCGGCGCGGCTCGTCCGGAAGCTGGACACCAGCCTCGCGCCGACGCTCGGCAACCTGCCGAATGAAGGCAATGAGCTGAAGGAGGGCCCGAGCGACGCGGAGCTGGAGGGCCTGCGGCGCTGTTGAAGCATCTGGCGCGCGCAACCTGCAGCGCGGCTATCGGCTCTCCCTGCCGACCGGCAGGCGCTTGCACAGGCCGTGAGATCGCTCCGCTCAGCGAAGAGAATTGCGAAGAAGCCGCGTTGAAGCCGTGGTCCAGGCATTGAGGCAGGGCGGCTTCTTCGAGTGCACCCCGCTCTGGTATTACGTGCTGAGGGAGGCCGACGTGCGTGAGGGCGGCCTGCACCTTGGGGAGCTCGGCAACCGCATCGTCGCGGGAACCATCATTGGCGTGCTGGTGACCGATGCCGAATCTTACCTTTTCGGCAGCCGGAACCTGGACCCGTCGGAGTCCATGCCAGTGGCCGGCGGACCGCTGATGCTGCCTGACGGGCGCATGATCCAGACGATCCATGATCTGCTTCAGTTGCAGGGGCGGAAGTCCCGACATCAGGCTGAGCCTTGCGGGCGGTGCATGGCGCTGACCACGCTGTGCACCGCCCAATCCACAAAGCCGCAGCGCCGAACACCGGGCTGGACAGCCCGGCTCCGGCTGAGCGATTACGCTCCCAGGCACGCCGTCCGGCACGACCGCGACCGGACAGCAGCATGGCCGTGGACTTTGGTGAGGTCGATGGTGTCACCTCGGCACTCCAGCCAGCCGCAACCGGCGAAACCAGCCCTGAGCGGAAGTCCCGAGTCGCGGATCCGAGGCGCACGAGTCGTGTGGACCCTGGTGAGGCCCACTCACAGGCGGTCCGGGGACATTGGTGAGGCTGCCGTGGACTGTGGTGAGCACCGGTCGACGGCAGATCAAGGGCTTAGCGAAGTTATCCCGTGGAGTCTGGTGAGCCAATTCTAATAGTAGAAACAAATATCTTCCCTAGTAGTCGCCTCACCGAAGTCCACGGCGACCGCATATGCCATGCCGTGCAATGAATGGCTCATGGAGGTCCATGATGGATCCGACGGAGCCTGCGATGGGCACTGTGCACGAGCTGCTGGAAGCGAGGGGCAAGCAAGGCGCCATTGCCGCAGGCATCGACCGCGACCTGGTGGAGGCCGCCGCCGCCTATATGGGCGACGAGGATGGCGCGCTCAACTTCGTCTACAGTGGCTGGGCGCAATGCGCTCTGCCACACCGGCGGTTGCCGGATGATCAGCCTTGGGAGATAGCCGCGGAACGGGTGCGGCTGGTGGTCGAACCCGGCCGACGTCCGCGCGCCGGGGACGGGCCGTTGGAATTCCTCGGCGTACCCTTCGGCAGCCATGCCCGGCTCATCCTCCTTTACCTGCAGACCGAGGCCTTGCGCACCGGCTCCCGCGAGGTCGAATTGGGACGTAGCCTGCGCGACTGGCTAGGCCGCATCGGCGTCAGCGTCGGCGGCCGCACCGGTACGCTTGTGAAGGATCAGGCTGAACGCATCTCTCGCTGCCGGCTGACCTTTCACCTGCAGGGTGGCAAGTCAGCCGGGCTGATCAACCAATCCATCGTTGACCGCGCCTTGTTCATTGAGGATGAGCGGTCGGGGCAAGGGCGGCTGTCGCTGGAAACCGCTAAGCTGTCCGAAGGCTTCTTCGAACAGCTGCGACGGCATCCGGTACCACTTGAGGAGGCGGCGATCCGGGCGCTGTCCAATAACCCTGCGGCACTGGATACCTATCTCTGGCTAGCATACCGGCTGCACGCGCTGCCAGGCCCGAAGCTGGTTCCCTGGCGCGCCCTCAAAGGCCAGTTCGGTGGCGGGTACAAAGAGCTGTACCACTTCAAGAACAAATGGGCTGGCGCCCTGCAGATGGCGTTGGCGGTCTACCCGGCGGCGAAGGTGGATGTCGTAGATGACGGCGTGCTGCTGAAGCCATCCCGCCCGCCAGTGTTGCCGAAGGTGCCTGCGGTCCGATAAGCGGCGGATCAACCCGGACGGAAGCGCTTAGACCCCGTTTGCGAAGTCATGGGGCGGTTAGTCGCCTGCGATTGGGATGGGCGAGGCGGTGCAGCATGAGGCGGATCGCGGCCAGGGTGACCATCGCCTCGGAGACTTCAGGTAGCGCCTCGTAGTCCTTGGACAGCCTCCGCCAGCGGCCGAACCAGCCGAGCGACCTCTCCACCACCCAGCGGCGCGGCTGCACGACGCAGCCGGTGGTGCCGGCGGCGCGGCGGACGATGATCAGCACCAGCCCTGCCAGAATGCAAGCGAGCAAGGCCGCAAGCCGATTATAGATGCTGTCGGCGAACAAGACCCGGAGCCAGGCACAGAGCGGTTTCACCCGTTTCAGCAGATCGCCGAGGCTGTCCGCATCCTGGATGTCGGCTGCATGCACGATCACGCCCAGCAGCAGCCCGTCGGTGTCCACCACGATGTGACGCTTGCGCCCCTTCAGCCGCTTGGCGGCATCCCATCCGCGCGGGCCGCCGCTCTCCGTGGTCCTCACGCTCTGGGTGTCGATGATTGCAGCCGTGGGGCTGGCCTCCCGCCCCGCACCCTCGCGCAGCGTGACCAGGAAATGGTGGCGGATGCTCTCCCACACGCCGTCCCGCAGGAAAGCGCGCAGGTAACCATACACCGTACGCCACGGGGGGGAAGGCCGGAGGCGGCGGCAGGTGCCGCCACTGGCAGCCGGTGCGCACGAGGTAGAAGAGCCCGTCCAGCAGGTTCCGGATGTCTGTCGTGCGCGGCCGCCCGCCCGACTTGGCGGGCGGGATCAGCGGCTTGAGCAACCGGAACTGGTCATCTGTCAGGGTTTGGCCGGAGCCAAAGTCCCCAACCAGTGCGCGATCGGCCGGCGTCCACATGGCGGTATCCCAGTCGGAAACCGCCCGCAACGCCGCCCGAGAGGCCAGGATCAGCCCGTCAAACCAGTGCTCTCACCCCTTCGCAAACGGGGTCTTAGAACGCGGCAAGAGCCAGGCTCATTCAGAGCCCCGCTACGATCAGGATGCGCTGAGGCCTTTGCTCACCAATGTCCACATCCGCCCGCGCCGCACGCCCGCGGCTCGGCCCGGCGGGCCACCTCACCAGAGTCCCCGCACTCCGCCAGAGCGAGAGTCTCGGCTCACTCGACCGGACGCTTCGGCGCAGCCTGCTCGGCCTGGAACTCCGTCACCAAATCCCTGAGGCGCCCCAGCAGATAGCCCGAAAGCCCGGCCGGCGCCGATTTGAGGATGGTGAAACGGGTCCCGCTGTCGAGCTCTTCGATATGGATGAAGGACATGCCGTCTCGGATCGGAGACACGGCCGCGGCAGGCTCCGCTGCCGCCTCGCTGCGACACTGCAGGGCGGCATAGACCATGCTGAAACGGGTATCGGAGGGTGCCGCACGAAAGTCCTCCGTTTCGGTGATTCCTACCACCGGATCCAGGGCGCCGTCGGCGGCGGCGAATTCGGCCATCGCCATCCAGCGCGGCCGGCCGGCCCGCGGCGCCGGTCCGATCGCCCGCACCAGCCAGCGCGGGATCGCCCGGGCAACGGCCAGGTAGCGCGTCATCTCCGCAGGATGTGCGGCAAGCGCGGCATGCAGGGTCGCCCGATCGAAGCCGCGCGCCTCCAGCTCCGCCGCGAACATCGCACGCTCGATGAAGGAAAGGTTGCGCCGCTCGGCGTTCTCCTTGCCCTGAGCGATGACAAGCTCCGCATCGGTGAGCGGGCGGATGATGGCGCGAACCGCGATGCTAAGCTCCGCCGCGGCTGCGAGGCGCCGATGCCCATAGGCCACCTGATACCGCCCCGCCGCTTCCGGATGGGGCCGCAGCAGGATCGGCACCTGCTGGCCCGAAGCGCTCATGCTCTCGACCAGACGGCGGTAATCCGCATCGCTGGTGCGTGCGATTCGGTCTTCGGCGAAGGAGGGATCGACGCTCGCGGGGTCAATCTCCAGCACGGCCTGGCCATTGCGGCTCTCGCGCTCCAGCACCTCGGCCCGTTTGGCCTCGTCCTGCAATCGGGACAGGTCGATCCCCATGGCACGCACCGCGCCAGAGGGAATCCGGCGGCCCCCGGCATCAGCCGGGCGCAGCTCGACGGGCGGCGCCTCCACGGCCGGATCAGCCACAAGGAGATCCTTCAGCATTTGCTTGCGATTCATGCAGTGCGCCCCCAGCCACGACGGATGAGCTGTTCAATCTCGAGATTCACGGCATCCAGCGCTTCCAGCGCTCGGGCGTAGCTGCCCTTGGCGCCCCCTTGGCGACCGATCTCGTAAAGTGTCTGCTTGGTCAGGCCGGCATCGGAGACGGCGGTGGATTTCAGCATGGCATTCGTCAGCACGCGCTCTCCGAACAGGGTACGGAGGAAGCCAACGACCTGGGTCTGCGGCCCATCCTGCGGCTCGTAGCGGGTAACCAGGTAGCGTAGGAATCGATAATCCAGGGTGCCGCCGCCATGGCGGACGACCTCCAGCAGATCTGAGGTCATGAATAGGAACTGGCCCATGCTGGCGACATCCAGCATCTGCGGATGGATAGTAACAATGACCCCCGTCGCGGCGCAGAGCGCGCCGAGAGTCAGGAAGCCGAGCTGCGGCGGGCAGTCGATCACCACCACGTCGTAACTCGCGGCCACGCTCCCCAGCACCTCGGCGATGCGGGTGAAGAAGGGGCTGTCCATTGAGCGCCCGCCACGAGCCAGGATGCGGGGTGTGTCGTGCTCGAACTCCTGCAGCTCGAGGTTGGCAGGGACTAGGTCTAGGCCGTCGAAATAGGTCGGCCGAATTACCTCACGCAACGGCCGCCGCTGCGCGTCGTAGCGTAGCGCGGCATAGAGCGTGTCATTCTCCTCCAGATCCGCCTCTGGCTGGATGCCGAACAGGGCGGAGAGGCTCGATTGCGGATCAAGGTCGATCGCCAGGACCCGGTAGCCGCGCAGCGCCAGGTACTGTGCAAGATGGGCCGCGGTGGTCGTCTTGCCGGACCCGCCTTTGAAATTGGTGATGGCCAGCACCTGCAACGCCTCGCCCTCTGTCCGGTGCGGCTCGTAGCTGCGGCGCTCGGAGGCTGAGAGGAATCGACGCAACGCATTGACCTGCGCGAGTGAGTAGGAGCGGCGGCCACGAATGCCGGTTTTCGGCTGCGGCCCTTGGCCGGCGAGGGAGAGTTGGCGGAGATAGGCGTCCGTCACGCCGATCAGTGCTGCTGCCTCGCCACTGGAGAAGTGCCGTAGCGTCTTGGTCGATCGCGGCGGAAACAGCTTGGCCCGCATCGAGGCCAGCTGCCCGCTCAGGGCCAGCGCATCCTGACGGATGATGCTGTCGAGGTGAATTTCCGGATCCTCCGCATCGGCTTCCGGGGGAGCGTGATCCATCTACGGAACCTCGAGCCTATTACGGCTTATATCCGTAAGGCATGGCGCTGCAGGTTGTAAACATCCGATGGCTCTCCGTTGACAGCTGTCAACGTCACCCAGGTTCCTTCCGAGGCGCTAATGCACGGGGAAGGTGGGGCCGACCATGCCTGCTACGCGCTGATAATACCATGAAGCACGACTGGAGACTGGCTTCGCTGCCCGGATCATGCGGTTGAGCACTTCGGCCGCGAAGGCAGCTTCGGGCATTGTCGCGTTGATTAGTGATCGAGCGAGGCTGAGCGCGCGATCAAACTCGCGCGTCCTCACGCGGCGAAGTGGGCGCAAGTCTCCTGGCGCCAGATCTCAAGGCCTTGGCGCAAGCACAACAGTGCTGGTCTGCGTTCATCAGATGGCGCCGTGGACGGAAGTGGCTATAGATGAATGCATGCGCCGAGAGGAACCGCTGCGCCTGCTCGGCTGACTTGAATCGCTGCATTTGCCTCTCGCGCCGACGCGTCGGCCTGTGGGAGTTCTCCGCCCGGTTGTTCAGGTAGCGGCTGGTCCGGTGCTGCACCCCGGCAGGACCTCCCGCTTTGCCGCACTGTAGCTACGCAAGCCATCGTTGACCAAGCGCCGCGGCTTGTACCGCTACCCATGCAGCAGCCGCTTAAGAAGTGCTTGGCCGCGGTGGCGTTCCGGCGACCTTGCACCAGGATGTCGAGCACGACCCCATGCTGGTCTACGGCGCGCCAGAGGTAATACAGTGTGCCGCCGATGCGCAGGAACACCTCATCGAGGTGCCGGGTGTCGCCTGGTCTCGGCCTCCGGCGCCGCAGCCTGGACGCGAAGTCGTGGCCGAACTTCAGGCACCATCGCCGGATGCTCTCGTGCGCGACCGTGATGCCCCGCTCGGCGAAGATCAGCTCGACATCGCGCAGGCTGAGGCTGAAGACGTGGTACAGCCACACGGCATGGTGGATGATCTCGGCCGGGAAGCGATGGCCAGGATAGGTCGTGGGCTCGGACATCATCGTCCCAGCTTCGCTCAAACGGCCCCTTCAGACCCACGGGCCTTCAACGTGACAATGCCGCCCGGCATCGTGGCGCTGTCTCCACTGCGACGGGGCTGCGCTATAAGCGGCTGGCGCCTGGGCCCGCCTTCACAGCTGCGGCGCAGAATGCCCGGCTGGCTGCGGCCGGCGAGCCGGCGCCGGACGTCCAAGGCGAACTCATCGCTACACCTTCGGTCGTGGAGCGGCGCCTGCGCCAGCGCATCGGTCAGCTGATCGCGGCGCAAGTGGTCGAGGAGGAGGAGGAAGGGCTGCGGCTGCCGCGTGGGCAGGGCAACTACCACCGGCTGAATGCCGTGCTGAAGCGGGTCATGGGTGGCAAGGGCCGCGGTGAGATGACGCTGGACGAGTTGGAGGCTACCAGGGCCGAAGTTTCAGTCCGGGCTGCGGGCTGTCTGCAGTCGGATCAACCTCGAGATCGTCAAGCGCTCCGATCGGCACAAGTTCGTCGTGCTGCCGAAGCGCTGGATCGTTGAGGGGACCATCTCGTGGCTGAACCGCTGCCGTCGCTTGGCAAAAGACTGGGAGTGCCTGAACCGCACCAGCCTCGCATTCCTGCGCTGGGCCTCCGTTCGCCTCATGCTGCGAAGGCTCTGCCAGACAACAACATGATCCCGGACAGACACTGATTCATTTATTCCGCGTCAGATCCTTGGCGGGGTCGGCGGCAGGTTGCCGCCTTTAGAATGGAATGGCTCCTCCCTGGTGCCCCAGGGCCCCAGCGCATTGCGCGGCGGCCCGTAATGGGTATTGCCGGGACCGGCCGCATTGGAGCCCTGCGGCGCTGGTCTTCCTTGCTCATCGGCCACCCCGCTTCTGCGACCCCGTCGCGGCGCCGCCGGTCTCGGCATTGCTGGCGCCCAGGCTGCCGAGTTCCGGCTTAGGCCCGCCGCCCGGGATCATGCCGCCGGGGTTGTGGCCGGACGCGATGCCGTGCCCGCCACCGCCCGTTCCGGGCGATTGCCGCGGCGTGGACATCCCCTGCCGCGCCAAATCCTCCGCGACCGGCATCTCCGGTACTTTTCGGTCGTCCTGATTGTCTGTCATGGCACCACTCCTCCGTGACCTGCCCTGGCCTACCAACGTGGTCCGCGCGGCCGGGATGTAGGGTGCAGGCGTAACATCAGGGATCATGTCCCCGGGCGTGGTGTAGGAGCGGTGTTCCTCGGCGGGCAAGGCCGCCGGGTCAGGCGGCCACGGCTGGCAGGCTACCCGGAGCAGTTCGCTCAGCGGGCTGATGGTCTGCAGCGTCATGTAGCGCGCGCTGGGTGGCCCACTCGTCGGGCTGCTCGAGGAGGATGGCGCCGATCAGCCTGATGACAGCCTCGCCGCGGCAGACCCGCTCATGCATCGCGCGCCGTGCCGTCCGGTGCTCGGGGGCAAGCAGGCCGGAAAACGCATCCGCCCTCGGCCTTCGGACATGAGAGTGGCCAAAACCTGACGATTGGTACCCAGCAGGCCTGTGTGGGACCTGAGGCCGGCAAACCTCTGGCAGTCGAGGCGGTTGATAGCCCATGGCCAATGATCACCCCTCACCGGCGCCGACCACCACACACACTATGGTCGAGGAACTGCGGCGACTGCGCCTGCATCAGCGCATCCTGCGCGACTTTGGTCAGATTGCGCTGGAGAATTTAGAGATCGGCCCGCTGCTGCAACGCGCGGTGGCGCAGGCCGCAAGGGCGACCGGCGTCGGCCATACCAAGGTTATGCGCTACCGGCCCGAGCAGGGCGACCTGCTGATTGAGGCCGGGGTGGGTTGGAAGCCCGGCGTGGTTGGGGTAGCCCGCTTCGGCACCGACTTGGACTCACCATCGGGGCGCGCGCTTCAGACTGGCCAAGCAATCCTGATCGACGACATCCGTGGCCATCCCGAGTTCCGCCTCCATCCGGTAATTGCAGATCACGGCATTGTCTCGCTGCTGAACGTCCCCGTCACCTTCGGCAACATGATTTGGGGTGTTTTGGAAGCCGACAGCGAGCTGCCCGGCCACTTCAGCGAGGCCGACGCCGAGTTCTTGGAGACGTTGGCCGCCTTGCTGGCCGGCGCCCTTCAGCGCCTTGCGGCAGTGCAGACAGCGGAGATCGCCGCTGCAGAGGTAGCGGTGCGCGCAGAACGCCGGGCCGTGCTGCTGCGGGAGTTGCAGCACCGAGCTAAGAACAATCTCGCCCTTGTGGCAGCCATGCTTGCGCGCACGCGCCGCGTTACCATCACCGAGCAGAACGCGCGTGCCGCCGAGTAGATGGGGCAACTCATGCAGCAGGTCACCGCCATCGCCCTAGCGCAGGACCGCCTCTCGGCGATGGAGGGCGGCGGCCCCAGGGACGGGACGACCACTGACCTCTCAGGCTATCTAAGGTCATTGCTCGGCAGCCTAGACCTGAGCCTCGGCAGCCGGGTGGTCGTGGAAGCCGAGTTGGATGCCTGCGCGCTACCTTTCGACAAAGCCGTGGCCGTGGGCCTTGCCGTCAACGAACTGGTGACCAATGCGGCCAAGTACGCGTACCCGGAGAACGAGGATGGTGGCATTGTGCGCGTCGTGTTGCGTTGCAATGCGAGCAGGGCCGAGGCGTCGCTCACGGTTTCCGACGACGGGAGGGGGATGAACCCGCAAGCGGAGGAGGCGGCGCAGCGTGCAGGCGGCGGGCAGGGTTCCGACCTTCTCCGCCACCTAGCCCGGCAACTCGGCGGCGAAATCGAGCGGGGACACCGGAGCGTGGCACCAGTATCACCCTCCGTTTTCCCCACGTTGTGTGACGCCGTTGCACCGGTCTCCCTGTCGTCCGTCTCGCGCGCGCAGGCAATGAGGCAGTGGTTGAATGGCGGCACTCGTGTGGTCAGGCAGTGGCCAAAGGTTCCATCCGGGCGGACAGTTCGATAAGCCGCACCTATCGCCGGTGAAGCGATGCCCATATTCGGGGGGCGCTCCGGGGCCGTCTGGCCGCCAGACAAAAGGATGCCGCCGGAGGTGGTATCTTTCAGGCCAGGAATTCGCCTTGGAAGCCGAGCGCGGCCAGCCGCGGCAGCATCGGCAGGACGCCCGCGCGGTCGTCCGTGTTGGCCGGTTGCAGTTCGAGCAGCGATCCGTGCCTATCGCAGACCGCGACCAGCTTCACGCCCTTGACCAGCTTGCCACCGTCGATGCAGCGCACCCAGGCGGTCGGGGCTGACCGCAGAGAGCGGCTGTCGGCCACCACTGCCGAGGGCGGAACCTCGCCGCCGCAGGCCAGGCGCCAATTGAGCGCGAGACGTTGGCCTAGCCGGCGCAACAGTTCCAAGCGCGTCCAGCGGACGAAGGTGCTGTGCAGGGCGATGAAGGGAACACCTGAAAGCCAGCCAGCAACGCACCACTGCAGGCTGTCCGGCGTAGGGGCCCATGAGACAGCTGAGGCGGGTTGAGAAGCGGAGGATTTCTGGCTCACCGTACCCGCCAAGGAGTGAAAATGAGGCAGAAATCCTCCGCCCTCGTCGCCAGGGTTGGTACCGCTGGGGCCAAGCCGCCTGCCGAGCAGGTGGCCCGCGGCATCCGGCGCGCGACCTGCACACAGCATTCATCCGAGGAGAAGATCCGGATTGTGCTGGAGGGTCTGCGCGGTGAGGACAGCATTGCTGCTCTGTGCGGCCGCGAAGGCATTGCCGAGAGCCTGTACTACTCCTGATCGAAGGAGTTCCTGGGTTCGGCGCACTGCGCCGGACGGCAAGTGGCGCCTGGCGGGCGACACGGCCGCGCTGCGACAACTGACGAGGTCAAGGCCCTGCGCCAGGAAGCGCGCAGGTTGAAAGAGGTCGTGGCCGGGCAGGCGCTCGAGCTGCGCCTGCTGAAAAAACCGCTCTACAACCGGCTCCGGACGGTGTTCGCCGACAGCATCTACAACCGGCTTACCGCCCTGCTCGCCTGCCTCCTGACGGGGCTGGTGCTGACCATCGTTCGCCGCTTCCCGGGCACGATCGGCTGCGTCGTGCAGCCGCGGCGCTGGGTGGTCGAGAGGTCGCTCGGCTGGTTTGGCCGATGGCGCCGGCGGGCCAAGGCCTACGAGGCGTTACCCGAGGTCCCCGAAGCGAGGGTCACCCCGGCCGCGATCCGCATGATGCTCCACCGCCTCGCTCACCCCAATCCCAGGCGACTGCCCGCCTCATGACTTCGCAAACGAGCTTTTAGTCGTGAAGATCAGCGCTCGTTTTGGAACGAGGTGACAAAGATGGAGCCGCAGCCTGAAGACGATCGATTGCCGCGCCAATCTTCCCTCGTGAGTATGCAAAGCCTTGGTACACAGCCAAGCCCGTTCTCGCCCAGCGGGTGTACAAACCCGGCTTGTTCAGGAGCCTGGCGAGGAAGAATATCCGGTGGCTCCAGTAGGTAATCTGTCCACGCAGAAGGTAGACGGCCAGACGGCGTACAGACAAGCGCGGGGGCAGAGGCGCAATCCGTTTCCTCGGGCGCACGCCGAATCGCCTGCGACTTAGCCGCAGAGCCAGACCCTCGCGCCGTTGGCGAAAACCCGCAGCCTGAGTTTGGTGCACAAAATCGGCGTCAACGGCTTTGAGGCATAGTTCACCGGCCGCAAAGGCGCTACGAACGATGCGATCTAGGACGGGCGATCGTATGACAACGACATTCGTCCCTCGTCCGTCTGACGAATATGGTTCGATCCAGGCGTCTCCGAAAGAAATATCCGCCGTCTCAGCAACGACATCATCACAGAAATTACAGGCGGAGTTCTGAAAGAAGCCGGCTCCCCAGTCGCCGTCGACAAAGTGCCACCAGTCCTGCCGTCGCTCCCCGCCGGTCTTCAATCCGATCCGGGCGGTGTACCAATTAGCCGGCCGGGATGGATCCTTGGCGCGGAAATCGATATTGTCCACTGCTTGGATCTGCTCGCCCATTTGCCAGGCGAAACTCTCGACCATGCGGGCGCTCTTCATGTGTCCGCAGAAGAGCCCGAGCGTGAAGACGACCCTCTCCCTAAGCACCGGATCCTCAGCGCGGAGCAGGTGGATCGCCTTGATGAAGCACGGCAGGCCGACCACGGCATAGCGTCCAGGCGTGAATCGTATCGCCTTAATCACTTCCGAGAGTTCGATTGGATAGTAGCGGGACTTGGCGCCCGCCCGCAGGCTGGCTTCAGAGCGGGATATGACATAGCGAAACAACGGGGCGCCTTCATCTGGACTGGGCGTCGCCGCCACATGCGCAACCGCGTCGATCAGACCGCGGCGCATCAGCTCCATCGCCGTCCAGGTCACCATCCCGCCCGAACTACCGAAGGCGCGCAGATCCCCCTGCTCTACGTGACCAACATAGGCCGCTTCATAACGGCCGATCCGGTCGTCGAGGTTGCGGGCCATCGGGAATTGCACCTGCGCAAGTTCGTCCTCGTTGTAGGCCGATGGTGAGAAGGGACAGGTCCTGGTGAAAGCTTCGCTTCGGCGTGAGAACCACTCGCCCGGCCCGTGCGGCTTCAGCTGTCCATAGGGATCGAACCTCATCCCCGCGCCTTCGCGCCCCGCTTGCGCTACGCAAACGCCGCAGCCAATGCAGAGCCCAGATGTGACAATATCGCGGGGCGCCAGTGGAGGAGGGCGGAGCGAGTTCGACAACCCTTGGTCATTTGAAGGCATGGTCAAGATAATCGGTGGAGCGTCGGCGAAGTTCGTCGATGCGAATGTGGATGGTAGAGCTCAAAGGCTCGTCGAGGGCACGATCAAAGTGCGCTTGGGGGGCCTCTTGGGTGACGAGATGATCGTGCGCACCCACCGTGGCGACCAAGGCGGCCACCTTGTTGGACCGGTACTCGCTCGGGGCGCATACGAAGGGCTTGGCGTTCAGCAGGGCGAACACGCAGCCGTGAAAGAAGTTGGTGGCAACCGCTCTCGCGTTCGCCATCGCCTGGGCGAATTCCTCTGGCCCCGTCGTGAGGCGCTGCTCGTCTGCCCATTCGTTGCGGTAGCCCAGGCTGATCAGATGCACGCCGCGGGCATCAGCCCAGGCCCTCACGGATCGCATGTACCAATTGGGGAAGCCGTGGCCATAGACGACCGCCTGGTTCCGCCGCCCTTTGATGGGCTCGCGCCGGCAGACGGTGTCGAACTGCAGGCAGGGGTCGAGAACGAGCGCAGGGTCCAAGTTCAGCGACTCTTGGATGAGGCGGCGTGAATTCTCATCGCGGACCCCGATCGCGGTAAAGCGCCTGAGCCGGCTTGCCCATTTCTCCTCAAGCGGCGATTTTGTTTGGTAATTGCCGAAGCTAGCGGCGTACGAGACCAGACGCTTCGCCTTCAGGCCTTCGCCAAAGAAAAGCGGATAGCCTGCGTACCAGGGATGGTAGAAGTTCCAGACCTCATCGCTACCAACCAGAACAACATCGACAGGCTCCATGTCGGCTGGATCCTCGATGGAGAATGGGCGCGACAAGGGCAATGAGGCAAAGGCCTCGAAGAACTTACGTGCCTTGGCTGCGTACAACGGATAGTCCGACCGCAGCGTTGGAGTAGGCAAAGTCGGTCGGAGGGCGCATTTCCACTCAGCCCGGTTCACCTGATTGGATTGATGGTCCAGAAGAACCGCCTCATGTCCTCGCTGCCGCAGTCCCTCGACGATGGCTCGCGCTTGCCAATAGGAGCCGTAGTTGATGCAGCGATGGAAGGTGAGGATACCGACCTTCTGTGATCTAGGCATTAGAGCAGATCATAATCATATTGGTCTCTAATCAGAATTGGTCTTGCAAGCATGTTCCCGTGACAAGGCCACCCTACATTAACTCGCGCATCGCCGTCTGGGAGACGTTTGCTGACGGCGCCCGCCCTATACGAGAATCAATACTTGCGACTGACCAACTTGTCGAAGAGATCGTCTTTGTTCCAGAGCAGTTCAAGCTCTCTTTTGCCGAGCCACTCGAACCACTTGCCCCAGGGCAGCTCCCGAAGCTTGGCGTCTCTCTCGTCGAAGTCGATACGCAGCACCCCCGGGTCATCGCCCCTACCCGTGCCTTCAACGTACGCTGGGCGGCCGTTGTTCTTTTCCACCCAGCGGCGGATCTCGTCATGATCAGTGATTGCGGTGGCTGTGCTCATGACACGGTCCTCCGTGCTTCGCTGTCCGAGTTGAACGACGGGGGGCGCGGCTCAGTTTCGGTTCGGCTTTTGCAACGGGTGAACCGCCCCGGGTTCACCGGAGGCTGGTGGGCTTGAGTCAGGCCGCCATGGCGGCTGGCTCGAGCTGAGCGTAGTAGCGCGCTTCCGCCCCGGCGGGCGGCATGTTGCCGATCGGCTCGAGAAAGCGGCGGTTGTTGAACCCGTCGACCCGCTCCAGGGTGGCGTATTCAACCGCCTCCAGCGAGCGCCAGGGGCCGCGGCGTCGGGTGTACGACAACACCAAGCTGGCGGTGGTGCGCATCCTTGGTGATGGCAAGCGGCAGCGCACCCGGGTCTTTGCCGAGTTGCAGTCCCACTACCTGTTCGCCGATCGCTTCGGCCGCCCGGGCAAGGGCAATGATAAAGGCAAGGTGGAGGGTCTGGTCGGCTACGCTCGGCGCAACTTCCTGGTGCCGGTGCCGCAGGTCGAGAGCTTCGCCGCTCCCAACAGTGACCTCGAGATGCGCTGCCGGGAGCGACAGAATGCGCGGCTGCGCGGTCATGAGGAGACCATTGGCGAGCGGCTGGCGCGGGACCTCGAGGCGATGCTGCCGCTGCCTGTCGCGCCCTACAAGGCCTGCGAGAGGCGCAGCGCCCGGGTAAGTTCGCTGTCACTGGTGCGCTACCGCGGCAACGACTACTCGGTGCCGGTCGCCTATGGTCACCGCGAGGTCCTGGTCCGCGGCTACGTCGAGGAGGTGATGATCGGTAGCGGCGCGGCGGTAATCGCCCGGCACCGCCGGTCCTACGAGCGCGAGGACGTGCTGCTCGAGCCGCTGCACTATCTGCCGCTGCTCGAGCGCAAGATCGGCGCGCTGGACCAGGCGGCCCCGCTCGCCGGCTGGGAGCTGCCCGATGCCTTCCTGGTGCTCCGCCGATTGCTGGAGGCGCGGCTGGGCAAAGCGGGGCGACGGGAATGGGTCCAGGTGCTGCGGCTGCTGGAGGTGTTCAGCCTCGAGGAGGTGCAGGCGGGGGTCGCTGAGGCGCTGCGGTTGGGCGCCATCGGCTTTGATGCTGTCAAGCACCTGGTGCTGTGCCGGGTTGAGCGTCGGCCGCCACGGCTGGACCTCGAGGTCTATCCCTATCTGGTCGGCCGTGAACTACGCAGCTTCAGGCGGCCAAGGCCTGGGCTGATGGCCCTCTCTGCTTTGTTGGGATGGCCACAGCCGGCCGAGCAGGCACGCCAAGAGCCAGGCGAGCCAGGCGCGGAGCAGGCGCAGGTTGTGGCCCGCGGCGGCGAGGGTGACGTTCGCAGCGTCGCCCTCCGTGCCGCGCAGGAAGTTGCGACCGAGATGACCGTCGCTCTTCATGTGGCCGATGACAGGCTCGATGGCGTTGCGGCGCCGCCGCTCGCGGCGGATGGTCGGGGTGATGCCGCGCTTCTGGCCCGAGACGAACATACGGGCCTTGTCGGCATCGTGGCCGCAGTAGCCGCGATCGACATAGGCGCGCTCGATCTCGACCCCGGTGAGGCGCTCGGTCTGGGCGATCTGCTCGGCCAGGGTGTGGCCGTCATAGGGGTTGCCCGGCA
>NZ_JACOMF010000055.1 GCF_014283215.1 Siccirubricoccus deserti
CCGACCAGGCGGACGAAGGCGAACTTGCTGGTGCGGTCGATGGCCACGAGAAGACGGAGCTTGCCTGCCTCGGTGCTGACCTCGGCGATGTCGATGTGGAAGTAGCCGATGGGATAGGGCTTGAAGGCCTTCCTGGTCGGCTTGTCGCCCTCGACCTCGGGCAGGCGAGAGATGCCGTGGCGTTGCAGGCAGCGGTGCAGCGCTGAGCGCGTGAGCTGCGGCAGGGTGGGCTGCAGAGCATAGAGGCGGTCATCAAGCGGCAGCAGGGTATGGCGCCGGAAGGCAACGATGATGGCCTCCTGCTCGGCCGAGAGCGTGGAGGAGTGCGCCTCCCGAGGGCCGGTCGGCAGGTCGGCGACCGAAGACCGCTTGCGCCATTTGGCGATCGTCTTGGGGTTCACCCCGTAGCGGCGCGCCAGCTCCCCTCAGGCTCGCTTGACTATGCTGGATCGCGCGACGGACCGCCTCTGTCGTGGTGGCTGCCGTGGAGAACCTGGCCCATAGCGCGTCCTTCCATGCCTGGGAGAAGACTGCACCATCAAACCCTGGGATCAAACATCCCGACGCCTTCCGCGGGCGGGTCTGGGACATGGGCGCCCGCCCGGCGATCCCGCCCAGGCACACCGACGCGCCCGTCGCCTGCCCAGACTGAGTCTACGCCAACCGGCACTTGGTCGAGAACCTCTGGGCACGGCTGAAGGGTTCAGGGCAATGCCCTGAACCGTGCGGTTGCCACCCGCTACGAGAAGACCGCACGGTCCTTCCTTGGCGTGCTCTGCCTCGCAGCATCAGCGGACTGGATCAAAGTCAGCAAGCTCTAACAGGCCTTAGCTCAAGGTTGCAAAGAACGAACAACGCGCTCACACACCACATGCAGCGGACAAACAATCCAAGAGAGCGTTTAGGCTCGACGCTCTATTGGCTGCGAGGTTTATGCATTGACTTGGTGAATTCTTCCCGTTTGATGCTTCCGTTCGCGCGCACCCGGCTCGCAGTAACGCCGATGTCGTGCACCCGCACCCCTGCCTCGCACAGCGCGAATTTCAGAAGCTGCTCGGGTTGCATGAACCCGGCCTTGGCGCAGAATGCCGGCACCAGATCCACGCGGTTGGCGTAGGCTGCGGCGGCAGGCGGCGCGGCAAACGCCATCCGATCATTGTGGCCGTTCCACGAATGCCAGAAAGGGAGTGCCACCCCGCCCGAGGCTCCCACTGCTGTTACCATGCGCGGGACGTCCAGGCGGTCATGATAGAGAAGATCTGGCCGGAGGAAGAGGTAGAAATTTGAACGGATCTGGTTGTCCTCAATGAACTTCCAGGCCCGCTTCAAGGACAGGAGCTGATGAAAGCAGTTCCGCACACTGACCCACTCATCTTTGTAGACATCACGGTAGCGCTTGCTGATTTCGACCAACTCCACGACATCCGCATGGTCCTGCTTCTTGATAAGAGTATAGTCTGCGCCGAAGCCGATGTACGACTGCGCCTCAATGGCAACATCCAGCTCGCCGCTCCGGGCACTGCTTACTCGGTGGACTAAGTTAAAGGAGGCGACTGATTCAACCGAGAGGCCAGCCTCTACACAAGGCGAGATCATGTTGCCCTGAATGCTCTCAATCGTGAGGTCGCTACGGCGCGGCATCCCGAAAAGCACGACTGTAATGGAGAGCCTCAGGTCTGTAGCGGATTTCTGGGGAAACTCCAATTCTTGAGCCTTCAAGGTCTATCCTCCATGCGCCTTACTGGTTAATGGTAGCAGTATCGCCAAGCCCAGCCCATTTCATTGCTCATTTTTATCAGGCCCGCCGCGCACGCAGCACGAAGAAACCGTCCATCCCGCCCTGGCCACCCCAGAGATCGGGCCGGGTGCGCAGCGCGCCATCGACGGTGATCGCGTCCTCCAGCCCCGGCACCTCCTCTGGCCGGATCGGGTCAGGCGCGAGGCCGAGGCCGGGCAGTGCTGCCCGATGCGCCTCGCCCTCCTCGGCCTGGAGCGAGCAGGTGGCGAAGACCAGCCTTCCGCCCGGCGCCAGCCGCTTCGCCGCGGCGGCCAGCAGCGCGCGCTGCAGCTCGGCCATCGCCGGCACGTCCTTTGGCCGCTTGAGATACGGCACGTCCGGGTGGCGGCGGATGGTCCCGGTTGCGGTGCAGGGGGCGTCCAGCAGCACCGCGTCGAACAACGCGCCGCCGCCATCCCAGGTGGTGGCATCGGCCTCCACCAGCTCGCCCGCCAGCTTCAGCCGGGCAAGGTTCTCGCGCAGCCGGGCCGCGCGCTTCGGCTCGCGCTCCACCGCAACGACGCTGGCGCCGGCGGCGGCGAGCTGGGCGGTCTTGCCGCCCGGCGCGGCGCAGAGGTCGAGAATGCGCTCCCCTGGTCGCGGCGCCACCAGCCGGGCCGGCAGGGCGGCGGCGGCGTCCTGCACCCAGAATTGCCCCTCGGCGAAACCCGCCAGCTCGGTGACCCGGGTGCCGGCGGGATAGCGCCAGCTGCCGGTCGGCAGCGCCTCGCCGCCCTCCGGCGGGACCGCACCGGGGGCGAGGCTGAGGTCGAGCGGCGCCTCCTGCCGATGCGCTGCCGCAATGGCGCGCACCGCCGGACCATGCGCCGCATGCCAGGCGGTCCAGAGCCAGGCCGGGGTGTCGAGCCGTTCGGCGTCCAGCTCCTCCAGCGCCGCCGGGCCGGCCGCGGCCAGCTTGCGCAGCACGGCGTTCACCAGCCCGGCGAAGGGCTTCGGCACCAGGTCCACGGCGCTGCCGACGGCAGCGTGCGCGGGGGTGCCCAGCAGCAGCAGCTCGGCGGCGCCGATCCTCAGCGCATGCCGCACCGCCGGCGGCGGGTCGCGCCGCAGAAAGGGCTCAAGCACGGCATCCAGCGAGCCGGCGCGGCGCAGCACCGTGGCGGCAATGCGGTGCGCCGCCGCCTTGTCGCGTGGCGAAACGGCGGCGCCGGGGCGCCGTTCGCCCGCCTGCCGCACCTGATGCGGCTTGCCGTCGGTCGGCAGCGAATCAAGCGCCTCCTCCAGCGGGCGGTGGCGGGTGACGACGGCATCGAGCAGGGCGGCGGCGGCGCGCCGGGCGGGGGAGCTGGCCATATGGCGCGGTTTATGGCCCCCCGCCTCGCCCCGTGCTAGTCCGCCCCGCCATGCATATTCCGCCCTCCGCCGGCCCCGCGCCCGACCGCTCGCTCGGTCTGCTGCCGGAGGCGTTGCAGCGCCGGCCAGCGCTCGCGCTGATCCTGCTCTGTCTGCTGCTCTGGCTGCCCGGCTTCTTCGCCCTGCCGGCGACCGACCGCGACGAGGCGCGCTTCGCCCAGGCCAGTCGGCAGATGGTCGAGAGCGGCGACTACGTCCGCATCCGCTTCGGCGCCGAGGAGCGCAACAAGAAGCCGGCCGGCATCCACTGGCTGCAGGCCGGCAGCGTGCAGGCGGTGGAGTCGCTCGGCCTCGGCGACCGGGCGCAGATCTGGGTCTACCGGCTGCCGAGCTTCTTTGGCGCGCTGCTGGCGGTGCTGGCCACCTGGTACTGGGGGCGCGGGCTGGTCGGGCGGCGGGCGGCGCTGCTGGGGGCGGCGATGCTCGCCTCCTGCCTTGTGCTGGTCGCCGAGGCGCGGATCGCCAAGACCGATGCGGCGCTGCTGGCGACCATCGCCGCCGCCATGGGCCTGTTTGCCCAGGCCTATCTGCGGCCACGGCAGTTCACCGCCCGGCAGGCGGCGGCATTCTGGCTGATGCTCGGGCTCGGGGTGCTGCTGAAGGGGCCGATCGGGCCGATGGTGCCGCTGCTGGCCGGCATCACCCTGGCGGTGGCGGACCGCGAGGCGCCATGGCTGCGCGCGCTCCGCCCGCTCTGGGGCGTGCCGTTGATGATCGCCACGGCAGCGCCCTGGTTCGTCGCCATCGGCATCGCCACCGAAGGCCGCTTCTTCTCCGAGGCGGTGGGAGGCGACATGCTCTCCAAGATCGGCTCGGGCGAGGAGAAGCACTGGGGGCCGCCCGGCTTCTACCTGCTGAGCTTCGGCATCGCCGCCTTCCCCGGCGCCTGGATCGTGCTCTGCGCCCTGCCCGCCGCCTGGCGCGACCGGCTGAGCCCGCCGACCCGCTTCCTGCTGGCCTGGGTGGTGCCCTCCTGGCTGGTGTTCGAGGCGGTCCAGACCAAGCTGCCGCACTACACCATGCCGCTCTATCCCGCGCTGATGCTGCTCGGCGCCGCCTGGGCGATGGACCCGCTGCGGCAGGAGCCGCCGCGTTGGCTGCGCTGGATCGGCCAGGCGGGGCTGGTGGGCGTTGCTGTCGGGCTGGCGGCGACGGCGCTGGCAGCGCCCTGGTGGCTGTCCCGGATGCTGCTGCCGGCAGCGGTGCTGACGGTGCCGCTGGCCATCGCGCTCTGCTGGGTGCTGCTGCGGCTGGCGCGGCGCGGCGCCTGGGGCCGGGCGGGGCTGGCCGGGGTGCTGCTGGCGGTGCCGCTCTACGCCCTGGTGCTGGAGGGGGTGGTGCCGCGGCTCGCGCCGCTCTGGGTGGCGCCGCGGCTGGCGGAGGCGGTGGCGGCGCGGGCGCCGGGGCTCGCCTCGGCGGATTTCGGCATCACCGGATATTCCGAGCCCTCGGTCCTGTTCGCGCTGGGCGGCGACACCCATTTATTGCGCACCGGCAGCGACGCCGCGCGATTCCTGGCTGCCGCCCCCGGTCGGGTGGTGGCGGTGGGCGACCGGGCGGAAGGCGACTTCCGGCAACAAGCGGCGGCGCTGTCCCTGGCGCCAGAGGAGATCGGGACAGTGACCGGATTCAACTACACACGCGGGCGCTGGGTCACGCTGCTGCTGTATCGGCTGCCGGGTGGTTGAGTGGGCGGCGGGGCTGGTCGCATCGGGCGGACTGGCCGGGGTCTTCCTGCTGATGGTGGCGGAGAACCTGTTCCCGCCGATGCCCTCCGAGGTGATCATGCCGCTGGCCGGCTTCGCCGCGGCGCGGGGGCAGATGCCGATCCTCGGCGTGCTGCTGGCCGGCACCGCCGGCTCGGTTGTCGGCAATGCGGTGTGGTTCGAGGCGGCGCGGGCCTTCGGCGCGGCACGGATGCGACGGATCGCCGATCGCTTCGGCCGACATGCCGGGCTCGGGCCGGAGATCATCGCCCAGGCTGAGGCGGCGCTGCACCGCAACGGCCCGGCGGCGGTGTTCCTGGCGCGGATGATGCCCGGCATCCGCACCGGCATCTCCATCCCCGCCGGGTTGGTCGAGCTGCCGCGCGTGGTGTTCTACACCTGGACGACGCTCGGCACCGGGCTGTGGACCAGTGGGCTGGCGCTGGCCGGCTATATGCTGGAGGAGCATTTCGAACTGGTCGAGGCCTGGGCCGGGCCGATCGGGCTCGCGGTGATGCTGGTGGTGTTCGCGGTCCTGGGCTGGAAGCTGTGGCGGCTGCAACGCAAACCCTGAGCCCTGCCGGCACCCTGACAAACTGAGCGCACCGGCGGTTGAGGCCGCGCCCGACCGATCTGCTCTTGTTTCTTCCCCTTTCGTGGCGGCACCCTATCCGCAACGAAATCTGGGAGGACACCATGCTTACGCGCCGCGGCCTTGCCGCCACCCTTGCCACAACCATCGTTCCTCTGGCCGCGCTCGCCACCCTGCGCGCCCAGGCCCCCGCCTGGCCGGGCGAGCGGCCGATCGAGGCCATTGTCCCCTATCCGCCCGGCGGCGGCGTCGATGTCATGACCCGGCTGATGATGCCGATGGTCGCCCATCACCTCGGCGGCGGCGCCCGCGTGGTGGTCACCAACCGCGCCGGCGCCGGCGGTCAGCTCGGCTTCGAGGCAACCTTCAATGCCGCGCCGGATGGCTACACCATCGGCGCCGTCACCGCCCCGGTGCTGCAGGCCATCCCGATCGAGCGCGCCACCCGCTACCGGCCGCTGGATTTCACCTTCCTCGCCAATGCGGTGGAGGATGCCAACGCCTTCATGGTGCCGGGCAATTCGCCGCTGCGGACCCTGGCCGACCTGGCCGCCGCGGCCAAGGCGCAGCCCGGCCAGATCAATTACGGCACCACCGGCATCGGGTCGGACGACCATATCGCCATGCTGGCCTTCGAGGCGCTGAGCGGCACCCCCCCAATGCAGCACGTGCCCTTCGCCGGTGCTGCGCCGGTGATGCAGGCGCTGCTCGGGGGGCATCTGCAGCTGGTGGTGGGCAATGCCTCGGATGCGCTGGCGCTGAGCCCGGAGGGCAAGGTCCGCTATCTCGGCCAGGCCTCGCCCACCCGCTGGGCACGGCTGCCCGATGTGCCGACCTTCCGCGAGCAGGGCTTCGACGTGGTGGCCAGCGCCAGCCGCGGCTTCGTCGCCCCGCCTGGCCTGCCGGCGCCGATCCGCACCCGGCTGGAGGGCGCCTTCGCCGCCACCCTGGCCGACCCCGCCTTCCTGCGGGAGGCGGAGCGGCTTGCTCTGCCGCTGCGCCCCCTGGTCGGCGGCGCCTATGCGGCGATGGTGGCGGAGATGGACGTCGGGCTGAAGGCGCTTTGGCAGCGGCGGCCCTGGAAGGAGTGATCGCTGGCACCGGGCCGGCCGCCGCACCCGATGAGCCTGAGTGCTGGCAGCCAGGGGGCTGCCGGCCGGCGGCAAGCCACTCCGGAACCCGCCGCAGGGGCGGAGGTGAAATCCATGGTTGAGTTTTACTGAAAAAATTTCTCTCAGGGTTGCTCGCAATTACAATCTGGTAATGGCTTTCCCTTTACCAAGTGCGTCGCCGTCCAACCCACATTCCACAACCCAGAGTTGCGTGTGGCGCAGAGGGAGCCGGCGCCAGGATGTTTGAAATCCGCTCGAAGATGTTCCCTTTTCAAATCATATGGTTGAATTTATACTCACGGTTATCGCGTTAAGAGAGGGAATCTCGCGAGTGACAGTTCGGGACCTCCGGCCGCGAAGCGGAGCGCCAACTGGCTTATCCATAGCCGTTGCGGAACCGCGCCGACTTCTGCCGGTGCAGCCTCGGACGATGGTTGAGCAGGCAGCGGAATCCATCGTTGCCGCCGCGGCACGCGGCATCTTCCTGCCAGGCGACCGGCTGGTGGAGGCGGAAATCGCCCGCGACCTCGGCATCAGCCGCGTACCGGTGCGGGAAGCCCTGCGCCTGCTGGAAAGCCAGGGCATCGTCACCAGCACGCCCTACAAGGGCATGCGGCTGATGCGGGTGACCAACCCCGGGGTCGCCGCGCTGATGCGCGTGCGCCTGGCGCTGGAAGCCCTGGCGGTGCGGGAGGCGCTGGCCCTGCCCGGTGGAAAGGAACGCTTCGCCGGCCTGCGCGCAGCCGCGGATGCCTATGCCGAAGTCGCCCTGGGCAAGGATCCGGCAATGCGGGTGCAGGGCGAGGAGCAGTTCCACGCCGAGCTCTGCGCCGCCGCGGGCAATGCGCCGCTGCTGGCACTGTGGCAGAGCCTGGCCCGCCAGCTCGCCGTGGTCTGGGGTCTCGGCCAGTCGGTGATCGACGCCGAAGGTGCCGCGCGCGAGCATCTGGCGCTGGTCACCGCGCTGGAGGCGGAGGATGAGGCGCTGGCCCTGGCTACCCTCACCGCGCATATCTCCGAGCATGAGAGCTACGACTTCGAAGCCGTGGTGACCGACCGTCGGCGCCGCGCCCTCTGAGTCCGGCGTACGGAGCCTGGACGCGGCCCGGTTCTTGCCTGCCAGGGTGATGGGGGTATGACTGCCCCCACTCACCGACCGAGGCGTTGCACTTGGCCCAGACTCCACCGATCGTCGCCGCCCATGGCATCCACAAGCATTTTGGCACGCTGCACGTCCTGAAGGGCGTCGACCTGATGGTCGCTGAGCGGGAGCTGGTCTTCGTCATCGGCCCCAGCGGCTCGGGCAAATCCACCCTGCTGCGCTGCCTGAACCGGCTGGAGGAGCCGAGCAGCGGCAGCATCACCGTGGACGGCATCGACATGCTGTCCCGCAGCACCGACATCAATGCCGCGCGGCAGCGCGTCGGCATGGTGTTCCAGTCCTTCAACCTCTACCCGCACATGACGGCACTTGGGAATGTCGCCCTGGCACTGCGCAAGGTGCAGGGCAAGTCGCGGGCGGAGGCCGAGGCGCGGGCGCGGGCGGCGCTCGACCGCGTGCACCTGGCCGATCGCGCCGGGCATTTCCCCGGGCAGCTTTCCGGCGGGCAGCAGCAGCGGGTGGCGATCGCCCGCGCCATCGCCCTCGAGCCCCGCGTTATGCTGTTCGACGAGCCGACCAGCGCCCTCGATCCCGAACTGGTCGGCGGCGTGCTGGCGGCGATGCGGGAGCTGCGGGAGGATGGCATGACCATGGTGGTGGTCAGCCATGAGATGGGCTTCGCCAAGGCCGCCGCCGACCGCGTGGTGTTCATGGCAGACGGGCTGGTGGTGGAGCAGGGACCGCCGGCCGAGCTGTTCGGCGCCCCGCGGCACGAACGGACCCGGGCCTTCCTCGGCCAGATCGAGCGGCACTGATGGCGGCCCGTATCGCGCCACCCTGCGCGCTTCCCGGCCGCCGGCATGCCAGGGCGGGGGTCGCGCCATGACCGGTCTCGACCGCTT
The DNA here is from genome assembly GCF_014283215.1 of Siccirubricoccus deserti. Taxonomy (GTDB): domain Bacteria; phylum Pseudomonadota; class Alphaproteobacteria; order Acetobacterales; family Acetobacteraceae; genus Siccirubricoccus; species Siccirubricoccus deserti. The sequence continues at coordinate 8,566 of NZ_JACOMF010000055.1, forward strand.
CCTCGACAGCTTCTTCAACCTGCGCGTCGCCGTGGAATACCTGCCGAAGATCATCGACGGCTTCTGGCTGACCATCCTGCTGGCGTTTTGCATCATCCTCTCCGGCCTGGCCGCGGGGCTGGCGCTGGCGGTGCTGCGCAGCCTCGGCATCCGGCCGGTGAACTGGCTGATCATCTTCGTGGTCGATCTGTTCCGCGCGCTGCCGCCGCTGGTCATCATCGTGCTGCTGTATTTCGGCCTGCCGGCGGCGGGGCTTTCCATCTCCGGCTTCGCCTCCGCCTGGCTGTCGCTCGCCCTGGTGCTGATGGCCTTCTCCGAGGAGATCTTCTGGGCCGGCATCACCGCCGTGCCGCGCGGCCAGTGGGAGGCGGCGCGCTCCACCGGCCTCACCTTCGCCGCGACCCTCGGACATGTCGTGCTGCCGCAGGCGGTGCGCATGGTGGTGCCGCCGCTGACCAACCGCACCATCGCCATCACCAAGGGCACCGCGCTGGCCAGCGTGGTGGCGGTGCCGGAGATCCTCGGCGCGGCACAGGCCGGGGTCTCCTTCAGCTTCAACCCGACGCCGCTGACCCTCGGTGCGCTGGCCTATGTGGTGCTGTTCTTCCCGGTGGTGATCCTCGGCCGTTGGATCGAAACGCGCTTCGCGTGGAAGCGGTAGGAAGCGCGCCATGACCTTCGACGACTTCCTCCTCGCCTTCTTCTCGCTCGAGATCGTCGGGCAGGCCTGGCCGATCCTCTGGACCGGGCTGCAGCAGACCCTGCTGCTCTCGGCCATCGTGGTGCCGCTCGGCGTCGGCGGCGGCATGCTGCTGGCACTGCTGTCCACCGTACGGCACCGCCTGGTGCGCTGGCCGCTGATGGTCTGGGTGGATTTCTTCCGTGCCGTGCCGCCGCTGGTGCTGCTGATCTTCGTCTACGCCGGGCTGCCCTTCGCCGGGCTGGAGGTCTCGGCCATCGGCGCCGTCGCCATCGGCTTCTTCCTCAACACCGGCGCCTATTACGGCGAGATCCTGCGCGCCGGCATCGAGAGCGTGCCGGCCGGTCAGATGGAGGCGGCGCGCTCCACCGGGCTGACCCGCTGGCAGACCATGCGTTACGTGGTGCTGCCGCAGGCGGTGCGGAATGTGCTGCCCGACCTGATCAGCAACACGCTGGAGGTGGTGAAGCTCACCTCCATCGCCAGCGTGGTGGCACTGCCGGAGCTGCTGTTCCAGGCCCGGCAGGCGCAGAGCGTCACCTACAACGCGACACCGATCGTCGCCGCGGCGGTGGTGTATTTCCTGCTGCTCTGGCCGGTGGTGCGGCTGCTGAGCCGGCTGGAAAACCGGCAGCTCGCGGGGCGGCGCTGACCCCCCTGCCCCCCCGCTGCAGCGGATTGCGTTCGAGTGCGAGCGCCAATCCGCTGCAGCCTCTTGTTTGTAGAGCGGACTCACGTTGCGGGGCGGTCACGCTCCTCAGCGATCCGCTCTATTTCACCACATACACATCATAGGTGGGCCCGGCCGGCGGCCGCTGGCCGATACCTACCGCCAGCACCCGGTTGAGCCAGCCGAGCTCGGCATCGCCGGTCTCGAAGCGGATGGCGGTGCGGAAATAGTAGTCGCCGGCGTCCACCGCCTCGCCACGGCCGAGCCGGGCCAGCACCTCGGGCCTGCCGGTGCGGACGCCGCTGTAGTGCATGTAGATCGTCTGGCCGCGGTCGGTCTTCAGCACCAGCCGGACATCCATATGGGCGGTGCCGTCGGCCTCCACCCGCAGCCAGTCGGCGGTGGTGCCGGGCACCACCTCGCCCTTCAGCGCAGGGCCTTCAAAGGTTCCGCCGGTCACCGGGATGACACGCAACTCGCCGCCGCGGCCGGGCGCGCTCATCTGCGGCGTGCCGGCCGTGAGCACGATGCGGAACAGGAATTCGGTCGTGAGCGGCAGCGGGGTGTCGGGCATGATGTTTCCTCCGGTGTTGGTTCAAGGATGGCGGGTCGGACGCCCCGCGGCGGTCAGCGCTGGCGCCAGGGCAGGCCGGAGGCCTTCCAGCCGGCGATCTGGCCACGATGGCCCTCGGTATCCACCGGCCCTTCGAATCCGTCCGCCACGTTGTAGGCATGCGGGAAGCCGGCCGCCTGGGCCGCCTGCCCCGCCGCCAGGCTGCGCGCACCGGAACGGCAGATGAAGTACACCTTGCTGGCCGGCGTCAGCCCGGCCTTGCGCAGATGCTCGGTGAAGGCGCCGTTCACCTGCATCGACGGGTAGAGCTGCCAGGGGATCAGCACCGGCTGCTTCCCGGCCTCGCTGAGGTCGGGCAGGCCGACGAAATTCCATTCGGCATCGGTGCGCACGTCAACCAGCGTGGCGTCAGGGTCGTTGCGCAGCGCCTCCCAGGTTTCCTGAGGGCTGATATCGGGCACGCCGGGCATGGGGATCCCTCCTGCAGTCGGGGCCGCAGCATGGCGATGGTGGCCGCAATGGGCAATGCGCCCGAGGCGGCGCCCCGACTGCGGCGCCAAGCATTCCGATGGACAGAGCGGCGGTCTCGCTCCGAGGGATGATGGTTGCCGCGGGCGCCGATACGGCGCAGCGGGGTCGGGTTTTCATGGGAGTTGGGTCTGCACCAAGCCCTGAAATGTCTCTAAAAGAGTCAATGATCTCTTCTTTGTTGCTAACCGGTTTACGCATCGCTACGGCTGCGGTCCGAGTTGCACTGAACGGCTTGCTCCTCGTGCCGCAATCGGGGGGCAGGATTCGAGGATCGCCGCATGCCCGACTCCAGCCCCGCCGTCCCCCTGCTACCCGCAGGCGCCGCCGGCTGGCGTGGCGGCGGGCCGCGCCTGCTGACCTTCAGCTTCGCCACGGATGGGCTGGACCCGCTCGGCAACGCCCTGCCCGCCGATGCCTGGGCCGCCTTCACCATGGCACAGCAGGCCAGCGTCCGGCTGGCGCTGGCGGCCTGGGCGGCAGTCTGCGGAGTGAGTTTCCTGGAGGTGCCCGACCTGCCCGGCGGCGCCGGCATCGACCTGCGCTTCCGGATGGAAAGCATGAGCCTCGGCGTTGCCGGCACCGGCTGGGGGCCGGACGACCCGGTGCTGGCCGGCGACATCGGGCTGAACCTCACCCTGTTCCGCACCGCCAGCCTGGCTCCCAGCGTTACCCGCATCGACTTCGCCACCCTGCTGCATGAGATCGGTCATAGTCTCGGGCTGGGGCACCCCGAGGCGGGGATCAGCCGCGACGTCACGGTGATGTCCTCCATCGGCGGCACGCTGGGGCAGCCCACCGCGCCGCGGGCGCCGGATGCGGCGGCGGCGCAGGCGCTCTACGGCACCGAGGCGGCGGAACAGGCGCTGGGGCTGGTCTGGGCCTGGGATGCGGCCCTCGGCGCCGTCCGCGGCAGCGGCACCGCGGGCGCCGATGCTCTGGTCGGCACCGATCTGGCCGATCTGCTGACCGGCGGCGCCGGCGGGGACAGGCTCTCGGGCCAAGCCGGGAATGATACGCTGGTCGGCGGCGCCGGCGACGACTGGCTGGAAGCCGGGGCCGGCCTGGACACGCTGCGCTTTGGCTTGTCCCGGGCGGCGGTGGCCCTCGACCTCGCCGGGGGCACCACGGTCTCGACCGAGGGCATCGACCATTTCAGCGGCTTCGAGGTGTTTGAATTCATCGATGGCCGGCTGGTGATCGACGCCGAGGATGCGGCGGCGCAGGTGGTCCGGCTGTACCGCGCCGCCTTCGGCGCCGCGCCGGATGCGGCAAGCCTGGCGCAGGCGGTGGAGCAGCTCGTGGCCGGCGTCCCGGTGGCGGCGGTGGCGGCCGGCATCCTCGGCAGCACCGCCTTCGCCACGGCCTTCGGCCCGTTGAACGATACCGGCTTCGCGGCGCTGATCGCGGCGCATCTGGCGGCGCCAGACCTTGGCTTCGACATCGCCGAGGCGCTGGCCCTGGGACAGTCCCGCGCCGCGGCACTGGCCGAGGCAGCCGAGGGGTTGGCGGCGCGGCGCGCGACGGCGGCGGCGCTGGCCGAAGGCATCTGGGTGCCTGCCGCGCCGGAGGTGCACACCATGGCGCTCGGCCTGGCCTCCGACTGGAGCGAAACGCCGGGCCTCGGCGGCGACGCCGTGGTGGTCGCGGAGAGCCTGCTGGCGGAAGCCGGGGATGAGTTGGCTGCACTGCCGCGGGCGGTGCGGGCTGCGCTGCACCATGCGGCCTGGGCGGCGGAGAACCTGCCATGGGGGACGGCGCTGGCGGGGCTGCCGCCGGCGACGCTGCTGGCCGGCCTGCTGGACGAGGCCGCCGGCGGCACGCCCTGGGAGGCGGCGCAGATGCTGATCGGGTAGATCGGGGAACAGCAGCGCCAAGGCTCACGCCGGAGCCCGGAGAGCCTGTCCCCGGCGGGTTGAACGCATCTGTTCAACCGGGGGGGAGCCACCGATCAAGCTTTCTGATATTGGAGGCTTCCCGGGGTGCCCAATCAGAACCGGGCGCTGACCGGTGTTCTTCCACGGCTTGGCCGCGGAAGGCGTGCCAAGGCCCTGATCGGGAAGGATCATCCGCCCCCTCCCGCAAAACTGCGACACGATCTTGGGGGAGTTCTTGGAGCCACCCTACCGGGCAACCCTGAACCAGCCAGACCACACAACGCCCCTAGGCATGTCGATATGTTATATCATAACATATCGACATGCTCCGATACTCCGCGCTTGCCGCCCTCCCTCTGCTCCCCTTCACCGCCTGGGCCCAGCCGGCGCCGGTGATCACCCTGCCGGAAACCGTGGTGCAGGCGCAGCGCGCCGCCGCGGCGCGCCAGGGCATCCTCGCCCGCTTCGGCGCCCGCGAGGTGACCATCGACCGCCAGACCATTGAGGCGCTGCCCGGCGGCGCCGACCAGCCGCTCAACCAGATCCTGCTGCAAACCCCCGGCGTGGTGCAGGACAGCTTCGGCGACATCCATGTCCGCGGCGAGCACCGCAACCTGCAATACCGGCTGAACGGCGTGGCCCTGCCCGAGGGCCTCACCGGCTTCGGCCAGGTCTTCGATGCGCGGTCGCTGCGCAGCGTCTCTGTGCTGACCGGCGCGCTGCCGGCGCAATTCGGCTTCCGCACCAATGCCGTCATCGACCTTGAAACCCGCAGCGGCGCGCTCGATCCAGGCGGCAGCATCGGCGTCTATGGCGGCTCCCGCGGCACCATCCAGCCGCATGCGAGCTGGGCCGGGATGGCAGGCGACTGGGAAGTCTTCGCCACCGGCAGCGCTCTCCGCTCCGACCAGGGGATCGAGAACCCGACCTCCTCCTGGACCGCGATCAACGGCCAGACGCAGCAATGGCGCGGCCTGGTCCAGGCGTCGCGGCAGCTGGACGAGACCACCCGGCTCTCGCTGATCGCCGGCGGCTCGGCCGGGCGCTTCCGGCTACCGGTGACGCGCGGACTGGAGCCCGAGTTCACTGCCTTCGGCAACTCGGAGTTCGACAGCGCCGCGCTGCGCGCCCGGCAGTGGGAGCGCAATTGGTACGGCGTCGCGGCCTTGCAGAAATCCTGGGGCGACATCGACCTGCAGATCGCGCCGTTCATCCGCTATTCCTCGATCAGCTACGTGCCGGACACCATCGGCGAGACGGTGTTCAACGGCAGCGCCGCCAGCGTCTTCCGCGGCAGCTTCGCCACCGGGGTGCAGGGCGATGCCGCCTGGCGCGTCGCCGCCGACCACACCTTGCGCGCCGGCTTCCAGGTGACCGGGGAGCGCGCGGAATTCCGCAGCGCCACCACCGTGCTGCCGCTGGACGGCAATGGCGATGCCCTGGACGACCCCTTCACCATCGGCGACCGCTATGGCCGCACCGGCTGGCTTTACGGCGTCTACCTGCAGGATGAATGGCGCATCGCCGAGCGGCTGACCCTGAACCTCGGCCTGCGCTGGGACCAGATGGTGCAGTATGTCGCCGCCGGCCAGCTCTCGCCGCGGGTGAATCTGGTGTGGCGGCCGACCGACGACACCACTGTCCACGCCGGCTACGCCCGCACCTTCACCCCGCCGCAGTTCGAGCTGGTGCAGGCCGGCACGCTGCAACGCTTCCTCGGCACCACCGGCGCCCCCTTCAGCCTGGAGAGCGGCGCGGTGCGGCCGGAGCGCGACCATCGCTTCGACATCGGCATCTCGCAGCGCTTCGGCCCGCATCTGACCCTCGGCGTCGATGCCTATTACAAGCTGGTGCGTGATCTGCTGGACTATGGCCAGTTCGGCAATGCGCTGATCTTCACCCCCTTCAATTTCCGCCAGGGCAGGGTCTATGGCGTGGAGTTCAGCGGCAGCTGGCGCGACGACCGCTGGCAGCTCTATGGCAACCTCGCGCTGAGCCGGTCGGTCGGCCGCGACCTCCGCTCCGGCCAGTTCAACATCGAGCCGGATGAGCTGGCCTATATCGCCAGCAAATACGTCCGCACCGACCATGACCAGCTCGTCACCGGTTCGGCCGGCGCGGTGTGGAACGGCTGGGAGGGCGGACGGCTATCGGGCTCGATGCTGTTCGGCAGCGGGCTGCGCAAGGGTTTCGCGGCGACCGAGAAGGTGGCGGCCTATGCCACCTTCAATTTCGGCGTGGCGCAGGAGTTCACCGGGCCGGATGGCGGGCGCTGGACCGCGCGGGTGGATCTGCTGAATGCCTTCGACACCATCTACCAGCTGCGTGACGGCACCGGCATCGGCGTCGGTGCCTCGCAACACGGGCTGCGGCGGACGGTCTATGCCGGGCTGAGCCGGGCGTTCTGACCGCGCCGGCGCCCCATCGTCAGACCGAGCAGGCCTGCACCAAGCAGCGCCTGTGTCGCCGGCGCCGGCGCCGTGAAATCCACCTCCACGGTGCCGCCGGTGTAGCTCAGCCCGTTCCAGCCGATGCGGATCTCGGTGCCGGTGAAGGACAGCCAGCTGGCATCGAACCCGGCCAGATTTGCCGCCGCATTCACCGTCGCGCCGAGGATGCCGAGCAGCCCGGCCGCGGTGAATACCGGAGCCTTGAAGGCGCGGCGTTCCAGATCGGGCCTTCCAGGGTGGTGGTGAGCACCAGGCTCAACGCCGTGGCGGAAAAATCAACGCTGATGTCCGTCACCCCTTCACCGCGCCACCGTCTCCATGCCGGCGCCGAGGGTGAAGCCGGCCGGCGCCCGGATGACGGGTCCCTGGACGGTGCCAAGGCTGGGGTGCCGGCAGCTCGACGCGACCGACGCAGCCTGGACCAGCATCGTCGCAACCATAACCGGCGCATCCCCGACCTTCACAAGGGCAGGACTGCATCAGGCATCACCCCGCAGGTTTCGCAATGTTAGCGGAACCACAGCATCGCCCTTTCGCGCGGCCGTGACGCCTCATGCAATCTGCCCGCTGCCGAGGAACGTCACTCCCTCCGCCGCCAGCATGCGCTTCGCCGCATCAATGGTGGTGCCGCCGCCCACCACCGGCAGGCCGATGCCCCGGCAGGCATCCTCGATGACGAAGACCTGGTAGCCGAGCCGCACCGCATCCTCGGCCGAGTAGGCAACGCAGTAGTCGGTGGCGAGGCCGGCCAGGAAGATCCGCCTCACCCCGCGTGCCTGCAGCCAGCCATGCAACCCGGTGGTGGTGGTGCGGTCGTTCTCGAAGAAGGCGGAGTAGCTGTCGATCTCCTGATGAAAGCCCTTGCGGACGATCAGCTCGATCCGCGCCTGGGTGAGGTCCCTGTGCAGCGCGGCGTTCGGGCTGCCTTGAATGCCGTGGTCCGGCCACAGGGTCTGCGGGCCATAGGGCATCTGGATGGTTTCGAAGGGCTTCCGGCCGGAATGGCTGCTGGCGAAGCTGGAGTGCCCGGGCGGATGCCAGTCCTGGGTGGCGAACGCATGGGCGAAGGGGCCGGAAAGCAGCCGGTTGATCACCGGCACCACCGCATCGCCATCGGCCACGGCCAGTTCGCCGCCCGGCATGAAGGTGGGCTGCACATCGACGATGCCAAGCATGTCGGTGGTGTTGTCGATCCCTGGGCTGGCCATGGTCTGGGCTCCGGCTTGGATTGCTGGCAGGCTGCGGAAAACGCGGGTGGGCTTCGGGAATGGCGCCTCTCCGTTATGGCCAGGCTTGACCCGGCCAGCGCTAGTCATTTGACTTTTCCGGACATTCGGATGCACGGGTCAAGCCTGCGCGTGACGAGGCCGGGGGCGCATCGCCTGTTTCCGCAGCCTGCCGCTTGCCAAGCGGATTCTCTCTACGGAGCTTTCGCGCCCCTGGCGATCCGCCCTTGGCCCTGGCTTGCGCCCTGCGCCGCGCAGCGCGAGCCTCGGCGGCAAGGAGCAGGAGACGCCGATGCCAAGACCGGATTCGCGCAGCCGCGCCTATAGTCCTTCACGCAGCCGCGCTGACATCCCCTGGCGCAGCCGCGCCGGCAGCCCCTTCACCACCGAGAAGCGCCCCGCCACCGGCAGCCGCGGCATGGTGGTGACCAACCACCCGCTGGCCTCCGCCGCGGGGACGGAGATGCTGGCGGCCGGCGGGAATGCGGTGGATGCGGCCGTCGCCGCGCTTTTCGCCCTGACCGTCGTCGAGCCGATGATGGTCGGGCTGCTCGGCGGCGGCATGATGCATCTGCGGCTGCCTGACGGTACGCATACGGTGCTGGACGGACTTTCCACCGTGCCGGCCGCCGGCACGCCGGGCATGTTCACCCCGGTCAGCCAGGCCTGGCCGGCGGCGCTGGAGACGGTCGGACGGGCGAATGCCGTCGGCGCGACAGCGGTCGCCACGCCGGGCAACCTGCTGGCCTGGTGCGAGGCGCTGCGCCGCTTCGGCAGCCTGCCGCTGGAGGCGGTGATGCAGCCGGCGATCCGCCTCGCCGCCCGCGGCTTTCCGGCGACGCCCTACCTCGCCGCATGCGCCGCCGAGGCCGCGGCGGATCTGGCGCAGGATGCCGGCATCGCCGCGCTCTTCCTGCCCGGCGGCATGCCGCTGAAGCCCGGCGCGCGGGTGGTGATGGGGGCGGCGGCGGAAACCCTTGCGACCATCGCCCGCGACGGCCCCGGCGCGCTGCATGGCGGGCCGGTCGGCGCCGCCGTGGCGACGGAGGTGACGAAGCGCGGCGGCATCCTGGCCGAGGCCGACCTGCGCGACTTCGCCCTGCTGGAACGCGCCCCGGTGCGCGGCAGCTACCGCGGCTTCGAGGTGGTGGGGCCGCCACCACCCTCCTCCGGCGGCGTGCATGTCATCCAGATGCTGAACATCCTGGAGGGCTTCGACCTCGGCGCGCTCGGCTTCGGCACGGCGGAGAGCGCGCATCTGATCGCCGAGGCGCTGAAGATCGCCTTCGCCGATCGCAATGCCGCCACCGCCGATCCGGCCTTCGTCAGGGTGCCGGTGGAGCAGCTGCTCTCGCCGGGCTATGCCGCCGAGCTGCGTGCCGCGGTCGACCCGGCCCGGGCGCAGAGCTGGACCGCCGGCGTCGGGCTGCCCCATGCCCGCCCCGGCACAGCCGGCATGGGGCCGGTGGCCGCCGGCGAAAGCCCCAACACGACGCATCTGACCGTGGCGGATGCCGAGGGGCGCATCGTCTGTGCGACCCATACCATCAACAGCTTGTTCGGCGCCCGCTTCCTGGTGCCGGAGGTCGGGCTGATCCCGAACAATTACATGGCGCTGTTCGATCCGCGGCCGGGGCATGCGCTGTCCATCGCCCCGGGCAAGCGCGTCACCACCAGCCAGGCGCCGCTGATCGCGCTGCGGGACGGCAGGCCCTTCGCCGCCCTGGGGCTGCCAGGCGGCCTGCGCATCTTCGGCAGCGCCATGCAGGCGCTGATCGGGCTGATCGACCACGGGATGAGCCTGCAGGAAGCGGTGGAGGCGCCGCGCATCTGGACCCAGGGCCTGGCGCTGGAGGTGGAGCAGGGCATTGCAACGGCGGTGCGGGAGGCGCTGGGCGCGATGGGCCATGCGGTGCAGCTGCTGCCGCATGTCGCCGGCGGCATGTGCGGCATCCGCTTCCATGACGACGGCACGCTGGAGGGCGCCGCCTGCTGGCGGGCGGATGGCACGCCAATGGGCGTGGGCGGCGGGCTGGCGCGCAGCGGGGTCCGCTTCTGGCCGGATGATCCCGCGCGGGGCTGACGCAAGCATGACGCGAGGAAGCGTCGGAACCTCACCGCGTGAGTTGTGTTTTCCATATGATCGGCTGTATTCAAAGCTGGAATCATGTAGAAATGAATATCTTCTCGCCAGGCGGCGCGACGACCCTGACTGCCGATCGCCAGGATTTACCTTTCCTTGCAGCTGCTCTCTCCCACACGCACCGCCCTCGCCTTCGCGCTGGCCGCCGTCTTCGCTTGGCTCTTCTTTCTCATCTGGCAGCGTGACAGGGCGCAGCCGGCACTTGCCTGGTGGGGTGCCGCGCATGCCGCCTGGGCGATCGCGATGCTGGTTCTCACCTTCCGGGGCCCGATCCCGCCCGGGCTGTCGATCCTCCTCGGCAATATCGCCATCGGCCTGGGCTACGGGCTGCTCTGGGGCGGTGCGCGCCTGTTCTCCGGTCTCAGGCCGCATTGGTGGGGCATCCTGGCCGGCGTCCTGCTCTGGGTGGCGGGGTGCCTGACTCCGGGCTTTTTCGACTCCTTGTCGATGCGCGTCGCCCTCTCCTCCTCCACCATCGCCGTCTACAGCCTCGTCGTCGCCCTGGTCTTCCGCGCAGGCATGCGGCGACAGCGCCTGCCCTCGCACCGGGCCACCATCGGCGTGCTGGTCGCGCATGGCCTGGTCCACGCGATCCGCGCAACCGGCGCCATCACCCTGGGGTTCGATACCAGCGGCACCGCCGCGCCGGAGGCCAGCTGGAACGCGGTGGTGGCCGTCCTCGCCATCACCCTCCTCGCCTGCTTCGCCGGGCTGCTGATCGCCTTGGCGGGGGAACGAGGCGCGCTTGCCTCCAACGCCGTGCTCGCTGCGGCGCGCGATGCGGAGGCCCGGACCAGCCGGGAGAAATCGCGCTTCCTCGCCCGGATGAGCCATGAGCTGCGCACCCCGCTCAATGGCGTGCTCGGCATGGCGCAGGCGCTGGCGCAGGATCCGTCGCTCGGCCCGAAGCAGCGCGAGCGCGCCGCGACACTGGAACATGCCGGCAGGCATTTGCTGGCGATCGTCAACGACGTGCTCGACCTGACCCGCATCGAGGCCGGCCGGCTGGAGCTCTTGCCGCAGCCGGTGCGGCTGCGCGAGGGGCTCTCCGAAGCGCTGGAGATGGTTCGCGCCGCCGCGGTGGAGAAGCGCATGGCGCTGCAGCTTGAGCTCGCGCCGGAGCTGCCGGAGGCGGTGCTGGCCGACCCGGTCCGGCTGCGGCAAATTCGTAAGAGGGGCAAAACCTGTGGCGAGGGTGCAGTTTGCCCTTCCCAGGTGGCGGCTGGTCTGATTCGCTCGGGCGCATGGTCCCGCCCGCCGATCCTGACGCGCTGTCGCCGGCCGAGCTGAAGGCGCTGGTCAGCG
>NZ_JACOMF010000056.1 GCF_014283215.1 Siccirubricoccus deserti
TGCTACAAGCTCCGCAACACCATCGAGCGTGCCTTCTCCCACCTCAAGGACTGGCGCCGCGTCGCCACCCGATACGACAAGCTCGCCCGCAACTTCCAGGCCGGCATCGCTATCGCCGCCATCATCCTGTGGTGGGCGTGATTGAGTCCTGAGCCTAACCTGAGCTTCAGCGAGTGGGGCGGCGTTTTCGGCGACGCCAAGATGACAACAGCCCTGCTCGACCGGCTCACGCACTACTGCCACATCTTGGAAACAGACAACGACAGCTTCCGGTTCAGGAGCAGCTCGGCAGAACCCAGGAACAGGAGGGCTAAAGCACCCGCTTGACCCAGCCCCGCAGCACGCGGGACATATCCCTGGCCGGGTCAGTTCTCGATGAAACCCCCGGGGTCAGTTCTCAGCGAAAATCAACAGTCCAGGAGGACCATTTGATGCACATAGTTGCGCGCGAGCCGGTCGGGCGCGGTGACCAGCACCCGGTCGACTTCGCGCCCCTTGATGGCATCGCGTAGGCGATCGAGGCCCGGGCGGGCCAGCGTGGCGCCGCTGTAGCCGTCATCGCGGAACACATGCGCCGGATCCAGCGTCCAGCCCTCGGCCGTGTGCGCCGCGACCTGGGCGGTCAGGCGACCGATTTGTTGCTCAATGGTCTGGTGCTCGACTTGGTGACCGGTCGAGACGCGGCCGTAGATCGCTACCCGCATGGCATATCTCCGGCAGGATCGGCGGCTCCGGCGCCACGGCCGGCGCCGGAGGAGGTGTTGCCGCCCACTGCAGGAGAAGCTGGTAGGCCCGGTCCCAGCGCTGCTGACCGGCCACCATCGGCACATCCGTGCGCCGGACCTGCCAAGTGCGCTGCTGCCGCATGCTCCTCTCCGTGGTGAGGGACACCACTGGAGAGTTGGCCCGATGCAAAAGGCCGGAGCCGGCCACGTGCCCGGGGCCAGCTCAGACGCAACCGCAGGGTGCGCGTCAGGCAGAGCTTGTCATTTGTGATAAGACCATTGAGCGGCCGTTCGCCTGGCTCACGCATTGGGGCGGCCTGCTGCGCGACCGCGCGGAGCGCCTCGACGTAGCCGCTTCCCGCGTCGCCTGCGCCGCCGTCCTCGCCGCCACAGAAGCCCTCATCAATCCACAATAACGCCACTCAAACAGGCCCTGAAAGAAGCTTTACCGCGGCATCAGAGACCTTCAGTGCGGCCTCGCCGAATACAGCGAGGTGAGGCCCCATCAGGGCCGGTGGTGCTTCGGCAAGGCGCTGATGCTGGCCTTCCTGGTCTCTGTGCCGCTTGCCCGGGAGAAGCTGCTGCAGCCACAGTAGCAGCGGACACGCGCGCCCGATCGGACATCCCCACCCACCGGTCAGGTGACCGTCAGATCAGGTCCAAAACTTCTACAGAAGACCGCTTGGGGCTGACAGAATGGAAAGAATGCCAATAGGCAGCAACCAAGTTCGGCAAGCGGAAGCAGCGTCCTTCGGGGCACTGAAAGCCTGGTCGCCATCACCGTTAGTGCGTGCTTCGCTCTGGCTGCATGGTGCCGCGATGTTCGGCGTCGCCGCGCAACCTCACCTTTGGCCCTTCGGATTGGCCCTGCTTGCCTGCGATCATGCACTGCTCTCAGCGTTTATGCACCCTCGAAGCACGCAGCTCGGCCCGAACCTTGTGCGGCTGCCTTCCGTGATGTCCCGGTCCATTGCCATCACATTTGACGATGGCCCGGACCCGGAGGTTACGCCTCGCGTCCTCGACGTGCTGGATGCATATGAGGCGACGGCAAGCTTCTTCGTCATCGGCGCGAAAGCGGCTCACCACGGGGCATTGTTGCGCGAGATGCATCGGCGCGGGCACACGATCGAAAATCATACCTACAGCCATAAGAATACCTTCGCGTGCCTTGGTCCATGGGCGCTGCGGAAGGAGATTTACCGCGCCCAGCACGTCATCGCCGACGCGGTCGGCATCGCGCCGCGGTTCTTCCGCGCTCCGATGGGCCTGCGCAGTCCGCTGCTCGACCCGGTCCTGGCGATGGAAGGCCTACGCTTGGTGTCATGGACGCGGCGTGGCTATGACGGGCGTCCGCGGCACCCGAACAAGGTTCTGGACAGGCTGACGCGCCGCCTGGCCGGCGGCGATATTCTCCTGCTGCACGACGTCGCGCCGACAAGCCTTCCTGCTTGCGATGCGGCGGTCCTGCAGGTCCTGCCGAGACTGCTCGATCGCTGCGCCGCCGAGGGGCTCAGGGTTGGGTCCCTAGCCGTGGTCCCGTCCGCACCTCCGGGCCGCGCTGAACCCGCCGGATAATGAGCATCGGCAGACGGGCGAGCATGCCGAACACCAAGCGGATATGCATCCAGGTCAGCAAGATATTGTCCCGCCCATAGCTGAAATGCGAGACGCCGCCCTCCTCGGCACGCAGGTAGCGGACAGGCGCGGGGAGATTAATCAGTGGCAGGCCGGCCCAGGCGAGCCGGACTGCCGCCTCAGGGTCGAAATCGAAGCGGCGCATCCACCGGCAGCGCTGCATGACCTGCAGCAGCGGGGCAATCGGGTACACGCGGAAGCCGAACAGCGAATCGCCGATGCCTGGGCCAAGCGTCTCGAGATTCGCCCACCAGTTGGAGATGCGACGGCCGCGCACCCGCAGTTGCGGCGCCTCCGGGCCGAAGACCGGCCGGCCAAGGATGAGCGCAGCCGGCTCGGCGGCTGCGGCGGCCATGAAGGTGCCGATCGCATCGGCCGGGTGCTGGCCATCCGCATCCATGACCAATGCGTGGGTGAAGCCAGCCGCCGCTGCCTCGCGCAGCCCAGCCAGCACAGCGGTGCCCTTACCAGAATTGGCGGGCAGGGTGATCAGACGGAACTGAGGATCGTCCTGCATCGCCATGCCGAGCAGTACGTCGCTACCATCAGTGCTGCCATCGATCACGACCCAGACTGGCGCCCAGGCGCTGCGTGCCCCGCGCACCGTCTCCAGCAGGATCCCGCCGGTGTTGTAGCTGGGGATCAGCACCAGGCAGCGGGTCGCGGCGGCAGCCATCAGGCAGCCTGCTTGCGCGGCGCCGCGGCCGGCTGGATGGCGAGCCAGGCCGGCGGCCAGCAGCCGGGCAATTCGGCCCGGTAGTGCCGCTCCAGCCGGGCGACGCAGTCATCGGTCGAGGCGCCGACGATGAACCGCTCGCCCAGCCGCACCCGGAACACCAGCGGCAGCACCGGGCGGCGGAACAGTGGCCAGCCTTTCGCAAGATAGGGGCTGTCGGCCTCAATGAGCACCGCCTGAACCGGCGCGCCGGCTGCCTTGGCCATGACAGCGAAGCTTCGATGGATGTGACCGACCGGTGGCGTCGCGGTGCGCGAGCCTTCAGGGAAAATCAGCAGCTGGTTGCCGGCCTGGACTGCCTGCGCAGCCCGGCGCATCATCGGCAGCGGCGCATCGTTCGGCATGTAGCCGGCCAGCCGGATACCGCCGCCCAGTGCCCAATTGTCCCAGAGAGCCGCCTTGGTGATGCAGACGACGCGCGGCAGCCGCGACATGATGAGCACCGCATCGAGCATGGTGGGATGATTGGGCACGAGCACGATGCCGTTGTCATCCCGAAGCCGGTCCAGTTCGCGCAGGTCGACGTGCAGTACGCCAGTGAAGCGCATCACCCCGATGAGCCAGCGGAACCCGAGCATGATGGCGAATTGGCCGAGCGGCTCGCCCAGCCGCCGCGGCATGACGCGATACAGCAGCGCCGCCACCAGACTCCATCCGAAGCAGCTCACGCCCCAGGTGAATAGGCACAGATAGAACGCGAAGCAGAAATATGCCGATCTTAACCATGAGACGGGACGGAGTACTGCTTGCCGGCCGGCCATTCCTGGGTGTTTGACCATGTCAGCGTCACACTGCCGTACTTGGGCAGGAAGACTATCGGATGGTAGTGGGTCGGTCCAGCCTTCATAGGGGACAGGCATGTCGATATCAGGGCGTTCCGCCGCGGCGGAGGTGACCGCCTCACGCGCTTCCGCTCCACCGCACGCACCGCTGCTGGACTACTACGCTACGCCGCAGGAGCATTCCGGTTTCGTTCGAGATTTGTTCAACCGCACTGCAAGATCTTATGATGGCATCAATACGGTCTTCGCGCTCGGCTCCGGGCGATGGTACCGGCGGCGGGCTCTGCGTCGCGGCGGCCTGCGGCCTGGGGCGCGCTACCTGGACGTCGCTATCGGCACTGGTCTGGTTGCACGGGAAGCTGCCGCCATCCTCGGCGACACCAGCGGCATGATCGGGCTGGACCTGAGCGAGGGCATGATGGCGGTTGCCCGGCAGTCGCTGCCGATCTCCATGGTGCAGGCGCGGGCGGAGGAGCTACCCTTCGCCGATGCCAGCTTCGACTTCATCAGCATGGGCTATGCCCTGCGCCATGTGGACGACCTGGGGCGACTATTCGCCCAACAACGGCGCGTGCTGCGGCCTGGCGGCCGGTTGCTGCTGCTCGAGATCGCGCCGCCCGCAAGCCGGATGGGACAGAGATTGGTAAAGGCCTATTTGGGCAGCGTCGTACCGTTGCTAAGCCGTTTGGCCGGAAGCGGCAGCGACACGCTCATGCGCTACTACTGGGACACCATCGAGGGCTGCGTGCCGCCGCGCGATATCCTGTGGCACCTGCAGCAGGCCGGCCTGTCCGATATTCATTGTGATATAGATATAGGAATCATGCGGGCCTACTCGGCGCAACGCCCTCTATCCTAGCCTGCCGCTGCCCCTGGAGCATCTCCTTGCCTGTAACCGCTATGGCGCTTCTGCCCCCCGACCTCCCTGGGCTAACGAGGAAGGTCGTCGCTCGCTATCACGGCGCGTCGAAATTCTCGCGCCACTTCGTCCGCGGCAAGATGCTGACTGACCCGGCGACCCCTTTCGTCCTGCAACTGGCCGCGACCAGCGGCGGATTCGGTGAGGTGACGGATCTCGGTTGCGGGCGCGGCCAGATCGGGATGTCGTTGCTTACAGCCGGGCTGGCGACCCGGGTCCAGGGCCTGGACCTCGATCCTGGCAAGATCACCGATGCCGTGCGCGCCGCCGCCGGGCTGCCTGCCGGCTTCGGCGTCGCTGACCTCTGCCAAGCCGAGGTGCCGGCGGCCGATACGGTGGTCATCTTCGATGTGTTGCTGCAACTTCCTGTGACGGCCCAGCGAAGCCTGTTGGGGAGGATTGCGGCGGCGGCGCGGCACCGCATCGTGATCCGCGCCTTCGACCCGGATTGCGGCTGGCGCAGCGGCGTCGGTGTCGCCATGGAGCGGCTGGGTTGCCTCCTTCGACGCGACGGCTCGTCGTTCCAGCCCTTGCCGCTAAATGATCTCGCCAGGCCGCTGAGGATGGCGGGCTTCGCCATATCGGTCTCGCCCTGTTGGGGCTGGACGCCGCTACCCAACGTCATGCTGGTGGCGGAGCGGGCTGCCCCATGAAGCGGCTGGCCGCGTTTGCCCTACTCCTCCCGCTCACCGGCCCGGCATATGCACAGCAGACGACGCGCGACCCCCAGCGGCCACTGCTGGAAGCCGGGGTCTTCCTTGGTGGTGGGCTACTGCCGGACTACCCGGCAGCGAGCCACGCGGAGTGGCGTGCCCTGGCGCTGCCCTGGTTGATCTATCGCGGCGAGGTGCTGCGCGCCGATGAGCGCGGCCTGCGCGGGCGCTTCTTCCGCTCGGGTGACCTGGAACTGACGGTGAATGCCAATGGCGCTCTCGGCAGCCAAGCCGATTCCAGCGGCGCCCGTAGTGGCATGTCGGACATCGACCCGCTTGGCGAGATCGGCCCCGCCCTCCGCTGGGTGGCATGGCGCGGGGCAGCGAATGCCGACCGGCTGGTGCTGGAAGTGCCGGTCCGGGCCGCCTTCTCCACGGATTTCCGCCGCATCAGCTATCGCGGCGTCGTCTTCGCGCCGGAGGTGGCCTATGAAAGCCTGGCCTGGGGGCCAGCCGGCTCTCGCGCCCGAATTGGCATCGGACCGGTCTTCGCCTCAGGCGGGCTGATGGATTACTGGTACCGGGTGAAGCCGGCCGATGCGCGGCCCGGGCGCCCGGCTTACGACGCCGCCGGCGGCTACCTGGGAGTGCGCCTCCAATTCTCCTACCGCGTTCCTGTGACTGATGTTGTTACGTTGATTGCGGGCGGGCGGCTGGAGAATTTCTCGGGCGCTGCGAATGCCGAAAGCCCGCTGTTTCGGTCCAATTTCAACGCAACCTTGATTGCCGGCGTATCCTTCGCGCTTTATCGCAGCCCTGCGATGGTCGCCTCGGATGCTTCGCCTTTCGATTAAGTGCCTCGCTTGCCGAGAGCTCTGGCGCTCTGCTACTCAGCCGGTGAAAATTCGGCTGAGAGCCTTGGCTTGGCGGGGTGACCTGGCTGGAGGAAAGAGGAAAGCGGATGTCGATCGAGGGTTTCACAACACCAGCGGAAACCATCGCTCCAGCGCCTCATCCTGATGTCGACCTCGAGCGTGACCTGGCGCGGCTGATCGTCACTGCCCTGTCGCTTGAAACGACAGCAGAGGAGATCGCGCCGGAGGCGCCACTGTTCGGCGAGGGCCTGGGCCTCGATTCCATCGACGCGCTCGAATTGTCTCTGGCCATCGGCAAGGCGTATGGCGTGCAGCTGCGCTCGGATGACGAGCGCAACCACCGGATCTTTGCGTCCCTGCGCAGCCTTGCCGGCCATATCGCAAGGCACCGGACGCCCTGATTGCATGGGATCGCCGATGGTCCGCATCGCCGCCCTGGCTGGATCCTGGTCGGCGCTGTGGCTGATCGCCCTGGCGCTGGAACTTGCGGCCGGCAGCATGGCGGTATGGCTGGCGGGCGCATACGGCCCGGCGCTGGTCGGGCTCGGGGTGAACCTGCTTGTTGCCTTGCGCTTCGCCGTCACGCTGCGGCCCGGTGCAGTACCCCTGATCACCCGCTATGGACGGCATGACCCGGCCGGGTTGCCGGCACGGGCTGAGGCCTATACGCGCCGGCTGACGGCTGCCTGGGCCGTGCTGCTCGGCCTGTTTGCCCTTGCTTATGCGGTTCAGATGCTCGGCTTCTCGACGGTGTCGATGATCTCCGCGGCGGAAGCCATTACCTGCACCGCCTGCTTCCTCGGCGAACATCTCCTCCGCAGCCGCCTGTTCCCCGAGGTCGGCCGCGCCACGCCCGCGCGCACGCTGCGCGCCATCTGCCAAGCGGCCGGGGCACGCCATGCCGGTTGAGGGCCCGGACCTGATCCTGACCACTCGCGATACGGCCGAAATCCTATGCCACCGCGCCGATGGCTCTGTCACCATCGGGCAATTCCTCGCCGAGGCATCTGCGCTCGCTGCCACCCTGCCAGAGGATGGGTATGCGGTGAACCTCTGCGCTGACCGCTACGCCGCCTTGCTCGGCTTTGCCGCTGCGCTGCTCCGCGGTCACCCGACCCTGCTCGGCGCCCGGTCGGGCGGACCTGATGGCTTTCTTGAGATGGCGGCGGCGCGGTATCCCGGTGCCTATGTGATGTCCGGAGCGGATGAGCGCCGCTTGCCCTTGCCGTTCGTCCGGGTCGATGCGCCGCACGCCAGTGTGCCACCTCTCCCGCTGCGGCCGATCCCGGCGGAGCGGGTCGTCGCCATCGGCTTCACCTCCGGCTCCACCGGCACGCCGACCGCTCATGCCAAGCCCTGGGGCGCGCTGGTGGCCGCGGCGGCGGCGGCGGCGGCGCGATTCGGGCTGCGGCCGGGCGATGGACCACCGACCAGCATCGTTGCCACGGTGCCGCCGCAGCACATGTACGGCTTCGAGACAACGATGATGCTGCCGCTGCGGGCCGTCGTGGCGATCCACACCGGAGCCAGCTTCTTCCCCGCCGAGGTCCATGAAGCCCTGGCCGCCGTGCCGCCCCGCCGCCTGCTGGTAACCACGCCGCTGCACCTGCGGGTGCTGCTGGCCGAAGGCCGCCGGCCGCCCGCACTGGCCGCCGTCATCTCCGCCACCGCACCGCTGGCGCAGGAGATCGCGACGGCGGTGGAGCGCGACTGGGACGCGCCGATGCTGGAGATCTATGGCGCGACCGAGGCCGGCTCCGTCGCCAGCCGCCGCACCGTGCGGGACGATGGCTGGCTGCCCTATGACGGCACCCGGGTCCGCGACGGCGCAGCGGAGGTGCCGGGGCTTGGAACCGTGCCGCTGGCCGATGCGATCGAGCCTCTGCCGAATGGCCGGTTCCGGCTGCTCGGCCGGCTGACGGACATGGTGAAGCTCGGCGGCAAGCGCGGCTCGCTCGCCGATCTGAACCGGGTGCTGGCTGAGGTGCCGGGGGTGGAGGACGGCGTCTTCGTCGTGCCGGGTGATATCGAGAGCAATCCGGCCGCCCGGCTCAGCGCGCTGGTCGTGGCGCCGGGACAGACTTCGGCGGAGATCCTGGACGGGCTGCGCGGCCGGATCGACCCGGTCTTCCTGCCGCGCCGATTGGTTGTGGTGGCGGCCCTGCCGCGCGACCCGCTCGGCAAGCTGCCGCGCCAGGCGCTGGCGACGCTGCTGGCGCCGGGAGAGGAGGCATGAGCACGGATTTCCGCATCACCGTGCCGGCGGAGCACCCGGCGCTGCCGGGGCATTTCCCGGGCCGGCCCATCGTGCCTGGTGTGCTGCTGCTGGATGCGGTGCTGCAGGCGGTGGCAGCCGCCGAGCCCGGCCGCGGCCGGCCCAGCTTGGTGGCACGGGCGAAATTCCCTGCCCCGGTGGCGCCGGGGGAGGGGGTCGTGGTGACCCTGGCACCGCGCGGCACCCACCGGGTCGGCTTCACCTGCCGCTGCGGCAGCACCACCGTGCTGCTGGGGGAGCTCGGATGGCCGGCGCCGCCCTGAATCCGCCGGCCTGGCGGCAGATGCCGGAGCGCGGCAACACCTTCTGGCTGCGCTTCATGATCGGCGTCGGCCGCGGCCTCGGCTGGCATGCGGGGCATGCGCTGCTCTACCCGATCACCGCCTATTTCCTCGCTTTCTCGCCGCGGCAGCGGCAGGCGGCGCGGCAGTATCTCGGCCGGGCGCTGGGCCGGCCGGCGCGGTTCGCCGATCTCTGGCGGCTTTATTTCACCTTCGCCGCCACCATCCTCGACCGGGTCTGGCTGGCGGCAGGGCGGACTGCGGGCTTCGAGATCACCGTGCATGGGCTGGAGGCGTTGCGGCGCCGGGTGGAACCCGGCCCGGGCGAGCCCAGGACCGGCTGCCTGCTGTTCGGCGCCCATCTGGGCAGCTTCGAGGCGCTGCGCGCGGTCGGCGATGCCGGCTGCCCGGTCGATATCGCGGTGCTGATGCATGAGGCCAACGCCGCCCGGGTGAAGGCGGTCTTCGATGCGCTGGGCGGCACCGGACGGGCCACGACGGTCATTCCGCTCGGCTGCCCGGATTCCATGCTGAGGGTCCGGGAGGTGCTGGAGCACGGCGGCCTGGTCGGGCTGCTGGCCGACCGTGCGCCTGCGGGCCAGCGGATGCATCGGGTGAAGTTCCTCGGCAGCCCGGCGCCGCTGCCGACCGGGCCGCATCTGCTGGCGGCGGTACTCGGTGCGCCGGTCATGCTAGCCTTCGGCATCCGGACCGGACCGCGCCGCTACACCGTGCATTTCCTGCCCTTCGCTGAGCGGATCGGCGACAGCGACCGAGCCGGGCGGGAGGCCGCCATCATTGCCTCGGTCGAGCGCTACGCCCGCGAACTCGAGGCGATGTGCCGGGCCCACCCCTACAACTGGTTCAACTTCTACCCCTTCTGGCAGGACGCGGCGACGTGAGCGCGATCCGCCGCGCGCTGCTGCTGGCCCCGTTCGCAACCCCGGCGCTGGCGGCGGAGCCGACGCTCGAGCAGGTGATGCGGGACCTCGCCGGGGTGCGCGAGCGGTGCTCCCGCTTCACCGAGGAGAAGGTGATCCCGGAACTCGAGACCGGCCAGCCGAACGAGGGTACGCTCTTCTGGCAGGCACCGGACCGGCTGGAGAAGCACACCACCTGGCCGATCGACGAGTTGGTCTCGGTGGCCGGCGGCAGGCTGACCTATGAGCGCCGGGACCGCGGGGTGACGCGGGAATTCGCCCTGAACGAGCAGCCGGAGATGCAGGTGCTGGTGGAAGCCATACGCGGCACCCTGGCCGGCGACCTGGCGGCGCTGCGGCGGCATTACGAGGTAGGGTTCTCCGCCAGCCCCGAGGGCTGGCGGATGGTGCTGACGCCGCGCTCGCTGCGGGTGCTCGGCGCGGTGCAGCGCATCGTCGTGACCGGGCAGCGTACCGAATTGCGTGGGGTGGATGTCGAAGGCGGCGGCGGCGTGAACCGGATGCGCATCGCGCCGGCCGAATGACGCGCCTCCTCCTCATATTGGCGGTGCTCGCCGGGCTGGGTGGTGGGCTGGGCTGGCTGGCGCCGCCGCGGGCCGATCTCGCCGAATTTCTGCCCCCCGGCCGCACCCCGGCCAGCGCCTTCCTGCTGCGGGAGCTGCAATCCGGCGCCGCCACCACCCTGCTGCTGGCCGCCATCGAGGGGGCGCCACGGGCCGAGTTGGCGCGGCTGTCGCGGGAGACAGCGGCGGGGCTGCGGGCTTCGGGCCGCTTCGGCTTCGTCGGCGACGGCACCTTGCAATTTGGTGACGCCGAGCAGGCGCTGCTGTTCCGCTACCGCTACCTGCTCTCGCCCGAGACCCGTCCGGAGGCATTCACCGCGGCGGCGCTGCGGCCGAAGCTGGAAGCGCTGCTGGACGGGCTGCGCTCCGCCGCCTCGCCGCTGCTGGCCCGCTACGGCTTCGCCGACCCGACCGGCGCCTTCCTCGGCCTCGCCGTGACCTGGCTGGGCGAGAGCCATGTCGCGACCGAGGATGGCGCCTGGTTCGCGCCCGGCGAGGTGCCGCGGGTGCTGCTGGTGGCGCGCGGCCAGGGCGCCGGGCTGGATGCGGAGGCGCAGCGCCTGGCGATCGTCGCCTTCCACGAGGCCTTCGCCGCCGCCAATCCACCGGCGGGCGCCCGATTGCTGCTCAGCGGCCCCGGCGTCTTCGCCGCGGAAGCGGCCGCGACCATCGAGCGCGACGTGCGGCGGCTGACCCTGCTCGCCACCCTGTTGCTGGCCGGCTTCCTGGTCTGGCGCTTCCGCTCCCTGGCGGTGTTGGCGCTGGTGGCGGTGCCGCCGCTGGCGGCGATGCTGGCCGGCTATGCGGCGGTGGTGGCGCTGTACGGCAGCGTCCATGCCATCGCGCTGGGCTTCGGGGTGACCATGCTCGGGGTGGTGGTCGATTACCCCATCCTGCTGCTGACCCTGCGCCGGCCGGGCGAGCCGCTCGGCACCGCTGCGGCGCGGATCTGGCCCACCTTGCGGCTGTCGGCCGTCTCCGCCGCGGCGGGGCTGCTGGCGATGGTCGGGTCCGGCCTGCCGGGTCTGGTGCAAACCGGCCTTTTCGCCGGCGCCGGGTTGCTGACTGCCGCAGCCACCACCCGCTGGCTGCTGCCGCGCCTTGTGCCGGAGGAGGCCCGCCTCCTGGCCCGGCCGATGAACCTCCCCCTTGCCGCGCTCTGCGACCGGCCCGTCGCGGCCCTCGCGGTGCTGGCTGCGGCCGCGGCCGTGCTGCTGGCGACCGGCGGGCCGGACCGGCAGCGCGACCTGGCGTCGCTGAGCCCGGTCCCGGCAGCGCAGCAGGCGCTGGATGCCGAGCTGCGCAGCCAGCTCGGCGCTCCCGATGTGCGCAGCCTCTTCGTCATCGGCCCCCTGGCCACGGAGGGCGAGATGCTGCAACGCGCGGAGGCGTTGGGCGCGGCGGCGCAGGCGCTGGTCGCCCGCGGGCTGCTCACCGGCCTCGACCTGCCGAGCCGCTACCTGTCCAGCCCGGCCCTGCAAGCCAGCCGCCAGGCTGCGCTGCCGGACGAGGCCGCCCTCACCGAGGCGTTGCGCGAGGCCGCCGCCGGCCTGCCCTTCCGGCCCACGGCCTTCGCCCGCTTCGTCGCCGCGGTTGCCGAGAGCCGCAGCCTGCCGCCGCTCGACCTCGCCACCCTGGCGGCCGAGGCGCCGACCATCGCCGCCCGGCTGTCGCCGCTGGTCAGCCGGCATGGCAACGAGATCTGGGGCATCGCCCCCGCCACCGGCGTCACCGATCCGGTGGCGCTGGAGGCGGCGGCCGCCGGACTCGGCCTGCCGGGCGTGCTCTTCCTCGACGTCAAGCTGGAGCTGGAGCGGCTGCTGGCGGCCTATGGCCGCGCCACCCTGGGCTGGGCGCTGGCCGGGGCGGCGGTGGTGCTGGGCCTGCTGGTGCTCGGGCTGGGCCGGTTCGGCCGGACGCTGGCGGTGGCGGCGCCGATCGGCGGCGCCGTCCTCATCACCCTGGCGGTGCTGACCCTGCTCGGCGAGGCGCTGAGCCTATTCCACCTTGCCGCCCTGTTGTTGCTCGCCGGTCTGGCGATCGACTACGCTCTGTTCCTTGCGGCAGGCCGTGAAGCGCCCGGCAAGGCCACGGAGGATGCGAATCTGGGGGCCGTCTTGACCTGCGCCGTCTCCACCCTTCTTACCTTCGGCATGTTGTCCCTGAGTGAGACCCCCGTGCTGCACGGCATCGGCCTGACCGTGACTATCGGTGTGGCCGCCGCCTTCCTGCTGGCCTGTGCCTTCTCCCCCGCGCGGCACGCACCGCACCACTTCCTTGGGCGAGGCGCTTAGCGAGTGAGCCCCTTTTGGCCGATGCGGATCAGCGCCGGGACGACGGTGACGGCGCTTGGAGCCGGGCTGGGCCCGTTGCGGGCGGCGTTGCTGGAACGGCGGGGCGGGCTGGCCCCCTGCCGCTTCCCCGGCGCCCCCGGCGGGATCTGGGCAGGCGCCGTGGCAGGGCTGGAGGACGCGGCGCCACCGCCGGACCTCGCCGCCTATGACTGCCGCAACAACCGGCTGGCCGAGCTTGCGCTGCGGAGCGACGGCTTCGCCGCGGCGGTGGCGGCGGCGCGGGACCGCTACGGGCCCGAGCGGGTTGCCGTGGTGGTCGGCACCAGCACCGCCGGCATCGAGCAGACCGAGCAGGCCTATGCCGCGCGCCAGCCGGGCGAGACCGAACTGCCGGCGGAGTTCGACTACGGCCATACCCATGATCTGCAGGCACTGCCGGCCTATTTGCGAAGCCGGCTCGGGCTGCGCGGGCCCGGTTTGGTGATCTCCACGGCCTGCACCTCCGGCGCGCAGGCGATCCTGCAGGCGGCGGCGCTGATCGTCACCGGGATGGCCGATGCCGCGGTGGCGGGCGGGGTGGACAGCCTCTGCCGCATGACCCTGCACGGCTTCGCTGCGCTGGAGCTGCTCAGCGCCGGCCCCTGCCGGCCCTGTGCCGAAGACCGCGACGGCATCGCCATCGGCGAGGGCGCCGGGCTCGTGCTGCTCGAACGGCCCGAGGCAACGCTGGCCGGGCCGCTGCTGCTCGGCGCCGGGGCAAGCAGCGATGGCCACCACATGTCCGCGCCGCATCCGGAGGGGCTGGGCGCCGTCACCGCCATGCGGGCGGCGCTGGCGGCGGCCCGGATCGCGCCGGGGGAGATCGACTACGTCAACCTGCACGGCACCGGCACCCGCGCCAATGACGCCATGGAGGACGCTGCCATGCACCAGGTCTTCGGCGACGCGGTGCCCTGCAGCTCCACCAAGGGCTGGACCGGGCACACCCTCGGCGCCTCCGGCGCGATCGAGGCGCTGATTGCGACGATCTGCCTCGAGGACGGGCTGGTGCCCGGCTGCCTGGGGATCGAGGCGGCCGATCCGGCGTTCCGCAGCCAGGTGGCGACCGGGAACCGCGCCATGGGTTTGCGGCGGGTATTGAGCAACTCCTTCGGCTTTGGCGGCAGCAATTGCAGTCTGGTGATCGGGCACGGATGAGGGCGTTCCTGAGCGGGGTTGCGGTCTTCGGTCCGGGCCTGCCGGGCTGGGCCGCCAGCGAGGCGATGCTGGCCGGCACGGCGCCCTGGGCGATGGCGGAAGCCCTGCCGCCGGCCCCTGCCGTCCTCGCCGCAGGCAACCGCCGCCGCGCCAGCGCCGCCGTGCGTTTCGCTCTGGCCGCCGCCGACGAGGCCACGTCGGCGGAGCCTGACCGTGCCGTGCTGGAGACCGTCTTCGCCAGCGGCAATGGCGACGGCGCCGTGGTGGGCGGCATCCTCGATGCGCTGCATGAGCCGGAGGGTGCGGTTTCGCCGACGCTGTTCCACAATTCGGTGCACAATGCGGCGGCGGGGTACTGGCATATCGCGGTCGGCTCGACACGGCCGTCATTGAGCCTCGGCGGCCATGACGGCGCCTTCGCCGCCGGATTGCTGGCGGCCATGACCGCGGCGGCGCAGCGGCGCCCGGTGCTGCTGGTGGCCTACGACACGCCGCTGCCATCGCCGCTGGCGGCCAAGCGGCCGACCGACTTCTCCTTCGCCACCGCCTGCGTGCTGCGACCGGAGCCCGAGGGGGCGCGGGCCGAGCTGGCGCTGCGCTACATCGCCGGGCCGATGCCTGCCGCCCTGTCGGGAGATGCCCTCGACGCGCTGACCGAGGGCAACCCCGCGGCGCGCGCCCTGCCGCTGCTGCGGGCGCTGGCCGCGCGGCAGGCGGCGTTGGTGCGGCTGCCCCTGCTGGAGGATGCGCATCTCGAATTGCAGGTCACCCCGTGCTGACCCCACCCCTGGGGGCCGCCGCGATTGCCGGGCTGGTGCCACATCAGGGCAGCATGTGCCTGCTGGACCGCGCGCTGTCCTGGGATGCGGCGGAGATCCTCTGCGCCACCGGCCGGCACCGGGACCCTGCCAACCCGCTGCGGCGGGACGGGATGCTCCCGGCGGTCTGCGGCCTGGAATTCGCCTTCCAGGCCATGGCCCTGCATGGCGCCCTGAGTGCCGGCGGGGCGCAGCGGCCGGGCTTCGTCAGCAGCCTGCGGGAGGTGGCGCTGGAGGTCGAGCGGCTGGATGACATTCCCGACGAGCTGCGGATCGCGGCGACGGCGCTGATGGCGGAGGCGGGCGGCTTCATCTACCGCTTTGCAATCACTGCCGGCGACCGCCGTCTGCTGCATGGCCAGGCCGCAGTCATTCTCCCGCGTGAGGACACCCCGGCATGACGCCGCAAAGGACAGGCCGCCGCGCCCTGGTGACCGGCGGCGCCAGCCCGATCGGTGCCGCCATCTGTCGCGCCCTGGCCGCCGAGGGCCATGCGGTGCTGATCCACGCCCATGCCGGGCTGGACCGCGCGGAGGCACTGGCCGCCGAGCTGCGCGGCGCCGGCAGCCAGGCGCTGGCCTTCGGCTGCGACCTGACCGACATGGCGGCGACCGTCACGGCGCTGGAGGCGCAGCTCCAAGCGGGGCCGGTGCAGGTCTTCGTGCACAATGCCGGCACGCATGACGACGTGCCGCTGGCCGGCATGTCGGAGGCGCAATGGCGCGGCGTGATCGATGTTTCGTTGAATGGCTTCTTCGCCGCCTTGCGGCCGCTGATCCTGCCGATGATCGGCACCCGCTGGGGGCGGATCATAGCGATCTCCTCCATCTCGGCGCTGGTGGGGAACCGGGGACAAGCCAACTACGCGGCGGCCAAGGCCGGGCTGATCGGGGCGGTGAAGTCGGTCTCACTGGAATATGCCTCGCGCGGCGTGACGGCTAATGTGGTCGCGCCTGGAATCATCGCCTCGCCCGCGGTGACGGCGGCGATGAGCCAGACACGGATCGCCGAGATCGTGCCGGCGAAGCGGGCCGGGCGGCCGGAGGAGGTGGCGGACCTCGTGGCCTTCCTCGCCTCCGACCGCGCCAGCTACATCAGCGGCCAGACCATCGCGGTCAGCGGGGGATTTGGGTAGAATGTTTCAAGCCGGGCGGCAGCATCGGACGGCTGGAGACACGCGATCGGACAGGCGGCATGCAGCGGTCCGCTGTGCCGTGTTGGGCGAAACTGCGCCAGCCTCACTGGGTGCGGTCGCGGACCCAATCGCCGGCGCGGCCGATGGCGGCGCCGGTGGAGTTGGCGGCGCGGCCAAGCGCCTCCCCGGTGCGGCTGCCGGCCCGGTCCAGGGCCTCGCCAGTGCGTTCAGCGGGCCAACGCGATTCGCAGGCGCCTAGAAGGACCAGGCACAGCATGGCGACGAAGCGGGTCACTCCGCAGCCATGGCGGCTGGAGCGGCAGGCCGCGCCTCCGGCATTGGCGGACCGTAGCCGAGGCGGTGCAGCATCGAGAGCACGTGGTACACCGCCTTGAAGGACATCACCGGCAATGTCGCCCGCAGGTCTCCCCGTAGGTTGCCCGCCAGCATGTTGATGATCCCGTCGCGCATCCAGAGCGTATTGCGCGGCGCCATGAACAGCGACCGCATGACCGGATCGTTGATCCGGTAGATCAGCCAGCCGATGCGGTCCATGGCGCGGCCCAGCTCAGCATTTGTCCGGGCCGCCAGCTGCTGGCCACGGATCGGGTCATCAAGCCAGGCATCGGCAGCCTCGGCGCCGAGTTCGCCGGCGGTCATCGCCATCAGCACGCCCGTCGAGAACATCGGGTCGACGAAGCCATAGGCGTCGCCGATCATCAGATGGCCTTCGCCATGGCCCTGCCGGGCGCGATAGCTGTAATTCGCGGTGCTGAAGACCTCGGAGACGATCTCAGCGCCACGGGTACGCGCGGCGACGGTAGGGCTGGAGGCAATGCGGTCGAAGAACAGCTCCTCCGCCGTTCCCTTCCGGCCCTTCCAGGCGGATTGGTTGCCGACGAAGCCGATGCTCATCAGCCCGTCCGGCAGCGGGATCAGCCAGAACCAGCCATCCTCCGCCAGATGGATGCTGATGTAGCCATCAAGATCGCCACCCCGCCGCTCGACACCGCGGAAATGCGCGTAGATGGCGGCGGTGTTGTTGCGCTTGTTCATGTCCTTCAGCCGCATCCGCCCGGCGAGAAAAGTATCGCGGCCAGAAGCGTCAAGCACGTAGCGCGGCCGGAACTCCAGCGTCTTCCCTTCGGCGTCCTGCGCGATGACGGTGGCGCGTGCGCCGGCCGTGCCAAAGGTGATGTCGGTCACGCGCGTGTTCTCGCGCGTTGCGGCGCCAAGGCGGCGGGCATTGGCAAACAGCAGGTTGTCAAAATCGGCGCGCTTCACCTGCCAAGCGTAGGTTCGTGTTCGATTCAGCGCATGGACGAAGGGAAAGGCGGTGCTGCGACCGGTGCGGTCCGAGACGAATTCAGCGCCCGGCTTGTGCACGCCGATAGCCCGCACGTCTTCGAGCACCCCCAGTCGCTCAAGCACGTCCAGGTTGCGGGGCAGAAGGCTTTCGCCGATGTGAAATCGCGGGTGTGCCGATTTCTCGAGCAACGCAACCTGCCGACCACGCATTGCCAAGAATGCAGCTGCAGTTGAACCGGCAGGGCCAGCGCCGATGACAAGGACGTCCGGGGCAAGGTTGTCGCTCACGGACAAAGATTTCCCTAACGGTTGGACGAGAGCAAGTACCCTGCCTTCGGTCTT
Organism: Siccirubricoccus deserti; assembly: GCF_014283215.1. Taxonomy (GTDB): domain Bacteria; phylum Pseudomonadota; class Alphaproteobacteria; order Acetobacterales; family Acetobacteraceae; genus Siccirubricoccus; species Siccirubricoccus deserti. The sequence goes on from NZ_JACOMF010000056.1 coordinate 17,483, forward strand.
GGTGCCTACCCGCCTTGCCGGCGCGGATTCCTGCCGCTCCTAACCTATGGCAAGATTCAGTTGGTCGCCCGACAGCCCGGCGTTCAGCCCCCACCTTGCAAGAACGGCAACAAAGGCTTCGCCGACGACCTGGCCCACCGGTTTGGTGGCGTGCAGCGCCTCCGGCGGGTTGCCGTAGCCGCCCCGGATGGTGCCGATCCATGTCGGCTCCTCGTGGTCGGTGCGGCCGTCATGGCAGGGCGAGCGGCTCCACTCCGTGCTTGCGCTCCTGGCGCCGATGATCGGCGCGACCCGCGAGGACAAGGTTCGGCTGACCGCAGTCATCGGAGCCGACCTCGCGCGCCCCATGCCGGAGGTGCCGACCAGCGCGGAGCAGGGCGCCGCGGCATTCCGGCACGAAGGCATCCACGGCCTGCTCGGCTGCAAGGACAGCCCCGACGGCCTGCGAGCGAGGATCGTGGGAGACCGCCGCGCTTACGGAGACCACCTTGGCGGAGCGGCTGCACGGTTTCGGCACGGCCATGCGCGGCGAGGGACCTGCGGCATTTGCCGCCACCCTGACCGCGCAGCGGGACAGGTGGGCCGCCCTGGCACGCGGGTTCGGGGCGACGCCGCCCGCCAAACGACCGTCGCGCCTCCGAACACAGCCGACAGATCATGCAGCCAATGATCCACCGCGCATGTCGGTAGAAGCTGTGCCGTGATGCAAGCTGACCGGGCCTTGACGACTATGTCGAGACGACCCATCTCGGCCTCCTGCCGTAAGGTGGATTTCTTCGAGAAAAACTTCGAGTGGGGCCTTGAACCCGATACCCTCGGGCGCTAAGTTCACAACCCCGCAGCGGAGTGGTTGCTCCCTCAGGGCGGTTGGCAGCATCTTCGGGTGTGGCCCCGGAGTGAAGGTCAAAGCTGCACGGCTGAAGACCTTGATCTTTTTGCCTTCGGGCGCTAGTTCTTTGTCTCGCCGCAAAGCGAGGCTGTTCTCTGGTCGGCGTTCATGCTGAACGGGAGGGCTTGTTCTTTGAAAATTGTATCTGTCTTTTGGAAGCAAGCAAGCGCTTCAGCCTGTCTGTCGGTGCTGTCCGTAAGGAGTGGCGTTGGGCAGACTTGGATTTGATGGCGTTTGCATCGAGAGTGGTGAGCGGAGCCTGATCGGAAGGCGTCTGTGTGGCTGAGTCTTTGGCTTGGCTGCGCTGATGAACCTGAGAGTTTGATCCTGGCTCAGAGCGAACGCTGGCGGCATGCTTAACACATGCAAGTCGCACGCCCTGCAAGGGGAGTGGCGGACGGGTGAGTAACGCGTAGGAATATGTCCAGAGGTG
>NZ_JACOMF010000057.1 GCF_014283215.1 Siccirubricoccus deserti
GACCGAGACACTGTCGCCCGTCCGTTCTGACCCCTTCGGCATTGCCGCCTCGTGTCACGCAACGCACGGCATCCAGTCCATCAATGCTACCCCGGTTCCGCCGCTCCCGTTCGAAAATGTGGGTAATAGGAAGGATTGGCTGACGCTTACTCCTCGACCAGCTCGGCCGGCTGATCGCCGAGCCGATGGCCGCCGGCTCGGCGAGCCCGTGGTGGTGGAGAACCGTGCCGGCGCTGGCGGCAATGTCGGCACCGCGCTGGTGGCGCGGGCGCGCGGCGATGCGCATACGCTGCTGGTCGGCAGCAGCGGGCCGCTCGCCATCTCGCCGATCACCGAGACGCAGCTTGGCTACGACCCGCTGGCCGACCTGACCCCGATCACCCTGCTGAACACGACGCCACTGGTGCTGGTGGTGCGCAGCGCCTCCCCCTTCCAGGACCTGTCGGGGCTGGTGGCGGAGCTCCGGGCGGATGGGCGGGAGGTGCTCTATCCGACCCCCGGCGTCGGCTCGCCGCAGCTGCTGGCGCAGGAGGCCTTCCGTCAGGCGGCCGGCTTTCCGGCGGCGCCGGTGCATTACCCCGGCAGCGCGCCGGCGATGCTGGCGGTGATCGCCGGGGAGTTTCCCTTCACCATCGAGAATCTAGTGCTGGTGGCGCCGCATCTGTCAGGCGGGGCCCTACGGGCGCTGGGGGTGACGAGCCTTGCGCGCGCGCCGCTGCTGCCGGCGGTGCCGACCATGGCGGAGCAGGGCTTTCCGGGATTCTCGGCCGGCGGCTGGTACGGGTTGCTGGCACCCGCCGGGGTGCCGGAGGAGGCGGTGCGGGCACTGCATGTGGCAGCCGTGGCGGCGCTGGCGGAACCCGAGGTGGCACGGCGCATCGGCGAGATGGGCGGCCCGCCGGTCGGCAATAGCCCGGCCGCATTCCGCGCCCATATCCTGGCGGAGATGACGCGGTGGCGGGAGGTGATGACGGTGGCGGCGCGGCCGCGGTAGAGCGCACGGCAGAGGGGCGGCATCGCCTTATTGACGGAAACGGCCCTCGGCCGCCGGGCGGATTGCGCCGCAACCTTGGCCACGCAGCACTCGGCGCGTCGCGCCTTCAGGTGCCCGGCATGAATGGAGGATTCATGCTGCTGGTATTGCCGCGGCGTCCGGTGCCGGCTCCTGTCTTCACCTTTAAGCCCCATAGTATCCGTCATGCCGGCGCCCGTGGGACAGCACCCCCAACACGCCACTTCGCAGCGCAACATATCCCGGCCTAAGCTGCCCGCATGACCGATCCCGCCGCACCGCCCGCCGCCGAGGCCGCCCGCCGCATCCGCGACGGCCGCCTTTCCGCCATCGCCCTCACCGAAGCCCTGCTCGCCCGCATCGCGGCGCGGGAGCCGGTGGTGCGCGCCTTCATCCACCTCGACCCGGCGCTGGCCCTGCGCCAGGCGGCGGCGGTGGATGCGGCGGTGAAGGCCGGGCGTCGCCTGCCGCTCGCCGGCCTCGGCTTCGGCGTGAAGGATGTGCTGGATACCGCCGACCAGCCCTCGCAGTACGGCTCGGCGATCTGGGCCGGGCATCGGCCGCGCAGCGACGCCGCCTGCGTTGCCCTGGCGCGGCGGGCGGGCGGCATCATCCTCGGCAAGACGGTGACGACCGAATTCGCCACCCGCCATCCCGGGGCGACGACCAATCCGCACAACCCGGCGCATACGCCGGGCGGCTCCTCCTCCGGCTCGGCGGCGGGGGCAGGGGCGGGGTTCTTCCATGCCGGCTTCGGCACCCAGACCGCCGGCAGCATCATTCGCCCCGCCGCCTTCTGCGGCGCGGTCGGCTTCAAACCGTCCTGGGGCACGCTGCACCGGGCCGGGATGAAGGTGATGAGCGAATCGCTCGACACCATCGGCGTCATCACCGGCAGCGTTGCCGATGCGGCATCGGTCATGACCGGGCTGACCGGCGGCGACTACGGCGACCCGGAGGCGAAGCCGGCGCGGGCGCCGAAGCTCGGCCTCTGCTGGGGCCCGACCGCCGACCGGGCGGCGCCCGAGACCCGCGCGCTGATCGAGCGCGTCGCCACCGCCGCGGCCAAGGCCGGCGCCACGGTCACCGCGCTGGAGATGCCGCCGGCCGTGGCCGCCGGGCTGGAGGCGCATCCGCTGGTGATGAACGGGGAATCCGCCGAGGCCCTGGCCTGGGAGCTGGACCACGCTGCGGCCCAGCTCTCACCCGGGCTGCGGGAGCGGATGGAATGGGGTCGCGACCAGCCGCGGGCCGTTCTGGAGGCCGCCCGCGCCGCCTTCGCCACCGCCCGCGCCGCCTTCGCCGAGGTGATCGCCCCCTTCGATGCCATCCTCACGCCAAGTGCCCCGGGCGAGGCGCCGGAAGGCATCGGCGCCACCGGCGAGCCGGCTTTCAACTCGCTGTGGACCCTGCTGCACGTGCCCTGCGTGACCGTACCGGTCGGCACCGGGCCGAAGGGCCTGCCGCTCGGCGCGCAGATCGTGACAGCTTTCAGGCGAGACCGGGAGGCGCTGGCGTGGGGCGAATGGGTGCGGCAGGCAGCGGGGTAGAGGGAACCGCCGAAGGCCTGAAGCACGCCGCCGGATGGCACGCCTCGTCCTTCCGCGGCCTTGCCGCGGAAGGCATGCCGAAGCACCGATCGGGACCGAAAATCCGCCCCCTGCAAAACCGCTTCGCGGAAAGGTCAGCGTACCCCCGCGAACCCCGGCGCCTTCTTCAGCGCATCCGTCGTATCGAAATCCCGCAGCACCGCGTCATCGGCCATCTCCACCTCGGCCACGCGGTCGGCATGCTTGCCCACCAGGTGCCGGGCGCCGACATCGCCGGTGATGGTCATCATCTCCGGCAGGAATTCCTTCGACCACAACATCGGGTTGCCCTGCTTGCCGCGGAAGGTCGGCATGACGATGGCGCGGCCCTCCTCCGGGTCGAAGGCGGCCAGCAGCCGGTCGATCATCGGCCCGGCCACCAGCGGCATGTCGCCGAGGCAGATCACCACCCCCTCAACGTCCGGCGGCAGCGCCGCCAGCCCGGCCCTGAGGCTGGCCGACAGCCCCTCGGCGTAGTCCTCGGCATGGGCGAAGATCACCGCGCGGCCGGTCAGCGCCTGCTCCACCCGCTCCCGCTCGTAGCCTGTCACCACCACCACCGGCCGGGCGCGGGAGGCGAGGGCGTTGTCCACCACCCGGGTCACCATCGGCACCCCGGCGTCATCGGGCACCAGCAGCTTGTTGAGCGGCGCCATGCGCCGGCTGCGCCCGGCCGCCATCACCAGCGCCGCCACCTTGCGGCCGCGCCGCGGCGCCTGGGCCGGGGGCGGGGTATTGGCCGCCTGCTCGCGCGGCAGCGGCCGGACATCGATCTCCTTCAGCAGCCCGCCGACGCCCATGCCCATCACGTCGCGCGCCGTAACCTTCAGCCCGGCGAAGAGCCGCTGCAGCACCCAGTCGATGCCGTTCAGCTTCGGCGATTTGGCGCAGCCCGGCAGCACCAGCGCCGGAATGCCGTCGATATGGCCGAGGCAGATCAGGTTGCCGGGGTCGACCGGCATGCCGAAGTGGTCGATGGCGCCGCCGGCGCGGACGATCGCCGCCGGCCCGACGTCGCGCCGGTCCACCACGGCCGAAGCCCCGGCGATCAGCAGCACCTGCGCGCCCTGGCGGCGCAGCCGGTTCAGCGCATCGGCGATCGCCGGTGTCTCGTGCCGCACCCGCTCATGCGGCAACAGCGTGCCGCACAGCGCCTCCACCCGGTCGCGCGTCACCTCGACCGCGCCTTCCATGACGCTTTCCTTGACCCCCGGCAGCTCGGTCAGCACCAGCCCGACCTTCAGCGGCCGGAAGGGATGCACCGCCAGCACCGGGCCGCCCGGCCGGCCCGGCCCGGTCTGCGCCGACTGCCGCGCCTGGGCCTCAGCCACCTGCAGCACCGGGCCGGGCACCGCGAAGGGGATGACCTTGATGGTTGCCACCATCTCCTTCGCCGCCACCGGCACGTAGCTGGGCAAGGTCGCCACGGTAAGGGATTCATCCAGCGCGTTCAGCCGGTCGACCGCCGAGGCATTCACCACCAGCAGCCCGGCGGCATCGGCGAAGAGGTTGACCCGCCCGGTGGACGCGCGGGACCGCGCCAGCAACGGGCCCATCAGCGCGTTGGCGAGACGGTCGGCCGCCTCGTTCTCCGGCACGTCGCCGGGCTCCAGCCGGGCGGCGATGACGCTGCCATGGCCGCCGGCCTGCAGCGCGGCGATCGCCGCCTGGTCCAGCACGGTGCCCTTCTTCAGCACCTTGCCGTTCAGCCGCACGGTATGCGCCAGCACGGCGCCGCGCGCCTCGTCGAGCGGGGTCGGGCCGAAGATCATGCCGCGGCCGCCGGGGCGGCACGCTGCGCCAGGGCGGCGCCGCGGCGGGCGGCGACGACCTCGGCCAGGATCGACAGCGCGATCTCCGGCGCCGTCACCGCCGCGATGTTCAGCCCCACCGGGGCGTGGATGCGGGCGAGGGCGGCCTCGCCGTGCCCGGCCTCGACCAGCCGCGCCACGCGCTTCGCATGGGTGCGGCGGCTGCCGAGGGCGCCGATGTAGAAGCAATCCGACTTCAGCGCGACGTCGAGGCCCGGATCGTCCAGCTTCGGGTCATGCGTCAGCGTCACCACAGCGGTGCGGCTGTCCGGCGCCAGGGCGGCGACGGCGTCATCCGTCCACTCATGGATCAGGGTGATGCCGGGGAAGCGCTCGGCGGTGGCCCAGGCGCGGCGCGGGTCCACTACCGTCACCGCGAAACCCACTGCCTGTGCCATCGGCACCAGCGCCTGGGCGATATGCACCGCGCCAACAACGATCAGCCGCAAGGGTGGGTTGTGCGGGTGGATGAACCAGGCTTCGCCATCCAGGGTGACGTTACCCGCGGCATCATCGCGCAGCGCCGCCGCGGCGGCCTCGGCCAGCGGTGCCGGCACCTCGGCATCGGGCCACAGGCGCTGCTGGCCATCCGAAAGCCGGGTCAGCAGGGCGACCGGGCGCTTGGCCTCCTTCGCCGCCTGCAACGCCGCCAGGATATCGGGCGTCACGCCAACTTCTCCACGAAGACCTTCAGCTTGCCGCCGCAGGCGAGCCCCACCTCCCAGGCGCGCTCGTCGGAGATGCCGAAATCCAGCAGCTGCGGCGTGCCGCTCGCCATGGTCTGCTTCGCCGCATCGGCCACCGCGCCCTCGATGCAGCCGCCGGAGACGCTGCCGGCCAGCTTGCCGGAAGCGCTGACCGCCAGCCGGGAGCCGGCCGGGCGCGGGCTGCTGCCCCAGGTCTCCACCACCGTCGCCAGTGCCACGGTCTCGCCGGCGGCGCGCCAGTTGGCGGCGGTCGCCAGCACATCCTCGGAATCGCTCATGCGGCCATTCTCCTGACCTGCTGCGGTCCGCTCAGCGTCGCCACCAACGCGCGCAGGCTTTCCAGATTATGCACCGGACGGAACTCGTCCACATGCGGCAACATCGCCCGGATGCCCTGGGATCTGGGCTGGAACCCGGCGTAGCGCAACAGGGGATTGAGCCACATCAGCCGGCGGCAGGACCGGCGCAGCCGGGCCGTCGCCTCGGCCAGCCCCTTGGCACCTTCGCGGTCGAGCCCGTCGGTGATCAGCAGCACCACCGCGCCCTGGCCGAGCACCCGGCGCGACCACTGCTTGTTGAAGAGTTCCAGGGATTCGCCGATCCGCGTGCCGCCCGACCAGTCCGGCACGATGTGCGAGACCAGTTCGAAGGCCACCTCGGCATCGCGGTGGCGCAACTGCCGCGTGACATTGGTCAGCCTGGTACCGAACAGGAAGCTGTGGACGCGGTCGCGGTCGTTGGTCACCGCATGCAGGAAGTGCAGCAGCACCTGGGCGTAGCGCGACATGCTGCCGGAGATGTCGCAGAGCGCCACCAGCGGCGGCGGCCGGGTGACGCGGCGGCGGCGCTCCAGGCTCAGGATCTCGCCGCCCTGGTGCAGGCTGGCGCGGATGGTGCCGCGCAAATCCACCGAGGGGCCCAGCGGATCCGGCCGGAAGCGGCGGGTCGGGCGGGCGTCCAGCGACAGCACCAGCTTGCGGATCTCGGATTTGGCGGCGGCGATCTCGGCCGCCGACATCGCTTCGAAATCCATGGTCTGCAGCCGCTCGCGCTCGCTGACGGTCATCGCCACATCGACCGGCGGGCGTTCCTCGGGCGGCTGCGGCGGCGGGCGCGGCGGCCGCTGCGGCGCCATGGCCTCGGCCAGCCGGCGGCTGCCCGGTGGCGGCTTGGCCTGCTCCTTCATTCCGTCCATCAGCGCCATGGCGGCGGCATTCCGCCCGGCCTCCGGATCGCGCCAGAACAGCAGGAAAGCCTGGTCGAACACCGGGAAATGCTCGCGCCGGCGCACCATCACCGCCCGCAAGGCGGCATGCACCTGGCGTCGGTCGCCGATATCCACCAGTGACAAGGCCTCCATCGCCGCCAACCCCTCGGTCGACCCCACCGGCACCCCGGCCCGCCGCAACAACCGCCCAAAGGCCAGGATATTCGCCGCCAAAGCGGCCCCTGGCGCGGAGACGAGCCCGGCCATGGCGGTGAACTCGCTCATGCGGGGGTGGTGCCGCAGGGGCTCTGCCCCTGCGCCCCGCCGGGGACCGGACCTCTATGTGGGTTTGATCGTCGTCCCGAGGCACCCTCCAGGGAGGCCTCGGGACGGCAATGACCCAGGCCGGTCCAGGGGCCGCCTGGCCCCCGGCGGGGGTGCAGGGGACAGCGCCCCCTGCGAAACACCCCGCACGCCGACATCACGCCGCGGCCTGCTTGGCCTCGGCGACGAGCTTGGCCGCTTCGGCGCCGCGCAGCTTGGCGATGTCGTCCTGGTACTTCAGGAGTACGCCCAGGGTTTCGTCGACCGCGGCGGGTTCCAGTTCGCGGGCGTCGAGGGCCGAGAGGGCGGCGGCCCAGTCGATGGTTTCGGCGACACCGGGCAGCTTGAAGTAGTCGCCGCCGCGCAGCTTCTGGACGAAGGCGACGACCTCGGCGGAGAGCCGTTCCGGCATGCCCGGGGCGCGGATCCTCAGGATGGCGCGCTCGCGCGCGGCGTCGGGGTAGTCCACCCAGTGGTAGAGGCAGCGCCGGCGGATCGCGTCATGCACCTCGCGCGTGCGGTTGGAGGTGATGATGACGACCGGCGGCGTCGCCGCCCGGATGGTGCCGAGCTCCGGCACCGTCACCTGGAAATCCGCCAGCACCTCCAGCAGGAAGGCCTCGAAGGGTTCGTCGGCGCGGTCCAGCTCGTCGATCAGCAGCACCGCGGGCTCGCCGGTCAGCGCCTGCAGCAGCGGGCGTTCCTGCAGGAAGGCGCGGTCGTAGATGCCGCGTTCCAGCGCCGCGCGGTCGCTGGCCGAGCCGCTCGCCTCGGCCAGGCGGATCGCCATGAGCTGCTTCGCGTGGTTCCACTCATAGGCCGCGGCCGAGAGGTCGAGCCCGTCGTAGCATTGCAGCCGGACCAGCTTGCGCGGCAGCCCGGCGGCCAGGACCTTGGCGATCTCGGTCTTGCCGGTGCCGGGCTCGCCTTCGAGGAACAGCGGCCGTCCCATGCGCAGCGCCAGGTGCACCGTGGTCGCCAGCGCCCGGTCGGCGACATAGCCGCCGGCGGCGAGCAGTTGCTGCGTCGCCTCGACCGTCGCGGGAAGCTGCGCTCGATCCAGCGTCGCGCTGGGGCCCGGCCGGTCGGACGCGCTCACAGGAACATCAACGCCAGGATGATCAGCATGATGACGCTGCCGCCCCAGAATTGCAGGGGCAGGCCGAAGGGCTCGATCTGCAGCAGCAGCCGCAGTGGGCGGATCGCCTCGGCATCCACCGCGCGCGGGTTGGGGCGGTGGACCGGCTTGCCGCCGCCGGCGCTCGGCCCCTCGGCGCCATGCTGGGTCAGCGGCCCGGGCGCGGCGAGGTCGCCGAGGTATTCGGTATCGGTGCCGGTGGCCGTGCCGCCCGCCGCAGCCGTCGCCACTCTTACGTCGGTGGCGGCGCGATTGGCCGGGCTGCGGGTCGCCGCCATGGCGGCGGCATTGGCGGCATCCTCCGGCGCGCTGCGTGGCGTCTCGGTGATCCCGACATCGCCCGAACCGGGCGAAGCGGTGGTGGCGACCAGCTCGGGCGCCGGGCTGAGATTGGCAGCGAAGCGGTCGAAGAACTGGTCGGCCATCTGCTTCGCCGTGCTGTCGATCAGCCGGGCGCCGAGCTGCGCCATCTTGCCGCCGACCTGCGCCTTGACGTTGTACTTCAGCAGGGTCTCAGCGGCCGAGACCTCCTCCAGCGCCACATCGGCGCCGCCCTTGGCGAAGCCCATGGCGCCGCCGTTGCCCTCGCCGGAGATGGTGTAGCTGGCCGGCGGGTTTAGGTTCTCAAGCTTCACCTTGCCGCCGAATTTCGCCGCCATCGGACCCAGCTTCACCGCGACCCGGGCCTGGAATTGGTCCTCGGCGACACGCTCGACGGATTCGCAGCCGGGGATGGCGGCGCGCAGCGCCTCCGGGTCGTTCAGGGCTTCCCAGACTTGCTGGCGCGGCGCGGGGATGCGCCGCTCGCCGGTCATTTCCATGCTCTGCTCCCGAGTTTGGCCCGGACCTTAGTGGCCGGGCCCGATGAGGGAAACCCCCGCTGGCCGCGGGCGGTTCTGGCGGATCGGCCGGGCATTCCGGCCGCCACGGATGTGGATTTCGCCAATCGAACGCCCGGCGAACCGGTCCGTTCTCGCACCCCGGCCGGCCTCGTGACCTCGGCCGGCTTGTTGTAGCATCGCCGAAATGTCCGAGGGGGTGAGCGGGTGGCGAGGGGTGGTTGGGCGGCGGTGCCGCCGGCGGCATTGATGCTTGTCTGGGCGGGACCGGCGGGGGCGGCGGAGGCGGTGGATCCGGCCTCGCTTGGCCTGCTCTGGGGGCTGCCCTTCGCCGGGCTGCTGCTGTCGATCGCGCTGATGCCGCTGCTGGCGGGGCACATCTGGCACCATCACTACGGCAAGATCGCCGCCGGCTGGGCGCTGCTGCTGATGCTGCCCTTCGCCGCCGCCTTCGGCCTGGCGCCGATGGCGGCCGAGATCTGGCATGTGCTGCTGCAGGAATACATCCCCTTCATCGCCCTGCTGCTGGCGCTCTACACCACCGGTGGCGGGGTGCTGCTGAAGGGCACGCTGGTCGGCACGCCGGCGACCAATACTGCGCTGCTGGCGGTGGGCACGCTGGCCGCCTCGGTGATGGGCACCACCGGCGCCTCCATGGTGCTGATCCGGCCGCTGATCCGGGCCAATGCCTTCCGCCGGCGCAAGACTCACAGCTTCGTCTTCTTCATCTTCCTGGTGAGCAACATCGGCGGGTCGCTGACCCCGCTCGGCGACCCGCCGCTCTACCTCGGCTTCCTGAAGGGGGTGAGCTTCTTCTGGACCACCACGCATATGTTCAGCGAGTTCCTGTTCTGCGCGGTGCTGCTGCTCGGCCTCTACTGGCTGCTCGACAGCTGGCTCTGGGCGCGGGAGCAGCCGCGGGCGCCGGTGGTCGCGGCACGCCAGCCGCTGGCGATCGAGGGCTGGCCGAACCTCGCGCTGATCGCCTGCATCGTCGCGGTGGTACTGGCGCAGGGCTTCTGGCAGCCGGGCGAGGTTGCGGTGTTCGGCGACCGGATCGGGGCGGAGCGGCTGCTGGCGATCCTCGCCTTCCTCGGCATCACGGTGGTCTCGATGCGGGTGACGCCCCCCAGGTTGCGGGAGGCGAATGGATTCGCCTGGGGCGCGATGGCGGAGGTGGCGAAGCTGTTCGCCGCCATCTTCATCTGCATGGCGCCGGTGCTGGCGATCCTGAAGGCCGGGCCGGCCGGGGCGGCGGCCGGGCTGGTCGGGCTGACCTCGACCGCTGCCGGCGAGCCCATCCCCTGGGTCTATTTCTGGCTGACCGGCGGGCTCTCCTCCTTCCTCGACAATGCGCCGACCTATCTGGTGTTCTTCAACCTGGCGAGCGGCGATGCCGTGGCGCTGATGGGGCAGGGGGCGCTGACCCTGGCGGCGGTCTCCTGCGGCGCGGTGTTCATGGGGGCCAACAGCTACATCGGCAATGCGCCGAATTTCATGGTCAAGGCGATCGTCGAGGAGCAGGGCGTGCGGATGCCGAGCTTCTTCGGCTACTGCGTCTGGGCGCTGGCGATCCTGGTGCCGCTGTTCGTGCTGGTGACCCTGGTGTTCTTCCGCTGAGGCGGGCGATGCGCCGCGGCTACCGCGGCTACCGCGGTTGGCGCCCATGCCCGGGCGCCAAGCCGCGGCATCTCGTCGTTTGCACGGCGGATGCCTGCTCCGGCACGGTGTTCCGCCTCAGGGAATTGACAGGTGCGGCGCCCGGCGGCCATCTGCCGGGCGAGAATAAGGAGAGACCGCAATGCCCTACGTCATCGGCGCCGACGTCCCGGACGAGCCCGCCGGCCTCCGCTTCCGCCGCCTGCTGGAGCGGCCGGGCATCCTGCAGATGCCGGGCGCGCACATGGGCATCGCCGCGCTGCTGGCGAAGCGGCAGGGGTTCGAGGCGCTCTACCTCTCCGGCGCGGCGATGACGGCGACGATGGGGCTGCCCGACCTCGGCATGATCACCGTGGACGAGGTCTGCTTCTGGATCCGCCAGGTCAGCCGCGCCGCCGGCCTGCCGATGCTGGTCGATGGCGACACCGGCTATGGCGAGGCGCTGAACGTCATGCACATGGTGCGCAGCTTCGAGGAAGCCGGCGCCGGCGCGGTGCATCTGGAAGACCAGCTGCTGCCGAAGAAATGCGGCCACCTGAACGACAAGAAGCTGGCCGATGCGCATGACATGGCGGCCAAGGTCGCCGCCGCCCGCAAGGCCCGCAAGCACCTCTACATCATCGCCCGCACCGATGCCGCGGCCAGCGAGGGCATGGATGGCGCGGTGGCGCGCGCCAAGCTCTACCTGGACGCCGGGGCCGATGCGATTTTCCCCGAGGCGCTGGTCACCGCGGAGATGTTCAAGGAATTCGCCGCCCGCATGCCGGGGGTGAAGCTGCTGGCCAACATGACCGAGTTCGGCCGCACGCCCTTCTTCACCGCCGCTGAGTTCGAGGCGATGGGCTATGGCATGGTGATCTGGCCGGTCTCCCACCTGCGGGTCGCCGCCAAGGCGATGGAGGAGCTCTACACCTCTATCCGCAAGGAGGGCGGGACGCACAAGATGGTCGACCGCATGCAGACCCGCGCCGAGCTCTACGCCACCATCGGCTACCATGACTACGAGGCGCTGGACGCCACGCTGGTGACGACGGTGATCCCGCAGGCGATGCCGCAGCGGAGCTGACCCCAAGGGCAACGCTCCTTCCCTGGACAGAGGCGGTGCGGCGGGCGGATGCTGGCGCCGCATCCCTGGGAGGAAGAACAATGTCCGACACGACGCCGCAGCCCGCCACCCCGCAGAAGGCGCCCTATCCGGTCGAAGTCGAGGCCGGCAAGACCTACTACTGGTGCGTCTGCGGGCTCTCGGCGAAGCAGCCCTTCTGCGACGGCAAGCACAAGGGCGGGGCCTTCGCGCCGCTGAAATACACCGCGGAGAAGGACGGTCGCGCCTGGTTCTGCGGCTGCAAGCGCACCGGCAAGGCGCCGCTCTGTGATGGCCGGCACAAGGCGCTGTAGCCTCAGGCCTCGAAATCATCCGACCAGAGGTTGAGCAGCCCACCCTCCGGCATGCTACGGGTGGTAAGCTTGTGGCGTGCCGCCGCCTCGATGCGCAGCTGCGCCGCCGCGAAGCATTGCAGCACTTCGGCCGGCTTCACGTAGCGCCGCTCGCTGATGTCCTGCAGCGCGTTCAGGGAAATGGCGCAACGCACATCGACGCCATCCTGCTGCACGGCGAACAGCACGCGACGACCATCGAGGCGGGCGGCAGTGGGAGCGCGGGCAGCACGCGGCATGCAGGGAATCCTTTCCGCCGCGGCGCCGCGCGGGCTGGTTGGGGTGGCACCCCGGCGCGGACCCTGGCGCAGTGTCCCGTCGGCTGGATATGGTGATCCGGCAATGCTGTTTCAATATGTGACAAGCGGCACGGGGCTGCCCTCCGCCGCAGCCGGCGTCACCGCCGCCGCAAGGTCACCGCGCCACCGACGACCAGCAGCGCCAGCCCCGCCGCCGCTATGATCGGGATGGCGCTGCGTGGCCCCAGCGCATCCGCCAGCGCCCCCATCAGCAGCACGCCGAACGGCCCGGTGCCGATGCAGGTGGTCACCAGCCCCAGCACCCGGGACCGCGCCTCGGGCGGCGCCGCGGTCACCGCCAGCGCGGTCTGCAACGCGGCGAACAGGGAACTGCCGCAGCCGCCCAGCAGCAGCAGCCCGACCGCCAGCCAGAGCAGCGGCATCAGCGGCAGCAGCAGCAGCGCCAGCATGAAGCCGCCGCAGCCCGCCAGCATCGCCAGCGCTGACAGCGGCGCGGCCCGCCGCGTCGCCAGCACCAACCCGGCCAACAGCGCCCCGGCCGGCTCGGCCGCGGTCAGCAGGCCGATCTGCAGCGGCGTCGCGCCATAGGCCAGGGTGCCGAGTGCCGGCAGCACGGTGGTGAAGCTGAAGGCGAAGACGTTCATCGCGACGGTCGCCAGCACCACCGCTTGCAGCACCGGCAGCCGCCGCACCGTGGCAATGCCCTCCGCCACGTCAAGCAGCACCTGGCGCGGCCTCAGCGCCCGCCGCGCCTGCGGCAGCCGTACGCCGGAAAGCAGGACGAAGGTCGTCAGGTAGCAGCAGCCGGCCAGCGCATAGGCGGCGCCGATGCCGACCGACTCATAGAGCAGCCCGCCGAGCAGCGGTCCGGCCATGCGCGTGGTGTTGCTGGTCAGCGTGTCCAGCGCCATGGCCTGCACCATGTCGCGCTCGCCGGCCGCTTCGGTCAGCATGCGGCGGCGCGAGGCCATCTCGCCGGTCCAGACCAGCCCGGCCAGCAGCCCGGCGGCGCCCAGGTGCCAGACCTGCAGCGCTCCGGCGAAGGAGAGGCCGGCGATGGTGAAGCCGCTGGCGGCCACCGCCGCCTGGCCGGCCATCAGCAGGCGGCGGCGGTCCAGCACCTCGGCGATGGCGCCGGCCACCGCGCCGGCCAGCAGCATCGGCAGCGCCCGCAGCATGGCGACGACGGAGACGGCGAAGGCCGAGCCGGTGACCTCGAAGGTGAAGACGGCGGCGACCAGGATCTCCACCCAGCGCATGGCATTGGCGATCGCCCCCACCGCCCAGAGGCGGCGGAAGGCGGGGCTGGCGAAGACCCGGCGCAGGGGGTGTCGGGACGTCTCGTCCGCATCGCGTGGCATGGCTGGCGCTGCCGCCACCCTGGCCTGCCGCGCTGCCGCTGTCGAGGGGATGCCATATCGGGCGATCGGGTGCAGGATCGGCGCAACCGAGACGAAGGAGACCGCCCATGCCTTACGCCCCCGCCGAAGGCGCGCGCCTGTGGTACGAGGAGGCCGGTACCGGCCACCCCATCCTGTTCATTCATGAATTCGGCGCCGACCACCGCGAGTGGGAAGACCAGATGCGGTTCTTCTCCCGCGAATACCGCTGCATCGCCTATTCGGCGCGCGGCTACCCGCCCTCCGACGTGCCCACCGACCCGAAACTCTACGGCCAGGACTACGCGGTGGCGGATGCGGTGGCGGTGCTGCGCCATCTCGGCATCCCAAAGGCGCATATCGTCGGCCTGTCGATGGGCGGCTTCGCCACCCTGCTGTTCGGCATCCGTCATCCGGAGATGGCGACGGCGCTGGTCCCGGCCGGCGCCGGCTCCGGCTCGCCGCGGCAGGAGCAGGCTGGCTTCCGCGCCAATTGCACCACCCTCGGCAACCGGCTGATCGCCCAGGGCTGGGCGGGCGAACTGGCCGAGGAGACCGGGAATTCACCGACCCGCATCCAACTGAAGAAGAAGGACCCGCGCGGCTGGACGGCCTATATGGCGCGGCTCTCGGAGCACTCCGGGCTCGGCACCGGGCTGACGATGAAGCATTTCCAGGGCGAGCGGCAGTCGATCTTCGACTGGGAAGCCGATCTGCGGCGGATGCAGGTGCCGACCCTGCTGGCGGTGGGCGACGAGGACTGGCCCTGCATCGAGACCAACATCTGGCTGAAGACCGTGCTGCCGAACTGCGGCCTCTGGATGCAGCCGCGCACCGGCCACGCGATCAACCTGGAGGAGCCGGCCGCCTTCAATCGCGCCGTGGCGGAGTTCTTCTCGACCGTCGAGCGGGGGCGCTGGAGCCTCGACGCGCAGGGCTGATCAGCGTCCCGCCCAGCCCTTCGGGTACATCCGCTCCATCTGCCGCGACGCCGCCTCGGACTGCCGCCCCCACTGGTTGCAGGCCGCGGTGTCGCCGTGGAGGCAGCGGTCGCGCAGGCTGCCGACGGTGCCCGAGGGATTGACCGCCGTGCCGACGAAACGGCCATCGAGGTAGACGCCGCCACGGCCATCGGTCTGCACCCGCCTGCCGCCCCAGCTGCCGATGCCTTGCGCCGCCTGGATGGTGCGGGCGCAGGCGTCGAGCGCCATGGCCCCGACATTCAGACTCATGCCGCCATGCTGGACGGCGCAGGGCGCCATCTGCGCCAGGCCCGGCGTCGGCAGCAGCGCCAGGACGAAAAGACCCGCGCCGAGGAATCCTCGCATCGCCGCTCCCCGTGTTCCGTACTTTAAGCCTCGCATGTGTTGGAATGGTCGCGGTTTCACCACTCCGTCAGCTTCCCATCCCGGCACTGCTGTGGTGTGCTGCCCGTGAGGCGTCGGCACAGGCGCCATCGGGAGGAACCGAGCCATGGCGATCCCACGCCGGACCATGCTGCTTGCCGCCGGGATGGCGGCAGCCAATGCCCCGTCCGCCCGGACGCAGCCGGCCGCATGGCCAACCCGCCCGCTCAGCCTGATCATCCCCTGGGCGCCGGGCGGCGGCACCGATCTGGTGTTCCGCGCCATGGCGCCGCTGCTCTCGGAGCGGCTCGGCCAGCCGGTCGCGGTGCTCAACCGGCCGGGCGGCAATGGCACGGTCGGGCATATGGCGATTCGCACCGCGGTGCCGGACGGCACCAGTTTTGGCGCCATCTCCGCTCAGCTGCTGACCTCGCCGCTGCTCGGGCCGAGCCCGATCACCTGGCGTGACCTGCAGCCGCTGGCGCTGGTCAACGTCGATGCCGCCGCCATCACCGTCCGGGCCGATGCGCCCTGGCGCAGCCTTGGCGAGTTCATCCACTACGCAAGGCGCAACCCGGAGGCGGTGCGGGTCGGCAACAGCGGCCCCGGCGGCACCTGGCACATCGCGGCGCTGGAGCTGGAACGCCACTTCCGCATCCGGCTGACCCACAGCCCCTACGCCGGCGCCGCGCCCGGCCTCCGCGACCTGCTGGGCGGGCATATCGAGGCGGTCGCCTTCAGCGCGGTGGAGGCCAAGGCGCAGGTCGAAAGCGGCCAGGCGCGCATCCTGGCGGTGACCGCGCCTGAGCGCCTGCCCGGCTTCCCGCAGGCCCCGACGGCCATCGAGCAGGGCTGGCCGATCGACCTCGGCGCCTGGCGCGGGCTGGCGCTGCCGCCCGGCGTGCCGGCCCCGGTGCTGGCGCGGCTGCAGGCGGTGGTGGCGGAGACGGTGGCGGATGCCCGCTTTACCGGCTTCATGGCGGGGCAGGGCTTCGGTCTCCGCTACCTCGATGCCGCCGGGCTCACCAACTTCCTGGCGGAGCAGGAGACGGTGTACCGGCAGTTCTTCAGCGGGTAGCGACGCCGTCTGCGGCCTCAGCTATCGGCGAAGCTCACCTCGTCCCAGGCCTGCACCGTCAGGTGCTTCACGATGCGCCCGGCCTGCAGGTCGAGTGTCATGGCGGACATCACGGCGCAGCCGTCGGGATAGCCGCACTCCTCGACGAAGGCGGCGCGGTCCGGACCGATGACCTCATGCCCGACCCGGTGGGTCATCTCCCGGGCGCAGACGTCTCGCCAGAACGCCTCTATGGCGGTCCGGCCGGTCAGGCGCAGGGGGGCGCTCGGCGGCCGGTTGCGGTCGACGATCGTCATCTCGGCGTCCTCGGCGTAGAGGCCCGTCAGGGCGTCTGCGTCGCTGGATTCCAGCGCCCGCTTCAGGCCCGCGAAGTCGAAGGCCGTGGCGGGTCTCGTGCCTCCCATCATGTCCCACTTCCCTGAGAGAGCAGGTAGAGCCGGCGCTGCCGCCGGGGGGCGACTATAGTCCCGCCCTGCGACCGGCGGGCCAGGAAATGCAGCGCCTGACCGCGCCAGCACGCCAAACCCACGCCAGGGGTCCGGGAGATGCGCATCTCCCCGGCAGGGGCTTGGGGGCAGCGCCCCCGATACCGCTCCAGAACCTTGCATTCTTTTGCCGCACCTGACCTGCCGCGGGTGCGGTTCATGCCTGAACACAATCCGCCGATCCCGGTTCTGTCCTCCGCCCTATTCGACGGTGATGTTGGCGGCGCGGACCAGCCGGCCCATCGCCTCCCGCAACCCGGCAACGTAACGCGCCGCCTCCTCCGGTGGGCTGCCGACCAGGATGGCGCCGATGCCGGCGAAGCGGTCGCGCACCATCTGTTGCGCCATCGCGTGGCGGACCGCGGCATGGATGCGGGCCAGCACCGCGGGCGGCGTGCCGGCCGGGGCATAGAGCCCGTTCCACTCATCGAGCGCCACCTTGGGATAGCCGGCCTCCGCCATGGTCGGCACCGCGGGCAAGGCCGGCACCCGCTGCGCCGAGGCGATGGCCAGCGCCCTCAGCCGTCCTTCCTGCACCAGCCCGGTCACCGAGTTCACCGTGGCGAAGGCGAAGACCACAGTGCCGGCGATGAGGTCCGGCAGTACCGCCGAGCCGCCGCGATAGGGCACGTGCTGCAGGTCGAGCCCGGTTTCCTGCAGGAACACCGTGCTGACGAGATGCGAGCCCGAGGCATTGCCCGAGGAACCGAAGGCCAGCCGCCCCGGCCGCGCCCGCGCCCAGGCAACGAACTCCGCCACAGTCGTCACCGGCAGCGAGGTTGGCACCACCAGCAGCTGCGGCAGGATCGTCAGCACCGAAATCGGGGTGAAGGCTGTGGCGTAGTCGAAGCGCAGCCCGCGCAGCAGATGTGGATTGACCACATGGTTCAGCGAATCGATGAGCAGCGTGTGACCATCCGCCGGGCTCTCGGCAACCGCCGCGGCGCCGAGCGAGGCGGCGGCGCCGGGCCGGTTCTCGACGATGACCGGCTGGCCGAGGAACTCGCCCATCCCCGGCGCCAGCACCCGCGCCGTGGTGTCCGTGCCGCCGCCCGGGGTGAAGGGCGAGATGATCCGGACGGGGCGCTGCGGAAAACCCTGCGCACGGGCGCCGGTGGCGGCCAGCAGCGCTGGCGCCGTGAGCAGCGCGCGGCGGTGGATCCGATGCATCGACGTCTCCCTGTTTCGCGGGAGGCTGGCGGTGGGGCCCGGATCGGTCAAGTTGCGTCGCAGGTGACGGCCCAGCATCATCGCCGCAACACGAAAGGGGAGGCAGCGATGCTGGCGGGCGAGGCGGTGGTGGCGATCTGGAACGGCGTCGCCGAGGAAGGCTGGGCGATGAACTACGCCTGGCATATCCAGGAGCACATGTCGGAACGCGTCGGCATCCTCGGCTTCAATCGCGGCCGGCGCTTCCGCGGCATCGACGCGACGACGCATCCGGCGCTGTTCACCCTCTACGAGGTGGACACGATGCAGGTGCTGCAGGGGCAGGACTACACCAACCGGCTGAACGCGCCGACACCCTGGACCCGCGCCGCCGGCAAGCACTCGCGCGACACCTCGCGCGGCCTGGCGCGGGTCGTCGCCAGCCATGGGCCCGGCGTCGGCGGGGTGATGGCGACCATCCGCTTCGACGCCGACGCTTCCGCCGAGACCGCGCTGGCGGCGCTGGTGCGGGAGGCGGCGGGCGCGCCGCGGGTGACCGGGTCGCATCTCGGCGTGGCCGACGCGGCGGCGAGCGGGGTGGTGACGGAGGAGAAGCGCAATCGCCCCGATATCGGCGCGCCGCCCGGCTGGTTCATCCTGCTGGAAGCGACCGACGCCGAGGCGCTGGCGCCGCTGCTGCCGGACGCGGCCCTGTTGGCGGCCGGCGCCCGAGGGCCGGTGCGGCGCGGGGTGTACCGGCTGGAGTATCTGCGGACTAAGACGGCCTGGGCGCCTTGAACGCCTCACCAAGCCGCTGCGCGGTTCCGGGGGGCGACGGCTTCTCCCGGTCGACGCTTCGGCACGCCTTCCGCGGCAAGACCGTGGAAGGACACCAGGATGCGCCCGGTTCTGATGGGCGCTTGCTCTGTTGAAACCCTGGCTTGGCTGGGTACTTTGGGCGGCTATCTTGGGATGAGCGGTCCGGAGGTGGTCGATGCGGACGCTTTCGAAGTCGGCGCTGCGGGTGGCCGGTGAGGCGCTTGCGGTGGGGCGGACGGCACTGCCTGCCTATGGCAGCCACTACTCG